>CAZWNL010000008.1:0-141699 GCA_964635615.1 uncultured Bacteroides sp.
CGTTATCACGGACGGAATAATGGATGGCATCAATATACAGGACAGGATATACCTCTGAAAGAGGGCGGTTCTGCCAGTCCTCAATCCGTGGCATGATTTTATCCGTAACGTCTGAAATAAAGCCTTCTGAAGCTTCAAAACCATATATATCTTCAATGGTATCGGATATCTGTCTGGTGTCATGCCTTTTGCATACATGGAGATGATTTTCCGGTCTATATCGGAAATATCTTTCTGTCGTTTTTTCACGACCTGCGGCTCATATGTGGATTTACGATCCTGGGGAACTTCAATTTTCACGCTGCCATAGCTGCTGTTTACCTGTTTGGTCTTATAACCATTACGGTAATCGTCACTATCGGAGCGTTCTGATTTGGAGTAACCCAAATGTTCATCCATCTCAGCCTCCATCATTCCTTTGATGGTTCCGCCCAGCAGGTCTTTGAGAACATCCTGAATATCCTGTGCAGACTCAATGTCATACTTCTATAAGAGCATCTAAATGATGTTGCGCTTTCCTTCTGTCATTTGTACTTTGTGTCTTAATTAAAACGCGATTATATTTTAATGCCTATTTGGCAAACTTTACATTCCACTCTGGCTATATCTTAATACTGTCCGGCGCCATTAATATCATTAACGGATTTATCTTTACATTCCACTCTGGCTATATCTTAATGATTACTTGCAAGTGCCTCAATGTATAACGAACCTTCCTTTACATTCCACTCTGGCTATATCTTAATTCCTGTACTGCTGCCTGGGAATTTTCTTCAGACACCTTTACATTCCACTCTGGCTATATCTTAATAGTAATGCAGCTGTAATTCGGCCGACAGTAGTGACCTTTACATTCCACTCTGGCTATATCTTAATTTCTTCGGTATCAACAATATCAGTGACTGCATTGATCTTTACATTCCACTCTGGCTATATCTTAATTAATGACATAGTGTATTCAAGATCACCACATTACTACTTTACATTCCACTCTGGCTATATCTTAATTTTATTGTTTTTCTGTCTAAGAATTCAATAATTGTGTCTTTACATTCCACTCTGGCTATATCTTAATGTTTCCTCTCTACGAGATTGATACCACGGATTAAGGCTTTACATTCCACTCTGGCTATATCTTAATCAAGAACGCATTACAGATCACGGCGCAGTACCCGGCTTTACATTCCACTCTGGCTATATCTTAATCTGGCTTTGCATAGCCATGAGATCAGACAGAGCCACTTTACATTCCACTCTGGCTATATCTTAATCGTAGCATCATCTTCCTGCTGTGTCGTATTCGGTACTTTACATTCCACTCTGGCTATATCTTAATCCAATGGAGCCGGTTGCTTTGACAGGCAATCAGCCTTTACATTCCACTCTGGCTATATCTTAATAAATTTCGAACGAAGTGGCACACTATCGTTAAATAGCTTTACATTCCACTCTGGCTATATCTTAATAAATGGAGGAACAACTATGAATTTAGTAATTTTAAACTTTACATTCCACTCTGGCTATATCTTAATTAATAATTCGTTATATCCTATGTTTCTGTAATATTCCTTTACATTCCACTCTGGCTATATCTTAATTATTGGTCGCTATCGCTATTTGCTGACTTATGATGCTTTACATTCCACTCTGGCTATATCTTAATATGGTAACGGCACATTTGAATTTAATAATAAAAACTTTACATTCCACTCTGGCTATATCTTAATCGTGACAAAATCTTAGAACAATTTTTCCGAGAAATCTTTACATTCCACTCTGGCTATATCTTAATATTAACAAGGAAGGCGGTCAATTAGCGTGTGCTAACTTTACATTCCACTCTGGCTATATCTTAATAAAAAAAGTTATTCAACTCTATTCCAGTATAGCACCTTTACATTCCACTCTGGCTATATCTTAATCCTACCAAAATCGAAAAGGATTTGGTGATTATTAGCTTTACATTCCACTCTGGCTATATCTTAATGTAATCAGCTCTCATTGCATTCTCCTTGAAAAAAAACTTTACATTCCACTCTGGCTATATCTTAATGTAAACAGTATCCTCAACTGCAAATTGCGAAATGTACTTTACATTCCACTCTGGCTATATCTTAATGGTTGAGGAACTTCAGAAGATAGAAGCAGAACCAAACTTTACATTCCACTCTGGCTATATCTTAATCATATGTACCTTTACCACTGCTGGTTACTGAAAAATCCTTTACATTCCACTCTGGCTATATCTTAATGTAGCTATGACGTACCGATTTGGACGTCCAAAATTACTTTACATTCCACTCTGGCTATATCTTAATACAACAAAGCTGTCCATTGTTCCTTCGAGAAATGCCTTTACATTCCACTCTGGCTATATCTTAATCAAGTTAGCTTCTATCTCTCGAGTTGGCAATGACTTTACATTCCACTCTGGCTATATCTTAATCATCCGTACAGGTGAAGTCCCAGTTTACCTCATCTACCTTTACATTCCACTCTGGCTATATCTTAATCGAGTTGGTGGACAAGCTTAAGAGGGACATGGATAACTTTACATTCCACTCTGGCTATATCTTAATCTATAGCGCCACTGTCACGTCCACCTACTTTCACCTTTACATTCCACTCTGGCTATATCTTAATCCGGATTTGGAAAATATTATCAAGAAAAAATCAAACTTTACATTCCACTCTGGCTATATCTTAATTACATCTTTCAGCTCTGGTGTGTTCATGTCGGGTGCCTTTACATTCCACTCTGGCTATATCTTAATAAAAAGATACTGTAAACATATATCTCCTTTCAATTCTTTACATTCCACTCTGGCTATATCTTAATTGGATTTATTTGCTGAATTTCTTTCTGCATTTTTTTACTTTACATTCCACTCTGGCTATATCTTAATTAGTTATATACATGCTAACACGCTGTGTATCTCTGACTTTACATTCCACTCTGGCTATATCTTAATATGTTGACGAAGAAGGAACACATATAACAATCAGCTTTACATTCCACTCTGGCTATATCTTAATCGTATGCTTACATCTATGGAGATTTCAGCCAAACACTTTACATTCCACTCTGGCTATATCTTAATGAAATAATCGCTTTCAGTTTAAAGACTTTAAGCACTTTACATTCCACTCTGGCTATATCTTAATAAAATAAACCTATTTGGTAAATATTCATTTAGCTTGCTTTACATTCCACTCTGGCTATATCTTAATCACATTTTATTAGAATGATATATGAGCAATATGACTTTACATTCCACTCTGGCTATATCTTAATTCAACTATTTTATCTCGTACATATTCAATAGTCAACTTTACATTCCACTCTGGCTATATCTTAATAATAATGTAAATCATGTTAAACACTCCTTATACCGTCTTTACATTCCACTCTGGCTATATCTTAATGGCTTGTGACGTCATTTCTTAGCAAATATTATGACTTTACATTCCACTCTGGCTATATCTTAATCACGTTCAGGAGGAGGAGCTTACTATTCAGGAGTACCTTTACATTCCACTCTGGCTATATCTTAATTCGTCAACCCAAGGATTTTTTAAATCTTTATCCCACTTTACATTCCACTCTGGCTATATCTTAATAAATCGCCAGAATGCTTTTAAATCCATTCACAAAACTTTACATTCCACTCTGGCTATATCTTAATCATGTCAGTTTCATCCCCTGCAAGCCTCGAATAATCCTTTACATTCCACTCTGGCTATATCTTAATCCAGGGCTTAAACCACCAAATGATGCGTATTACATCTTTACATTCCACTCTGGCTATATCTTAATCACTAACTATGATAGAGTAGGAAACATAACAGATCACTTTACATTCCACTCTGGCTATATCTTAATACATGGCTACGGCCACGCAGGTTGAAAGCGATGACCTTTACATTCCACTCTGGCTATATCTTAATGGTGCATCTGAAAATGATGTTAGTATTTGTTCGGTCTTTACATTCCACTCTGGCTATATCTTAATAATGACATTCTGATACAACAAGATATAAAATTTGCACTTTACATTCCACTCTGGCTATATCTTAATTAGTATATGATATGTGGGATATGCGCCCACAAAAACTTTACATTCCACTCTGGCTATATCTTAATTTCTTATCTCACAGCTGGCACGACATACACGTCACACTTTACATTCCACTCTGGCTATATCTTAATTTTGTTGCCGGAAAACTGCATTTGATAATTTTTTACTTTACATTCCACTCTGGCTATATCTTAATGCCGGCATGTTTATCGTAAGTGTAGTATGCATCCTGCTTTACATTCCACTCTGGCTATATCTTAATGATTATGTCAAATCTTATCAATTTAACAATGACGGTCTTTACATTCCACTCTGGCTATATCTTAATCATCCTTTATGCTGAATTTCCTCTCCTCATTGACAACTTTACATTCCACTCTGGCTATATCTTAATCGTGATTAAATTAGACTATTTGATTAGTTTTTTAAACTTTACATTCCACTCTGGCTATATCTTAATTAATATATGTACATAACCTTTCGTACGAGTTTTATCTTTACATTCCACTCTGGCTATATCTTAATCCGACATCGATTGTACTGGTCTATTAAAAATAAGATACTTTACATTCCACTCTGGCTATATCTTAATCTTATACAAGGTGATTTGAGCGATTATCTAACCAACTTTACATTCCACTCTGGCTATATCTTAATTTTCCACATCAACATATATACGTTTATTTATGTCGCCTTTACATTCCACTCTGGCTATATCTTAATCCAATGCTGCTATGGCTGTCACAATTAAAGCTATCTTTACATTCCACTCTGGCTATATCTTAATTGCACCCATTGGCTAAGCTTATCAATAGCACATAACTTTACATTCCACTCTGGCTATATCTTAATAGATACGTTATCAACAAGGTTAATTGTACCATCCCACTTTACATTCCACTCTGGCTATATCTTAATCAAAAGAACAACTAGAATCTAAAACAACACGTGAATCTTTACATTCCACTCTGGCTATATCTTAATCCGTATCTGTCAATATACTATCTTTCCATTCAATATCTTTACATTCCACTCTGGCTATATCTTAATAACAACCTCGGTTTTCCCTGTCGGCTTAATGTCTATCTTTACATTCCACTCTGGCTATATCTTAATTCGCCGAGAGTGTGTTTTACACCATGTTTATCGCACTTTACATTCCACTCTGGCTATATCTTAATGGTGCAATATTCTTCATAAATGATAGTCTGTACTTTCTTTACATTCCACTCTGGCTATATCTTAATTTGTTGTCGCCGTTTGAATTATACTGCACAGTCAACTTTACATTCCACTCTGGCTATATCTTAATCTGTTAGGTTGATTAAATAATCTGTTGTTTCAGAATTCTTTACATTCCACTCTGGCTATATCTTAATCATCAACAATCGTTTTCCACAGATTATCAAGATACTTTACATTCCACTCTGGCTATATCTTAATGAGAGAGGACAGGATTTAGAGGGAAGTTCGATAAACTTTACATTCCACTCTGGCTATATCTTAATTGGTAGAAATGCCGCCCCTTTCCCTATAAAGTTTTCTTTACATTCCACTCTGGCTATATCTTAATATTGAAACAAGAGTATATGTGAGAGTATCAAATAACTTTACATTCCACTCTGGCTATATCTTAATTGTGCGTGATGGAGATATTGAGCCTACATATTTTGCTTTACATTCCACTCTGGCTATATCTTAATCAATATTCAACAATCGTGACTATAAAAACTTTACGCCTTTACATTCCACTCTGGCTATATCTTAATTCATCAAAGTCATCAAATATATATACATCAGGAAATCTTTACATTCCACTCTGGCTATATCTTAATTATAGCGTTTTTTTTCAACTGCTGATTTAGTTTTCACTTTACATTCCACTCTGGCTATATCTTAATTACAACTCACACAGGCACTTCAACTGATAGTTTGAACTTTACATTCCACTCTGGCTATATCTTAAATGCGAGAACTGATACGTAAAAGCTAAAATATAGCACTTTATTCTGCTCTTTGGCTATATCTTAATCAACAGCCGTCGGTGTATTTTCGTTTAGCTCAGACGCCTTTACATTCCACTCTGGCTATATCTTAATTCCTAACCTAATAACATCATTCGCTGATAAACTGCTCTTTACATTCCACTCTGGCTATATCTTAATCCGCATTGTGTCCATATAGCTTGCCGCCTGTCTTACTTTACATTCCACTCTGGCTATATCTTAATTATGTTCAGACCCATTTTTTAAAGATTTGGAAGATGCTTTACATTCCACTCTGGCTATATCTTAATCAAGCCAACTATTCGCCAATGTGTACGGCCACCGCCCTTTACATTCCACTCTGGCTATATCTTAATCATAAACTGCCATACTGCCCCACCGCCCTTTCTACCCTTTACATTCCACTCTGGCTATATCTTAATCTCATTTCCTTTACTATCCGCACCGCTTCCATAAACCTTTACATTCCACTCTGGCTATATCTTAATTGTTCCATCATTAAATGCACTTTTTAACATAACGTACTTTACATTCCACTCTGGCTATATCTTAATGTTACAATCAGCTTTAACGCAAAGTCTGTTGTCAACCTTTACATTCCACTCTGGCTATATCTTAATTTGAGGCTAATATCAAGATTAATCAAGTAAGAAGCCTTTACATTCCACTCTGGCTATATCTTAATAGAGATACAAAATGCAAAAATTTAGTGAATACGACACTTTACATTCCACTCTGGCTATATCTTAATCTCAATACATTATATTAAATTCGGTTAGAGAAACCTTTACATTCCACTCTGGCTATATCTTAATTATATGTAGTTAGCATCAAATAATATATTGTTAAACTTTACATTCCACTCTGGCTATATCTTAATGCTGATAATATTAAAAATCCTAGCACCCACGGGAAACTTTACATTCCACTCTGGCTATATCTTAATTAGAATTGAGCGTGCATATTACGATAACTTAGATTCCTTTACATTCCACTCTGGCTATATCTTAATGATATTGAATTTATTACTATGGCTGATTCAATTCCGCTTTACATTCCACTCTGGCTATATCTTAATGGGTACAAAGGAGCATCATCCGCTACAGGGTCCTACTTTACATTCCACTCTGGCTATATCTTAATTCTAATGCTGTGTGGGGAGAATATCTTTTACAAAACTTTACATTCCACTCTGGCTATATCTTAATTACAGAGGAAATGGGAGATTACTTTACAGTAGACCCCTTTACATTCCACTCTGGCTATATCTTAATTCCTGCCCTAACGCAAAGTTTCCTGAAGCTGCTGAACTTTACATTCCACTCTGGCTATATCTTAATCATCTATCCGGGAACGGATTGCGGAATATAAAAACACTTTACATTCCACTCTGGCTATATCTTAATCCATTAATGCTATTGAAAAACAGCGCATGGTTTTTGCTTTACATTCCACTCTGGCTATATCTTAATGAAATAGTGTTTGGCATGATGCAAGATGCAGAAAACTTTACATTCCACTCTGGCTATATCTTAATCCAAATCATGTTGACGAATTACGAGAGGGTAAGGGACTTTACATTCCACTCTGGCTATATCTTAATGATAATACGAAAAACTTTTTTAATAAAATTACACTCTTTACATTCCACTCTGGCTATATCTTAATCAATTTCTCTCTTTTTAATCTCAAACCACTGCCCAACCTTTACATTCCACTCTGGCTATATCTTAATAGTATTATTGATACTCCAAGCTTTTCGCAAAAAGAACTTTACATTCCACTCTGGCTATATCTTAATTGGCAACAAGCTATTTCTTTGATTGCGTCTGAACGCTTTACATTCCACTCTGGCTATATCTTAATGTCTGTCCTCCTTCCAAAAATTATTTTATATAATTCTTTACATTCCACTCTGGCTATATCTTAATTTGTGTTGATGCAGAAATTTGGCTTTTAAACAAAGCTTTACATTCCACTCTGGCTATATCTTAATATGGGCACTTAATGCAAAAAAACATATTGAAAATGCTTTACATTCCACTCTGGCTATATCTTAATATAGCGTCTGATATTAATGTCCGTGCCAGCAAAAACCTTTACATTCCACTCTGGCTATATCTTAATCTTTTGGTTTAGACCAAGCTATGAAAGCACAGCTTACTTTACATTCCACTCTGGCTATATCTTAATAAAAGAAGCTTGACGAGTATATATATCCAAGGTCAACTTTACATTCCACTCTGGCTATATCTTAATAGGAGTGGCACAATACACCTTTATGTAACCAAAGTTCTTTACATTCCACTCTGGCTATATCTTAATTCAGATGTGATATAATGATTACATTAAATCAACAACTTTACATTCCACTCTGGCTATATCTTAATCAGAACACAATCAAAAAAAAGAGACTTAGTGAAAATGCTTTACATTCCACTCTGGCTATATCTTAATAACACAGATACAAACATTATGCTGACAAATTATGAACTTTACATTCCACTCTGGCTATATCTTAATGTGAAGAAATTTATAAAAGGAATATCATTTTAAGGCTTTACATTCCACTCTGGCTATATCTTAATTGTGGCGAATTTGTAACGAAATTTTGAAGGATAGCGCTTTACATTCCACTCTGGCTATATCTTAATTAAACAAGAAACCGTTGATAGCATATGTATTATAGCTTTACATTCCACTCTGGCTATATCTTAATATGCAGGCGTTCAGAAATCCGCAAGCATTTATCCACTTTACATTCCACTCTGGCTATATCTTAATTGAAAGATGTAATGCAAAAAATCTTATCAGATATAACTTTACATTCCACTCTGGCTATATCTTAATACAGACAACTTGAAGCACATAATAAATACTTAAACTTTACATTCCACTCTGGCTATATCTTAATTAATGAGTTTATGCATTTTATGTCAACCGTTTTCCGCTTTACATTCCACTCTGGCTATATCTTAATTAGAATTGAGCGTACATATTACGATAACTTAAACAACTTTACATTCCACTCTGGCTATATCTTAATTCTTAAGACTTTATTAATTACATCTTCCGTTTTTAACTTTACATTCCACTCTGGCTATATCTTAATCCGCCTTATCACAAAGGTGTATTTTTACTTTATCATAACAATATATTTTGTCGACCTAATACATTTATAGACAAAATTATGATAACACAATGCAATTAAAATGCAATATTATGTGTAATATCTGGATTGTCGACATACGGTAATTTTAACCGTATGTCGGGTCGACAAATTATATAAAACGTGACGTTTTATCGTCTTGACACCCTAAAAATTCTTTCTTGAGCCACCTTTCATCACGTGCTGTAAATAGTATTACAGAATCTTTTTCTTTTCGAGTATAATTTCTTAGCTCTGCTTTTAAAGCTATAATTCCGGCTTCTGTTATATTTCCCTCAAAAACAGAATTTTGTATATGCGTAAGATATTTTTTACATATTTTGAACACATTAGGTAAATTTTTTTTACCTTGTGTATCAGTTATTATGTCATATACTAAAATAGCGTACATATGTATTCCTCCAGTTAAAACAGTTTAAAATTTTCATGTGTAGGTTACCACCATATCTCAAAACCTTTATATGGCTTTTCACCTATTATATGTTTAATCAATTTAAATACCTCCAATCGTATAAGGTATTGATATGATACATTTTTATTTAAATCACGATGCTTTATTGTTGTTCTTAATTTATCATCTAACTCTTCAATAATTGTTTGAGAAGCTTTCTTTGTAAGCTGCAACCCATTCAGACCCGGAGTAAAACTTTCCTCTGTAATTTGATTTCGATTTAGTAATGAAAAAATTAGTCTGTCTCCAATAAGTGGTTTAAAAATTTCTGCCAAATCCAGAGCAAGAGAAAATCTTTTCGTTCCAGGTTCATGTAAATAACTGATTGTCGGATTTAATTGTGTTTTATATATTTCAGTAAGTACTTTTGTATAAATAAGTGAATTAACAAAAGAAATAAGACTGTTAATCATATTATCCGGTGGGTGCATAACTCTTTTTTTAAAATCAATATTTTGATCAACAATAATGTTCCATGCCTTATAATAAGATTTTCTTATGTTGCCCTCTACCCCCATTAATTCTTGTATTGTTTTTGTATCAGAAATATTTCTTTGATAAACCTCTATCTGATCCATATAATCTTTAACTTGTTTTCCTCTGCCATTGTAATAACGTAAATTTCTATACATATTATTTGATGCAGCTAAAATAAAAGCTTGTGCTATTTCCATGCGCTTTCCATAATTTGAATAATGTTCAACCTGTTGTGTGAGTAATTTGCCTGCAAGTCTTTGTTCACGAGGATAGAAACTTCCTATATAAAATTGATAATAATTAAAAAAATGTACGGCAATTCCATTATTGCCTAAAAGGTTAAGTAAACTTACATTAAAGGACATTTCTGACATGATATATATATCATCAACATTTTCTATAGGCAAGTCACGTTTATTACCATCTATAGATTCAAAACGCAATGTATTATCCTTACGGCTAATCTTACCATCTGTAAAAAAATAGTAGCTTTCCTCCATAATACCTCCTCTGCTTTATATAAAACATAAATCATAATACGCACATTTCTTACATATATTTTGTCTATTTACTTCCCCTACATTATCCATAGATGCAATATTTAAAATATCTTTAATCACCATGTCCAAAATTGTAAAATCATCATCATATAGCTCTACTGATATGCTTTGTTTAAGTAACGGATAATCAATTTTGGCTGTCATGTCTCTTAGACCTTTTTGATATAAATAATACAGATAATATTTCACCTGCATTATACCGGCCTCTTCTATGCTTTTACTCTTCTTTATTTCATGTATTACGTTATTGCCTTTTATAAAATCTACATTAATAACTCCATCAATCATCACATGTTTGTTGTCTCTTGCATAAGCTGTTTCATCCAGCAATTTACCAAGTTTAACGTTTTGATTATCATATTCCATTCGTATTTCGTGGATGTAATACCAGAGCTTACGTTTGCAAACATAATAGTAATACACCATAATACCAGTAACTTGTTCTTCAGTCATATATAGTTCTCCTACTAAATAATTGTTCCTTTTCCATCGTCAGTTCGCTTGTATATTTCACCCAAGCCAATATCAGAAGTATAATCACATTCAATTACTGGAATTGACATGCCTTTATATAGTTTTATTTCTTTCTCTTTCACTACTTTTATACGATTTGACGCAACCATCCAATATGGAACGGATACTATAAAGCCTCTAATGGTTTCTACATATTTGATACGTTCTACTCTTGATATTGTATTATCCTTTAAATGACTTTGGCATGATGTAATAGTTTCAATATTATCTTCATATACAGAATATGGTATAATATCTATGTTGCGTATGTCTCGTATACTATTCTTATCATTAGTATTTTCATATGTGTATATATTTTTAAGGTAGTCAATAGCTATGTTATATCTTTGGACATAGCCAGAATTATTTAGTTTTTCCTCAGATAAATATGTATTAATTAAATATGTTTTTGTTTCTTCACTGAGTAATCCGTCAACGGTTAATATTGCTTCTTTTGATAATTCGTAAATATCATTATCCACAAAACATTTATCCTTATCTTTAGATAAATAATATTTCAGTGGTTTATCTTGTAGCTCAGTATATATAAAGCAATTTATACATTCAATATTTTTGCATCCTTTTCTGTTAACTCTACCCAAGCGTTGAAATAATGAAAAAATATCCAACAATTCAGTAAATAAGAAATCAAAATCTATATCCAGACTTGCCTCTACTACAGATGTTGAAACCCATATTTCATGACTATAGTTTTCAGTTTTTCCTACATTCATGATATTTGATTCCTTTTGTCTTCTATCATTAAGAGTAAAACGGGAATGTAGCAAATTTATATTTACATCTGTTAAAGACTCCGTTAATTCCTTATAAATACGCTGAGCTGTTCCTATACTGTTACATATTACAAGTATTTTACAGCTTGGCATATTAATATTAGTTTTCCAAAATGAAGTAATATCAGATGATAACAAGCATTTCTCATAAACCTTTACATTATGTCTTGTTTTTCCCATAAATGAGAAATCTTTAAATTCATACTTTTGGTTCATTGCTTCACATAATCTATGTTTTGCAAAAGGAGGCAACGTTGCTGTAAGTACTGCTACTCTTCCACCCATTTCAATAATTTTTTCAATCCCAAATATGAGATATGCAAGTAAATCAGCAGAATACATTTGTATTTCATCAATAATTATTTTGGAATAAGATAAAGTAGATAATTTCAACTCATATCCATAATACTTCAGTGTAAAATTAAATAGCTGATCCAGTGTTGACACGGTAATAGGAAGTGCAAGCTGTTTGCTTCTATTAATATAATCTATAATTAAATCTTCCTCATCTACGCCTGTAACTTTAAATACTTCATTACAATAATAGGATTGCATATCTGAATGAAGTATTGCTATTTTTTCATTAGTATCTTTGTCTCTTATAATATGGGTTCGTATTCTGTCGTATATTGCATTTATGGCTGTTTTTAAAGGAAGTACAAAAAAACATTTATTATTTCCAGCCCATAATAGCCCGGCTTCCGTTTTCCCTGAGCCTGTAGGAGCTACAACAATAATATTATTTTGAGCATTATCACGTGCAAAGTTTTGGAGTTTGTTCCAGCTTGCTTCTTGATTTTCTGATGATAAACATTTTAAATGATACTCTAATGATTCTAATAAAAAATCATTTTTAAACTCGCATTTTTCACCGGCACTTGCACTATAATCACACTTATGTAAAAGCCCTTTCAGTTTTATCATTTGTTTGTATGTTTCATATGTATCATTGTCTATAGCACTACTATTTTTATCGCAATCACGATATTTCAACATTTTATCTATAAATCTTAATGCCTTTGTGTTTGGACTTTCTGCTCCTTTTTCCTTATAATTTTCAAGAAACTCTTTAATATAACCTTCTTCACACCTTACAAGAAGATACGATGATAACGTGTCTGAAATGTCTCTGTTGTCATGGTGATACAAAACAGCATACAGCACACTTTTAAAATCTATATCATTTTCAAAATCTTCTCGGCAAATAAAAAGTGCTGAAAGTATGTTATGCTGTACTTCATCATCTGAATTAAATTTGTAATGCTTCTTCATCCTGTCCTGCATCTTCTCATTTATTTTTCCATAATCATGTCGTTCACAGGCATAGCAAAGGAGTGCGTATTCATGTTCATTTATATAGTTATAGTTATATAAATAAAAAGCTTCCTGTAATAGCATGTCTGTATGTTCACGCACCGTTTGCTGTGAATTAAAATATTTATCATTTTTGCCTAGCTTTTCTCTTAATTCATCATGCAGTTCTTTAATTTCATATAAATTATCAAACATAAATACACACGTCCTTTGTTTTTCTTAAACCAAACTTACTATATTGCCTTTATTGTCAATAAAAATGTCGGCAGCATCTTCATATATATAAAAGTTAGATACATACGTCACCAGTTTTTTATTGAAAATTCTCTGTTTTCCATTGCCCGAAAACACATAATCCTTATTTAATAAATATCTGGTTCCTCTTGCAGGTATACCATTTCTTATAGGATATAGGTCATCAGGATCAACACGTAAATAAGCACTATTGTTACAATGATGCCGTTTATCTATAGGATAAAGCTCAGTAAATCCAGTATCTTCCTCAATTAACTCAACAAAATCCTCACTTCTGCCAATTGAAGTTAATGAACCTAAGTTATTGTATATACACTCCAAGGTTTCATCATCTGAAGACACATGTATAATTAACTCTACATCATATAAGACCTCATATGATTTAGGTCCCCTTGTTAAAGTCCTAAATTTAGATATTGGAATATCATAATTTTCAGCTTCATAATCTTTTACCCTTTGATTAATTTCCTTTTCAAGCAATTTAATTTCTTTATCTCTGGCAACAACCCTGTTCATCCTATCTTGAGATAATCCCGTATTCTTTTTTAAGGCAGCGAGACTCTTTTTTCGTAATTTTATCATGTCAAGCACTGGCTTAATTCTATTCTTTTTAAATTGCTCAATTTCATCTCCTTTATCTTTTAGTTTTCTATACTCATCAAGGTATGTTTGATTGATAACATCTATTGTTATTCCCTGCCGAAAATCATTACCCTGTGCTTTTTTTGCCTCAGCAACCTTAACAAATCCATTTGATAAAGTATTTTCATTGGTCATTTTAACAAGTATGCCTCTGTCATTTTGAAGGTTATTTAAAAAGCAGTTGTCAAAATATACTTCTTTACCCATACTGCCATAACTTCCTTGAATACTTAAATCCATAGCATGATATTCTGTATAGTTGCATGCGTTATGTAAAGCGCCTATTACTGTAGAGTATGGTGGCAATGGATATGTCATTTTATTATCAATGGTTTCTTCACGCCTATAGTTAGCTGAGCTTTGTTTTAAATGAATTCTTAATGCTCGCAATCAC
Organism: uncultured Bacteroides sp.; assembly: GCA_964635615.1. Lineage (GTDB taxonomy): Bacteria > Bacillota > Clostridia > Lachnospirales > Lachnospiraceae > Coprococcus_C. The sequence goes on from CAZWNL010000008.1 coordinate 14,655, forward strand.
ATATCCCTCCTAATTGTAATACTTATCAATCTCCGTTCTTAATTCATTAAAGAATTCAGCAGTTGCTTTAGCATTTAAACGTTCTACAATGTCGTTTTCATTATCTAATTGTCCACATTTTAAGACGCCTGCTTTAAAATTACCTATATCACTTTTTAGCTTACTTTCAATACCATCTTCAAGAATTAATACATTGTTTTTTATTTTTACAACATTTTCAAAGAAATGTGTCTTTCTGGATGAAAGTCCACCAATTACAAAAAGTGGCTCAGCGTTATCCATATTGCCTTTAACAGTTAATGACAGTGTTTCAACAGCAGTTAGTATTGATTTAATGCGTTCTGACTTTTCCTTATTATCAGCTTCTTTTTTAAAGTTTTCATCAACACCTACACGTTCTAAATCAATTGTAATACTGTAAATTTTAAGCGACTTATCATATTCATACTGATATGGCATGAGCCCGGTCTTATCTGCATCGTTCTGCACGCTTAAATTATTTGCCTTTGCATGTGTATTTGCAAGATGCAGGTTATTATGAAATCTGAGTTCATTTACAAATGAATCTACCGCCACTGCATCAGTAAGATAAAATGAACTCTTTCTTACATATGTCATTCCCGATGTTGACATGTAACCACCCTCTAAGGCTCTGCAATTTGATGCATTTAATTCCTCATTTACTTTTTTCTGCATAACCTTATCCAATGATGTTTCAAGGTCATCGTAAAGTCCGGATTGTATGCATATTGCATTTTTTAAGCTTTCGCGGCTTCTTGTGGCATATTGTTTTTGGTTTTTATATACTTTTTGTACACTTGAAGCGTTTCCTAATCCTTCTCCATAGTTGCTTGACATATTTGCTACCACAGTTAATGTTAATGCTTTTGCTGATTTAATTTCCATAATTATTCCTCCTAATATTATTTATCTTCTTTTTCATAAGGTACCAATGCATTTGTAAAACATATGGCTATATCTGAATAATCATCTTTATGATCTATAATGTCATAAATCGTTCCTATCTCCTGACCTATATATCCTGACAATTGAAGCATTATTTCCAATATTCTATCGTAATCATGTGATATAATGGCATTTGTAAGTTTATTTTTATATGATTTAGCTTTATTCTTTTCAATTGCCTGTCCTACAGCATACCCTGTCTTCTGTGCTCTTGATATAACTTCATTCATACCTTGTACTCCTTTCCAATCTACGTTAATATCAATTAACTTATTAACAATATAAATTGCATTGGCATATTCCTTATCACAACTTATTACAAGAAGTTTTTCCAGTAAATTATCAAGAAAAACACCTCTGATGCAACAGTTTACTACTTCTTCCTCCACTATCAACCAATAATTATATGAGTATTTATAAGTAAAACTGATATTTAATTTATTATATATTTTCTTAAGCACTGTCATTTGTTTCTGATTAATATAAAATGATTCAAATTTAGTATCATCTCCCCGGACTTTCATAATAACTTCAACATCATACTCCATAAAATTATCAGAATTGATAATCCCCTTAATAAGTCGTGTTTTCCATTTTCCAAATTCTACCTTGTTATCACGAACAATAACTTTTTCTTCCATTACAGATTTTATATCGTTGTTAGTCTTACATAACACATCAATATTATAATTATTATTCACGAAAAAAGATGTTGGAGTGTTCGGAAATGCAAATGGAATAAAGTCAAATTCAATTATATCTTGGGCTACAAACGTATCTTTATCAAATTGATATGCAACCGAACGACTTTTTCTATTTTCATCCAAATCATATCCAAGTAATCTGCAATGAGGATTTAAATCGGTAAAAAGTCTGTTTGTATTGGAAAAATTTCTATATAAATTTGTCTTATATCTATATGTTTCCTTAATAATTTCAAATCTGTTATTCTCAATTGTTTCCAATAAAACATTCTCGTTTGTTCCATCAAATTTAATATTACTGAACACCTTTTTCATAACTGTATTTGATTTTAGTTCCTTGTTTATGTTACTTATTTCTTCTTCATCGTAACTTTGCTTTCCAAGCATATTTTTTACATGTATATGAGGAAATTCATCCAAGAAATAGTTTTCACAAAACAGAAGGTATCTTTCTTCAGTTATATCACACTGATTGTATTTAATTCCTTCAATATATCCACCAATATCCTTGTATACCTGTAAATCCTCCCCTTTCTGTGTTTTTTCATGTAAAACAACTCCTTCTGTATGTTCTACAAATTCAAAATACTTTACGATACCAACTAATGCTGCAGAAAATCTCCATTCAATGGGCAATAAGAGTGTATCGTAAGAATCGTTTTCTAATTTTATTTTCATGTACGCCTCCTATTCTTCTGCCATCACACTAAACATCCCGAAGCATGATGATCTACGACTTCCCATTCCTGCCTTTAAAAGATAATCCAATGCATTAGGGTTACCTTCCAAGATAAAATCTCCCAATGAACATTCAAGCTTCATGCCATAATGCCGAATAATAGCTACTTTTGCATTAACTGGCATTATATCAACATGGCTATCACCTTCAGAAAATCCTGCTGACTTAAGTTGTTCATAAAGAACTTTTTTTGCTTCAACACGAAATTCCTCTTGTGTTTTCACAGAATAATACCAATCTTTGTTTGTATCAGCATAATGTTTACGAATACATAATGGTGCCTGCATTTTTATTAAAATTCGTTTGGCTCGAACAGTTTGTTCTGTAAGCTGTTTTATACTTATCATTGCCATAGAATTTTTCATAGGTAAAGGAAATTCTTTGCCTTTTTGTGCAGCAATACTAGAAAATAGTATGAAACCAGTCTTGCTATCTGGAGTCGAAACATATAATTTGAATTTTTTATCTTCGACAATAAGTTTATCTGTTTCATAAACAGGTGAACAAAAATTTACTGATAAAGTAAACGGTTTGTCCTTTCCAGGTGCATAATATGTATCATAATACTTACCCTCATTTGCTTCTGACAGACATTTCTTTATGTATGAAATTATACATTTACGCCATTCTAAAGGTACTATTTTGTCTTTTAAAACAAATTCTGCTATAAATTTCATTTTTTTCCTCCTTTCTTGTTTGATGAGGCTATAATAGCATATATATTTTTATAAGTCAACCACAATCTTATTTTTGTTAGACATTTTCATAAAAGTATGATATTATATCTTTTATCTAAACAAAATGGAATGTAAAGCAATCATATTTATGTTAGTTTACTTTTTCCATCTATCCATATTGGAATAAAAACCTCAAGCCCAGAAAAAAACTTCTGGGCTTGATTATCTCACATAATAAGTACCATAAAAAGTACTTATATATATTATTATAAAAAATTCAATATCCCCAAGAGTAATTTTTAATTAGTTCTTCCCCATCTTCTTCGTATACTCAATTATAAAGTCCGCATTATCCTCAATACTTACAAAGCTTCTGCTTACTCATCCTTCGGATTCGTCAATCCACTAGCCTCCTGCTTGTCGTATTTAGCTTCCTTTTTGTAATTACGCACGATTATAATAATTCCAACTAAAATCAGTACAAATGCAATAGCCATCATAACATACATGACAGACATATCCGCTGGTCCTGAAAGCACAAGACATTCTCCATCTGAATAGGCAGAAAGCATATCTTCTATTTCAGCTTCCGTATATCCCATATATTCCAGTTGCTTTCTGAAAGCCTTCTCCAGTCCTTTCAGGTCTCTTTCCATTTTTACTGCGACTCCTTCAAAATGTACTTTAGTCTGCGGAAACTCTCCTCCCATTAAATAAGCTTCGGTTTCCTTCGTTAAAGCTTTCATGTTTGCTAAATCATCCTTTCGGATATAGATTGCTGCCATGCCCTGCTCACCTACAGGAATAATATAATAATAGCCGCTAGTTTTTGATGGTGTTCTTGAGTTTTCATATTGTGTATAGCTTTCTTTTGTTGCAAAGCTTCCAAGGCTAAAATATATATATCCTTTGATATGCTGCCCTTTTTTCAATCCATTCTCTAAAACCTCATCATAATTATGGGATGGCATTAATATCTGTGGGAAATCACCACTTTTAATCATCGCACCAAGCATAATGCATCCAAAAAATAAAAATATCAATGATGCTTTTGAAAAGCTTCTTATTAATCGTTTTATCATGTTCGTTTCTACCTCTCCTGTTTATGATTTACTTCATCTTCTTCATGTACTCAATTATAAAGTCCACATTATCCTCAATACTCATAAGGCTGCTGTTTATAAATACATCATAGCTCTCCAAAGCTCCCCATTTTTTTGATGTATAAAAATTATAGTAGGATGCCCTTGCCTTATCCTCCTTGTTTATTTGGGATTTTGCCTTGTCGTAGGTAAGATTAAATCTTTCCATTACTGTTTCGATACGCTTTTCCAACGGGGCATGTATAAACAGGCTTACTTTGTTCGGATTTTTTCTAAGGGCATAGTCAGCACATCTTCCGACTATAACGCACGGACCTTCCTCTCCTATCTTGTTGACAGTATCAAAGGTTGCCTGAAATGCCTTCTGGCTAAGGTCAGTCTGATAACCTCCTGAGGTAAAGCCGAAACTATATGGATCCATGACGATTGAGTACAGGAAGCTTCTTGAAGGTCTTTCATCAAGCGTTTTAAGCACTGCCTCGCTCATTCCGCTGTTTTTTGCCGTTTCATTTAAAAGCTCCTTGTCATAGAACGGTATGCCAAGCTTTGTTGCAAGCTCACGTCCGATTTCCCTTCCGTTACTTCCAAACTGTCTGCCGATTGTAATAATTTTGTTTGCCATAGAACATTCCCCGCTTTCTTTTAAAAATTCTCAAATTTCTTTGCAAGTTCATTAAATTTATCTATATTGGAATTCACCCTGGCTTCCACACTTTTCATTGTTGACTGTGTCTTTAACCGCATCATGATCTCGTCATGGTCTATTTTTGCAAGTGCAGATTCCATCTTTATGTAGTTTTCATCCATGTTAAATTTTGTTTTAATGGAACGAAGACCGTCCTTTTCACCAAGCAACTCCCTGTAATCGATTGATTTTGAGGAAAAATCCAGTGTACCTTCCACAAGATTTCCAAGATCATAGCTTGGATATATTGTAACAAAATGTGCATCCGGCCATTTTGAAGCATCAAATACCTTGCCGTGCTTTAAGCCTATGACAATAAACTCACGTATTCCTGCATCGTAGAGAGGCTTTACAGGCTCATTGTCACATATTCCTCCATCCCGATAATATCCTCCGTTAAATTCGACCGCCTCATATACAATCGGAAGTGCTGTGGATGCGAGAAGAATATTCTTTATGGTATCCTCGTCATAATCCTTTAAACGGGCATATTCAGGATTTGGCGCAACATTATTTATGGAATTATATATTTCCACGGCTTCAGCATTCGTTCCGTTTGCATCGCCAATTCTGCACATGGCGGCATAAATGTCATAAGGCGAATTTTTAAGCTTCTCAAAGTCAAGATATTTGGAAATCATTGCAAGCATTTCACTCCTTGAAAAATAGATACGTCCATTTCTAATCATTTCAAGGTCAACGTCAAATACCGTTTCCATATCTATATCTTTCCATGCGTCATACATAAGGTTTATGTCGTCCATTGCATAAAGCATTGCATTTACCGCACCAATTGACACACCCGATATTGCGCTTACATCCTCAAGCAGCCCATTTTCCTTAAGCGCTTTTAAAACGCCTATCTGATATGCACCCTTGCCGCCACCACCGGAAAGCACAAGCCCGATTCCGCCCAATTTGTTTTCTGCCATTTCATTACCTCCCTATAAAAGCGTATGAATTGCATCGATTTATGATTTTTCACCTATATTTTATATATTCATAACAGGCAATTGTGAAACTTCCCATTTTCAAAATATGAGTTGTAGAAAATATACAATTTCATAAGCAAGGTGCTTTGGAGCCGTCGGTACTTAGACTGCGTATTTTGCAGTCTTATGTACCGTTACGTGCGACAAGCAGCGCAAGCGTGCCATGCGTTGAATTGTATATTTTCTACAACGTATTATATAAAAACGTAGTTATAAAAATCTACCTCGGTGCCATAAGCTTCGTAATCGCCTCCTTAAGCCCTTCAACCGTAAGCGGATACATATCATATATTTCCCCTAAGGTTCGCTCCGATTCCATCCATGCCAAGGAGTTTAATTTGCCGTGAAATCTTGGATTAAGCCATACGGCCTTCTTATATTTCTCCCTGAACATTTTATTCCATTCATAACCGCTTCGTCCATCATTGGGACCTCGGTAATTTCCGTTAATATCAAAAAGCTCCTCCGGCGCCATCTGTGCATCGCCCACAATGATTACCTTGTAATCCTTGTCTGTATGGCGGAAAAGGTCGTCCAAATCAATCCAATTGCCATACTCGCACTCTGCATCCTTGTAAACCTTGCTGTATATGCAATTGTGGAAATAATAGGTTTTTACGTCCTTAAAATGATTTGCCTTGTGAACTGCTTGAAATAAGTCGTTGCACATTTCAGCAAATGGCATCATCGTGCCGCCGCAGTCAAAAAGTAAAAGAAGCTTTACGGAATTTTTTCTTGGCTTGTCAAATTCAAGCTGAAGATACCCACCGTTGTTGCAGGTGCTGTCTATTGTTTTATCAAGGTCAAGCTCAGTTTTTGCCACGTCGAGCCTTGCAGAAAACTGTCGAAGCTTTCTGAAGGCGACCTGAAACTGACGTATATCTAAGGTCTTATCGTGCCTGAAATCCGCATATTTACGCTCTCCCATAACCTGAAATGCAGAACGCATACCCGTCTGTCCACTGACACGCAGCCCTCCCGGATTACGCCCGTCATGGCCAAAGGCGGAGCCACCGCTTGTTCCGATCCAATAGTTTCCGCCGTTATGCTCCTCTTTCTGCTCCGTCACACGCTCACGGAACATACGCTTTGTCTCATTCATGTCAACCTGCCTGTCAAAGCTGTAAATATCTTTATTTAATTTGCTTGTATCCATCTCGCCCTTGTCAAGAAATTTAAGAATATCCGCAGGGAGCTGTTCTTCAACATGTATATTTTTAAAATACTCCATAAAGGCGATGTCAAACTTATCGTAGTCCGATTCCGTCTTTACAAGTATCATACGCCCAAGGTTGTACATTCCCTCCAGGGAGGAATGGGCAAGTCCCCTGTCAAGGGCATCCATAAATGTAATCCATTCCGTCATGGATATTTTTAAGCCTTTTTCTCTGCACACATATAAAAAATCTGTAAACAATTATATTCTCCTCTTTTTTACAGTCTCTATGTCTTCGTCCTTCTTAATAAGCACTCCAAGATACGGAAGCTTTTCACGTAAGGTTTCAGGGTCCATTCCGCCAACCATAAGGGCGTTAAGCCAGTCAATAAGCTCAGAGGTGCTCGGCTTTTTCCTTACCTCTTTAATGCTTCTAATCCAATAAAACGTATCCATTGCATGCTTTAAAAGATTTTCGTCCATATTTTCAAAATGTACTTTTACAATTTCCTCCATCTCCTCCTTTTCAGGGAAGCTTATATAGTGGAAAATGCATCGCCTTAAGAATGCGTCAGGCAGCTCCTTCTCGGCATTTGAGGTAATTATTACAATCGGTCTTGTCTTTGCCTTGATGGTCTCCTTTGTCTCATGGATGTAAAACTCCATTTTATCAAGCTCCCACAGAAGGTCATTTGGAAACTCAATATCTGCTTTGTCTATCTCGTCAATAAGAAGAATAACCTGCTCCTCAGACTTAAACGCCTCGCCAAGCTTTCCAAGCTTTATATATCTTGCTATGTCGTCAACGCCCTCCTCGCCGAACTGACTGTCATAAAGACGCTGTATTGTGTCGTACACGTAAAGTCCGTCCTGTGCCTTTGTTGTTGATTTGATGTTCCAAATGAAAAGCTTCATGCCAAATGCCTGGCTGATTGCCTCCGCAAGCATTGTTTTGCCTGTTCCCGGCTCTCCCTTTATAAGCAGGGGCTTCTCAAGTGTCCTTGCCACATCAACGGCAGCCATAAGCTCCGGTGATGCAACATACTGCTTTGAACCTGTAAATTTCATGTCTGACATACGTTATTCTCCTTGTTTTTTATTTTAATTTATATCACTCTCTTATCTGTCCATTGCCATATATGATATATTTTGTTGACGTAAGCGCAAGTAACCCCATTGGTCCCCTTGCATGAAGCTTCTGCGTGGATATTCCTATCTCTGCACCGAAGCCAAACATAAAGCCGTCAGTAAATCTTGTTGAAGCATTTACATAAACACATGCTGAATCAATCTCTGCCAAAAATCTCTGTGCGCTTTCGTAATCCTCGGTTATAATAGCCTCTGAATGTCCTGTGCTGTAGTTATTGATATGCTCGATTGCCTCGTCAAGACTGTCTACTACCTTTGCTGATATTATCCTTGCAAGATATTCTGTACCATAATCCTCATCCGTTGCAGGAATGATATAGTCTGAAATTGAGGCAGCACGTTCATCCCCTCTTATCTCACACTCATTTTCCTTTAACATGTCGGCAATCAGAGGAATTGCCACATCTGCAATATCCTTGTGTATAACAAGTGATTCGCAGGCATTGCACACTCCAAGCCTTTGAAGCTTTGCATTTTTTATTATCGGTAACGCCTTTTCCATGTCTGCGCTTTTGTCTATGTAAATGTGGCAGTTACCTGTTCCTGTTTCTATAACCGGAACGGTTGCATTTTCAACAATTGTCCTTATAAGCCCTGCTCCGCCCCTCGGTATAAGCAAATCAACATACTTGTTAAGCCTCATAAACTGCCTTGCAATCTCCCTGTCCGTGTCCTCAATAAGGGAAACTGCATCCTCGGTCACACCGCATGCCGCAAGGGTCTGTCTTATAACCTTAACAAGTGCAATATTAGAATGTATGCAGTCGCTTCCACCTCTTAAAATAACCGCATTTCCGGTCTTAAAGCAAAGTGCAAAGCCGTCTACCGTAACATTAGGACGTGACTCGTAGATAAATCCTATAACGCCCATAGGAACTCTTTTTTGACCGATAAGAAGCCCGTTTGGACGCTCCTTCATGGAAGTTACCTCTCCTATAGGGTCATCAAGACCTGCCACCTGTCTTATCCCTTCTGCCATATCCTCTAATCTTGATTCCGTAAGTAAAAGACGGTCAAGAAGTGCCTCTGACATACCATTCTTTTTTGCTGCTTCCATGTCAATAGAATTTGCAGCTATTATTTCATCCGCATTTTTTGTAAGTGCCTCAGCCACTGCAAGCAATGCATTGTTTTTCTCAGTCTGTCCAAGCCTTGCAAGTATTCTTGAAGCTGCCTTCGCTTTTTTACCAAGCTCATTTAACATTTATATGTCCTCTTTTCCTAGTATTGTTTACATAATATTATTATTGGTTACCTTTATTTTAAATAAGTCCATCTTAGACATGCCTGCATATTTATATCAATTGCTTATAATAAAATCCGGCTTTACATCATGCTCCTCAACAGGAAGCTCCTCCACAAGCTGTTCCTTAAAGCACACGGCAACCTTCATACACATGGGATATTTCTCAAGATATGTATCATAATATCCGCCGCCATATCCCAATCTGTATCCGTCCCTTGAAAATGCCACACCGGGCATAACAACAAGTGTTTTATTATTAGGAACAAGCTTCCTTTTACCTGTCGGCTCAGGAATTCCAAATGCACCTGCCACAATGCTGTTTTTTCCCTCATACAAATAAAAATCCATGCTTTTATCTATAATTTTGGGAATGTATATTTTACCCGATTCCAAAAGCTCTGTGACATCCACTTCATTATTGATTGGCATGTAAAGGCAAATGCTTTCCGCCGCCTTATATTGCGGACATTTTTTTAGCTTTTCGCATATGATGTGGGATGCTTCCCTGACGTATAGAGCCTCCAAAGAACGTCTTACTGCAAGCATATGTTTTCGTATTTCTTTTTTGTTCGTTTTATTCATTAAGCCTTCTTCCTTTTGGGGATATCCTTTGCATAGGTAATGGAACCGTCCTTCTCCTTAATATCAACCGTATCAAGGGTTCCCCTTAGGTTTCTTTTAAAATCCTCTATATACTCACGCCTTAAAGCCTGTTGTTCCTCCTTTTCTTCAGGAGTAAGCCCCTCTGCGCTCTTGCTCTTTTTATATAATGCATTAATTCTCTGTATCTTTTCCTCGTTCATGATTACCTCTACACATCATAATAATATTACCTTACCATTACATAAGATATTTTTTACCCACTATAAAATCAACCGTGTCAAAATCCTCACTGTCATGGGCCAAAAACAGTGTTCCAACATCCTCTCCGTCTATAAGTGAATTTATAAGACTAAGGTCACCTGCATCTATTATTGCCATATCGGAACCTGAATCCGTTGCAATTCTTGCAGCGGCTATCTTTGTTGACATTCCGCCCGTTCCGTACATAGTGTTTGAACCCTTTGCCATAGCCTTAAATTCATCTGTAATCTGCTCAACAACAGACAATTTTTCCGCATCAGGATTTCTATGAGGGTCGTCCGTGTAAAAGCCGTCAATATCCGTGAGCAAAATGAGCAAATCTGCATTTATAAGATGTGCAACAATGGCGGAAAGTGTATCATTATCGCCAAATTCAATTTCCTCCGTTGCAACCGTGTCATTTTCATTTACAACGGGAATAATGTCCTGTTGCAGAAGCTCGTTCATTGTATTGACCGCATTTCTGCGACGCTCGTCATTTGTGATACAGTCGAAGGTTATAAGTACCTGCGCTGCCATATGGTTGTATTCCATAAAAAGCTTCTGATACATCATCATAAGCTGTCCCTGACCTACAGCGGCGCATGCCTGCTTTAATGATACAGTCTTTGGCTTGTTTTTAAGCCCTAAAGCCTGTATCCCTACGCCGATTGCCCCTGATGATACAAGAACAATATCCTTGTCCTGATTTTTCAGGTCGCATATGATTCTTACAAGCTGCTCAAGCTTTCTGAAATCCACGCCGCCTGTTTCCTCATGTATCAGTGATGATGATCCTATCTTAATAACTATTTTTTTCTTATCCTTAAGCTGTGTTCTGTAATTCATTTTATTTTCCTCTATACCTTTATCACCTTTATCATTGCAGCTTTATAATTTAAAGAGACTGTTAATATATCCTGCCACAGCCTCCGCCACCTTTATGCCATCAACTGCCGCCGAGGTTATCCCTCCTGCATAGCCTGCGCCCTCCCCGCATGGGAAAATGCCACGGACATTTACACTCATAAAATTCTCCCCGCGAACAAGTCTTACCGGAGATGAGGTTCTTGTCTCTATGCCTGATAAAACCGCCTCATTGTCACTAAAGCCCTCAAGCCTTTCGCCATAGTAAATTATCCCTTCAATTATAGCATTATTTACAAATGCTGGCAAACAGTTATTAAGGTTTCCAAATGTGTAGCTTCCCTTTATGTTTGGCTTGATTTTGCCAAATCCGGATGATAGTTTTCCTTCCCTGTAATCCCCAAAAAGCTGTACGGGAATACTGCCCTTTCCTTCCCTGTAAGCAAGAGCCTCGTATTTTCGCTGAAATTCGATACCTGCAAGCACGCCGCAACCCGAAAATCCCTCTTTATCAAAATCCTCAGGTGTTACGTTTACAACAATTGCACTGTTTGAGTTGACCTCGTCACGGCCGTGGTTGCTCATGCCGTTTACAACGCTCTGTTCCTCTCCCGATGACGCATTTACGACAAAACCGCCCGGGCACATGCAGAAACTGTACACACTCCTGCCCTCACTGCTCCTGTATGTCATCTTGTAATCGGCGGCAGGAAGCCTTTTTGCTACATCACTTTCCCCATACTGCCCATTATCTATTGTAGTTCGTAGATGCTCAATTCTGAGCCCAACCGCAAATGCCTTAGGCTCCATATAAAGCTTTGCAGCATTAAGGGCATGAAATGTATCTCTTGCGCTGTGTCCTATGGCAAGTACAAGAGCATCCGTGTCAAAGTAAATGTATTCCTGCCCTGCCTCCTTATTTAAGCATTTGGCTTTCACTCTTATATGCCCTTCACATTCCTCATATCCCTCAAATCTTGTCTCAAAAAGCACGCTTCCGCCCATACTTATAATGTCAGTTCTCATGGCTTCCATAATGCCCTTAAGATAATCCGTTCCAATGTGCGGCTTGCTTACATATCCTATATCACAAGGTGCTCCATACTGAATAAAATCCTTTACAACCGCCTGTATTCTTCCCTCTCTGTCCTTTATGCCTGTATTAAGCTTTCCATCCGAAAATGTGCCTGCTCCGCCTTCGCCGAAGGAAACATTCGATTCGGGGTTGATTGCTTCTCCCTGCCAAAAGCTCTCTACATCCTGCTCACGCTCATTTACACATTTTCCACGTTCTAGAATAATAGGCTTATAGCCTGCCCTTGCAAGATATAGTCCGCAGAAATATCCTGCCGGCCCTGCACCTACTATGATCGGAAAACGCACGCATTCCCCTGTTTTTTTAATCGGAAAAATATATTCCCGCTTTTCAGTTGACATAATATTATTATTGTTTCTATTTTTATTTAAAATCTGATTTTCATGCTTACTTGAAATTTCAACACTGTAACTATACGAGAGATTTTCCTTTTTTCGGGCGTCTATTGATTTTTTTACAATGTCCTCAAGCTTATAATCCCTTGTACCGATTATCCTTTCAAGCTTTTCTTCCAGCATTTTTTTCTCTGATGCTTTGTCTGAATTATCTATCGCCGTCACGGGAATTTTTATTTGATTTATCCTAAGCATATTTCTCTCCCCAATTTTTTACAAATTTAATGCAGCACTTTCGCCTGCTCTTTTGCCTGACAATATTGCAAAGGTAAGGTTATAGCCTCCGCATATGCCGTCTATGTCAAGTGCTTCTCCGGCTGCATATACATGTTCCATGCCTTTCATTCTCATTGTGTTTTTGTCAAGCTCTGAAAGCTGGATTCCTCCTGCCGTTACCTGTGCCTGCTCGTAGTCCTTAAGCCCCTTTAGTTCCACCGTAAAGCTCTTTAGCTCGTCTATTACGGCTTTTATCTGCTCGTCAGACAACTCCTTGACTGGTGTCCTTGTATCTATGCCCATTCTTTTAAGCAGAAAGCCTCCAAGCCTGTCATTGATAAATCCGTTTAATGCACCTAGTATTGTGCGGTTTTCCTTTTTTCTTATACAACCTTCTATGTAGCCTTTGTCATATTTATCAAGAAAATCAATCTTAACCATAACCCTTTTTCCTTCTGACATGGCTAATCCTCCAATTGAGGACAGGTTAAATATCATGATTCCTGACAGTCCGTAATCGGTAATTTGAAGCTCACCTGTCTCAAATGCTTTCGGTTCATCATCAACAATAAGCCATGCGGATGCATTTGCCCTTACTCCCGCTATGTCCTTGAAATCCTCATCTACAATAAAAGGACAAAGTGCAGGTCTTAATTCAGACATTTTTACGCCAAGTTCCTTTATAATATTGTATCCGCTGTCGCCACCCCCAAGGGAAGCATAGCTTTTTCCTCCTGTGGCAATAATAAGCTTCTTTGCCTTAACAATATCATTATCAAGCTTTATTATAATATTGGAGTTTTCACCTGATTCTGTCTGATTTTCATAAGCAACCGACTGTATATCCGCCTTTAATATGACTGTTACGCCACATTTTTTAAGCTCGTCTGTCATGGCCCATACAACGGCAGAAGCCTGATTTGAGACGGGATAAATATACCCGTTACGTTCATGGGTAAGAATACCCATAGATTCCATAAATTCTGAAATATCACAGGATGGTGTATCTCCAAGAACACTGCTCAAAAATTCCGCATAATGAACGTCACGTGAAAAATACACCTTTTCTAAATTTATATATGTATTTGACAGGTTGCATCTGCCGTTTCCCGTAGCATAAAGCTTCCTGCCAAGCTTATTGTTTTTTTCAAGTATAATCACATTTGAGCCTGTGCGTGCAGCAGCGATTGCAGCTGACATGCCCGCCGCTCCGCCGCCTATAACACATACATCATACATAAAATCCGCCCCCAATATGTTGAACATCAGCCCATTCCATATTTGCTTTCAGTATACACCAACAATACATCAGCTTGAAAGGGATTCAAGAAATGCAAACATTTCTTCCTTGTCTTCAAATTCAATACTCTGTAAAAGCATCTTATAAGCTTCATTATCATTGGATTTTATAACGCTTCCGTCAATATCTGTATACTCGTACACCGTTGATTTATCATTTTTGTATACGATAACATAATTGTTTTTAAGACCTACAATATACTTGTCCGATGCCGCATGACTTACCAATACATCCTGCCCATCAGACTTATTTGGGTTTACAGATGCATTATTAAGCGTCTCCGGTGTTTCTCCTTCAGCCTCATTTTCATCATCCTTTTTTGATTGGTTTTCAGAATTATCTTCCGAAGCCGTACCGTGTATGGACTTTCCCTCCATATCCTTCTTTGCAAAATCAAAGGTAACGTTATATGCAGCAACAAACAATAATACATAAAAAATTAAATATAAAAATAATTTCTTCATGGCACTCACTCCTTGAAGAAATTATTTCCATTATATTATTAAATTATTCAAACTTTATTGTATCAACTTTCTCGGATGGCAGCATTTCTATAAATGAATTGCCCGGATTCATCTTAAGCTCATTTCCATCCTCAGTGTAAAGCTTCATTGTAGGTCCAACACGCTTCCAGATTATGCTTTGATATTCGCCGTTACTTATATAATATCCGGAATTACTTGTAGCGAGATCCGCATCCAAAAGACCTCCCTCCAACTCCGTATAATTTACAAGTAAAATCAATACATTCTTATAATGGAGCTGCTCTCCCGTAGTATCATCAATCTGCTTATCACCATACTGTGACCTGTAATAAAGCTTTTCCTCTGCATTATAATCAAACCAAGGGTTTTGGTAGCTGCTGAAGGATAAGCTTACCTTGTTGGCCGTAGTGCCGTTATTAATGTTAGTATCATCATAATGGAATGAAAACATTTTTTCATAACTATAGTTATGCTCAGGTGCATATCCCATATAGTCAATTCCTGCCTGGATCATGTCGCTGTTGGTGTATACATTATGAGGCGCATATCTGCTATTATCCCTATAATACATGATACCGTCAAGATATAATCCGTTTAAGTTTTCATAGCCCGTGTTGTTCAGCTCAGCCTCTGCATGTATGGACCAGCCATAATGTGCATAAAAGGCATCAAGCATATACGCCATCCACACATAGTAATGTCTTGCACTTCTTACAGGTCCAAGCTTTTCAAGTCCGGAATAATCCTGAAATACACACAGATATCTCGTTATTCCTCCCTCAACAGGAAATTCAAATGTGACGTCAGCCTTTTGAATACCTGACTGTGGCATAGCGTCACTTATGTTGTTTATCATAATACAAAGTGCACGTGCATTCTCATATTTTTCATCAATCCACTCACCCGTAAAATCACTTAAAATATATCCTTCTTTGGAACGAATCTGTATTTTTTCAGCATCCTCCATAGTTGTAACCGGACTTATGCTTATTGTTGATGCCTCGGACGTCTTATCTTTATCCGCATCCTTACCGCATCCTGTAAATATTGTACCAAGAAGCATTGTTCCTATTAATGCAACTGCTATTTTATTCTTCTTCATTTTCCCTTGTATATCCTTTCGCTTCAAGAATTTCTTCCTGTTTTTTTTCCATCTGCTCTCTTTCAGCATCATCAATGTGGTCGTAGCCTGCAAGATGCAGCATGCTGTGCGCCGTCAGAAAAGCAAGCTCTCTTTTTCTTGTATGTCCGTAAAGCTCTGCCTGACTGCTGATACGGTCAATGTTAAGCACGATATCCCCAAATACAAGCTCACCGCTGTCAGGATTAAAAAGCCATATGTCATCTTCCGTTATAAATGAAAAGTCACCGGGAACCTCATATTCAAGTGAAGGAAATGACAAAACATCCGTTGGTGCGTCAATCCCACGCTGCTCCTTATTTATATATCTTATTCCCTCATCATCCGTAAATAATACATTTATTTCACACTCATAGGGGCATTTTAAATACTCCAATGAGGCGTTTATAATGTCTTCTACTATAAAATGATAATTTTGGGGAATCGCTATATCTCCTTCAGTATCAAAGAAAATACCCATAGCATGTCCTTTCATATATGCATTTTACTCTGCCATTTTATCACAACAACCATATTTAATCAAGGTTTCGATTTGCCGCGTCCGCCTTTTTGGCGTGAGGAAGACGTGGAGCTTTGCTTAGAACGCTCCATAAGCATGTCATATTCCTCATATGCATTTACAATTTTTTGTACAAGAGGGTGTCTTACAACATCCTCACTTGTAAATGTGTTGACTGAAATTTCATCTATTTTTCTAATAACCCTAAGCGCAACCTCAAGGCCCGACTTTGCATCCTTAGGCAAATCCTTCTGGGATAAATCGCCCGTAATGATTGCCTTAGAGCCAAAACCTATTCTTGTGAGAAACATTTTCATCTGTGCCGGAGTTGTATTTTGTGCCTCATCGAGCACAATGTATGCATTATCCAGCGTCCTTCCTCTCATATATGCAAGAGGAGCAACCTCAATAAGACCCTTTTCCATGTTTTTTAAAAATGATTCTGCACCCATGATTTCGTAAAGTGCATCGTAAAGAGGCCGCAGGTATGGGTCAACCTTACTCTGCATGTCACCAGGTAGAAATCCAAGCTTTTCCCCTGCCTCTATTGCCGGTCTTGTAAGAATTATCCTGTTTACCTCATTATTTTTAAATGCCGTTATAGCCTTTGCCATTGCAAGGTAGGTTTTTCCCGTTCCGGCAGGACCTACGCCAAAAACTATCATGCTCTTATCAATGGCGTCACAGTATTTTTTCTGTCCTAAAGTCTTCGGCTTTACGGGCTTGCCATTTATTGTATGGCATATTATATCCCTGTCAAGCTCACTTACTGCTTCAACATTGCCCGACATTGTAAGTGATATGGCATAATTTATGTTCTGCTCCGTAATGACGTTTCCGCTTTTTGCAAGCTTTACCATCGCACCTATGACCGACGCTGCCTTTTTAACGTCATTTTCCTCGCCTGAAAGCTTTAAAACATCCTCCCTAAGGACAATTGTAACCTTGCAGGCACGCTCAATAAGCTTTATATTCTTATCGAACTGTCCAAAAATATTTTGAATATAATCACTCGGTATTTTTATATTTTCTGAATACAGACTCATTCTTCAGTATCTTCTCCTTGTTCAAATAAAGATATGTCAGAAGGAATTCCAACAAGCTCCCGTGTTACCAAATTACCGCCTGCATGGCACTTCCCATTTCTAATACTTATTTTAACATTATTTTCAAGTATTTCCACTCCTTTTTTTCTTAAGTCATCGATATATACCTGAAGCTTATTTTTTGCCTTTTCTTCCGCCTCCCCCGCTGTGTAAGTGGAAAGCTTCGGCTCGTATTCTGAAATGGTAGTTTTTTGATATGCAAACGGTATGTAAAATGTATCAAATATTTTAACCTTTTTGTAGTCGGTTATGACATCATAGTTCACAAAGCTGTTTTCATGCTTAAAGGGCTCAAAAATATTTTCCTTTATAAAAAAGGAATAGTATGTTTTTTTGTTTTCCGTATAATTTTTTATATAATGGTTCATGTCAAATTCGTCCTCATAACTTCTTTTTATCTGTCCGTGAACAAAGCCCGATGCAGGAACATAATTTGTTTCAATAAGCTCATCATATTCGTTGTAAATATTTACAACGCCGGTTATGAGTATGTCTCCCTTTTTAACCTCATCTCCTACCTCCACAACCGCCACACCGTTTTTTACAAGAATTTCCGTAATTATGCAGTCCTCCGACGCCACAATATTACACGGGACATTCCGCTCCGATATCGTATCATCCCTTATTGTTTCAGTAAGGGTAACGTTAAGCTGTGTTCCCTTTAGCTCACAGCTAATCCATGATATTTCAGGGTAATCCTTACGAAGTGTGTCCTCAAGCCATTTACAGTTTATTCTGCTTACTTTACTGCCGATAGGCACATAATTTTCCTTTATTCTTTTTTCAATCTCCTCAAAGGAATAATATCCCTCGCCCTCTATATTTATATCCCAGACGAATGTAGTATATTTCCACACTAAAAAAATAAATATCAGAAATCCAATAAGAAAGCATTTTCTTTTTCTGTATTTATGTAATAGAAACGGTATGCCCTTATCAAGCATGATATTAATATCCGTCTCTGTTTTTTCAGCAAACCCAAGTATCCTTTTATAATCCTTCCTGTATACACATAGGGTAAGTGCATCTTCATTTTTGGTAATGTTCCATATTTTTATTTTATTCGTATTACAAATATTTATTAATCTGTCTGCACCTGCACCCTTAAGTATTAGTATGTAATATCCCAATATATATTTTACAAGCTTTTTTAACATAACATCACCTTTACTATTTACTCCATGAAATATTGTGGAGTTTTCCCTCTACAGCCATTTCAATACCTGTAAACGAAGCTATCCTGAGTTTTTCACCATATATTATAAGCACCCTGTCATGGCACAGTATTTTTATTTCGTTATCCTCTATTGAAAGTATGCTTTTATATCCGTCTACATACGCTTTTTTATTATCTATCAATGTTAGTCTTGTCATAAAAAAACCATTTTGTTTTAAATATATTCCATACAATAAAAAAAGATGCTACCCTATAGGGTAACATCTTTTGATAGACTTATTTATACTTGCGCTTTCTAGCAGCCTCTGACTTCTTCTTACGCTTTACGCTTGGCTTCTCGTAATGCTCTCTCTTACGAATTTCCTGCTGAATGCCAGCCTTAGCACAGTTTCTCTTGAATCTGCGAAGTGCACTGTCCAAAGTCTCATTCTCTTTAACTATTACGTTTGACATACTACTCTCACCCTCCCTCCAGTTGCAAAATCAAATCTTTCGTGCTAAATAACAACTGTTTGGGTATTCTCCAAAATTGCACAACGTTAATTATATCACAATATATTTTTTCGTCAACTAAAAAATGTTTTTTTTGGCAAAATTTTGCTGTTTTTTATAGCTGAGTCTTAACCTTTTCAACTCCGGCTGAAAGTGCCTCGTCTATTCCGGCAGGATTTTTTCCTCCTGCCTGCGCCATGTTCGGACGTCCGCCGCCTCCGCCTCCTACCATAGGGGCTATTTCTTTTATTATATTTCCTGCATGAGCTCCCTTTGCAACCGCATCATCCGTAGCCATAACGATAAGGTTTACCTTGTCTCCCATGTCTGATGCCAATATTATGACAGAGCTTCCAAGCTTGGCTTTAAAGTCATCTCCCAAGGTTCTAAGGGCATTCATATCAACATCCTTTACCTTTACAGGAAGAATTTTTATTCCCGAAGCCTCTACTGCATCCGCCATTGCATCACCCACAGAAGATTTAGCCATCTTATCCTTAAGCTTCTGGTTTTCAGACTGTAGATTCTTAATCTCTGCAAGCATGGAGGTAATTTTTTCCGCAAGCTTTGCAGGTTCAGTCTTAGCTGCATTTGCAGCCGCATTAAGCTCCTCCTCAAGCCTGTTATAATAATCAATTGCCCCCTTTGATGTAAGTGCCTCAATACGTCTTACACCTGCCGCAACACCTTGCTCCGACACGATCTTAAAGCTTCCTATAACATTTGTGTTAGCAACGTGGGTACCTCCGCAAAGCTCCTTTGAAAACTCACCCATGGTTACAACTCTTACAGTATCACCATACTTTTCACCAAAGAGCGCCATTGCACCCGTTTTCTTTGCCTCATCAAGTGTCATTATGTCAGTTCTGACCTGCAGATCCTTTTCGATTTCTTCATTTACGATTGCCTCAACCTTTGCAATTTCTTCCTTTGTCATTGCCTTAATATGGGTAAAGTCAAATCTTAATCTGTCACAGTCCACATATGAGCCTGCCTGCTCAACATGTCCTCCAAGCACAATTTTAAGCGCCTTCTGTAAAAGGTGTGTAGCAGAGTGGTTTTTACATGTAAGTCCCCTCCTGTCACTATCTACACTAAGCACAACCTTTTCATTTACGGAAAAATCACCTGACTCAACATATCCGATGTGGGCTGTCTTTCCGCCAACAACCTTAACCGTATCCTTTACAACGAAGGTTGCATTTGGTGTGGAAATGATACCCGTGTCACCGCACTGACCACCCATTGTAGCATAAAACGGCGTCTCGGCAACAAGTATTGAGCCTGCTTCGCCCTCGGTAAGCTTATCTGCCACTGCATTTTCATTTGTTATTGCAACAATAGGCGATTCATGACTTAACCTGTCATAGCCCACAAATTCCGTCTCAATTGATACAGGTATCTGCTCATAAACGGTAGCGTCAGCTCCCATATAGTTTGTAACCTTGCGAGCCTTTCTTGCCGTTTCCCTCTGTATCTGCATGCAGGAATTAAAGCCCTCCTCGTCAACAGTCATGCCTTCCTCCTCTAATATTTCCTTTGTGAGGTCAAGAGGGAAGCCGTAGGTATCATAAAGCTTAAATGCATTTTCACCGCTAAGCTTATTTGAGCCTGATTTCTTTATCTCATCTACAAAATTACCTAAAATAGAAAGTCCCTGATCTATTGTCCTGTTAAAGTTTTCTTCCTCTTTATCTAACGTTGCAAATATATGCTCCTGCTTGTCTGCAAGCTCAGGATATGCATCCTTTGACACCTCAATAACAGTTTTTGAAAGCTCGGCAAGGAAGCTGCCCTTTATGCCGAGAAGTCTTCCGTGTCTTGCAGCACGGCGAAGAAGCCTTCTTAAAACATATCCCCTGCCCTCATTGGAAGGAAGTATGCCGTCCGATGTCATAAACGTAACCGAGCGGATATGGTCTGTTATAAGACGTATTGATACGTCCTTTTTCTCACTTTCCTTATATGTAACACCTGCCATGTCACATATCCTGTCACGCAGAGCCTTTATTGTGTCAACGTCAAATATGGAATCAACATCCTGCACGACAACCGCAAGACGTTCAAGTCCCATACCTGTGTCTATATTTTTGTGCTCAAGCTCCTCATAGTTTCCTTTTCCGTCATTGTCAAACTGAGTAAATACGTTGTTCCAAACCTCAATGTATCTGTCACAGTCACAGCCTACGGTACAGTCAGGCTTGCCACAGCCGTATTTTTCTCCCCTGTCATAGTAAACCTCGGAGCAAGGTCCACATGGTCCTGCACCATGTTCCCAAAAGTTGTCCTCCTTGCCAAACTTAAAAATACGCTCAGGAGCTATACCTATTTCCTTATTCCATATATCAAATGCCTCATCATCCTCAAGGTAAACCGATGGATAGAGCCTGTCTGCATCAAGCCCCACAACCTCTGTAAGAAACTCCCATGTCCATGCAATCGCCTCATGCTTAAAGTAATCTCCAAAAGAAAAATTTCCAAGCATTTCAAAAAACGTACCATGTCTTGCAGTTTTTCCTACATTTTCAATATCTCCGGTTCGAATACATTTCTGACAGGTTGTTACTCTCGTCCTTGGCGGAACCTCCTGTCCCGTAAAATATGGCTTAAGCGGCGCCATGCCTGAATTTATAAGCAACAGGCTGTTATCATTGTGCGGAATAAGAGAAAAGCTGTTCATCTTCAGATGTCCCTTGCTTTCAAAAAACTCCAAAAACATTTTTCTAAGTTCATTTACGCCGTAGTTCTTCAATTTGCTGTCCTCCCTCTTTAAACACTGCCACTGTTACTCGTCAGCATTTTCAGCAGCCATCTTCTCATTTTTTCTTTTGCGAAGTACCTTTCCTACGCAAACGCCAAGTCCGGCACACACAAGCATAACTGCAAATTTAATTAAATATGTTACTAATTCTCCAAAAACTGCTCCCATTTTTTTATCCTCCTAAATTTTATTTTATCGTCTGTCTGCAAACTCTTTTATAATATCCTCCCATGAGATGCCACATTCTACCATAAGCACCATCATGTGGTAAAGAAAATCTGATATTTCATATTTAATCTCCTCACGGTCAGGATTTTTGGCTGCTATAACAATCTCCGTAGCCTCCTCACCCACCTTTTTAAGTATTTTGTCTATACCCTTATCAAAGAGATAATTTGTATATGAACCCTCCTTAGGATTGTTCTTTCTACTCCTTATTATTTCGTATTCCTCCATGAATACCTTTAACGGATTTGTATCATTGTATTCCTTCCTGACAAGGTCGGTAAAGAAGCAGGTTGGGCTTCCCGTATGACAGGCGGCGCCTATCTGCGATACTTTTGCAAGTATTGTATCTCTATCACAGTCAAGGGTAAGTGATTTTACAAACTGAAAATGTCCGCTTGTTTCCCCCTTTGTCCAGAGCTCCTGTCTGCTTCTGCTGTAGTAGGTCATCCTGCCAGTATGTATTGTTTTTTCAAAGGCCTCCTTATTCATATACGCAAGCATGAGAACCTCATCCGTTTTGTAATGCTGCGCAATTACAGGTATAAGACCATCTGAATTAAGCTTAAATTCATCAAAGCTTATAGCGCTTTCATACAAATTTACAGGGATGCCGCAAGCCTTACACTGCTGTTTAATCTCCATAATATCATGCTTACATATATTGTAAAGGCTTACAACCTCCGCATTCGTATCCCTAAGAAGCGCTGAAATATCCTCATGGCTGTCCGAATATGACTGCACCATTATTGGAAGACCGACTTCCTTTCTGATATTTTTGACAACATCGGTATAATTATTCAGTTTATTCTGATGGATGAGCAAAAGCTCCCCTGCACCATGCTTCTTTAGCTGCTTTCCGTACTCCACGGGATTGTCACAGGAGGTCAAATCAATCGTGACTATAATCCTTTCTGCTCCAAAGCGCTCTGCCGCTTCCTGAACGATACCTATATCAATAAGAGGCGCACTTTTCATACATACTTTTGACGCCCCTGCATAAAGAAGCTTTTTGATGTCCTCAAGACGTCTGACGCCGCCGCAGGCTATGAGAGGTACGTCTATCTGTCTTGTAATTTCCTTAATTATGGAAATATTTTTATCTATATCCTCTCTTTCGCATGAGCTGTCAAAAAAGGCAATCTCATCCGCTCCTGCATCGTTAAAAAATAACGCATCTTCTATAGGTGTTTCCAAAGAAATACAGGGTACTATTTTTTTGTAATCCATAGTTTATCCTCCTATAAGCTTCCTTTCGTGGAAAGTACATTTCCTTCAAGTCTTTTATCATATGCGCAAGCCATGTCAAGGGCTCTTGCAAATGCCTTGAATGACGCCTCTATAATATGGTGGTTATTTTCTCCTGAAATCTGTTTTATGTGAAGGTTCATCGCCCCACTATAGGAAACGGCATAGAAAAATTCCTTTACCATCTCCGTATCCATATACCCAACCTGAGGAGCGCTAAGCTTCAGGTCATATGAGAGATATGGTCTGCCTGATAAATCAACAGCTGATATAACTAATGTTTCATCCATAGGGAGCATAAAATTACCAAATCTGTTTATTCCCTTTTTGTCACCCAACGCCTTAAGTATTGCCTGTCCCAAAACAATTCCTGTGTCCTCAATGGTGTGATGACAATCAACAAACAAATCTCCCTTGACAGAAAGGTCAAGGTCAAAAAATCCATGCCTTGCAAAGCTTATAAGCATATGGTCGAAAAAGCCTATGCCCGTGTCAACCCTTGCAATGCCTGTTCCATCAAGGTTAAGGGTAAGGGCTATGTCTGTTTCATTCGTTTTTCTTGAAACCTCTGCTATTCTGTCAGACAAATAATCACGCTCCTAACATTTATAAAATACAACTAATTATTATATCATTTCAGACGAAATTTAGCAACCGGTGTGTTGTCGTTGTCTTGTATTTCTTCGTTTGCTGCATTACTGTTTCCGGCAATACTATTTTCAGCAGTTTCCTGAGGCTTATTTTCAGTTCCGATTCTTAAAATATCTACAATATCAAGCATATCCTGCATTTCTTTTGAAATGGTTTTCTTTGCCTCAAAATAATCAACCTTTTCTGCTATGGAAAGCTCAAACATTCTCACACCGCCTCTTAATATTGTCATTGTATCATTTTCAAATATGACAACAATCGTTTTATCAGAAGCAAAACCGGGCAGTGTGTTGTACAGCTTCATTAAACATTCCATAAAATGAGGAGTCAGAATATAAAATGCATCGTGTCCATCCTCTGAATTAACGGTAAATATTTTGTTGAATTCCATATTCTCCGTTTTAATCTGAGGAAGTCCGCCATCGGAACACCTGCCTCCCAAAAAACCATGGCTGAGTAAAAGCCTGCCCGATATTTTTTTATTGAAACGGAATTTTGAAATTGTTCCATTAAATGCAGTAACCGTCTCATTAGAGTTTGCTCTTGCCTTATACCATATATGAGCATCCGTCTGTTCATAATATACTCCATGATATGTACCTGTGAGAAAATCTTCCGTATGGGCTTGTAAAGGTGGTTCCTGTTTTGTGTTCCATATTCCAAGATTTTTTATATCATCAATGGTAACCTTTCCATCCATACTATATGTGTAATGGTCAAATTTTTGTGAAAGTGTCGGTATTACAAGGGTTTCTTTATATGCTGTCATATACTCTTTTTTTACTTCAGGAGATATTTTTCCAACCAAAACACACATGATGGGAAAAATAATAAACAAAAGCAGTATCATAAATCTTCCCAGATTAAAATTTACAAACAAAAGCAGACCGGTAGCCCCTATTAAAACAAAGAAAATAATTGAGCCGATTTTAATAAGCTTGTTCATAAACTGTAATTTTTTTCGTAAGGGTTCTAAATCTGAAAATCCATATTTAACATTATCCATCCGCACTCTCCTTATATAATTATTATTTGAACTGTGCATCTCTGACAAGCGTAAGAAATGTATTTTTTACGACTATTCATTATCGAACCTCACCTTGATTGAATTTGCATGTGCAGTAAGCTGCTCTGCTGTTGCAAAATCAATAATATCCTGCGAAACAGGACGAAGTGCCTCTTTTGAGAAATATATTATACTTGATTTCTTAATGAAATCATCCACTGAAAGAGGCGAGAAAAACTTTGCCGTTCCGTTTGTCGGAAGCACGTGGTTTGGTCCTGCAAAATAATCTCCGAGAGGCTCTGAGGAGTAATCCCCTATAAATATTGCCCCTGCATTTTTAATTTTTGTCATTGTGTCAAAAGGATTTGCCGTCATTATCTCAAGATGCTCACTTGCAATTTCATTTGCGGTGTCGATTGCCTCCTGCATATTTTTTGCAAGCAGAATGTATCCGTATGTATCAACGGATTTACGCATGATATCCTTTCTTGAAAGCTCACTTATAAATTGCTCCGCTTCATCTGATACCTTCTCGGCAAGCTCCCTTGATGTTGTAATAAGAATTGATGACGCCATCTCATCATGCTCTGCCTGTGATAAAAGGTCGGCTGCCACGTATCTTGCATTTGCCGTTTCATCGGCAAGGACTAATATCTCACTTGGACCTGCAACGGAATCTATGCTTACATGTCCGAATACACACCTTTTTGCAAGTGCCACAAATATATTGCCCGGTCCCACAATCTTGTCCACCTTAGGTATACTTTCCGTTCCGTATGCAAGGGCGGCAATCGCCTGTGCTCCCCCTGCCTTGTAAATTACGTCAACTCCTGCTTCGTTTGCAGCTACAAGCGTCGTAGGATATACCTTTCCCTCACTGTTACATGGTGTAGTCATAATAATGCTTCCAACGCCTGCAACCCTTGCAGGAATAACATTCATAAGGACGGAGGACGGATAGACAGCCTTTCCTCCCGGAACATACACACCCACCTTGTCAATTGGCGTTACCTTTTGTCCAAGCATGCTTCCGTTATCTTTTGAGTCAAACCAGCTGTAACATTTTTGTTTCTCATGGTATTCCTTTATATTTGCTTTCGCCTTACGGATTATTTCAACCAATGACGGGTCTACAAGCTTATATGCCTCGTCAATTTCTTCCTTTGTTACCTTTACATTGTCCTTATTTATGGCTGCCTTATCAAATTTTTCCGTATATTGAAACAGGGCAGCGTCCCCATTCTTATGCACGTCCTCAACGATTTCCTTAACTGTAGCCTCGTATGAACCATAATTGTCGGGACTTCTCTTAAGAAGGTTGTTAAGTATATCCTTTTTTGTTTCCTCGTTTAATTCTACAATTCGCATAATAATTCTCCTTTTTGCTTATTTAAAAAATATTGATAATATTCCTGATAAACACAGCCATACAAAAATAACAATAACGCCCCCAATTATCATTTTAGCATCTTTATCATCTTCGTTTTTGCTGCCAAAAAGATAATGCGGCTCGTTCGGTTGTTTGCTCGTGAATCTTACACCATATAATATCATAAGAAAACCTACTGCGAGTAATATTCCGCTTATAATTTTTTTAATCGCAACTCCTATATATAATATATCAACATAATAATTATCAAGCTCTATATTATAATCATTAAGGTTTGACTGAATTTTTTTAAAATTGAAGCTTGTTATGGATGCATCAAGTATAGCTACATAACCCTTTATTTTAACAGTATGTATAGCCCTTCCGCTTCTGTCAAAGTTATCCTCATACCATGATTTTCCGGCTCTGACTACACAGTAATTATTTGCTGTTTCATCTAAAACCAAATAATAGTAATCGCTCCCCAAAGGAATAATTCCGTATAACGTATGTTTGGTTTCATGCAATAATACAGCATAATTTACTTCACCTGAAGCATGTGTATCTCTTTTTAATTCACCAAATAAATTTCCTTCATCATTTTCTATAAGCATCTTTATTCCCATAATACAGTCAATGATGCCAACTAATGCAAAAATAACAAGAATCCAAGAAACTGTCTTTGGGCTTAACTTTTTTTTCGGACCATTATTTTTTTCATTTTTATTCAAAAAAATTGCCTCCTCAAATCATCTCATTTTATATTAATAAAACATTAAAACCCAAGCACATAAAATGACACCTATGCAATACAAAATTACCGAAATACCTCCAAATGGCTGTACGCTTTTATATCCCATAGGATGATTTTGCGGTTTCTTTACACATATTATGTATACAGCCATCAAAAAACCTACTAAAAGCGATACTCCGCCAATTACTTTACACCATGCAAAGCCTGTATACGATAAATCAATATAATTAGATGTATTAAACTGTATTCCATTTTCAGCCAATCTTTGATTATACTGTTCAATCATATCTTTAACCTTTGACTGATATTTTGTTACCTTTCCCTCAAGAACAACATTTTTGACAGCAAAACCATTACTGTCAAAATTATCCTTATACCATGATTTGTTTGCTCTGACAATACAATAATTTATTTCGTTTTTATCCAAAACTACATAATAATGCTCTGTTCCGACGGGAATAAAATTTATTGAATGTTTATATTCACATACCTCAGCAGCAAAAAAAGCTTCCCCTGATACATATGTATTTACAGTTTCATTATCAAATAAATTACCGGTTGTCTTGTTCGTCAATGCTCCGATTCCGGTAATCAAACACCATATACCATAGCATTCGAATAAAGCCAGTCCTAAAATAAAAATAATAAACCTTGATTTTCCTTTTTCCATAACTGATTACTCCTTAATCATCTCATTTAAATCGTTCAACAGCTTCCTTATACGCTCATGCTCCATTTTAAGGCTTACCTGATTGACAACTACCCTTGCTGAAAGAGGACAAATTTCCTCCAATACCTCAAGTCCGTTTTCACGAAGCGTTGAGCCTGTCTCTACAATATCCACTATAACCTCAGCCAAATCCACTATGGGAGCAAGCTCAACGGAACCGTTGAGCTTAATAATCTCCACCGTCTGATTTTTTTTATTCTGAAAATAATCCTGTGCAATGTTAGGGTATTTGCTTGCCACCCTTATTATCTCATTTTTTGCAAGAAGCTCCTTTGCAGATGCAGGTCCACAGACGCACATTTTGCATTTCCCAAATCCTAAGTCCATAACCTCGTAGAGATTTCTGCCTTCCTCAAGTATGGTGTCCTTTCCCACAACACCTATATCCGCAGCTCCGTATTCAACATATGTAGGAACATCCGAAGCCTTTGCAAGGAAAAATTTTATTTTATGTTCCTCGTTTGTAAATATAAGCTTTCTCGTATCAGGGTCAAGTGCTTCCCCGCAGGATATTCCCATCTTTTCAAAAAGCGACAATGTTTTTTTTGCAAGCCTGCCCTTTGCAAGGGCAAATGTTAAATATCTCATAGTTTTTTCCTCGTTTTTGTTATTATGATATAAATATTCTTAGTGTAACAACCCCAGGTTCATCAATGTAAAATATCACCAAGCTTTATTGAAGCTGTTGTTTCATTAATGACGGATATAACCTCTATATCCTCCTCGGATTTAAAATGATACACTCCTGAAAGATGCATATTACCTGCATATGCAATATAATCATCTACCGTATGCTTTGAGGACTTTCTTATAAGCTCAATTTTCTTTCCTTTATTTCTCAGGCTTGTTGTAAGCTTTATGGCATTTTCCTGATACTCTATATCGTATAAAACAAGAATGTTCGAATAATCAACTTCAACTTCTACCCTGTTTCTCGACACAGCCATCATAAGCTCGTCCACATATATTGCAAAGCCCACGGAGGCAGCATTTTTTCCAAACTGTGCCAAAAGATTATTGTATCTTCCTCCCTTTACAATGGCATCTCCCGTTCCGTATGTATATCCGCGAAATACAATTCCGGTATAGTAATTATATCTGTTTAACATACCAAGGTCAAAGCCCACATATTTCTCATATCCGTAATTTGTAAGGGCATGATACACCTTTTCCATACGGTCAATCGCCAAAAGTGATGTGCTGTTTGAAACAAGCCCTCTTGCACGCTCAAGCATGTCAAGACCACCAAACAATGTCTCAAAAGACGTAAATGCAAGCTTCATCTCACTGCTTATGTCAAGAGTCTCAACAAACTCGCTCAAGCCAAAGAAATTCTTTATATGAATGTAATCTCTTATTTTATTTTCCGTATCAAGGTCAAGTCCGGCCTCAGATATAAGCCCCTTAAAAAACTCTATTTCACCAATCTCTATCTGAAATTCCGCAAGCCCTGATGCCTTAAGGCAGCTTATGACACATGCGATTGCCTCTGCATCGGCAGCAGAGCTGTCATCATTTACAAGCTCTCCGCCTATCTGTGTACATTCATTGAGCTTTCCCTGATGCAGGGGAGCATTTGTAAATGTATTTCCCTTATAACATAGCCTTATTGGAAGCTCCTCGTTGGCATAGTATTTTGCAACACATCTTGCAACGCTAGGGGTAAGGTCGGGTCTTAACACAAGCGTATTATTATTTCTGTCAAAAAATTTATACATTTCATTTGATGGGGCTGACCCTTTATCCATATTAAATATATCAAAATATTCAAAGGATGGCGTCTCTATGTCCTGATAAGAAAAAAGCTCAAGAACATGATGTATTTTATCAACAATTTTAAGCTTTTTCTTACATTCAATCCCATATATATCCCTGACCCCATCAGGAGTGTGCAACAATTTATCGTTCATTTTAACCTTGTATGCTCCTTTCTGCTCTGTATATTTCATATTAACTTTATCACTTTAAAGTGATAATTCGCTACTTGGTTACCAAATTAAAACATGGTAATTATAATAACATAAAATAATAATGTCAAGCTATTTAAGTACCAACATCTTCAAACGGTTTTCAATTACCTATACCATACGATTTATTTTACAAACTGCATCAGCATGCTACACCAATTGGATAAATGAGCGTTCACTCATATCATACATATTGACTCCAGTCGAATATCTTACATACTTCTTATCCGATGTACCCTTACTGTACCGATTCTATATACATATTTATTGAATCAAATACCATAAAATAATCCCTTAATGACTGTAAATCCGCTTCCGTCAAAGTTATACGAATTGAATCATTAATTATAAAAGTAATATCATCATTGTTCATAACTAATTCTTCAATATCATAATACACTTCATTTTTATTATCAGGATAGGTGGAATCATACAAATAAATCCATGACATTCCTTCCATTAAATTTAATTCATAAGTTGAATTTAATTCAATTTCTTTTTCCCCATTAGTAACAACAAATTTTTGAATCACATTAAAATTCGGATATAATAAATTCGTCGACAAAAATTGAACAACCATACTCATTTCTGGAATTTCTTCACCTATTATGATTGGCTTATATTGTATATTCGCATCTGAATATGTATTGCCATCTACATAACAAAAGCTATCATAGAATTTATCACGATATGCATCTACTCCATTATCAATAGCATTATCCATTATCCTTTCAATATTTTCTTTTATTTCAGCATTTGCATATGACGTTGTTTCTGAAGCATCACTTTCACTTGCCAATTCGTAATCAAAAGGCAATTTTACCGCTAATATACCTTCGGTATAAGTCTCAATAATTAATGCGTATCCATACTGAGTTAACGGGTAATCCAAATCATATTGATCAACATTCATATAATATTGTTCTTTAAATCCAATATACATATTATTTGCGCATATCTCATCAAAATATGTTTTATATTCCGAATCGCTAAGCAATGCCTGTTCTTCAAATTTATCCATTACCGGATATATTTTTGCTAATTCTGCTGTCAAAGAAGTGTAATTGCCATTATCAATCGTTTTATTCAAATTATAAAACGCATCATAGAAATCTTTAATTACTTTATAATCTGTTTCTATGGTGAAAACTACCTCCATCTCAGTACTTGCTTCTGATGTTATTTCTGTTATTTTTTTGCTATCCCTAGAACTACAACCACATAACAACAATCCTAAAACAAGCGATATACATAATCCTCTCTTCCTCATATCAATATCTCTCCTTAATTTATTAATATACAACCATTAATATTATAATCATTCCAAAAATTTTGTCAAAGCATCGTCCATATTATAATTTCTATCTTCCCTTATACTCTTTTTCTATATGACAGTGTTCTTCTATTGATAAAAGCTTGTCCCCGTCAAATGTAAGCTCAACAACATATGGCATCCAATCTACAATACGAAGAAAATCCTCTAATCCAAACCCAGCATTATAAAAACTTAAAATCGAGCTTAACGCCGTTCCATGCGTTCCTATTACAATCCGTTTATCAGCATTTTCCGCAAGAATATCCTCAAGTGCCTCCATGTTTCTTTTGCGCACCATATTAATTGATTCGCCGCCCTCCTCATGAAAATCATTGTTTTCCCATCTTTTTTTAAGCAGTCCGTTGCTAAACATATTGCCCTCGACACCACATTTTCTCTCACGCAGCCTTTCATCAGTTATAATTTCTTTTCCGTAAAATGCTGCCGTAGCTGCAATTGTATCGTAACTCCTCTTATATGGACTGCTGTAAAATACATCTATTTCCTTATCCCTCAAAAATTCAAGCACAATTTGAGCATCCTGTTTTCCTTCATCAGTTAAAGGTCTTGTCCTGTCATCCTCCCATTGTGAATCAGGTTGTGCATGTCTCACAAAATATATTTTTGTCACAAAGTATCCCTCCATTCCCAATGATTATATTACATTTTATATGCATATTTTACAATAAAAATTGTATAAGTGTTACATTTTAATAAAACCAGAAAAAAATCAGAACATTCGTTTGCATTCCAAACAAATGTGTGTTATTATATAAAAAACATAGTTTCGCAATTACCTATAAGTTGTTTTTTGAAAGGAGTTTTTACATGAGTAAAGATACATTGTCTCCTAAACAGGAGCAGATTTTGGAATATCTTAAAGATTGTATACTTAAGAAGGGGTATCCGCCTGCTGTAAGGGAGATATGTGAGGCTGTTCATCTAAAATCAACCTCATCCGTACATGCGCATCTTGCTACGCTTGAAGAAAGGGGATACATAAGAAAGGACCCGACCAAGCCGAGAGCGATTGAGATTCTCGACGATACATTTAACTTAAGCAGGCGTGAGCTTGTCAATATACCTATCGTGGGAACCGTAACCTGCGGTGAGCCTATACTTGCTGTTGAAAATATAGACGGCTATTTTCCTGTTCCTCCTGAATATCTGCATACTACCAAGAATACATTTATGCTTAAGGTTAAAGGCGACAGCATGATTAATGCCGGTATATTCGATGGTGACCTTGTTATGGTTGAGGAGTCAAACACTGCAAAAAATTCCGATATTGTCGTTGCACTTATAGACGATTCTGCCACTGTCAAGACATTTTACAGGGAAAACGGTCATATCCGCCTTCAGCCTGAAAACGACACTATGGACCCTATTATTGTGAATGACGAAATGTCCATCCTAGGCAAAGTAATCGGGTTATTCAGAACATTTTAGATAGCATAGATTGATAAACATATAAAATAAAAAGGAGGCTTGTCATAGGTAAGTAAATATACACCTTAAATACTTACTGTGACAGCCTCTTTTATATCTCTTCTATATCTACAGCACATACCGAAGTCTATTTATGTATCTCCTTGCTTCCTCCACATCATTGACATTTGCATTAAGCGTCATATCAAGCTGTTTTATCTGTTTTTTTCTTGTATACATGGCTATGGTTACCATTATTCTCGCACGCACGATCTCGGCTATCTGCTCCGTAGTCATATCCTTGTATTCCTCATAGTTGATAGGAGGTAAATAAATAACCTTTGTCCTTACGGGAGAAGGAGCCATACTTTCAAATACCTTATATGAATTTATTATTGCCACAGGGACAATGGGACATTTCGACCTTACGGCACATTTAAAAGAACCGGAATGAAAATCCTGTACATTGTTACGGTTGTCATCGTATCCGCCTTCAGGGAATATTATGTATTTTCTGCCCTCTTTTACCTCATCAACAATTTTTCTGATTGTCATAACCTGGCTTTTGATATCTTCCTTTTTAAGACGGCTGCCTTTTATCAAATTCATAAAAGGATTTACTATCGGCAGCCTTGAACGCTTTTCATCCATCAAAATTGTGCATGGTGTAGGGTGACCGTACATTATGCCAAGTGCATCATATTTTCCCTGATGATTTGAATACATAATATATCCTCCTGATTTTGGAAGATTTTCCCTGCCATACACCCTTGTTATGACCCCACCGTTATATCTCAGTATTCTAATGACCTTTTTAGCAATCTTATATCTTGCCAGTTCATCATATCTGTCCGCATGTCTTTCAACATATCTGCCTACACCCACATAATATATTATAAATGGCATTGAAATAATTATTACGAAAAAAAATCTAAACATTCCGCACTCTCCACATTATTAAACAGAGCAGGAAAAATCCCTGCCCTGTTTTTTTTATTTTGTAAAAGTCATTGTGTACTCTGTATACTCAGAAAAATCTTTAGAGCTTGCAAAATCAATGGTTATTGAATCATCTGTGTAATAGATTGAGTATTCTTCCGCACTGTTCCACATCCTACCTGTACCACCAGAACCCGTATAATAGTATGGTACATCATATCCATCGGCAGTTTGCTTGAAATAAATATAGTCATTCTCAACACGCAAAGTCATTTCACCATATCCCATGGAATCGATGTCATTGTAGCCATACTCAGCTCCCTCCAGCCGCATGGAAGAAATGCTGTAGGTTCCCAACGCTATGTCACTTGAATTTTGTGTACTTTCTACCGTCTGGGTATCTCTGCCTGTATCACCTGTGTCACCTTTTTTAAATACAAAGAAAATAAGAAAAGCAACTATTGCAATAATAAGTACAACTGCACTAATAATAACTGCTATTATTAATCCTGTACTCTGCTTAGGCGGCTGACTATGTCCTCCGTTTGGCTGAGAATTGTACATAGGCTGCTGATATCCTCCGCCCGACTGCGGATTATACATAGGCTGCTGATATCCTCCATCCGACTGCGGGTTATATATAGGCTGCCCGTACCCACTGTTTGGTGTCTGCTGGTTATTCATATTTGTCTGTTCCGGTTGCTCAGATGCCAATTTAAATTTTGGCTTCTGCGCGTTATTTAACTCACAACCACACACAGGGCAAAAACTTGTGCTTTCATCTGCAATGCTATTTCCACATTTTGGACAATACATTGTAAGTCCCCTCCTATATTATCTAGTAGTTTACAATCTTGCCAAACTCAGCCTTAAGGGATGCTCCTCCAACAAGACCGCCGTCAATGTCAGGCTGTGCAAAAAGCTCTGATGCATTTCCTGCATTTACGGAACCGCCGTACTGTATGCGAACTGCCTCTGCTGTTGCTGCATCATAAATTTCAGCGATACAATCACGTATTCCCTTACAAACCTCCTGAGCCTGCTGTGTAGTTGCAGTCTTTCCAGTTCCGATTGCCCATATAGGCTCGTATGCAATTACAAGGTTCTTAACATCATCTGCTGCTACCCCGTCAAGGTCAGACTTAATCTGAAGTCTTATCCAATCCATTGTAACGCCCATTTCTCTCTGCTCAAGTGACTCGCCGCAGCAAAGAATAGGAGTAAGTCCTGCCGAAATCGCCTTCTTAACCTTCTTGTTAAGTAAGCAGTCGCACTCCTTGAAATAATCACGTCTCTCTGAATGTCCGATAATAACGTACTTAACACCTGCATCTACAAGCATCTCTGCTGAAATCTCTCCCGTGTATGCACCCTTATCCTCAAAATACATATTCTCGGCACCCACCTGTACATTTGAGCCCTTTACAGCCTCAACAACAGGTACAATATCTATTGCTGGTACACAGTAAACAACATCCACTGCATCATTTTTTACAAGTGGCTCAAGCTCTGCAACAAGAGCAGTTGCCTGAGAAGGTGTCATGTTCATCTTCCAATTTCCTGCTATAATTTTCTTTCTAGCCATTTTATTTTCTCCTTGTTACTTAATTATTCATTTTTATTTATCGTTTGCTGCTGCAACACCAGGAAGCTCCTTACCCTCAAGGAACTCAAGTGATGCACCGCCACCTGTTGAAATATGACTCATCTTGTCGCCATATCCAAGCTGATTTACGGCTGCTGCTGAATCACCGCCACCGATAATTGTAGTCGCATCAGTTTCAGCAAGAGCTGCTGCTACTGCCTTAGTTCCAACTGCAAGAGTAGGATTCTCAAATACACCCATAGGTCCGTTCCAAACAACAGTCTTTGCAGTTTTAACCGCATCTGAGTAAAGCTCGATAGTCTTTGGTCCGATATCACAAGCCTCCTTGTCTGCAATCATCTTGTCTGCATCACATAAAACAGTGTCTACAGGAGCATCAATCGGATTAGGGAACTCATCTATCATAACGGAATCTACAGGAAGAAGGAGCTTCTTTCCAAGCTTATCAGCCTTGTCCATCATTTCCTTACAGTAATCAAGCTTAGTATCGTCCACAAGTGACTTACCAATCTCATATCCCTTAGCCTTAAGGAATGTATATGCCATACCGCCTCCGATGATAAGGGTATCGCACTTCTCAAGAAGGTTTGAAATAACATTCAGCTTATCTGCAACCTTTGCTCCACCGAGAATGGCAACAAAAGGTCTTACAGGGTTTTCTACTGCATTTCCAAGGAAATCAATCTCCTTCTGCATAAGGTAACCTACAACGGCAGTATCAACTAAGCCTGCAACACCTACATTTGAGCAGTGTGCTCTGTGGGCAGTACCAAATGCATCATTTACAAATACATCACAAATGCTTGCAAGATCCTTTGAAAAAGCCTCTCCGTTTTTAGTCTCCTCAGGTCTGAAACGTGTATTCTCAAGAAGAATTACATCGCCCTCCTGCATAGCCTCAACAGCAGCCTTTGCATTTGGTCCTACAACCTCAGGGTCAGCGGCAAACTTAACCTCCTTGCCAAGAAGCTCTGAGAGACGCTTAGCAACAGGAGCAAGTGTCTTTGTTGCCTTATCCTCCTCCGTCTTAACCTTTCCAAGGTGTGAGCAAAGGATAACCTTTCCTCCATCAGCAATAAGCTTCTTAATTGTAGGAAGTGCAGCAACAAGTCTGTTCTCGTCTGTAATCTGTCCTTCCTTAAGTGGTACGTTAAAATCGCATCTGCAAAGAACGCGAAGTCCCTTTACGTTAATATCATCTACTGATTTTTTATTTAATGACATTTTTTATTGTCCTCCTGTAAATAAATAATAATAAAAGGCCCGGTCCAAACGACCGGACCTTTTTAGGTCAGCTTATATTAGCCTAATTCAGCGAAGTACTTGATTGTTCTAACCATCTGACTAGTGTATGAATTCTCGTTATCATACCATGAAACAACCTGAACCTCATAAAGATCATCAGCAATAGGAGCTACCATAGTCTGAGTTGCATCAAAGAGTGAACCATATCTCATTCCGATAACGTCAGATGAAACGATCTGATCCTCGTTATATCCGTAAGACTCTGATGCAGCAGCCTTCATAGCAGCGTTGATGCCTTCCTTAGTAACATCCTTACCCTTAACTACAGCAGTTAAGATTGTAGTTGAACCTGTTGGTACAGGAACTCTCTGTGCAGAACCGATTAACTTTCCGTTTAACTCAGGGATAACTAAGCCGATTGCCTTAGCAGCACCTGTTGAGTTAGGAACAATGTTTACGGCTGCAGCACGTGCTCTTCTTAAATCACCCTTTCTGTGTGGTCCGTCAAGAACCATCTGGTCGCCAGTATATGCATGGATAGTTGACATGATACCTGACTGGATTGGAGCATAGTCGTTAAGAGCCTTAGCCATAGGAGCTAAGCAGTTTGTAGTACATGATGCAGCAGAAATAATTGTGTCATCCTTAGTAAGAGTGTTCTCATTTACGCTGTAAACGATAGTAGGGAGGTCATTTCCTGCTGGAGCTGAAATAACAACCTTCTTAGCACCTGCATCAATATGAGCCTGTGACTTAGCCTTTGATACATAGAAACCTGTACACTCAAGAACAACATCTACATCAAGCTGTCCCCAAGGAAGATTCTTAGCATCTGCCTCTGCGTAAATCTTTAAAGTCTTACCACATACTGTAATTGTACCTGCCTCATCATCAGCTGTAACCTGATCAGCATTAGCGTACTTACCCTGTGATGAATCATACTTTAATAAGTGTGCAAGCATTGAAGGCTTTGTCAAGTCATTGATTGCTACAACCTCATAACCCTCTGCATCAAACATCTGTCTGAATGCAAGACGACCGATACGTCCAAAACCGTTAATTGCTACTTTTACTGCCATTTTTTATTCCTCCTAAGTTTTGAAATAAATTTATAAGTACTGCTTGGCAAGCAGTAAATTATCTTTTGCCATCTTTTTTAAATGGATGGCCTGTCCCAACAAAAGTTGGTAACTTATGCTAATTTTTTACAAATCAATAATAACTTTTTTTAGTACAAAATTCAAGTGTTAAATTGTCAATTTTTTCTTCTTTTTTCGATTAAAAACAACTCATAATGATTATATACCTTGATGCGTGTATATTTAAAATTAAAATATAAAATTATTGAAATTGCTTTTTAAAAAATATACAATTATTATGCTATGCAAATTTCAGGCTGCAATGACATTCAGTTATTAAGGAGGCATGACCCATGATTTTTCCTGATTATCATATACATACATCATTTTCTTCCGATTGCAAAAGTAATAT
Organism: uncultured Bacteroides sp.; assembly: GCA_964635615.1. Classification (GTDB taxonomy): domain Bacteria; phylum Bacillota; class Clostridia; order Lachnospirales; family Lachnospiraceae; genus Coprococcus_C. The sequence continues at coordinate 52,424 of CAZWNL010000008.1, forward strand.
ACATGATATTATAAAAAATGCAAAGGAAAACGGTCTTACGTCAATGTGCGTGACAGACCATTATGATATAGATTTCCCTGTGCAAAAGGCTGACCCGACAATGGATTTTTATTTAGATACGGATAAATACTATGAATATATGTCCAATGTTAAAAATTCCATATCACAGGATTTTGACCTTAAAATAGGCGTTGAGCTGGGCGTTATGCCGAATGTTACAAAAAAGGCTGCGGAATATGTAAAAAAACATCCTGAGCTTGATTTCATTATATGCAGCACCCATCTTGTTGATGGGCTTGACCCTTATTATCCTGAGTATTTTTCGGATAAAACTGATGCGGAAGCTTACAGAAGATATTTTGAGGAAATTTTAAATACGGTTAGGGACTTTCATACATTTAACGTGTACGGACATTTAGATTATATTGTAAGATACGGACGAAAGCACTATGAAAGCTTTAAATTCTCCGACCACATGGATATTTTAAGGGAAATTATTAAAATTATCGTGGAAAACGACTGTGGTATTGAAATAAATACATGCAGTCTTTATAAGGGACTCCCATACCCTCATCCACACAAGGACATACTCAGGCTTTATAAGGATGCAGGCGGCGAGATAATTACAATCGGCAGTGACACCCACGACACGGTTCATGTGGGATATGGCTTTGATAGGGCTCGTCAGCTTCTGCTTGACAATGGCTTTAAGTATTACTGTACCTTTGATAAACAGAAGCCAACCTTTGTAGAAATATAAATTACCATAAACGGGACTTTTTGTGATGTAACCGACTAGATATGCCCATGTAACTGAAAATCCTCATACTGTGGTGACATACTCCTAAGCTTTGTTATTATATCTGCCAATCTGTTACATACAATATCCACTTCCCTCTTTGTTGTTTCATGACTTATTGTAAGCCGCAGTGATCCGCTTGCAATGTCTTCAGGCAATCCGATTGCCGTAAGCACATGTGACGGATTCTTTGATGAAGATGTACAGGCAGAACCTGTTGACGCACATATACCGTTCATGTCAAGCATTATAAGAAGTGATTCACCCTCCACAAACTGAAAGCTGAAATTTGTGTTATTTGGCAGTCTGTTTGTCATGTGCCCGTTTACTCTTACATATGGTATTGTATTCATAATTTTGTTAATCATATAATCTCTTAAGTTTCTCTCATATGTCGCTCTTTCCTTCATTGTATTTTCGGCAATTTCCACTGCTTTGCCAAGTCCTACTATGCCCGGAACATTTTCCGTTCCTGCCCTCATTCCTCTCTCCTGTGCTCCCCCATGTATAAAGCTTCCTATATTCATTTTTTGATTTATATACAGAAAGCCTATGCCTTTCGGTCCGTTCAATTTATGTCCGCTTGCAGACAGCATATCTATTTTTAATTCCTTTACATCTATCGGAAGATGTCCGTACGCCTGCACTGCATCCGTATGAAACCAGATTCCCCTGCTGCTTGCTATTTCCCCTATTTCCTTTATAGGCTGTATGCTCCCTATTTCATTGTTTGCAAACATTACGGATATTAAAATTGTATCGGGCCTTATTGCCCTTACAAGCTCATCCAGCTTTATAATTCCGTTTTCATCGACATTTACATATGTTATATCAAAGCCATATTTTTTAAGTGCTTCACACGTATGAATTATGGCATGATGCTCTATTTTTGATGTTATTATGTGTTTTCCTCTGCTCGAATAGGCTTTTGCCGTCTCCATAAGCGCCCAGTTATCGGCTTCTGAGCCTCCTGCCGTAAAATATATGCTTTCCGGCTCTGTATTAAGGGATAATGCAATTTTTTTTCTTGAGCTTTCCATAACGGTCCTGCTGCTTTCGGAAAATCCGTATATACTTGAAGGATTGCCATACAGCTTGGAAAAGTATGGTGTCATTTCCGCCAAAACCTCCGGATGCGTCCTTGTTGTAGCAGCATTATCCATATAAATTATATTGTCCATTACTTTATTTACTCCTCACTTATATAAAGTTATATTCAAATAGCCATTTTCCTGTAATATTAATGTCGTTTTGTTAATATATTTTAAATCAAGAGCAACATTAGGATAGCGGCTTGTCAAAAAAAACAATTATTAAAGGCACCTTAATATTAACCATAGCAGGTATAGCCACAAAATTTTTAGGATTCTATAATAGAATATTCTTAACCCGTACAATAGGTGTAAAGGAAATAGGAATTTATCAGCTTGTTTTTCCACTTTACATTCTGGCCTTTTCCATATCCTGTTCCGGGCTTGCCACGGCACTTACAAAGCATATATCTTATTTTCTAGGACAAAATAAGCATCGTTCAATGAACCGCATATCCAGATTCTGTTTTTTGCTGTCCATAGGAGCAAGTCTTATTGTATGCTCATTTATATACCTTTTTTCCGAATATTTATGTACAAACATTTTAAAAAACAGTGACTGCATCCCGCTGCTCAGAACCATTATAATCGCAATTCCTTTTGTCGCGTTTAAGGCGGGAATAAATGCTTTTTTTGTCGGTGTGGATAAACCCGGATTTCAGGGAATCACAAACTTTTTCGAACAGATAGTCAGAATAGGCACGGGAATGTTTCTTGCACACAGCTGGGCCTCAGACAGGCTGGATGCAAAGCTTGCTGTTACAGCCGTTATTATAGGCGAAATAGCCGCTACAGTTTTGGCAACCCTCTTCTTTATTGTGAATAAAAATAAATATATGCCTGTCGTTAAGTATACAGATAAATCCGGTGAAGAACAACTAAATAAAACCTCAAGATATTCAAACGACAACGCCACAGGAATAGTAAAGCCCTATATTATGGATGCGGTTCCAATAACAACAAACAATCTTATGCTTACGCTTTTTTCAAGCCTTGAAACTATTCTTATTCCTGCCATGCTCTATTACTATTACATGAACAGTGATAAATCAATGGAAATATACGGAATTATAACAGGAATCGTTATACCCTTCCTGCTGTTTCCTGCAACAATAACCACATCACTCTCAACAATGCTTCTTCCTGCTGTATCATACGCAAGAGCAAAAAGCAACCTCCCCCTCATTGTTGAGGCAATTAAAAAAAGCCTCATGTTCTGCTTTGTTTTAGGCCTTTTGTCATGGGGCTTTTATATGATTCTCGGCAAAGCCTTATGTATATTTACATTTAAAAATGAATATGCCGGCGTGCTTTTACAGAAAATAAGCTTTCTTTGTCCGTTTATATACATATCGGGAAACATGTCCGCCATACTGAACGGAATGGGAAAGGCCTTCGGTAATCTTATGATAAATGTTGCCGGACTTGTGGTTCGTATTATAATAACCGTTACCCTTGTTCCCACATATGGAATAACCGCATATTTTCTCGGAATGACCTTAAGCTATATATTCCTTGACGTGTGCATGCTGGTGATGGCATTCAGGAGCTTGAATGAAAAACCATATCCAAGCATTTCCTCCTAACCATGTCTTTAAGCCTTCTTCGTCCAATCATAAGGAGTCTGCTGATATACGTAGTAATTAAGCCAATTTGTATAAAGCGTATTTGCATGGCATCTCCATGATTTAATCGGCTTATTTTCAGGGTTGTCGTCAGGATAATAATTAACCGGAATGTCAGGGTTTATCCCCTTAGCCAAATCCCTTTTATACTCCTGATCTAAAGTCACGGTATCATATTCAGGGTGTCCCGTCACAAATATGTTTTTTCCTTCCTCCGCTATGATAAGGTACGGACCCGTTATTTTTGATTCCGCAACGATCTCAAGGAGAGGATTGTTTACAATTGCTTCCTTATCCACGCCCGTATACCTTGATTGAGGAACAAGAAATGAATCGTCAAAGCCCCGAACAAGTGGCGTGCTCTTATGAAATGTATAATGCTTGTATACTCCTGAAAATTTCTTCTCAAGCCTTATTTTGGCAACACCATATCTGTAATAAAGTCCTGCCTGTGCACCCCAGCATATATGAAGCGTTGAGGTAACGTTGTCCTTTGACCAGTCCATTATTTTTGTAAGCTCGTCCCAGTATTCAACCTCCTCAAATTCCATAGTTTCAACAGGCGCTCCCGTAATAATAAGACCATCCCATTTTCTATCCTTTATACTGTCAAAATCCGTGTAAAATCTTTCAAGATGTGATTGGGACGCATTTTTTGCTTTATGTGATACGGTTCTTATAAATGAAATATTTACTTGCAAGGGAGTATTTGAGAGGCTTCTTAAAAGCTGAAGCTCCGCATCCTCCTTCAAGGGCATTAAATTTAAAATAACAATGTCAAGTGGACGAATATCCTGACTCATGGCACGATTTTCGTCCATCACAAATATATTTTCCTGTTCTAGTATTTTCTTTACCGGTAAATCGTTGTCAATCCTTATAGGCATGTTTATCATCCTTTCATCTGTTTATATTAAGAAAATCCTCCTCGGATATAATCGGCACTCCCAGAGATTTTGCTTTCTTGTTTTTGGAAGAACCTGATGTGACATCATTATTTATAAGATATGACGTCTTAGCAGAAACACTTCCTGCAACCTTTCCGCCCCTGTCCTCAATAAGCTTCTTTAATTCATCTCTGTTGGCAAAGGTATTAAGGGAGCCGGTTATAACGAAGGTTTTGCCCTCCAAATCCTGAGGGTTATTATTTTCCTCCTCAACAATGTTAAGCTCTCCCAAAAGCTCCCTAAGGCTGCTTACGTTAGCTTCGTCCGCAAAATATGCAACGATTCCTTCCGCAATAACACCGCCTATGTCTTTTATCTCCGTAAGCTCCTCCACGTCTGCGTTTATTATATCCTCTATATTATTTTTGAAATGTCTGCAAATAAGCTTTGCGGTTGCATTTCCAACATTAACTATGCCAATTCCATAAAGGACACGGTTAAAGGTTGTATTTCTTGAAGCGTCAATTGAGCTTATCATGTTTTCGTAGGATTTTTCACCCAAGCCCTCCATAGTAACTATATCGTCACGGAAACGCTCAAGTCTATATATGTCGCTAAAATCTGTTATAAAACCTTTTTCAATAAATTTCTCAAGTGTCTGCTCGGAAAGACCTTCAATATTCATTGCATTTCTTGATACAAAATGCGTAAAAAGCTTTATTTGCTTTGCAGGGCAGGAAGCATTCGGACAGTAAAGTGTTTCCACCTGATTTTCGTTTTTTATAACCGCCTCTTTTCCACATGCAGGACAGATGTCTGGTATTACAAGCTTTCCGCTTCTCGTAAGATTTTCGCTTATCTGCGGAATAATCATATTAGCCTTGTATACCTTTATTGTATCGCCTATCCCAAGCTCAAGCTGCTTTACAATGCTTACGTTGTGTATACTTGCACGGCTTACTGAAGTTCCCTCAAGAAATACCGGCTTAAATATGGCTACGGGATTAATAAGCCCCGTTCTCGACGGGCTCCACTCAATCTCAAGAAGCTCCGTCTCCGCCTCCTCGTCTGCCCACTTAAAGGCTATAGAATCTCTTGGGAATTTTGAGGTTACACCAAGGCTTCTTCCGTAAGCAACATCATCATATGAAAGCACAAGCCCATCTGATGGCACATCATTTTCGGTAATCTTATCTGCAAAAAGCTTTACGGCATCCTGCATGCTGTCTTTCGTAACTTCTATATGCCACACAACCTCAAAACCGAGTCCCTCAAGAAAATCAAACCGATTCGTCATTGAGGAGTTAATCGTTTCATCCGATATATCCAGCATATTAAATGCATAAAATCTTACATTGCGGTTTGCAGTTATCTCATTGTTAAGCTGCCTTACGCTTCCGCTACATAAATTTCTCGGATTTTTGTATTTTGCATCCGCATCCTCTATAGCAGCGTTTATTCTGTTAAATTCCGAATAGGTTATAACAGCCTCTCCTCTTATTACAAGCGTATCCATATATGGAATGCGGGAAGGAATATTGACAAATACCCTTGCATTATTTGTTATGACCTCTCCTACCTCTCCGTTTCCTCTTGTAACCGCCTTTACAAGCTCTCCGTTTTCATAGGTAAGCACGACCGTAAGCCCGTCAAGCTTCCACGATAATACTCCCTTTTTATCACCAAGCCACTCTCCCAAATCCTCCACACTCTTTGTCTTGTCAAGGGAAAGCATTGGTGCTGCATGTGCCTCCTTTGGAAGCTCGCTTAATATCTCATAGCCTACCCTTACAGTAGGACTTCCCGAAAGTCTTATGCCTGTCTCATTTTCAAGCGCCACAAGCTCGTCATAAAGCTTGTCGTACTCAAAATTGCTCATAATCTCCCTGTCCTGCTGGTAGTAAGCCTTTGATGCCTCATTTAAAATATTCACAAGCTCTTTAATTCTATCTGTTTTATTCATAACATGCCTCCATCCTTCTCCAAAGCCTTACGCAGTCTCATTTCCTCCTCACCTGTGACTTGCCTGTATTCACCGGGCTTCATGTTGCCAAGCACAACATTCATTACCCTGACACGCTTCAGATGAACAACCCTGTATCCAAGTGCCTCGCACATTCGTCTTATCTGCCTGTTTAATCCTTGGGTCAGTACAATTTTAAATGTTCTGCTTCCTGTTTTTATAACACGGCATTTTTTTGTAACGGTGTCAAGAATCGGCACTCCCTCTGACATTTTTTCTATAAATTCCTCCGTCAAATCCTTGTTTACACGGACAAAATATTCCTTTTCGTGATTGTTTACGGATTTTTGTATTTTATTTGCAAGCTCCCCGTCATTTGTGAGGAGCAAAAGGCCGCTTGAAGCCTTGTCAAGCCTTCCGACATAATTTACCTTTTCAGGGAAATCAATGTGGTTAAATAAGCTGTCCTTATCCGCTTCCTTTGAGGTACACACAAGCCCAAGCGGCTTGTTGTATGCATATATGACCCTTTTCTTAAGAGGCTTGACAGGCTTTCCCCTGTAGCATACTCTGCTTTCAGAAAACACCTTGCTTCCCAAAGTGGCAGCTTCCCCGTCAATTGTAACCTCTCCTGACTCTATTATAGTATCTGCCTGTCTCCTCGAGCAAATACCCGCCTCGCTTAAATATTTATTTAACCTTATACCCTGTTCATCACTCATGTTTTATGGTCCTCTTAATATCATTTATAATGTCACTTGAAGTATTCCAAACATATGTAAAGGGGGCTATCGCACTAAGAATAAATGCGACAGCCCTTTTACTGTCCGTTTTCCTGTATTTTACTGTAAAACCTTGCAAATTCCTCATCAGTTTGCACACATACCTCTATATCGTCATTGACGCTTTTATATAATTCCTGTATATATGAATTTTTATATGCCACGTCAATACATGCCTTAATGTCAGTGTCATCTGCATTATTATCTATACGATAACCTCCGTCAGTCTTTCTGACATAATAACAATTTACATTCAAGGGCTTACATTTTATTCCGCTTGCCTCAGTCATTTTCATGTTGGCAACGGCATATGCAATTTTATCCTCACTGTCTTGTATTTGAAGCGTGTAACATATTATATTTTCATATCCCTCAATTATCTTTGCCTTTTCAACATAATTTACCATATCGGCAAATTCGTCAGGCTTGGTGACAAGTGTAACAAGCGTGTCCTTATCACATGCCGCCTCGGCCTCAAGATATGCCGTAATAAGCTCATTTATATCAGGATAGGCATTGACCTCATACATGCCCTCCGAAACCTTTGAAGTACCGGATGAAGCCTTATCATTTTTCCATTTTTCCACAAATGAAGCAAAACCGTCACTGAAATAAAAATAAAAAACAAGTGCAAGCAGTATAAAAATAAGCCATCCAAGAAATAATGCCATACCGGCAATTCCTTTATCCTTTTTCTTTTGTCTGCTCATCACTGGTCCCCCTTCATTAATGGGTTGCGATTAGATTTGTCGCATTATAGTTATATTTATACCATAATGCGACAACCTCATCCAAACTGCACCAGAGAGGAATCGAACCTCCGCACATGGCTCCGGAGGCCATTGCTCTATCCACTGAGCTACTGATGCATAGCTTTTTGTTTATCTTTTTCAAGCTGATTTTTAAGCTCATTTATGCTGTTGAATTTTATCTCGCCACGTAGAAAGCTTTTTATGCTTACTGTTAAATCCCTCTCATATAAATCTCCGGAATAATCTATTATATGGGTTTCGACACGTGTAACTCTATCCGTGTCCGTTGTGGGATTTGTGCCTATATTTGTTATGGCTTTGTATATAACATTATCAATACATACGCTGGAAACATATACTCCGTCAGCAGGAAGCAGCTTATCTTTCTCAGGTATTATATTAGCTGTAGGAAAACCGATTTCCCTGCCCAGCCTTTTGCCACGGATTACCTCGCCCGATATGGAATAATCCCTTCCCATATACAGGGAAACCCTTTCCATATCTCCCTTTTCAATAAATTTTTTTATAAGGGTGGAACTTACGATAATATTATCTATCATAAGCTTTTTAAATGCGATTACACAAAAGCCAAGCTTTTCTCCAAGCTTTATTAACATATTTACGTCGCCGCTTCTTTTGCTGCCAAACCGGAAATCCTCACCGACAACTACATATCTTGCTCCAAGTCTGTCTACAAGAATATTTTTTACAAAATCCTCCGGTGACATTTTTGCAAACTCCGAGGAAAATTCACACTCAGCAGCTATCTGTATGCCGGACTCTTCAAGTATGGAAAAACGCTCCCTCGGTATATTAATAACTTTATCAGAAGGAACATTCACAGTCAATACCACACTTGTAAGTTTATTTTCACCTGAAAGCTCTGCAATTTTATCAAGCAAAAGCATATGTCCCTTATGCAGTCCCTCAAATTTGCCAAGCGCAACTGCCGAATTTTCCAATTTTAATTTATCGTAAGCTGTTATCTTCAAGCGTATTTACCTCTTGTTTACCGAGATTGTCTCACTAAGCATATTTATATCATAATAACAAAAATACGCTTTCGCTCGTCTCCGACGTAACGTATCCTTGCACAATAGCAATTTGTCCTCAGGACTCCGTCTGCTTCGCAGACACCTCAGGACATACGTCACCTAAGTACCGACGTCATCAAACAATTTTTTTATATTATGATATAAATATGCTTAGTGCGACAGCCCCATTCTTACAAAAACATTTTCACAGGCTTAAACATGCCTGTCTTTTTTTCATATTGATATAATCCGTAGAGATTTCCATCATAATATACCCTGATGGCATGTTCACTATCTATATCAGTCTTTTCAAAATATGTGTCTAAAAGCTTATTGCCATTTAAAAGGCTGTTTTTAAATTCTTCCCTTATATCTGCTCTTTCATATTCCTGAAGCAGAGAATCCATCGGCATAATATACCCTTCAAGCTCGCCCTTATCATAAAGAGCTTTAATCTCATCAAGCTTAATTGCATCCTCAATTTTGTTCCCATGCGCCTCTTTTCTCTTAAGAGCCATAAGCGTACCAAAGCTTCCAAGCTTTTTTCCTATATCCCTGCAGAGGCTTCTTATGTATGTGCCCTTTGAGCAGTGTACCATCATGGAAATGCATTTATATGTTCCGCCATTTGCGATAACAAACTCACTGCCAAGACCTGCCTCGGAAACGTCAAGCTCATATACGCTTATATCATCTATGGAATATATTTCTACATGTCTGGGCGTTCTTTCCACGCTTTCGCCTGCCCTTGCATATTCGTACAGCTTTTTACCATCAACCTTTATGGCTGAATACATGGGCGGAAGCTGCTCATATTCTCCCACAAAGCTCTCTATGACACTTTTTATATCCTCGTTAGAAATGTCAGAAGCACCTACAGATAAAACCCTGCCCGTTACATCCTCCGTGTCCGTATCATATCCGAGAAGCATAACCGCCTCATACTGCTTATCGCTCTCCGTAAGCATACCCGAAAGCTTTGTCGCTTTTCCCAGGCATACGGGCAAAACTCCCTCTGCCATAGGATCAAGTGTTCCTGTATGACCTATTTTTTTCTGCTTTAATATGCCTCTTAATTTTGCTACAACATCAAAGGAGGTATAACCCTGCTCCTTATATACATTTAAAATTCCATCAATCATAACTGCATTGCCACCATGTCAATGATACGGCTTAAAACCTCCTCATACGAGCCCGCCGCCTCAAAGCCTGCTGCCCTAATATGACCGCCTCCGCCATAAGAAACGGCAATTTTACTCACGTCAACATAGGATACGGAACGAAGGCTGTATTTGAAAACCTCCTCCGAAAGCTGATATGCAAATATGGCAACCTCAACCCCCTCCGTAACACGAAGCTTGTCAATTATACCGTCAGTATCATCCTTTGTTGCCCCATACTTGTCAAATACTTCATTTGTTATGCACGTATATATAACCTTACCATCAAGCCCCAAGCCACAGTTAAGCAGGGCTTCACCGGTAATCTTATTTTGTACATATGTAACCTTATAAAAGGTTTCATCTATTACATACTGTGAACGTGCTCCCTTTGAAATAAGCTCTCCTGCAATCTCCATTGTCTCTTTGGTTGTTGACGGATATTTAAATACGCCTGTATCGTGGACAATGCCAAGATATAAGCATTCTGCACACTCCCTTGATATAAGCTCCCGGTCCATATGCCTGTATATAATTTCGCATGTTGATGATGCGTCAGGGTCACAGTAAAAATACTCTCCAAAGCCCTGATTACTCCTGTGGTGGTCTAAACAAGCCGTGTCCTTTGCATTTTGAAATATGGGTGCAAAAGCCCCATGCCTGTCAGTATCCCCACAGTCAAGGGATACAGCAAGGTCATATACCTTATCACAGGTCTCGTGCACGATACGTCCAGCACCATTCAGGAATCTGAATTTTGGCGCTATTTCCTCCAGATATACAACAATGGTTTTATGCGGATAATTTTCAGCTATATAATTGTAAAATCCAAGGCATGAGCCGACACAGTCGCCGTCAGGTCTTATATGACCTATAACCGCAATTGTATCAGCAGCCTCAATCTTTTTTAAAAATAATTCCTTATTCATAAATAACCTGCATCCTCTTTTATTTTATAGGAAATTCCTCTGAATTTCCTATAGGCAGGATTAAAAATCCTGCTAAGACTCGAACTGCAGCGTCGAAGACGCTTTGTTCTCACCGCATGTATGGTAATCTACGCTTCCGCATCCTTCGCTATAACCTCGTCAATTTTCTTTGACATTTCTATTCCATATTCGATGGAATTATCCGCAACAAATGTAAGCTCAGGGGTATTTCTTAAATTCAGGCTTCTTGCCAGCTCTCTCCTTATATAGCCTGCTGCGCTTTTCAGTCCCTCAATAGTATTCATAGCAGACTCCTCATCTCCCAAAACGCTTACAAATACCTTACAGTATTTTAAATCCTTTGTTACGTTTACACCTGTAATCACGGTCATGGGACTGATGCGGGGGTCCTTTATCTCCGTGCTTATAATTTGGCTAAGCTCCTTCTGAACCTCAACATTTACTCTTTCATTTTTATGACTTGTCTTTTTCATAGCTGCTCCTAATATATTTGACTACTGTCTTTGAACCTCCTGCATAATGTAAGCCTCTATAACGTCCTCTTCCTTTATGTCATTGTAATTTTCTATAACAATACCACATTCAAAGCCGCTCTTAACCTCCTTAACGTCATCCTTAAATCTCTTAAGCGACGCAAGAGGGCCTTCAAATATCTGCTCACCCTCACGGGAAATTCTCACTGTACAGTTTCTTGAAATATAGCCGTCAAGTACATATGAGCCTGCAATCGTACCTACGCCAGAAGCCTTATAGGTCTGTCTTACCTCTGCATGACCTATAACCTTCTCCTCGAAAATAGGGTCAAGCATACCCTTCATTGCCGATTCAATATCCTCTATGGCATTATAAATAACTCTGTAAAGTCTTATGTCAACCTTTTCTCTGTCTGCAACATCCTTTGCCTGATTGTCAGGTCTTATGTTAAATCCTATAATTATTGCATTTGAAGCTGATGCAAGTATAACGTCAGACTCATTGATTGCACCGACGCCTGAGTGGATGCATTTAACGGCAACCTCCTCATTTGAAAGCTTTAAGAGACTTGCCTTTACCGCCTCAACAGAACCCTGCACGTCCGCCTTAATAATAAGATTAAGGTCCTTTACATTGCCTTCCTGAATCTTATTGTAAAGGTCGTCAAGGGACATTCTTGACTTAGTATCTGCAATAAGCCTCTCCTTGCTTCTATTTATAAATGCATCGGAAATCTGTCTTGCTTCTTTCTCGGTATTTACAGCCATAAATATTTCACCTGACTGCGGCACACCATTAAGACCAAGTATCTCAACAGGCGTAGAAGGATAAGCCTCCTTAACACGTCTGTGCTTATCGTCAAACATAGCTCTTACCTTGCCGTGAACATCACCCATTGCAACACAGTCTCCTACACGCAACGTACCTTTTTGTACGAGAACAGTGGCTACAGAACCACGTCCCTTGTCAAGCTGTGCCTCAATGACAATTCCTCTTGCCTTACGCTTTTTATTTGCCTTGAGCTCAAGTATTTCTGCGGTAAGGATAATCATCTCAAGAAGATTATCTATACCCTCCTTTGTATGGGCTGACACAGGACAAAATATTGTTGAGCCTCCCCAATCCTCAGGAATAAGCTCATATTCCATAAGCTCCTGCTTAACTCTCTCAATATTGGCACTTTCCTTATCAATTTTATTTATTGCAACAATAATTTCTATTCCTGCTGCCTTTGCATGGTTTATTGCCTCTACCGTCTGCGGCATAACACCGTCGTCAGCAGCTACAACAAGTATTGCAATATCAGTTGACTGTGCGCCCCTCATTCTCATGGCCGTAAACGCTTCATGTCCAGGCGTATCAAGAAATGTAATCTTCTGCTTATTTATCGATACAACGGATGCACCGATATGCTGTGTAATTCCGCCTGCCTCGTCCTCTATGACTGCTGAATTTCTTATTGCATCAAGGAGAGAGGTTTTACCATGGTCTACGTGACCCATGACACAGACTACAGGCGGACGTGGTGTCATAAGAGCTTCGTCCTCCTCATCCTCTTTGAGAAGCTCCTCAATAACATCAACCTGCTCCTCAAGCTCTGCAATGTAATTATATTCAAGGGCAATATCCCCTGCTGCATCAAAATCAAGCTCCGAATTTACGTTCAACATTTTTCCAGCCATAAACAGCTTTTTAATAAGCTGTGCAACCGGCACCTTTATCTTATCTGCAAGCTCACCCACTGTAAGCACTTCAGGAAGTATAACGGTTTTAATAACAGGCTCAACAGGCTCCTGCTTTTTAGGACGCGGTGCCTCGTGCTGGTTCTTAGCCTGAGGCTTTGCCCCATTTTGCGGCTTACCCTGCTGTGGCTTGCCTTGCTGCGGCTTACCCTGTCCCGGCTTTCCCTGCTGCGGCTTACCCTGCTGAGGTTTTCCCTGTTCTGGCTTACTCTGCTCCGGCTTGCTCTGCTGTGGTTTTCCCTGTTCCGGCTTACTCTGCTGTGGTTTTTCAGCCTTATCGTTGGAAATCTCCTGCTTCCTTGCAGGCTTTGCTCCTTTGACAGCATCCTTTTTCTCTGTAGCATCAGGCTTCTTTTCTGCCTCCTTTTTTGGAGCAGGAGCTTTTTTCACCTTTTGCTCTGCCTTTGGTTCTCCTTTTGATTCTGCCTTTTTTACGGCTTTACTGCCTGTATCTTTAATATAAATATCTCTTATATATTGTATCAGGTCGTCGCTTATACTGCTCTGCGGCTTAAGACCTTCCTTTTTCTTTGCCAATTTTACAAGAAGCTCACTGCTTGCTATTGGTTTTCCTAATTCACCTGATAACTGTTTCGCTAATTCGTGTACTCTCATAGATTACACCTCCATATCTTCATTACTGCAAAGCCTGCTGGTTATTTGTTTGGCAAGACCCCGGTCAGTCACGGCAACCGTAGTTCTTGGCTGTTTACCGATATGTCTTCCAAGTGTGTCACTATCTACAAATACTTTACAAGGCACATTATAGTAATGACATTTATTCGTAAATTTCTTTTGCGTGTTTTTTGAAGCATCTGAGGCAATTATGACAAAATGTGCACTCCCATTTATAATGGAGTTTTCCGTCATAAAGCCCCCACTCACAACCTTACCCGCCTTTGCCGCAAGTGAAAGAAGTGATAATGCCTTTTTTTCCTCATTGTTCAATTTATATCAACTCCCTGCCTATGCTAAGGTATATTTCCTCAGGGACATCCATTTTCAATGCCCTGTCAACAGCCTTTGATTTTACGGCCTTGTCAAAGCAGGCTTTTTCACGGCATATATATGCCCCCCGCCCGTTCATTTTACCTGTAACATCAAGTCGTATTTCGTCAAGAGGCGTTCTGATTATTCTCACAAGCTCGTTCTTAGGCTTCATCTGTCTACAGCCTAAGCACTGCCTCTGCGGTATTTTTTTAGCCATATAGCCTACTCCTCATACACCTCATACTCACCGTCGTCATATTCCTCATATTCGCTGTCATAATCCTCATCATAATCAAATTCCATGCCAAGCTCCTTTGCCTGACTTACACTCTTAATGTCTATCTTGTATCCTGTAAGCCTTGCGGCAAGACATGCATTCTGTCCCTTTTTACCAATGGCAAGTGAAAGCTGGTAGTCAGGCACAATAACGCTTGCACTTTTCTTATCAACATCAACCTTTACCGATACAACCTTTGAAGGACTAAGCGCATTTTCAATAAATACGGCAGGGTCCTCATCCCATGTTATAATGTCAATCTTTTCTCCCTTAAGGTCATCCACGATATTGTTTACTCTTGTACCGTTAAGTCCCACACAGGCACCTACAGGATCAACATTTTCATCGTTGGACCGCACTGCAATTTTAGAACGTGAGCCTGCCTCCCTTGCAATACTCTTTATCTCTACAGTTCCGTCGGCAACCTCACTTACCTCTTTTTCAAACAGTCTCTTTACAAGCTCAGGGTGGGTTCTTGAAACAAGAATTCGAAAGCCCTTGTTTGTCTTCTTAACCTCAACAACGTAAAGCTTAATCCTCTCCCCGATTCTGTATGTCTCTCCCGGAACCTGCTCATTCTCATTTAAAACTGTATCGGTTCTTTCATCAAGGCTAATACTGAGATTATTGCCTACATATCTTTGTACCACACCTGTTATTATATCTTTTTCCTTGCATGCAAACTGCTCAAATACAGCGTCTCTTTCACCTTCCTTTATTGCCTGGACAATAATGCTTCTTGCCTTTTGGGCTGCAATTCTTCCAAATTCCTTTGAGCGGACTTCAATGGAAATTTCATCCCCCAGCTTTGCATTTTTATCCATTGCAAGAGCCTTTGTAAGGGATATCTGTGCGGCATCATTTTCAACTTCGGAAACAACAAGCTTCTTTTGGAATACGGAAATGTCACCTGTTATTCTGTCCATTGATACATCAATAACGGCATCCTTTCCAAAATCCTTTTCACACGCTGAAACAAGAGATTTCTCAATTGCATCCATTATAACCTCTTTGCTTATGTTTTTTTCCTTTTCCAATTGATTTAAAGCGTCAATAATCTCTGACATTTTTTATCCTCCTAATTTAATTTGTTATACAAATGCTAATCTTATCATGGAAATGTCTTTCCTGTTTATTGTAAGCTCCTCATGGGCATCCCCGTCGTCGAGCATAAGCTGCACTTCTTCTTCATTGTAAGCCATAAGCACGCCTGTAAGCTCCTTGCTGTTATTTACCTGCCTATAAAGCTTTACATCCACAAGCTTCCCGATGCTTCTTGCGAAGTCCTTTTCCTTTTTCAATGGTCTTGTAAGTCCTGGTGAGCTTACCTCCAATATGTAAGCGTCCTTTATCCTGTCCTCGGCATCAAGCCTTTCCTCAAGTGCACGGCTGATGGAAACACAGTCGTCTATTGTTATTCCTCCCGGCTTGTCTGCATAAACCCTTAAGTAAAAGTCAGCTCCCTCCTTAACATATTCAACATCAACAAGCTCAAAATCACCGGCTTTTATTATGGGCGTTACAAGCTCCGTGCAATGCTGTTCGATTTCCGTTTTTTTCATGCAAAGCCACCTTTCCATAATTTATCTGAATAAGAACAAAGTGCCTTCGGCACTCTTTATGGCACCACTACCTTTATGGCACTTTGGGCGAATCTTAGCAGGGTCCGCAGGGACCGTGCCGATAGGAAACGAAGTTTCCTATCAAAGAAAACAAAGAGCGGGTTCGTCAAAACCCACTCTGTAGTGTCAATATCTAAGTCTGTTTAATTATAACACTTAAGCCAAATTTTGCAAGTATTTTTTCACTTTAATTTATATAAAACCTGAAATAAATTTTATTTGACACCTTAATTTAATAAAACAGCATTAAGGCTTCCAACAGACCTTGCAATACCGCACTCGATATACAAATTGAGATTATAAAGCTCTGCACGGGAGATTTCCTCCTCAAGCCATTCATACCGAAACATTGCAAAGCCCTCATAGCCCATATTACAGGCAATACAATACTGGCTCGCAATATTATTATCATACATTCCCCAGCCCATATCAACATCTGACTGCTCCCCTGCCTTATAAAGTGCAAGCCCGACGTAAAATGTCACATCCGCCTTATTATACTCCATCCATTCCCTACACCGTTCGGAAAACATTTCATACTCGCCCTCATCAGTATTATAACTATCCGTCCAATATATCTGGGGCATAATATAATCAACATATCCGGCATTTGAAAGCCATGTTTCAATATCCGTTCCCTGGGACATTGTATAGGAAATGTTTCCGGCAGGACTTATGCCGAAGGTACAGTCCTTATCCAAACATTTTATATTGTAATATGTTCCGTAAACAAGCTTATTAACATTTGCCATTTTATCTTCCACAGACAAGCCGTCAGCCATCCCCGGGACATAAAAATAATCGTCAAAATGTATACCATCCACATCATAGTTGTCTACAACCTCGCAGACACCACATAAAATAAGCTGTCTTGCCTCCTCCTTTGACGGGTCAAGTGCAAGACAGGTCTGCTCTGCGGAATTTGTATATTCAATCGTGTAACGCTTAAACAGCTCGTAATACTTTGTAGCCTTAAAGCTGTCCGTAGTTGTATCATTGTGGGAAAGTCTGTACGGATTAATCCACGCTTCAAACCTAAGCCCCTTTTCGTGTGCAAGCTCCACCATAATCTCAAGAGGATCATATGCCGGTGCGCTTCTGTCACTTGAAATATAAGTAGACCATGGAAAATAATCGGAAGGGTACATTGCATCCCCCATGGCTCTTACATGAACGATAACGGTATTCATGTTATTGTTAATAACATTATCATACATATGATTAAGGCGATTTACAAAATCCTCCTCACTTAAATCCCTTAAGTATGTCTCAATATCAATATAAGAAATCCAGCAGGCTCGCATCTCAAAGGAAGCCTCCTTGGCACATGCCGCCGGACTGTATAAACTGATTAACATGCATAAGACTAACGCAAAAGAAACAAATGATTTACCATTCATACAAATCACATCCCCACAATATATAATATGCAATTAATTTCAAAATACAACCTTATCCCTGCCATTCTCCTTTCCTTTATACAGAAGCTTGTCAGCAGTTGATATTGTATTATCAATTTTCTGATGCGATATGTATTCGGCAACACCAAATGTCATGGTAATACTTACAATATTGTCCTCATAATTTATTCTGACTTTTCTTATTTCATCCGCAATTTTATTTATGTCCACAATTGCTTCCCGAATGGGCTTTTTAAGTACAATAACAAATTCCTCGCCACCCCATCTTGCAACGAAGCCATCCTGCTCATCAACCTGAAGAAGTACGTTTGCAACAGCCTTAAGCACCAAATCACCGCAACTATGTCCGTATGTATCATTCACTTTTTTAAAATGGTCAATATCACATATTGTAAATGTAAATGTTTCATCATTATTTCCGTTTGCCCACACAACACATTCATCAAGCTTTTTCATTGCAACACGCCGGTTGTAAAGTCCCGTAAGCATATCAATTTCCACGGAAATCCGCAGTGAATCGTTAAGCTCAACAAGCTGCCTTGCAATACGTCCAAATTCATCATTTCTGTTTACAATATTCGTTGACAGGTCATGCCGGAAATTCTCATTATTAATATCAGATACGTATCTCAAAACACTATTTAAAATTTTGAGAACCTTATTTGTCTGAAGCACTGCAATTGCAATTACGACAATACACAAAAAAGCACAAATCATAATTGCGTTTTGATTCATCCCGTGAATTGTATTATGTACGGTTGCACTTGGCAATCCTGCAAAAAGCATTCCTACAGCCAAGCCCTCATCGCTGACAATAGGCATATAATATCCGAAATACTTCTCGCCATTTATGATAACCTCAGTATCAAAGTAATTTTCACCCTTTGAACAGTAATTGTTCCAGACCTCATCGGCAGTTGTATTTGTGAAACGGCTTCCATCCGACCTCTTAATAGTAGTCGCAATTCTCTTATTCTCATAGAATAATGATACCTCTGCTCCCGTAAAGTCCTTGGACATATCTACAATTTCATATTCATCGGAAACTTTATCTCCCCTAAAATATACAATGCCCTTTTCATCCTCGTAAAATTCACTTTCAGTAAAAGACGTAAAATTGTAGTTAAATTCCAAAGCTACAATTGAGCTTTTTAAAAATTCTTTTGTATCAGCCAGCTTAACATTATATACAACCCTTGTAGACATATACGTAATTGCAATTCCAATAACAATTGCAGGAATGATAGCCATAACAAGCAGCTGTCTACCTATATAGCTTTTGTATATCTTCATTGATAATGCCTTTCATTATAAGTAAAATTTATAACATCCTTGTAATTTTATATCATGAATTCCACTAAGTTCAAGCCATTTACGAAAAGTTTACAAAAAATTAAAATTTATTAAATTTTATTGAGATATGCCTCAATAAAGTGAATGGCACATGCTCCGTCTGAAACCGCTGTTATTACCTGCCGTACATCCTTAGTCCTCACATCTCCTGCGGCAAATATACCATTACAGCTTGTCAGGCAGCTCTCATCGGCAATAATATAGCCATTTTCGTCCATTTGTACCAAGCCCTTTGCAAAGTCTGTTTCCGGCTCCATTCCCACAGCAATAAACACACCGGATACCGGCAGCTTCTTTTCCTCATCCGTCTTATTATTTTTTATTACCACCTCAGTCAAAACGTCACTGCCGCAAATTTCAGTAACCACATAATACGGCATAAAGATAATGTTCTTTTTAGCCTTAACCTTGTCCTGAACATCCCTTGCAGCCCGAAATTCCTCTCTCCTGTGGATGAGGTAAACCTTATCACACAGATTGGAAAGATAAAGTGCATCCTCCAATGCCACGTTTCCACCGCCGACACATACTACGGTTTTCCCCTTGTAAAATGCGCCGTCACAGGTTGCACAATATGACACTCCCATGCCCTTAAATTTTTCTTCCCCTGAGGCGCCAAGCATTTTATGTCTTGCACCTGTAGCAATAAGCACTGACCTTGTATCTATTTTTTTGCCATCTGAAAGACATACGACCTTATGCGTTCCTGCATCCTCAAGCCCGTTGACATCCCCTGACATAAACTGCGCCCCAAGAGAATTTGCATGTCCCCTGAAGGCATTGGCAAGGTCAAATCCACTTGTACCGTACATTCCGAGATAATTGTCAACCCGTTCGGTATTTACAATCTGACCGCCGCTGTATGCTTCCTTTTCTATTATTAATGCATTCAGTCTTGCTCTCATTGCATAAACAGCAGCAGAAAGTCCAGCCGGTCCACTGCCGATTATTATTAAATCGTACATTTAAAGTCCCCTCACTTGAATATTAAAATCAGCTAAAGTATATATAATAAAGTTCATCCGCTTTACCCACATAAATCACGGACCACCTCACCTGCCATCAAAAGCCCTGCCACAGAAGGTACAAAAGCAACACTTCCCGGTATTTGTCTTTTAAAAGCACCCTCATCGGCAAAATTTATATGACTATTGTCAGGCTTTATTGGCTTTTCCGTAGAATACACACATTTAAGCTTTTTTATTCCTCTTTCCCTTAGCTCATGCCTCATAACCCTTGCAAGGGGACATACAGAAGTGTCATATATATCAGCAATCTGAAGCATTGAGGGATCAAGCTTATTTCCCGTACCCATGCTGCTTATTACAGGCACATTACACTCGGCTGCCTTCATTACAATTTCAATCTTTGCACTTACGGTATCTACAGCATCAACAATATAAGAATAACCTGAAAAATCTATTTCCCCTGAATTTTCAGGGAGAAAAAAGCACTTTGACACTGTAACATCAGCATCAGGATTTATGTCTAAAATCCTTTCCTTCATAACATCAACCTTATATTTTCCCACCGTTCGATGCAGCGCAATAATCTGCCTGTTTATGTTTGACATTGAAATCATATCATTATCAACCAGCAAAAAAGAGCCTATGCCGCTTCGTGCAAGGGCTTCTGCCACATATCCGCCCACACCGCCTATTCCAAATAAGGCAACCTTAGAGTCTTTCAGCTTTTTTAAATTATCCTCACCAATCAAAAGTCTGTTTCTTGAAAAAATATCTGACATATTGTTTCTCCATTTCATAAAACAAAAGAAGCTACCGCAATAAGAATACCGGTTTTCTCGTATAAACATACAAATATCCTTACTGTGGCAGCTCCATAAATTATTCACTGAAAAAAATACCGTTTTTATCTTTATTCTTCATTTGGTACATGGCACGGTCTGCCCTGTCAAAGCAGTCACTTATCTTTTCACCCGGCTTACAGCGGACAACACCTGCACAAAATTTTGAGCCGAATTTTAAGGTTTCAAGACCATTTAATACCTCAAAGCTTGATAATGCCTTTGTGAGTACAATAAACTCATCACCACCAAATCTTCCGATAATACTGTTTTCTCCAAAAACACGTATAAGGTTCGAAGCCATTTTCTTTAAAACAGTATCTCCATACTGATGTCCGTATTTGTCATTAATTTCCTTAAAATCATCCAAATCAAGAATTGTAAAATAAAATTCTCCTGCAGGTGCCTCATCAATGTATTCCTGCATTTTGTCAAAGGCAACCTCTTTGCGGTAGAGATTGGTAAGTCCATCCATATCCGCCTTATAATTAAGCTTTTCCTGCTCCATTTTCTCTTCATGTATGTCTCTTATTCTTCCGATTACACTGGAAATGTTACCGTCAGCACCCACAACACTCTTATAAAATGTCTTATGCCAGCGGTATCCTCCGCCCGATATGGAGGAAAGATATTCAAGGCTGTCCTCAACCTCCTCAGTACATGCCGTAAGAAGCGCCTCGCGGAACACTTCAATATAGCTGCTGTGTACTATCGGTGAATGCTTGCTGTATTCACTATAATTAGGAATTTCCCTGCGTTTTTTATTATCAGGAAAATTGTAGGAAAATATCATTGTATCCTGCTTTGGATAATATTCAAATAAAAGTCCCTGTGAAGTTCCCTCAAGTATTTTGTAACGCTCCTCAAGCAGCTTCACCTGCTCGTTTGCCTCTTTAAGCTCAATAATTTTATTTTCATTGTCCTTCTTATCCGAAATATCTGAAATGACGGCAAGATATATAGGACTTTCTCCTATTTTATTTTCAAGCATTACTCCGCTTATTTCAAACCACCCGATGCTTCCGTCACTTCTGTAGCCTCTCACAACATAATCTATATTTTCACCCTTTGATGATTGGGACATAATGCAATCCCTGAATCCTCCCACATCTTCAGGTACAAGTGTAGAATAAATATCTGTTGCATGCTCCAAATATTCTTCTTCCGTATATCCCACATACGAAAAAAAGGCTTCATTGAGATATAATGCCGTAACCATTTCACCAACCTCAAACAAACCGACTCCTACATGCAAATTTTTTAGTAACGTATATAAAACATCATCAACATTATCACCCATATATTGTAAGCGGTGATAATCTGAAATCCCATAATTATCCCAAATTTCTTCTGCCTTCATATAAACCTCTTTTCATTTCCGTATATTACCATATTATTATGACATATTTATTTCTTAATTTCAAGAATTCAGGCATAAATATATATGAAATAAACGAGAACTATTGTTTTATGACAATCATTTGAAGACGTCAGTACTAGAAATTGCCGGTCTGAAAAATCCTTATATTGGATTATCTTAGACCGGCAATTTTAAATTCGTCCTTCTTATACTAAATGCCTACATTCCCATCTGAGCTGCAACCTCTGCTGCGAAATCCTCATTCTTTTTCTCAAGACCTTCACCAGTCTCAAAACGAACAAATTTCTTAAGCTCAAGCTTACATCCCTGTGCCTTAGCAACAGATGCTACATATGCAGCAACATTCTCTTTATTCTCAGCCTTAACATACTCCTGCTCAAGAAGACAAACCTCCTTAAGCTCCTTGTTAAGACGTCCCTGTACCATCTTCTCAATGATATTGTCAGGCTTGCTTGCATTCTTAGGGTCGTTCTTAGCCTGTGCAACAAGAATCTCTAACTCATGTGCTTTGTACTCCTCTGATACCTCAGAAGTTGAAACATACTTAGGGTTCATAGCTGCAACCTGCATAGCTACATTCTTTAAGCACTCCTCAATTGCCTCACCAGAACCATCTGTATCAGCCTCAACAAGAACACCGATTTTACCGCCTGCATGGATATATGATACAACAATACCATCTGTCTTGATTCTCTCAAATCTTCTTATTGTCATGTTCTCACCAATCTTGGCAATCATAGCAGCATGCTTTTCCTCTACAGTCATAGAAGGATCAATAGCCCACTTCTCTGCTTTAAAAGAATCAACATCTGCTGAGCTGCTTGTAACAAGCTGGTCAACAACCTCTCTAACATATCCCTGAAATACATCATTTTTAGCTACAAAGTCAGTCTCGGCATTCACCTCAACGATTGCTGCTGTTTTACCACCATCAATAACAGTTGTTGCAACAATACCCTCTGCTGCAATTCTTCCTGCCTTCTTCTGTGCTGTAGCAAGTCCCTTCTCTCTAAGGAACTCCATAGCCTTATCAAAATCACCGTCACACTCTGTAAGAGCCTTCTTACAGTCCATCATTCCGGCACCTGACATCTCTCTTAACTCTTTTACCATAGTGGCTGAAATAGCTGCCATTTATATAGTCCTCCTAACACTAAATTTATATTAATTAAAACAAAAACAATATATTTTTAATTATGCCTCCTCAGAAGCTTCCTCCTCAGCATCAGCCTCCATGGACTCTGCCTCCTCAGGTGTCATTGCATCTGCACCCTGATTAGCCTCGATAACGGCATCTGCCATCTTAGAAACAATAAGCTTAACTGCTCTTATTGCATCATCATTTCCAGGAATTACATAGTCAAGCTCCTCCGGATCACAGTTAGTATCTGCAATACCAACAAGAGGAATACCAAGTGCATGAGCCTCCTGTACGCAGTTTTTCTCCTTGCGAGGGTCAACTACGAATATCATGTCAGGAATAGCCTTCATATCCTTGATACCGCCAAGGTTTCTCTCAAGCTTATCCATCTCTTTTTTAATCTCAATAACTTCCTTCTTAGGAAGCACATCAAATGTTCCGTCAGCCTCCATAGCCTCGTACTTTCTTAAGGTTTCAATTCTCGTCTGAATAGTCTTAAAGTTTGTGAGCATACCGCCTAACCATCTCTGGTTTACATAATACATACCACATCTCTCTGCCTCAGACTTTACGGAATCCTGAGCCTGCTTCTTTGTACCAACAAAAAGCACCTTGCCACCGTCAGCAACACAGTCAAGCACAGCTTTGTAAGCCTCGTCAACCTTTACTACTGACTTCTGTAAGTCGATGATGTAAATTCCGTTACGCTCAGTATAAATATACTCAGCCATCTTAGGATTCCATCTTCTTGTCTGATGTCCGAAATGAACACCTGCCTCTAATAACTGTTTCATTGAAATAACGCTCATAATATACCTCCTTGGTTTTAACTTCTGTGAGCTTCAAAATTAACCCTCTGTCAGCTTTACCTGTAACGGAGTAACTCGTAGAAACCACCGGCGTTTCAGTGGCACCCTTCTACTTATCCACTCACATGTTTTTTCACACGAAGTCGATTATAGCATAAAAAAAAAGTGCCCGCAAGCACTTTTTTTATTACTTACTGTTCAGTAATAAGGAGCTTTGCAATCTCCTCATATGACATATTGCTGTTAAACTCCTGGGACTTAATGCGTATCTGTGTTGAATATCCGTTTCTGATAAGATACGAGTCAAAATCCGATGCGTTATCTATGATACCTGCATCCTTAAGCAACACGGCAACCTCGTATGAACCCATGCCGGAACGTACCGTTATCGTTGCCTTGGTATACTCTGTATCTATGGCAGTCTGCTCAGTTGTAGTAGCTTCTGTGGTAGCTTCCGTAGTCGGCTTTTCTGTTGATACAGGCTCTTCCGTGTCCTCAGTTGACATTGTTTCCGTTGAAGGAGCCTCGGTCTTAGGCTCATACGTTGCAGGCTCATCCGTTGCGTTTTCAGAGCTTGTATCACTTACTATCGGAGTTTCCTCCGTCGTTACCATACCAAGAGCCTCAGCCTTCTTAATTATATCCTCATCACTCATTTTATATGAGCCGTTTGTCATATATGCCGCCAGCATTATAATTGCTGTAAATATAATTCCGGCTCCAAGTCCTCTTAAAAAATATTTAAAATTCATTACTCCTGCTCTCCTTGGTATAAATCTACAACAAGCTTAACCTCACCGACCCCAAGTCCTAAATGCTTGGCAATCTCAAGAATGCTAAGACCCGATTTATGCATTTCAAGTATTATATCCTTGTTGCTGTCAACCGAATTTGCAGTTTCCTCCAAATTCTCCTCCTGAAGAAGGCTGTCATCAATCTCCTTTATTTCTTCCTCAAGCTGTTCGGCTTCCCGGTTTGGTGTAACAGTCAGATTATTTCTTTCAACAAAGGTTTCGACTTCCTTTCTGTATTCATCAACCATATTTGCAGTTGTCATTATTTCCTTCTGCTTATCAGAAAGCATGCTGTACAAAAATACAACCTCATTATGGTTCTTTGATATTTCATCATTTACTGTTACGGCATAATCTCCAAGTGCCAAAGTTTTCTCATTAACAATTTCTGCAAACTGGTATTCCACCTCCTCAAGCCTGCTGTCAACAGTCTCAAACATAAAATCATTAATAAGCTTTGAAATTTTTTCCTTCTGTTCCTCCGTAAGCTCATCCGGAATCTCTATAGGACCTTCATCCACTACGACCTGCTTCTCAAATTTACTGGCAAATGCATAGCTTACAAATATAAAAGCCAGCCCAATTATAATTAGTACAATAACAACCGATGACATTTTTTTCTCCTATCGTATCTTAATTTATATTTTTATATCGAAATTAATTCTTGTAACTGCTTGTTCCGCCTTTTCTTCCTTTTCACCATCCTTCTTTTTTTTCTTGTTAGTGTAAAGGTTGACATATTTATTGCGGCCTTCTTCTCTTGCATCATGATGCTGTTCATAAAAAACGGCCTCATCCTTTTTCACTACGGTTTCGTAGCTCTGCCTTTCCTCCTCTTTAACCTGTGCCTGAGCATTTGCGGTCTGAAGGGTACTTTGTGATTCATTATTTTGTTGTACCGAGGCAACAGGCATTGAATTTTGCGTTGAGATTATCGGCGATATCATATAAACCATCCCTTTCTGAATTACATCATGCTATACTATAACACACTAGGTTTAATATCTCCATCTACTATTTTATATATGCAATGTGCATCTCTATCCTTGACATGATAAACCTGACTTGATATGTATATGCCTGCACCACGGAAAGCATATCCATATACCTTTACGGTAGCTTTTCGCCCAAATTCAAGCTGCTGTCTTAATTTGCTTAAGATTTCATCGTTTTCCGCCTTCTCAGCAACAAGCGACTTAAGCTGGTCACTGTAGGACTTAATCTGCTTTAGTTTTTCAGTCGGTATTGTTACTCCGCTTTTAACCTTACGCTTATACACATCCAAATATGTTTTTATCTCATCAATCTGCTGGTTCAAATCATCACCGGC
Organism: uncultured Bacteroides sp.; assembly: GCA_964635615.1. Lineage (GTDB taxonomy): Bacteria > Bacillota > Clostridia > Lachnospirales > Lachnospiraceae > Coprococcus_C. The sequence goes on from CAZWNL010000008.1 coordinate 78,608, forward strand.
AATGACTCTGGCCTTTATCTGATCCAGCAATCCTGGATTTACGCCTACTTTTATGATAGTCTGCGTCTCCATCTTGTTACCGATAGTATTTACCTCAAGTGTAGTTGAACACTTAACCTCACCGCCAACTACAAAGCCTTTTTTTCCGCTTACGATTATCTTACCGCCTGCATCTACGTTACTGTGCAAAATTGAACCTGAAATAACATTTCCCTCGGCTTTTACCTGAGTGCTTTCAAAAAATTGTGCACAAATGTCTCCGCCTGCCTTCAGAGTACCCTTTCCCATTCCCTGAACGCCTCTTTTTATGACAATATTTCCTCCTGCACAAATCTCAGCGGCCTCAACGACACCATTTATCTGTATATTACCCTTTGCCTTTACCGAAAAGCCGGACTTTACAGTTCCGTTTACAAGGACATTCCCCTCATAATCTATATCTCCGGTTGAAACGTCCACGTCTGCCGCAACAGTATATGTATCCTCAACAAAGACCGTATCGTCAGTAAGGACAACATCACCGTCAACATCACTTACAATCTCAGTCTTATCTTCATTTATGGATATGTTTCTTCCATACTTTAAAAACAAAACCTTTGGCTTGGTTGGTGTCACGTCAACACCGTAAACATCCTTTCCCTTTATGCCCTCGACATGAGGCGTAAGTCTTGCAAGTAAATCTCCCTGCTTAACCTTTGTAAATATATTCAGATTGTGAAAATCAACACTTCCGTCCTCCAAAACCTTTGGCTTTGCAAGAGGTCTCGTATTGAAAAAATACTCAATTGTTGAATTTCTTGCAGGTGTAGGCTTTGTACCCCTTGCAATCGGAATGTCAAGACAGTACTGACGTGCGGCAACAAATATATCTAAAACCTTTGTCACAATTCCGTGCTTTATATTGTAGTGCTCTAATTCTCCGAGAATCTCCCTCTTATCCATGAGCTTTCCGTCTGTTGACGGCGGATAAAAGCGAATGTATGCCGTCATTCTGTCCTCAGAAACCGTAACCCTTGCACTTTCACCAAAAGGCTCAATCTTATTATCGGACACCTTCATCATTGACGGCTTTTCCGTTGTCGCATCAATCATTTCACGTATTTTCTTGATTTCAAAGCCATAACAGCCCCTGCTGTCAAGAAATTCCGTAATTTCTTTTGTTTCCAAAGCTTTTCCGTCACTTACCGGTGGATATATAACCAAATAAGTTCCATCCTCTTTAATTTCAATTTTAAAAAAAGAATTCTTATACTTCAAATATAATCTCCTAACCCATTAATATGGCAAAATTATCGCCTAAAAATGTTTTCATTTTCTTCAGTGCCTTTGAGTGAAGCTGTGAAACCCTCGATTCGGATACGGACATTGCCTTACTAATCTCCTTTAATGTAAGCTCCTCATAATAATATAGCAAAACAACGGTCTTTTCTTTTTCTGTAAGGGCTTCCAGAGCCTCTGTAAGCGACTTTTTAATTTCTTTTTCCATCACTACGTTTTCAGGCTCTATTCTCATGTACGCAGGATTTCCCGAAGACTTTACCTCATTGCCCTGCTCCAGAAAATCCTCCAATGAAGACACGTTTGATATGTTTGTCTGTCCAAGCCATGAGGAATACTCCTCCTCCGTTATATCAAGCTCTCTCGCAATATCTTCATCTGTATAATTAGATCCCTTGTCTGTTTCAAGCTTTTTTATGGCAGCATCTATCGCTTTCTGTTTCTGTCTTACAGATCTCGGTATCCAGTCCAGCTTTCTTATCTGGTCAAGAATTGCTCCCCTGATTCTGAGACTTGCATAGGTTTCAAATTTTATGCCCTTACCATAATCAAACTTATCAATTGCATCAATAAGACCAAAAATACCATAACTTACCAAATCCTCATATTCCACATTTGAGCCAAGGTAAATACTTAATCTTCCTGCTACAACCTTAACAAGCGGAACGTATTCAATTATAATCTGTTCTCGTATAACACTGGTTTTAGAATGACTATACTCAATCCATAACCTTTCCTTATTATCCAATACGGCCATGTTACACCCCTTTTACTAATTATCTTCCGCTGTATCTTCTACAGACTCCTCGTCCTCGGAAGTCTCCTGTTCCTCAACTATTACCTTTTTTGCACCCATCTTTGCAATTTTGTCTATCAGGTAAATGGCAGAGGAGGAAACCACATAAAAAATAACAATAACTGCAAGTAATATGAGTAACGACTGCATCAAATCTCTTTTGTACTTCATATTTAATATCATTGTAATCAGTGCAGCCAAAAGAACAACAAATGCTCTTGCATATTTATATTTCTCTTTCTTATCCAATTTAAGACAACCTCTGTTCTTATATAATTTTCGAATCTCTTCCAACATTTGTTATGGTAAGCTCGCAGGTTTCCGGATTAAACACTATTGTTCTTCCGTAATTAAGCCCCACATCCTCAGCCACAATTGCAATGCCAAGAGATCTCAATTTTTGTTTAACTGCCATTACATTTTTATCGCCTATGGAGCCAAGGTCTGATGTGCCTGAGGCAAATGCAAACATTTTAGCTCCTCCTGCTATTTTTGCTTGTAAGGAAAATCTGCTGATTCCCATAGATTGAAGCTTTTGAACGAGCTCATCTATTCCCGTGTCAGCAAATTTCAGTTTGTTTTGGTTTTGTTTTATTTTTGTACTGTCAGGAAGCATGATGTGAACTAATCCCGCAACTTTAGCAGCTCTGTCATATAAAACGATTCCTACACAGGAACCCAAACCAAGAGTTGTTATTGTATCTGGTGCTTTACAAATCTTCATATCAGCTATCCCGACTATTATCGAGCTAGCCATTTGAACCAACGCCCCCTATTCCAAGATTATTTAAAAACACATCATATGAATGGGTTTCTGAGACCATCATAATATAACCGTTTATCTCATATTGTCCAACCTTAAAATGTGAATTAATAAGCAGTGCCTTATCGCTCATTTTTGCAAAATGTATACAAGGTACACTTAAAATTGAACCTGCCATATCCACACAGAGGGACGGCTGCTCATATCTTATTTTCATTCCTGAAAGCATCTCAAGAGAGCCTGCATAAGAACCTATAAGTATATTTGCAATTTCAGAAATTGAGGACAGCCCCATTTCAGAGCGCCAGTCAAGCTCCTCACCCATAAGTGATTTTACAAGATGCTTTGCATCGTCCATTCCCATAACAAATAATATCATGGCCTGCATATCACCCTCAACCATACTGAGCACACCTACCACAACATGGTCAGGTCCACCTAAAATGTTCTCCAGCTCATTGAAATCATATATGTCAACCTGCGGAGGAGACATGGTAAGCTCTGCTGAAAGCATGGTAGATAGTGACGTTGCGGCATTCCCTGCTCCAATATTTCCAATCTCGGAAAGCGCATTTTTTACAACATCGGACATTTCTCCATGTGCATGTTCCATTTAACCACCACCTTATCATTCATTGTCAATATCAGCAACCAAACCGCTTATATTAATAAGCGAAATAAGCGTTTCATTGTACTTGCCTATACCGGTAAGATATGCTCTTGAGTCATCCGAGGTAAGCTTTTCAATATCCTCTTCGTCAAGAGTTACAACCTCCCGTACCTCATCAACTAAAATGCCTATCTTGGCACTTTCAGCCTTAATAATAAGTATACGGGTTTTACCCGTGTTTTCAGCATCATCAAGCTCAAACTTTCTTCTCATGCTCATAACAGGGATAATCTCACCGCGAAGATTTATAACTCCGAGGAAATATGGCTGCGAATGCGGTACCCTGGTTATAGGCTGCAATCTCACAATATTGTCTATGTAAGAAATATCTATGCCGTATTGCTCACTGTCAAATCTTAAAATAATATATTGCTTTCTGTTTGCATTTACCTGATTGTTATCCATACGGCACCTCCTAAACTAAAGTGTTTGAATCAATTATAAGGGCCACATCACCGTTTCCGAGAATGGTTGCACCGCTTATAATCTTTGGAACGTGTATAAACTTGCCAAGAGGCTTTATAACTATCTCCTGCTGTCCGATAAGCTTACTGATAACAAGTCCTGCCTGCTTATCACCCTTCTTTACAATTACAACAACAAGTCCTTCGTCATCAGACTCTGTCTCCTCATCATCGTCACTGCAGACATCAAGAACCTCATTTAACCTTACAAGAGGAATAACCGTTCCACGAAGGTTTATTACCTCCTTTGTATGTACATACTTTATGTCCTCAGGAAGTATCTCCTCAAGGGTTACTATTGAATTTAACGGCAACGCATATTTTTCTCCGCATACGTCAACCATAAGAGCCTGAATAATTGCCAATGTAAGAGGAAGCCTTACAATAAATGTCGTTCCTTCGCCGAGCTTTGATGCGACCTCAACATCTCCGCCAAGTCCCTCTATCTTATTCTTTACAACGTCAAGTCCTACTCCACGTCCCGAAACATCCGATATCTTCTCAGCAGTTGAAAATGCCGGCTGGAACAAAAGGTCAACCGCATCCTTATCAGACATATATTCAGCCTGCTCCTCGGTTATTGCTCCCTTATCAATGGCTTTTTGTTTTATTTTTTCAACATCTATTCCGGCTCCGTCATCGGAAACCTCAATTGTAACATTATTTCCATCCTGATATGCATCAAGACGTATTGTTCCAACCTGCGGTTTGCCAATTCTTAACCTGTCTATTGTAGACTCAAGTCCATGATCCGCAGCATTTCTAAGCATATGCATAAGAGGATCACCAATCTCATCTATAACTGTCCTATCCAGTTCCGTATCCTCACCTGTCATGATAAGCTCCATATCTTTGTTAAGCTTTTTAGACAAATCCCTTATCATTCTCGGGAAACGGTTTACAACACTCTCAATAGGAACCATTCGGGTTTTCATGACAGACTCGTGAAGATTTGTAGTGATACGCTCCAAATATTCTATCTGTTCATTAAACTTCTGATCATTTGCAGCTGCAACTCCTGAAACCGAAACAAGTCCATTTTTTGCAATAATAAGCTCTGACACAAGATTCATCAAATCGTCAAGCTTCTCAATATCAACTCTTACCGAGCGGTTTACTACAGGCTTTCCGGCAGCCTTTGCAGGTGCTTTCTTTTCCTCCTTTTTCTCGCTTACCGCAGGCTTTGGAGCTTCCTCCGCCTTATTTTTCGGCTCCTCACTCTTAGGGGCTGTCTCCGTGACAGCATCAGGAATTTCGTATTCCTCAATGACTGCCTCCTTAATCTCAGACACATTTTCAATGGTCTTTTTTATTTCATCAATGGACTGTTCCGACACAATAAACATGGAAAAATCAAACTCAAATTTTTCGTCCTCAATATCCTGAGCACCCGGATGAGATTTAATAACCTCGCCCTTTTCCTCAACACCCTTAAATACCAAAAACGCCCTTGCAGCCTTCAAAAGACAAGACTCCTGAAGATATACGGTAACTGCATATACATGCATTCCCTTTTCCTTTGCTTCAAGCATGGCATTTTTCTCAAAATCTGCTATAGGAACATTTCGGAATTTGCATTTGTCACCATCAGCCTCTTTTTGAGATGATGTCTTTTCAGGCTCTGTCTCCTTCTTTTTTTCCTGGGCAGGTGCCGTATCCGCGCTATCCTCAAGAGCATCATTCAGAAGCCCTATAAGCTCCTCATTGTCCTCAGTTCCCTCATCGGCAGATTCAATTATATTTGTAAGATACCCCTCGATTGCATCAAGACACTTGAATACAATATCAACCATATCAGCATTTACATTAAGCTTACCGTTTCTGATTTCAGAAAAGACATTTTCCATATCATGGGTTAATCTCTGCATTCTCTTGAAGCCCATTGTACCTGCCATACCCTTCAGGGAATGTGCCGCCCTAAATATTTCATTTACGGTATCAATGTTTTCAGGCTCTGCCTCAAGAATAAGAACCTGATCATTCAATGTCTGTAAATGCTCTTTTGTTTCGTCAATAAAAATCTCAAGATATTGACTTAAATCCATTAACGTACACCCACTTTCTTCGTAATAGTATCTGCAACCTCATTTAAGTCGCACACATAATCAGCCAAACCATTTTCGCATATAGCTTTGGGCATCCCGTACACTGTACTTGACTCCTCATTCTGTGCTATAACATATACCTTTTTATTTTTAGATAATTTTGCAATGCCTTTTGTGCCGTCAGCACCCATTCCTGTCAGCACTACACAAATTATCTCATCATATACGGTATCACATAAGCTGTAATACATAATATTACCAAATGGTTTTAAACCTCCTACAGGAGGTGTATCATCAAATAAAAGCTTATGATTCTTTCCGTCATATACTACCGTAAGGTGCTTACCGCCTCTGGCTATATAACATACACCCTTTTGAAGGATATCTCCCTCCTCTGCCTCCTTAACCCTTATATGGCTTAAATCATTAAGCCTTGCGGCAAGAGAACCGGTAAAGCCTGCCGGCATATGCTGGACAAGCACTATGGGAGCATTGATATTTACAGGAAGCTTTGGAAGAACGCTCTGCAGGGCTTTCGGTCCCCCTGTGGAACAGACAATGGCCACAAGCTTATTGCCTGTTTTAGTGTCAAGGCCTATGCCGTGATTCTGCTTAATCGTTTGCTTTTCTTCACAAGCTGAAGCTTTTTGCTTATCCTCTGTATGCCTGACTTTTTTTTCCTTCAGACCTACCGCTATATCAAGTGACTTGCATATCCTGTCCTCAAAAAGACCTTTATCCTTACTGCCTGACGGTTTTTTAATAAACTCAATGGCTCCAAGCTCAAGTGCCGTTATTGTATCCTTTGAATCCTGACTTGAACTGAATATAATTACAGGAATATGAATATGCAGCTCCGGTAAAATTCTTAAAAATTCAAGTCCGGTCATCTTCGGCATATCAATGTCACATAGTATGACATCCAAATCACGATTTTTAGCTATAAAATCAAGTCCCTCAAGGGCATTACATGCCGCATATGATACGCTGTATTTATTTGTCCTGTTAATTATATCAGAAACAGCCCTTCTCATAAGTGCAGAGTCATCAATTACTAAAACTTTTTTCATATTATATCCGTCTCGATTCTTTTGCCCTGTTAATTCTCTCATTTTCAAAAATATATCTTATTATCTTATCCCTGTCGTCCTGAGCAATTTTCATAAACTCAAGTCTCTGCTCATAAAGACCGGTCTGATTATTCATAATTGTACTGCTTAAAATTCTTGCAAACAGGTTAAATCTTATAATCTCTCCAACCATGCCTATCTCAAATTTAATTTTTACAATCTCATTTTTTTCAAGGTGTGCTTTCTGTATAAGTCTTACTCCACCACCGCTTATATCAAGTATTTTTGCCTGCTGCCACTCAAGCTCATCCTCTGTAACGTCTATATCCTCGTAAACTCCCGTCTCATATTCCATATCTGACACTACCCTTAGTGCCGCAGGCATTGCACACTTATATCTGTAAAATTCCCTTCTTTGTACCTTTGCCGGCTCATCAAGCATAAATATCTCAAGGAAAAAAAGGTTGCCACTTTTATATCTTGAGGTAATTAAAACATTACACTGCAAAAGTCCCTTTGTCGTATAAAAGCATGCTGAATATTTTTCATCAACAGGCAGAGGAACAATTTTGCCGTCATAAATAGGCATTGCTATCTGAAGTGTATCCTCAGAAAGAATATCGTATATCTTACTGACATATACCTTTTTATTTTTATCATTTTTTATTACCTGCTCTAACTGTACCAATTCTATTTTGTTTCCAATAGCAATAACCATATACTTATACCCTCACACACTTATTATATTTTTTTTCTTTTTGATTTGATAAAATTAAGGAAAACTCTTGCTATCCCCTGTTTTTTTTCATATTCATCCCTGTCCTCAAGAAACAACTTATCGGTTATCTCAGCTATTGCCTTTGACGCAGGAGACATAGGATATGCCGAAACAACAGGCTTTTGCTCTATTACGGCATATGATGCATTTTTATCCTGAGGTACAAATCCCATGTATTTTAAATCAATATTTAAAAACTTGGATGAAACCGTATTTATCTTATTGTATACCTCAATACCTTCCTCCTCGCCTGAAGCTCTGTTGACAACAACATTGATAGTCTTGAACAACGGGTTAAATTTGTCCTTTCTTCTAAGAACCTTCAGCAATGAATAGGAATCCGTTATAGATGTAGGTTCAGGAGTAACAACAAGAACAACCTCAGGACTGACAACAACAAATTCCATAACGGAATCTGTAATTCCTGCACCTGTATCAATAATAACGATATCATACATTTTATCTAATTGTACTAACTTTGATATTAACAACTTAATACTGTCGTTGTCAAGTGTTGCCAGCTCAGAAACGCCCGAACCTCCGGAAATAAATCCTATATTTTCAGGTCCCTGCGTTATGATGTCCTCCATAGACATATTATTGTGTATTAAATCAAGAAGATTGTACTTTGGTCTTATGCCTAACATGACCTCCACATTGGCAAGGCCAAAATCAGCATCAAATACAACCACCTTTTTCCCTTTTCTTGCAAACTCCATTGCCGCATTAACGGAGAAGCTTGTTTTTCCTACTCCGCCCTTGCCGCTTGTCACAACTATAACCTTTGCACTTGAATTGCCGTATTCAATATCCGTAAGCTGTCTGTTGTCCTCGTTACCCATAAGCTGTCTGAGTTTTGATGCCTGATCCATTTACTCCGCACCTCCCAACAGTTTTTTTGCAATAACCTGTGAATTTAATGCGCCAATGTCCTCAGGAACATTCTGTCCCCATGTTACATAGGACAAGCTCTTATTCGTATCAAGCTTAAGATTAAGTATGTTTCCCAAGCCTCTTGTTTCATCAAGCTTTGTAAATACAAGCTTATAGTCAAACAAATCACCATATACATCAGTAATATTTTTTAAATCACTGTATTTTGTTGTTGCACTTACTACTAATAATATTTCACACTCGTATTCCTTAACACTGCCTATTATAGAATCCAAATCATTTTTCTGTTCACTATTCTTGTGTGACCTGCCTGCCGTATCCACAAATATCAAATCGCAATCCTTGTATTTTTCCACAAGCTTTCTCATTTCCTCAGGCGTGTACACAACCTCCATAGGAGTATTTAAAATATTTGCATAGGTTTTTATCTGCTCTATGGCAGCAATTCTGTATGTATCAAGTGAGAACATGGCAATCTCAAGCTTCTGCTCCAACTTAAATTTTGAGGCAAGCTTTGCCATTGTGGTTGTCTTTCCCACACCGGTATTTCCTACGAAAAATACAATTTTAGGTTTATTTTCAGAACATTTAATTACCTCAACCTCTCCAAGCTTTAAAACGATTTTCTGATAAATATATGCAAGCAGACTGTCAACCGGTTGATTTTCGCTCTGATTTTCAAGCTCATTAATGATTGCGTCTGCATATTTTTCCTTTACCTCATTTTCAATGAGCTGATTTCTTATAAGGTCTAAAACCTTTGGCTTTTGTTCCTCTTCCTTAACCTCCTCAGGCTCCTTAGTTTCATTTTCTTCCTCCTTTGGAGCTTTCTTCTCAGGCTCAGCCTTAGGCACTGCAAGCTGCTGCTCCAAAAGCTTTGCAATATTATTTATCTTTTCCTCTATGGCATTTTGAGTTTCAGCAGTGTACTCATTATCTGACGAGGCAAACACATCATTGCCAAATTTGTAGGATGTCTCCTCCACCGCCTTTGCAAACTGCTTTTTGGCAGCCTCCTTTTTCTCTGACGCATTTTCGTCAATTGCAGCAGTAAGCTCCACTCTTGGTTTTTTAAACAGACTGAAGATTCCTTTTGGCTTTATGGTCTTTATGTTCATAACAATAGCGTCAGGACCAAGCTCCTCTTTCGCCATAAGCGTTGCATCCTTTTCAGTTTGTGCCTGAAATTTCTTAATTATCATCTATCGTCACCACTCCCACGGATTTAAGTTCTATGTCTGAATCGATCTCGTTGTATGAAATAACTATTAAATCCTTAAAATAATCGTTTGTAAGCTTCTTAAAATACATTCTCACGATCGGAGATGTAATTATAATCGGTGATTGTCCCTTATTCTCCAGCTTTTGTATCTCCGCTTCCGTTGCACTAAGTATCTGTTTCGTAATTGCAGGGTCAAGAGATATGTATGCTCCCTGCTCCGTCTGCTTAATAGAGTTCATAATCATCTGCTCAACCTTAGGATCAAGGGTTACAACCGTTGTTGTCTCACTGTCACCAAAATACTTGTTTGATATGGCTCTCTTTAAGGACTGACGCACATATTCGGTAAGTATGTCAGTATCACGGCTCGTTGCAGCATAATCCGCAAGTGTTTCAAATATAGTTACAAGGTCTCTGATTGATATGCCTTCTTTTAAGAGATTTTGCAATACTTTTTGAATATCACCTACACCTAAAAGCTTAGGCACAAGCTCATCAACAAGAGTCTTGTTAGTCTCTTTGATGTTGTCAATAAGATTCTGTACATCCTGCCTATTAAGCAGCTCGTCAAGATGCTCCTTTATAATCTCCGTAAGGTGGGTAGCAATAATGGACGGTGGATCAACTACAGTATATCCTAGTGACTCAGCACGCTCTCTCTGTGATTCCGTAATCCACATTGCCTCAAGGTGGAATGCCGGCTCAAAGGTAGGAATACCTGTTATCTCATCCTCAACATAGCCCGGATTCATTGCCATATAATGGTCAAACAGTATCTCGCCCTCACTGACCTGTATTCCTTTAATCTTTATTATGTATTGGTTCGGGTTAAGCTGTATGTTATCCCTTAGTCTTATAATCGGCACGACAGCTCCAAGCTCAAGGGCTATTTGTCTTCTTATCATGACAACTCTGTCAAGCAAATCTCCTCCCTGATTTACGTCAGCTAATGGTATTATACCATAACCAAACTCAAGTTCAATAGGGTCAACCTGAAGCAGTGAATTAACATTTTCATGTCTCCTTACCTCATCTGCCTGAATTTCCTCCTCTTCAACCTCCTCCTTTATGGATGCCTCCTCCTGGCTTCCACGTATGGCAAAGGAAAGGATGATGAAAAGAACGCCGTAAGCACCACAGAACAGAAGGTCAAGCGGTGTCATAACACCAAGAATTATCATAGTAATTCCAACCATAAGGAGAACCTTAGGAATGGCAAAAAGCTGTCCGATAAGTATATCTCCTATATTTTCCTCCTTTGATGCCTTTGTGACAAGTATACCTGTTGAAAGAGATATAAGCATGGAAGGTATCTGCGAAACAAGACCGTCACCAATTGTAAGTATAACGAATTTGTTAAGCGCTTCATTCATGGTAAGACCCATGGATGTCACTCCGATTACAAGACCGCCCACAATATTTATAAGCGTAATGATAAGACCGGCAGTTGCATCTCCCTTAACATATTTTGAGGCACCATCCATGGCTCCGAAAAATGCTGATTCCGCCTGTATCTTTTCTCTTCTTACTATAGCTTCCTGATCGGTTATTGCACCTGTGTTAAGGTCTGCATCAATAGCCATCTGTTTACCCGGCATAGCATCAAGTGTAAATCTTGCCGTTACCTCTGATACTCTCTCTGAACCCTTGTTTATAACAAGCATCTGTACAATTATAAGCACAACGAAAACGATGGCTCCGATTACAAGATTTCCTCCTCCTACGAAGGAGCCAAAAACTTGCACCACCTGTCCCGGATCTCCTGTAGAGAGAATAAGTCTTGTGGAAGATACATTCAAGGATATCCTGAATACGGTTGTAAACAAAAGTAACGTCGGAAAACCCGACATATTAAGTGTCTCTGACGTAAACAAGCAGTTAAATACTATAACCAGCGACATTGAAACATTAAAAAGTATAAGAACATCAAGGAACTGGGAAGGCATAGGAATAATAAGGAATATAACTGCCGCTAACAGATATATACCGAGAAATAAATCATTACGTTTCATATTCCATTGTACCTCCTTCCCATGTAACTAATCATACGCTCTGTCCTAAGGAATCCACTTGCTTTGTGGGACTGCCGCAAGTACAACTTGCGACAAAAATCCCCCCTTAGGACTTAACTTGCTTTATTTTTTATTCCGTAAACGTAAGCAAGAATTTCTGCCACCGACTGATAAAGCTCTGGCGGTATTTCCCTTCCAATATCAACATTTGAATACAGCATCCTGGCAAGCGGCTTATTTTCCACAATCTCCACGCCGTTTTCCATCGCTATGTCTCTTATCTTAAAGGCCAGATAATCCGCTCCCTTTGCCGTAACGACAGGTGCTTCGCTCACCGTATTGTCATACTTAAGCGCAACTGCAAAATGTGTAGGGTTTGTTATTACAACATCTGCCTCGGGAATGCTCTGCATCATACGTCTTCTTGATGCCTGCTGCATTCTCTGCCTCTGCTGGCTCTTTATCTTTGGGTCACCTTCCTGGTTTTTGTATTCATCCTTGACCTCCTGTTTTGTCATTTTTATATCCTGTTTGTGCTTCCATCTCTGAAATACGTAATCTCCTAAGCTTAGCACAATATAAACTACGGAAATTTTAATTCCAAGCTCCATTACAAGGTCAAACAAAATACCAAGACAATCCTTTATGTTCAGGGTATATAGTGATAATATAATTCCTATATTGTCCTTCACAACCGAATAGGCTATGGAGGCAAACACTACCAGTTTAAAAATGGACAAAAGCAGATCAAACAAAGCCTGCTTTGAAAACATACGCTTAAATCCGCTTATTGGATTAAGCTTATTAAATTTAGGCTTCAGCGGCTTTGCTGTCACCATCCATTTAATCTGAACCTTCTGGGACATAAAAGAAACAATAAATGCCACCACCAAAAAAGGAAGACTTGTAATAAGCAGATAAATTATAGCGTCAAGCAATATCTGCCATGCAGTTACAGAGTTAAACGCATCCTTTGGATAAATTGACATTTCCTTCCAAAAGGAAAAAAAAATCCCCTGTAGTCTGTCGCCCAAAAAACCTATAAATACCCTAAGACACAGAAAAAGTGCCAAAAGTGAAAACGCAGATGAAACTTCTTTACTTTTAGCTACCTGTCCTTCCTTACGTGTATCCTCAATTTTTTTTGCCGTTGGCTCTTCTGTTTTTTCACCACCCTGTCCTTCCTGGGCAAAAAACTGAAGATTATATTTTATGCCGGAGCCGTATAACTCCATATTAAAAGCCTCCAATCAGGGAATTAATCATTGTCTGCATTCTATCCATAAGAATATTTGTTATTCCCGGAATAAAGACAATAACTATCGTAAGTGCCAACATTCCGATTATAACCTTCATCTGCATTCCTATTGCAAACATGTTCATCTGAGGCGAACTCTTTGTCAAAACTCCCAAAATTACGTTTAACATTGTCATCGAAATAAAAATCGGCATGGCAATCATAAATCCTATATTATAATACTGTATTATAAAATCAAGCACAGTTACATACAGTTTGTCAAAGCTTGCATTTACCTGACCCACCGGAATAATATCAAAGGTCTGAGCAATGGCTCTTATAATGTAATGGTGCATTCCTGTTATTATGATTATGACATAAATAAGCTTATCATATAGCTCTGCCGTAATCGTAACCATTGCACCTGTACTTGGGTCAAAGTTGGTAGACATGGTAAAGCCTATTTCCCTGTCTATAAATTCACCTGCAAGAATCAGTGTAGACATGACAAGCCTTGCTACAAACCCAAGTGATAAACCTACTGCAGCTTCCTTAATTACAAGCATCGAATATCCAAATACCGAAGAATAAACAGGAAGTGCTATATCCTTTGCCGAAAAAATAGTAAGTGAAATACATGCTGCAATCAGTACCCTAAGTCTTGCATTCACGCTTTTGTGTCCAAAAAGCGGAGCAACCGAAGTAAAAGCACCTGTCCTCACTACCACAAGCAAAAAAGATTCTAATGTTAAGGTTGATATCGTCAAATCCACAACAAACTACCTCACAAAATCCCCAAATCTGCTGTACAAATCCTGAATAAAGGAAAGAATATTCGTTAATATCCAATCACCACATATAATTAACGTCAGGAAAATGGAAAGCATCTTCGGCACAAAGGTCAGTGTCTGCTCCTGTATGGACGTGACAGTTTGAAAAATACTGATTATAAGTCCAATAATAAGAGAAACAATCAGCATAGGTGCACTGCATTTTAAAACAAGCCATATAGCCTGAACTGCTACATCCATAACGTCACCTGTAGTCACAATTTATCACCTCATATCTCGGATATATTCTTCCTAAAAATGTCAGAAATTAAAGGACGAAACAAGCTGTCCTATAACTAAATTCCATCCATCAGCAAGGATAAACAAAAGTATTTTAAACGGCATGGATATTGTCGTAGGCGGCAGCATCATCATACCCATTGCCATAAGCACCGACGCAACAACCATATCTATAACAATAAAAGGTATATATATCATAAAGCCGATTATAAATGCGGCTCTAAGCTCGCTTATAATAAATGCCGGAATGACAACGGTAATCGGAATATCCTCCACACTTTCAACCGTTCCTATTTCAGCTATATCCATAAACAGTCGAAGGTCCTCCTGTCTTACCTGTTTGAGCATAAATCCCCTTACAGGCTGTATACATCTGTCTATCGCTTCCTCCTGACTGATTTCATCTGCCGTAAGCGGGTCAAGCGCCTGCGTCTTTACCTGAGAAAAAACCGGACTCATAATAAATAATGTTAAAAATAACGAGAGCCCTATCAATACATTATTTGGCGGCGACGATTGGGTTCCTATTGCAGTTCTTAAGAAATGAAGAACAACAATAATTCTCGTAAAGGACGTCGCCATAACTAATATTGACGGAGCTATTGAAATTATTGTTATAACCAATAAAATCTGCAGGGTGCCTGAAAGAGTTGTCGAATCAGAGTTGGTATCAAGAGTAAGTCCTACTGAAACGCCGTCATCATCGTCAAATTCCTCATCCATGCCCTCCTCAGCATCGGTTTCCGGGGTAATACCCGTAGCATATGAAGTTGTACCAGAAAATATAACAACTATAGCAATAAAAAGAAGTATTACATATTTGCAAAGTTTTTTATATTTCATCCTAAAAACCCACTTTATTTGTCTTATTTCGTATCCTGATTTTTATTATCAGCTTCTGATTTTGTCTTAAATTGTGCCAGAACATCCTTAAAGCCTTTTTTAGGATTGTCTACATCATGAAAGCCCTCCGCATCTCGGGGAGTATAATCAGACAGCTTATCAATAAGCGTGACATTGTCCTTTCCTACTCCCAATGCATAATAAGAGCCATTAATCTCCACAACAACTAAAAATTTGTTATTACCGAGACTCATGGACTCTACTATTTTTAAGTTTGTTCTCCCACTTAAAGAATTCTTGTGAAACCCGGCAACAAGCTTCGTGGCATAGTATGCCAATACAAGTATAATAATAAATATAAGAATAAGCTTTATTGTCTGCCAAACTACACTAAATCCCGTACTATTAGTAAGAAAAATGAACACTATTAACCAACTACCTTTTTAACAGCTTCAATAACTCTGTCAGGCTGGAAAGGCTTAACAATAAAGTCTCTTGCTCCCGATTGTATAGCCTCAATAACCATGGCCTGCTGTCCCATTGCAGAACACATTACAACACTTGCATTAGGATCATTGGCCTTAATCTGCTTAAGTGCCTGTATACCATCCATCTCAGGCATAGTTATATCCATAAGTACAAGATCAGGCTTTGTCTCAGCATATTTCTCCACAGCCTTTGCACCATTTTCTGCCTCTCCTGCGACATTGTAGCCATTTTTTACTAAGATATCCTTAATCATCATCCTCATAAAAGCAGCATCATCACATATAAGTATACTTTTTGCCATAATTTATTCTCCTTTTATATTTTTTCCTTAATAATTTCCGTGATTCTGATACCGAAGCTTTCCTCGATAACAACTACCTCACCCTTTGCGACAAGCTTTTGGTTAACCATTACGTCTATGGCTTCACCTGCAAGCTTATCTAATTCAATGATTGTGCCCGGAGAAAATTCAAGAATTTCTTTTATTGATTTTCTTGTTCTTCCTAATACAACGGAAACCTCCAAAGGTACATCCATTATTAAATCTATGTTTTCCTGCTGTAAGGCAGGATTAACAAACGAATTAAATGCTTGAAATTGTACATTTTGTACATTCACATCCTGTTGCGGCATCATCGGAACTCCCATCATAGGTGCCCCTGACATTGGTGCCCCCATCATAGGCATCCCCATCATAGGCTGCTGCGCCATTGCCGGTTGCGGCATTCCCTGCATCTGTGGCTGCGCCATTGCCGGCTGCGGTTGCGGCTGTGGTGGTGGTGTAGGAGCAGATGGTGCTGGTGCTGCCTGTGGTGCTTCAGCCTTTGCTCCATCACTTGCATCCGATGTAAATATTGTATATAATTCCTTGGCCAAATCAATCGGATAGAGCTGCATTATTGTACTATCAACTAAATCGCCTATGGTCATTCTAAATGTAACCTCGACAAAATCGTTGGTAAGAAATGCGTCCACCTTCGATGAATCAATGTCTCCTGCCATGTCCACCAAGTCTGCCTCAGGAGGACTTATATCAATTTTACGATTTAACATGGAAGAAAGGGAGGTTGACGCCGAACCCATCATTTGGTTCATAGCTTCACATATTGCACTAAAGTGAAGCTCGGAAAGCTCGTCAGACGGGTTTAATCCATCCCCACCCATCATCAAATCAGTTATTATCTTAACATCATCTTCCTTAAGTATCAATACATTGTTTCCATCAATACCCTCGCGATAGAAAATATTTATGAAAACACACGGTTTCTCATAATTGGAAGTTAAATTTTCCCAATTGTTAATTTTGACAACAGGGGTTGTTATAAGTACCTTTTGGTTTACTAAGGAATAAAGAGTTGTTGCCGCCGTACCCATACATATGTTGGATATTTCACCGATGGCATCTTTTTCTTCATCTTGAAGTGTTGCACCGTTACTTTCAGTAGAGCTGTCATTAGACGCTCCGCCAAGCAATGCATTAATCTCTTCCTGAGATAACATTCCGTCCATCTCTTTTATTCCTCCTCTCTGATTATTTCTGTAACTTTAACTGCATATTTCTTTTCCGAAGAGCCCGGTAACGCTTTAAATTTTACAATATTACCCACGTAGACATCAAGCTCATCTTCAACTTTTTTATTTAATTTTATAATATCACCAACCTGAAGGTTGATAAAATCCATAACCATTATAGTGCTCGTTCCAAGCTCCGCTGAAATCGGTATAAGCGCCTTGTTAATCACAGTTTCAATAAACTCAGAATAACTTTGCTCATCCTTTGCCTGCATTGTTGAGAACCAATACTTGGTGTTCAGCTTATCCATTATATCTTCAAGTGTTATATAGGGGAGACAAATATTCATAAGTCCCTCAACACCGCCTATATTTATGTTGATTGTCACAACGGCAATCATCTCGGAAGGCGATATAATCTGGGCAAACTGCGAATTCGTCTCTATCCTTTCAAGATAAGGTGTAATTTCAACAACATTCTTCCAAGGTTCCCGAAGCAAATCAATAATAATATTAAAAATCCTTTCGAGAACGGAAAGCTCTATCTCCGAAAAATCTCTCATTTTGTCGAGAGGCTCTCCAAACCCGCCAAGCATCCTGTCAATAATTGCATAACCTATGTTTGTCGCAATCTCCATAATAATGTTACCCTGGAGCGGCGACATATTGACAATTCCAAGAAGCACCGGATTAGAAAGGGCATTTGAAAACTCAGAATATATTACTGCCTCCGAGTTCATAACCTCAACCTGTACATTCTTTCTAAAATATGCAGGAAGGTTGCTGCTTAGAAGTCGTCCAAAATGCTCAAATATAATCTCCAGAGTTCTAAGGTGCTCTTTAGAAAACTTAGCCGGCCTTGAAAAGTCATACTCCTTGACCTTTACACTCGGTGTTTCCTCTATATCTTCAACATCCAGTTCACCAGAGCTTAATTGCTTTAACAGGTTGTCTATTTCATTTTGTGAGAGTACGTCTGCCACACATCTCACCTCCTAAGCTCATAGTATCTACTGTGCTACCCAATCATAAAACTCCACGGAATAAATACATTCCGTATTGAAATATTGCTTAAATTCCACAAGCAGCTTTTCCTTTATCTCTTTTCGTACATTTACGTCAATAACCTGCTCATACGTGTATTGTCCAACAACATCTCTCGTTATGTCATATATGTAGGACGTTGATGTAGAAAGTGTGGTATTTATCTTTTCGTAATCCTTTGCCGTCTTATCCATTTTTATTGTAATACCATACTTAAGTGCATGAAGCTCATCGTCGCCGTTCGATGCAAGATTAATAGGACTTCCTTCCTCAAGCTTGAATTCCACAAGGTTATTCACATCCACCTGCCCTGCCGAAGAAGCACTCTGTGATGCAAGCTCTAAGTCAAGCACCTCGGATATATCTCCGATAAGCTTGTTTGTCTTAGCCACCGACGGCATAAAGACAAAGAATAAAATAATGTTAAAAACAAGATTTATAATGCTTATTGCTAAAATAAGTACGGTTATAAGATTTTTTTTCATTATGTGACTCCCTTCATCTTGAACGTCCACTTTAATCTATTGAGAATATTGGCTGTTATATATCTTGATGCATACCCGTCTGTTCTTAGCCCTGCCCTCCTCCGTTGCATTGGAGGCTATAGGCTTGCTTTCGCCATATCCGGCAATCTTCAGGTTTGCGTCAATAAAATTTTCCTGAGTTATGATATATTCATATACGTTTCTTGCCCTCTCAGAAGAAAGCTGCCTGTTGTTTTTAAAAGCAGAGGAGGATAAAGGTACATTATCCGTATGCCCCTCAATCTCAATTATACAATACTTATACTTGGTAAGTATACTGGCAATTTTCTGCAAAAACAGCTTTGAATCATCCTTTATTTCGGCGCTGCCCGATTCAAAAAGCACCGAACCCGCCAAATCCATTTCAACATACTGTGCATTGTAATCAATATATATTTGGTTATCTATTTTGTAAGATTCGGCAAGCTGTACTATCTCCTCGTACATTTCCTCGGACTGCGCTTCGCCTCGTGCCTCGTATTCTTCCTTCAGCTCCTGATCAGAAAGCTTCTCAGCATCAGAAGCAGATGAAACACTTTCTTCACCTGTCGTTCCCTCGATGTTTTTACCTGCCTCAGTCATAATACTGTAAACATCAGGAAGCTGCGTTACTCCTCCCGACATCATATCTCCGTTCACAAGAGATACATTTCCGCTATCCATGACATTAAAAGACATATTGTCAAAGGATGCAGCAATTTTTTGTATTTTGCCCTCGTCCATAGTCGAGCTGGCAAACAAAAGCACGAAGAAGCAGAGCAAAAGGTTCATAAGGTCACTGAATGTCGCCATCCATGCTGGTGCGCCTTCCTCAGCAGGCGGATCTTTTCTCTTAGCCATTAGCCGTCTCCTCCTCACTCATTGCCTTTCTTTCACTAGGGGAAAGGAAGGATTTGAGTTTTTCTTCTATAACTCTAGGGTTTTCTCCTGCCTGTATGGATAAAATACCCTCTATCATTACCTCTTTAAGCTTTATCTCAGTAGCATTAAGCGCTCCAAGTTTAGTTGAAACCGGCGTACATATCCAGTTTGCAAGCACGGAACCATAAAGTGTGGTAACAAGCGCAACTGCCATGTTAGGTCCGATGGAATCCGGATCTGACAAGTCCTTAAGCATGTTAATAAGACCTATAAGAGTACCAATCATACCCCATGCAGGTCCCATGGCACCAAGTCCCTTCCAAAACTCTATGTTAGCCTGATGACGCGCATCTACATTTACAAGCTCCGCCTCAAGTATACTTCTTACAAGCTCCGGATCGGTACCGTCCACTATAAGCATAACACCCTTCTTCATAAATTCATCTTCAAGATTGTTTGCAGATTCCTCAAGTGCTAAAAGACCTTCTCGTCTTGCAAGATTTGACAATTCAATAATAGACTTGATTGTATCGCCTTCACTCTGTTTAGGCATCTTAAATATAAGTAAAAATGATTTTAGTCCTGCCAGAAAGCTTTTTATATGACTACCGGCAAACACTGCACCGAACGCTCCACCGAATGTAATAAGTGCAGACGGAGGGTCAAGGAAAGAACCAAGGGCACCCATTCCTTTATCATTTGTTATACCGAAAATCATAAGTGCAAATGCTGCAATAAGACCTATTATGGAAGCTAAATCCACTTTATCTCACCTCTATCCAACCGCATTTATCATATGCGTTTTCTTTTTATATTCTATTACCAGATTTGTAACGTCTTCCGTTTTTTCCGTCACAATAAATTTTTTACCGCTCACTAGTGTAATAACGGTATCCGGCGTCTCGTCAACAGATTCTATGTGTTCAGCATTTATAGTAATTTTTGTTCCGTTAAGCCTTGTAACCTCAATCATACTAACACCTGCCCTTCCAAAGAAAAACCAACAAAAAACGCCATCTTATTTATGTATAAATTTACAACATAAAGATTATAGCACATTTGTTATTTTATGTCTACAAAAAAACAAGAGGCTGTCGCAATATTTTTACTGCGACAGTCCCTTATATCAATTTAAATTGTGTATAATAAACCTATCTCTTAAGGTTTACAAGCTCCTCAAGCATTGAGTCTGAGGTTGTAATGATACGTGAATTTGCCTGGAAACCTCTCTGAGTTGTAATCATATCAGTAAATTCTCTTGACAAATCGGTATTTGACATTTCAAGAACTCCCTGTGCCATGGAACCTCCATCTTCATCAACGGCAGAGCCTATTCCGTCAAACTCACCTGAGTTTTGTGTTGCAACATACATACTGTTACCGATAGCCTCAAGTGCCATAGGATTTACGAAGTTTGCAACTGCAATCTGTCCCAAAAGTCTTGTCTCGCCGTTGCTGTATGTAGCAAAAATCTTTCCTGATTGATCAATATTTACATCCTCCTGCTTACCCATTGCACGTCCGCCGCCCTCTGAGCCGGTTGAGCCTCTTACAGCCTTAGCCGTACATGCTCCATCTGATTCAAACATTGTAAGTCCGTGGAAATCAACGTTTATACCTTCCACAAATTCACCATTTATCACTGACTGGAATACATTTCCCTTGTCATTTTGAAGCGGAGTTATCTGTAAAAGCACACTATCCTGTCCTGCCGCTCCTACATACTCAAATTTACCACCATCAGGGTTAAACTTAATCTGAACGGAATTGCCTCCGCCTATTGTTGCCTGATATCCACCTTCCGTAATGTCAGGAGTTGAAGCATCATCTCCACCGAGTATCTCCACGTTTTTACTATCCTTTATTGACATAAGCTGAAGGTTGTAAAGAGATTTATCAGCCTGATTCTCATCTAATGTAAGCTTAAACTTAACCGTATAATTAAATCCAAGGTTATCATATATGTTAAGTGACATTACATGACCGTCAACCGATGTGAGGTTTACATCCGTAAAGTCGATATTTCCCTTCATGTGCGCCTCTGATGTCATCTCAGGAGAAGACACCTTGTTTTCCATTGATTCCGGATAAAGTGCAGAAACAGTGTCCTTCTTAATGTTATTCGGATTCTCAGGGTCAACCTGCCAGCCCATAACCTGATATCCGTTACTTGTAACAAGACAGCCTGCACCGTCAACAGTGAAGTTACCAACCTTTGTAAAGCATGGTGATCCTCCACGGGATACGATGAAAAAGCTGGCTCCGTTAAGCATAAGGTCATACGGATTATTTGTGCTCTGTGCAGCGCCATTGTCCGTTATGGACGTTTGTATTGAGGAAACCTTTGTACCAAGACCTATCTGATTTGGGTTTACACCTCCTGTTGAAGCCGTTGCACCTGTTGCATTTGAAGTTGTCTGATATAGAACATCCCTGAACAGTGTTGAGGATGATTTAAATCCTATAGTATTTACGTTTGCGATATTGTTACCTATTACATCCATCTTAGTCTGGTGTGTCCTAAGACCTGCTACACCAGAATAAAGTGATCTCATCATAATTGTTGACCTCCATTCATTTTATATCCCTTCAGTCAATCCGGGATTTAAGCCTCCTTGCTTTCGCTTTGGTCCGGCTTTAAACTATAACTGCTCCATCAATATTTGTAAAAACATTGCTATCCTCGGTCTGCTCAAGTGCCGTAACAACAGTATTGTTTTTTACATTTACGATAAATGCAAGATTATCCATCATAACGAGAGATTCGTTTATGCTTTTTTCTCTCGCCTGCCCCACGCCCTGATTAAGTCTGTTAAGCTGAGTGTCGGACAATGTTATGTTCCTGCTCTCCAAACGCTTGTTAGCATGCTTTGAAAATTTGACTTCGCTGCTGTCAAGTGTTTTTCTCTCAAGCACCTCCCTGAAGCTTAAACCCTCACTTGTTTTATCCTCATGGGTATGTGCTTCATTTTGAAGATACATGCCTGCAGCCTGTTCAATTGAAAGGAGTCTGGTATTTAATTTATTCATACAAATCTCCTTTCCCGAAGCTACTCTTTATCACCATTCGTAACCTTGTCGTCTCCACCTGTTGTATTATTGTTCTTATCATTATCAGTCTTATCCCCTGCTTCAGCTTCAGCCTGTGCCTTTTTAGCCTGTTCCTGAAGAAACAGGAAATAGTCATAATCAACTACGGAATCCAAATCAGTGGCAGGATAGTAGGTGTCATCGATTGATAAAAGAACCTCTCCGTTTTTAACTGTTGCGTATTCAACAAGACCGCTTATCTGTGCAAGCTCTCCCTTTGAATCAGTTGTGTTCATGATAACGTACTCGCCTACAAGATTAAGTGCATTCCCCTTCTCAAGAGTTTCGCTTATGTTCATAGTTGCCTCAAGTGATGAATACTGTGCAAGCTGTGACATATACTCCGTGCTGTCTCCCGGATTAAGTGGATCCTGATACTGCATCTGCGTTACAAGAAGCTTTAAAAATGCATCCTTATCAAGTTCTGAACCGGATTTTTCTTTCGTGTTAGCGGCCTTTATGTATTCCGTTGACTTTTTTACGATACCGCTTACTGCTGCGTCTGCCATTTTGTGTCCTCCTTTTAAATAATAATTTATGTTAAGCCATGTAGCTTACCGTATTACCCTGAGCCTGCATCATTTCCTGTTCAAGCTGCTCTGCATCTTCGATTTCCTCATCCGCAAAGCTTCCTGATATATTCCTGCCTGCTCTGTCTGCATTTTGTCCCTTAGGACTTCCCTGCTGCTCTTTGCCGTTTCCGAAAAATTCGTATGTGGCAACCATTACCTCAACAGCTTCCACCTTGAGTCCCTGATTATCAAAGGTTTCCCTAAGTGATGCCATGCTTGCTTCAACCGCACGTCTTGCAGCTTCATTTTCAGTTACTATCTGTGCCTGCATAATTCCGTTTCTTGTGGATACGCTTATCTGTACCTTTCCAAGATGCTCCGGATTAAGCTGAAGCTCAAGTGAGGTTGTTTCCCTTGACATATTTACCTTTATCTCGTCTATAATCTGCCTTACGATATCCGCCTCTGAAATACTCTCGGTAAAGCTGTCTAAAGAATTTACCATATCTGTGTCGGAGATACGGTCTATAGCCTGATTAAGATTATTTATTATGTCCGCTTTTGCATCCTGCCTGTCTGAACGGCTTTCACTGCCTGCACCATCGCTCTGCCCTGCATCACTTACGGTGCTTCGTACAGTTTCTTCACTCTCAGTATGGATGGTAACCTTTGTTTCCTCCACATCCTCATGTGTACTTATGGTAACCTTTGCTTCATGAGCCGTATCATCAGTCTCAATGCCGTCATTCTCGGATACCGAAATGTCCTCCTGCATAAAAATCTTTGTTTCATCTTCTGAATCGGCAAGTACCATATCTGCCTCAGCAACAAATGCTTCCACATCCACACTTGATATATCGAACTTTTCCATCAAATTATCAAGTAGGCTTGATGCAGTTTTTAACAAATTATTCAAATTTTCGTTAATAAGGACATCCACGCTTGTTGCATCACTGGCCTGCAAAATGAAATCGGTTAAATTTGACTTTAACATTAAATCCTGAATATTATATCCGGTTTCGGCAAGCAGCTTATCAAGCTCCTCGTCATCAATATCAAGCAAATCCTTAATTATGTCGGTAAGTTCAGATACTACATCCTTAACAAGCTCTTCAGTGGCAGCTTCATCCATATCTGCATCACCTGTCTCGGCTGTATTTACTCCCTTTGCTTCCTCAGAAGCCGCTATTTTGTTGTTGGCAGATTCTTTGGCAGCATCCGTACCGGCATTATCCTTTACAGGTTCCTTGTCAGTTGCTTTTTTAGGCTCGTTTTTTGCTCCTGCATTGGTCTGAACATCTGTCTTATTTATGTCTGCAACCCCTGACACATCCGCTTTTCCGTTGCCGGATTTTACCACATCATTCTTGTCAGTTGTGTTCATGGAGGCTGCATTCATAAGAGATGAAAATGCATCTGCCGCAGTCTCGTCCTTTTCCTTAGTCTTTGCCTTAGGGCTTGGCTTTGTGCCAAAAGGACTGATTCCCGTTGTTGTAATAGCCATTTTTTTGTCTCCTTTCCTATATTCGGCAGTATAAGTCTCCTTAAGGAAGAAGCTTCTTAGTGACAATAGCCGCAAATTCAGGATCCATCTCAGCAAGTATCTTACCCCTTGAGCTTGCACTCATATTATTCAGAATAAGGGCAACCGTATCAAGGTCATTTTTCATGCTTTCAAGAATCTTAGCTGCATCCTTAGCATCCATGCTCTCGTATGCGCTCGCCAAATCAAGAATTTCCTGATCCACCTGTTTTGCTTCTATAATCTCTCTGTAAACCTTTTCTGCATATTCTGCGTCCAGAGAATTATACCACTCTATATATGTATCGGTATCCGGAGCCGATTCTCCATAGACCACTTCGTCATAAAATTCTTTTTTTTCCTGTTCAAATTCTGTCTGATTGCTCTCAAACGCCGCAAGGCGTGCGCATTCAGCTTCCAATTCCTTAACTCTGTCGTTAAGGGAAACTATTTCCGCATCCTTGCTTCCTATTGCAGCATCAAGCACACTGATTTGATTTAATGCCTTTTCCAACGTATCATAGGGATAGTCGCTCTCAATGGCAACCTCCTCATCCGATGGCGGTGGCAATATTTCCTTTATAACAGGCACATCCTTAAACACAGGCCTAAGAACCTTACTTCCAAAGCCCCCAACATCACATTTTATAAGCAGCGCCATCACAGAAAAAAATGTTGTAAGCGCCAAAATAAGTATAATTACTCCTGCAATCTTAGAGCCCCCGCTCTCTCCGTCCCTATTTCTGTCTTTTTTAGCCATTTATCATTCCTCCGTTTGTCCCTTACTGTTAAACTGGTAGCTTACTACCTCGTCTGTTTCCTTGCCCTCCTGCTCATTCAGCTCCACAAGAAACTCCTCAAATTTCTTTTCCTTAAGCTTCTCATGCATTTTTCTTTCCTGCATAAGCTGGCTTAACTTCTGCCTTGCCTTTTCAAGCTCCCTGCTTTTTATTCGCACAACCTCAAGCTGTGCGGCAATCAGGTCATCCATTACGTCTATGGCATTACCACACTCGTCAATCCTTAAAAAATCCAGTTTCCCGGAAATAGCCTCTGAATATTCAAGCATGTACCCTCTTTTTCTATCCCTCAATGCCTTAAGCTTTTGCTCCTCAACACTAAGCGCAGCCTGCGCATTGGCATACTCCTGCTTTGCAACGGTCTCAAGCTGCAATTTTATATCAAGTATATTTTGCATCGAGTAAAAAAATTTAGCCATAAAATCACCTTAGTTATTCAAAAATTTCTTTCAGCATGCCAAGCTCATCATCCAATAAAAATTTGGTATCAACATCCTGCATCAGATATTCATTTACTTTTCCAATTTTTGAAATAGCATAATCTATATCAGGGTTTGAGCCTGCTTTGTATGCACCTATATTTATCAAATCCTCTGCATCACTGTAAGTTGCAAGCACATTTTTAAGCTTTCCCGCAACTGCTTTATGCTCCTTGTCCGCAATGGCGCTCATGCACCTTGATATGCTTTGAAGTACATCTATTGCGGGATAATGATTTTTATGTCCAAGCTTTCTTGATAAAATAATATGTCCGTCCAATATTCCTCTTGCAGTATCCGTAATAGGTTCATTGAAATCATCGCCGTCAACAAGAACGGTATACAACCCCGTTATGGAGCCCTTATATGTATTTCCCGCTCTCTCCAAAAGCTTTGGCAACTCAGCGTATACTGATGGAGGATATCCCCTTGTTACAGGAGGCTCACCTGATGCAAGCCCAATCTCCCTCTGCGCCATGGAAAAACGTGTAAGGGAATCCATCATAAGAAGCACATCCTTCCCCTGATCCCTGAAATATTCTGCTATTGCCGTAGCAGTTTTTGCAGCTTTGTTTCTTATGAGGGCAGGCTTATCCGAGGTAGCTATAACGAGCACCGACCTTGCAAGTCCTTCCTCCCCCAAATCTCTCTCTATAAATTCTCCAACCTCACGTCCACGCTCTCCAATAAGGGCGATGACATTTATGTCTGCCTTTGTATTTCTTGCAAACATACCAAGCAGCGTACTTTTTCCAACACCACTTCCCGCAAATATTCCTATTCTCTGACCCTTTCCTATGGTAAGAAGTCCGTCTACCGCTTTTACGCCAAGAGGAAGCACCTCAGATATAAGCTTTCTTTTTAAAGGGTCTGGTGGGGGTGCCTCTATTGGATATGCATTGTCACACTTGATTTCGGAATCATCCATAGGTCTTCCTATTCCGTCCAAAACCCTTCCAAGAAGATTATCTCCTACAGGAACCTTTAAAACCTCTCCCGTATTTTTTACCGTAGCTCCAAGACCGATTCCATCCACAACATCAAAGGGCATAAGAAGAACCTTGCTGTCCTTAAAGCCTACAACCTCAGCTCTTACCTGATCCTTTCCATCCCTTGACCTTATCTCGCAAAGGTCTCCCAGCTTACATGTAGGTCCTATTGATTCTATCGTAAGTCCTACAACCTTCGTAACCTTTCCGTAATGCAGTGCAAAATCTCTTTCGAGAAGATATGTATATTTTTGAATGTCAAAGCATTTATCCATTACAAACCTCTTTATAATAAACATAGGGCTGTTATACAAAAAACAAAAAATGCAGTATAGCAGACCCTCTATTTTTATGACAATAGCTTTATTGCCGTTATCAGATTATTTACTTGTATATCCATGGACAAATCAATAATTCCATTGTCCGTCTCAATAATGCACTGCCCTGTTGTTAAGTTGGCGTCTGCAAAAATTTCAATGTTTATTGCCGGATTTGCAGAAAGCGATATTCTATCCTTGTTGTCATATATGTATGTATAGCTTTCCTCCGGTATTTTTATTATTATATTTTTCCCTGCCTCGTCGCCTGAAAGTGCCTCGTTAATCATATGTATCATAACAGGCTTGTAATCATCAACAAGTATTCCCGTAAACTTTTTAATCATGTTGCAAGAAAAATCAATAAGCTGTTTTTCTGCGTCCTCACAGTATTCCTCAAGCTTTTGCTCAGTACGCACAAGAAGCTGTTCCTGGTCTTTTTTAAGATTAGCAAGATATTCTTCGTTTCTTGCCGCAGCCTCCTCCTGTCCTTCCTTAAGTCCCTGCTCAAACCCTTCCGTCCTTGCGGTCTCATATATTCTCTCTGCCTCGGCATGAGCCTCCTCTATAACTAAATCAGCCTGCTCCCTTGCTTCCTCTCTTATAGCCTTTACCATGTCTGCCGTTTCATTAAGTATCTTTTCATCTACGCTTTCTGTTTCCAACTCCTCATTTTCATCCTGCATTTCAGAAACAGATCTTATAATCTTATTGTTTTCGTTCATTTTAACGGGAGTGCGGCTATTCACGTCAATAACGAAGGGATCACCTGCTATTTTACCCAAACCTGCAAAATTTGGCTTATAAATATTAGACAACTAGTTCGTCACCTCCGCCACGCGAAATAACAATTTCACCTGAATCCTCAAGCTTTCTGATAATATTAACAATCTTCTGCTGTGCATCCTCAACATCCTTAAGCTTGACAGGACCCATAAATTCCATATCCTCTTTTATCATCGTTGCAAGACGGCTTGAAAGGTTATCAAATATAATCTGCTTAACATCCTCATTTGCATTCTTAAGGGCTACTGCAAGCTCATTGTTGTCAACCTCACGAAGAACAGTTTGTATGGCTCTGTTGTCAAGCAGCAAAATATCCTCGAATACAAACATCTTCCTTCTGATATCGTCTGCAAGTTCCGGTTCTTCCACCTCCAAAGACTCCATGATATGTTTTTCTGTGCTTCTGTCAACAGTATTAAGTATGCTAACGATAGAGTCAATACCACCGACAATTGTGTAATCCTGATTTACAAGTGAAGCAAGCTTCTTCTCAAGAACCTTCTCAACCTGCTTTATTACGTCAGGACTAGTTCTGTCCATCATGGCAATTCTCTTTGCAACATCAGCCTGTTTTTCAGGTGCAAGCGCACTCACGACCGCAGCAGCCTGATGTGATGGAAGATATGCAAGAATAAGGGCTATTGTCTGCGGATGCTCATCCTGTATAAAGTTAAGGAGCTGGCTGGCATCCGACTTTCTTACAAATTCGAATGGTCTTACCTGTAATGATGCAGTAAGTTTTCCTATAACATCCCTTGCCCTATCTTCGCCGAGAGCTTTGTCAAGAAGCTCCTTAGCATAACCGATACCGCCCTCTGCAATATATTTCTGTGCAAGACAAACCTCGTAAAATTCATCTAATATGGCATCCTTTATATCCGGGCTCACACTTTTTGTATTTGCTATCTCAAGCGTAAGCTGTTCAATTTCATCTTCCTTAAGATGCTTAAATATAGAGGCTGAACGCTCCGGTCCCAAAGCAATAAGAAGTATTGCCGCCTTTTGTACTCCTGATATATCCTCCAATTGAGATATCATCTAAAATCACTCCCATTCCTCATTAAGCCAGTTTCTAAGCAACGTTGCAACCGCAGCAGGGTTTTCATCAACAAACTTATCAATCATAACCTTCGTAGCTGAGTTATCACTAAATTCTATATCATCAATAGACTGATTTTCCTTAGTTGTAGCAAGAAGCGCCTCAACGGAAAGCTCCGGCTCCATCTCGATAACCTCCTCAGTCTTCATTCCCTTAAATACTACAAACAGTAACAGTAATCCTATAAGAACCGCAAGTATAATGGATATTATGCTCTGCATAGGAACACCTGCATCCTCTTTCGGATAAAATACAGGAACGATTCTCTCAACGACATATATGTTTGCCTCTCTTATACCCGTTGCCTTTGACAAAAGCGCAACCATGTTAGGGTCGTTGATAGTTTCCGTAGCCTCCTGATTGGCAGCCTTAAACTCTGCAAACGTTGTTCCTTCAAGGAGACCGTTTTCCTCCATAACTTCTTCTTCATATATATCATATTTTGTAAGATACATAGCCATGCTGGAATTGGTAAGGTCAACATTTCCTACCGGTTCCTTTGTAATTGTTTCCGTATAGCTTGTATTGTACGTTTCTTTTATAAGGTTAAGGGAAGACTCACCGTTGGCAATATCCAAAAGATTGTAGTCGGTGATTTCCTCTCCGTTGGCATCCGTACCTACAACACCACCGGTACCATCCGTATTTTCCGCAAGATAATAATAATATGTAGCCTTTGGACCCGTATCATCCACGTCATTAGAATAATATTCAAGGTTCCGCATTTCCTTGTCAGATATATTTACGTCAAGGTTTGCAGAAACGGAAACCTCGTTGTATACTCCTGAATTAACCATAAGGTTCCACAGTTTGCTGTTGTAGTATTCCTCAACCTGCTGTTCAACCATAATGGCCGGGTTGACTGCCGCAACGCTGCTTGAACCTGAGAAAAGAAGCTTACCCTGATTATCTATTATCGTTATGTCATCCGTATCCGCATCACCCACACAGGTTCTCGCATATTCTGCAATCGCCTGTACGCTGTTGCTGTCAAAATTACTTCCTGTCGTTAAAAATACGGTTACGGAGGTTTTTGCCCTCTCCTCGGTAAGTGTATTTACATTATCAGGAATATGTATGGTTACCGTAGCCTTTGTAACTCCCTCTATGTTACTTATATCAGCAGCCATATTGGACTGCAGATTAATTTTGGCTTTCATACGCTTTTCCGAATCGGTTGTATTAAAGCCATTGTCAAAAAGCCAATCGTAATCCGTATTATTTACGCTTGTGCTTATTCCGTTTTCACCAAGCAAAAGCCTTGCCTGCGAGAGCTGCCGTTCGTCAACCTCTATAGTCAGGGCATCCTTGCTTGTCTTGTATTTTATCTGATTTTCCTCCAAAAGATTTGCCGCCTTTGCTGTTGCCGCAGTATCCTCGAAGGCAGAAAGTGTAACGTATGTAGTTTTATTAAGCAGCAAAACAAGAGCAACCAGTGTAAAAATCACCGCTGCCACTACAGAAAAGAATAAAGTTTTTTGTTTTGCCGTGTACTTTTTCCAAAATTCGACTATTTTAGATGGTAGCTGCTTAAACCATTCTCCCATTAGTAAAATCCGCCTATCTAATTACTATAATTGCATATTCATTAATTCTTTGTATGCAGATACAACTGCATTAGTAACCTTCACCGTGTACTGAAGAGATATGTTTGCCTTTTGCTGTGCAAGTGCAAGGTCATGTATACTGTCTGTATATCCAAGCGCAAAACTTATCTCCGTTTCCTCAGCCTTTTTCTGCAGCATATCCGCTTCTTTATACATATCAACAGCAGCGGAAAGTATACTGTCAAAGGAGCTTGATTTCTCTGCTTTTGTAAGTCCAATTGGTCTTACCTGCCCTATGTCAGAAAAATCATCACTTGAAAGTGTAACCGGTGTAATAGACATTTATAAATTCACTCCTAACTTGAAAATAATTGAAGGCCTTTGGTGGCTATACTCTTTGCCGCATTAAAAGCAGTTGCAGAAGCCTCATATGACCTGCTTGAATCAATAAGGTTTGTCATCTCAGTGACTGTATCTATATTCGGATATTCCACATATCCATTCTCATTTGCATCCGGATTATCCGGCTCATATACAAGTCGAAAATCAGACGGATCCTCAACAATCTGTGTAACTTTAACACCGTTTGGTCTGTAATAATCCATATATCCGTTAAGTATGTTGTCAAAGGAGGTAGTATCCTTCTCAACAAAAACAGGTATTTTTCTTCTATAAGCTGTGCCATCCTGTGTTCTTGTAGTCATGGCATTGGCAATATTTTCTGATATGGTATCCATTCTAAGCTGCTGTGCAGTCATACCTGTGGCAGCAACATTCATAGCCGTGAAAACTCCCATAATATCCTCCTTACGTTTTATGTGTCCTTATGACAGATTATGAAGATGAACTAAGTACGGTTTTATATCTCGCAAACTCCTGATTCATCAAATCAACAAGTGCCTGATATTTTATCTGGTTTTCAGCAAGATAAGCCTCCTCACTGTGAATATCAACATTGTTTCCGTCAAGCCTGTAGGACAGGGATGAGTTATCCGTGAAGACCTGTGGGTCTAAGGTTGATAAATCCTTATTTGCAGCCCTTACAGTCTTATCTAAAGTAGGACCACCTGCAAGCTCTGCCTGTAATATGGATTCAAAATTAATATCCTTACGCTTGTAATTTGGAGTACTGACATTGGCAATGTTATTGTTGATAAGCTCATTTCTGACGATAGCCGCATCTGCTGCCTTATCAAGAATATTGACATAGTTGTAAATATTAGATGTTATCATATAAGCCTCCTGTATGATTACTTATTAAAAAGCATTACTCATAATGTATATCGACAAAAACACCGTCAAATTAACAATCCATTTACGATAATACACAAAACGAACTAACATATAGGCTATAAAATAACCTACATAATATAGATTATACTATATTTATTTTTTATCATCAAGGAAAAAATAAAATACACCAAAATTAAACAAATTATTTTTCAGTTTTTTCCTTTTCCTTACTGCACGAATATCCGCATTCTTCCCCTGAACACATAAGTTTTGCGCCCTTTTCCACCATGTAGGCTCCACACATCGGACATTTTTTTTCTGTAGGCTTTGCCCATGACATAAAATCACATTCAGGGTTATTTATGCATCCATAATATTTTCTGCCCTTTTTCGTTTTCTTAAGCACAGCCTCCTCACCGCATTTCGGACAGCTCACACCGATTTTTTCGTAGTGAGGTTTCGTGTTTCTGCACTCAGGGAACCCCGGACATGCAAGGAATTTACCGTATGGGCCGTATTTGATAACCATCATTCTTCCACACTGTTCGCACTGAACATCCGATACCTCATCTTCGATTTTTACGGTTTCAAGTGCCTCCTTTGCTACCTTAACCGATTCATCCAAATCAGGATAGAAATTTCTTATTACAACCTTCCAGTCTATGACACCCTCCTCAATTTTATCAAGAAGCGTCTCTATATTTGCTGTAAAGCTTGTGTCAACTATGGCAGGGAATGCTTTTTCCATAGCCTGGTTTACCGCCTCCCCAAGCTCCGTCATGTAAAGATTTTTATTTTCCTTCACTATATATCTTCTGTTTATAATGGTTGATATTGTAGGCGCATATGTTGACGGTCTTCCTATTCCAAGCTCCTCCATTGTCTTTACAAGAAGCGCCTCAGTAAAATGTGCAGGTGGCTGTGTAAAATGCTGTTTTGATTCCATATTTTCCGCACTTAATACATCGCCCTCGTTAATTCCGCCTGATTTTATGTTTTCTTCCTTTTCATCATCCTGCTGATAGCATGTCATAAAACCATCAAAAACCCTCTTTGACGATGAACTTTTAAATTTGTACTCACCTGCTGCTGCATATAATGTTTTTGTCTCATATAAAGCCTGGCTCATGCGGCTTGCCAGAAATCGGTTGTATATAAGCTGATAAAGCCTATATTGATCCCTTGACAAATCATTTTTCAGCATTGCAGGCGTAAGCTCAACGTTTGTAGGTCTTATGGCCTCATGAGCGTCCTGTATTTTTTTGCCTGTTGCTTTTACTACGGTATCACCAACATATTTTTCACCATAGCTTTTTTTAATGTATTCCCTTGCAGCTTTGTCAGCCTCATCAGAAATTCTGATGGAATCCGTTCTTAAATAAGTTATAAGTCCTACGGTTCCATGACCCTTTATGTCCACACCCTCGTAAAGCTGCTGCGCAACCCTCATTGTTTTGCTTGTTGCAAAGTTTAAAACCTTTCCCGCTTCCTGCTGCAACGTACTTGTCGTAAACGGAACAGGCGGTTTTTTTATTTTTTCGGATAATTTTATTTTCTCAATGGCAAATTGTTTATCTTTAATACCTGCAAGTATTTCATCCAGCTCCTGCTTTGTAAGCCTGTCCTTTGAATAGTGAAAGGCTACCGGTTTTAAGTTATTTAACGGCTTAAGCATAACGTCCAAGCTCCAATATTCTTCAGGTATGAACATGTTAATCTCATTTTCCCTTTCGGAAATAAGCTTAAGTGCTGCCGACTGCACCCTTCCTGCACTTAACCCTCTTTTTATCTTCTCCCAAAGCACAGGACTTATTGTGTAACCTACCATTCTGTCAAGGACACGTCTTGCCTGCTGCGCATCCACAAGACTCATGTCTATTTCCCTTGCGTTTTTTATGGAGTTCTTAACCGCATTTTTTGTTATCTCATTAAAGGTTATTCTCTTATACTTTTTATCCTCAAGCTTAAGTGCAATGGAAAGATGATATGATATTGCCTCCCCCTCACGGTCAGGGTCAGTTGCAAGATATATTTTATC
Organism: uncultured Bacteroides sp.; assembly: GCA_964635615.1. Lineage (GTDB taxonomy): Bacteria > Bacillota > Clostridia > Lachnospirales > Lachnospiraceae > Coprococcus_C. The sequence continues at coordinate 112,592 of CAZWNL010000008.1, forward strand.
CGCCTTTTTTACTTCCTTTCTCAGGGCTGCAAGAAGGTCACCCTTTCCACGTATTGTAATATATTTAGGCTCATAGTCATTTTCAATGTCAATACCCATGGTACTTTTCGGTAAATCCCTGACATGTCCGTTTGATGCCATAACCTCATATCCCGTTCCGAGAAATTTTTTTATTGTTTTTGCCTTTGCAGGCGACTCAACAATAACAAGATTTTTTGCCATTTTACTATCCACCTCTATAAAAATAAATATCAGGTAAATTTTTTCCCTTAAACTCTGACAACTATACACCATTTTTTTTTCAGAGGCAAGAAAAAATTATCAACAATTTTTTTAATATATTTTTCTAATGTAATATCCATCCACAGGCTGCTTAATAAGTCCCTTATCCAAAAGCCCATATAAAATGCTTATGGTCTTAGATGCCTGGCATTTTGATTTTGCTATAATATCATCTATAAATATGGGTTCAAGCCCAATATGGGAATATATATTTTTTTCCTCCTTCGTAAGGTTTATTCCCTCATTTCCAAATATATTGTTTTCTTCCTCCCTTCCAAACATATCAAACATTATATCTGTGGGATTCGTGACGCACATGGCTCCCTGCTTTATCAGATTGTTTGTTCCCTCGGAGCATAAATCAAATATTCTTCCCGGCAGTGCATAAACCTGCTTTCCCTGCTCAAGGGCGTAGTCGGCAGTTATAAGGGAACCACTCTTTTTCCTTGCCTCCACAACAAGCACACCATCAGAAATTCCGCTTATAATGCGGTTTCTCATTGGAAATTGACCTGAACATGGCTCCACGTCAAAGCCGTATTCAGATATGATGGCGCCGTTTTTTTCTATCTCTGCATAAAGCTCTGCGTTTTCTCTCGGATATGTAACATTAATACCGCAGCCAAGCACCGCAACTGTTTTTCCTCCTCCTTCAATTGCCCCTTTATGTGCCGCACTGTCAATTCCCCTTGCAAGACCGCTTATTGTACATATATCCTTCCCGGCAAAATAAACCGCATAATACGCTGCCGTTTCACGGCCGTATATTGTGGGATTTCTTGAGCCTACAACAGCAATGCCTGTCGTTTTAATACTCTTTATATCTCCCCTTACATATAATATTTCCGGATAGTCATATATATGTAAAAGCTTCTCGGGATAATACTCATGTCCGGGATAAATTATTTTTATGTTTCTTTCAACATATCTCTCATATAGCTCCTTTGCTCCTGCAAGCGATTTATTCCCTGCAATTTTTTCAGCCTTTTCAGGTGGAACGACCTTTGCAAGCTCACTATATGACGCATTATAGATACCTGATGCATCATCAAAAAATGAAAGCAGTTTTTTCTGTGTTTTTATGCCTACACCCTCCATGCTGGTAAGCCATAATCTTAATATTGTATTTTCATACTCAGTCACCTGCCGTCACCTCCATATCCTGCACACCTGCATTTTTAAAAAACAGTGCTTCAATAATATGCTCCTGCTTTATTTTTGTGTTGCCGGAAATGTCGGCGATTGTTCTTGAAAGCTTTAATATTCTGTTTAAACCTCTTGCGCTCATACCAAATTTAATAAAATGGTTTTTTATAAGCTGCTCCTCTTTTTCCCCAAGACTTATATATTTTCTTACAAGTGCACCCTCAAGCTGTGAATTAAACAATATTCCTTCCGTCTCATAGCGCCGGGTCTGTATACTTCTTGCCCTCTCAACACGCTCCCTTATTTTTTCCGAGTGCTCCTCCTGCCCATTCCCAAAAAGATTTTCGTACTCCACTGCCTTTACGTCAATGCATATGTCTATTCTGTCCATAAGTGGTCCGCTTATTTTTGCCTGATATTTTTTTCTCATAATTTCCGTACAGGTACATCTTCTGTCAGGGTAAAATCCGCAGGGACACGGATTCATGGCTGCAACAAGCATAAAATCCGAGGGAAAAACATAGGATGCGTTTACTCTTGATATTGAAACCCTTCTGTCCTCAATGGGCTGCCTTAGTACTTCTATCACGTTTTTATTAAACTCAGGCAGCTCATCCAGAAACAAAACACCCTTGTGTGCAAGGCTTACCTCGCCGGGCTTCGGATACATGCCTCCGCCTATCAGTCCCTTTGTGGTAATTGTATGGTGGGGCGAGCGGAATGGTCTTTTTGTCACAAGTACCTTGTTATTATCAGTCATGCCGCTTATGCTGTATATTTTTGTAAGCTCCACGCTCTCACCGAATGTAAGCGACGGCATAATTGAGGGAAGTCTTTTCGCTATCATGGATTTTCCTGCCCCTGCCGCACCTCTCATAAGCACATTGTGAAAGCCCGAAACGGCAATCTCCATGCCTCGTTTTAATGTTTCCTGCCCCATAACGTCTGCAAAATCAAGCTGTCCGGGATACACAGCCTCATTTTTAAACTTATTTTCATCAAAAAATACAGGCTGTATGTCCTCCGTACCCTGAATGTAGTTTATTGCCTGCGCAAGTGATTTTACACCTATAACCCTCATGCCCTTTACAAGGGAAGCTTCATTTACATTTTCATAAGGTACAATACACGTGTCACAGCCTTTAAGCTTACCGCCATATATCATAGGCAGTATTCCCGGTACAGGCTTTATGATTCCGTCCAAGCCCATTTCACCTACTATCATAAGCCTGTCCATATTGATACATGGGGTTATTCCCATACAAAGAAGTATGGCAACAGCAATAGGCAGGTCAAAACCCGTTCCATCCTTTCTTATGTTTGCAGGGGAAATATTGATTGTCACCCTTTTGGGCGGCATGTGATAGCCCGAATTTTTGAGGGCAGTTCTTACCCTTTCGCCGGCTTCCTTGACAGATGAGGAAAGATAACCGACCATAACGAACATAGGAAGCCCGTCACTTACGTCTGCTTCCACATTTACTACAGCACCATCAATGCCTATGACGGTGCTGCCTGTTACACAACTATACATAAAAGCTCCTTTTCCGCCAATCCAAGGAGCAAACCATATTGAAATGATTATAAAAGCATTGCTTCACATTGTCAATGCTTACGATTTTTTCACGCTGAAGCCGAATTTGCCTACATTTTCGCCGAGAGTATAATACTGTCCATGGGAATATGTTATTAAATTAGAGGCATTAAGGTCAAATTTTCCACTTTCATCCATATATTTATCGTCAACGACAACAGCCGTAACCTCAGCCAAAAACATGTCGTGTGAACCAAGCTCCATAACCTGCTTTACCTTACATTCAAGGCTTACGGGACTTTCCTTTATAAGGGGAACATTTATTGTTGACGCCTTTTGTTTTGTAAGCTTCATAATCTCAAATTTATCCATGTCACGGCCTGACTTAACTCCGCAGTAATCCATTGCATATGCAAGCTCTCTTGTGACAAGGTTTATTGCAAACTCGCCGTTTTTTGTGAGAAGCTCATGCGAATATCTCGACTTTCTCACCGATATTGAAACCATTGGCGGGTCAGAGTTAACCGTCCCCGTCCATGCAATCGTAATTATGTTGTCATTTCCTGCTCCGTCTGAAACCGTAACCATGACGGCAGGCAGAGGATAGAGCATATTCCCTGGCTTCCAAACTTCCTTTGACATTCTACTCCTCCAGCATACTTCTTATTTCCTGCATTTTGTAGTCCATTGCAGTTATAGTGTCCGCACACTTTTTTAGCTCCTGAGCTATTATTTCAGGATGCTTTAAATTATCCTTTTTATATTTTAATTTGTGGTCAAGGCTTGCCCAAAAATCCATTGCAATTGTTCTAAACTGCACCTCGACCTTCATATATCTCTTTTCATCAGAAAGAAATATAGGAACCTCCACAATAAGATGAAGACTTCTGTAGCCGTTAGGCTTTGGTTTTCGTATGTAATCCTTTATGCAGACAACATTTATGTCATCCTGCTTTGAAAGAAGCTCCGACAAAGTGTATATATCCTCCGGAAATGAGCATATAACCCTTATTCCTGCTATATCCGTCAGATTGTTTTCGATATTGTCTATCGTCATATCCAGCTTCTTTTTTTTCATTTTTTCAACAATGCTTATAGGCTTTTTCAATCTGCACTTTATTGATTCAAACGGATTTCTGTTATTCCTGAGTGCAAACTCGGTATTTAAAACCTTAAGCTTCGTCTCTATCTCCATCAATGCACATTCATAGTACATCATCAAATTGATAAACGGCTGCATATTTCTTAAAACCTTCTCAGGGTTTTCAGAATTCATAAGCAGCTCAACACTGATATCTGTTGCTGTATCCAATGTAACCACCTCATGTTTCGTTTTTATAATCCAAGCTTTTCAATATTATCTATAAAAAGTCTTTTTATCTCCTCGTAATAGCCTGTTCCTATTTTTTCTAAAACAGCGTTTTCAACAAAGCCGCCTGCCATGGCTGCGTGTCCGCCGCCGTTTCCGATGCCCTCCAAGGCATTGTATATAAGCTTGCCTGCATCCACATCCTCACGCTCGCTTCTCACTGAAAACTTAATTCCATTTTGATTTACGGAATAAACAACCGCAACATCAACAACATCAAGCGAAAGCACAAAATCAGAGATTATGCCCACAAGAGCATTCGGACACTCAAAAGGTATATATGTAAAGCCCACAAAATCGTATACCTCTATGTTTTCTATAGCAGAGCCGTATGCCTGAAGGTCCTGAAACTCAATAGTAGAATTATACATTTCATTCAACTTTGACCAGTCCGCAAATCTGAACAGAAATGAAATCATATCCATATCAAGCAGGGTCGTTCCCCTTATAAGGTCATCCGTATCCATTTTTATGCCATATGCCAATGCCGTTGCCGCATCAGATGATATAGGCGTATCAGTAACATAGTAATACCATGCAATTATTGTTGCACATGCTCCCACAATTCTTACGTCCTGATACTCATAGCTTTCCGCCTCCTCAAATATAGGATGATGGTCAACACATGCAATCTCATCACCGGGAAGGTCCGTAGTGTTGGCATTTGGCTTCTGACAGTCAATATTTACAATGTAATCCTCACTTGTCATATCATGGATATCATCATAGGAATATATTTCAATTCCAAAAGCATCCATCATTTTGCGTGTATTGAATCTGTCAATACTTCCCACATAGCATATGGTTGATTTTACACCATAAAATTCAAGAAATTCCTGTAATCCAAATGCGCTTGCTATTGCATCAGGGTCAGGAAAATTATGTGTCTGTAAAAAAACCCTGTGTCCCTTGAGAAGCTCAACAAGCTCGCTCGGTTTGTTCTTTAACATTTTATCTCCTCATTTTTGAATCAATTAACATCTGCACAAAAGCACATATGCTCCTAAAAGTAAAACTATAATAAGCAAAAACTCTCCAAATCCGCTTACAAAGTATGATACAAGCATGCCTAAAGCCATAAACAGCATACCATAGCCAAACAAAGCCTTCATAAACACCACCCAATACACACACTATACTTTAATTATATGCATCAGGTCCGTTCTGATATGATATGGGCTTTGTCATAAGGAATTTATTGGCTTTGTGGGTCTGTCATAAGGCATCCTCCCACTTCGCGGGTCCCTCCTTATGACATGAATTAAATGATTTCATCCTTTGCAATATCGCTTATTGCTTCCTCTATGGCAGCCTCCTGGTCATTTACCTCTCCCTTTTTCACAAGAGATGTGATTTTATCCATAATCTCAGGAATCATATCCATAATCTTTGATACCGTATCCGCACTTTTTACGCTTATCATCTTAGCACGTCCGTTTTGTATGACAAGAACAGCTGACGGTGACATTTTTCCACCCATACCGCCTCCTGCCGAATTTTTGTTTCCCTCTTTTGTAAATGCTCCTGCCGCAACACCAAAATTTACGTCCACAAGGGGAAGTATAATCGTATCCCCTATTTTTGTAGGCTCACCCACAACGGTTTTTGTGCTTAAAAATGTATCCATTCCCTTAAACAATGAACCTACCGTCTGATTAAAATCTGCCATTTTTTATTCCTCCTGTTTTTATATTTTTCTTGCCATTTTAATTGTCTTCCACAAATGAAGCTTAAATGCAGGTCTTATAATATATCCGAGCTGCAATCTACCCCTCAAACTTACTTCTCCTTCAAGAACCTTATTGTAAAAATCAGGTTCCGGAAAAAAGTTTTTATGATACATAAACGGGAGTAAGCTTAAATATCCCGTTATCTGCCCTGTGGTTGCCGGTTCGTCAAAGCCGTATCTCACATGTCCCTTTATTTTTCTCGGTCCTATATGCTTTAGAAGCCCCGGAAAATATTTTTTCAGGTATTTGCGGGTTTTTACTGTGCAGTTCATTTTCCAAAACTTCATAAATCGTGCATATTTTGTTTTGACTGCCTCTATTTTTTCATTTACCGCATCTAATTTATTTTTCCCTGAATTTAAATTGTTAGACGGGTTTATGTTTTTTTCACCTTTTTTATTTTTCTTTTCCTTTTTTTTCTTTTGCTTCTTTTTCGTTTCCTTCAGCATAATGTGAGGTTCGTCATAGAGTACATCCTCCTCAATATCTGATTCGATTTTCTCCATGCCCTCCTGTACGGTTTTTGTTATATCGATTATATTGTCAGTAACCGTGTCTTTTTGTGCTTCCGATACATTTATATCTTCTGCCTGTTTCACATCCTCTATTACATCCTCTGTGAATGTTTCTTCCTTCTTCTTGATTTTTTTATTTTTGGTTTTTTTTGCCTTTACTTTTTTAGTGTCCCTTCCGCCTAGTCTTATACCTAAAATCTTAATTGCAGTATCAAGCTTTTTTGTTCCCTTGTCAAATTTCACCTTAACCGAAACAATCAGAAATCTTACCTTGGCGGCAACCGCTGTATAGTCGTCATGTATGACAGCATCTGCGCTGTAGTGAATCGGCACGAAAAGCACAATCAGCAAAAGGAGGGTTATCAGTGCAAGCAGCCCTAAAACAATCCACAATATAATTTGTAAAATAAGCAACAAAATATGCATACATTCTCCCTACATTCCAAAAAAGCCTTTTATGTCAAAATCCATATCCGAATCATAAATATCCTGTACAATATTGACGACAAGCTCCAAAGCCCCATCCTTATTTGAGGCAATCCCCAAAACTACTATGTCATTCCAAAATGAGCTGTAGCTTGAGGAAAGAAGATGCTCATAGCTGTAAATCTCCATAAGCCCGTCCCCTAAAAAAGGATAAACAATAAGATGGGTACCCTTCTGCTTTTTATTTATCTTGATTTTCTCTTTCACCTTATTTAGCTTTTTATCTTTATACCCATATGTATAAGGAGCGCTAACCAGCTTCATCTAATCACTCTTTCTCCATTAATTCACACAAAAGCTTATTACATGCCGTAAGCTCGCTTTTATCACTGCATCCGCAAAGTACATAGTCCAGGTAATCCTTTATCTCCTGCTGAGTATTAAAGAAAATAGGCATTGCTGAAAATAGCTTGCTCATAATACTCCTGTTTACAGGCATCTGATTTTCAGAAAAGCATACGGAAAGTTCCTCTGTAAGGCTTTTTCTTAAGGAGGCTATATCCTCCATATCCGCACCCCTCATTTCATTTTCTCCATCAGGGTCAAGGCTTGCAAATAAGCTTGTTGAAACGAGCTTTTGCAGAATCTTTATTTTATCTGACTGTGCCTTAAGTCCTAATTCGTCTATTTTTTCGGCTTTACCATTAAGTATATCCTCGGCTGCAGCTTCAAAATACATCAGATTTTCATAAATATCCTCCTGAACACCTTCAATACTTACAAAATAATTCATAACCCTATCGTCAATGCTGTCAGCTTCTCTGTCATTCATACAGGCGGATATTATATTTAAAGCCGCCTTATATGCAGGTTTTTCAAGATTTTTATCCCTCATGTCATCCGTAAGCAAAACTGCATATATATCGTTTACAATTTCCTGAAGCAGAATATACATGGTTGATTCGGCCTCAATAAATTCTGCCGCCAAAGAAAGCCTGTCCGTTAGCATGTCATATTTATCAGCCGCCATATTTTTATAATCCGCACTTCTTAACAGCTCATACGTTTCATGCAGTTCAGGATAAATATCGCAAAAGCCCGACGGCTTATCAAGAAGTGCCGTCTTTCTAAGCATATCCACAAAATCATTCAGAGCCCTTTTGTCACCGCCCTTATATATTTCAAGGGTGTTTGTCACAACGTCATAAAATTTATTTTTTGTCATCCGAACCGGAAGCTGTGACATTACAAGCTGCAGCTTACTGTTTATTACTACAGTGTCATTTTCGGAAAAAATATAGTTAAATATCTTTGCGGAAAGCTGTTCCGGTGACAATCCTTCATTTATTGTTCCCTTTATGCCTGCCTCAAGCCTGTTTAAAATGTATTCGTATATCTCATATCCGTCCGTAAAGGAAGTAAGCACCTGCATTCTCTGCTCTATATCCTTTCGGATTTTACTGACGTCTGCAAGCATTTCATCCGAAGCCTTATCGTTTTCAATGAAGCATTTGCCAAGAATACTGCCAAGCTCCAAGAAATATTCCTTTGCCGCATCACCGGCTTTACTGTTTTCAGCCACCATCTCCCTCATTGTATAATAGTTCATGGAAAGCTTTACAGCAGAATAATAGTTATACTGCTGTTCCATATTATCCATAAACAGAGGAAGATTTTTGTCTAAATCCTTATCTCTTTGTATGTCCCCGACAAGCTTTTTTATATCACCCTTCATTTTTTACTCCTATAATGTATTATTTGACGTGCTCATGGGTAAATAAATGCTCACTGCAATACTCATAATTACCCTTACATTTTGAGCAGAACCTGAATTCAAGCATATCGTCGTCCTTCTCGGTCTTTCCGCAAATGGCGCACTTATGTCTTGTCACTCCCTCAGGTATCGTAATTCTTTCAACCGTAGCTTTCCCTGCCTGTTCCCTGTTCCTGCCCTTATCCCTGTCTGAGGATTTTCTTTTTATATAGGCAGATACCGGTCTCCTCCTACTTGAATATTTCCTTGAAATATAATAAAAAATAATACTGTTTAACACGCTTGCAACAATCGCAGTCCGACATATAATGTTATTTAATTGAACAAAATAATACATAAGCCATATTACATCTGCAAATGCAAGCCACGTTGTTTTAACCGGAATAAAAAAGTAAAGCAATACAAAGGAATCCGAATGTACAAGCGCATAGCCCAAAAATATACTTATAGTCATAAAATACGTCAGATAATATCCTGCAATTTCCCCACCTAAAAACGAAATAAAATTCGATGAATCATTAATTGTAAAATAACTTATGGCACTTGCTACGGTTATTCCTATGGTAGTAAAAAGCATTCCTCCAAAAATATATAAATTGTACATAAAGGTTCCGATGGACATCTCAATGGAGGTTCCTATGGAAAAATAGAAAAACAGCATTATAAGCGTAAACATATTAAATGATCCCGGCATGGTAAAAATCCATGTGAAAATTCTCCAAAACTGATGCTCTACAAATATTTCATATGGAGAAAATATCAGCAGCATATATACATCCGGCAGCAAAAATGCAAGAAAATATGAGAATGCAAATATTATAACAATATATAACGATAAATTCTTTATTGCATATTTACCATATTTTGATTCAAGCTTGTACAAAAATTTCAATTGTTTCATTTCCTTTTACTTAAAAATTGTGACATAGTGATACCTATGCCACTATGTCACATTATATAATATACAGCCGTAAAAAACAAGAACAATCCGCTGTTTGTGTACTATAATACAAATTAAAACTAATTGCCGGGTATCCTTATAATTGTTCCAAGCGGGACGCTTATCTCATAAAGCTCCCTGTTATATCTCATAAGCTCCCCAATATCCGTGTCAAGCTCCTCTACGAGAGAGCCCAATGTCTCACCGACCCTTGCAGTATAATACCTTCTGTTTTCCTCGGCAGCGTTTGTGGGAACACAGATTTCATCCCCAACCTGAAGGTTATATACATTCACATAAGGATTTTCCTTGAGAACGTCAATAAGCCTCACACCATAATACTTAGAAATCTTATAAAGGGTATCACCTGCAACAACCTGATGCACAATACCCTTGCAGCCATTTTCCATATTTTTCCCCTTTTTGATTATAATATTCAGCAAAACAAATGTCGTGTACACCAACTTTTAACTGTTGTATTTTATTTTCCTTTCCTATATAATGTCTTTGTCGAATTGTGAGAAAAATAAAATTTTTTTGTTTGATAAATTATAAGGAGGTCGGCTTAAGCCGTAACATAATATGAAAAGATTAGGAATTGACATTGGCTCAACAACAGTAAAGGTAGCCGTTATAGACGAGGAACATAATATTCTGTTCTCAGAATATAAAAGACATTTTGCAAATATAAAGGAAACGCTAAAAGAGCTTGTTGACAATGCAACAAAGGAGCTTGGAAATACAGAGGTTGCTCCCACAATAACAGGCTCAGGCGGTCTTGCTCTTGCCGAGGTTATAGACATTCCATTTGAGCAGGAGGTTATATGTGTCACTGAGGCGCTTACGGACTATGCACCTCAGACGGATGTTGCCATAGAGCTTGGTGGCGAGGATGCAAAAATCATATATTTTACAAACGGTGTTGAACAGCGTATGAACGGTGTATGTGCAGGAGGCACAGGTTCATTTATCGATCAGATGGCAACACTGCTTCAGACTGACGCATCAGGACTTAATACATATGCAAAGGATTATGATACAATATATCCTATTGCCGCAAGATGCGGTGTTTTTGCCAAAACCGACATTCAGCCTCTTATAAATGAGGGTGCCACAAAGCCAAATCTTGCCGCATCCATTTTTCAGGCTGTTGTAAATCAGACAATAAGCGGTCTTGCATGCGGCAAGCCAATCAAAGGCAATGTTGCATTTTTAGGAGGACCCTTACACTTCCTTGACCAGCTTAAGGAGGCATTTATAAGAACACTTAACCTTACTGACGAGCATATTATAGCACCTTCACACTCACATCTTTTTGCAGCTGTAGGTGCTGCTCTTAATGCCAAGGAGAATGTAACATATACCCTGACTGACATAAGCGAAAAACTTTCGGGAGATTTGAAAATTTCCGTTGATGTTGACAGGCTCGAGCCTCTTTTTAAATCACAAAAGGATTACGATAAATTTATTGAAAAACAGAGCAAATATAAGGTTACAAGAGGCGACCTTTCATCATATAAGGGAAAGTGCTATCTGGGTGTAGATGCAGGCTCAACCACTACAAAGGTTGCGCTCGTTGCTGAGGACGGTTCTCTTCTATACGATTTTTACAGCAGCAACAACGGAAGCCCTCTAAAGACGACAATAAAGGCACTGAAAGAGATATACTCTATTCTTCCTGAAGGAGTTACAATTGCGGCAGGCTGCTCCACAGGCTACGGAGAAGCCCTTATCAAGTCTGCCCTTATGTTAGAGTACGGCGAGGTTGAAACCATCGCCCACTATACTGCCGCTGCCTTCTTTAACCCTGATGTTGACTGTATACTTGACATAGGTGGTCAGGACATGAAATGCATAAAAATAAAAAATGAGGTCGTGGACAACGTTATGCTTAATGAGGCATGCTCCTCAGGCTGTGGCTCATTTATTGAAACCTTTGCAAAATCATTAAACTACGATATTAAGGATTTCGCAAAAATAGCTCTTTTTGCAGAAAGTCCGATTGACTTAGGCTCCAGATGTACGGTTTTCATGAATTCAAAGGTTAAGCAGGCACAGAAGGAGGGTGCATCCGTTGCAGACATATCGGCAGGACTTGCATACTCCGTTATTAAAAATGCACTCCTAAAAGTTATAAAGCTTACAGACCCTAAATCCTTAGGCGAAAATATAGTTGTTCAGGGTGGTACATTTTATAATGATGCTGTACTCCGAAGCTTTGAGCTTATATCGGGGCGTGATGCAATACGACCTGACATTGCAGGTATTATGGGTGCCTTCGGTGCTGCATTAATTGCAAGGAACAACTGTGAGGCGGGTCACGAGACGACAATGCTAAGCAAGGAGCAGCTTGAGGCACTTACCTATGAGACACGTATGTCACGCTGCAAGGGCTGTACAAACAACTGCCTGCTTACAATAAACAAATTCTCAGGTGGCAGACAGTTTATATCCGGAAACAGGTGTGAGCGCGGACTTGGTCTTAAGAAAAATCAGGGTGGTGTTCCAAATTTATTTGAATATAAATTTAACAGATTATTTGATTATGAGCCACTTCCGGAGAGCGAGGCAACAAGGGGCGTTATCGGCGTACCAAGAGTTCTTAACATGTACGAGAACTATCCGTTTTGGTTTACATTTTTGACAAAGCTTAAATACAGGGTGCTTATCTCCCCGAAATCCTCCAGGGATATTTATACGCTTGGAATCGAATCAATACCGAGTGAATCAGAGTGCTACCCTGCAAAAATATCACACGGACATGTTATGTGGCTTCTTAAACAGGGAATTAAGACCATATTCTATCCTTGTATTCCTTACGAGCAGAATGAAGCTCCTGACGCAAACAACCACTACAACTGCCCTATTGTAACCTCCTATGCGGAGAATATTAAAAACAATATGGAGGAGATTTCCGCTCCTGACATAACCTACATAAGACCATTCCTTGCCCTTGACAACAAGGAGGCATTGAAAGAAAGGCTTCACAGAGAATTTAAAAAATACACGAACGTAACTCCGGAAGAAATATCAGAGGCTGTTGATGCTGCATATTTTGAGGATGCGAAGGTTAAGCATGACATACAGCAAAAGGGTGAGGAAACGATAAAATACCTTGTAGCAAATGATAAGCTTGGCATCGTACTTGCAGGCAGACCATATCATCTTGACCCTGAGATTAACCACGGACTTCCTGAGCTTATAAATTCCTTTGATATTGCCGTACTTACGGAGGATTCCATTGCTCATCTTGCCAAGGTTGAACGTCCACTTATCGTTTCCGATCAGTGGATGTACCACTCAAGGCTTTACAGAGCTGCAAACTATGTAAAGAGAAGCCGTGTGCTTGAGCTTATACAGTTAAATTCCTTTGGCTGTGGCCTTGATGCGGTAACTACAGACTGTGTAAACGATATACTTACAAATTCAGGCAAAATATATACCGTCCTTAAAATTGATGAGGTCAGCAATCTTGGAGCTGCAAGAATAAGAATCCGCTCACTTATAAGTGCAGTCAATGTAAGACATAAGCAGCATTTTACTCCTTGTCCTGCGCCAAGCTCAATAGAAAGGGTTGAGTTTACTGAGAATATGAAGGATTACACGGTTTTAGTTCCACAGCTCTCCCCTATTCACTTTGATTTGCTAAAGCCGGCATTTAACAGTATGGGACTTAATATCGTAATGCTTCCTGATGCCACAAAGGAGGTTATAGACACAGGGCTTAAATATGTAAATAACGATGCATGTTATCCATCCCTTATAGTTGTTGGACAGCTTATGCATGCCATAAATTCCGGAAAGTACGATTTAAACAAACTTGCTGTCATTATGACACAGACGGGCGGAGGCTGCCGTGCCACAAACTACGTTGGCTTTATAAGACGTGCCCTTGCAAAGGCGGGTTACCCTCAGATACCTGTTATTGCGTTATCTGTTCAGGGCATCGAAAAAAATTCAGGCTTTAAATTTACGCCTAAGGTTGTCGTAATAGCCATGAGAGCACTTATATTCGGTGATTTGTTCATGCGTGTTTTATATAGGACAAGACCTTATGAAAAAGTGAAAGGCTCTGCCAATAAGCTTCACAGGAAATGGAAAAAGATATGTATAAAATGTCTGGAAAACAACGGACGAGGCTTTACCAAGGTTGTAAATGGCATTGTAAATGATTTTGACAATCTCCCTCTTAATGAGGACGTTGTAAAGCCGAGAGTCGGTATTGTAGGTGAGATACTCGTAAAGTTCCTTCCTTCTGCAAACAACCATCTTGTTGATTTGCTTGAGGCTGAAGGTGCTGAAGCAGTAATGCCTGACTTGCTTGACTTCTTCATGTACTGCTTCTACAACAATAATTATAAATATGAGTTTTTAGGCAAGTCAAAGAAATCAGCCCGCAATTCAAACCTTGGAATTTGGGCACTTGAAATGATCAGAAAGCCTATGGTTAAGGCTCTTCAAAAGAGTAAACGTTTTGAACCACCTGTACATATCTCCCACCTTGCGGAATATGCAAGACCGATTGTCTCCATCGGCAATCAGACAGGCGAGGGCTGGTTCCTGACAGGTGAGATGGTTGAACTTATAAAGAGCGGTGCCAGCAATATCGTATGTGCACAGCCATTTGCCTGCCTGCCAAACCACATTGTCGGTAAGGGTGTTATAAAGGAGCTTAGAAAGGCTTATCCAGATGCAAACATAGTCCCAATCGACTATGACCCGGGAGCTTCCGAGGTTAATCAGGTAAACCGAATCAAGCTCATGCTTGCAACCGCAAGAAAGAATATGGAAAGGTAACGAGTAGTGCCAATAAAATAAAAGATACACCCCGAGTAAGCTTGCTTAACGAGGGGTGTATTTTTTATTTTATTGATAATCCGACAGGATTCACCGAGCCGTCAGGCGAGGTGGCACTACAAGTTGACACTCGCGCCGTCAGGCGAGGTGGCACTACGAGTTGGCACTCGCTAATTCAAGCTGCTCTTTAAGCTTCAACACCTGTTCAACTGTAAGCCCTGAATATATGGAGATTTTCTCAACAGGTAATTCACCTGCTTTGAGCATTCTTATTGCAGTTTGCTCCTTTCCTTGTTCTAATAGCTGTTCAGCCCACTCTCTATAATGCATCTCTAAGGTCATATGCTCCACCCTCCACTTCTCGTTATTTTTTACGGCTTTTACCGCCGTCTCCAAATTCTTTGTGAACTTGTCTGATGCTTCCTGTCCGTATATCCAAAAGTGCATCTTTTGAGATAACAATTTTGTAGTTCTTTGGGTTATCTATAGGAATTATATTTTGTCAATTTCCTCCCATATTTCATCAATCATATAAATATCACCTTTCTTCAGGCTTTCTATTCCTTTGAAGAGTTCATCATATAATGCGCCTATGGCTGTTTTTTCAGAATATTCTGCTTTTATAACTTCGTTGTTTCTAATAACTTGTGTTGCTGGTGCCATAGTATCACTTCCTTTCGTTTCTTGGTTTCATTATACTGTATTTAGCGTTTGTGTATCAACAAATTTTTATTCTTTTAGTTGTCTTTTAATTATTAACAATCCCATCTATTCTCCAATATATTTCTTTTTTATATCCAAAAATGCTCCCTCTGTCGATAGTTCAGAATTGATATAATACTCAATTTTGTTTTCTTCTTCAAATTTTTTTATCTCAATATCTTCGATTACTTCTGGCCCTTTATATTTGATTATTCTGTAATATTCTCTATTGGAATGAAGCGCATCCATATAAATAATCCAATATTCATCTTCTATTTGACGATATGTTAAATATCCCACTGAGTTAGAAATCTCCGGCCAAATGTATAATTGATTGTTTCTACAGTCTAAAAAGAAACCTCCTCCAAGTCCGTCTATCAGTTGTTCTTTTTCGCCATCATTATCTACATCGACTTGTTCGCCAATTCTAAAACAATTCAAATCATTGTCATCATATGTCAAATCCTTATTCCACAATTCAGTTCCATCGCTTCTGTGTGCAGATATTTTGTTATTAAAAAAATCATCAAAACAGTTTTCCGGCGAACCGTTAGTTTTTTCATTGGCACAACTACAAAGGAAAAGAGAACATAACACTAAAATACCAAATATTTTTTTCATATTACAAATCTCCTATTATTCCAAAATATTGACATGATCAACAATTTCCGCTGACACAACATATGTATCATTTAAAAAAGCTCCACTTTCTGTGTTCATCGCACTATATACACCAGGCGCCCAATCAGACATAATGAATTCGCAATTTGATAGCCGAACGCTGCCGTTACTTGTCATATATCCATGTCCATTTTCATATTGTACCTGACCAGTTGGGAAATCAGAAGAAACATGGTGATTGGATTTTGTGTCAAGAATCATGAAGTAAAAGCCCTCTCCATTATCAAGAGTCACATATACTATATCTCCAATGTCTGCGTACCCTTCTATCATTGCTCCCGCGAAAACAGGTTCATCGTATCCGTCTAGATTAAATTGAAGCAAGTCCTGCTCTCCCTGGTTATAATCATAATGTTCTATAGCATATTTAAGTCTCTCCCAACAAAGCGAATCCCCCAAAAGAATATTGACAATCAGAAATCGAATATTCAAGAGACCATACATTATCATTAGCTACAGTGCATTCATAACTTGGCAAATCTGTTCCTGGTGAAACAGTAATCGTACTGCCTGGTTTTGGAAAAAATAGGAAATCATCCAGATGGGCTCCTAATGTTGCTCCTAATGCTGCACCAATCGTTGCAAGAACTTTATCAATATCCAATGGGCTTTTATGAGATGTTGCAGACAACAAACTAATATATTCAGTCTGGCTTTGCGGCACACTCAAAGACGTAATATTATCCTCTGCTATAATGTATCGATTAACAATATTACTCAACGATTCACTTAAGCTATTTACTATTTTACAATTAATACTTAATTGATTACTTAACCATACAATACGAGATACCATTTCTCCTAATCCAACACTCCCCAATGTAGAACTCATATTTTCTACTGATAACGATAAGGATTGCAAAGTACTCCCTATATTAGTTAATCTATTTATACATCCCCTTACGTTCTTTGTATCAATAAAGAAATCTTTCATATATATGTCTCCCCTTTCAAAATATTCTGTTCAAAATAGTATACACCGGATTTCAATAAAATGAAATAAATTTCTGACGAACGACCAGTATTCTTGAATAAATAACCATGTAACTTAAATTTCAAATCAAATTTTAATCCAACGTATATTGGGGCTCTTCAAGCCTGATATTAAGGAGTTATCAGATACAATCTACAATATTTAACAACAAAAAAGGACACGAATCAGATTACTCTGAAAAGTGTCCATTATTGTTGATATTATTGTATTGGGGCATTACGAAGTCCCTATCATGTTTCAACCTTTATATTTGCTTCCTCCATAGCTTCTTTGCGGAAGTCCTCTATCTTGTCAGGCGTTATTACGGGAAGCTCGTCTAAGGAGGTTACTCCAAAGCTTCTCATAAAATCCTCCGTCGTTCCAAAAAGTATTGGTCTTCCGACTGCATCAAGCCTTCCAACCTCACCTATAAGCTTATATTCCACAAGCTTATTTATGGCATGCACGCAAGATACACCTCTTATGGCTTCTATCTCCTGTCTTGTTATGGGCTGCTTGTATGCAACGATGGACAACGTCTCCATAAGTGCATCCGTAAGCACGTGCTTTTTCGGCATATTCACAAGCTTTATGAGATAATCATAATACTCCTGCTTTGTGCAAAGCTGATATGCGTCCTCAAGCTTTATAAGCTTTATGCCCCGCTTTTCTTCCTCATACTCCTTAACCATATACTCAATAACAGTGCTTACTTCATTTTCCTCAGCTTCAAGCACCTTGGCAAGCTCCTTTACGGAAACTGCATCACCTACTGAAAAGAGTATTGCTTCAATTGCAGCCGCCAAATTTCTATTTCCCAATTCTATATCTTCTGTATTCTCTACATTTTCCATATATTCTACATTTTCCGTATTCTCTATATTTTCCATATATCCTCCAAAAGCAAATAAAATCTTTAATCGATTTCAAGTGAATCTATTATTACATCGCCAAACATTTTATCCTGACGTATGGCAATGTGCCCCATTTTTGTAAGCTCAAGTATTGCAAGAAATGTAACTATAATGTTTATCTTCGATGCCTGAATTTCAAGCAGCGTCTTAAAATTAATACCCTTAAGTCCCTTAATGCCGCTTCTTATTTCATCCATTTTATCCTCTATGCGGATTTCCTCTTTTTCGATTGTTCCGAACTTACTTCTTATAGGGTCAACTCTGTCAACGGTTCTTTTCATCACCTGCGAAAATATCTCGTTAAGCTTCGCAAGTGTCACATCTCCAACAACCTCGGCAGGGTCAACTTCTTCCTTATAAGACAACACCTCATCCGGAATTGTCGCCTGCTTATAATATGCCTTTTCCGCGTCAAGCTCCATATCCTTAAGCTCATAAGAGGCATATTTGTACATCTTGTATTCAAGAAGCCTTCTTACAAGCTCAGCTCTCGGGTCATCCTCATCCTCATCGTCCTCCTCATGCTTAGGAAGAAGCATTTTTGCCTTTATACTTATAAGCGTTGCCGCCATAACAAGGAACTCACTCATGACGTCAAGGTCGGATTCCTCCATACTGCTTACATAGTCAAGGTACTGCTCCGTAATTTCAACAATCGGTATATCGAATATATTAAATTTGTTTTTTTCAATCAAATGCAGAAGAAGATCCAAGGGTCCTTCAAATACATTTAGTTTAACTGCTATACTCATAACTTTCTCCACGCTTGTCCTATCGCCAATCAAAGATTGACGATGCCGCTGTTTATCACCGCAGTGCTACCTCGCCTATCGGCTCAGTCACGGGCTATCGCCCTATGTTCATTCGCAAAACAACATTTACACAAGACAGATACCCCGTAGCAAGCGGGGTATCTGTCCCCTGCGGAATTCGCCAGATGCTCGTGCAAGCACAGCATCCGGCTCATTGCACGCAGAAAATATTTGCGTAAATGTTGTTTTGCTCATTCACTCACTGCTCTTTGCTGTCGCGTATATTATATCCTAAATTATATTATAATGCAAACCATTCCTCCGTTAGAATCATTTACAATCTTCTCCATTGTATCCTGAAGCTTCTGCTGGCTTTCCTGATTTATCTTGTTGATTTTGGATTTTAAGCCGTCCTCAACAAGCTGCCTTACGGACTTGCCGAATATATTTACGCCCCAAATGTTTTCCTCAGATTTTTCATCACTGTTTATAAAACCTATTAAATCCTTCGCCTGCTCCTCGGAGCCTACGATAGGTGCAATTTCTGTTGTAATGTTTGCTTTTATAAGATGAATTGACGGAGCCTCCGCTTTTATTTTAACTCCGTATTTATTTCCTGAACGTATAAGCTCCGGTGCGTCAAGCTTAATGTCTGCCTCGTCAGGACTTACTGTGCCATAGCCCGTACTGCAGGATTGGAGATATGCCTCGCTTACCTTTTCACACTGCTTTTTTGTCTTTGCAAGCTGGGTAATTTCCCGTATAAAATCATACTCACTTCTTATCTCACATCCAAGCGTTGCGGAAAGCATGTCATAGTAATATTTGTCAAATAAAACAACATTTATATTTATTGTTCCGTCTGCCATATTTATATTGCTAAGATCAATCTTTTCAATATACTCATCCCCATCACAGGTAATATTATATATATCCCTCATGTGATAAATGTTTTTGAAATCCGCCTTTGCCTGCTTTATCATATAATCCTTTATAGGATTGTCGCAATCCACGGCCTCAACCCACTTCGGTATGTTAAAGTTTATTGCCGTCACAGGAAAATCCATAAGGAGACTTTCAAATATTTTGTTTATGTCCTTACTTTTAAGCTGGTCGCAGTTTACAGGAAGCACTTCTACACCGTACTCCCCGCAAAGGGACTGTGCAAGCTCCTTTGTTTCAGGTGCCTGCGGTCTTAATGAATTTAACAGCATAATAAAAGGCTTGCCAATCTCCTTAAGCTCCGTTACCGTCCTTTTTTCTGCTTCTATGTACGAATCTCTAGGTATATCCGTTATGGAACCGTCACAGCTTACCACAATACCTACCGTTGAATGGTCAAATATTACCTTTTTTGTACCAAGCTCCGCAGCCTTTGTAAACGGAATGTCATAATCATACCATGGAGTTTTTACGAGACGCTCATGTCCATCCTCCTCATGTCCCTCAGCTCCGTTGACCATATATCCTACACAGTCAATAAGCCTGCACTTAAGCTTTATACCGTCCCCCACAGTTATGTTTACTGCTTCCTTAGGAATAAATTTCGGCTCTGTTGTCATAACCGTTTTTCCTGTTGCCGACTGTGGAAGCTCATCTTTTGCCCTCATACGGTTATTTTCATCGTCAATAGCAGGAATAACCATTAGCTCCATAAACCTTTTTATAAATGTTGATTTTCCCGTTCTTACGGGACCAACAACACCCATGTATATTTCGCCATCGGTTCTTGCTTCTATGTCCTTATAAATATCCATAAAAATACCTCCAATTCCTATTACACTATTAAAATATATGTAATAGAAATCAGAGGTATTACTTTTTATTGTTAAAGGTCCTGATTTTGTTTTTGTTTCTTACTGTAGGTGTTACAGCGTATATACTGTAATACCCGCTTACAGTAATCCGCATTACAGTGTATACCATCAGGGGAGCCTTCCTCAGGAAGATAGCCTTCCTCATCACGGACCGCTGCGCCAACGTCAAGGAAAATCACGTCATTTCTCTCCTTGCACATATCAAGAATAAGCTCATTAAACTCCTCAACCCTGTCCTTTGTAAAAACTCCACCCTCTGCTTCCTTTGAACGGCATACGGGAATTACGCCCTCAACATAAATTGTAGCATTTGGATTTGCAAGCTTAATATAATCTATAAGCGCACCAAAATCCTCTATAAACACATCAAGATTGTACCAACCAAGCTCATTTATTCCAAACATACAGTAATAATTGTCGTAGCTTGTCATTGATATTGCCTGATAGCATGTATACTTGCCTCCGTACCCCGGCATTGTTATGCAGTAATCGCTGTCAAGAGAGCTTACATTTAATCCCTTGTAGCAAAAGCCATTAATATTGCTAAGTCCGCTGTAAAGAACAAGCCCCTCGGTACGTGAATCACCAATAAGAACCGTATTGTCAAAATATGACAGAGGCATCACTTTATCAACCTTCTCATACATGGATGCACACCAGTTATTTCCCGTAATTTCCTCCACAGGAGGCAGTGATGTTTCAGGTATTACGAATTCCTGATTATCACTTTCACTATAAGATATCACATCCGTAGAGGGTTCATCTTCCAAAGGCTTCTCCGTAGCATCAGTCCCCTCCGTACTATCAGAAGGTGTTTGTGTAGCATTATTGATATTAATAAGGCTATCTGCATCTAAAGCGGTATTACTTCCTATATGCATATTGCTGCTAAATTCACCGTCGCTTGGATGGTCATTAAAAACAACTATGCATAATGCCAAAACAGCTATAAGGGCAGCCGACGATGCAAGCGACACTATGGCATTGAATTTTCTCTTTTTATTCCTTAATCTATTAAATTCGTCCTTTGTAATCCTGTTGCTCATCTAAATTCCCTTCATAATATGTTTCATTTTAATTCCATTCAAGATCCTGGGACTCACTTGTCCTCGTTCTTGTAAGAAGCTGGTTCATAGCTTCAGTTGTGTCTAAATCCTCAAAAAGTACTCTGTTTACCATTTCAATTAAAGGCATTTCTATACCGTATTTTTTACTTAAACTGAAGGCTGCTTTTGCGGAATAAACGCCCTCAACAACCATGTGCACTTCCTCCATAGCTTCCTTGTAGGACTTTCCCTGTCCCATAAGAACTCCGGCCCTTCTGTTTCTGCTATGTTTTGAGGCACATGTTACAATAAGGTCCCCTATACCTGAAAGTCCTGCAAAGGTTTCCGAACGTCCTCCCATGGCAACTCCAAGTCTCGTAATCTCTGATATTCCCCTTGTAATGATTGCCGCCATCGCATTGTCTCCGCAGCCAAGTCCGTCTGCAACTCCTGCTGCAAGGGCAATGACATTTTTCAGTGCTCCACCAAGCTCTATTCCTATAACGTCAGGGCTTGTGTAAACCCTGAACACATCACACATAAACGTATCCTGAATAAGCAGTGCAGTTTCCTTGTCAGTTGCACCTGCCACAATGGTTGTGGGAAGAAGCTTTCCAACCTCCTCTGCATGGCTTGGTCCTGACAGAACACCCATTTTTGCACCTGGTATCTCACTTAAAATAACATCCGTGAGAACCATAAGAGTGTCCTCCTCAATTCCCTTTGATACATTTACGATAATAGGCTTATCAACATATGGTGCTATGGTTTTTGCAGTATTTCTCACAAAAGGAGACGGAACAGACATAACAATAATCTCCGCATCTTTTACAGACTCCTCTGCATCTGTGGTAAATGTAACACTCTCATCTATTTTTATACCGGGAAGCTTTGTCACATGCTCTCTGTGTTCCTTTAACATTTTTATTTCATCTTCATCTATAGACCACACGCTTACCTTATGTCCGTTATGCGCAAGTAAAACCGTAAGCGCAATTCCCCAGCTTCCTGCTCCCAAAACACTAATATTCATCCCATTTACCTCTGACTTTCTTTTTTAATAATCTTGTCCTACGCCTCTTTTTTGCTTCCAAGCTTATTTTCTTCGTGATTAATAAGCCTCTTTATATTAGCCTTATGTCTGTATATTGCCATAAGCGCCATAACGATAACAACTATTACACTTTCAAGCATACATTCTTTTGATGCCGCCACATTCAAATCAAAGGAATATTTACCTGTCACCGCAAATATTGTATACATTGTGGCAAAGGTAGTTACCATGAGAATGGAGCCAAGAGAAACATACCTTGTAATTGCCACTGCAACAGTAAATATGACAAGACATGTAAGTATTATGACAGGGTCCAGAAATCCAAGAACAACCCCTGCCGTAGCGGCAATTCCCTTTCCGCCCTTAAACTTAAGATAAAACGGAAAATTATGTCCAAGTACAACTCCAAAGCCTGCATAGGCAATAAACATGTAAACCTCATTTGGATATATGCCCTTCATAACAAGCCTTACAACTACGGCTGCAATAATCGCCTTAAAAACATCGCCAAGAAAAACAACAAGTCCCGCTTTCTTACCCAATACACGAAGCGCATTTGTGGTTCCCGCATTACCGCTTCCATGCTCACGGATATCAATTCCGTTAAGTCTTCCATATATATACGACGTCTGCAAAAGACCGCATAAATAGCCTCCTGCAAGGCAAAGTATTCTTGCAAGTATCATCATTTCTCTTTCCTCTCACGTATTATAAACTTAAGGGGCGTTCCCCTGAAGCCAAACGCCTCCCTGATTTTATTTTCAAGATATCTTGTATATGAAAAATGCATAAGCTCCTTATCATTTACAAATATGACAAATGTCGGAGGCTTGACAGAAACCTGTGTAACGTAATAAATTCTAAGCCTCTTGCCCTTATCTGACGGTGGCTGGTTAAGCGCAACCGCCTCGGTAACAATCTCGTTGACCACACCTGTTGAAATCCTTAAGGAATGGTTTTCAATGACCATATCAATAATTTCAAACAGCTTATTCAGTCTCTGACCTGTCTTTGCCGATACAAACAATAGCTCCGCATAAGGCATATAGGCAAGCTTTTGCCTGATTTCCTCAGTAAACTTGTATATTGTCTTATCATCTTTTTCTATGGCATCCCACTTGTTGACAACAATTATCATGCCCTTGCCACGCTCATGGGCAATACCTGCAATCTTTGTATCCTGCTCGGATATACCCTCCTCTGCGTCTATAACAAGAACGGCAACATTACATCTTTCAACCGCTGATACAGTTCGTATAATGCTGTAACGTTCAATTTCTTCCTTTATTTTATTTTTTCTTCTAAGACCTGCCGTATCAATAAATACATATTCAGTCCCATTTCTTTTAATGGAGGTATCAATTGCATCCCTTGTTGTTCCCGCTATGTCGGATACAATTACACGTTCCTCACCGATAAGCTTATTTATAATGGAGGATTTTCCCACATTTGGCTTACCGATAATTGCAATTCTCGATCTTTCGTCCTCGTCCTCATCCTCGCCATTTCCATTAAAATACTTTACAACCTCATCCAACATGTCACCTATACCAAGCTGCGATGCGGCAGATACAGGCATGGGATCACCAAGCCCAAGATTATAAAATTCGTACACGTCAGGCATGAATTTCTCAAAGCTGTCCACCTTATTTACAACAAGAACAACCGGCTTGCCTGAACGTCTCAGCATATCTGCAACCTTTCCGTCTGCATCCACAAGTCCCTGTCTTACATCCGTTATAAACATAATAACATCGGCAGTAGATATAGCTATCTCTGCCTGTTCTCTCATGCTCTTTAATATAATGTCACTACTGTCAGGCTCAATTCCACCTGTGTCAACTATCGTAAAATTATATTTAAGCCATGACACATCAGCGTAAATTCTATCTCTTGTAACGCCTGGTGTATCCTGAACGATTGATATTCTGTCTCCTGCCAATGTGTTAAATAATGTTGACTTACCCACATTCGGCCTTCCCACTATGGCAACTACTGGTCTACCCATTTTATCTCTCCATTTCAAAACGGCACTTCCACCACTCCGCTTGATTGTACAATAAACCTATTGACTTGTAAAGTGCTTTGTGCTGTATCATAATTAACAACGGCGATTTAAGACAGCATAATTACAGCGCCAAGATTTCCTCTCATGCCACTCGATGCTCTATGTGAAAAAAGTATATTCGGGTTACAACATGTACATAAATCAGGCATGGCAATATTCTCCTCATTAATCCCTGCCAAAAGAAGCGTATGTCTGCATGCCTTATGGAGATTCAACTGATATTTTCCGTTATCCTTTTTATAAAACAAATCATCATATACATTTTCATCAAAGGCATCCCTGATTTTTTCAATAACGTCCCCGTCTACCTCATAGCATTCCTGACATATGGAAGGTCCTATGGCACAGATTATATCATTTGGATTGCTTCCAAAAGCATCACCCATAGCCCTTATAACCTTCATTCCGATTTTTTCCACCGTTCCCTTCCAGCCTGAATGTGCAAGCGCCACCGCCTTATTTACAGGGTCATAGAAAAACAGGGGAACACAGTCAGCGTAAAATGTCATAAGAGGGATTTCACGCTCATTTGTCATAAGTGCATCTATATTCTCTATGTCGCTTTCCCTTGAAAAGCCCTTCCCCTTATCCTCTTTTTTTACAATATGAATATTTGTATTGTGAAGCTGGTCGGAAAATACAAGACTGCTTTCATCATATCCAACCGCAGCGGCAAGCCGCCTATGATTTAAAATAACATTTTCCTCCTCGTCGCCCCTTGAAAAGCTTAAATTCATGGAAGCAAGATGCTTTTTGCTCACACCGCCAAGCCTTGTTGAAAATCCATGCACCAAATCCTCATATTCAGAAAAAATATTATATTTAATAACCGGAACAATGGCATCTTCTCCAAATCCTTTAACAAGCTTATAGTCTATATGGGTGTTTCTTTCCCCATATGAAAAGGGAGGAATAAACTTAAGCTTATCCTCCTGTCTTTTCAAAATCGCACCATCCATAAGTTTTAAATCAAATTTTACTCTTTCCATTATTATTTTTCCTTTTCCTTATTCTATGTATGAAACTCAAATGCATTTTCCACATGTTTAACGGTTCCGTCACTGTATATACCTATTACATCAAACCTGCATGGCAGATTTTTACCGTAACCGTATCTGCTGTAATGATAAAGCGCCGTGCGGCAGATTTTCCTCTGCTTCCTTTCATCAACAGCACTTAAAGGGTCGCCACAACATTCCGTGCTTCTGTATTTACATTCACAATATACTAATGTTCGCCCACTCATGGCAATTATGTCTATCTCGCCATAACGGTTTCCATAATTTCTCAATAAAATTTTATAGTCCTTACTTTTCAGATAATCCGCTGCGATATCCTCGTAATGATTTCCGATTTCACGCTTATTTATCAATCTCACCCCTAACCTGATATTTTAGACCTTATCTTATCCATTCTGTCAACATAAACAAGTATTTCCGCAACAACGCCGTAAAGCTCAGGAGGTATACAGTCGCCTACATCAAGCTTCAAAAGGGTATCGGCAAGGTTTGTATCCTTGTAAAGAGGTACATCGCTTTCCTTTGCCTTGTCAATAATTTTGTCCGCAAGCGCTCCCTGACCTGCTGCAACAACCTGCGGTGCCTGATTGGAAGGGTCATATAAAAGAGCTACCGCCTTTTTCTTTGGCTGTGCATTATTTTGTTTTTGTCCGTACTCTGACATATAATCACCTACATTCTTATATCAAAGGAATATCTCTTAACACTTTTTTCAAGCTCGCTTCCAAGCATTTCATCCACAACCATGTTCGGCTTTGTATTTAAAGAAGGCTCTCTGGCTATAACCTCATTTGTAAGGCTTAAACCGTTTTCATTTATGGCCTTCTCAAGCATTGTCATGTGCTCGTCAATAATGCGGGCGCTTATTTCATCATCCACATAAAATCTTGTATGAACCGTACTTCCATGAAGGCTTACATGAACATCGGTAGCTCCGAGATGCTCCATGTCAAGATGAAGCAGTGCGCTTATGTCCTTCTTTGCATCCTTCATTGCCTTTTTGTTCATATATACAAACAAATCCGAGTTCATCTCGCTGCTCTGGGTTTTTACGGGAATCTGGGCATAAACGTACATGTTATTTAAATTCTGCATAAAATCGATTCTTTCCTGAACACTTTTTGCAGACTGATTAAGGTTATTACTGTCCCCTGCCCCGCTGTGGGATAACGTGTCCATAAGCTTATTTGTCTTGTCATATATTTTATTGTACAAATCATCTATCTCCTTAGGATTTTTCATTTCCTCAGGATTAAGTGAAAACTTCTTTTTTGTTCCCTCGTTCAAAAGTGCATTAAATTCCTTTGATGCAAAAAAATCCTTTATCGCCTCATCAGGTATTTTCTCTGTATTGTTTGATATTACTGTGTCTAAATTGTTCATAAGCTTTACCGGAGAATCAGACTCCTTTGCAACCTTGGAGAGTGCCTCCTTATCGAAGCCCATTTTATTAAGCTTATCAAAAATGTTATTTATGTCCTCACAGTTCATTCCCGTATTTTTCGCAAGCTTTTCAAGCTCATTTCCAAGTGTATCCGCATTTATACTACCCTGTATCTCGCTTTCATTTTGTACAGAATTTAACACTTCCCCTTCTTCAGGTACAAAATCACCTGCTTGAAAGATTTCCTCGGAAATAAGTGAAGCCTCAGGATTAACCTTAATGCTTTGCATTGTCTCAGGAGAAAAATCCCGGCTGTCCGATATAATGTCAAGTATGGCTCTGTTAAGCTCCAGCATATCTGATACATTTCCCGACTGTCCAAGCTCATTAAAGGCTGACGTGGAAAAATCCGCTATATCAGCAGCAAGACGTCCAAGGTCTGACGAGAGCTGGTGGCTGTTATTCATGTAATCCTGATATTGGCTTATATTTGTCTCATTAATTTCAAGCCCAAGCTTATTTAAAGAGGCAAGTGTGTCTATGGAAGCATCAGGAAATTTATAGGACTGCTGTATAAGCTGCTGCATATGACCCTTATCAACAGGCATTCCCCTGTTCATAAGCGCCTCTGCAATCTGATAGTTTTTATCCGTCGGCATAAGGCCGTTTGCGTCAAGCACCTTAAAAATAGCATTATCCTTCATGGCTCCCGCAGATTCAGGCTGCGGCTTTATAAGCACGCTTGAGCCGTTATTTTCCTGAATCTGAAATAAGATATTATCCCCTATGTTAAGACTTACGGAATCAAGCATACGGGCATTTAAAACACCCTTTCCCTCCATGGAAATACTTACCATATTATTAGTTATGTCAAGTATCTGCCCACGAAACATCTGTCCAACGTCAACCTTTGCAATTGCACTGTTGGCAGAAACGGGAGCCTGACTCACAGGATTTGTATTTTGAGCCTGTTCTGAGGAAACCTTTGCTCCCTGCTCACCCGAATATACGTTATTTAATTGTTTTCCTCCTAGGTGGATTCCCCTGTCAGAAATGTTCATATTTATACTCCCACAAAATTTTTTATAAATGTTCTCCTGTGTATATCACACGGTCCTTTCGCCTTTAATGCCGCTATATGTGCGGCAGAACCGTATCCCACATTGCTTTTGAAATCATATCCGGGATAAAGCTTATCATACTCTGCCATCATACGATCCCTTGTCACCTTTGCAACAATACTCGCTGCGGCTATGGAGGCGGATAAGGTATCCCCTTTAATTATCGGCACCTGTGATATGTTTACATTAGGGATTTTCACCGCATCATTTAATAATATGTCAGGCGTTACCTTTAAATTAGATATAGACATTCTCATAGCCTCATAGGTGGCATTTAAAATGTTAATCTCATCTATCCTTTTCTCACTTAATATGCCTATACCGTAAGCAACGGCATTATTTATTATTATATCATATAATTCCTCTCTTTTCTTCCCTGAAAGCTGTTTTGAATCATTAAGATAACGGATTTTTTCATTACATGGAAGAATAACGGCACATGTGACAACAGGACCTGCAAGGGGACCTCTCCCAACCTCGTCAATACCGCATATATACTTGTACCCCTGCTCTGTATATTTTTTTTCAAAGGAATACATTTTTTCAGTTCTCTTTGTTTCTTTGTCATATGCCTCTATCTTCTTTTTGGCAGAGCCTACAATCGAGATAACACCGCCACGCTCATCCCCCGAAAAATCACTTACAAATCTCTCCAATGCAGTTCTGTCATCAGTCGCAATATCCTTAAATATGCTTTTAATTTCTCCTATGTTCATATTAAATTTCTCCTCGTTTTTACCAATATGTGAAACAAAGAGGCTGTTGCAGTAAGAATTTAAGACACATATAAAATTACACTGACAAACTCCCTTTTATTTTGTATTTTTATGGTTACCGGCTATCTTTAGCATATTGATATTTTGTCTTTTCTATTATGTGGGGCACGGACTGTTGTCTGAGTGCACAGCCTTATGTTGCCAATCAGTATGTGTATTTTGAATTGCAACTTTTAAGACCGCAAGAATACCTCAATGTGGGTATTCTAAACGGTCTTGTTGTCAAATTCAAAATACACATACTGATTGGCAACATGGCTGTGTACGAGTTCAAGGGAGTGCTCCACA
>CAZWNL010000009.1:0-129372 GCA_964635615.1 uncultured Bacteroides sp.
ACGAGCAGCCCGCTTGAGTGATAACACTGTACGGTAAAAACCCATTTCTTATTGTCAATAATAAGTCATTTTTCCAGTCCTGTCAATCCCCGATTTTGATTAAATTTCTTCCCATAAAATCCTTTTCAATATCATTTACGTTTCCCGCATTTCATATTCAAAGCTTGCATTATCACTTTTTCTTTTCTATCTGCTGAGCTTGCCCCTTATTCTGCGAAGTGCATTATCCACAGATTTTTCTGTTTTTGAAAGAGAGGCGGCTATGTCTGCATAGGAAAGCCCCTCCAAATATAAATGAAGCACCTTCTTTTCAAAGCTGCTAAGCTCGCGTTCAATTTTTTTATTCAAATCACTTTTCTGCTCTCTTGCAAGCACAAGGTTTTCAGGATTTGCTGTCTCCTTTGTGTCCGCTATGTCCTCTCCAAGCTGCGTTCCGCTTTCATCCTGCTCAGCATAAATGGATATATATGTGTTTAAGGGCTTATGCTTTTGTCTGTTTGATGCTGTTATTGCGGTTTTTATCTGCCTTCTCACACATAATGTTGCAAAGGTTGAAAAGCTTGCACCCTTATCAGGCTCAAAATCCTTGATTGCCTTAAAAAGCCCAATCATACCCTCCTGCGTCAAATCCTCAGTATCAGCGCCGATTATATACACTGCCCTGATTTCCTTTTTGACAAGACCGCCATATTTTTTCAAAAGATATTCCATTGCCCCGTCATCACCCAAGGAAATTCTTTTTATTATTTCATTGTCACCCAAATCAATATAGTCCATTTTCACCTCATAAAAAGCCGAAAATATTCAGCCCTGCCACTAACCCTTTAACATTCTCTGCCTTACAACCTCATATGCAAGCACGCCTGCCGCAACTGACGCATTGAGAGAATCGATATCCCCCTTCATGGGAATTGAAACAACATAGTCGCATTTTTCCTTTACGAGCCTGCTGACACCGCTTCCCTCGTTACCTATAACAATTCCTAAGGCTCCCGTCAGGTTACAGCCGTACATAAGCTCTCCCTCCATATCGGCACAGGCAAACCACATGCCCCTTCCTTTAAGCTCCTCGATTGTCTTTGCTATGTTTGTAACCTTTACTACAGGCGTGTAGTTTATTGCTCCTGCCGACGCCTTAACGACAGTAGCAGTAAGTCCTGCTGCCCTTCTCTTTGGAATAATAACGCCGTGCGCCCCGCAGAGATTAGCCGTTCTTATAATTGCGCCTAAATTGTGAGGGTCCTCAATCTCATCAAGAATAAATATAAAGGGCGGCTCATTTTTCTCCTCTGCCCTTTTAAATATATCTTCCATGTCTGAATACTCGTACGCCGCACATATTGCAATAACGCCCTGATGCTTTTTTGTTTTTGACATTAAATCAAGCTTTTCCTTTGACACAAAGCTTACAATAACATCACGCTTTTTTGCATCACGAAGTATTGTGTTTGAAGCGCCGTCCCTTAAGCCGTCCTGCATATAGAGCTTGTCTATTGTCCTTCCGGACCTCATTGCCTCAAGGACTGCGTTTCTTCCCTCAATAAAATGTGAGGTGACTTCTTCATCCTGATTTGATATATTTTTATCTGAAAAATTGTCTTTCATTTTAATTCCCTTCCGTGTAATCCTCTATCATCCTGTCAACAAAATATTTCAATCTTTCGTCATTACCCATTAAATATAAATATCCAAACAATGCCTCAAGTCCCGTTGCCTTTTTGTACTCGGAAAGGCTGGCATTTTTTGCTCTTGAATGAGTATTGGTATTCCTTCCGCGCATGTATATGTCATGCTCCTCCTCCTCAAGCTCGCCAATTATTTCATCAGCAAATTTTGCCTGATTAACAGCCTTTACTATATTTGTAACGTCTCTGTGATACTTGTAGGTCTGCTTATTTGAATTTAATACAAAATGCTTTTTAACAAGCAAATCAAGAATACTGTCACCTATATACGCCAAGGCAAGAGGAGAATATTGATATGGATTTACGCTCTTTTCCATCTTACTCCCTCTCTCGTATCCTCAAGAATAATTCCCTTTTCCGTAAGCAGGCTTCTTATCTCGTCCGCGCGGGCAAAATTCTTTGCCTTTCTTGCCTCCTGCCTCTCATTAATAAGGCTTTCGATTTCCTCATCCAAAAGCACGGCTTCCTCTTTTACATTTATTCCCAAAATGTCGCAAAGCTGCTTTAATGTATCGTATGCCTTATCTGCGTAAGCCTTTGTGGAAGCACCCTTTTCCATTGTTGTGTTTATGTGCTTTACAAGCTCAAATATAACGGAAATGGCATCGGCGGTATTAAGGTCATCCTCCATAGCCTCCTCATATTTTGAGACAAATTCATCTATTATAGCCGCATTTTCCTTTTCAGTATTTGTCATATCTCCCAAAGCACCTGCGGAAACAGCCTCCTCAAGCCTTGCTGCCGCAGTTTTTATTCTTTCAAGTCCGTTTTTTGAAGCCTCCACAAGCTCCTGTGAGAAATTAAGGGGACTTCTGTAATGTGCTGACAACATGAAAAATCTTATAACCTGAAGGTCATACTTTTCCCCTATTTCCCTTACTGTAAAAAAATTTCCAAGTGACTTTGACATTTTCTCATTATTAATCCTAAGGAAGCCATTATGCATCCAATATCTTGCAAACTCAGTTCCGTTTGCCGCCTCGCTCTGTGCAATTTCATTTTCATGATGTGGAAATATAAGGTCCTCGCCACCTGCGTGAATATCTATTACATCCCCGATATACTTTTTAGACATAACGGAACACTCAAGATGCCAGCCCGGTCTTCCCTCGCCCCAAGGAGACTGCCATGAAGGCTCGCCCTCCTTCTTTGGCTTCCAGAGAACAAAATCAAGGGAGTCCTCCTTCTCGTCCTCGCCCGATATGAGAAGCTCCCGGTTTCCTCCCCGCAAATCGTCCAGATTTTTCTTGGAAAGCTTACCGTAATCGGAAAATCTTCTCGTCCTGAAATATACCGTTCCCTTTACCTCGTAGGCATATCCCTTTTCTATAAGCGTTTCCACCATGGCAATCATATCGTCTATCTCCTCTGTTGCCTTAGGGTGTGTTGTCGCCTCACGGACATTTAAGGCTGCCATATCCTTCTTACACTCCTCGATAAATCTCTCGGATACGATATTTGCATCCACGCCCTCCTCTATTGCCTTCTTTATTATCTTGTCATCCACATCCGTAAAGTTTGAAACGTAGTTTACCTCATAGCCCTTGTATTCAAAATATCTTCTGAGGGTATCGAAAACAATCATAGGTCTGGCATTTCCTATGTGAATGTAATCATAAACAGTAGGACCACACACATATATGCCTACCTTTCCCTCATTTATGGGCTTAAAATCGTCTTTTCTTCTTGTCAATGTATTAAAAATTTTCATTGTATTTTACCCTCCCTTGAACGTCAGCCCTTTCTAATACCTCAAAAATAATGTATATTTTATTATTTGTCAACTAAATCATGGAGAGCTGTATACGTTTCTTATCCAAATCAACGGCTAACACAGTCACATCAACAACGTCTCCCACCGATACAACCTCAAGAGGATGCTTTATAAACTTATTTGACATTTTTGAAATATGGACAAGCCCGTCCTGATGTACGCCAATATCAATAAATGCACCAAAATCTATAACATTTCGCACTGTTCCCTTAAGCTGCATCCCCTCTTTAAGGTCCTTCATCTCAAGCACGTCGCTTCTGAGTATAGGCTTATCAAGTTCCTCTCTGGGGTCACGTCCCGGCTTTTCAAGCTCGCTCACTATATCCCTGAGGGTAGGCTCGCCTATTCCAAGCTCGGCAGCTATCCTTGCACTGTCATCTATCATTTTTCCCACATTTTTTTTGCCGCCACATTTAATGTCCTCATCAGTAAGACCTATTTTTGACATAAGTGCCTTTGCCGCCTCATAGCTTTCAGGATGCACGCTTGTATTGTCAAGTATTTCGTCACCGCCGTGTATACGCAAAAATCCCGCACACTGCTCATATGCCTTTGGACCCAGCTTAGGAACCTTAAGAAGCTCCTTCCTGCTCTTAAAGCTTCCATTTTCCTCCCTGTAGGCAACTATATTTTTGGCAAGGGTTTTATTTATACCGGAAATGTACTCAAGCAATGACGCCGAAGCTGTATTTAAGTCAACTCCCACGCTGTTTACACAGTCCTCCACTACCGCCGAAAGCGCATTACCTAAGTTTTTTTGGTTCATGTCATGCTGATACTGACCTACTCCTATGGACTTAGGGTCAATCTTAACAAGCTCTGCAAGAGGGTCCTGCAATCTTCTTGCAATTGAGGCAGCACTTCTTTGTCCCACGTCAAATTTCGGAAATTCCTCCGTTGCAAGCTTACTTGCAGAATATACGGAGGCTCCTGCCTCATTGACTATGGCGTACTTAACATCCGCTTTTATCTCTTTCAGAAACTCCACAATAACCATCTCCGACTCACGGCTTGCAGTTCCGTTTCCAAGTGATATAAGATTAATATTGTATTTATCTATAAGCTTTTTAAGCACCTGCTTTGCCTCTGCAACCTTATTCTGCGGTGCCGTAGGATAAATGACAACAGTGTCAAGAACCTTTCCCGTAGGGTCAACAACTGCAAGCTTACAGCCTGTCCGAAAGGCAGGGTCCCATCCGAGAACGGTTTGACCCGCTACAGGTGGCTGCATAAGGAGCTGATGAAGATTTTTACCGAATACGGATATTGCTCCCTCCTCTGCATTTTGCGTAAGCTCATTTCTTATCTCACGCTCAACGGAAGGCGCTATAAGCCTTTCGTAGCAGTCAACTATTG
Source organism: uncultured Bacteroides sp. (assembly GCA_964635615.1). Lineage (GTDB taxonomy): Bacteria > Bacillota > Clostridia > Lachnospirales > Lachnospiraceae > Coprococcus_C. The sequence continues at coordinate 4,816 of CAZWNL010000009.1, forward strand.
CCTCAGATATATATTTTGCACTGTCATGGTCCTGTTTACTTATTATCCTTTTATTTAAATATGTTATTATATCTGGGGTAGGCGCCTCAATCTTTACCGTAAGAACCTTTTCAGCCTCACCTCTGTTTATGGCAAGTACACGATAGCCTACTGCCTTTTTTACATCCTCCTCAAAGTCATAGTACATTTCGTATACGGACTTTGCCTCCTTGTCCTTTGCCTGCGAAATAAGCTTACCCTTATTCCTTGTAAGCTCCCTGATTCTCGTCCTGTATTCTGCATCGTCAGCATAGTTTTCCGCAAGAATATCCTTTGCACCTTCAATTGCTTCCTCGGCAGAGGCAACCTCCTTTTCCTCTGATATATAGGCCTCAGCTTCCTCAAGTATTGTCTTTTTCGTCATTTGAAGTGCAATAATATTTGCAAGTCCCTCAAGTCCTTTTTCCTTCGCAATCGTAGCCTTTGTCCTTCTCTTAGGTCTGTAAGGTCTGTATAAATCCTCAACCGCAACAAGGGTCATTGCCTCCTCAAGCTGTTTTTTAAGCTCATCGGTAAGCTTGCCCTGCTCCTCTATGGTTGCCATTACCTGTGTTTTCTTTTCATCAAGATTTCTAAGATATGTAAGTCTCTCGTCAAGGCTTCTTAGCTGCTCGTCGTTTAACGAGCCTGTAGCCTCCTTCCTGTATCTTGATATAAATGGTATGGTGTTTCCCTCGTCAATAAGGGCTATTGTTTTTTCCACCTGCCATTCCTTTACGTTTAGTTCCTCTGCGATTATCTTAACTATGTTCATTTCTCTCTCCTTAAATTACAGTATATCCATTCCTGTATCTTCCTCTTTATCAAAGTTTGATGCATAATTTGGATCCTGCCTCATCATAACGAGTTTTTTAAAGGCATGAAGCACAAGCCTGTCTTTGTTACACTCCCCTGAATTTTTCCCTAAATCATTATATAGGTTGTATTTACACATTTGATTAAAATATATGTCCAGCAACGTATACTCACCACACCTTGCCTCACCCTTTATGCTGTGATTTGCAACAAAGAAATTAAACTCATCTATAAGCTGGTCATCAAAAACCATGTATTTCCACAAATCCTCTGCAAATTCCTCCGTCTCACCAACCATAAGAGCAAGAGCCTTGAGATTTTCGTAGGTCTTTATCTTCCCTGCACTATAAATAATCATTCCATATCACGCTCCAAACATTATCTGCAATATACAATCTGCACCTCATCCACAGCCTTCTTATATAATTCCTCTATCTTACCCTCAAGCTTTTTCTCAGACTCCATGATCTGCTCCTCCTTAGGTTTTGTGACAGGATGCTTTGCAACAAAGGTTGTACAGCAGTCCTCATATGGCAGTATCGAAGTTTCATATGTTCCTATCTTCTCTGATATATCAATAATTTCCTGCTTGTCAAGTCCGATACACGGTCTGAAAACAGGGAGTCTGTCAGCAGCTTGATTTATAACGTATAAGCTCTGTGTTGTCTGGCTTGAAACCTGACCGATGCTCTCTCCAGTTATAATACACTGACATTCCTCCTTCAGTGCAATTTCCTGTGCCATTTTGTACATTATTCTTTTCATTATAATTGTAAGCTCATCATGGGGACAGTTGTCATATATGCAAAGCTGCACATCCGTAAAATTTACTATATGAAGTTTTATGGGACCTGCATACCGTGACACAAGTTTCCCCAAATCAACAACCTTCTGCTTTGCCCTCTCGCTTGTATATGGGGGTGCATGGAAATATACAGCCTCAAGCTCAACGCCACGTTTAGCTATCATATATGCCGCAACAGGACTGTCAATTCCTCCCGATAAGAGAACCATTCCCTTTCCATTTGTTCCCACGGGAAGTCCCCCCGGTCCCTGAATAATCCTTGAATATATATATGCAACGTTTCTAACTTCAATGTTAAGCATAATATCAGGGTCATGCACATCTACTTTCATATCAGGAAATGCGTCGAGTATTGCAGCGCCTATGTCACAGTTTATTTCCATTGAGGATTTTGGATAGGCCTTGTCATTTCTTCTTGCATTAACCTTAAAGGTTTTTGCGCTTTGTCCGTATTCCTCCTGCATATAGGCAACCGCCTCTTTTGCGAGATTATCAAAGTCCGTATTTTCCACAACCCTTACAGGACATATGCCTACAATTCCAAAGACGCAGCCAAGCGCCGCCATAACGTCATCATAGTCATAATCAGAAAACGCCTCCACGTATATTCGTCCGTATTCACGCCTTACCTCAAATTTTCCATGGGGCTTAAGGAGTGCTCTCATACGCCTGCACATTATGTCCTCAAAAACATATCTGTTTTTTCCTTTTGTTCCAATCTCCGCATATTTTATAAGAAACATTTTATAATTCATATTACTTCCTCACATATTTTGTATCCTACACTCTTTTATTTCCTTACATATCTTCTCAGTGTTCCAAGCAATTCTTCAAATATTTTAACCGTATAGTCAATCTCCTCCATGGTGTTAAACTCAGAAAAACTGAACCTAAGCGTGGATTCAAGGTATTCCTTTGGAAGCTCCATAGCAGAAAGTACATTGCTTACATGGGGTTTATTTGATGAGCATGCCGAACCTGCAGACACATATATGCCCTTTTCCTCAAGCGCATGAAGAAAAACCTCCGCCCTTATGCCTACAATACTTATGCTTGCAATATGAGGTGCCTCTCCGCTGTTTGAAAAAACATTTTCAAGCTTCGTAACCTTATATATAAAGCTCTCCTTAAGCTCTCTCATATGCCTTATCTTTTCGTCAAAAGATTGATATACCAACCTTGCCGCAAGACCAAGTCCTGCAATGGCAGGAACATTTTCCGTTCCCGAACGCATGCCCCTTTGCTGTCCTCCGCCGTATATAATCGGTCTTATAAGTACCCCATCCCTTATATATAACATGCCTGACCCTTTTGGTCCGTGAATTTTATGTCCGCTTATTGAAAATAAATCCACACCAAGCTGCTTAGGCGAAATTTTATATTTGCCGAAAGCCTGCACACCGTCCACATGAAAAAGTATATCCTTATTGTACTCCTTTATAAGCTTCGAAATCTCATCAATATGCTGGACAGCACCGGTTTCATTATTTACATACATAACCGACACAAGGATTGTATCCTCCCTGAGCAGGGATTTAAGCTCCTCCCGGTCAACTTTTCCCGACTTATCAACTCCCACATAGCTTATGTCAAAGCCCTCTTTTCCAAGGAATTCCACAGTTGAAAGAACTGATGCATGCTCGACCTTAGTTGTAATTATATGTCTTCCTGCACGCCTTTTCGCCATTGCCGCCCCTATGAGAGCCATGTTGTTGCTTTCCGTTCCCCCTGATGTGAAAACAATTTCCTTTTCCTGACATTTAAGCAGTTTTGCAAGTTCTGTCCTTGCCTCTTTTATGTAATTTTCCGCCGCAATACCCTTCATGTGAAGCGAGGAGGGATTACCGTATTCCTCCTCCATAAGCTTAACCATAAGCTCCTTAACCTCGCCATAAACGGATGTTGTCGCCGCATTGTCAAAATATATTTCCATTTTTATACTCCTTGGAATAATCTTCTAACTATCTATCTCAAACATAATGATTGAAAGTGCCGCAAGTCCTGCCGTTTCGGTTCGGAGTATCCTGCCGCCAAGTGAGATGCATTTTGCTCCCATTGAGACAGCAGCATCTACCTCCTCCTGGGCAAAGCCCCCTTCAGGTCCTATAAATATGCCAAGTGTTTTCTTACCCTTTATTTCCTTAATAACGCTCCTTGAATATTCCATGCCCTCGGCATTTTCATAGGGTATGATGCTCATATCAAGACTTTTTGCATACGAAAGTGCCTCCTTAAAGGACATAAACGGCATAACCTTTGGAATTACGCCTCTCCCTGACTGTTTTGCCGCCGAAGCTGCAATTGCATTATATCGTTCAAGCTTTTTTTCGCCTTTGTTTTTTTCAATTTTAACAACAGTACGTTTTGTAATTACAGGTACAATTTCATATACGCCAAGTTCCACAGTCTTTTGTATTATAAGCTCAAGCTTATCTGATTTGGGCATTCCCTGAAATAAAATAATTTTTGTTTCAAGCTCTGCCGCATTTCTTATAACATCGCATATAACCGCAGTTACCCTGTCTTTTTCGATACTTTCTATACTGCATGTATAATCATTTCCTGAGCCGTCGCCCACAATTATTTCATCACCGGTCTTAAGCCGCAAAACATTTTTTATATGATTTACGTCACCGCCTGTTATATCAATCGAATTTCCGATTCCATTAAAATTTTCCACATAAAACCTGTGCATTATGTATCTCCCAAAACGAAATTTTACGCATTATCTCACATTAGAAATCAGCCTACAATACTATTTATGTTACCGCATATTTTTCTAAATACTTCCTTCATTGTCTCTAATTCTTGCTCCGTGACACCATCAAATACACTTTTCTCAAGCGCATCCTTGATTGCAGATACCTCATTAATTATTGCTTTCGTACTTTCCGAAACCTCAAGATTTTGCATCCTCATATCATTTTCATCCTGAGAAACAGTAATGTACCCTCTCTCCCTAAGCCTTTTTATGGATTGTGATATATGTCCCTTTGTAAACACTTCCATGGAGGCTATATCCTTTGCCGTCCTCATATCCTTATATGTAGCAAGACATATTATAATATCCATGTCTATTTTTCTTAAATCATACTTTTTCATCACATTTTCAAGCTTACGTTCATTCAGCTTTCTGAACTTGTTTAAGTTAATCATCATAAGTGATTCTATTTCCTGCATATTCATCCCGTCCTTTAAAATTGTTTAAATTTAAACCGTGAATATTCTATACTTAAAAAAATGAGAAGTCAAGCACTTCCACGTTACTTAATTATACCCAATGAATATTTCCATTTTAAAATTCTTCTTACAGACTGGTCAATGCGTTCCTCAGTTATCTCGCCGTTTTTTACGGCAGAAAGCACGGCATTATACTGAATCTGATAATGTGTTGAAAGCACCATATCGTTACCTGCAAGAATAGCCACAACCGCAGATTCCTCCTCGCTAACAAAATTCGATACACCGCCCATCATAAGGTCATCCGTTATAATAACACCGTCAAACGCAAATTCGTTTCTCAGCAATTCATGTATATACGGAGATATGGATGCGGGATTTTCTGCATCCATGCATTCAATAATATTGTGGCTTACTAAAATACATTCCGCACCGGAATCAATACCGGAAATAAACGGAAGAAAATCCTCATTTACAAAGGTTTCATAAGCTCTCGTGTCATGTACAACGCTTTTGTGTGTATCGGCATTATTCCCATATCCCGGAAAATGCTTTAAAACACTTCCCATTCCGCAGGAATTCATAACCTCAACTACTATACTTACATACTCTGCAGTATTCTCAGGAGAAACACCAAAGCTTCGGAGGTACATAAATTCACCCCGGTTTAAAGAAATATCACAGACAGGTGCAAAATTAACATTTACTCCGTAGGATAAAAGCAGCTCTGACTTTTCCCTCGTATCCTCACGTATGGCATCATAGCCACCTGAATTATATAAATCCCTCGGTGACAAAAAAGCATGGTCGGAAAGTGACGAATACTTACTGAGACGTATTACGGAGCCGCCCTCCTCGTCAACGCCTATCAAGAGTGGTATCTTTGTTTTTTCCTGAAAGGCGGCAAGCTCCTGTCTCAGGCTGTCAGGGCTTTCACCTTTAAAATCACTGGCAAATAAAATAATTCCGCCCACAGGATAATCCTCAAGAACGCTCTCATTAAATCTGTTGTCATTTTTTATAAAGAAAAGCTGCCCTACCTTTTCCTCTATTGTCATGGACTGCATCATTTCATCAATTTTTTTATCGTACAATCCGATAATAAATGCATCTGTACCTATAAAGGAGCCCTTAACATCGTACTCCTTTTCACTATCAGTTCCCGTAGCAGTTCCTATGACAGGTTCTGCAATGTCAGAAGGTTCAGGCGGTTCTTTTTCCTCAAGCTCTATAATCGATTCAAAAAAACCTGCTATGACGCCGACAACAAGCATAATTACACATATTATGATTTTTTTGCCTTTATCTATCATAGCAGGCCTCCTGAAAACATGTTTTAATTGTTATGAATAGTAAGAAACTCCTGATTCAAATATCTGCTGGTCCTTCTCTCCAAATATATTTATTGATACGGCTTCACCCTTTCTTTCAGAGTGTGCCATTTTACCGTATACCCTTCCATCAGGACTTGTTATTCCTTCTATGGCATAGTATGAACCATTTATGTTATAATACTCATCCATTGTAGGATTTCCGTTGGCATCTACATATTGTGTGGCAACCTGTCCATTCTCAAACAGCTTTTTTATCCACTCATTGTCCGCAACAAATCGTCCCTCACCATGAGATATAGGTACTGAGTAAACACCTCCAAGCTTCGCTTTTGAAAGCCACGGACTTTTATTTGATACAACCTTTGTGTAAACCATTTTGGACTGATGACGTCCTATGCTGTTCATGGCAAGCGTAGGGGAATTTTCAGCCTGTGGCATTATTTTACCATAAGGAACAAGTCCAAGCTTAATAAGAGCCTGAAATCCGTTACATATTCCAAGTACAAGTCCGTCCCTTTCATTTAAAAGCTTCATAACCTCATCTGAAATTTTTGCATTTCTGAATGCCGCCGCAATAAATTTAGCCGAGCCCTCCGGCTCATCACCTGCGGAAAAGCCTCCCGGGAACATAATAATCTGACTGTCCGCTATGGCTTTTGTAAAGGCGTCTACCGAATCCCTTATATCCTGTGCATTCTGGTTTTTAAATACAATAGTCTGAACCTCTGCCCCTGCATTTTCAAATGCCTTTTGGGAATCATACTCACAGTTTGTACCAGGGAATACAGGTATAAATACCTTTGGCTTTGCAACCTTATTTTTAGCAACAAGAATGCTTCCCGCATCAAAAACACCTGTTTTAACAATTCCGTTTTCTATTTTAAGGCTTTCGTCAATTGCATCATTTTGACAAACTCCTGATTCAGTAGGGAATACCTTTTCCAGTGTACGTGTCCATGCGGCTAAAGCCTCATCACCCGATATGACAACAGCTCCGTAAACAAATTTATCATCATCGGTTATCACTCCTACCTGCTTAACATCAAGTCCAAGAGCCGCAATATCAGAAGCTTTTACCTCAAGTATGATTGAGCCATAGGATTTTTCATAGAGCTCATCTGCCGAAACAGCCTCGTCTATCCTGACTCCAAGTCTGTTTCCAAATGCCATTTTGCTTACTGCCTCTATGATTCCGCCAAAGCCTACTGCATATGCGGATTTCACAAGTCCTGATTTTACCGCCTTATAAAGCCTGCTGTATTTGTCGAGTGCATCCCCGTAATCAGGCATATCATATTCGTCTTTGTTAATGTCAAGCTTAACAAGAACATTTCCTGCCTGTTTAAGCTCTGTTGTAACAATATTTTTATGGCTGTCCACGTCCACTGCAAATGATACAAGCGTTGGCGGTACGTCTATGTCATTAAAGGAGCCTGACATGGAATCTTTGCCGCCGATTGAAGGAAGCCCAAGTCCAAGCTGGGCTGAATATGCCCCAAGCAGCGCTGAAAGAGGCTGTCCCCATCTGTAAGGGTCCTCGCCAAGCCTCTTGAAATATTCCTGGAACGTAAGTCTTATTTTACTAACATCACCGCCTGATGCAGCTATCTTTGCAACAGAGGTAAGAACTGCATATACTGCGCCGTGATATGGGCTCCATGTGGAAAGATATGGGTCAAAGCCATAGCTCATCATTGTGACCGTATCTGTCTTGCCCTTAAGCACAGGAAGCTTTGCAACCATTGTCTGTGTAGGTGAAAGCTGATATTTACCGCCATAAGGCATTGTAACCGTTCCTGCTCCTATGGAGGAATCAAACATCTCCACAAGGCCCTTTTGTGAGCATACATTTAAGTCCGCTAATGTATCAAGCCAAAGCTTCTTTATGTCGGAGGTGTCCTTCTTTTCCTCAAAATATTTATTTTTATCATCAGGAATATGAACCTTTACGTCCGTCTCCTGATGTGCTCCATTTGTATTAAGAAATGCCCTTGAGAGATTTACGATTTCCTTTCCTCTCCAACAAAGTACAAGTCTCGGCTCCTCGGTCACAACCGCAACCTCAACAGCCTCAAGGTTTTCCTCATTTGCATATTTCATCATCGCAGCAACGTCAGCAGGGTCTACTACGATTGCCATACGCTCCTGTGATTCGGATATTGCAAGCTCCGTTCCGTCAAGACCTGCGTACTTTTTAGGTACCTTATCAAGGTCAACCCGAAGTCCGTCAGCAAGCTCTCCGATTGCTACAGACACGCCGCCTGCTCCGAAATCATTACATTTCTTTATGAGTGAGGCAACCTCCTCACGTCTGAAAAGTCTCTGAATTTTACGCTCTGTAGGTGCATTTCCCTTCTGAACCTCAGCTCCACATGTGTCGATGGAGCTTTCCGTATGCGCCTTTGAGGAGCCTGTTGCACCTCCGCATCCATCACGTCCCGTACGGCCTCCGAGAAGAATAATAATATCTCCTGGGTCAGAGTTAAGCCTCTTTACGCACCTTCTCGGAGCTGCTCCCATAACTGCGCCTATCTCCATTCTCTTTGCAACATAGTCAGGGTGATACACCTCATTTACATGCCCCGTTGCAAGACCGATCTGATTTCCATAGGAGGAATATCCCTGGGCAGCAACAGTAACTATTTTTCTCTGAGGAAGCTTGCCCTTTATGGTATCCTTAAGAGATACCGTAGGATCTGCTGCACCGGTAACACGCATAGCTTGATAAACGTATGCACGTCCCGAAAGCGGATCCCTTATGGCACCGCCCAAGCATGTGGCAGCCCCACCAAAAGGCTCTATTTCCGTAGGGTGATTGTGTGTTTCATTTTTAAAACTCACAAGCCATTCCTCAGTTTTACCGTCAATCTCAACAGGAACGACTATTGAGCATGCATTTATCTCATCTGATACCTCCATGTCCTCAAGCTTGCCTGCGGCACGAAGCTCCTTCATCGCCATAAGTGCAATATCCATAAGGCATACAAACTTATCGTCACGCCCCTTGTACATTTTGGAAGACGCATTGACATACCTATCATAGGTACTGCTTAAAAGTTCATTATAATAGCCCTCATCAAAGCTTACATTTTTAAGCTCCGTTGAAAATGTCGTGTGACGACAATGGTCAGACCAGTATGTGTCAAGCACCCTTATCTCAGTCATGGATGGGTCCCGTTTTTCCTCATTTTTAAAATAGTTTTGTATATGGAGAAAGTCTTTAAAAGTCATGGCAAGACCAAGTGAATTATAAAGCTCCTTAAGCCCATCCTCCGCCATATCCTTAAATCCGTCAAATATAATAACGTCCGCAGGCTCCTGAAATTCCGTAACAAGAGTATCCGGCTTTTCATCGCCTGTTATTCTCGAATCAACGGGATTTACAACATACTCCTTTATTGCATCAAGCTGCTCCTCTGAAATACCATTCATATCAACTATTATAATATATGTGGTTGCCGACCTAATAATCGGTTCTGAATCCTCATCCAAAAGCTTTATGCACTGCTCGGCAGAGTCCGCTCTCTGGTCAAACTGTCCCGGAAGATATTCCTGTGAAAAAGTATAAAAACCCTGTGTCACAGGAAAATGCTCCTCATATATATCATCAAGGGGCGGCTCTGAAAAAACGGTAACCTTTGCTTTTTCATATGTTTCGTCAGATACACCTTCCATGTCGTATCTCACAAGAATTCTTACACCGTCAACCTTTATACCGAGATAATCCTTTATCTCCTGCTTAAGCTCACCTGCTTTTACGGCATAATCCCCCTTCTTCTCAACATAAATTCTTCTAACCTTGCTCATGGCTGTCCTCCTTATTTAAACATCATCGCACAAGTATTTCACTTATGGCTATTGATGCAGTCTTCTTATTATCTTATATATAACGACATTTTGAAACACCATCGGTGCATCCTGGACAAAAAATGTTATTCCGTCCGTAGGCGCTATAATCTCAGATTTTACCGTTCCATCCATAGGATTTACAATTTCAGCAAGAATCTGTCCCCGCTTAACCTCCTGATTTATTCCTACAAGCTTTCTGAAAAAGCCTGCCTCATCAGCCTTTACCGATACAAGCTCACTTTCCTTAAGTGTTGTGGAAATAAATCCGCCGTGGCAGTCGTATTTTATTATTCCCATCCTTGTCAGGAACCTTAAAACTGAGGAAACCGCCATATGCGCACTCTCATCATCTATTGTATCAGTAGTTGATGAATATACCGAAAATGCCTGCGCACCCTTCTTCTGCCAATTATAATTGAGGGTCACTGTGTCAAACGCCCTGTTCATACCCGTAATAACATATGGCATTCCAAACAGATTTGCAAGGCTTGTACTCTCATTGCCCGTTACCATCATCCTTACATGGGGTATCGATCTGCCCGCAAGATAAAAGCTTGCAAACTGTATGCCATAGGAATAATTTTTAACTCTGTTTAAAAGTTCGGCTGCAATCCTGCTTGTGGCAGGTCCCTTTGGATTTCCGGGAAATGACCTGTTTATATCTGAATCATCCGATATCCATTTTGTTTTTTTTGCATTCATGGAGCCGTAATTTAATGTGGGAATAAGAAGTATCTCTTTTCCCGATGCAATGTCTCCCTGTGCTTCAAGCTCACCAAGCTTTTTTGCAAGCAGAGAGCATATATAAAGCTGCTGGTACTCATTACCTCTCATTGCACCCACAATACAGGCTGCCTTTTCTCCTTTTCCATATGAATATCCATGTATGACATACTCCCCACGAAAAGCTGTGTTCATGGAGAAAATAACTTCCTTATTCATCAGCTTCACCACCTAATATACGGGCAATCAAAGAGCCCTCCTCTATAACCGGATAATCACGCAGTGAGCATATTATTCCGTCATTGTCTGCCGTTATAATTTCCTCCACTGAACCTGTAATTACATTTACAATTGTGCCTATTGTATCACCCTTACCAACCCTGTCAAATATTGAAACCTCTGGAATGAAAATGCCACTGCTCTCCGCATTTATATAGCTCACATCCTTATCATAAACAATCCTTGAAGGATTTATTTTAGATACCTTGCCACGCCATATACCCATTTCCTTCATAACTGCAAACAATCCATCGACTATTTTATTGCAGTATTTTTGGTCAATTCGGTATGCAACACCCGATTCCACAACCATAGCCTTTACACCCACGTTGTTGAGCGCATATGCCAGACTTCCATTCAAAACGGAGGTACTCGGATGTACCCATACCATGTCAAGCCCGATTTTTTCAGCGTAATCAAGAAGCTCGTCCGCACCCTTTGAATTTATTCTTACCTGTGGTATTTCATGAATGTAAAGATTACTTGAATGTACATCAACGCAAAGATCAGCACCCTTTATATCATCAAATACACAGGATGCAGTATACTCTCCTAAGGCACCTGACTTGGAGCCGGGAAAAATCACATTCATATCCATTCCTGAGCCCGGTATTTCCCTTGTTCTGGAATCAAGTCCCATAGGGTTAAGGCTTGGATATACATCTACAATTCCATTAAGCTTATTAAAATCAGATTTTATTCTTTTTATAACCTGATAGCATATGTACTGTCCCTGCAATTCGTCACCGTACATACCTGACACTATACATATCCTCTTTTCATCTCCGTGAAGGAAATCCGGTGCAAGGCGATTCTTTTTTATCTTTATTTCCTCCTCAACCATAAGGTCAACGGAAACAACTGTCTCTATCATCTCTAACTCCTATGAAAGGGCTGTGGCACAAGTCCTGTTACCACAGCCCCATCTAATTTTTATACGTCTAAGACTTTAATAATTGTACTCTTTATCTGCTCTACATCAAAAGGCTTTGGAATAAAGTCTGCCGCTCCACTCTGTACAGCCTCTATCAGATTATGCTTTTGTCCGGCTGCAGTAACCATAATAACCTTTGCATCAGGGAAATCAGCTTTTATCTTCTTTAATGACTGTATTCCGTCCATAACCGGCATTGTAATATCCATCGTAACTAAATCAGGCTTATACTGAACGTACATGTCATAACCTTCCTGTCCGTTTGCTGCCTCACCTACTATCTCGTAACCTTCCCCTTCAAGTACACCACGCAATATTCTTCTTGATGTTCTTGAATCATCAACAATTAATATATTTGCCATATTCCTTCATCCTTTCACAACTTAGTTTATTTTCCATTTAGCTTCCATACACATTATTATATCAGCACGCTCACCATTTATAAAGCATGGCATAACAAACATCTGTCCCTCTGAGCTGATTGTCGTCACATCCGTATACATAGCAGGAGGAAGCATGTCTATTGTTGTATCCTCCTCACTGAGCTTTGATGCGTAAAGTCCGTTACATACATTTATAAATTCACATACGGCATCAAGACAATCCTCGTCAATGCTGTCAAAGCTTTCTTTTGCAAATGCCTCTCCAATTGGTTTATTGCCTTTTCCGCCCACTCCAATAAACAACTCATAATCTCCCTCAAAGCTCTGACTTGCTATAAAGTTTGAAGTGTATGTAGTTACCTTTTCAAGCTTCTCAAATCTAATCTTATTATCTACAAATCTTACAATATTTCTTGCCATTAGTGCAATATAGTCCTTGACAACTGCCGGCGCGGAAGCTCCCTTTGTAAATAAAGGAATAATTTTGTCAATATCCGAGCTTTTCAGTGCATCCAAATCAAGAGCTGTAAGACGTCGGGTCTTTTTATAATTATTTTGATGTTTTTGTATCTCCTCAAGTGTAAACAGATTGCGTTCCACAAGTGCCTGTACAAAAATCAAATAAGAATCTCCCTGTTTTTTCAGAAGCTCCATAACCTGTTCCTCAGTAAGATACCCCTTATCAATCGCAATGTCACCGAAACGTGCATCCTTCATAGCTTGAAGTTGGTTTACCTCATCAGCCTGTGCCTCCGACATATATCCTGCACTTACGGCGAGAAGTCCCATTTTAACCCTTGCGTGTCTGCTGGCCTCGATTATTTCACTGTATTGCTCGCCGGAAAGAACTCCTATATCCTGCAAGTATTTACCAAAATATACACCAAACATGTCAATCCTCCTTTTTTCTCCTAACTCATATTATGAATTATACACAAAAGCAGTCGGAAAATCAACTTGATTATTTAGTCTTTACCAATCTAAATATTTATTGATAAATAATTCATTATTTTATATAATATATATTATTCATTATTTCACAAACGGAGCGGTATTATGTCTATTAAGAAAACATTGAAGCTGTCACTTCTTCTTTTGGCAACACTACCATTAATGGTCGTAACAGCTATTACATATTGCATATCATACTCTAAATATCTTGATATTGCCAAAATTTCCGCTGAGGATTTGGCAAAAAATTATGCTGCCGGCTTCAATGTACAGCTAAATATGCAGATTGCTATGATGGAAGGTCTGTCCAATTCTATAAATGTCCAATACCTTACCCTCCAAAATTACAACGGTATTTCCTTAGGTAAAGACTCTGCATATTATCAGAGTGTTTTAGAGGAATTTAAGGCTACCACTGACTATTCATACGGAACAATCGATATATATTTATATGACATAAACGGATATTATATTGCAGGAACTGACGAGAGCATGACAGGCGACTGGGAGGAATATATGGACATACCTGTCAGCAGCATTACAAAAACAAACGTAATGCAGTCTTCAAACATCAACAAAAACTCGGACAGCATAGAGATTATTACTCCTGTTATTGCAAAAAAAACAATCATAGGCCTGTTACGTGCAAATGTTTCCGCAGATTATTTCGGTTCGTTTATGCCTGAAAACGGAACCGTTTCCATTTTGACCGGAAAAGACAGCTTTTTATTTCCTAATTACTCATTCAATAAGGATTCCAAAATATATGATGAGGTTTTTGCCCTTTGGGATTCCCACGAAAGCAGCGGCTACATTACCGACAAACACTCAAGTGTAAACCACCTTTACGGCTACTCCCTATTACCTGATTCTGATTGGATTTACATTATAAAGCTTGATAATTCCTCTTATCACAGCGTTTTATCAACAATGCCGGGAATTCTTCTGCTTATGCTTTTCATATTATTTATCATAACCTTCCAAATAAGCCGTACTCTTGTTCATAAGTATACTACTCCTATACTTGCCTTAAAGGATAACATGACTGAGGCTGCGGCAGGACATTTGGACGTAAAATGCGACATAGAATCAGATGACGAGTTTGGCGAGCTTTCCAAAAGCTTTAACACGATGATGAACATAATATCAAGCAACTACAATCAGCTCAACGAATCACACAAGCTACTCGAGGCAAATGAGGCGCTTCTAAAAAAGAACTATGCACATATAGAACAGCTTGCTTACCATGACGGACTTACAGGGCTTTACAACCGAGTTGCTTTTATGAAATATGCACACGAGATTTTTTCAGAGGCAAGCAAGCATTTCCACAAAAATGCCATTTTCTTTATTGACCTTGATAATTTTAAAAATGTAAATGATACACTTGGACACGACTACGGTGACATGCTTCTTAAGCAGGTTGCTGAGCAGCTTACTTCCTACATATCCAAAAAAGATATTCTTGCCAGAACAGGCGGCGATGAATTTCTTATACTGAAAAGCAGCTACACAACCAACGAGGAGCTTAAAGAATTTGCAAATGTTCTTATAAGCATTGTGCAACATCCATTTAACCTTGACGGAGAGCCTGCTCATGTATCCATGAGCGTAGGTATAGCATGCTTTCCAAATGACGGACTTACCATAAGCGAGCTTATCAAAAATGCCGACATCGCAATGTACTGTGCAAAAACGGCAGGCAAAAACAGTTTCCGCTTCTTCAACAGTTACATGGAGGATGCAGTAAACAGAAAGATCGATTTAGTTGAAATTCTTTCTAACGTCATTGAGAAAAATGAGGTTTACTTAAACTATCAACCTCGGGTAAATGTAATCACAAATAAAATCATCGGTTTTGAGGCTCTCATGCGTATCGAATCAGAGCTTGCAGGCTTTATTTCTCCTACAGAATTTATACCTGTTGCAGAGGATAACGGACTTATACATAAGCTGGGTGATTGGGCTCTTATCGAGGCATGCAGCTTTAACCAGTCTCTCGTTGAAAGTGGATACGAGCCTCTCAGGGTATCCGTAAACGTATCTGCTGCACAGCTCAAGGATGAGCGTCTTATAGATACAATCAGATCCATACCGGAAAAAACCGGCATGGACCTGAAATATTTAGAAATTGAAATTACGGAAAGCATCCTTATGGATTCCTATGAACATAATCTCAACCTTATAAAGGAGATGAAGACTCTCGGTGTTACTATTACCCTTGACGATTTTGGAACAGGCTACTCCTCCTTTAATTACCTTACAAAAATACCTATCGACAACCTTAAAATTGACAAATCATTTATTCAAGAAATATGTAGCAATGAAAAGGATCGTTTTATAGCTGATTCCATAATTTCCCTTGCACACAAGATGAACATATCAGTTGTTGCAGAGGGCGTTGAAAATTCCGAACAGCTTGAGATTCTTCAGGGGCAGTTTTGTGACACCCTTCAAGGTTTCCTTTTCTCCAAGCCTGTAACCGGTGCCGAATTTATCGAGCTCTTAAAAGAGAACGCAAAATTATAATTATAAGAGCGGATACACCAAGCAACACCACATATATGAGCGGATTAAAGCTGTCTCCTGTTTGGGGTGTTGTTTTTTCAAAGGTTCCGTTTTCCCCAAGCACAAGCTTAGCCCGCTCGTTATATAATGTAATTTCCTGATTGTTCTCCTCAAATATAAATTCTATTTCTTCTGCCTTTGAATATCCTTTCGGTGCTTCCTCCTCTGCAAGAATATATTTTCTTCCAAGCTCCAGCCCTTTTGTAATATGCTCCTTATCATCAGTAACCCACTTATCAACAGGTTGACCTTCCTCATCATAAATGCAAAGCGTTGCACCTTTAATATTATTTTCCGTTTCTTTATCCTTCTTGAAAATTTTCGTTGTTGTGAGGTTGTTTTCCACCTTCACGCTAACCTCTACATATTCCGTCTTTTCATCTGCATAGGCAATTTCTGCCTCAACAGGCTTATCGAAACATACATATCCGGAAAGCGTCTTATCCTCAACAATATAATATTTTCCTATAGGGAGATTATCCACGGTACAATATGGAGTTTCCATATTCACCGTCATTTCGTCAACCTTTTCATCCTTGGAATAAAGCTTAAGCCTATTGCCGTTTTCATCAACATTATAGTCGTATGTATATATATCCTCCGCCGCATATAAGGAAAAAATTGTTGATGCTTCTTTCTTATCATCAGATGTAGTATCTCCGTCGATTTTATTCTTTACAGCAGATATAGTATTTCCGCCAATTGCAGTCTTTCCCTCAGATATTACTTTATCTTTATCCTTTAATTCATAAGACTTTCTTATTGTTAAGCTTCCATACACGGGATAATTCGGAAATTCCACATACATTACAGGCTCTCCCTCCTGCATTTCATATGGCATGTCAGAGGCTATTTTTATTGTTATAGATTCCTTAGATAAGAAGTAGCCCTCCTTTGGACAGCCTATCTCCTCTATCCTGTATTCGCCTGCTTTAAGCGGTTTTGGCAGCATTAAATATCCCTCATCGTTTGTTTCAAACACGCTTATACTTGTCTTTTTAGGATAGCTTATCTCCTGCTCAACATAGCAGCCGTTATTTACATCATACACCTTAAATTCATATCCGGACTTAAGTATTGTTTTTCCCGTACTTCCGTCCACCTTTTTGATAACAAGCCTTGCCATAAATTCATCATCATTAAATATTCTCCAAACCTTAGGCTCCTCACTGTCTTCATCAATTGTCACAATAAAATCCTTAATGGGCTTATATCCTGATGGTATTGTTGTTTCCTTTACGATATATGTACCATAAGGAAGCCGCCCGCTGCATGCATAGCCTCTTTCATCGGTAAATATTTCGCAACTGCCATCAGATGAAGCAGGATACGGCTTGGCTTGGCTAAAATCGTATTCTCCGTTTTCCTTTACCTTAAGGTCAGACAGAAGCCATACCGTAAAGCCAGCATGTTCTATGAGAAGCTGTTCATCTCCCTTATCTCCTCCTACCTTTACAAGCTGAAAAGCCTGACTTTTAACCCTGTCCGATACTACCCATTCTACCTTAATAACCTCACTTGTACCATCACTTAAGGAGCAGTCTATGTCATATTCATTTTCATCAAGAACATATCCATCAGGAGCGTTAATTTCCTTCAAATAATATTTTCCAAGATATAAGTTATCAAGCCTTCCCTTACAGTCATCACCGATTGTTATTTTACCTACAAGCTCGTCAGCCCTATATTTTACCTCCGCATTTTTATCAGGATAAACGATATCCTCCCTTGCATAAACACCATATACAGCTCCTCTTAAGGATGCATCTCCCTGAGGTACTCCTCCCCGCGTATCAGCGTCCTGTTTTTCAAGCTCAATTTCCGCTTTAACGCACTTATCCTTAAGCGGGATGCTTGTTTTTTCTCCGTTTGATACATTTACCATGCAAATTCTTTCATCCATTACATATCCGTAAGGTGCATGAATTTCCTTTATATAATATTCACCATAAGGTATATCCTTTAAATATGCCCTTCCCTCATAATCCGTCGTAACCTCATACAGCTTATTTATACATTCCTTATCTGCATAAATTCCGTAAACGGCATTTGGAAGCACAACATTTGTCTCATCATCCGTTTTTATAAGCTCCAAATCACCACCCGGATAGTCGGCGGATATATTTGCATAAATTTCCTTACCATAAGGAACAATCATAAAATCCTGATAGGAGCTGTGTCCTAATACGAGGGCCTCCTCTGTTTCAGGAACTGTTGAGGTGCAGATAATTCCTACTTTTTTATTATTAATATTCTGCTTTGGCACCTTCAGATGAATATATCTTTCAAAGGCGCTAACATACCATATGTTCTCAATAATACAGCCCGATATATATTCCTCTCCCTCTGCAGGAGCAATACTGCTTATATAACAGTTCTTTGAGCTTGCCTTTATGTAATAATTAAAATAGCCATCACTCTGTACAGACTCAGGCGTTCCAACAACACGAAAGGTTCCGTTTCCATTTTTGACAGCCCATTGTAATGTTACGGCATGCTCATTATCTGTATTTGAATATAATACATTCTGTATGGCAACAACATCATGTACGGCCTTTTTTCCATTTGCTATATCGGTTATGGTAACGTCATTTCCCGATGCTGCATTATCATCAATTCCTCTATAAGCTATCATTCTTCTGTGAATTGCAAATGCCGTGGCAGCCCTTGCCTCCTCATCGGTACACTCATAGATTGTTTTTCCAATTATAAGACCTGTTTTGTATTCGGGATTTTTCATATCACCGCCCACAATATATGTCCCATATTTTAACGGATAACCATTTGATGCAATAGCCGTAACCGCCCTGTGCAAATAATTTGAATTACATATTGCCCCACTGTCAGGAGTGTATACATTATCAACTCCCACGGCAGGCGTTTGGTCAGATTGGGTACAGTAAGCAACCTGTCCGTTTCCGTTTACATAAAATACCCTTATCCAATCAAAATATGTACCTGTTCCCGTTATATATTCCCTGAAATCTCCTCCCTCCGAATAAATAATACAGCTTTCCGATGCTGCCGTATTTTTAATGTTAAATAATCCTGCGACAACGAAAATTAAAATTCCGCATACGAAAAATAACACTTTGCATAATTTATTTTTATACATAAAAATCCTCCATAAATTTTGCAAAGGCTTATGTTTTTAGGGAAAATCCAAATAGCTGATTTTGAAATATAGAAACTTGTTTTAGAGTGGTTTCATACTACATCATTTATGCGTGTATGTCAATATGGAAATTGAATATTCATATATTTTTATCCTATTACACACACGCTCTAATTATAATTCATGTAAAGTATATATGCGAAATATGCCGCATAAACAACAAGCATTAATATACCGCCCTTTTTATCGAGCTTTTTATTTTTCATAACACAGAGGAACAAAAGAACTGCCGCAATAATTGCAACAACCGCATCCTTGATAAATGCCGTTGCAAATGCAACAGGAAGGCTTGCAACAACATTTGACACGATTGTTGAAATACCTACAACAAACAATATGTTAAATATGTTACTGCCGACTATATTTCCTATGGCAATATCCACCTTGCCCTGCTTTGCCGCAGTTGCTGAGGTCACAAGCTCAGGGAGCGAAGTTCCGAATGCCACGACCGTAAGACCGATAAGTCTGTCATCCATGCCAAGCTTTCCGGCCACATATGTTGCAGCGTCTACAGTTACGTTACTACCAATAACGATACATACCCCGCCAAGCACAACAAAAAATATAAGCTTCAACATCGTATCCTTTTCAGTAACAACTGTTGAATCATCATCCGCCTCTCCATTCTTAGCGGATTTTATAAGATAGACCATAAATATCGCCATAAGCGCTATCAATATAACACCATCAAGAAGCGAAAGTTCTCCGCCTAAAACACCAAGCACAAGCAACACCACGGTTATAAAAATAACAAACGGTATCTCTATTCTAAATGTATTTTTCTTTATTGGAAGCGCAGCTATACATGAGGCAACACCAAGGATAAGAAGAATGTTCATTATATTGCTGCCGACAACATTTCCAACCGTAATTCCGGCATTTTTATTTATCGCTGCCTTTATGCTTATTGCAGCCTCAGGCAGTGAGGTTCCAAATGCCACAATCGTAAGTCCTATTACCATCTGAGGTATATTGAACTTTGTAGCAATTTTTGACGCTCCGTCCACAAATATATCCGCACCCTTTATAAGTAGTACAAAGCCCGCAACAATAAGAGCAATATTAAAAACCATTTGGATTGACGTAGTATCAGGCAATACATTAAGATATGACAGTACCACAAGCCCAACAACCAATATTCCTATAGCTATGTTTTTTTTATTCATATTTTCCTCCAAAAGATACTTATTATCATTTATTGTAGTATAATATTTTTAGCTGTCACTTATTTTTAATCCGCTCTTTGGAACCCATTTTATCGTTTCCTTAACATCAGACACATCATTTAAATCTATAGAATGAAATACATCCAAATACTCCTGCTCCACCTGCTTCATTGTACCCCTGTAAAAATCAGGTGTTGCTGCAACATAAGGTGGTTCGTCTGCAAGCCTAACCGCCCCAAACTCAAGAAACTCATAGTAAAGCATCGCATCATCAATTATGCTTACCATCTTTTCCTCATATTCCGTAAGGGGACTTCCCAAAAATTTTTCATATATAATATTTGAAAGTCTTTCCTCTATTTTCTGATATTCCTCAAGATACTTTTTCACAGGCCTTGTCACATCTGATATGTAGCTTTCCACTGCATCATGCAATAGGCAGGCCAGCTTGATTCTCGGTGTTTCACGTCTTGCGCATGCCTCCTCATAACAGTTAAGGCAGTGGGCGGCAACGGAATAAAATGTTGAATAATGTCCGTTTGCCCGACACAAAAGAGAAAGAGAATGTGCAATATCCTCTATCTTAATGTCGTCCGCCACAGGCTCCAAGGGTCTGAAATTTATCTTACTGTAGGTTGTTATATAATCTGTCATTTTTTATCTCTTTCTTTAGTTTTGCACCACTGTTAAAAGGTTATGTCCTTCTTAGATGCAAGAAGTCTTGCTCCGTTTACAATCATAAGAACGCCTGCTCCAATTCCTACTGCTATGGTAACAATTCCCATAACAATACTGCTTATCCCAATTGAATTCATTTTCTGGTATAACTTTTCCATCATAATTTTCTTCCCTTCTCAATACATATATCATTAACACTTCTTAAATAATATTGCCATTTTCATTTCACGCCATACTGCTCATAGTAATTATCGATTGCAGTCTTCAGCGTATCGTCAATAATTATCTCTCCCTTATATGGCTTGTTGTAAAGATGCTCCACAACCTCTGCCATAGTAACAATTGCAGTTGTTTTAAGACCATACTGTTCCTCTATCTCCATAAGTGCGCTCTTTTCTCCCTGTCCGCGCTCCATGCGGTCAACGGAAACAACAAGCCCAAGCACATCTACCTCTCCCTGTGCCTTAACGATTGGAAGTGTTTCCTGAATTGATGTACCTGCCGTTGTAACGTCCTCAATAATTACAACCCTGTCACCGTCACAAATAGGGCTTCCAAGAAGTATTCCCTTGTCGCCGTGGTCCTTAATCTCCTTGCGGTTAGAGCAATATTTAATATCGGCATCATACTTATCAGCGATAGCCATTGTAGTCGCAACAGAAAGAGGTATACCCTTATATGCAGGTCCGAAAAGCACGTCAAAATCAAATCCAAACTTGTCCTTTATGGCTGCCGCATAATACTCACCCAGCCTTTTAAGTTGTTTTCCTGTTCTATAAAATCCCGTATTCACAAAAAACGGTGTCTTTCTTCCGCTTTTTGTAGTAAAATCACCAAATTTAAGCACCTTGCAGTCAATCATAAACTCTATAAATTCTTTCTTATACTGTTCCATATCCTTAAAAACTCCTTTTAAAATCAAGTCTCATAACGAACACCAAATACATTTCCTAGATTTTACCACATCAGTTGTGTTTATTCAAATAAAAAACACTTCTGAATGAGATTAATTTTACTATCACATTCAAATTCAATGCATCGTCCAGTGTTTCAACGGAGCGTTTATTGAGTATTATACATCTTGTGGTATTATAAAAGCAGAAAGAAGGTGAAAATATTGAATACTCAAAAAACAGGGGGTTTAATTGCTTCCATAAGAAAAGAACAGAATCTTACCCAACAAGATTTAGCTGCTAAGTTAGGGGTATCCAGTGCAGCTATTTCAAAATGGGAACGGGGTATTGGATTTCCGGATGTGTCTCTTATTGAACCACTAGCTACAGCTTTGGATATTACAATAACAGAATTATTCAAGGGTGAAAGAATAGAAAATACCATTGATAATGAATACGAAACTTTGTTATCGGATGTTGTGAAAGTATCAACTAACGAGATACAAAAGAAAAAAAAGATTATGAATTGGGTTATCGCAATCATTGTCGCTGCTCTTTATATAGTGATTAGTGTAATATCACAAAAATGGGAAATAACTTGGATAATCTGGATGGTATATTGCTTTTATCGAATTTTTACTGAATACATCTATAAAAAATACTAGCAATTGTTGGACGATATTCCCTTTCACCTCATCCTCTGCAATACTTCCAATATTGCAGAGGAGCTTCATCCATTTACTTTTTTGAATTCTCGAACCATGTTTTGTTATATTGGTACTATACTTACACGCAAAATATATTTGGATGAAGGCTTTTACGATTCCTTAATTTCATATTCAAAGCTTGCATTATCACTTTCAAATTCAAGTAAATCCCTGTTTTTATAAGAAAATTTATAATATGCCTTGCAGGAAACGCTTTCATGTATTGTCCGTATCATTTCGCCGTTTACAGGGGCATTTAAATCCTGATGTTTTTCCTCAAGCAGTTTGGCATAAAGTTTATATCTCCCCTGTCGTATAATGACAGTATTATTTCCAATATGAGAAATTCTTGCACCCAGATAGGTTGCAATACGGTATTCCTTTCCGTTAATAACAACAGCACCGATAATCCCTTTAAATGAAAATCCTATTAATGGTATATCAGCAACAGCCAGCATAAGCGAACCGTTCTTAAAATGACACTGTGTCCAAATATACTCTCTTGGAAAAGAACGGCCTCTGTCCCCTTCTATATATCCCACACCATTGTTAAAGCTATAATTTGTATCATTAATGATTATCTGCCCCTTAACGAAATGTCTTATGCTTACTACGCTGTGCCTGCATTGTAAAAAAGGGATGTATTTAAAGGGTCCCATAATGTCATATTTTAATTTTTTAAGCTTTTTAAAGTATAGCTTACCATTTATTTTGCAGCCAGCGTAATCAACATCCAGAAACATTCCCTTTTGAGAAAACAAATTCCTTCCCAACCTTATTATCCCTTTTTTAAATCTAATATCAGAATAAGGAACAATATATACCTGATTCTCTGTTATTATCTGCAGTGAGGCATTTCGCCTTTTACCATCATGGTGAAGCGCAGGTATCATTGCAAAAGACTTATCATTTTCACTGCATTTAAAATAATATCCCTTAAAATACTGCATACAATATCAACTCCTCATGAAATGATATTGTCCGCAATATTTTAAGGGATATTCAAAAACAGTCAATCTACATTTACTATGTTGTATGAAGTAAATACTAAAGCTCGTCCTTCAAGGTCAACACCTGTTCAACCGTGAGCCCTGAATATATGGAGATTTCCTCGATGGATAGTTTGCCTGCTTTAAGCATTCTTAATGCAGTTTGCTCAATGCCCTGCTCACGGCCGATGTCTATCAGAGTTTTTTCGTGAAGCTCAGCATCATATTCATCTATACCCATAGCGATAACCTCCCTCTTATTCTTCCTTAAAAAATCTGTAAGTATGTTTTCCTTTATACATTCGTGAACTGCTCGGTTTATGGCAGTATCTATATCCATATCCTGCCTGTATGTACGTATACGTTCAACAAAAAGCATGTAATCCTTAAGCGTAGGACACTTTTCCATAAGTTCATCATTATACCCCGAATTGATATTGAGCTGGAGTACAATAAGCTCAAGACTTGGATTTTCCTCCTGATGTGTATATGCATCAGAAAGTTTAAATTGCCTTCGGGCAGGCTGTTCCCTTACACCATTATAAAATACAACAAACTTTGGGTTTGGAAGCTTAATAAGCCGTTCTGAATAAATGTCATATCTGTCATAAAACCGTCGGAAGCTTCGTGATACATAATCCAAATCCCGGAGTGGCATATTGGGATTTATGGATGATTGATGCTCGAAAATATTTAACCGCATATCAATGACACAGGATAAATCATTTTTCACCGTCATATATATGGCATTTTCCAAGGTTGTTATTTCCAGTTCATCAGCATTGTCGTAGCTTGTTTCATTTACTGCATTGTAAAGTGTAAGCAGTTCTTTTTTGTCAGAAAATAACATTCTGAAAACCGTATCCTTATGCTTTTTGTTCGCACGCAAAAAATCAGAATCATTACTGAGTTTCTTTTCCCATTTTCTTTTTCCTCCTTTTGCGGCAGGAAGAAATGCATGGAAAGCTTATGTTCAGACAACTATCAAAACAGTTTCTTCTCTGCCAATATTTGTTGTGAAATAAAGCATCGAAGTAACTTGTTTACTAGACTCGAATTACAGCGCCAGATGCGCCCTTTTCTTTGAATGTCTGAAATAGGTGTTACCTATAAAGAAATACTGTAATAATGCTTCAAAAGAATAGTACCATATGCGTATTTGAAATACAAGACTTTTTTTGCTTAACCTTTTTAGAACCTTTTTTCCAAAATCAATTTTCACAGCCAGTTCAGGCAATTTTCAAACACTATTTTCCTGCTTCCCGGTTCAATTGTTCCGATTTCATAGCAATCATAAAACCTGTTTACATGCTTCATAACCATTTCCTTATCTTTTTGAGATACTACAATATTAAATCCCACACCCAAGTTAAATGTGCGCAACATTTCCTCATCACTGATATTTCCATTGCTGCGGATATACTTAAAGATATCAAGCACCCTTACCTTAGATAAATCTATAACTGCACACATGCCATCAGGTATAATCCTGCATAAATTTCCTTCTATTCCGCCTCCCGTAATATGTGCCATTCCATGAATTACATCCCTGTCAAGCAAGTCCTTCACAGCCTTATAATATGGTGTATGGACCTTCATAATCTGCTCTATAAATGTAAGTCCGTCTATCTTATCCAGCTTAATCTGCGGAAGCTTATCCATTAACAGTCTTACAAGTGAATATCCGTTTGTATGCAGACCGTTCGAGGCAACTGCTAAAATCACGTCCTTCTCCTCAATTGCCGAACCATCTATAACCTTGGATTTTTCCACAATTCCCGCTATGCTTGAGGTAAGCACATACACTCCTGGATCCACAACAAGGGGCTGTATGGAGGTTTCGCCGCCAACCAATGAGCATTCGTTTTCCCTGCACGCCTCTGCTACACCCTTAACTAAGCTGTTTATTGTGTCCTTCTCAGCATTTCCGCAAATAACTGTATCTAACACTGCCAAAGGCTTTGCTCCCATAACAACAATATCATTTACCAAGTGATTAATCATATCGTGACAAATGGACTCGGTATAACCATATTCCATTGCAATTTTCTGTTTTGAGCCCGGCTCCTCAGCCTTAAGCACCAAAACAGGCTCCTTAATTTTGGGAAAATTAATATCATATAGGGAGGCAAACTGTACCAATCCGTTTAATACCCGTATGTCATCTGTTTCCAAGTGCTTAGACATTTCCTTTTTTATTGTATCCGTGTAAGCAATATCAACGCCTGCCTTACTGTAGGATAAGCTTTCTGCATCCTTTTCATTTCCCGATAAAATCTCATCAACAGTCACATTTAATACAATTGCCAAGTCCTTCAAAATTTCAATATTAGGATATGTCGTTCCGTTTTCCCATTTTGATACAGCCTGAAAGGAAACATTTAATTTTTGTGCGAGTTGCTGTTGGGTAAGCCCTATGGATTTACGCTTGTCCATTATAAAGCTGCCGACCTTAACGCTGTTTAGCATATAAAGACCTCCGTTTTTCTTTTATGATAGCTTACCTGATTGCTATAAACAATAACCGCATACTAGAAATAATGAGATAAATTCAACTCATCGTTGAATTTTCCATTTTAAAGTTTTACCCTCAACATCAAAAAGCCACTGTCAAAAGCTGTACCTTCTTTTTTCCTTTGTATGTAAGGAAAAGTCCATGCACCCCGTCAGGTACGTTTACGATACCACTGGAGACAGTCCACTCCTCACAATCCGAAAGCTCAATCTCGCCTACAACCGGTCCATCCTCCGTAAGCCTCACCTCAAAAAATAATTTATCTTCCAATATATTATTTTCCGTATCAAACCTTTTTTCCGTGTTTCCTGAGCCAGACCTCTCATCCACACGCACAGGGCCTTCGTACAAAACCCTGTTTTTGTCGCTCTCAATTCTTGCCGTAAGCTTAATGGACTTTACGCCTTCAAAAGCAAGGTACTTATATCCAATCAAGGTATTATTCTCAATCTCTGCAATAAACCTATCCTCGCCCTTATGGGTTACATTTGGAAACGCATCCTTGTAAATACTGTTGCAGCCATGAGGCATATGACCGTTTGTGACAATACATGCAATTGTTGACGGATATTCATATCCCGCCTTTGCAATTAACGGTCCGTCATTTAATCCGCAGCTTGTAACCTCAACCTGTCTTATACTTCCGTCGCTGAGAATACTAATCTTTTCCGCACATGCCTGCCTTGAATAATCGGACTTGTGGGTAAGCCTGTGATAGAACACATACCACTGATTATTGATTTCAATAATGCTTCCGTGTGTTGTTCCCGTCATATTGTGCTTAACGGTTCTGCCCTCGTAGCCTATATCTCCATTTGACACAATTGTTCCTCCAAAGGTAAAATCCCTATCAGGATAATCACTTGTTGCATAACAAAGCTCATGGTTTTGGAAGGAGGAATACACAAAATAATACTTATCCCCCACCCTGCGCATGGAAGCAGCTTCAAAAAACGGATGTGTCTCAAAGCTCGTGTTTTTCACCCTATAAGGAATAATGTGCTTAGGAGCCTCCTTCACGGTGAGCATATCATCACAAAGCACAAGGGTAGCCACACCCATAATGCTGTCGCTGTCTCCCTTTTTACCGTTTACGCAGCTTTCTTCATCCTGTCTGTAGGCTAAAATCTCCTCCTTAGTCCTGCCAAACATTTCCATTTCCTGTAAAATATAATCAGGATTTTCTTCAAAATCCTCCCTCTCCTCAAAATCATATTGAGTTCCATAATATAATCGAATGACTCCGTTGTCATTTATAACGGCAGGGTCAAAGCATACATATTTTTTCATGGGAGTGCCGTCAGGATATTGAACAGTTCCCAAAAATTGAAACTCTCCGCAGGGACTATCGCATACTGCCACTTTAATGGCACCTGTATAGCCGCCAAATCCGTAATCACCGGACATACAATAATAAAGGTAGTATCTGCCATCATTTCCACACACAACATCAGGGGCATACATATATTTCTTAGTTGGATATTCAGGGTCATTACATGCCTTATAAATCACACCCTCATATCTCCAATCGGTCAAATCCTCGATAGAGGCAGAATACGTCACATAATCCTCCATGCAAAATGTGTAGCCGCCCTCCCTGTCATGGGAGCCGTATAGATAAACCCTTCCATCAAAAATGTGCGGTTCTCCATCAGGAATATACTCATCAATCGGCAAAAATGGGTTGTATACCTGTCTTTTTTCGTTCATAAAAGCTCTCCTTTCAATATTTTATTTTTTGTCCTTGTTTTTTAAGGAATCACTTTGAAGCTTGCGTTTACATATCATAATACAAATAGTAATAAAGAATGTAATGGAATAAATAATAGCCATACCAAAGCTGAATAAAATTTCTCCAAAATATGTAAAACCAGGCATAAAACCGTATCCCGGTAAGCCTTCATAATAATTATATAAAATTACAGAAACAACAACAGAAAAGATTTCTAATATAATAAGAGTTCCCCAAAGCTTCTTATTTTGATTCTTTATAGATTTTACTAACAAAATTATTTCAACTACAAATATAGTTAAATAAAATAATAATAAAAATTCGCCTTCCATTTTACCTCCAAAAACATATCCATCATATACCCGATAGTGTATGAACCATTTTGATTAACAAATATATATTTCATTCAAAATGCAATAAATTTATCTTACACCATCAGACTATAACCATTCGCCATAAAACCAAATATATGATTTTGTATGATAGTCTTCATCATCCAGTTCTTCTATATATCCAATCTCAGGTAATTGCGTTACTATTCCTCTTTCTACTGCAAATGAACGTTTATTCTTAATCGGAGTCCATATCTGATATGGTCCTTTTCTGTCCCAAAAAGAATTATAGTATTTCTCATCATAAAAAATAATAATCTGTGAATCACGTACATTGGGATATGTAATGGCTGCTACAACTTTACAAAAGGGTATCTCTTTTGGCTTTTTATCAATAAATTCCTCAGTTTTTTTAACCCATAATTTACAAAAATTCGTCTTGATTTTGCCTGATGTTTTAGTTTTCGCCAGCCAAGGACCACAAGGAACATGAAAATGCTCAAATTCTTTATTCGTATCTTTGAAAGGTTCCATTTTATCAATCCAGCCTGACAATGTTTTAAACTTTCTTCTTTGTCCTCTTGATTTACCTCCAAACATATATTGATTCCTTTCTTATTACCTCAATCCAGCTACATAGACACATTTTTTATTATAAATACATTGTATCTATACACTTATAACATATTATAAGGTTAAAATTTAAAACCTCTGTCAAAAATCTCATCAAGCAGTCTGTCGGCAGCCTGCTCCTTACTCATTATAGGAAGCTCAAGCTCACTGTCTTTCGTTATAAGCGTAAGTACATTTG
Organism: uncultured Bacteroides sp.; assembly: GCA_964635615.1. Lineage (GTDB taxonomy): Bacteria > Bacillota > Clostridia > Lachnospirales > Lachnospiraceae > Coprococcus_C. Next base: position 33,654 of record CAZWNL010000009.1, read on the forward strand.
TATCGCCGGCAAAGCCTGCACCCTCAACTTTAAGGTTGTTTGCCGCTATCATATCAAGATTTTTCTTTTCAAGCTTTGCTCTTGAATTTTCAATCATATTTTCTGTTTCCATTGAAAAACCACACAGGAACTGTCCTGCCTTTTTGTGTTCTCCAAGTGCCTTTAATATATCATCCGTTTTTTCAAGCTCTATACTCATAGCACTGTCATTTTTCTTTATTTTTTCGGAAGCCACATGGCATGGTCTGTAATCTGCAACAGCCGCCGCTTTAATAATAATATCCTGATCACCGCTTAAACCTATTACCGCATCATACATATCCTTTGCAGTTTTCACATTTACTACATTTACAAACATCGGCTTATCAATACTCGTCTCACCCGAAACAAGGGTAACGTCTGCTCCTCGAAGCATTGCCATTCTTGCAATGGCATATCCCATTTTTCCTGTTGAGTGGTTGGTTATATATCTTACAGGGTCTATAGCCTCCTTTGTTGCTCCTGCCGTAACAAGCACTTTTTTTCCTGCAAAATCCTTCTTCTTTGCACATGCCCTTAAAATATATTCAACCAGTACATTTTCGGCAGGGAGCTTTCCCTTTCCCGTATCACGGCATGCAAGAAATCCCTCGTCAGCTGCAATTATCTCATATCCATATGAGGCAAGCTTCCTCATATTATCCTGAACTATTGGATTTTCGTACATATGTACATTCATGGAAGGAGCTATTAATACAGGGCATCTTGCAGGAAGAACCGTTGTTGTAAGCATATCGTCTGCAATTCCGTTTGCAATCTTTCCAAGAACATCCGCACTTGCAGGCGCAATAAGAAAAGCATCCGCCGTCGTTCCAAGAGTAACATGAGGCACATGCATCTCCATTCCTCTGTCAAATGTATCAGTGTAGCACCTGTTATTTGTAAGCACCTCAAAGGTTTCAGGTGTTATAAAATGTGTAGCGTTTTCGGTCATTACAACATGAACATCAGCGCCAAGCTTTACTAACATGCTTGCCACATTTGCCATTTTGTACGCTGCAATTCCACCGCTTATTCCAAGTATAATCCTTTTTCCCGTAAGCATATAAAACCTCCCATATCACGTTAATAATCGAGATTACTTAGCAGTGCACCTCGCCTGACGGCTCGGTCACAGGCATTATCCCATGTCCTCCAACAAGCCATGCTTTTCATATCTTGTAAGCCTGTTTATCTTATTATTATCATCTACAAATACCACCCTAGGAGGATTATCCTTAAACTCCTCGGCAGTCATCTGCGCATAACACATTATAATAACCTTGTCGCCTACTTCTACAAGCTTTGCAGCAGCACCGTTTAAGCAAATCATTCCGCTGCCCCTCTCACCTGCTATAACATAGGTTTCAAGTCTGTTTCCATTATTTACGTCCACAACCTGAACACGCTCATATTCAAGTATTCCGGCAGCCTCCATAAGCTCCTCGTCTATGGTTATGCTTCCTACGTAATCTATTTCAGCCTGTACTACCGTTGCCCTATGAATTTTACCCTTAAGCATATTTAAAAACATGTGATTCTCCTTTCGCATTGCTCTTGATTATGCATTGCTCAGTGATAACATACAGTTATCAATTAGTCTTGCCTCTCCACCGATATTTACGGCTATGGCGCAGAGTATATCGCCCTCTATTTTGTCTATATTTTTCATTGTGTTTACGTCAACTATCTCCACATAATCTATATCAGCCAAAGGCATGGTATTTATCATGTCAACCATTGCCTTTTTAACCTTTGCTGCATCCTTTTCCCCATCAAGCATCATCTGCTTTGCCATAAATATTGACTTGCTTAAAATGACCGCCTGCTTTCTTGACTCAGGAGAAAGATAAGTGTTTCTTGAGCTTTTGGCAAGTCCGTCCGCCTCCCTTATAATGGGACATCCGACTATTTCTATGTCCATATTAAGGTCCTTTACCATTCTCTTTACAACTGCAAGCTGTTGTGCATCCTTCTCTCCAAAGTAAGCCCTGTCAGGCATTACAATATTAAATAGTTTATTTACTACAGTGCATACACCTCTGAAATGCACCGGTCTTGAAAGTCCGCAAAGTGCATTTGTAAGCCCTGTCATATCCACAAATGAGCAAAAACCCTCCTCATACATTTCCTCAGGCTCAGGGTGAAATATAAGACTTGCCCCCGCTGCCTCGCAAAGTCTGCTGTCCGCATCAATATCCCTTGGGTAGCTTGCCAAATCCTCCTTTGGACCAAACTGCATTGGGTTTACAAAAACACTTACAACAACCTTGTCATTTTCTGCAACAGCTCTCTTTATGAGGCTCTCATGTCCCTCATGGAGATAACCCATTGTTGGGACAAGTCCTACTGAAAGACCTTCCTTTCTCCACTGCTTAACATTTTCTCTTACTTCCTTAATTGTTTTTACCATGTTCATATTTTATATCCTCCATTCCCTTATCCTTAGCAGCCCTGCTTCCAAATCATCTTATTGTCCTCAAACTCATACACAAGCCTGCCCTCATCACACAAATAAGATAAATAGGACCTTACCGTACTGCCGGAAAGCACATACTGATTTACATTCATTGTCAGTGAATATGTATCAAATACATATTTTAAAACATCATCAAATGTCATTTTATTCTTACAGCACTCGTATATAAGGTTTAACATTTCATTTACCTTATTTCTGTTTAGCTCAATTAAGCCCTGTATATCATCCGTTGCCTGACAATGTGAGGGAATAAATAATTTTCCGTTTATACCCTGTAGGTAATCTAACGTATTAAGAAACTCCCTAACATCATAAAGGAAAAACAAATGATATTTTGTAATTGTTTCCTCACTAAACAGTGCATCTCCCAAAAAAACAACATTGTCTGACGTTCTGATTCCTATCATATCAAAGAAATGTCCCTTTAAGACAAAATACTCCAATCCCTTCGGCAAATTATCCTTTATATTTATGGCATTTGTTTCCTTTGCCATCAAAAATTTATTTCTTAAATCCTTAAAAGGATAACCTCCATATAAAAACGACGGTTCCAATATGGGATATTCTGTAAAGGCTTTCTCAATGTTATATGCGTACACATCACAATCGGTTCTGTCGCAGATAACCTTATTTCCGCCAATATGGTCTGCATTTGAGTGAGTGTTTATAATTCCTTTTACCTTCCAGCCCTGCTCACCGACTAATTTTAATATCTTTTTCCCTGCATCCTTATCATTTCCGCTGTCAATCAAATAAACATTTTCATCATCTGCCTTGTAAATCCCTATATTGGTAGGATTTTTGATATAATAGGTTTTTTCTCCCACACATACTAATTCCATATCTTTCATTTCTCCCAGCAAATTCTAATACAGTTTTTCAATTACATCATCATCTATCTTATATGTGTGCTTCTGCTCAGGATAAGAACCATCCTTTACAGCTGCTATATATGCCTTAAATGCATCTGTCATAACCTGTCCCATCTCGGCAAAACGTCTCACAAACTTCGGTGTGAAATCAGAAAACATTCCAAGCATGTCAGCATATACAAGCACCTGTCCGTCACATCCGTTTCCGGCACCTATTCCTATGGTAGGTATATCAAGTTTATTTGTTATAAGTCTGGCAAGCTTATCAGGAACACATTCAAGTGTCAGTGCAAATGCACCTGCCTCCTGAACTGCCAAAGCGTCCTCTATAAGCTTCTTTGCAGCAGCCTCCGTTTTTCCCTGCACCTTAAATCCACCAAAGGCATTTATTGACTGCGGTGTTAGTCCAAGATGCGCCATAACCGGTATTCCCGCATCGGTTATTGCCTTTATCTGAGGGCAAACCTCTTTTCCGCCCTCAAGTTTAACTGCTCCTGCCCTTCCTTCCTTCATAAGGCGTCCCGCATTTACAACGGCATCATATACCGAGGTTTGATATGACATAAATGGCATATCTATAACAACAAGGGCTTCACTTGTTCCCCGGGAAACTGCCGCCCCGTGATGTATCATATCTTCAACTGTAACGGAAAGGGTGTCTTCATAGCCAAGCATTACATTTCCAAGTGAGTCTCCCACAAGTATCGCATCAATCCCTGCTCCGTCTATAAGCTTCGCAGTTGAATAGTCATAGGCTGTAAGCATAGTAAGCTTCTCTCCCTTTTCCTTAGCCTCCGCAAATGTTAAAACTGTTTTTTTCATGTTTTTATCCTCCTATCTCAATATTTGAAATTTGTCAATATATCTCTCTGCCATATTTTAGTTTTTTAATTCATCAAGAATTATAGCCATTACGGCTTTAATATATCATCAAGTTCATCATACTTATCATTCATTCCTTCGCCGGCTTTTTTCCTTGCCACATCTACAAGCTGCCTTGATAACAGCCTGTAGGCTTCAAGCGTATCACCCTCAAGCACTGACATATGCTTTGAAATTGTTTTTATATCACATCTTTCAACGGGACCCGTAAGTGCTTCCTCACAGCCGTATTCTGCAAGCTTTTCGGCATTGCCCTTAAACAAAGACTTAAGTGCACGGTCTGCCTCCTCAGATGTAAAACCGCATTTAGAAAGTTCCACCTGTGCCATATGATATAAGCCTATAACCAAATTACTTGCCATAACTGCGGCACCGTGATATCTTATTTTATCCTCTTTTTCAATTATTTTAACCTCATGTCCCAATGAGCGAAACAAACGTACAAAAAACTCCAAATATCTTTCATGACCTTCAATTGTAATAAAACATTTGCTGAAATTAATGTGCGACTTGGTCTTTGAGCTGACCGCACACATAGGATGTATCGAATAGCCGTAAATTTGGCTATGCATACCAGAAAAAACCTGTGAGGAAACCGCCCCACTCGTATGACATAAAATCTTACCCTCCATGACAGTTCCAAGTCTGTCAAGCAATTCTGCAATGACAGCTATCTGCCCGTCAGGTACTGTAATAAACAAAGTGTCACATAAATCTGCAAGTTCATTCAAATCCTCATAGTATTTGGTATCAGTAAATTTTGCGGCTTCTCTTGCACTTTCGGGATTTTGACTAAAATACCCCACAAGCAAGGCATCGGTGCTTTCTTTAAGGTGTTTCCCCAAAGTAAAGCCCATCTTTCCGGCACCAATAAATCCAATCCTCATACTATCACCTTCCTTCTTGTTTTATAGGCAAACTACATGCTGCAATAACAAACACTTGCATCACCCTTGCTCATACTACAAAGACGGAACATAAAGCATAATCTGACACTTTTTAATTTTCCGGTATGGCTTCTTTCGAATACCATCCATGGAAAAATATATCATTCAACTTTTTTTTTGTAAATATTTTTCTGTAAAAAAAATGTATTTTATTTCATACAATAAGGGCTGTCGCACTAACAATATTTTTATCATAAGCAAAAGCGTATTTTTGTTATTATGATATAAATATTGTTAGTACGACAGCCCTATTGACCTACTATTCTACACTGTAGTTCGGTGCTTCCTTAGTAATCTGTATATCATGTGGATGGCTTTCCTTAAGGGAGGCTGCCGAAATCTTAACAAACTCAGCCGTTTCATGAAGCTCACCTATATTGTGCGCTCCGCAATATCCCATACCTGAGCGAAGACCGCCTATAAGCTGGAATACAGTGTCCTCCACGGTACCCTTGTAGGCAACACGTCCCTCGACGCCCTCAGGCACAAGCTTCTTGGCATTTAACTGGAAATATCTGTCCTTGCTTCCGCACTCCATAGCAGCTATGGAACCCATACCTCTGTATACCTTATATTTTCTTCCCTGATATAATTCAAACTCTCCAGGACTTTCATCGGTTCCTGCAAAAAGGCTTCCCATCATACATACATTTGCGCCTGCCGCAAGAGCCTTTGTAATATCTCCCGAATATTTTATACCGCCGTCGGCAATAACAGGAATACCTGCAACGCTTGCCGCCTCATAAGCTTCCATAATTGCAGTTATCTGTGGAACACCTATACCTGCAACAACTCTCGTCGTACAGATTGAACCCGGACCAATACCAATCTTAACTGCATCCACACCCATGTCAATCATTGCCTGTGTGCCCTTCTTTGTTGCAACATTACCTGCAATAACATCAAGGTCAGGATACTTCTCCTTAATCATCTTGAACGTCTTTAAAACATTTTCCGAATGTCCGTGAGCCGTGTCAATAACAATCGCATCAACCTTTGAATTAACAAGCTCATCAACCCTGTCGCATATATCCGGAGTAACTCCCACCGCTGCGGCACAAAGAAGTCTTCCTTGTGAATCCTTTGCCGCAATAGGATATTTAATCTGCTTCTCAATATCCTTTATGGTTATAAGCCCCTTAAGCATCATATTATCATCAACAATAGGAAGCTTTTCCTTGCGAGCCTTAGCAAGAATAGCCTTTGCCTCCTCAAGAGTTATTCCTTCCTTTGCAAGCACAAGGTTTTCCGTTGTCATGGACTCCTTAATCTTCTTCGTGTAATCCGTCTCAAACTTAAGGTCACGGTTTGTTATGATACCTACAAGCTTTCCGTTTTCAGTGATAGGAACGCCTGAAATCCTAAACTTTGCCATAAGCTTGTCCGCATCATCAAGTGTATGCTCAGGTGACAAATAAAATGGGTCGGATATAACTCCGTTCTCTGAACGTTTAACCATATCAACCTCTTCTGCCTGCTGCTGTATAGACATATTCTTATGTATAACTCCTATACCGCCCTGCCTTGCCATGGCTATGGCCATTCTGTGTTCGGTAACAGTATCCATGCCGGCACTCATAAGAGGAATATTTAACCTTATCTTCTTGGTTAAATTTGTACTTAAGTCAACGTCATTTGGTATTACACTTGAAAACTGAGGAACTAAAAGAACATCATCAAATGTAATGCCTTCTCCAATAATCTTTCCCATCTTATTTCTCCCTTCTTTTTGTTATTATAATTCTTCTTATTAATAAAAAATGCTGTATAGAATACAACATTTTTTATTACTTTGCCATATAAAATTATACATGTAACTCAATAAAAAGATTTAAGCTATACTAGCACGGCAAGGTGCTCATGTCAATGATTAATTATCCCTATATACACAAATATATAAACCTATGTACTCTCTGCCTTCATACAGCAAAGGAACCTTTATTCCCTCTATATCTGTTTTAAGTTTGAGGTTTTCTCCATGCAATGCAAGCGGTGGTGTAATATCTATCAATATTCCAAGAGTTGAAAAAATGGTTGCAGTATTACCCATAATCATATTACTGAGCTCATTTAACGCGGATGATGACATCTCATCTAATTCATTTACAGGCATTCCAAACATCATCTTAGAAGCTATATCCCTTGCATTTTCGTCCTTCATTGCAAGAATAACCTGCCCCTTCATCTCTCCAACTACTCCAAGCTGTATTGCATATGTGAGTTCCTTAAAAGAAAAATCCGTTTTCTCAGGCTTCCCTACCGTAAGTTTAACACTGGTGACACTTTCCATAATGGAAATACTTGACTGAAGAAATGGATTAATATGTTTAACATCAATTGCTGGAATCATAGTACTTCCGTCTCCTTAACATAATTATCAAAAAACAACTGCAAATATTGTACAACAAAATTTGTCAGTATTCAATCATATATTAATTTATTTTTATAAAAAATTTTAATGTAGCTGTTTTAATAAATATAACTTTGGGAACTGCTAAGCTCATGATGCGATTTATCTATCTGTTTTACTACTGCCACATCTCCCTTTTCAAGCAGTATTTCCTCAACCATAAGCGTTTTTCTGTCAATATAGCTGGTCTCATAATTATCATCATTTATGCTCACGACTGAATACTGATTAAAGTTATCACCATGAATCACGATATGCTCATCTACATTTTCCACATCAGTAATTATAATCTCATCAACACCCATACTCATATCAGCCTCAGGTACAATCACACTGTCAGTAAAAAGATAGTTATCTCCATACATCATATCATAAGCAATATTTACTAAAACCTTATCAAGCATATCTCCCTCATAAAGCTTATGTGCTTTTTGAGCATAACCCAAAGGCATATTGAGTGCACTAAGCAGCTTAAGGGAAATATCATTGGCATATATATCCTCATCCTCTATATTCAGATTAATATTATTTACAATAATATATTCCGTCTGAAATAATGTACTGTTAGGAAGCTGCTCCTCCGTAAGCTCAAGTGACGGAAGATGATCTCCGTATAATATTAGTACATAATCCTCACCATATTTGTCAAGTTCTTTTATTAAATTGTCAATCATCATATCCATTTCATATATTTGGTTTACATAATAATGAAACGGTTTTTCCATCTTCTCATATTCATAATGTACCTGTATATGATCCTCACAGGTATCATCGCCGTCAGGATATCTTCCATGTCCCTGTACACTTATAGTATATACAAAATCCTGTGTATCGGTGTCCTTAAGGCATTTCATAATATCATCAACAAGCGTTGCATCCTTTGCCCATCCTGTTGACGTATACTCAACATCATACATATATTCAAGTGATATAAATGCATCGAAGCCCATCATATTATATACATTTTTTCTATCATAAAATGAAGACTTATTATTATGAATCGCATATGTCCCATATCCCTGCTTCTTTAAAATAGAAGTCAGACCCTCAACAGGAACCTCATTTACTGTAGTTTTATACGGATACTCTCCTGCGCCAAAATAGCTTGTCTTAATTCCCGTAAGCACCTCAAATTCCGTATTTGCTGTACCGGCACCCAAGGCAGGAACCGTAAAATATCCGGAAGGGAACTGCTCCTTCAGTTTTGTAAATGTAGGAACAGGATTATCACTCATGGTAAGTCCCACAACATCATTCGGATCAAAAAATGATTCAAGCTGAATTATAATTATGTTAGGTTTTTTCGCTTGTCCACTTGGTTTTTCCTTATCAAGCGTCTGCTTTATCTCCTGCATATACTCCTCAGAATAATCGTCAGGCTTGGAAATTCCATTATCAATTATACTGTTTGTAAAGCAGTACGCAAATCCGTAATCCTTGTATGCTGTTCCTAAATTTGCAAAGTCATCAGAAATAATATTATGATTTACTGCATAATTTGTAAGAAGCATAACAAGCAGCCATGCAATCACGCAAGTAAGCATTGTTCCTTTAACCCTTCTGTCACCTTCAAACTTTGGCGTCTTCCTAAATAAAAGAACAATAGCTGTAATAACCACTACTATACCTATAACGATTAAAACCTGCTGAAACTTGGTAAAATATACATCAATCATGCTGAAGGTATCCTTAACCATAAGAAAATCTATGGCTGCAAAAGGTGTAACCCTAAATCCCAGCACAACAAAATTAATAATGCCACACACAATCCATGCTGTACTTATAAATATAATTCCAAACACTCTTTTCCTTAAAAAAAGAGCAAACAACAACGTAAAAAATATAATGGACACATTATATATAAATACAATCGGTGAATTGACAAGAAAAGAAAAACCACCGTATATGGAACGTCTGCCGAGGATTTCCAATACAAGCTCAAGAACAAATGCAACAACAAAGCATTTGAAAATCCATGTATGAATGGAAGCACCTACAAGCTTCTTAAATCTCTGCTTAAAACCAGGCTTTTCCTCCAAAGCAATCTCCTGTTCGGTTTTCTGCTCCGGTTCCGGCTTGCTCTCCAAAGCAGTCTGCTGTCCTGCTTCCTGCTTAACCTCTTCCGTTTCAGTTTTTCCAATTGTTTTTTCAACATTTTGTTCTTCTGTATTCTGTATATCATTTTCTGTCTTTTTGTTTTTTGCTTTCGTATTTTTTTTCTTATTACTCATATCAGCCGCCTGCTCCTGCAAAATAATTAATATAATTTTATACTTAATGGTACAACTTCTTTGTTCATTATACCAAAGCAACTTTTTTTTACAATTGTTTTTTCATTGATTTTTTGCTAAAATTAACAAAATAATTTATTAATTTTTTCTAAATATTATAACGGATTGCTTTTTATATTTTATTTGATTTCTTTATTTTCATTGTTTTGTTTTTTCTTTGATATTTTTGTTTTGTTTTTTCATTTTATTGATTTTAAATTTTTAATGTTTTTTATTGACATATATTTTTTCTTATGATAATATATCACTTGTCGTCAGAAATGCGATAACAAATCATGATGTAAGCGCGAGTGGCTCAGCGGTGGAGCACTTCCTTGCCAAGGAAGGGGTCGCGGGTTCGATCCCCGTCTCGCGCTCTTTTTTTATTTTTAATTTTCTGGGTATTGGCTTTATCTTTTTCTCCACTTACTTAATTTCCCCTGTAACTGTATTTTCATATACACATATAATATAACGAATATTTTATTTATCCGGAGACCAAATATATTATGAATAGCACAGACAATCCTGCTGACATCGCCATATCTCAGTTGTCAGAGTCATTTGTCGACAACAATTTTGTAATCAATGTATTTAACGCAAGTATAGATGATATATTCTCAGACCAGGGAAACCACTTTGTTACAATCTCCTATACTGAATGTGTAAGATGTGTGAACAATGTAAATCGTGTAACCTTAATTGTAGATAATAACACATTGATTATCGACCAATGGGGAAATACCATAACCGCAAACAGACTGCGCCGCGGCATGAACATAAATGCCTCATTTTCCGCTGTCATGACCAGAAGTATTCCACCGCAAGCCTTGGCTTATACAATCCAACTGCTAAATAGCACCCTTTCCTACAATACAACCGATGGCAGAATAGCAAATGTAAACCATTCAGACCGCTTCATAACCGTACTTGCAAATACCAATTTGTCACCCATAATCAGATTCAATATCGCTCCTGATGCCATTATTATGACTCCCTTTGGCAGAGCGACAGGTATTTCCTCCCTTATGCCAGGTATGCGGGTGAGAATAACTCATGCCACATTTATGACACTAAGCATACCGCCTCAAACTACGGCATACCGAATACAGATAATGCGATAATACATGATTATCAGAACTCGATAAAAAAACTCCCTATCAGAATCTTAAAGTATTCTAATAGGGAGTTTTCATTAATGCTATTCTATGACTGCATCGCCTCAAATATCAGCCGACACATCCACGGAAGCTGCGCCCTCAACAGATGCTAACGTATCCTCAACAGATACCTCTTCCGGTCCGTTTGCAAACGCTTCCGTTCCTTCAGCTTCCTCAAGAGCATCTACCTGCTCCTTCTTTTCCTCATCATCCCAAAGGGAATCATATTCCTTTCTCTTTCTAAGCTTTACCATATTACCAATATTTTTAGCTGCCTGATAAAGCTTATCGTCAAATTCCATAAGCTTTTTCTCATCCTGAGGAGGAACCTTATGTCCCTTCATGATACGGCGGGCAACCTCCATAAGCTTGCCAACATTCTTTGCATATTCTTCCATTGCTTCGCCTTGCTGCTCTGCAGCAATCTTATCTATTATGGAAGTTTCCTGCTCCAAAAGCTTATCCATGTACGCCTGATATTCACTCTGTTTTTCATCAAGTGCATCATACGAAAGCTGTAATATAACAGACTGCTCCTTGTACGTGTCATTTTCAGGTTCTTTCTTCATCTTCTCCTGCAAATCCATTTGCTGTTGATGAATATCCCACTTTTTCATATTGTAGGATTTAAGCAACACATTATAATTTTGTCTTGCCTCTCCAATTTTCATACCGCCACCTCCTTGTTTTTGTATGAAAAAATATAAATTAATTGTAAGTATCTATAGCTTATATAATACACTATACTGATAATATCGTCAAATATAAATACTTTGTTAAATAAAATACTTAAACAATTCTTTATATTTATTCTACGCTGCCCTGCATGATCAGACATATCGTCAGCATAAGCGTGAGCAATTCTGCGATGGGAACAGCTAACCATACTCCTGTTTCTTTTAAAAACCTTGGCAAAACCAAAAGGCAAATCATAATAAATCCAAATGTCCTTAAAAAAGAGATTGTTGCAGATGTTTTCCCATTTGATAGTGCCGTAAATAAAGCGGAAGAAAAAATATTGCATCCGGAGAACAGGAAGCTAAATGAAAAAATTGTAAAACCCATTTTTGTAATCTCAAAAACATTATCATTGTTCTCCGCAAATATCTTAGCAATGGTTTCCCCTGCAAAAAAGGAAAACAGAAATACAAAAACGGAAATGGTCATTATAAAACAAAAACAAATACGGACTACTTTCTTCAACTGATTTACATCCCCGCTCCCATAGTTATAGCTTATAACCGGAGCTACTCCCATAGAAAAACCAATATAAAGGGACGTCAATAAAAAACCAGAATATATGATCACCGTAATAGCTGCAACACCATCCTCACCCAACAATTTCATCATTGTCGCATTGAACAGAAATGTAGTCACGGCAGTCGATAACTGGCTCACCATTTCAGATGCACCATTGGAACAGCTCTTTAACAAAACATATGTGTCCATTTGAGGCTTACAGAAATGTAATTCGCTTGTACCAGTCAGAAAAAATATTGTACCGATAACTGTCGGTATCATATATCCGATGCCTGTACCAAGGGCAGCTCCTTTTATTCCCATTTTCAGTAAAACTATAAAAATATAATCAAAAATAATGTTAGCAATCCCTGCCAAAACAGAAAGAATAAGTCCCAAAGTCGGCTTTCCTGCTGTTACAAAGAGATTTTGATACAGTACCTGCATAATATTTCCTACAACAAAAATAAGCTGTATCATCAGATAATCCTTGCAATATGGATATAAGATTTCACTTGCACCCAATCCCCAGATCAATTCATCAAGAAATAAAAGCCCGATAACAGTAATAACCAGACCTGTGATTATCCCAGTGATAATAATAAGAGTAAAATTGCTTCGGGCTTCATCTGTTTTTCTGCTTCCCATTTTTTTCGCAACAATCGCACTCCCGCCAGCCCCCAGCATCGTTCCCAATCCAACAATAATATTGATGACAGGACAGACGATATTGATCGATGATAAAGCTTTTATATCAACAAAACGGGCTACGAAAATGGTATCTACTATGGTATATAATCCCATAAACAGCATCATGACTATACTTGGAAAAGCAAATTGAATAAGTGATACCGCATCAAAATTATTTGCTAACGGATTTCTCTGTGTTTCCTTCATTCTCGACTTCCTCCTTGTTTTTTGGAAGAAGCACAAACCGCTGTGTCGGATATCCATATTCCACAAGCAGCTCTCTTTCTGCAAATCCAAGTCGGTAAAATTCCTCACGATATCCTGTATCTGCCTTATCTCCTGCACGGTATGTTGTTAAAGTGATTTCCTTGCCACAAAGCAATTCGTCCGCAAGCTTATCAACAAACAGCTTTGTAATTCCCAAATGTCGATACTGTGGATGAACAGCCAGAAAATCTATGCTGCCTGCGTCGGGTGAAAATCCCATGATGCCGATTGCCATACCATCATCCCATAAAATCAAAGCCTTTTTATCAGCAATATACTGATGCAGTTTATCCATATATTCAGATTCATCAAATCTTGGGTATCCATCAATTCCAAGGCTTACCAACCCCATCCAGTCATCCACATCGGCAGGTGTGGCAAATTTTATTTTGTCTTTTGTAAAGTCTGTTTTTACAAGCTCATCCTTCAGATGTATTTCAAGTTGTAACGGGTAAAATTCTTTCGCTTCCCGAAATTCCGCTGGGGCAATCTTATACATTGCTTTAAATATATCTGTAAATGCCTGCTGGCTTTCATATCCACTCATAAGGGCAATTTCAATAATCGGTTTTGTAGAAAACACCAAAAGATTTGCTACTTCTGTAAGCTGCCGCCTTTTTGCGTAATCGTGGATAGTCAGTCCAACAGTTTTTGTAAAAATCCGATGCAGATGATATTTCGAATAGTGCAATGCATTCGCTACAATATCTAATTCCAACCTGTCATTCAGGTTAGCTTCAATATATCGGATAGCTTGCGAAACAGTGCGTACCGTCTGACCTTGCATTAAGCTCCCTCCTTTCCGACAAAATATTGTAACACAAAGAGGTTTTTAATTTTTCATCATTCTTGCTATATTTCAGGTATCTATCTGCTATTCTAATGTCTTTTTAAGCGTTATCATCCACTCCTTGATTGCCTGTATCAAAAGAAACTGTTGATGTAAAACTGCCATACCCGTAGCTGGAATATCTGAATCATTTTCTTTCAAGGCAATGTTTTCCTGTATATGGGTTTTCAGCACATTTATATTGCATTCAATGTTATCCAGACATTCTTTTTGCTTTTCTTTTGACATATTTTCCAAATTAACGATAACGGCGTTAAAATCTAAAAACATATTTATTGGCTTGCAGGATATTTCAAACATCAATTTTTCAAATTCTTCCCTGCCTGCATCCGTCAAGGTATATACAGCCTTTTCGGGCATTTTTCCATCTTTTTCAGTATGGCTTGTGATAAAACCCTTTTCTTCCAACTGAATAACCTTCTTGTAAATGGACGGAGTGCTGATTTTTACCCATTTTGAAATGTTACGGTATTCCACCAGTTTCTGAATATCATACGCACTCAAAGATTCCTTTTTCAACATTCCCAACACAATCAAATCAATTGTTGCCATAGAAATATCCTCCTTTTACTCTTGACAAGTACTATAAATTATAGTACTATAGCCCTTGCGACGCAATTACTATAATTTATAGTACTATAGATAATACTAATTATCAAATAAAAGGAGAAACATAATGAACAATCAAAGCAAAAAGATGGCACTGCTCGGAAGTGCCTCCATACCAAAAGCACTTTTAGCAATGGGCATCCCGACAATGATTGGTATGTTAGTAAATGCTTTCTATAATCTTGTTGATGCCTATTTTGTTGGTGGATTAGGTGAGAGCCAAATGGGAGCAATTTCTGTAGTCTATCCTCTCGGTCAGGTCGTCATCGGTCTTGGTCTATTGTTTGGAAATGGTGCAGCTTCCTACATTTCCAGATTGTTAGGTCGTGGATATAAGGAAAAAGCAGATGCTGTTGCAAGTACCGCTTTGTATAGCAGCATGTCAGTCGGAGCAATCATCATTCTCATTTCCATGCTGTTCCTGCATCCGATTTTAAAACTCTTAGGTGCAACTGACAGTATCCTGCCTTATGCTACTACATACGCAGGCATTTACATTGTTTCCTGCATTTTTAACGTGTTCAATGTCACTATGAATAACATCGTGACAAGTGAAGGTGCGGCAAAAACAACAATGTGTGCCTTGCTGATTGGTGCAGTACTTAATATTGCATTAGACCCATTGTTTATCTATGTGTTTGACTTAGGTGTAGCGGGAGCCGCCATAGCAACAGCAATCTCACAAGTAGTTTCCACTCTGGTATATCTGACCTATATTCTGCGAAGAAAAAGTGTATTTCATTTTCGAATTAAGGATTGCACATATACGAAGGAAGTCATGTGTGAAATTTTCAAAATCGGTATCCCAACACTGATATTTCAGATATTAACAAGTATTTCCATTTCCTTAATCAACAATGCCGCAGGCGATTATGGCGATTCAGCTATTGCAGGTATGGGTGTTGTTACCCGACTTATTTCTATGGTCAGTCTTTCCGTATTTGGTTTCATCAAAGGATTTCAGCCCATAGCGGGCTACAGCTATGGAGCAAAAAATTTTAACCGTCTGCGTGAAGCAATCAAAACTTCCATCCTTTGGTCCACAATTTTCTGTGTGATTTTCGGTGTAATACTGGCTCTGTTCCCTGCGGCTGTCGTTTCTCAGTTTACAAAGGGTGATGCTGAGATGATTCGCATTGGTGCAGCATCTTTAAGGGTAAATGGTCTCTCCATTATGCTCTTCGGATTTAACACAGTATATTCCTCTCTGTTCCTCGCTTTGGGAAAAGGCAAAGAAGGATTTATCCTCGGAGCCTGCAGGCAGGGAATTTGCTTTATCCCTGTTATTCTGCTACTTCCTACAGTTTGGGGGCTTAACGGTATTTTATATGCCCAACCGATTGCGGATGTGCTTTCCACAGTCATAACGATATTTATGGCGATACCACTCCACAAAAAACTGAATGAAATGCAGAAACAAACTGCTGCAACAAACACAGACAGCAACGGCTAAATATTTATTCCTCCTAAAAACAGAGCCGATAATCTATGAGGTATATCACAAATTATCGGCTCTGTTTTTTTATATTAAACCTTAGGGTTTTTATTTTTTCTCAGTGAATAATTCCCCTTTTTTCAAGCGAAGAATTACATCCGCCTGCTTTGCAAGGTCATTCGAGTGTGTTACGATTATTACACATTTGTTCATCTGATGAGCACATTCTTTTAAAATGTTTGTGATTTCAACCGCAGTATCTTCATCAAGATTGCCTGTCGGCTCATCTGCAAGTATCACGCTTGCATCAGAAGCCAATGCACGGGCAATTGCTACCCTCTGCTGCTGCCCTCCAGACAGCTTCAAAACATTCCGTTTTGCTTCCTCCTTTGTAAGATCTAAACGCTCCAAGATAAGAAACGGCGACAGTGTTGAAGTCAAAGACACATTTTCAGCAGGTGTCATATAATCAATTAGATTATAGTTTTGAAAAACAAAAGCCACATTGTTTTTACGATGGTGTGCAAGCCCTTTTTTCTCAATATCTTCTCCTTGAAACAACACCTGTCCGCCAGACGGACTATCCAATCCTCCAAGCAGGGAAAGCAAGGTTGTTTTCCCACATCCGGATGGACCGAGGATTGCATAGATTTTCCCCGTTTCAAATTCGGTAGATATATTTTTAAGAACAACTCTGTTCCCATCATAGGAATATTTAACATTACAGGTTTTAATAATATTCATTTTGGTGTCCTCCCTAACTCATTTTCGTAAGAATATCTCTTGGTTTTAAGCGAGCAATCGTCCATGATGAAGCAATAACCGCTACCGTAATCAATAAAATGCCAATTATATATAGAGGAATCAGATAAGTTGCGTCAATCTGCACATTGAGATTTGCTGTTCCTACCTCCACTCTGGATACTAAAAACGCTCCTGCTTTTTCCGCTATCAGATTACTAAACGGTATAGATACCGCAAACGAAATAACAGCCACGACAAAAGTTTCTGTAAAGATTTGCAACATGATATTTGTCTTGCTCTTGCCAATGGAAAGCAAAATCCCAATTTCCTTTTTGCGTCCTCTAATCCAGATTGTCAGAAGCAGGGTCAGAATGACAACACTGACAGCTGAAATAATGATAATTATTGTATTCATCAATTTTTGCAGCGATTCTAAAGGAACAGCTATAACGTCATATTCATCTGTATCTATACTTAGCTTTAAGGTTTTCCCTTTCAGCTCCGGTAAAGCGGAAATTCTGTCATATACATTCTGAATACTAACGGGGTCTTCTACATAAATCGTCAGTTGTCCAAAACCGCCATACTCGTCTCCAAACAATTCAAACATTGTCGCATAGCTTATATATCCGCAGTTTGCAGGAATTTCATCTACAGTCATTGCATTTCCCGCAGCCCCCTCCGTACCGTCAAAAATTCCTACGATTTCAAATTCTGATATAGCATCCGAATCAAGGGAATACATCTTGATTTTATCTCCAACAGACAACTGGTTATAATCGGCGAGTTCTTTCGAAATCAGGCATGCATATTTATCATTGGGTGTAATATGTCTGCCATCTATTAATTTATATTTACCACTTTGGAATGCCCCACATTTTTCAGATGACAATGTTATGGTATAAGTCGATGTTTCACCATACGGTGTATAGCTTATATCAAAGGCAGCAGGCAAGTACTTGAAATTAACGCCTGCACCATAATAGCCTGCTGCTTCCTCGGAATTGTAGTCCACAACGCCCTCAACCTTTTCAATCGCATCTACAATTTCCTGCGTAATCAAATCCCCATTGTAAGTATAAGCCATTCCCCACTCATTTTGCTGACCATCTCCCATATGACCTTCCATATCAATTTCAAGTATGATTTTCCCTCCGATAGCTGTCCGGACATCTGCTGTCTGTCCTTTAGCCGCATCACGAATGGCAATACCTGTAAGCATGAAGGTTGCAATAATTGTCAGTATCATAAATAAAATAATAGTCTTAAATCGTTGTCTTAAACAATACAGACCTGCTCTTTTCATAAAACCCATTTCAATGGCCTCCTAACTCATTTTTGATAAAATTTCTTTTGGTTTCAACCGTATAATCATAATAGACGATATAAAGGTCGAAGCTGTAATTACGACTAGTTGGCATAAATAAATAAGCAATGTTTTTACGACACTCAATTTCAGATAGCTTCCAATTTGAATACTGTCCCTACTTCCTGCTGTTAGGGTTTCATCATTTAACAGATTCGGTTGCAGTTCACCAAACAGACTATGCCCTAAAAATGCTGTAACACCAAAAGAAATGACATAGGATAAAATCAGTGCAACTACTGTAACCGACAAAACTTCCAATAGGAATCCTGCCATAATCTGCCCTTTTGAAACTCCTGCTGCAAGCAAAATACCTGCTTCCTGCATTCGGCTACGCATACGCATGGTTAATAGCAAAGTCAAAAATGACGCACTGGCAACTGACACAAGGGCGAGCAGTATTTTCACCAAGTTGCCTAGGTTTGATAACCGATCGGCTATTTTGGAATATCCCAAATCATTGGTACGGATAAAATGTGTTGTCCAATCAATAGATTGCAATAGCCAAACATTGCGGGTGATACTTTCAAGTTTGGCAGGGTCAGTAATATAAAAATCAACTTCTCCCGTGTAAATGCCGGTTTCACTCTCATGTAGTTCATTCAAGACATCAAGACTTGCATATATCTCATTTTCAGCAATGCTTGCTGTTGGTTTGATAGAGGTGTCCTTGCTGTTCAGCTTATATATTCCAGATACCTCCACTTGGGTATAAGCTGTCTTGTCAGGTATTTCATCAATGTATGCACCTTCAGCTTCACCGAGCTTGGCATGAGTAAGTGTCAGCGTATCGCCAACTGATATATGATTGTCATTCGCTAACTGTTCACTAATCAGAATTTTTCCATTATCAGTGTCAGTGAAATGTTTTCCTTCTACCAAAACGGCTGATTCATCTACAAAGTTGGATGCAAGTGCAGAAAACTTCAGTGCCGTCACTTTTCCCATATTGTTTTCCTCGGTATGCTTATCGCCGGGGATAAACTCTATTGCATCACTCTTGGCAAAACCATAATTGATGGGATTATAATATTTGATTTCACCTATTTGCATAATCTCATCTATTTCCTTCTCCGTGATATGGACATTGTTTGCCTTTACCTCATATTCGCCGTTTTCATTCATCGACACTTCGGTATTGGCTCTTATATAGAAAGCTGCGCCAAGAGAAGTCCGAATATCTCTTGATAGTTTTTCTGACGCATTTAATATACCAAAACACGAAATCAGAAAAACTGCCACCACAAACACCACCAAAAACAGGCTAATAGTTTTTCCTTTTTTGCGTGATATGTAAACAAACGCTCTTTGTGCAAAATTCATCTAAGTTATCCAACTCCTTTCTGTAATATATTTTAAAAGATGCCTCTGTGCCGCATTCTTTAGGAAAATGATACAATTCTTTTATTAGTTTTTGATTTGCTTTTCGTGAGCCTTTGGTTAGAACAGAACAAAGTTTCCTATCAAACAAAAAGCTGCCAGCAATTGCTGACAGCTTTTTGTGGGGTAAAGCAAATATTAATTTAGATAAAGAAAAAATGCTACTCCCCGTTCCGTATTCTTTATCCCATATTTCATACCTTGCAGGTCAAGAATTTTTTTGACAATATATAGTCCCAATCCACTTCCACCGGTAGTCTTACTCCTTGATTTATCTACCCGATAAAAGGGAGTGAACATATGCGGAAGGTCATCTTCCGGAATAAACACTCCTGTATTTTCAATAACAAGAACATTTCCATTTTCGGAGGATTGTACGGAGATAAAAATCTTCTCACCATGTGGAGAATGCCGGACTGCATTTCCAATAATATTAGATAATGCTTTATTCCAAAGATTGGGATTGACAGACAAACTCATATCTGCACTGATATTCTGGTGTATCTGAATATTCTTATCCTGTGCAAGCGGTAAAATAGCCTGTATCATATCATTCGTCGTTTGTTTTAGAAAAACCTCCTGCAAGGAATCTTGTAAATCCATACTTTCCATTTTAGATATAGTAATAATCTCTTTTACAAGATGCTCTATATCTTCCGTAGCTTTCAATGCTTCAGGCAGATATTTTTCGTGATTCTGATAATCCCCATATCCCAAAATCATATTTTCAATTTGCCCTTTTAATATAGTCAATGGTGTTTTCAACTCGTGGGATACCGCTGCAAAAAAGTTTTTGCGTTGTTCTTCCAATACTTTAAATTTCTCTACATCATCAGTCAGTTGATTATTGGCATTTGTTAATTCTTCCATAGCTGTCTGCAATCTGCTTGCCATCATATTCAGACTAGATGCAAGGACACCAATTTCATCACTGCTTTTTATATCACATTTCCAAGTCATATCAAGTGATGTCATACGTTTAGAAATCTGACTGATTTTAGCGATAGGGGTAACGATGACCTTACTGCAAATAAAAGCACTTAAAAATGACAGCAAAATAATAATTGCAAGGACGGCAGGTAAAAAACGTAACATAAGACTTGAAATTATATCGGCAGTTTGTGATATGGAATATACTACAAGTAAATATTCTGTTTCTCTATCTGAAAAAGTAACACTAGATGCAATACTTAATGATGCAGCTGTCAATTCTTCAGTTTTTATCTTGCCAAATATTAAAGTCTCTTTATCATCACTAAGTAAGGCTGCTGAATTGTTCTGGATACAGAAATTATAAATTTCATCGACCGCATCCTCATAACGCATACTCTTCAATTTTGAAACAAGTATTTCAGTATTGACATCCAGCCACTCGTCTGATGTAACCTGATATTGTCTGGGCAGGACAGTCAATACAATTCCATAGATAAGCATACTGCAAATTGTAAGAGCAGAAAAAACCCATAAAAAAACCTTTACACTTAAACTGTTCTTAATTTTCTTTCGCAATTTTATACCCCACCCCTCTGACTGTCTTGATATAATCAACATTCAATTTTTTGCGTAAATTCATAATATGAAAGTTTACACCCTTTTCATCTCCCATAAAGTCATAACCCCAGACCAGATTGAGAAGGTCATCCCTTGTAAAAACACGCCCCTTATTTTTAATAAGCAGCAAAAGAATTTCAAACTCTAAGTTGGTAAGTTCCACTTCGTTTCCAAAAACAGTAACCCTTCGTTCTGCTTCATTTACTGTAATTTCTTTGTAACGGATGATATCCGACATTGTATCTGATGCAGTTCTTCTCATAAGAGCCTCCACACGCTTTAGTACAAGATTAATGGAAAACGGTTTTGTAATATAATCATCCGCCAGCTTATCAAATCCCTTTATCTGTGCATCTTCCGTATCAAGTGCAGTTAAAAGGATAATCGGAATTTGTGACTCCTGACGTATCATTTCACACACAGTATATCCGTCAATCTTAGGCAGCATTATGTCCAATAAAATAAGGTCAAAATCCTGTTCGTGAAATTTGTTAATCCCTTCCAGTCCGTCCGATGCGGTAATAACTTTATATCCTGCAAATGTAAGTGGCTCTGTTAATATTTTCTGTATTGACACTTCATCTTCTATTATCAATATTTTTTTATCCATATACAGACCTCCATACTAAATTATAGCAGATGTTTATTAGTTTTTGATTAGTTTACATTTATTGTTTTATTTTACCCTTCACGAAGTGCATCATAAAAAGAATAATCAACTAATCCACTCATCCTATCTAATGCTCCCTTTTCCAGTTCCTTAATCATCAGACAATCCGGATGTGGCAGCTTTATATTTGGTCCTGCTTCTATTCCAAATTTATAGCTTGATTGAAAGCCACGATTATTATAATTGCGTGGATTTCCCTCAACAAGAATTGCTTTAAATCCCAATCTCTTGGCAGCGTCAAAGCCATATTCTAATATATCTTTTGAAATGTGCTGTCTTTGCAATTCCGTTTTTACAGCAACAGGTGTCAATATTAATAATTCATTTTCATACCTTCCTTCAATATGAAAACGAGAAAACATCGCATATCCAATAACCTCGTCTTTCTCATTCACCATAATAAATTCTAATTCAGGTATATAATATTTTTTTGCACGAATTTCTTCTACTAACTGTCGTACAACCTTTCCTTCTTCCGGACTATCATATTTTGTAAAAACATCTTCCACCAATTCAAGTGACGGAATAAGATATTTATTTTCCATTGATTTTATAATACGTTCCATTTTTCATTGACCTCCTCTATGAACATCATCCTATTTATAATTTGCTTTCAGCATATGTTCCGATTTACTTTGTAAATCAAGAACTCTACGGACTGATACCGTGTCTCGGCGGCTTTTCCACCAGACATACTACATATCTATAATTCTGACTCTATCACAGCATCTGTATATTTTCTTTGCATGTCATGCCGCTTTTTTCGATTTTCAACTGTTTCAAATAAAATTGAAAAATCATAATCTTCTGGATATAGCTCTGCTGCCGCCACATGAAGTTTTACCCGTTTATGATTAATCCAGATTTTTTTATTTGGCAGTTGCACCCTTAACACACCTTTTTCGTTGATTGGAACACACACGATACCTATCTTTTTCTCAGGATAAACCATTACACTATCACCAATTTTATACTTGGTGCTAAGCTCCACATTATTCTTTCCCTTTTTAGCCTTGGAAATCTTATTGACATTTTTCTTAGTGATATTACTTTCAGGCTTTTGAAACTTATAAGACTCCACTGCGTCCTTTCCATATGCAGCACGAATTGCCACCCTTAACATTTCATTTGGCATTCCCAGCCTGTCTGCAATATAAAATGCACAGCTTTCGCCTGCTTCTCCAATCACCATTTGATAAGTGGGACTTAATGTTTCCTTATCAAAAGCCATTCTTGCATTGACTATATCCGTTGCTTTCGCTGCATATTCTTTTACTTCCGGATAATGTGTTGTCACTAAGAAAATGGCACCACTTTTTCTAAGTTCTTCTAATATCGCAATTGCAATCCCCATGCCTTCCGTAGGATCTGTTCCGGAGCCTAATTCATCCATAATAACAAAGCTGTCCTTATCCGCTTCACTTAAAACTTCCAGCACATTGGTTATGTGTGCAGAAAATGTAGACAGATTTTCAGACAGATTCTGACCATCACCAATATCACATAGATAAGAACCATTCATACAAATATCTGCCTGTTTACATGTCACATGCAACCCACATTGTGCCATAATACAATTCAGCATAACCGTTTTAATTGCTACCGTTTTTCCACCCGTGTTTGGACCTGTTATAACAATACCACGTACATTTTCGTCTATATCAAACTGTAATGGAACAGCAATCGTTTTATCCATCAACGGATACCGTGCATTTGTTAGTTTGATTCTTCGTTCTGTATTTATCATCGGTTCTATTGCATCCATGTCAATGCTTAATTTTCCCTTAGAGAAAATAAAATCTAGTTTTTCAATCATTGTCAGATTTTCATTCAACACAGGCGCTGATTCCAATACGATTGCTGATAAGGTATATAAAATATGATACACTTCGTTTTCCTCGCCTATTTTTAGCAGTTCTAGTTCTTCATAATATTTTGCAACACTGGACGGTTCAATAAAAAGTGTGCTGCCCGTAGAAGACTTGTCGATGACGCTGCCGGATATCTTAAGTTTATATTCCTTTTTCACCGGAAGGCATATTCGTCCATTTCTAAAGGTACAGTAGTTATCTGCCATACAATCCTTATAAGAACGCATAATTTGTTCTGCCTTTTGTTTCATCTGTTCTTCACATTTTATGATTTGATTTCGTATCTGACATAATTCTTTTGATGCGTAATCATCCACAACACCATTTCTGATTTTGCTACATATTTCTTCCCGCAATTCCGAAATGGAATCCAGATTTTCATCATAATAAGCCAAGGAATTATTAAACATTTTCCCTCTTGTCAAATAATCCTTCAGCCTTTTTATCGCAACCAAAACTTTTTCTACTCGCTCTAACTGATATGGTGTTAAGCAATCGCCCTTTTCTGCAATCAACAAAATATCTTTTATTTCAGAGATATTTTGCAATGGAGGTGTTCCCAATTTTTCAATCAAGCTTCTGGCATCTGTTGTATCCCTTAACTGTTTTCTCAACTCATTTTCAGAAAAGCACAATGAAGCTTGTCTGATTTTTTCTTTTGCCCAGTCAGTAATGGCTAAATCAGCCCATATCTTTTTAACCTTATCAAATTCAATTTGTCTATCAATAATCATTTTTCTAATCCTTTCAATTTTGAACTATGAAATCGCCTTAAATGCAAAAAAAGACCATAGATACCCTAAGTGCATTAAGATACTATGGTCTTTCAATCTCTATATGATTATTCTATATAGTTCAAAAATAAAACAGCATGACCATACAGCCATGCTAATATCATTTTGAAAATATATATACCACAATATTAAGCAATTGTAAGGCGAAAACGCTGACAACACATGTTGCCAACAAATGGTCAGACTTCTAGCGTAAACTAAAAATCAACCTTGCAATATTTATTTTGCAATTTTCTCCATTACAATAACACTTAACATGCAAAATCCTCCTAAAACTTTTTGTTAATTCTACATCATATCATATTGTTGGTCAAGTACCAATTATAGCTACAAATATTTCAAAACTCATTTACCATATAACGGCAAAATCATCGTAACATAAGAAATAAGGTTATATCCCATGTGTGCCAGCATACAACAGAATAAGGAGCGTGTATGCAGGTAAAGCAAGCCTAATAGGATACCACAGATAAATGCGGAAAGTGTCTGCACCATATTAAAATGAAGTAATGCAAACATGAATGATGATGCAAATAATGCTTTTACTGTTCCGTAGCTTACTGACAACCCATCAAGCAAAAAACCTCTCATTAAAATTTCCTCTATAATTGGTGCAAGGATGCAAATTTGAATTAAGCTGGCAACAGGTGCCTCACTTAAAGACTTAAGTGTTTCCTGATAATTCTCCTCACTTACAGGGAAAATGCTTTCAAATACAGGGTCTAAGCCCTTGTCTAAAAGGAAGTATAATAATACGGCACAGCCTATCGCCAATAAGATTCCCTGCAGTGAAATATTTCCAAACAAATTAATTTTGAAATTATTTTTTTTCGTTAGTAAAAATATAAACACAAGCATGCATAAAGCAATTGATAACAAATTCAAATATTTTCCATAAACAGGAACTGCCTTTCTCAACACCACCACATCAACAGCAGTATACAGCAGCATAAAGCCAAACCAAACAAGTGTCCATCTAATACCCTTCCCAAGAGATATTCCGTCTTTCATACCATGTATTCTCCTTATAAATACCACCAAATAATCTCATCCAAAATATCAAACAACACCTCAAACACGCTATTCCTAAACGCATTACTTAGTTTACATAATCTAATCAAACTACCCAACACCAAATAGATACCGACCAAAAATACTAAAAATCCCAGAAAACCATCAGGAGCTCCAACAACATATACCTGTAAGAAAACAATCAACAAACCTGTTATTAGTAATAATGTGTATAAGATAATTTGTTTTTTCTTTTTCAAACTGCATCCACTCCCTTAAACATCATCCCATTGTAAATTTTTCAATTTTATCTCCTTTTTTTATACACATTCCAAAATTGAGCGGTAATATATATGGGGAGACATAATAGTTTATAAATATTCAAATACGAGTGGCTGGATTGTTTTTGTATATGCATTTTTTCTTGGTTTCACAGTCACTTTTTTGTTGCTTACCTGAATATTACCTAAATAATTCAAATCCGGCGTTTCAGGCAAATCAGTCTCAAAGAGTATTTTATCTTCCATGTCCAATACTCTTAAAAGCGGCAGGTATTGACACTTGTTAAGAAATCTTAAATATATAATGACTTTACGTTTTTCTGTTACTTTTTCTTTGAATTTCATCAGCATATTTTCGCCCTGTTCCAATGCTTGGGTAAAACATGAACAAATCTGTTTTTCGTCAAAGCTACTTGTGGCGAAATTTTGAATAAGCACCTTTTTTATTAGGTTTACAACTTCATTTCTAAGCTCAGGATTTCCAAGCTCAGAAAACATATTATCACTTATATTTACATCATAATATCTGTACCACGAATAATACCTGTCTACACTTCTTTTGGACAATGCTATTTCGCCATTAACCGTACAAGTAGTAAAATTGATATACAAATGGTCAAATTCACCTAAAGAAAAATTATTTTCTCTAAGTTTCATCACAATTCTTCTTATTATTGCAATAAGTTCTTTGTCTTCAAAACTTATTGGCAGAGAATTGCCGTCAACATTTTCAACATCACTTTTGTATATACGAATATCCTTAATGACTTTCAAATTATCACCTCGTAGTCTCTGATAAATCCTAATCCTTACTTTTTATGATAGAACATTCGGCTACTTTGATAAATCCTAGTTTTTCTGCCATTTTTTCAGAAGCAACATTTTTATAATGACATGCCCATACAGGTTGTTTTGCTTGCCCCATGGTATATTGTATCATCTTATTTGCAACAATCATCCCGAATCCTTGCTGTTTATATTCAGGCTTCGTTTCTATTCCGATATCTATTTCTTTCGTACTTACTGCAGCAGAAAATGCCCATGAAGCAATATCATTATTACAAGTTATACAATACCCTTTTCCTTTTACCAAAAAATCATTGACATCCTTCCAAAAAAGAGAAGGTACAATTTTTCCTGAAATTTGCTTTAATAACCGTTTATCTATTTCTTTCAGTTCATAGCCGTCAGGTAAAGAAGATTCAATATATCCTTTAGCTCCTGAATACTGAAACAAATATCTTTTTTCTTCAACAATATCATCTTTTGATTCAAAATATTTTTGTATATATCTATCTCTTGTCATTAAAAGAAATCGTTTTGTATTCGATTTATTTCTATCCAACATTAACTCATATATATCTTCCAGAAAATACTCATCGATTTTTCCCGAACAATAAGCAAAACCACTATGTACCCAAAATAGAACTTTCTCATAGTCCTTCACTGAATTTGTGAATATGTCTCCTTCTTGAATACCCTCAGCAACAGAAAGCGGATATACAGAACCACAATCATGAGTATTTGCAATATCAATTAAATTTAAATACTCCAGTGAATTAAGCTTATGCAACATTCTATCCGCTTCCTTTCAAATATCTATTTTCAATTTATCATATAATACTTTTGTTTACAATCAAATTCTAACTGCGACTGTATTCCTGAATAAAAGATAGAATCTCTGTTTTAGAAAATCCTAATTCTCTCACCGCTTTTATATAGTTGTGGCAAAGCAATTGCACCTCTTGAATGCGTTTCTGATTAACAAGAATGCTATCCAATGTAACAATATATTTTTTATTCCGATTGGCAAAAATCAAACCCTCTTGATTTATAAGGCTATATGATTTTGCAACAGTATTGACATTCAGGTGTAATATAGCCGCCATACTGTGAATGGACAGAATATTTTCTCCGGGCGACAACCTGCCGCTTAGAATGCTGTATCGTAGTTTATGAGCTAATTGTATGTAAATTGGAGATTTTTCATTGAAAGTCCATTCTGTATAATTCATTTCTTGTTTCCTTAGCACTCCTTTTCTTAAAAACAGTTCACCTTATACCATAAATTTCGGTATAATCATCATTCCTAATAATGCTGCTCCTGCAACGGCATAAAGACTGTTTACAATCAAACAGAATTTCATAATATTGTTTTGAGCCTTTGCCTTAACATACGAAATAATAGTGAACACTCCGCTGAAAATCATAAACGCAGCGTAGCAGGAAATCATAATCTCAGCGACAGGCGATTCTAATGCCCAATCAAACCTTCTAAGAGGAAGGATCGTCCACGGAACAAAAAGCATGATGGTGCTGACAGCGGTTAAAATTTTGTTTTTCATAATAATTATCTCCTTTCAGCCTGCCCGAAACGAAGGCAGGAAATGCCTAAAGCTATGATTGTAATAACAATGGCAACAGGTATCCACGGTATTAGTTCAACCTGTGCTGTATCAAGATTTGTTGCAAGTTTTCCATATTCCGATGTGATAACGAAAAATGGATATGACATTGGATAGGTAAACCACACCTTTGTATTAATTATCAATACTGATGGTACAATTGAAGCCAGACCGATACCGATAGAAAAAATCGGTGTCTGAATACAAACTGATAACATCCAAAAAAAAGCAATCATCGGTATTGCAGACAGAAATATTAAACCAATCTCTTTTAGCACAAACAATGTTGGCAAGATAAAGCTATAATCCTGCGTCCTCGAACTGATGACGGCACTGATGTAGTACATACCTGTCATCATTAAAATTTGTGTTGCCGCCAGCGTAAGCAATACAACAAACTTCGCCATACAGAGTTTTGCTGTGCTGATCGGTAATGCAAGCATTTTCAAAATTCCCTTATTCGCCTTTTCGGTTTGGCTTAAAAGAACCGTTCCGACCACCATACTTGCAGGGAACATAAACCATGACATTCCCAAAAAGCCTTGAATAAAGAAATTGTTTTCCGGCGAAATTCCTTCCGCCTGCATACCGAAATTCATCTTTGCATTTAAGATGGAAGGTACCCAAAGAATAACGGCAGCTACTGCTAAAATCAAAAGGATTTTAGAACGGCGGATTTTTTTAAACTCTATTCCAATAAGTGTTAAAAAGCTCATTCAAATGCCCTCCTTATCTTTACAAACGATAACTGTGCTAAACAGAGAACCACAAGCTCAGCGATTATGGCATAGATATAGTGCATTGCCTGTGTTACATCAGGCCCCGCAAACACCTGAAAAGGCATTGCAAAGGGAAAGAGTGAAAGAACAAAATCATTTGTCGGCAGCATAGTTGCAGTAAACACGCATACTACACCAATGCCAAGTGATATCCACATATTCTTACACGCCTCTGAAATAAGAAGTGACAAAATAATGCAGGGTAACATCAACAAAAATGAATACCCAAAGTATTTGCACAGTTCACCCAAAAAACCATTTCCGATTTCAAACCAATGATAAGAGCAAAATGCGACTGCTCCCGCTTCTATTACAAGCACGAAAAGGCTCATAAAAATTGTTAAAACCGTTTTTCCCAAGAAAATAGAGCTTTCCCGAATGGGTAAAGCTTTCATTTTCTGCATAGCATTGTCTGCATATTCGGTATGATATAAAAGGCAGGTTCCGGCTACAACAAGCAGCACATTCAGCATTGCCATTATCTGCCAATTTGCACCAAACAGAATTTGTATTGGAGTATCCGGCAGATTAAGATACTGTTCCGAACGGACAACCATATTGACAACAGGAAAAGCCGCCGCCAAAATACCGCCACCTAAAAATGCCGGTAAAAACCCAGTCCTTTTTACCTTCTTACATTCCAAAGAAACGCTCATAACACTGCACCTCCTTGTCTGTTGTCAGCGTCAATCAAGGCAAGAAATGTATCTTCCAGATTATCCGTAGGATAGCCCTGTGAAATTGCACTAGCTTTAAGCTGGTCCAGTGTTCCCTCAAACAGCAAATGACCGTGATTCAGGATACCGATGGTATCGGCCATTAGCTCTATTTCGGACAGCAAATGCGACGATACCAAAACAGTACAATTAAACTTCTCCGGTAAAGAACGGATCAGTGTTCTGATTTCGTGGATACCGACAGGATCAAGTCCATTTGTCGGCTCGTCTAAAATCAAGATTGGCGGCTTTCCAATTAAAGCACTTGCAAGACCTAACCTTTGCTTCATTCCAAGAGAATATTTCTTGGCAAGCCGTTTCTTAAACTGCGTCAGCCCCACGATTTCAAGAGCTTCCGCTACGGAGGATTTAGGAAGTCCCAATATTTTACGTATAATTTCGAGATTTTCTTCTCCGCTCAAATTCCCATAAAAAGCGGGTGCTTCAATAAACGAGCCAATTTCTTTTAATATTTGCACTCTGTTTTCGGGGTACATCTTCCCATCAATCGTAAATGAGCCGGCAGTGGGCTTAGTAAGCCCCAAAAACATTTTCATTGTAGTGGATTTCCCAGCGCCATTCGGACCGAGAAAGCCATAAACAGTTCCTTTCGGGATATGCAGATTGATATCCAAAACCGCTGTAAAATCAGCATATGATTTTGTTAAATTTTTTGTTTCAATGATATTCATTGTATTTTACCCTCTTTCTTATCATCGTAAGTGTATTGTAGCTTATCAACCTTGTGCTAACCTTCTCTCATCCTTACATTTACCTTACATTTCATTGCACAACAGAAAATGACACATCTCTATGCTATAATAGGATATATGAAGGAGGTACCTATATGAGCCTTGATTATTTAAAACAAAAACGTATTTTGCTTGTGGATGATGCCCAGGAAATTTTAGATATGGTCGTCTCTATCTTGAATGAGGATGGATTTCAAAATATAAGGACGGCAAAAACGGTGAATGAAGCGATTACTGTTTCTGAAGCCTATCAACCTGAATTCGCAATTCTTGATGTAATGCTTCCTGATGGGAATGGGTTTGATTTGATGGAACAGATAAAAAAAACAGCTGACTATCCTGTTCTGTTTTTAACTGCCCGTGGCGAGGACGATGATAAGTTCCGTGGCTTTGGTGTTGGTGCGGATGATTACATGGTAAAGCCATTTTTGCCGAAGGAGCTTTTATTCCGTGTAAATGCCATTCTTCGAAGAAGCTATAAAACCGAAAATCCTCTCGTAAAACTACATGACAGCAAAATTGATTTTGCCCGTGCAGAGGTCATAAAAAACGGAGAGCATATTTCACTTACAGCAAAGGAACACGATATTTTGACAGTCTTATATCGGAACGCAGGACGAATCGTTACAATTGACGCTTTATGTGAAGCCGCTTGGGGCGACAATCCTTTCGGTTATGAAAATTCGCTGATGGCACATATTCGCCGTATAAGAGAAAAGATTGAAGCCAATCCATCACAACCTGTTTCTTTGATAACGATTAAAGGACTTGGATATAAGCTTATCATGGAGGACAAATGATATGAAAAGTGTGTCTAAACTGATATGGCATTTCGTGGGTATCATGCTACTATCTTCTGTTTTGCTTATTATTTTGAATATTATATTGTTAGCCATATATACTGAAAGTCAAGCACCAAATGCTCAACCCTGGAAAACTGCTGAGAAAGTTGCTGCTAATCTGTTTCAAGATGAAAACGGATATTTTTTGGTCGAAGATACAGCACTTGAACTTCAAAAAACAAATGTGTGGGCAATCTTTATTGACAATGCAACAATGAAAGTTGTATGGCAGACGGATAATCTTCCAGACACTATACCTATGTCATATTCTGTTTCGGATATAGCAAGCCTGACCCGTGGCTATATAGATGGGTATCCGACATTTACAGGAGAAGTGGAAAACGGACTTGTTGTACTAGGCTATCCAAAAGACAGCTTTTGGAAACACATGTGGCCGAGTTGGGATTATAATTTAATCGCCAACTTCCCCAAAACGATTGTTTCTGTTTTTGCAATCAATGCAGCCTTCATTTTTATAATTTATGTGATTGCTAATTCCAAGCTGTTAAAATCCATAAAACCGATAGTGGGCGGAATACAGGCTTTGTCTACAAATGAAGAAGTCCATATCAGAGAAAAAGGACTTTTATCAGAGCTGGCGGTAAACATTAACAAGACCTCAGATATTTTAAAAACTCAAAACAGGCAGCTCCGTAAAAGAGAAACCGCAAGAGCAAATTGGATTGCAGGGGTATCCCATGACATACGAACACCACTGTCAATGGTCATGGGTTATGCCGGACAGTTAGAAAGTGATATACAGCTATCAGAAGATAACCGCAAAAAAGCTGCGGTTATTGTAAAACAAAGTAATCGAATGAGGAACTTAATTAATGACTTGAATCTTGCATCCAAGCTGGAATATAATATGCAGCCGATTAATCCCGAAAAACAAAATCTGATTGCTATTGTACGTCAGGTTGTGGTCGATTTCATCAATATGAATATTGATGAAAAGTACACAATTGAATGGGAAACGGACGAAACCTTAACCTCTTGTCCCGTATGTATTGACAAAGATTTAATTAAACGAGCAGTAAGCAATCTGATTCAGAACAGTATGAACCATAACGAGCAGGGCTGTCATATCTTCGTTCGTGTTGTAGCTGAAGATAATGTTTATACAGTTGTTGTTGCTGATGACGGTATGGGTGCTACGGATGAACAGATTAAAAAACTCAATCATTCTCCGCATTATATGGTTTGTGACGAAAACACCTCTGAGCAACGTCATGGTTTAGGCTTGCTCATTGTCAAACAAATCGTATTTGCACACAAAGGAAAAATGCTAATAAAACATAGTGAATATGGCGGTTTTGAAGTTGAGCTAAGTTTGCCAATGACTATGTAAGGTACAAGAGAAAAGTAGGACCAAGTTAGTTTTGACAATATGGCACTTGTCCAAAACTAATTTGGTCCTACCCAAATATTTTTATTCAGTTATCACTTTTTACGACATCTTAAGAACAACCTCAGCCTTTTCCCCAAGCAGACTTGCAGGAATATAACTTCCCTCCATCTTCTCGCCGTTTACGGTAAGCTCCACACAGCCTGACTGTACATGTCCCGGGTTCTTTACGATTATATGCATGTGGCAGCCTCTGAAATCCTTGTCAATCTCAAATTCCTCCCACGCTTCTGGTATGGACGGTGAAATGTTTATGCCTCCCATGTCAGGTCTCATTCCAAGAATACCCTCAACACAGCCTACCATAATTGTTGATGCAGTTCCCGTAAGCCAATGCACATGCGACCTTCCAAAATGAGGGCTTGCACTTCCCTCCGTGAACTGTCCGTAGCAGTAAGGCTCAAGCTTGCGAACCTCTGCACGGTCATTTTGTGCTGCCGGAGCATTTTCCATAAAATACTCAAAGGCACGGTTTCCATGTCCTCTCAAAGCCTCCGCCAAAATAATCCAGCCCTGTGACTGTGAAAATATACCGGAATTTTCCTTTACTCCTGCATTGTATATAACTGCAAGAGCACCGTCAAAGGCATTAAGATGATATGGAGGGTCCATTAACACAAGTCCATACTCCGTGTTAAGTCTCTTGTTTACCATGTCAAGTGCTGCGTCAGCCTGCTCATCAGTTGCAAGTCCGCTTATTACAGCCCAGCTTTGCGGATTAAGCCACATATTTGCTTCAGGGTCCTTTCGGTTTCCTATAACCTCGCCCTTCTCGGTAAATCCACGGATAAATCTGTCCTCATTCCAGCAAAGCTCATTAATGATTTCACCAAGCTTTTTCTGGCTTTCATCAAGATATTTAATATATTCATCATCCTTTTTGTACTCAGCAAATTTTCTTAAAATTGTCATTCCGAGGTAAAATTGAAGGGCAACAAATGTTGACTCTCCATTTGCCCCAAGCCTTAAGCAGTCGTTCCAATCTGCATACAGTCCCGCAGGCATTCCGTGAATACCAAGGTGATTCATTGAAAAAGAAATCGCACGCTTTAAATGCTCATATACGCTGCCCTCGTCCTTGTTGGCAAATGGAATAACCTCATCGATAAATGCCATATTGCCTGTCTCGGATATATACTTATAAACAGTAGGGAACAGCCACAATGCATCGTCAGCACGATAAGCAGGATGCCCCGTTTCCTTAACATAGGAGGCATCGTCAGGCGTATCCTCATGCCCCGGATTATGCGTGAATTTTACAAGAGGAAGTCCACCGCCGTTATCAACCTGTGCTGACAGCATAAATCTGATTTTATCCACTGCCATTTCAGGTGCAAGGTGAATAATTCCCTGTATATCCTGAACGGTGTCCCTATATCCGTATCCGTTTCTGAGACCGCAATATATAAATGAAGCCGCACGTGACCATATAAATGTCATAAAGCAGTTATATGCATTCCATGTGTTTATCATTGAGTTAAATTCAGGGCTTGGAGTTTTAACCTGAAAATGTGCAAATCTTCCATGCCAGTTTTCCGTAAGCTCCTTACATTCCTTCTCACATACTAACGATGGGCTTTCGTAGCCTTTCATTATAGCGGCAGCCTCATCATTTTCCTTCATTCCAAGAATAAATGCAATCTCCTTTGTCTCACCTGGATTAAGTGAAACAATAGCAGAGAGCGCACCACATGAATTTTCATTGTAGCTTAAGTGATTTCCAAGATTTCCCTCCGTAACTCCCACAGGGTCCTTGTAGCTTCTGTACTCTCCTATAAACTGCTCCTTGTCTCCGCAGTATGATGAAACGGGTGCACCTGCAAGCCCAAAAAACCTATCGGTCGGACGTTTATGATCAACGTATTCTCCCTCGCCAAGTCCGTCAAGATTTCCGTGTATTGTCTGACGGATTCTGTTACCCTCAAAGCCTGTTCTGCTTATAAATAAGGAGTACTGAAGATTAACCTGATCCTGTTCATAGTTACTATTATTTGTAAATTCCGCATATCCCGTAAGCGTAAGGTTTCTTACAGTATCAGAAGTGTTTGTAACCTTTAAATTCCAAACCTCATGGGACTTGTCAAGTGGCACATAGTAAAGAGCCTCGGACTTAATCCCGTCATATTCAGCAAGCATCCTTGTATATCCTGTACCGTGATGACATTCGCTCTTATAGCTTTCTAAATCCTTTCCCACAGGCTGCCATGATGCAGACCAGTAATCCTTACTGTCATTATCACGTATGTAAATATAACGTCCCGGCTGGTCAAAGTTATTAAATACATATCTTAAAATTCTTCCGTTTGCACCCGACTTTGCAAAGCTGTAACCCCCTGCATTGTTAGAAATAATTGCTCCATAAAGGGGTGAACCGAGATAATTTACCCAAGGTCTTGGTGTCTTTGGGTTTGTTATTACATACTCTCTTTTTTCATCATCAAAATATCCATACTGCATTATTTTTTGTTCCTCCTCGTCATTTATTTTCCTAAAATAACAGTTATTTCATGTACAGCTTCATCCATACCGTCAATTACGGCTCTGTCCAAAGCAGCCTTATCTCCACTTACCTTAAGAGTAACTCCGCCGTCACACACCGCCTGCTTTACGGTGTACTCGCCATACTCAAGCAAATCAGCATTTTGAACTGTAATGTCAAATTTCTTTCCTGCAAAGCAAAGCTTAAGCTTAGCATTTCCATTTTCATCAAACTGTGACTTCATAAGTTTTGGACATATTATCATGTTGCCCGTCTGTCCCTTTACTCCAAATACCTCTGTTACGAGCGTCATAAGATACCAGCTTGCGGCTCCTGTAAGGTAATGGTAAAGTCCTCTGCCTGACGCATCAAAATATTCAGGAATACCCGGATATATTTTGCTTACGTTAAAGTTAAGGGCATGGTCTGAAAGTGTGGAAAGCGCCTTGTGTCCTTCCTTTACAAAACCTCTTTTATAGAGGGCATTGGCATACATAACAGTCATATGTGAAAATACTGCACCGTTTTCCTTTTCTCCGTAAGCAAACCCGAACATTCTTCCAAGGTCGTATTTTTCCTCATGGAAATCAGTGTTAAGGCGGTATCCTCCTATTTCCTTTTTGTATAAATATTTATCTGCACTCTTACATATCGATTCCACCTGAGAGGAATTTGCCGTCTCGCTCATTATTGCAAAAACCTGACCTGTAAGCATCATTCTTACGCCATTTTCAAAGCATCCCTCAACAGCCTGTTCATGGTTATCATAGTAGCTGTTAAACCAGCCGCAGTCGCCGTCTGAAATCCACTCGGTTTTTCTAACATGCTCCCTTATCCATTCTGCCTTTTCATAAAGATTTTCCACAAGCCTTCTGACCGGTATATTTATTTTTGTTCCGCTTACATTGTGCTTGCAGGCGGTAAGATATTTGTTAAGCACTTCTTTTTTTGCGGCTATGTCATCATAGCAGGAAGCGTCAGCCTCAAGAAGCACGTTAATCTCCTGAAGAAGCTCTATATCCTCCCAGCCGTATTTTTCTTCAAGCTCCGAGAGCATATCTGCAAGCTGTGAAAGATTTCCTGCATAGGCACATGTAAATGCAACACTCTCTCCGTTTTCCCATGCCATGTCAAGGGCATCATTCCAGTCAGCTCCGCGAAGCCTTATATGATTGTGGGCTCCAACCTCATAAAATGCGCCCAAATGCTCAAGTAAAATATGCTCAAGCACTGTACCCTTATATATTTCTCCTGAATTATCTCTCTGACAAACCCCGTATTCCTCGTTCCAGTCAGTGTCGAGCATACATCCTCTCATGCACTGCTCGTCCTTAAAATATGCCACCTTTTCTTTCAGAACGTCTACGTCTCCGCTTTGGTCTATATAGAGCTTGGTTGTCATAAACGGCCACATTCCATGATCCATCCAAACTCTTGCTATACCGTTTCTGTCAGCAATAAATTCACCTTTTTTCTCTCCGATTATCGTTGCGTTTGTTCCGTCGATACGAACGCCCCCGTAGTTGTCAACTACCATTTCCCTTACGCCTTCCGGGTTCATAATGAGAAGTGAAAGACAGTCCTGCCACAAATCTCTCCAGCCTCTGCCTCCTCTGCCATAATCATGGTGCGGAAGGAAGGAACATCCATAAATTCTTCTTAAAAACGGCTGAAAGCTCACCCATCTCATAAACACGTCAAAATCCTTATTTCCCGTGTCACATATAACATTTACCTTTTCTGCCCAATATTCTTTAAGCTTATTAAAGGCATCACATACCTTTTTATCCGAATCGTAAGACTTTACAATATCCTCAGCTCTGTCACCGTTATCAGTAACGCCCATAACAACGGTGTATGTAACGCTTTCCCCAGGATTTACACTTACAGTTGCAAAATGAAGCCCGCCAAGTGCCTCTTTACCTTCAAGACTGCTTCCCAACGGCATTCCCGGTTTGTTAAGTACAACTGCCTCCGGTCTTGTAAGCGTACCGCCCTCACCTATAAATGCGTCTATTGCAGGATAAAAGTCCGATGGCTTTTCCCCTGTTCCCGATACACCGCACACAAAATATGTAAGTGTGTTTTTCTTGTGTCCCCTCTCGTCAAATGAAAGTGTCGGCTTTACAAAAACACCATACTCCCCTGTAGTAATCCTGTGCAAAAGGGAAGTAACATGTCTGTGGTCCCTAATATTATCAGCGCTTCTGCCATATATCGGAACAGCAATGGCAGGTGTAATATTCTGAACATTTGAAGCCTCATTCTTTATTTTTATATACATTATTTCAACGTCGTCATCCATTGGCACAAATGAGGTTATTTCGGAGGAAAGCTCATATTTTTTTGATTTTCTGCTTATTTTATGCCACATATATCCTGCAAGCAGCTCGCTTTCATCCTGTTCGTCCGTAAATTTCTTATTTTCCTCCTCGGCTGATGCACCTACAGCTGACCATACGCCCTTTCCCTCAACATGACACCACACGTTTCTTACGCTTCTGTTGTTGTGAAGATTATCAATGCTTACCGGCTCAAGCAGAAATGCATTTTGATTAAGCTTTGCGTCGCCGCCCAAATTCGGAGTTACTGAGCTTTTAATTCCCTTTTCCCCTGCAACAGGAAAATACAATCCGCTGAAATTTTCCGGATTGGAAAGTGAAAATGTTTCATCATCATAAAACTTGATTATTCCCATACAACTGCTCCTTTTCATAATAATTTTTTTTCGATTTTCTATGTAATAAAATTATCTCATATATTACCATTTTTATATATCACTATTTTTACTTTTTTATCATTTTTATGATATAAAACAGTAGAGGTTATCATAGAAAAGAGAGGCTGCCACAATAAGGAATGAATTTTCCCGTGGTGGTTCTTGCTGCTATATGCTCAGAAAACCGTTTGAAGACGTCGGCACTTGAGCTTAAAGGCGGATATATACTATATATCCGCCTTTAAGCTCTTAGTACCGCTACGTCTGAGACGAACGAAAGTGTGTTTTCTAAGCATATAGCAGCAGAGGACCGCCACAGGGAAGACCATTCATTAGTGCAACAGCCTCTTACAATCCTTCTATGCCATATTTTCCTTTGCCACAAGTCTGTCTGCTCCGTAAATCTTGCGGAGCTTCGGCTTTTCTATCTTACCTGTTGCATTTCTTGGAATTTCACTGAAAATAATCTCCTTCGGACGCTTGTATCTTGGAAGTCCAAGACAAAACTCCTCAATTTCCTCAGTGGTACATTCAAAGCCGTCCTTAATCTCTATAACAGCCGCAGTCTTTTCACCAAGTCGTCTGTCAGGCAGTCCTATAACCGCAACATCCTTAACCTTGTCATTTTTTCTAATAAAATCCTCTATCTGAACAGGGTAAATATTTTCGCCTCCGCTTACGATAACGTCCTTTTTCCTGTCAACAAGGAAGTAAAAGCCATCCTCATCCTGCATTGCCATATCACCTGTATAAAGCCATCCGTCCTTTATAGTCTCGGCAGTTGCCTCCTCGTTGCGGTAGTAACAGGTCATGACGCCAGGACCCTTTACACAAAGCTCACCAACATCACCCTGCTTTACAATATTTCCGTTTTCATCAACAATCTTACATTCCCAGCGATAGCCTGGAACACCGATTGCTCCAACCTTATGTATGTTTTCCATGCCGAGATGTACACAGCCCGGACCTGTGGACTCTGAAAGTCCGTAGTTTGTGTCATAATCATGGTGCGGGAAATATTCCTTCCACCGTTTGATAAGCGAAGGCGGAACCGGCTGAGCACCTATATGCATAAGCCTCCACTGGTCAAGGTTGTAATCCGAAAGCTTTATATCCCCTCTGTCAAGGGCATCAAGTATATCCTGCGCCCAAGGCACAAGAAGCCACACAAGCGTACATTGCTCCTTGGATATTGCATCTAAAATTGTCTCCGGTTTTGTTCCCTTGAGAAGTACTGCCTTGCTTCCTGCCACAAGACTTCCCATCCAATGGAACTTTGCACCTGTATGATATAAAGGCGGTATGCAGAGAAAATTATCATTTCGTCCTGTTGCATGGTGCTTCTGCTCCATCTCAGCCGCCTGTATCAAACTTTGGTGTTTATGTAAAATAGCCTTTGGAAATCCTGTTGTTCCCGATGAAAAATAAATTGCGCCGTAATCCTCCTCCGTAAGCTTAATGTCAGGCGTACGGCTTGAGCAGTCGGCAACAAGCTCATGGTAGCTTTCTGCAAAGCTCGGACAGTTATCTCCCACATATATAAGAAGCCTTCCCTTGCAGAGCCTCTCCGCATTATTTTCTATACGTCCGATAAATGCAGGTCCGAACACAATCATATCTACCTCAGCAAGCTCTGCACAGTAAAGAATTTCCTCCGCATCATATCTAAAATTAAATGGAACCGCTATAGCTCCTGTCTTTAACACTCCAAAATAAATAGGCAGCCACTCCAAGCAATTGTATAACAAAATTGCAACCTTATCGCCCTTCTTTATTCCTCTGCTAATAAGCATGTTTGCAAAACGATTTGCCTTCTCATTAAACACGCTCCACGTAATTTCACGGCGGTACGGCTGAAATCTGTCAGACTCAACAAGCTCAAATTCCTTCCATGTAATTCTTCTGTTGTCCTCCTCCTCAGGATTAAGCTCAACAAGGGCAATCTCATCACCATATAATTTTGCGTTTCTTTCCAAAAGCTCTGTAACAACCATAATCTATCTCCTATGCTTTCAAATGTTTTCTTTTGCACTTTACACTTTTAAAACTGTGCAGTTATATTTTAAAATATAATATGTCTGTTTACAAGTGAATTTTAAAATATTATTTTGAAATATTTAAGTAGTAAATTTTATTAATTTGTTGATTTAAAGCGCTCCTTTTAGTATAATATTAAACTATATTATTTGTATTACTTAATTTTAACAATCATTGATTAAAATATTAGTTGTATTATTACAACGTATTATTTCAAAGCTACACTATAAGGAGTATAAAATGACTGATTTATTTTTTACGATTATAATTACATTTTTTGCAGGAATGGGTGCAGGTCTTGGAACAGGCTTTGCAGGCATGAGTGCCGCTGCCGTAATAAGCCCTATGCTTATAACATTTTTAGGTATGGAGCCTTACATAGCAGTGGGTATTGCCCTTTCGTCAGATGTGCTTGCCAGTGCCATTTCCGCATATACCTACGGGAAAAACAAAAATCTTGACATAAAAAACGGTCTTGTGATGATGGCAAACGTGCTTTTATTTACTGTCGTTGGAAGCTATGTATCAAGCCACGTTCCTTCAGGAACAATGGGCAGCTTTTCAGTTTTTATGACGTTTCTCCTTGGAGTTAAATTTATTGTGCGTCCTGTTATGACTACAAAAGAGGACATGAAATCTGTCTCTGCAAGTATGCGAATGATTCAGTCTATATTCTGCGGCATGATTATCGGCTTTATATGCGGCTTTATCGGTGCAGGCGGAGGAATGATGATGCTCCTTATTCTCACAAGCGTACTTGGCTATGAGCTCAAAACCGCAGTCGGAACAAGCGTATTTATTATGACATTTACCGCACTTACCGGTGCAATTTCTCATTTTGCCATAGGCGGTATGCCTGACTTAACAATTCTTGCCCTTTGCGTTGTATTTACTCTTATATGGGCCAGAGTAGCCGCTAAATTTGCAAATAAAGCAACGCCTGCCACCCTCAATCGGGCAACAGGCGTGGTTCTTGTTTTACTTGGTATTGCAATATTTGCATTTTCAATGATTAACTAAATTTGATTTTATCAAACTTCACTTATATATTATATTTAATATCGTTTACTCCCTGCTTTTCATCTTAAGCTCCGGTATATGTACCGATACCTTTGTGTTTGGCGGTATGGACTCTGTTATAAAGGAGTTACCTGCAACTATCGAATTTTTTCCCACAACAGTTTCGCCTCCAAGAACTGTGGTATTGGCATATATGACAACATTATCCTCTATTGTAGGGTGACGCTTTACACCTGAAAGTGCCTGACCTTCCTTTGTGGAAAGAGCTCCCAGTGTAACACCCTGATAAAGCTTTACATTATTTCCTATAATTGTTGTTTCACCAATAACAATTCCCGTTCCGTGGTCAATAAAGAAATATTCACCTATTACAGCTCCCGGGTTAATATCAATACCTGTTTTTCCGTGAGCGTGTTCCGTCATTATTCTTGGAATAAATGGAACATTAAGAAGATAAAGCTCATGGGCAATCCTGTACACAAATATTGCAAATATGCCGGGATATGAAAATATGATTTCCTCCCTGCTGTTTGCGGCAGGGTCACCTGAAAGCTCCGCTTCCACATCCTTGTAAATAAGATTTTGAACATGGGGCAGCCTGTCAAGAAATGCAAACGTGATTTTCTCCGCCTCATTTTTAACATCTGCATCATCAGTTCGCTCATTTTTATATGAAAGGGCTATACGTATCTGCTTAAACAGCTTTTCATAAATAACTGCAATTCTGTTTGCTGCAAAGCTTTCAAGTGATACATAGGAGGTGTTTTCCATTCCGAAATATCCCGGAAAAACCGCCCTTCTTATCTCATCTAAAATCTCTATTATCTCTGCCCTCTTTGGAAGATGCTCCCCTATTCCCATCTCAAAGATGTCCTGTTCCTTATAATTTGTATTTAGTTTTTCTGCAATGTCCACAATTTTCTTTTTTATATCCATACTCATAAGATCCTTAACCTCCACAAGCTTATCACCCTCATATCTGAGCTTAAGCCGTATATCCTGCTCATTTGCCAAAAGCTTCTTCAGGAAAATAACATCTCCCTCCCAAAGCTTAAGACTTAAAATCTCATCCATCGGAACCCATTTTAATGTTCCCTCATTGCAGTCGCAGGCAAGCTCCCCACTAAAGGCTGTGGCAGTGTATAAATGCATAACCTCATTTTCCCATGTATCAGAATAAAAATCAATTACTCCTCTTTTAGTATATTCGGTTAATGTTAGTCCTGTTTCCTCTTTAACCTCCCTTATGAGACATTCAGTTACAGTCTCACCCTGTTCAACATGTCCGCCTACACCAATCCATTTTCCCTTATTAAAATCCTTATCCTTTTTGTTACGGTAAAGCATAAGATAGCAACCCTCATGCTCTATATAACAAAGTGTTGTTTCTACCATAGTTTACTCCTCAATGGAAGGCTTATACTGCGGCTCACATATGACAACCACGCTTGCCGCCTGAATATTCATTCCCGTTCATATTCGCACCAATCGGATATTTCAAGCTTTTCAGGTATCTCAGCCCACACATCATCCCTGCCACGTCTTAAATAGACCTCTGAAATTCTCTCTTTAAATTCCATAGGCTCATATATTCTGTCCACGCTTTCATCGATATTTAGTTCAGGCTTTAAAGAATTAAGTAAAAAACACATTTCCCTTATCTTGTTTTCCATAGGCGTTCCCGTCATATAAAGGACATATTCGGCTTTAGAAAGCAGTCGCCTTACGGCAGCCGTCCTGTCCGTATCGGGATTTTTGACATAATGCGCCTCGTCAACAACAAGCATATCAAGCCTTTTGTCAAATACATCAGAAAACGTCTTTGCAGTTTCATAATTTGTCACTGCAATTCCACCATTTTTCACCCATTCAGCATACAAAGTTTCCTTTTTATCCCCGTAAATTTTTAAAGCCGTAAGTCCACTATGCTTTTGTATCTCCCTAACCCAATTGACTACAACGCTTAAGGGACATACAACCAAAAAGCTGGTACCTCCCTTTGCCTTAAGGTGTGCCATTGCGGCGATTGCCTGAATTGTCTTTCCAAGTCCCATCTCGTCTCCAAGCAATACCCTTTTTTGACACAATATAAACCTTGCGCCAAATTCCTGATATTTCCTAAGCTTAGTTTTCATCAAAGAAAAATCCGCATCAAAAGCATTTATCTTATGGACAAGCTCCTTATTTTGAACGTATGCGTTATTTTCAAATCCAAGTGTTTCCTCCAGCCATGTATAATATGTAACGCTGTCCTTTACAAAATCACTAAGGGCAGCAGTCATATCTCCATGAAAGGTTATCATAATATAGTTTGCCTGCTCAACGACAGACCTAGTGATTTCATTTTTCAAAAAAACACGGCTGTCATCATATGAGGAAAGTAAATACTGCTTCTTTTTTTCGGAAGCCAACAGCAAATAAAGCCACGACCTTAGCCTTTTTACATTTGTTATGAAAACATCAATAAGCCCACCGTATTTATCCTTAAATGCTTTCACGTCATGGATGAGCCCTTTTGTTATCCTGTATACATACAGTAAATGTATAAGCCTTTTGTCTTTATAATCACCATGTGGATTAAGCCTGATTTTAAACCTATCCTCATACAAGTTTTTTATTATAGCCGCATTATTTAATGCGGCATCTGCGCTCCGCTTTCCCAGCCCGTTTATCTTAATAAGCTGCTGCCTGCTGTAGGATAAAAGCTTATAAATGTCATTTATCCCTGCATTTTTTAATGCCGATATACGAACACTGCTTTTATTAAAATTTATTTTTTCAATCGGTATTTTAGTAAGCTTATCCTTTAAATATGCCTCTTTTTTGCCGACAACGATTTCATTTATCTCAAATATAATTCCGTCGCCCACCAGTGAAGCGTTGTCTGTTAATTTCCTTAAAATAATCAGCCTTGAAAGTAATTGTTTAATTGTTTTTTTATCAGGCATTATTTTTTTACTCATAACATCCACATTAAAAAATTTTAATTATCTCCATATCCGTCAGGATTAGCAGACTGCCATCTCCATGAATCCTCGCACATTTCCTCTATGCCGTACTCTGCCTCCCATCCAAGCTCTGCTTTTGCAAGGGAAGGGTCTGCATAGCAGGTTGCTATATCTCCTGCACGCCTTGGCTTTATCTCATATGGAATTTCCTTTCCGCATGCCTTTCCAAATGCCTTTATAACATCAAGCACGCTGTAGCCCTTTCCTGTTCCAAGATTATAAACCTTTACACCCGGATTTTCTTTAAGCTTATTAATAGCCTTTACATGTCCTCTTGCAAGGTCGACAACGTGAATATAATCCCTCACACCCGTACCATCAGGCGTGTCATAATCATTTCCGAAAACTCCTACCTTCTCAAGCTTTCCGATTGCAACCTGCGCAACATACGGAAGAAGATTGTTTGGAATACCCTTAGGGTCCTCGCCCATAAGTCCACTCTTATGTGCGCCTATAGGATTAAAATATCTGAGCAGTATTACGTTCCACTCACTGTCTGCCGTGTTAAGATCCGTAAGAATTTGCTCAAGCATATGCTTTGTCCAACCGTATGGATTTGTACACACTCCCTTAGGACACTCCTCCGTTATCGGAATAAATGCAGGTTCCCCATAAACTGTTGCTGAGGAAGAAAAAATAATATTTTTGCAGCCGTTCTCCCTCATTGCCCTGCACAAATTAATTGTTCCGCCGATATTATTTTCATAGTATTCAAGAGGCTTTGCCACCGA
Organism: uncultured Bacteroides sp.; assembly: GCA_964635615.1. GTDB lineage: Bacteria > Bacillota > Clostridia > Lachnospirales > Lachnospiraceae > Coprococcus_C. The sequence goes on from CAZWNL010000009.1 coordinate 78,346, forward strand.
CTCTCCCACGGCCTTAAGACCTGCAAAATGAATGACTGCATCGGGCTTTTCCTTCGCAAACACACTGCTCATGGCTTCGTAATCCCTTATGTCATTTTCATAAAAGGTTATACCCTTTCCCGTTATTTCCTTTACCCTGTCAAGAGCCTTTTTGCTTGCATTGTAGAGGTTATCAACTACTACAGTTTCATATCCCTCATTGAGAAGCTCCACACATGTGTGACTTCCTATATATCCTGCACCGCCTGTTACAAGTATTTTCATATCAAAATCCTCCCTTCATTTGGAACATCACCCATTCCATAGAAATTTTATACCTCATTTACATAATCTACAAAACGCATAAATGCCTTTTGTCCATCTTCGTCCCTCTTATACACTCCCGCACAGAGCAGAACTTTTTGAAATACATCCCCTATCTCAAGCTTAAGAACCTCAATAATCTTCTCTTTGGTAATGGCATCGCATTTGTCCCTAAAAGTATCAACCCACGAGGCATGCTTGGCAAGGTCAGGGTCAGCGCTTATATCCCTACCCTCAAAAATGGCATCCGTAAGCTTTTCCAGCTCGTCCTTAAGCCTTGAAGGAAGCACCGCAAGTCCCATAACCTCAATAAGTCCTATGTTCTCCTTCTTAATGTTATGATACTCCTCCCAAGGGTGGTATAACCCAAGTGGATGCTCCTCAGTGGTTATGTTATTCCTGAGAACAAGATCAAGCTCGTATCGGCCTGCTTTCATGCGTGCAATAGGGGTTATTGTATTGTGCGGCTCACCATCGGTTTCCGCATATATATATGCCGCCTCATCACTGTACGTTCTCCAGCACTTAAGTATTTTGTCTGCAAGTGCTGTTACCCTTTCCCTGTCGGAAGCATTAAGTCTTATAACCGACATAGGCCATTTCACAATGCCGGCATCCACATCAGGAAAGTCCTTAAAGCAGAGTGCGGTTTCAATAGGTGCCTTCTCCATTGCAAAGGTATAATTACCACCCTGAAAATGGTCGTGGGAAAGTATTGAGCCTCCCACTATTGGAAGGTCTGCGTTGGAGCCCACAAAATAATGTGGAAACAGGTCGATAAAATCGAACATTTTTACAAATGTGTCCCTGTCAACCTTCATTGGGACATGTTCTCCATTAAATACAATACAGTGTTCATTGTAATAAACATACGGTGAATACTGAAAGCCCCATCTGCATCCATTAATCTCAATGGGTATAATTCTGTGGTTCTGTCTTGCAGGGTGGTCTATTCTTCCTGCATAGCCCTCATTTTCAATGCATAGCTGACATTTTGGATATGACGTAGATTTAACCGTCTTTGCAAGTGCAATCATCTTAGGGTCCTTCTCAGGCTTTGACAGGTTTATTGTTATGTCCATGTCCCCATACTCAGTATTTACGACCCATTTCATGTCCCTTTTTATGCGGTATGTCCTTATATAGTCTGATGCCTTGGAAAGCTCATAGTAATAATCCGTTGCATCTTTTGGCGATACTCTGTACTTATCCCAAAACTCCTTTATTATGCTGCCTGGCTTTTCAAGCAGGGTGTTCATAATTCTTGTATCAAACAAATCCTTAAGGACAACCGAATCCTCCTCGATAATCCCCTTTGAAAGTGCATAGTCAAGAACTTCCTTTAATGTATTTTCCAAATCCTCAGGAGTGTTTATTTCATCAACTGTTTCAGGCTCCTCGTAAGCATCAAGTCCCAACTCCATAAGAAGCATGTTTGTTGTATATATTTCATCCTCCGGCTTAACAAGCTTTTTTTGAAGCCCATAGTTTATTAATTTTTTTATACAAGAGTTTATCATACCATTTAAAACCTCCTACACAACCTTTATTCCACCATACGGTCTTACCTTAAGTACATGGCAGCTTCCCTCACCAAATATTTTTTCTATTGCTTTTTTGTATTCAGGCACTGCATCGTTTTTTACAAACGCCTGTATCGTTCCTGCAAAGCCGCCTCCATGGATGCGGCTTACTCCCCTTTCTCCCAAAACGCTTTCCGAGACAGCAAGTGCAACCGTTACATTTTGGGCAGTTAAATCCGTCGGGCTGTATATGTTCTGCAAATATTTTGCAGAGGAATTACCGCTCCTTTCCAGCACATCCAAAAAGCCCGTATAGTCCGATGCCCGAAGCATACTGACAGCTTCATCCACACGTTTCTGTTCCGTATAAAAATGTATTGACCGAAGCACTGCCCTATCTGAAACCTTGTCCCGAAGCACGGCTAAGTCTTTATAGAATTTTTCCTCCGGAACATCCCTCAGATAGTCTTTTCCAAAGTACTCTGCCACCTGTCGCATTTCCTCAGGTATGGCAGCATAGTCAGGGGTAAGGTCGGCATGTGAGCCCTTTGTGTCTACTATGCAGAGACTAAGACCTGCCTCCTCAAAATTACACTCTATCTTCTCAACTACAGGCTTTGTCATATTTGCAAAATCAATGTATACCATGCCGCCAACGCTGCATGCCATCTGGTCCATAAGTCCACATGGTTTTCCAAAATATTCGTTTTCCGCATACTGCCCTATCTTTGCAATATCCACGGAGGAAACCTCCAAGTCATTGTACAGTCCTGATATTATTGTTCCTATAAGACTTTCAAAGGCTGCGGAGGAGGACATGCCTGCTCCCATAATCACGTCGCTTGTAACATATGCCTTAAAACCGCCCAGCTTACAGCCCATATCCTTTAATCCTGCAAGCACACCCCTTATGAGGGCGGTTGTAGTTTCCTTCTCGCTTTCCCTTTTTGCAACATCCGCAACATCTATTACCTCCATTGGGAAATCGCCTGACACAAGCCTGATTGCATTGTCCTCGGTTTTTGATACTATGGCTATGGCATCAAGGTTAATCGAGGTTGCAAGAACAGCTCCGTTTTGATGGTCAGTATGATTTCCGCATACCTCGCTTCTTCCCGGCGCACTGTATATTTCAATCTCTTTTTCCTCAGGGAAAAGCTTTGAAAAACTGTCAATGGCACTTAAATACCGTTCACGGTTGTACTTTACTCTGTCGGGTTCAACATAAATGGACTTTATTCTGTCATCCATGGCTCCCTTCAATAAATCATGCCTTAATTCATCAATATTATTCATTATCTGCCTCCTTTGGAAAATTATGTATTTATGCACATTATACCATAACCATCCAAAAAATCATTAAAATTTGTAAAAAATATGTACATTATAGTATTTACCAATTAGAGCATTATAATCAAAAATATTGTTTCGTTCACACTGGCTGCCTCCTCAAGCACTATTGGGATATACAGCTTTTTATAAATATCATTTTTATAATTACTTAAACCTTAACAATCACAATATTGAGCTTCTACTTCCTTCATATTCAATTCCTTATAGGTATTAGCGATTAAAATAACGGTAATCACAAAGGTTAAAATATCAGATACCGGCATGGAATACAGTACCCCGTCTAATCCCCAAATCACCGGCAGATAAATAGCAAATCCAACACCAAACACCACTTCACGAATCATGGAAAGAGCAGTAGATGCAGCCGCTTTCCCCATTGCCTGTAAAAAGATAAAGCACGCCTTATTTACACAAGCCATAATAATCATACATAAATAAACACGAAATGCCTTAATAGCAAATGCTGTATAATAGCTGCTTTCATTTGACGCTCCAAAAACAGAAATCAACTGCTTTGGAAATATCTCAACAAGAATAAAGGCAATCACACCTACAAAAGCCTCCGTTAGCAGCAATTTTGTAAATAAGTCTTTGACACGTAATTTATTACCTGCACCTATGTTATATCCCACAATCGGAATACATCCGGCTGCCATTCCTACTACTATCGAAATTACAATCTGGAAAAATTTCATCACAATACCTACAACAGCCATCGGAATTTGAGCATATTGTTCCTGACCGAATATCTCATCCATCGCCCCATATTTCCGAAGCATATTGTTAATAGCCGCCATTGCTGCAACCAAAGATATTTGTGATAAAAAGCTTGTAATACCCAAAAGTAACGTCCTGCCACAAATTTGGGAATCAATTTTCAAATCCTCTGATGACGGCTTGATTGTTTTCATGTGCATAATATACCATATTGCCAAAATAGCTGTAATCACCTGCCCCATTACTGTAGCAACAGCTGCTCCCATCATTCCCCATTTGAATATAAAAATAAACACAGGGTCAAGAATAATGTTTGTAACTGCCCCTGCAAGTGTTGATGCCATGGCAAATTTAGGGCTTCCGTCAGCACGTATAATGGGATTCAATGCCTGCCCAAACATGTAAAACGGAATTCCAAGACTAATATATAAAAAATATTCCTTTGAGTGGTAAAAGGTTTCTTCATTTACGGTTCCTCCAAACATAGCAATAATTTGTGTTTGGAAAATCAGATAAATTGCAGTTAATATCAAGCTGATAGCTATAACAATAACTACGGCATTACCAACACTTCTTTTTGCGTCATCTTTTTCTCCTTTCCCAAGACATATGCTAACAAACGCACAACAGCCATCACCTATCATAACTGCGATAGCTAATGCTACTACTGTAAGTGGAAATACTACTGTATTCGCTGCATTACCATAAGAACCAAGATAACTTGCATTGGCAATAAAAATTTGGTCAACAATATTGTAAAGTGCTCCAACAAGAAGTGAAATAATGCAGGGAATTGCATATTTTCTCATTAGCTTTCCAATACGTTCTGTTCCTAAAAACTGATTATACTGTTCCATTAAATTCATCATCCTTTCTTTCAGAACAAAGTGCCTTTGTCACTAAAGCTTCCTAATCAAACAAAAATAAAGCGCATAGCCTGACGTTTGCTGGATTTACGCCATTGGCTACACGCTTTCATATACTTATAGAACAAAGTTTTCTAATTAAACAAAAAACGCATAGTTCATGCGCAACCGGAATTACGCATGAATGCTACACGTTGTATATGCATTATACACATATTTTTAAAATTTTTCAAGTTAGATTTTATAAAGATGTTCATTTATCTCAAACATAAACCTTCTACTGTTCCCAATCTGCCCAACGTTATTATTACATACCGAAATATCCTGCAATCTCCTTCATTCGTTCAGACTGCTTCACCTTAAACGGGCAACGATTGTCACAATGTCCACAGGAAACACAATCGGATGCATGTTTCTCCAGCTTGGAATAATGATCCTCTGCCATCGTATCCCCAGCAACTGACAAGTCATAATATTTGTTTATAAGACCAATATTTAATCCCGCTGGACATGGCTGACAATGGTTACAATATACACAGTTTCCCACAGCATCCCTTGGGGTAAGTGTAGCGATAATACTATAATCTCTTTCTTCCTGTGAAGCATCAAAAAAGCCCAAAAGCCTATTGACATCCTCTGCATTTCGTATACCCGGAAGAACAGTAAGAACACCCGGCTTATCCAGAGCATACTGAATACATTGATAGTCAGTAAGTGCCCTTCCGAACGGTGAGGTTCCGGCTTCCAATAGCTGCCCTCCTGAAAATGGCTTCATAACAGAAATTCCGACTCCCTCTGCCTCACATCTCCGATACAGGCGCATTCTCTCATTCACATTTCCATTTGCATATTCACCATGATGATAATCATATCCCGGGTTTATGGAGAACATAAGCTGTTCCACAAAGCCTTCATCAAGCACCTTATTTGCTGCCTCAGGGGTGTGGGTGGAAAGCCCGATATGCCTGACTACACCTTGGTTTTTCATATCAAGCAAATATTGTAACACACCATTTTTCTGATATGCCTCCCAGTCAGCGATTGCATCAATACAATGAATAAATCCATAATCAATATAATCTGTTTTCAAATTACGAAGCATATAGTCAACCTGTGCCTTGACCTTATCTAAATTTGTAGTCCAGCCATACTCTCCGGTTTCGTAATTTGCGCCAAAATGAACCTGATAATACATATCCTTCCTGAGTCCGCTAAAAGCCTTTCCATAATACTCAAAGGTTTTTGCTCCTGCGGTTGCCAGATCAGCACAATTAATTCCTTTTTCATGTGCAAGCAATAATGCTTCCACAGCATCTCTTTCTGATGTGTCTGATATGTAGCTTGTTCCCATGCCGATAACACTAAATTTGTCTCCGGTCTTCTTATTTATTCTATATTCCATTACAAATTCCAACCGCCTTTCACCGATACTTTATTTGTTAATTGTAACATGAAAGGCGCTCTTTTGTCACTCCACATTCTTTAATGCTTCGTCCATCAAAATCTTCTTTATTCTCCTGACATCATATCGGGGAATTCCAGATATATATATAATTGCTCTCCTTTATACTTCGCCCATATCCTGCCATCCATCTGCTCCACAAGTGCCTTTGCAATTGACAGTCCTAATCCGGTTGAATCACGTGCTGATTCCACCGTAAAAAATCGGTCAAATAGTTTTCCAACCTGTATTTCATCCATTCCGGAAGCTGTATTGCTAAATGAAACTCTGCCATCATCATCAAGACAAACCTTCAGGTCTCCATCACTATACTTCAGTGCATTATTAAGAATATTATTGAAAATCCTTACAAGCGCAGAACGGTTTAACTGCCTTGTCACCTGCTTATCCGTGATAACTATTTCGGGAGCAATTCCTCTGCCTTTCATCGCTCCGTAAAATCCAAGCAGACATTCCTCCAAAACTGCCTTTACATCCACATTCTCCTTTTCAAGCTTTTCTTGTGAAAGAATAACCGTGTAACGAAAAAGCTCCTCCGTAAGCTGCTTTAAACTTTCGATTCTGTTATCTATATAGTCAAGGTACAGTTCAACCTTTTCACTTTTCTCTTCACTCTCCAGCATTTCCAAATATCCGCATATTGCAGTAAGAGGTGTCCTTAAATCATGTGAAATATTCGTTACCGCATTCCTCAGCTCCACATCCCCCTGATAAAATCGATGCCGTTCACTGCGAAGCTTACGAAGCTCTGCATTTATGGAGGATGCAAGACTCTTTACATATTTGTCGTTGCTGGAAACATCAATCAATGTGTTTGTTTCAGTCATGAGTCTGTCGGCAAAGGCATGTTCAATTTCTTTGACTGACTTTTGCATTAAAATTATTTTTATAATAAGAGCAGCTATAGTCAAAGCCATAATGCCGACCAGCACCCACAACCATTTGTTCATTATAACATCCCTACTTTAAATTCTTTTTCTTAAAAATAATTACCCCTGCTGTTGTGGCTCCGATTAATATTATAATATCGTAAACCATCATAATGTTTTTTGGCGTTCCGTAAGAAACTGTAAACATCTGTCCGCTAGGTAAAACATCATAAACAAATTCATATATGTCACGCTTTTTACCTGACAAATAAGAAGGATTTTTTTCCTGCTCCATTTCTATAAAATCACCATTTTCATCAACAAGGGAATATCCGCCATAATATTCCGGTGCATCCAATCTGCTATTTATATAGCCGGCAATCAATAGTATAATAAGCATAAAACTAAGACAGGATACGCTCCCTATTGATTTACTTTGTATTAACATGGAAATCAACAACAAAAGAGCTGTCATGGTAATTACAATGACAAATAGCATAAATACTTTTGCCAATAAAACTCCAGCTCCCGTATCCACACCGAGCAAAAGACTTCCCAGTCCCCATGGTACAAAAATGCATATGGCATGTATAATAATATTCGCAACAATACATACAACCAACTTAGAAATATATATGCTGCTTCTCTTATGTCCCACAATAAGCTTATTTCTTATTGTTCCATCCGAGTACTCTGTTCCTACAAACAAACCTGTAAAAATCGCCATAAGAAATACAACAAACATTGGACCAAAAAAAATCATATCATCAGCTTTGCTGTATTCCCTCGGTAAATTTGCATATGCTGTAACATTTGCTCTTACATCCATCCACCGCACTATAATAAACAGGGCACCCAAAGCACCTGAAAGAAACATACATACTTTAAATAATCTGCTTTTAAACAGCCTTATAAACTCAGCAGAAAGCAATTTATTCATCATCTCCACCTCCTACCAAATTAATATAATAATTTTCCAGACTGTCACTGCGTTCAGTAATAGATAAAATCTCACAGTTTTCCTTTGCAAGAGCCATTGTAAGTTCTGTCACACTGATTTGACTGTATATATCTGCCTCAGTATCTGATACTATGCTGTACTCTATTTTCATTTCATCCATAACACGGCAAAGTGGCTTTGTATCATTTACCGTAAGTCTCTTACATTTACGGCATTCTGCCTCCATCTCAGAAGCACTCATCTCCCTGACAAGCCTTCCCTTGTCTATAAATCCATAGTGGGTAGCCAGCTTGGAAAGCTCATCCAGAATATGACTGGAAATAAGCACTGTTATCTGCTTTTCCCTGTTAAGCTTCAAAATAAGCTCACGCATTTCCACAATTCCCTGTGGGTCAAGACCGTTAACAGGTTCGTCAAGGACAAGAAAATCAGGAGAACCGCAAAGTGCAATGGCAATCCCCAGACGCTGCCTCATACCAAGAGAAAAGTTCTTTGCTCTTTTTTTGCCTGTGTTTTCAAGCCCTACCAGTTTAAGTAGCTCCGATATCTCATCCGTGGATGGTACTCCCAAAATCCGGTACTGCTGCATAAGATTTTCCTCGGCAGTCATATCCAGATAAATGGATGGTGTTTCAACTACGCCTCCCATTCTACGCCTCATTGCATAAATGCCTGTGCCTGTATTTTTTTCTCCATATAACGTGTAGCTTCCGCGTGTCGGCTCCTGCAAACCACAAATCAAGCGAATCAAGGTTGTTTTTCCTGCACCGTTTTTGCCGATAAACCCATAAATAGCGCCCTTAGGTACATGCATGGTGAGTCCATCCAGTGCTTTAAACCCTTTGTAATATTTGCAAAGCCCATTTGTCTCTAAACAATATTCCATAAAAATAACTCCTTTCTGAATAATAACCGTATTCTACATCCAAACAGTAAAGAAACCGGTCAAGAAAAGAGTAAAGATTTAGTCAATATTTTTACCCTACAAAACGAAATCCAATTCCCCATACAGCTTCAATATATTCCTTTTGGCTCACCTCACGCAGCTTTTTACGCAAATTACTTATATGCTGCTTCAGTGAGGAATCCGTACAATCAGGGGTATCCTCGCTTATACGCTCCAAAATCACAGACTTTGATATTGCATTCCCTGCATTTAACATAAGCAGCTTTAAAATAGCATGTTCTGTTTTTGTAAGTTTAACCATGTTCCCTGCAACACTTACCTCATGTGTTCCGGCATCCAGACTTATATCCCCCACCGTAAGTATATCATTTATGGTATTTGCCCTGCGGTTTCTAAGCTGAACCTTAATTCTTGCCATAAGCTCCCTAATTTCAAATGGCTTTGTAATATAATCCGCCGCACCGCCAAGAAGCAGGTCTACCTTATCATCAATCCCAATCTTGGCACTTACTACTATTACAGGTATATTCTTTATTTTAGGAAGAAGCTCCTCACCCGACAACCCCGGAAGCATCAAATCCAGCAAAATAACATCCGGCTCCTCCTTCTCAAGCAAAAGGAGTGCTTCTGTTCCAGAATATGCCTGTATCGAGTCATACCCTTCATTACTTAATGCTTCCTTAAGCATATTTCCAATATATACATCATCATCTATTATCATTACCTTACTCATTTGCTCAAAAATCTCCTGTTGTACTCGGGTTGAATATTGTTCGCATGGGTAGTATACTTTGAACGCAACAAATCAACAAATTACAATTTGGAGTATAGTGATGTTTGAAGATATTTTCAAGAGGAAAAAGTGTAATATAGAAAAAATGTTGTAAAGGTGGATCTCGCCTTTTGGGGAAATCCACCTTTACAACATTTTTTACATTTAATCTATAATTTTACACTCAAAGGCTTCAAGCTCCAAGCCGTCAACCGTAATCTTTGACTGATTATGATTGATATACATTTTTATCTTCTGATTTTCGCTGCCTCGTTCCACAATCTCAACACCTTCTTCAGAAGGATGCATCTGTATATCATTTTCATTCATGGCAGTCTCCATAAGCAGCTTTAAAATTTTTTCCTCAAGACCGCAGCCGATATAATAAACACTTCCCTTTTCATATCGTTTTCTTGTAACTGCAGCATATCCCATATAAAACAAATCTCCATAAGAAAAAAGCATTTCCGCTGTTTCATCATCCTTAATCATATCCCTGAATATTCCGCCGTATCCGTTTATTTTCTTATAATCGCCGTGTCCAATAACCGGAAATGCGTCATACTCTTGAAGGCTTTCTGTTTCCTCCACGGTTATTCCCGTAAGCTCATTATAATTTACAGGTATCGTCTTTCCAAATGGAACATTATTATCCTCATCCTTAACTGCACATCGATAGGTGAGAACTACCGTACCCCCATTTTTTACAAATTCCTTGATTCTTTTTTCCATTTCAGGCTTGGTAATAATAAGCTGTGGTAAAATAATTATTTTATATTTTGAAAAATCCCTGTCCCACGGTATTATGTCAACCCCTACATTTACATCATAAAATGCCTTATAAAACTTCTGCATCTCTGCCTGAGGGTCAAGCAGCAAGCTTTGCCTCTGTATTCGGAAGGATGCAAGGCTGTCATAATCATATATGATTGCAACATCATTTTTTATTTCAGAGAATAATTCATCTTCATATTTTGATATGCTGTTAAAAAAGTCCTGCACCTCATAAAATCTTCTTCTCTTTACGTTATCTGCATCAATAACTCCATAGCAAAACTGCTCCGCACCCTTTGTTGCCCCACGGTATCTGAAATACATAAGCCCATCACAGCCATGTGCCATGCTCTGATACGACCACATTTTTGCCTGATTCGGTCTTGGAAGAAAGCCGGTAACATCATGTCCCTGAGCCCCCATAATTGCCTCAGTTACCCAAAAATTTTTTCCCTTTAGACCTCTAATATAATCAAGTCCAAATGCTATTTCATGTGGAGGAAGTGGCTCCTTCTGCCCTCCCCATACGGGATAATTATTGTAGGCAACCTTATCTAATGAAACAGCAACTTTTGAATAATCTACATGCTTTGTAAGTCCTCCGCCCGGAAAATCATGCATGACAACAGCATCAGGTGCTATTTCCTTAATGATTTCTGCCTGAAAATCTATAAAATCCACAATAAGCTTACTCCTGAACCTCTCCCAATCAAGCCGAAGGGATGGATTGTGAGTTGTTATTGTTTCCATAGGCGTAGGTATCTCCTCAAAAGAATTGTACTCTTGGGACCAAAAAGTTGTGCCGTAGGTTTCATTTAATTTTTCTATATTATCCTCAAATTTTTCTTGAAGAAATTCCTGAAAACGCTTCCTGCAATTCTCACAAAAGCATACATCGCTTCCCTCATGTCCAATCTCATTGTCTATCTGCCATGCGACAATCGCCTTTTCATCCTTATAATGCTCCACGAGCTCTCTGACAATTTTCTCAGAATATTTATACATATGTGGGCTTGAAAAGCAGTACACATGCCTTCCTCCAAAGGTTCTCTTTCTTCCGCCCTCAAACTCTGAAAGTATGCTTGGGTGCTTTTTTGCAAGCCATGCAGGAATGGTGGCTGTCGGTGTTCCCATAATCACCTTCAAGCCTCGTTCCTTTGCCTTTTCGATAACATTATCAAAAAATGAAAAGTCGTAACAGCCCTTTTCTTTCTCCATCAAATGCCATGAAAATTCCGCTATTCTTATTACGTTGCAGCCTAGCTCCACAATCGTATCCAAATCCTGCTCAAGCAGGTCTATATCCCACTGTTCCGGGTAGTAATCTACTCCTAGTAACATCTGTTTATCCATAGCATCACAACCTCCTCGACTAAATATAGATTATTTATATTTCTACGCATATAACATGCATTTTATTTTGTTTCTTTTTATGATTCCTTCTGTCTATTGATGTCAGATATGCTTCTGTTTAAGTCTATCGTCTCCCTAACCTTCTTATAAAAATCAGGCGTAAGCTTATATCCTTTTACATATATGAGGTAGCATAATGCCGAAAGTATTGCGGGAATGAGAAACATGATTACCCTCATACCATTTTCTGCACCTGCGGTCTGCTGCACATTAGCCTCATAGCCTATCAGTGTAAGACCAACACCACTTAAAAATCCGCTGAAGGCTCCTGCAAACTTAACCACAAAGGTCTGCATGGAAAATAATATGCTTTCATTTCTTGTTCCAAGCTTATACTCACCATAATCCACAACCTCCGAAAGTATTATCGTTATAAATACGAGCATAAAGCCGATTCCTATATTTATTATTGCACTGCACACTCCTACCGCCGCAATATTTTTTGGTATAAAATAGCCGAATATCCACAGAAGAGCAAAGCCGATCACAGGGCAAAAGCTTGCCAAAAAGAAGGATAATTTTTTTCCGATTTTTTGTGACAGGAACGGAAGGACAGCCATTGAACCCATCTGCGCAAAGCCTGCCACACCTGCATATACAGGATAAAGCACTCCGTTTCCCTCCTCTGCATAAGTGCGTTCTGCCACATATTTAAAATAGAAAAGAGCAAAGCTGTTTGAAAGCTGATACGCAACATTAAAGAAAAGGGCTATTCCAAGTATAATCTTTACCTGATCATTTTTAAAAAGCACATTTATCATTCCCTTAATGCTTGTCTTTTCTGCACTCGGTGTTACAACCTGTTCCTTACAGGTAAGACAGGTTACAATTGACGACAAAATGAATACGATTGATATAATTGACGCTAAAATAGAAAAGCCTCTCACATCGTCCCCACCACCAAGCTTTGATACCATAATGAGACCGAAAGAATTTATTACAAGCCACGCAAGACTTGCAAATATACGTGGTATGGCGGATATCTGACTTCTCTCATTTTCATCCTCGGTAAGTGCCGGAACAAGCGACCAATATGGTATATCCATAATTGTATATGTCATACCCCAAAGTATATAAAATACCGAACACCATACAAGGTACCCCTTACCCTCAAGTCCGTTGTCCAGAAACAACAGCGCAAGGACAATTGCGTTTAAAATTGTTCCAATTAAAATCCAAGGACGAAACTTACCCCACCTCGTTCTTGTATTATCAACAATCATTCCCATAAACGGGTCATTAAAGGCATCCCAAATTCTAGCCACCATAAAAAGCGTTCCCACAAATGCAGGCACCACGTTTCTGTAGTCTGTCAGGTACATCATCAGGTATGTACCTACAATAGCATAAACTGCATCCTTTCCAAACGCTCCAATACCGAAGCAGATTTTTGAAACCCAGCTTAACTTTTTTGTCATAGATTTTCCTCCCATCTTGAATATCCGCCTATTCCAAATTTGCTTGCAGCAAATTTCAGATAGCCATAAATAAAAAAATCATCTCCTTTACTTATTATGCAAAATAGATGATTTTTTATTAATGTTTTTTGATTTTATTTTTTGTCTTTTTATTATATAAAATTACAATTTAATTTTGGTGCTTTATCTGTGTTTCGCAAATAAGAGGATATGACACAAGCTCCCTGCTGTCGATGTTTTCATTGTACATGGATATGGCAGTAATCATGCTATTATTATAGGTGATATAATAATAGATACCATAATCAACATTACAACAGCAGGAATATATTGTCCGCTCAAACTTGCCGTTTCCCATGCATACACAGCCATTTTGCTGCTCAACGGAACCAAGTATATGAAAAAATTGACTTACGCTCTCATTCTCTCCATCTCCACACACCGAATTAAGCTTGGTAAAGGCTACCTTTACAAATCTTGACATGGAGGATAAATCTCCCGGCAGACCTATACCGCCCATACCTCTGCTGTACTGTGTAAGAGTAATTTTATCGGAAAATCTATTTTCAACCTGCTCCGATGTAACGCTTAGATAATTGCTTAAATTTACAAGCTGTATGTTAAAAGAGGGGCTGTTAGTAAGAACTCCCATAGGATTATCGTATATCTTTAATCCATCCTTGTCACTTTCTACGGTTATGGAGGCTTCCTTGTCAGCAATAATCCAGTGCAGTGTTCCGTTTGGCAAACTTTCATCAAACTGCTCATCCGTAATATTTATTTTTTCAAGAAGCCTTTTTGCTTCATCTAGATTTTCACACTGACAAACAATCCAAGGAATAAATTCAAAGGTAGCTATATTATCCTTACCTTCCTGAACTTTATTGTAATGTGCATATTCAGGATAATTAAGGGATGCCATGCTCAGTCCTTTTTCGTTTGTCGCTTCGTAATAAAGCGGATAACCTTTGAGGACATATGCCATTCCAATCATAGAATAATGCTTTTTTATTTCAGGCATCCTTCGGAATTTAAAAGGATAATTTCTCGGTGTTATTGTGACTGTTTCATCATAGGAATACTCCAAATCAAAGTTACGGCCAAAATAATGGTTTTTAGTTGTGTAGGTTATAGCTGTGCACATGATAATGCCTCCTATTTTTTACTGTTATCATGTCGCCTATCGGCTCCATGTTTTTTTCGCATTATAGGGCTTTTTGTGCAAGCACAAAGCCCTGCAATGCTCATTGTATCATGTCCTCAACAAATGTTCCATAGCCACGTGTGGAATCTTTCAGGAATACATGTGTTACTGCTCCTACCAGCTTTCCATCCTGTATTATCGGTGTTCCACTCATGCCCTGCACAATTCCGCTTGTAAGGTTAAGCAGCTCAGGGTCCTTAACTTTTATTTCCAGTCCCTTATTCTGACTGCTGTCGCTTATATCTATCCCTGTAATTTCTACATCATAATATTTAGGTTCTCCCGATACAGCAGATAAAAGCAGTGCAGGACCTAAATGTGTTTCGGATTTTTTTCCTATGGGCATCCATTCCCCTGATGAAATGTAATCTCCCGCATTTTTAGTCATATAACCTTTTATGCCGTAGGAGCTGTTATTATTCACCCTGCCGATTACATTTTTTGATGAATAATCAATCAATCCCTCCAGCCTTCCGGGACTTTGTCCGTCTGTCTTTACAATATTTATGATTTGCGTGTTATATATTGCACCGTCTCCAATCACTAAAAGCTCTCCTGTATCGGTGTCATTTATACTGTGACCTAAAGCACCAAATCCGTTTTCGTCAATAAAAGTAAGCGTTCCTATACCTGAAATATCATCCTTTACCCAAAGTCCAAGCATATATTTGTCATTAACAGAAAGTACAGGTTTTACGCTTACATCCATACTGCGATTCTTTCGCTTTATGCTTATAACAACATCGGCGCTTCCGAATTTGTCAACATTACTTATTAATTCCTCTTTGTCATTTATCTCTACGCCATTTATTGCAGTAATGTAATCTCCGCTCTCTATAATATTCATGCATGGGCAGCAGCTTTCACCTGTTTTTGTTTTTACCTCACCCGTGCCGATAACCATTACACCCTCGGTTTTTACATAAATACCGATTGGTTTACCTGAGGGTATAACCATATGGACTGTCTCAGTCTTTTCTGAGGATGCAGTTGTATTTTCATTTTCAGAGGTCTGTCCATCAAGAACAGTTCCATCTGTCTGACTCTCCTGCAACATATCAGCCCGGGCGTCGGTTTCACGTGCATAAGGTTTTTTCGTTAATTCTCCATTACCGCTTACCGCCAATTTATTTGTAAATGAATTTATATCATGAAAGACAGTTACACATATTAAACAGCTTATTACAACTAACATGGCATATAACATATGCCTGTATGCTTTGATGCTCATTGTAAATACCTCCTAAAGTAAAAAAGAGTACATGCTAACATGTACTCTTAGTATCAAATATTTTCGATTAATATAATCAGTATATTTTTGTTTTATCTGCCAAATCTTTCATTTCCCGAGCGTTTGCAAGTGCTGTTTTCGTCACCTCATCTCCGCCCAAAAGCCTTGCAATTTCTTGTATTTCTTCCTCCCTGTCCAGCTTCCTAATATTGGTCGTTGTTTTATTTTTTTCCACACTTTTTTCAATTATGTAATGGGAGTCTGACATGGAAGCAATCTGCGGAAGGTGGGTTATACATATAACCTGATGTTTTTTTCCTATGATTGACAGCTTTTTTGCAACGCTCTGTGCGGTTTTACCACTTATGCCGACGTCTATCTCATCAAAGACAAGAGTAGGCGTGTCATCCTCATATGCAATACAGGATTTTAGGGCGAGCATAACTCTTGAAAGCTCTCCGCCTGACGCTACCTCATAAAGAGGTCTTGCTGTCTCACCTATATTGGTAGAAATCATAAAATGCGCCTCGTCAACTCCGTTTGCCGTAAATTTATCCAAACGGTTAAAGCTCATGTCAAATTCAACAGAGGAAAAATTAAGCTCCTGTAAAGCCTCCTTAATCATGCCGCAAAGCCTTTTTGCAGTATTTTTCCTTATATCTGTAAGCCTTTTGCTTTTTTCCTCAAGCTCTTTTTTTATTTTTTCAAACTCATTGTCCAGCTTCTCCATATACTGCTCATATGATACAAGCTTTTCATACTTTTCCTTAAAAGCTTCAAGAGAGGACAGCACATCCGGTATCGTTTTTCCGTATTTTGCCTTTAATGAATTAATTAAATTAAGCCTCTCCTCAACCTCTGCAAAATTTTCTGCATTATATTCCATATTCTGCATATAATCCGATAATTCTCTGTTAAAGTCATTCAGCATTGAATCAATATCGGTTAAAATTTCACTTGCCGGCTCAAGGTCACCGTCAAGCTCAACAAGCCTTTTCATCTGCAAAATTGCCCTTCCGATGGAATTTGCAAATGAAGCGCTCTCCTCGTATCCCGTTATTTTGTATATCTCGTCAGCAGTGCCAAGTATCTCCTTTAAATTAACTGATTTCCTATACATAAGCTCAAGCTCATCATCCTCGCCGATAACAGGCTTTGCCACGGAAATTTCATCAATCTGATATTTCAGAAAATCCATCTGCTTATTTTTTTCAGCCTCATCCATTGAATTTTCTTCTATTTCCTTTAAAATGGATTTATATTTTTCATATTCAGCTTCTACTATCCTTTTTGCATCGGCAATTTCAGTTCCACCAAATCTGTCAAGAATTTCCATGTGTTTAGACGGCTTTAATAGAGTCTGCTGCTCATGCTGTGCATGGAGGTCAATAAGAATTGCCGCCACATCCTTTAATTTTGCGGCAGTAATGGTGTTATCGTTTATTCTGTTTATCGTTCTTCCTGCATCGTTTATCCTTCTTGAAATAATAAGTTCATCGTTCTCATCAGGATAAATTTCCATGTCCTCCAAAAGCTCCTTTATATGCGGATTATCAATTGAAAATGTAAGCTCAACCAAACCGTCCTTTTTCTCATCACGAAGAAGCTCCTTTGAGAATTTTCCTCCCATGCATATGCCGAGAGAACCGATTATAATTGATTTTCCCGCTCCGGTTTCGCCTGTCAGAATATTAAGATTATCACCAAAGCTTATATCTATATCGTCTATCAAAACTATATTTTTTATGTGTAAATTTAATAACATTTTTTTATACTCCCAATTATCTCATCTGCTCTATGAGGGTCCTTGATTGCTATAAACAAAGTGTCATCACCTGCAATACAGCCCATAATATCATCATCATGCAGGCTGTCTATTGCCGTTCCCACAGCCATTGCCATTCCTGCCGTGGTTCTTATAACTATAAGATTTCCTGCACAGTCAATTGATATTATATAATTTTCAAGCATATGCCGGTATTTAGCTCCTGTCTGCTCAAGGTGACTGTTATCAATAACATACTTATGCCGGTTTCCCTCATATGAAACCTTGGTAATATTAAGCTCCCTTATATCCCTTGATACAGTTGCCTGAGTTGTGTCAAAGCCGCTGTCATTTAAATATTTAAGCAGCTTTTCCTGGGTGTCAATATCGTTTTCGGTTATTATTTTCACAATTGCACTTTGCCTTTGCTCCTTCAAAATATCAACCTCCTATTTTGTCCCGAAGCACACTGTAAAAATTCACGTCATGCACCTTGATAAGTCTCACGGTTCGTAAGGAAACACGTGCCGATACAACGTCACCTGCCCCAAGGTCTATACTGTTTCCGCCGTCAAAGGATACGATAGCCTCCGTATCCTGAGTTTTTCTTTTTTTTGCAATCTCAATTTTTATCTCATCTGTGCTGTCAAACACCACACTTTTTGAGGTAAGCGAATGAGGTGAAATAGGCGTTACGACAATAACCCTTGCCTTCGGACTTACAATAGGCCCTCCTGCGGACAGATTATAGCCGGTTGACCCTGTAGGTGTGGAAACAATAACACCATCCGCCTCATAGGTATCAAGAAGCTGTCCATTTACATATACATTGAGTCCGATAACACGGGAAAATCCTGCTCTCGTAATCACAATGTCATTTAGCGAATGGAAGGTTTTATTACCAACGGTTCCTTCAATCATCATGCGGTTTTCAATTATGTACCTGTCTTTAAGCAGCATATCCAGCGCATCAAATACGTTGGACTCCTCAACCTCTGTCAAAAAGCCAAGCGTTCCAAGATTTATTCCTATAAGAGGTATATCATAAATGCCTATACCCCGGGTGGCTCTGAGCATTGTACCATCGCCGCCTAAAACAATTGCGGCATCTGTTCCCTTTACAAACTCGTCCATGGTACCATTATCAAGAACGGCATCACAAACTATGGATGACACTGCACCCTTTTCACTTAAATATTCCGTTATTTTTTTTGAAAGGGTAAGTCCCTCGTCCTTTTCCGTATTTGTAAATATTATAAATTTATTCATAAATTTTATCCTTTATGGTATTGTGCATTTAAACACAAAATTTTAATCATTATATTTATGTATCTAAGGTATTGTGTGATTTCTCAACTACCTCATCTATATCAATATGTACATTTTTTTCAAATAAATTTAAATCATCTGCATTTTTTGAAAGATATAAAAGATATTCAATATTTCCCTCCGGTCCCTTTACGGGAGAAAAATCAAGCATAAGCGGATATAGGTCTATGGTTTTAGCATAATTCGTCACCATTTCTATAACCTCCTTATGAACCTCCTTATCCCTGACAACTCCCTTTTTTCCAACCTTTTCACGTCCCGCCTCAAACTGCGGCTTTATAAGGCACACAATTTTACCGTTAGTTCCAAGTATATTTTTTACGGGAAGCAGAACCTTTTTCAGTGATATAAATGAAACGTCAATGGAAGAAAAATCCACAGGCTCGCCTATATCCTCAGGGGTAACATATCTTATGTTTGTTTTTTCCATACATACGACCCTGTCGTCGTTTCTAAGACCCCAGTCAAGCTGACCATGTCCAACATCAATTGAGTAAACACGTGCTGCCCCGTTTTGCAGCATACAGTCCGTAAAACCTCCCGTCGATGCACCTACGTCCATGCATACCTTTTCCTTAAGGCTTATATTAAACTCACTCATGGCTTTTTCAAGCTTAAGACCGCCTCTGCTTACATATTTCAGCGTATTTCCCCTTACCTCAATATTAACATTTACAGGAAATGCTGCGCCTGCCTTGTCCTCTTTGCTGCCGTCAACATATACGATTCCCGACATTATTACGGCCTTTGCCTTTTCCCTTGAAGGTGCAATACCCTTTTCCACAAGCAGTACGTCAAGTCTTTCTTTTTTTACCTTTTCCTGCATTAGTCAAGACACTCCTTAATCCTATTGTATACCGACACAGCATCTATATTAAGCTTTTCCCTAAGCTCATTTATTGTTCCCTGTTCAACAAAAGCCTTATCGATTCCACAATTTATATGAACAAAATTTTTCTGAAGGCATATATTATTTTTTATTATTTCCTTGTCAATCATCTCACCATATCCACCCCTGATTATGTTTTCCTCCATCGTTATAAGTATATGGTGATTTTGGCATATATCAATTAAAAGCGCCGTATCCACATGGGAAATAAACCTTGCATTAATAAATGTAGGTGTTAGACCGTCCTGTTCAAGCATATCTACAACCTTGACAGCCTCCTCATTCATATTTCCACATGCAAAAATTGCTATGTTCTTTCCCCTTTTTATTATCTCACTTTTTCCAAGAGTTATAGGCTCTGAATATTCGGACAATCCCTTATATGCATTTCCTCTTGAATACTTTATTGCAACAGGTCCATCGTACCCATATGCAAAGCTCATCATATCCATAAGCTCATATCGGTTTTTTGGAGCCATCACAACCATATTCGGCATATGGGAAAGAAAGGAAATATCATAGATTCCCTGATGGGTTTCCCCGTCCTGCCCCACTAAACCTGAGCGGTCTATGGCAAAAATAACATGCAGACCCTGAAGGCATACGTCATGCAGTATCTGGTCGTAGGCTCTCTGTAAAAATGACGAATATATGGCTACAACAGGAATCATCCCCGCTGAGGCAAGCCCTGCCGCAAATGTAACCGCATGCTGCTCTGCAATTCCAACATCAAACATTCTGTTAGGAAATTTTTCCTGAAATTTATTAAGTCCCGTTCCGATTGACATTGCTGCGGTAATCGCCACTAAATCTTCATGCTTTTCACCCATTTCAACTATACAATTTGCAAAAATGTCAGTATAGGACTTGCACTGTTTTTTCTTAAGTACCCTGCCCGTTTCCTTATCAAATGCAGATATGCCATGAAAATAGTCAGGATGCCTTTCCGCATAACGATAGCCTTTTCCCTTTTTCGTTATAACGTGTATTATTATCGGCTTATTTAATCTGAATGCCTTTTTAAAGGTGGAAACCATTGCATTTATGTCGTGTCCGTCTATAGGTCCCACATATGTTATTCCCAGCTCCTCAAAAAAACTGCCCGGAACAAGAAGGTGTTTTATGGCATCCTTGGAACGCTTTATTTTTTTTGCTACCCACTCGCCCGTCTCTGTTGACAAAAGGCTGTTTTCAACTCCAACCTTAAGTTCATTGTAAGCGGCGCCTACTCGGATATTGTTTAAATATTTTGACATTCCTCCCACATTTCTATCTATGGACATCTCATTGTCATTTAACACGATAACACAACCTGTTTTTGCCTGTGCCAGACAGTTCATAGCCTCATATGCCATACCACCGGTAAGGGAACCGTCGCCTATAACAGCAGCAATTTTTTCATTTCCCCCCTTAAGGTCACGTGCAATTGCAAATCCCATTGCTGCAGATATGCTTGTGGAGCTGTGCCCTGTGTTAAACACATCGCAGGCACTTTCCCTTGTTTTAGGAAATCCGCTCATTCCTCCATATTCCCTGAGCATGTCAAATTCCTTTTTTCTTCCCGTTAAAATTTTGTGAGTATAGGACTGATGTCCCACATCAAAAATAAGCTTATCCTCAGGAAAATTCATGGCAAGATGAAGCGCCATGGTAAGCTCAACACAGCCGAGATTAGATGCAAGATGACCGCCGTTTTTGCTGACCTTATCAATAAGGAACTGCCTTATCTCATATGCAAGCCTGTCGTAATCCTCCCTGTCTATATTCTTTATGTCATTTTCATGGTTTATTTTATTTAACAATTCCATTTTTATTTATCTCTGTCTATCAGCTTTTTAACAAGCCAAATAAGCTCCTTCTTTACATCCTCATTTTTAACAGAAAGACTATCTATAAGCCTGACGGCATTTTCCGATAATTCCTCAACATATGCCGTTGATTTTTCCATTCCGTGAAGAGTTACATATGTAGTCTTTTTGTTTTTTTCGTCACTATTTACGGGTTTTCCAAGTAAGGCCTCATCTCCAATAATATCAAGAATATCATCCTTAACCTGAAATGCAATTCCGACAGCTCTCGCCGCCTGTTCTATAAGGAGTAGCTCCTCCTTACCGGCACCGCCCAAAACAGCTCCCACCATCATGGCACATTCAATAAGGGCAGATGTTTTATTTATATAAATATATTCAAGTTCAGCATCACTTAATTGTTTGCCGGATTTAATCACATCAAGTGTCTGACCGCCTATCATTCCGTATATTCCGGGCTTTGATGCAAGATAAATGTACGCCTGCTCGACTGCACTGTCAGCAGGTCTTACTGTAAACGCTTTAGCTGCCGTCTCATAGGCATAGTTTAAAAGCCCATCCCCTGCAAGTATGGCAATATCCTCACCAAACTTAACATGCACCGTGGGCTTTCCTCTCCTTAAATCATCATTATCAAGCGCAGGTAGGTCATCATGTATAAGGGAATATGTGTGTATCATCTCTATCGCCGCCATAAAAACATGCAGTGCCTCGTCATCCCTGTCATCATACATATCATGACACATCTGCATCATCATGGGTCTTAGCCTTTTTCCCCCTGCATTTACTGCATAGTTCATGGCTTCCATAACCTTTGCCTGGTATCCCTTTGCAGTTGGAATATATTTGAATATTATTTTTTCTATATCCTTAGCGCTATACTTCATTTAAAATCTGTATCTCCTTCTCAACGCCCTCAAGATTTTCCTTGCAGGCATTTACAAGCTTAACTCCCTCTCCATACAACTTGAGGGCTTCGTCAAGACTTGTCCCTTCAGCCTCAAGGCTTTTATTTATCTCGGCAAGACGCTCAAAGGCATCCTCAATTACAAAATTATCATCCATAAAAATGTGCTCCTCTCTCCTTGGCTACCATAATTTTTAAAGTGAATTAACCTTTGCAATCCTTGCATCTGTAACCCTAGCATCAATAACTCCGTCATGCAGTGTAAGCCTTATGTCCTGTCCTTTACTTACATCCCCAGCATTAAGGACAGGCTTACCCTCTGCCTCAACATATCCAAAACCTCCCACAAGCTTTGCCGTAGGGGAAAGTCCATTCAGCCTTTCTGTATATATGGCAAGCATATGCTTCCTATCGTCAAGCTTTTTTTGCATAGCCCCGACCAGCTTATCGTACAGCTCTGACAGGTACTGGTTTTTCTGTTTCAGTCTTGCCACAGGGCTTAACATTTCAAGCCTTGACGTAAGACCCTCCAGCTTAAGCGATGCCACATTAAGCTTATTTGACATATGTGCATTTAAACTGTCCCAAAGACCTCTCAAGCCGTTAAGCGTACTTATAACATCAGGCACTGCCAGCTCACATGCCGCCGAAGGCGTAGGCGCACGAAGGTCTGCTGCATAATCCGTAAGAGTTATGTCAACTTCATGTCCCGTGCCTGAAATAATGGGAGTTTTAGCCTCGTATATCGCCCTTACAACCTTTTCCTCATTAAATGCCCATAAATCCTCTATGGAGCCACCGCCACGTCCCACAATAATCGTGTCAACACCCATACTGTCAAGCTTTTTTATTCCTGCAACGATAGTGTCTGCCGCACCATCCCCCTGAACCTTTGCAGGGTAAAGGATAAGCTGCACGTAAGGGTTTCTCCTTCTTGCAACATTTATAATATCCTGTATTGCCGCACCTGTTTTAGCCGTAACAACGCCAATTCTTTTTGGGTATTTAGGAATAGGCTTTTTTAAGTCAGGATCAAAAAGTCCTTCGTCATTAAGTCTGTATTTCAGCCGTTCAAATTCCTCGTAAAGTTTCCCTACGCCGTCCAATATAATTTTGTTTGCATAGAGCTGATACTTACCATCACGCTCGTACACGCTTATACTTCCAGACACAATAACGGACTGTCCTTCAGCAAGCTTGAAGGATAGTCCATTTGCAGCATTACCTTTAAACATAACTGCAGGTAGTGAACCTGTTTCATCTTTAAGTGAAAAATAAATGTGCCCCAGGCTATGATACTTACAGTTTGAAACCTCACCTTTTATGGTGATGCTCTTAAGCATATAGTCCTGGGTTATTATATTTTTGATGTAATTATTTACCTGACTGACGCTGAAAATCTTCAAGCTATTCATCCACCTTTGCAAGCAATGCATTTACAAAGCTTTTTGCATCATCATTGCAATATATCTTTGCAAGCTCAACCGCTTCATTTATTGCTACCCTAAAAGGTACATCCTCGTCGTACTTCATCTCGTATACGGCAAGCCTTAAAATTGCAAGCTCGGCCTTTCCAATCCGCTCGATATTCCACTTTGAGGAAACCTCTGATATTGTCTTGTCAAGCTCATCGACACAGTCTATAATTTTCTTCGTTTTATTTACAATATAGTCTCTGTCATCATCAGCAAGCTCGCCAAGTCCGTCTATGGAATAACCAATCTGCTCCTCCATCTCATCCACTGAATTAAATTCAAGCTTAAACAGTATACGAAAAATGTTCTCTCTCTGTTTTCTTCTAGTCATTTTATTCTTTCTCCAGCTTAATGCCCGACACAACTACATTTACGGAGCCAACCGTAAGTCCTGTCATGCTTTCTATAGCCTGTTTAACCTTTATCTGCACATTTTCAGATACGTCTTTTATACTGTTGCCATACTCAAGCTCAAGTGAAAGGTCTACATCAACTGTTCCCTCAATAATGTCAACCTTAACTCCCTTTGCAAGGTTTTTCTTTCCAAGCTTCGCAACAAGCTCCTTGGAAATATTACCGGTCAGCTTTGACACTCCCTTTACCTCTATAGCTGCTATACCTGCTATGGATGCAACCACATCATCGGCAATACTGACCTTTCCGATTTTATTTTCTGTTTCTTCTATTATTACTCCATCCTTTATTTCACCCACAAAGTATGCCTCCATTCCATAAATTTAGATGAAGTAATTATACCCAATATTTGTAAAATTTGCAACATATAGCATTATTTATTGAACCAGACGAAAAACCGCTTAGATTTTTTTGCTTATTCGGAAACAGTTGTAATAATAATCTGGTCAACGCTGCATCCCGTCTTTCTCACAACTGCATCCTCAATACGTGCCTTATCAGTATCGGTAAGTGTTTCTGCACAGACTATTACGTCCACATTGTCATCTGAAATAGATACAATGGAATTCTTGAATCCGTTTACGTCAAGCAGTATTTCTGCCTCCGACTCCTTCTCCATATCCTCAGTAAGCTTAACGTATGCACTTGTTGCGGAAGCAACTGAGGCTTCATCCATTCCGTCGTTGTTTATTATGTCAAGATAATATTCCTTTGCCTTAGAGCGCACCTGCTCTCTGTTAAGCTTTGAATTAATGAGACTGTTTGTGGCAGTGTCAGCAGAAGTAAGCACAGCCTCTCCTATTTCATCCTTCTCAGAGTTAAGCTCTATATTTTCCTCTGCCCCCATGTCGTATGTAGTTATTTCACCGGCAGCCTCGTCTATATCCGTTTCTGCAAACGCCGACTGCGTTTTGTCATCATCCTTGTCACTGTTTGCAAGATCAAGCGAATTGCCTGAAAAGTTAATATAACCTGCAACACCAAGCAGCACGGTCAATGCCGCAATTATTATCTGATTTTTCTTTATTGATTTTTTCATATACCCTCCTACTATTTTTTAATTATTACTGCCACCTTATGGGCAGGCAAATCAAAAAGAGCCGAAACAGCGTAGGTAATGTCAGCCACTGCCTGCTGCCCGTCAACATCGGCAACTATAAGAACACCGTCTATCACTACCTTTTTGTCAGTCTGTCCATACATATCCACAGACCCTGTGTCCTCAGATATATGTACCATAACCTCCATGGTTCCCTCCCCATATGAGTTTTCTAAAATACTGTCCAGCCTCTGCTCATAATATTCGGCATATGACTGATAACTATCCTTAACAGCATCCTTCTCCTCGTTGTCTGACTTATCCTTTACGGGCATGCACACAACAAGCAGCAAAACTCCTACAAGTATTATGGTTATTATCTTATCTGTTTTTAAATCCTTTAATTTTTTTAAATCAATCCCCATTACATCACCGTCTTACTATATTTATACTATCCACATCCACATAATAGACTTCAAATATATATTTTTTTATTATATTTACTTCTGTGTCTTCCAATCTGCCTTTTATATAAAGAGTTACGCTTACCGGCTTTTTATCCTTATCCGTTATCACACTTACATTCTCTATGTCATAGCCCATATTTTGAAGCGACGTAATGATTGTAGTTTTCACTCCCATATCATAATAATCATACATATCATCCCTGTTCTTAAAAATGCTTTTATCCTGCATATAGCTTTCCATGCCATATGCAAGACGCTCCAAATCCTCCGTGTTAAATTTAAGGAGAAATGACAATGGTCTTACCATAATGATTACTATAAGAAGACCGGCAAAAAATGATATATATTTTCTGTAATTTCCTGACGGAGCCATATTAAGCACAAGCCCCGACATAATAAGATAAAGAATAAGACTTTTCATCCACCCATATAACATAACACTCCTCCTACCCGCTGC
Organism: uncultured Bacteroides sp.; assembly: GCA_964635615.1. Taxonomy (GTDB): domain Bacteria; phylum Bacillota; class Clostridia; order Lachnospirales; family Lachnospiraceae; genus Coprococcus_C. The sequence continues at coordinate 104,669 of CAZWNL010000009.1, forward strand.
TTGCATATGCCATAATTGCCACGACAAGCATAAAAAGTGCAACCGAACTTCCTATCGCCTTAAGTAAAAGCGACATGCCTGAAGCAAGTGTTTCTATTCCGTTTACATACCGCTTTTCGCCTATTGGCTGCAACATTGCAGCCGTTACCCTTATAAGCATCATAATGATAAATGTTTTAAGTACAGGTACAAGAGCTATAATTCCAAGTATTATAATGCCTGCAATTCCTATGCTGTTTTTTATCACGACCCCCGCCTTTAAAAATGTACCTGTAATCAAAGCTCCCATTCCTCCTCCCGGAATCGCAGACACAATTTTATTTATCGTATTTTTCCCAAGTGCATCAAGCTGAGGCTCAAGAAGACTTTTTATAATACTAAGTCCTACAATAAAAACTACTATTGTTTTCAGCATCCATATAACAATATTCCGAACAAGGATGCAGAGTTTTGAAAGACTGTCCTCCTTATTCAGATTATTTACAAGCGAAACAATTACATAAAATTTAATCATCGGAAGCACGATGCCTGAAATGACAATCTGCACAAGCCATATACCCACCATAATAAGCTCGTACATTCCCGCAGACGAAACCGGATTGCCCACAAAATTCATGGACAGGGCATAAACCGGAATTACAATTTTTACAAAAGAAATTATGCTGTCTATGGCATCACCTACCATATCAAGACTTATAAGAAATGACGAAAGTAAAATAGACGTTATCATTAAATATGTAACATAAAAGCCCTGTTCACTTACAAAGTTTCCGTTAAAACTGCCTGAAAGCTTCACAAAAACCGAGCCGAGCAAAACTATAATGATAAGCTGTATAATAAGCTGTTTATTTACAAGTATGTCCTCAACGGTTATTTTTTTTATTATTTTCCATACACTCTGCTTTACATAGTTAAAATCATTGTTTTTTATTCCTGAAAATATGGCATTGAAGCTTATATCCTCCATTCCCAGACGGTTAATGCCATACTGCACCTCATTAAGACCAATCTCGTTGTATATATCCATATACATTTCCTCAGTCATAACAAATTCCTCATTATGATTCAGCCTGTCAGCTGTATCGTTAGTATTTGGATTATATCCATCTGTGTTACTTTCAACTGTATTGTTACCATTGTCATTATCCTCCGTTATACTTAAATTATCAGCAGCTTCACCACATACCGGTTCCTCCGCATAGCATGTACAACTATTAAAATTAAATAAAACTGCAATGCAGGCGGTAAAAAAAACAACCATAACAATATTTTGCAAGCCAGACATAATCCACCTCATTACAATTCCAATATAGTTTCTATCACCTGCATAAGTACAGGAAGCGCCACCATAAGCATTGTAAGCTTACCCAAAAGCTCTATCTGTGAGGAAACCGCACTGTAGCCTGCATCCTTGCTTATGCCGGCCGCAAATTCACATATATAGGCAATACCCACCAGCTTAAGCAAAATAATCACATATGTATATTCTATTTTTATGTATGCAGCAAGCTGCTTTAACGTATCAATTATCGTTCCGATTCTTACCACGCTGAGAGAAATGATAACAATGCACACAGCAAGAGAAATCATGCTGCTCATTTCCGGATTTCTCGATTTCAGACTTAGGGAAAGTATAACTGCAATTATAACAAATGCCATAATGGCTCCAAGCGTCATATATATCACCCTTTAAAAATCAAACAGCTTGTTAATATTTGCAAACAGCTCATAAACATATGGTATAATCCATGACAGGACTATAATAAGACCGGCAAGGCTGACAAGATAAGCCTGATCATCTCTGCCTGAATGCTTCAAAACCTGATTGAGCAATGAAACTATAATGCCTACTGCACCTATCTTAAAAATAATTTCAATAGTCATATATCCTCCAAAACTATACAAGCATTATAACAATCATCAGTCCCCCCAGCACGCCAAATACAACCGATATTCTCATATGGCTTACAAGCTCCTCATCAGCATATTTTATTATTTTAGAAAGATTTTCCTTTTCAAGCTCCACGGTCATCTGTTGTGTCTGTATGTCAAGATATCCAAATGCCTGTCCAAGAGATTTTAAAACTGCTATATCTCCTGCCTTAAGCTTTGTATTTTTCTTGAGAAAGTCAAGGGAGGCACACCAGCTTTCGTAAAAGGATTCCGGTTTTCTCTCATCATCCTCAAGGGTAAGCTCATTTCCCAAGTTCTCAAGCCATTCCCTGAAGGGTTGTCCGCATTTTGCTGCCACCAAAAGACATGCCTCGCTTAAGATGGCATGTCTGTATGTTATTTCCCCTTCAAGATAGCTTACAATTCTTTGAAGTTCCCTAAGCTGCGCTGTTCGCTTTTTTATGTCAAATGCAAATTTAAGCCCCATCATAAGACCGCCTGCGACAATAAATACACAGCCTGCTAATTTGCAATACAAAGCGAATGTATGTATAATTCATTGCCCCTTTCATCAAATATGTTCTCCACATTTCCGACACCATTGCCGCCCAAAACTATGTACCTGTCAAACACCCTTTCCTCTATCAGCTTCCTAAGGGCGGGTCTTGTTCTTATTTCGTCCACGGAATCACCGTGAATAGTAGCCAAAATTGCACATCCGCAATTTATAACATAGGATATTGCATCTATATCCTCCCTGCTTCCTATTTCATCAACGGCTATAACCTTAGGATTCATGGACCTAAGCATCATAAGCATACCTTCAGCTTTCGGACACCCGTCTAAAATATCTGTCCGAAGCCCCACGTCATTTTGTGGGACACCCATATAACATGCACCTATTTCCGAACGCTCGTCAACAACACCCACATTCATTCCCCTAGAGTAGCTGTTTCCGTCCGAAATGCATCTTACAATATCCCTGAGTAATGTTGTTTTTCCCTGACCCGGAGGCGATATAATTAAAGTATGTAATACCCTGCCATCCCTAATTAAATACGGCAGTACATGTTCTGCGCATCCCTTTATCTGATGAGATGCCCTTATGTTTATAAACGAAATATGCTTCACGTTCTTAACTCTCCCATTATCCAATACGACTTGACCTGCCAAGCCTACTCTGTGACCTCCCCGAACGGTAATAAATCCCTGTTTTACTTCATCCTCATAAGCGTATAGCGAATAATCGGACACGTAATCAATCGTTGCTCTTATGTCTGTGCCTGTGACCCTGTATGCCCGCTTTCTGTCCTGAGTCATACCGCCATATTCACACACAAAATATTCTCCATGAGAAAACATAAGAATCAAAGGCTCATTTATGCGGAGCCTCAGTTCAATGAGCTTTTCGTAATTTATATTTGACTGTTCGAGCAGACCTTTGATATTTTGCGACAATAATCTGCATATAGTATTCTTCAAAGTCTCACCCCTTAATAGTATTTATATGCCTGTAATATAAAAATATGATTCTTATTTTATGTTATAAATATAAAATAAAATATACGTTGAATTTAAAATATACGTTCTACAAATATCAGATGACAAATACCAGAGGTAACTGTCAAATTGAAAAAACAGTTGAAAAATCATACAGATTATAATAAAATAAATCCATATGTGATTTGATTGTGACATTATCGCTTTGGCGAAGCCAAAATTTCAATGCGGTGATGTTCAAATTTAAGGAGGAAAATTATGATATCAGCAGGAGATTTTAGAAACGGCGTTACCATTGAGCTTGAAGGTAACGTATATCAGATTATTGAATTTCAGCACGTAAAGCCTGGCAAGGGTGCCGCTTTCGTAAGGACAAAGCTTAAAAATATAAAGAACGGTGGTGTGGTTGAAAAGACCTTCCGTCCTACGGAAAAATGCCCTAAGGCACATATTGACAGAAAGGACATGCAGTACTTATATTCTGATGGTGAGCTTTTCCATTTCATGGATGTGGAGACTTATGACCAAATAGCATTAAATGCAGACGTAATCGGAGATTCCCTTAAGTTTGTTAAGGAAAATGAAATGTGTAAAATCAACTCCCACAACGGAAACGTATTTGCAGTTGAACCACCTTTGTTTGTTGAGCTTCTCATTACTGAATGCGAGCCTGGCGTAAAGGGTGACACTGCTACAGGCGCTACAAAGCCTTGTACGGTTGAAACGGGAGCTACATTAAACGTACCTCTCTTTGTCAATCAGGGTGATACAATCAAGATTGATACAAGAACAGGTGAATACCTTTCAAGAGCATAAGATAAAAAGTTATAAACCCACTCTCGCTCGATTTAGATGTAACGGTATGTCTGAATTGAACGAAGGTGGGGTTTTTTAGTTACAATGAAACATAATGCATCTTAAACAGCCATGTACTGTTTCTTATAGTTTTCATATACAAGTTCCACATTGTAATCAGGGGCATATTCTTCAGCAGCTTTACATATTTCTGATATAACCTCAATATCCTCCTCAAGCTCATCAGAAATAACATCCACGTCTTTCGATTTTCTTAATTTGCGACAAACTTGTGTAATAAGCTTTTTAAATTCGCCTTCACCAAATGCCGCTTTAACCGCCTGCAGTTTTTCTTCCTCAAATAACCTTCCTACCTGTGTCATTCTAATCCACTCCCTCACATAATTGCTGGTATTTCTGTCTATTACCTTGTCGGTAAAAACAAGGGTTCCCGAAAGCAAAAATACCATTTTTTCTTTATCAGTTACCTGCTTCGCCAAATCTATCGAATAATTAATTGCTTTTCTTTTTTCTTCCATCGTTTTATATGTCAACGGAAGAATTACAAATTCCATTAATTCCTCATCCGTAAGTGTTTCGTTGTTATATATTTTTTCCGCAAGCCGCTTCTTTATTTCTTCCGAATTAAGCTCCGACAAAAAAGCCGCCTCAATGTTCAGACTGAATGCACCTGTATCATACACTTCCTCTGTTTCTGCTCTGCTTACATCAGCCGTATATATGACTATCATCCTGATTTGTATATTATGATTTCCTTCCCGTCTGTATCTTTCCAAAACTCTTGTAATATAAGATATGTATTTTATCTTATTTTCCGTTTTATACTCGCTTTCATAATCAATGATGGCTATCGTTCCGTCCTCTAAAAGAAACAGGTTATCAATACGAAGCTCATTTGCTGTTATCTCAGGCAGGTTTGTTGGCAAAACCTGAACTATTTTAGGTACATCAAGTCCGTATACCTTAAGTGACTTTTCCTTAAGATTTTCAGCAAAGACTTTACTTATAATGTCTTTGTTTTGATATGCAATGTCTTTTCCCAATAGGTTTCCTCCTTCAGTTTAGTCTTGCAGGAGGTTTCCCAGTTCAGGCATCTTACTGAATTTTCGCTTATAAATAAAACTACTCAGCAAAACATCCGCATAATATATCCTTCCCAAATACGGATAACCTCACTGCTTAAATTGTAATGTAATGAACTTAAAGCATTGAAGTTCCGAATTTTTCTGATTTTTTGAATGAAGCCTACGCCTCAAAACAGAATAGAAAGATAAATGCTTTAGGGAGATGATAGCACAATAGCGTATATAATGCAATATATATTTTTATACTACAAGCGTTGATTATTTACCATGCAGCCAATGCAGAATCGAAATCAAAGCCTCACACCGATGACACATATTGCATCGCTCTTTCCATACCCAAAACCTTCAACAGCATTGTAAAGAGTATCATAAGCCTTACCTCTGTCATCGCAGCTGTTGTGGATATAATATTTGCCAGTATCGAAGGTTATACTCACAGTATGTATCATACTTTCAATATGCCCCTTCTCATTGTAAGCGGTTAAAATATACGTGTCATAGCTTACCTGCATATCACAAAGACTGCTTTCGTTAATATCTTCTCCCATAAGCATATGGGCATTGTATCCCTTAGCACCTAAATATTTGCATATTGTCTTAGGTGATGTTCCAAAGCACCCGTGAAGCACAATTCCATTACACTCAAAATCCTTAAGCAAAACAGGGAAATCTATGGATGGTTCTCCATTTCCTAAAAAAGTAAGTGCGTTATATACCGCCATTACCTCGCAGCAATTATCATTCGCCATCATTTTGTTCCCCTCAAAAAACAGCTTTCGAAATACAGCATTTGCGTATCCAAATTCAAATTCCTTTAAATCTCTCTGTCTTTCCAAATAAGAGAAACTTCCGCCGTTATCAAGGAGCTGACATTTTTTCTGTTCCCATGCCTCACTGTTATTTATGTAGTGTTCCTTCACCTTTTTTTTGCTTATACCGGATTTCAAAAATTCTAATATATTTATCATTTTTTGGTCTGATATGTGTGCAATCAACCGGTTTATAATACGATATCCCACTTTAATTTTTTCCTTTATTTTCTCTTTTTACCTGCATTGATATTTCAAATTATAATTTCTTACCAGTCCGAATCCCAATCATAATCCCAATCGTTGTCCCAATCGTTGTCCCAATCGTTATCCCAATCGTTGTCCCAATCATTATCACTGTCCCAGTCATTATCATTGTCATAATAATCCCAATCATAATAACCTGAATCCTGAAAATCCATTATATCATATGAATCATAGTATCCGCTTGATTCATAATAATCCCTATAATTGCTCATCAATTCGTTATCGACATAATCAGCGTAGTACCATCTATCATCATAATCATCATAATAATAAAAGTCATCATCCTGACAATAATAATATGTATCATCATAAAGGTAATATCCTGAGGTTGGTCCTTTGTAATTGTCCCTCCTCATATCCCCCCTCAACATAAAAAAAACCGCCACAATAACCATAGCTGCCATCAAAATAGTCATAACAAATACAAAGACTGCCAGACGCCCAACAAGCGACCGTCCGCCTCTACTTCGTTGATTATAATTATTTTGCTCAGGTGCATAGCTTGGATAATATTTTTCCTGATTTTGCTGCTCTATGCGCTCCTGCATTTTCATGTAAAGCTCATTTACCGCATATGCCTGATCATAGCCCTCATATCTTATCGCCCGTGTACCGTCTGCCTTATTCTTATAAACAATAAACTTACCGGTTTCTTCATCCTTATAAATTCCAAATGCCTTTGCTCCTCTATAATCCACTCCGATATAAGTATGCATATCATCAAGAGGCAGATTGTTATCCTCCGCCCACATTCTAAGCTCATCAATCGTTTTTGGATATGTCATTATTGCATCCCTCCTCTGAAAGCTTATTTCATGCTCATTTTATCATATATTCTCAAATTCAGAAAGTGCAAAAAGCCGTCAGCAAAATTACTGACGGCTTTTATTGTTATTAAACCGATACTGATTTATGATGCTTGTTTTATCCCCATAAATTCCTTTATTGCACAATATTTATCTGCAATACATACCAAGACAGCTTCCTTTGATTTTGGCAAATGCGTTATATTAAGCGGCCACATATGACTGTAAATAATATTTTTCTCAACAGCTGATAAAGAATACAGTGACATAGCATTTTCAAGCGCTGTTTCCGCATGCTTAAAGCCATGTCTGTAAGCACTTACCTCACCGCTCATTGTATCATACAGAAAATAATCATGCAGCATGGCACCTCTTGCCAGTGCAGCTTCATTTATATTCATTCTAAGCTTCTTTGATATTTTATAGCTTGTTATGGCAACATTTCTGCTGTGGTCAAACCGTGTTGTAACACGGTGCTGTTTAAAGTTTTTAAGTATTAACAAATTTTCATCATTTTGTAAACCATTTAACACATCATAAAATTTTTTCACATTAAGTCCTCACTCTCATAACCATTAAAGGATAAAATTATTATAACAGCAGCATGTCCATTTTACCATAGGAAATATTATTCAATTTGTTTTGCAGATATTTCTTCCAAATTTCATTATGCAATTCTATTCTAGTTTCTACTTATTACACAAAACAAAAGTGTCATGTTCTGCGACAGTAAATCCATGAAACATATTGTTGATATTTTAATATTTACTTATCAAATGAAAATGATAATTTCTATGAAATTTTATACCTTATGTAATAATCAAAATGTTCTATCAAAAAACCATGGTATTATCATCAAAATTATTCCCACTAAAAAAGATTCCATCCTAGAATCTGATTTTGTTATCCAAACAAAAACAAATAATAATAAACTACTTATTATAATTTTGGGCATTTTATTAGGAATAGTAACCCAAAATATTCTAAATCTATTTAACCTTTTTATATACTGTTTATTATACTCTATCAGACAATCTACAGATTGTTGTGTCGCCCACATTGATAATTTATTGTTATCGACACCCCAACCACCTTTACTCTGTGTTTTTAAAATTGTAATAATACAAATTAAAACTCCTGTTTCATCTTTTAAAAACATGAAAAAATCACATAGAATGGTTGCATAACAATGACCAAGATTCAGATTTTTAGGCAAATCTCCACATTCATCACCATTATTAATATATCGTTCAATTTGTTCTGAAGCATATTTATTTTTACAATCTTTTGCTTCTTTTTTAAGCCATTTAATTGTAGAAACATATTCCTTTTTTATATTATCAAGCGACTCCCCACAATAACATAAAATCAACAGAGCAAATACTGTATGAGGTACTGATGAATTATTATTTTCAGGTGTTTCACCCCATTTTTTTTCTTTGTTTTGTACTTCTTTTATCCAATGTACAATATCATTAGACATACTCTTTTCTAAACAGTTATAATCTTTCAACGTTTTTACTGCTAAATATGTTGTATATATATGCGGTTTTTGTCTAACATTAGGTGTTGATTTAAAATAACCCTTTCCATAACAGTTTTTTATGTATTGGAGTGATGAAGTTTTAACATATTCCGGCAAACAATTTACCTGTTGCAAGTCATGTAATATAGCTGCTGTGGCTTCGCAACAATACATTTCCGAGGAATCCCATGCACCATTCTTATTGCGAGATAACAACCATTTTTTTGCACTATCTAATTTTTCTTCTATCCCTGATGAATCCATCCTATCTATCGCATATAAACAACTAATAGCAGAACTTGTTCCACCCCACTCTGTTATTCTATCTTTGCCAATATGTTCAGAAAAGGCATATACTTTTTTATTATCTATTTGCTTTTCTATAATTGACTGTTCCAAAAAAATTTTTGCATTCAATATTGCTGTATTTATATTATTTTCATCTGTAATCATATATTTAGCTCCTTATATTGCACGTTCAATTTTGCCTCTGAAATCCTATCAAATTCCTTACTATCTAATTCCAAAAAATCACCCAAAAAAATATCATTATCACCTGTAGCCAAATAAGCGTTACAATCACTATTTATTATTATATAATTGGGGTCAACACTTTTTACCTCAATATCATTTTCTATATTATCCAAAAACAGAATTCTGCAATGATACTTTGACTTTATAATTTTATCCAAAGCATTTTTTATTTCCCTTCTTGACGGTATATGTTTTTTTTGAATAGTATTATAGTTTCCCTTTTCACGTACACTAAACAATTTCCATATTATTCTTTTATCATTCAATTTTTCACCTAGTTTGTCCAAATATTGTATATTATCCTTTGTAACAACAGTATTTACTTTCAGAGCGAAATCTGCATGATCGTTTTTATAACGATCAATAATAGAATTTACTTTCAGAAACTGTTCTCTACTTCTTGTATTAGCATTAATTTTTTCCGTTGGCCCATCTAATGGAATAGATAAAACACTTAATCCTATATTATTAATTTCTTCATAATCTAAAAGCAAACCATTAGTAGATAAAATTGTTTTCACACCCTTATTTCTTGTCAATGTTATTATTTTCTTCCAATAAGGATGCATTAATGGTTCTCCACCAGTAATGCATAGTGTATTACAACCCAATTCAATTAATTTATTTAAGCATAATTCAAACTTATCTATCTCTATATTACCTTTTTCACCTCCAATCCTAAAACAATAAGGACATTCCATATTGCATAGTGAAGAAATGTTTATACATGCATATTCAATCATTTTTTCCTCCATTTTTACACATTAAATAATTTTAAAAAAGTCTTAATTGTTCGTAGTACCCGTATCCATATTCTTTTGAATTAAAAAAGCCATTTACCATCTAAATCATCTAGTATTTTTTGCTCTAATGCCGTAACATCTATTTTTCCAATTGATGTAAGTAATATTTTTTCCAAAAAAATAATATCAATCAGCAAAGAGTATTCTGACAATTCTTTTCTGATCAAATCAAACAAAGCTTTCTTTTCATCCTCAACAATATAGATTACTTCTTCATAATCTCCATTTGTATCATCATAATACCCAAGCATTAAATTCCCCGAAAGGCATAATATTCCATCTTCGTTATAAGTAAGTTCTTGCAATTTTTTTTATTGTATGCCTACTTGAGAATTATTAAACTATATGGCATATTTATTATAGCATAAAATTACTATTTATTCCATCAATATGATTCTCAAATTTATAATTATATGGATAATTCTTACATTTTGTGGTAAAGTAATCTGTGGTAAATTTTTATTGTTTTACACGAGGACACATGAATGAAAAAAACACTACGTTTTAGATTTGCATTATTTATAGGAAAAGCCGCATACAGAACAGGAAAGCTTCTTAAAATGAATGCCAGCCATTTTCCGGGAAGGCTTGCCATTAATTTGTGTCCTGATTTTTTGGGTAGAATAGACAAGCCTGAAAAAATTGTATGTGTTACGGGAACAAACGGAAAAACAACTGCCTGCAACATGATACTGGACGTGCTTTCTGATTGTGGATATGATGTATTAAACAACAAAGCAGGCTCTAACCTTAATGCTGGAATCGCAACATCACTGCTGTCTCATTCAACCCTCGGAGGCAAGGTTAAGCACAAGCTTGCTCTTTTTGAGGTAGATGAGCGAAGCTCAAAATTAATTTATCCTTTTATTCATCCTGACTTTGCCGTATGTACAAACCTTTTCAGGGATTCTCTGCAGAGAAATGCGCATACGGAATATATATTTAATCTAATCTCAGACCATATTCCAAAGGATACACATATGATTTTAAATGCTGATGATGCCATAAGCTCATGTCTTGCCCCTGAAAACGAAAGGACCTACTATTCCATTGCCCATATGGAAACTGACCATGATGAGGATATAAATATTATAAACGATGCAAGGATATGTCCAAAATGCTATCATCTACTTAAATACAATTATATAAAATACCATCATATAGGAAATGCATATTGCCCTAACTGTGGTTTTACATCGCCTGAAAGCGATTATGCTGCCCTGCCTGATTTTGATACAAAAACCATTACCGTTAAGCATGGTGAGGTCGACGAGACATATCCCCTCATTACTGACAGCATATTTAACACTTATAATCAGGTTACGGCAATTGCGGTTCTCCGCGAGCTAGGACTTTCACCTGAGGAGATTTGCTCCTCTTTTGAAAAGGTAAAGGTGCTTGAAACGAGATACTCAAGCAAGGAAGCAAATGGTGTTGAGGTTATTACCCACCTTTCCAAGGGCTTTAATCCGATAGCCTGCTCATGTGTATTTGAATTTGTAAGCAAACAACCCGGCGAAAAAGAAGTTATACTTATGTTAGGTGACATTTACGGTCACTCCCACTCTCCTGAAATTGTTACATGGATGTATGACGCTGATTTTGAATATCTGAATCAGCCTGACATAAACCACCTTATCGTCTGCGGTGAGCGATGTGAGGATTACAAGCTGAGGCTTCTTCTTGCAGGTGTTTCCGAGGACAAAATAACATGTGTTCCCGATGAAGCAAAAGCACATGAGTATTTGAGACTTGACAAAACCGAAAAAGTATTTATACTTCATCAAGTATATGCAACTAATGCCGCAGCCGTTGCACAAAGCAAAATTATTGAAAAACTTAATTAAGGAGGCACGGGATATGACGGACAACATAATCATCGAAACACTTTATCCTGAATTTGCCAACTTATTCGGCGATTTAATGAATACGGGATATTTAAAAAAATGCATTCCTGACGGAACATTTATAGATACAAACCTTTTTGACGAGCCGGCATTTGTAAGTCAAGATGTGTCAATGGTTTTCATGGGTGCCATGTCGGAAAAACAGCAGGAGCTTGTTGTCCATGCTCTCACACCCTACAGAGAGCGCATAACAGAGCTTATTGACAAGGGCTGTATATTTCTTATGACGGGAAATGCTATGGAAATATTCGGTAACTATATTGAAAATGAAGATACAAGCCGTATAGACTGTCTTGGCATATTTGATACATATGCCAAAAGGTTTATGTTTAACAGGCATAATTCATATATATTAGGTGAATTTCAGGATATGAAGCTTTTAGGCTTTAAATCGCAATTCAGTCACTCCTACGGTGACAACTCTGACTGCTATTTTTATAAGGTAACTACGGGGTGTGGAATAAATCCAGACTCAAACCTTGAAGGGCTTAGGAAAAACAACTTTTACGGAACATACACCATAGGACCGTTCCTTATATCGAACCCTCTGTTTGTAAAATATCTTATGAAGCTTATGGGTATTGAAAATCCAAAGCTTGCATTTGAGGATACGATTATGAGCACCTATAACAGCAGGGTTAAACAGTTTGAAACATTCAAGCCACACTGAGTAAAACGGACATTTATACGATAGACAACAAGGTATATGCATGTCCGCAAAATAATATATGCTACAAACAACACATACGAGAAATATTAATTATAGGAAAAGAGGTATCAGCTATGGAAATGAAAGAGGTTTTTGAAACATACGAATCCAATGTGCGCTCATATTGCAGAAGCTTCCCTGAAGTGTTTGCAAAAGCAAAGGGTTCCATTATAACTGACGTAAACGGAAAGGAATATATAGACTTTTTCTGTGGTGCAGGAGCCGTAAACTACGGTCACAACAACGATTATATCAAGGGTAAAATAATCGAGTATCTTGAAAATGACGGCTTTCTTCATGCCCTTGATATGATGACGGACGCAAAGGCAGGCTTTATTGACACATTTCAAAATAAAGTACTTAAGCCAAGAGGACTTGACTACAAAATTATGTTCCCTGCCCCTACAGGCACAAATGCCATTGAGGCAGCTCTTAAGCTTGCAAGAAAGGTTACAAAACGCACAAATATATGGTGCCTCATGGGCTGTTTCCATGGTATGACATTAGGTGCGCTTTCACTAACTACTGACAGAACCGACAGACAGGGTGCAGGTCTTCCCCTTACAAATGTCACACACATTCCTGCGCCGTATATGTTTGAGGAATTAGATACGCTTAAGTATATGGAAACACTTATGGAGGATGACCATTCAGGCGTTGACAAGCCTGCCGCATTTATAATAGAAACCGTTCAGGCGGAAGGCGGTATATATGTTTTCAGCAATGAATGGCTTCAGGGTGTAAGGGCATTTTGTGATAAATACGACATCCTTCTCATTATTGACGATATACAGGTTGGATGCGCACGTACAGGTACATTCTTCTCCTTTGAAAGAGCCGGTATTAAGCCTGACATTCTTGTGATGTCAAAATCTATAGGAGGCTATGGTCTTCCGTTTGCCGTTACCCTCTTTAAGCCGGAGCTTGATATATGGCTTCCGGGTGAGCATAACGGAACCTTCAGGGGTAACCAGCTTGCAATGGTTGCCGCAAAGGCAGGTCTTGAATTTATGCTTGACAATAACATTGAAGCAGAGGCAAAGCGCAAGGAGACAATTATACGTGACTTCCTTGAAAAAAATGTTGCCCGTGATGGTGTTAAAATTCGTGGTATTGGTTGTATATTTGGAATTGATGTAGGAACAGGAGAAAAGGCGTCAGCAATTTCCAGAGCATGTTTTAATAAGGGAGTTATTATCGAGCTTGCCGGCAGAGACAACAGCGTCGTTAAGCCAATGCCTGCCCTCACGATACCTGACGATACACTTATAAAAGGACTTCAGATTATTAAAGAGGCTGTTGATGAGGTAATGTAGTTATCAGGAGAAAGTCTCATATAAAAAAATTAATAAAATTTTCAAGGACAAAGATAACATGGGCTTGGATTTTGCCGTACATATCCAAAAATCAAAAGGATTTAATCTTTGTCCTTGAAAATACTTATGCACCCTCCAAAAGTGCGCGCAGAATCATAATATGATATTCCTCATCTTTTATAATTCTCTCTAATACTGCGATAACATTTTCATCATTCATCATATGGATATGCATTTTGTATTGATTGATTGCATCTTTTTCCGAATCAATGTTTGATGATATAATATTTTCGAGATTATTTGATATCTTAATATATTCCGGCGTCCATAACTTTCTTCGTCCATTGCGGTATCTAGCAATAAAGTCAACATCACCGCCAAGCAGGTGGATCAATTGTCCCAGCTTTTGCAAATGTATCATTTCTGCCATTGCAATACCAAGTAATACCTGTGCCACCGAACAGTTACCTATACACAGTAAGTTCTCTCCGCATATATACTGTGTTATTGCTGACATTTCAGATACAGCACCGCCATAGTCGATACTAAGCAAATTGGCAAATGCTTCATTTTTTTCTTTTACACGAATAGGCGGATATGGCAAATCCATCATAATAGGCTTTACACCTGCAAAGCTACATGATGATACTGTAGTATTATCTTTTTTCTCCATTACACAATTCCCCTGATTTTTTATTAATGACCGGGTGCATTAATGTCTCACTATAATATATTAGGGAATTTTAAACATGTGCATTTTGTTTAAAGTTTTTCCTTGTATTTTATTACTTACTTTATTAAGTCTTCTAACTCAACTGCATTCTCTGCAATGATAAGATACACATAATTACCTGTGCTTCCAAGCCTCCTGTTTTTTACAAGCTCATATTGTTCCGGAAGATACGTGGACCACATCTGCTCATAGTTTTCAGCATATTTGTTAAGCTCTGCCTTTACATCCTCAGCCTTGCCAGTCTTAGCCTCAATTATAATATACATGCTTGCATGTACGTTCATGCTTGGAATTTTACCTACAGCATTTACTACATTTTCCTTATTAATGCCAAAATAAGTGTCAATCAAATCCATTGTAACATCCATTGTTGCCATTTCCTTAAAGGAGCTTCCCTCGGTTATCTGATTGCTTACCTCATCAATGTTTATTACTTTTGAATCTCCCTTCCCTGCTCCGTCTTTTTCTTTGGTTGCCACTACAATTATTACTGCTACTATTATTGCAACAAAAACTACTGCTGATACAATTATTAATATTTTTTTCTTCTTACTCATAAAATGCTCCTTTTTTACAACTACAATCGTTACTTGAAGAATCTACTTCCCCTCTATATACTCCTTCCCATACTCTATCAAATAATCCTCGCCGTTTTCAAACATAGCTGCAACAGCCTTCTCATCAAATGGCACCTTTATGTCAAGGGGCACTGTTGCTTGTCTTGATACATCTGTATCAATATATATGGTTCCATCCTCCCTAAGTACAGGAACTGATGAGAACTGCAAACCTCTATCTTCAAATGTCACTCCTCTTATACCCTGACCTGAGCAATTTGAGGAGGTAAAGCCCATAATAGTCACATTGTCATGGATACTCATCATATCAGTAAAATGGTCACCTGCGCTTATTGTGCTTGAGCTTACCAAAATTACAATCTGTCCATCGCCCCACACTCCTTCCCCTCTATATGTAATTCCATCTCCAACAACATACTTTCCTGCTGCCTCATCATACTTATATTCCCTTTCCTTCTCGTCCCACACACCACTGTGTACATATTGGTATTCCCCCTCCGGTGCAAGAAGCTCCGCAATGGCAATAATAAAGTTAGGTTCACCCCCGCTATTGTTCCTTAAATCAATTACAATATTTTTTATGCCCTTTTCTTTAAGCTCAAGCATATTTTCCCTTACTTGCTCCTTCATAGCACTAAAGTCTCCTGTGCTTGAGGAGTTGGTATCATATATCATTCCCGTTAAACGTAAGATACATGTATCATCACTAAGCTCATGCCATGTTACATTATCGGCTTTTATTCCGTCTGCCAGTATTCTCATTGTCTCTTCAAGTCGGTCAACGTAAGACCCAAGCTGCTTTGCATTAACACTATGCTCTGCCCCATCCTCGCCGATATATTTTATTACAACGCTGTCACCGCCTGTTCCTGCAGCAAAAACAGCTCTGTAGAAATCGTCATTTTCCTTGACAGAATTATATGGCATTTGATCATAAAAATCAATTTCAACGTCATTTATAATCTCCTCTATATTTCTGCCGTCCCATGAGGTTATAACAGTACCGTTTCTTATACCTGCCTTGTAAATGTCACTGTCCTTCTCGACATTTACCGCAACGGTCTTTCCGTCAGAAATGGTCATAAGAGAAAGTCCATAATCATTTCCATACATAATCTCGTGTGCCTTGTCTATAACAGCCGCATCCATCACCATATATGCCACATGTCCATCATGGAAATTGTAACAGAATTTTGTCCACAAAATGTAATTTTCCACTGCATCATGCTTTCTCTGTACCTCCTTAAACTGTGGCTCATACTCCTCATAAAGTGCATCCCAGTCAATGTCTTTATGCTCTCCAAGACAATAATGCTCCTGCATTGCATCAAAGCCCTCCTTAAATTCCTCAAGGTAGTTTGGCGTCCTATACCCTTTATATAAATTACACACTAAAATACTTGGAATAATGAGCAGCGCTGCAATTGCAGACGCCAGTCGACGCATTTTAACCTCCTCTCTTGAAAAACCAATTAAAAGAACAATTACTGCAATATAAACACCTAAAAGTGATATTTCCTCACCTGTAAACGCAATGAATCCTATACATACTATTAAAGGAACAACGTACAAAAGTTTCCATTTCGTACTTTTCACCTTATCCGCATAATCTGCAAGGAAGTAAAGTCCAATGGAAAAAGCAAGCTCTATCAATATCAAATACAAATCACTTTTTATCATTTCATTACCTCCTAATTCATATCGTCCTTCGCAAAAAATTTATACCCCATCCATAAAAACAAGCCACCAATACCAATTGATGATACCACAACGGAGGCAATATCGCCAGCTGTTAATGTTACGTCATAAACCTTTATTAAATCAACCGAGCTGTCAAGGGAATATGTCATCCACGATTCAAAGCTTCCAAGCTTATTGAAACAGGTAACTCCCAAAAATACAGAGCTGCTGCTTATCATATTTTCAGAAAAAAGCTGTGCAAGCATAAATACCCCATATCCCCCTGCCATTGTTATATACGGGTTTTTCACTACATATGTAAGAAATACAAACTCACATATCATCCTCATTACAACAAGCATGGAAAGCCCATACCGAAGCAGCGCTTCGCCTACAGCGATTTCCGTTCCCCAGCCGTATGCTGCACTTGCGAAAATTACAGGCAATATAAGCAATATTGCCGTACCGATTGTTCCCACAACAATACTGACAGCAGCATGTGCAAAATATACCTGTCTTCTTGTATGGCCCGACATAAGCTCATAGTTTGACGTCTTATCAGTAAAGTCTTCTCCACAAACATAGCCTGTAAATACGATGGCAAATATAACGGCGGTGGAAAGCATGGAGGTACCCATGCCTGCAATATATCCACCAGCAGACAGTTCATAATTTTGGTAATCAAGCTCACCAAAGTATATTGCAAAATTTAACAATGCCATTACCACAAAAACAAGAGAGGTAAACTTAGTTTTTCGAATTTGATATAGCTGTGCTTTAATTATATTATCCACTTTATTTTCCTCCCTACATATCCTTTTTCTTAAATATCATATAGCTTATTAAAATAAATACGATCCCCACAACAAACGACACAATAATTGAGCCGTTAAGCAACGATGACTCTATAGCTCCATCATAGACGGTTATCATTTCATCACCGATAAGCTGATTTCTTGAATTTGAAATTCCTGATAAAGCCAAAAGGTTTGAAGATGCAAGCAGCAAATCAAGACTTACATCCATTAATTCCTCAATAATTGCTGATGCAAACATCGAAACAACAAATATCATATATCCAATGATTATTCCCGCATTACTGTTTTTTACCAATGTTGTTATAAAAACAATCACACAAATCCACCTTATGTAAGGGCAAAGGAAAACGGCAAATCTTATAGCAAAATCACTTACCTTTAGGCTGTGCCCCCAGCCATTGATAATTGTAAAAATAACAAGGGGGATAACTGCCACAATTACTGACGCAATAATTGTCCAGACAAGTGACATAATTACCCTTCCAAAAAACACCTGTGCCCTTGAATGTCCCGATAACAGTTCATAATTAATTGTTTTATCGTTCATATCCCATCCGATTATTCTTGTAACAATAATAAGTGAAATAATCATAAAAATATAAGGAAGAAATGAAAACATGCTTACTGCATACACGCTTCCCGTCATGTAATCAAGTGCTGTATCATCAAGTAAAAGCCCGGCAACAGGAAGTAACAGAGAAAAAAGCAGCCCATATATTATTAAATTATCTCCCTTAATTTGATAATTCTGTGCCTTCATTATGTTCCACATTCTGCTCACCTACCATATCCATATAATATTTTTCCAAATTAGCCTCGTTAATATTAAGGGTTATTGGAACTACACCACCCTCGTATAAGGCTTTCGATACATTTACAAGATTATCCATCTGCTCGTACAGACGTATGCTTCCATCCTCCTCTACATCGTAGGAGGAAGCATTCAACCTCTCCTGCAATATTGCAACTGCCCTCTCATCATTATCTGTATGAATATGATAATATTCTTTACAAAGCTTTTTAAGCTTGTCTGCAGAAACAGACTGCATAAGCTCTCCATGATGAATAAAAATGTAATCTGTACAAAGAAGCGACAGCTCGCTTAAAATATGTGAGGAAATAACTATCGTTATATGCTCCTCCCTGTTAAGCTTAAGCAGAAGCTCCCTTATCTCTACGATTCCCTCAGGGTCAAGTCCGTTTATAGGCTCGTCCATAACCATTATTTCCGGCTTTGAGAGAAGGGCTATGGCTATTCCAAGTCTCTGTCTCATTCCAAGAGAAAAGTTTTTTACATGCTTCTTTCCCGTATTTTCTAACCCCACTATTTTTAGAACCTCGTCTATTCTCTTTTTATTAGGAATACCCTTTTGTATTCTCTGCTTCTCAAGGTTCTGTCTTGCCGTCATTTTTTCCTTTGCATAAGGAGTTTCAATCATAAAACTCATGCGGCTTCTCGCCTTTGCAAGTCCTTTTTCATCACTGTTGCCAAAAATGCTTATATCACCCTCCGTAGGCAGAACAAGCCCTCCCAGCATCTTCATTATTGTTGTCTTACCTGCACCGTTTGGGCCTATAAGACCACAAATCATCCCCTCCTTAATCTGAAAGGACACGTCATTTACTACCGTCTGCTTCATGTACTGCTTTTTCAGTTTTTTTACTTCAATTAATGTGTCCGACATTTTTATCCTCCTTTAAGATATTTTTACCAATTTTCTTTTACTCTGAATGTATAATAAAGAAAAAACATAAAGAATTTCTTAAATTATTTATATTTTTTGAAATATATTATAAGTAATTCGAAAAATCCACCTTTAAAACAAAAAGTTGTCATACTTTGTCAATCAACTCAATGTGATTTCCTTCTGTATCAATAATCTCAACAACCCAATTTGTACCAATTTTTGTCAGCAAAAAGCATAGTTTTTTATTTTGAATTTTTTGATCAAGAATAAAACAGGCTCTACAGCATTCTCTGTAGAGCCTGTTACTTCATTCTATAATTCTATTAATTATTTTTCAGAGCTTATGGTATATTCAACTGTTAAACAAATCATTAATTCCATCAAAAAACAGTTTTCATTTTACTCTTTATTAAATTTTTACAATCACTATATCCGATTAGTTGTCAATCAATTTATCTTCATTATTCCAGCTATATAACTTACGGATTTCTGTACCGACAAGTTCCGCCGGATGCTCTGCTGCCAACTTCCTTAGTGCGTTAAAATGAACCTGTCCTCCAGAAGACATTTCCAAAAGGAAATCTTTTGCAAAAGTTCCGTCCTGAATATCCGATAAAACCTTCTTCATGACTTTTTTTGTATCTTCTGTAATAATTTTAGAGCCCGTAATATAATCACCATACTCCGCAGTATTAGAAACAGAATATCGCATTCCCGCAAAACCTGACTGATAAATCAAATCTACGATTAACTTCACCTCATGGACACATTCAAAATAAGCATTTCTTGCATCATAACCTGCTTCAACAAGGGTTTCAAAACCAGCCTGCATCAATGCACAGATGCCGCCGCATAAGACAACCTGCTCACCAAAAAGATCTGTCTCCGTCTCTGTGCGGAATGTTGTCTCCAAAACACCTGCCCTTGCGCCACCGATAGCCAGTGCATACGCCAAAGCATGCTCCAAAGCCGTTCCTGTAGCATCCTGCGCTATAGCTACCAGACAAGGAACACCTTTGCCTGCCTGATACTCGCTTCTTACCGTATGTCCAGGTCCTTTGGGTGCAATCATAGTAACATCAACATTCTTAGGTGGTGTGATACAACCGAAATGAATATTGAAACCATGTGCAAACATCAACATGTTGCCTTCTTCTAAGTTTGGCTCAATATCTTTCTTATACATATCAGCCTGCAGTTCATCGTTAATCAGAAGCATGATAATATCAGCTTTTTTAGCTGCTTCTGCTGCTGTATAGACCTCAAAACCCTGTGCCTGTGCTTTTGCCCATGATTTGCTTCCCTCATAGAGACCGATAATAACATTACATCCAGACTCTTTTGCGTTCAAGGCATGTGCATGCCCCTGACTTCCATAACCAATAACTGCAATTGTTTTTCCTTCTAAAAGACCAAGATTACAGTCTTCCTCATAATAAATTTTTGCCGTACTCATATTATACCCCCTTTATTGATATGACATCATATCATATATTGTATGACAACTATACTACCCTTTGACAGTTTTGTCAATACATTTCGCAGAGGTGATTGGAAAATACATAGATTGCAACAAAAAAACTGCCACGCCAATATTATGGTGTGGCAGTTTTTGCTGCAACTATTTCTACTCCAATTCTTCTGTATGGATAGCATTACTCAGGTGAATTTTAATTGCGCATTTAACGGCTTCCGAGTTTCGCTGCTCTAAAAACTTCATAATCATAGCATGGTCTTCATACGCATCTTTTGCTATAATATAAAGTTTATGATCCAAATCAAATGTCTTTTCTATTGTTGCAGTTAATACCGGTAAAAATTGACTGATAAACTCATTATGGGACGCTTTAATAATTGCACCATGAAAAGCAACCTCTGATTCTATTCTCTGTTTACCTGTATAGCTTTTCTTTAAATGCTCCTGGCACTGTTCCCCCAATTCCAGTATATGTGCAATTTCTTCATCACTCGCTCTTTTGCAAGCCAAAGCAGCAGCTTCCGGTTCAAAAATCAATCTTGTTTCATATAAATCCCTTAAAGTCACTTTTTTGCTGTGTAATTCTTGCAAATCAATTCCACTATCTGCCTGACGTTCCATTTGATTCACAACAAAAGTACCTTTGCCCCTTTGAACATTCAGCAATCCTTCCGATATCAGAATATGGACTGCTTCCCGAAGTGTCGTTCTGCTAACCTTAAATTTCTCAGAAAGCACATTTTCGTTTGGAAGCTTGTCACCAAACTTATATACATTTTCTATAAGTATCATATTTCTTATTTTATCAGCAGTGCGCTGTGCTAAACTTTCTTCTTCCATATACTCATTTCCCTTCTGATAAACAATACAATCTATATTCCTTAATTTACTGAAACAAGTATACCATTAAACCGTCAATCATGTAAATGACAAACTCTAAAGCATTGCGTTTCTGTACTTGCTTGTCGATGTCGGCAAGGAAGGCATTTAGTCTGCCACTTGTGAAAAGATTGGTGTATGTAACCTTGCCTTTCATATTTGCCACCCAGTTTCTCAAAAATTGTCTTTGCCATTGTCTGTTACCTCCACATTCTTTTTATTTTGGACGTCCCCAAAATCCGTCCTACATCTGTTGGATAGGTGGAATAGTTTTGCTCATAAATCTGCTCCTTTGCAATAAAATAGAGCGCATAAAAATTACTATACTCTCTGGCGCTGTGTAACTTATTCAGTTTTGATTGTGGCATTGATTATTTAGACAATATGAATTTATCTCTCTGACATATATTTCTGTATTTCATCAGATGTTAATTTTCTTAACTGCGTATTTGCATATTCTTTGTATTCTTCAACAATGAAAATAGGTTTCATTTTATCACAAGTTTTTCCTTTGTTCTTTTTTAGATATAATTGCAAGTCCTCACTGTCCGCAAAGATTTTGTATGAAAGTCTGCCATTTTCACTTTTCATCTCACAAATACCACATGGCTTTTTCATACTGTAATCAGCAGTGCGCAAATATAATTTTGCAATTTCTAACGACTTAAAAGGGAAATTCCACCGTTGCAATCCACGCTTGGGGTCATGTTCAATACAAATGCACCGCCCACAAGTCCCACAAATGTATTGTGTGTGATTTGCTAAACAATCCAATGGATTTAATAGGGGTGTTATTCTATTTTCATCAATATAACATTCCATGCACATTTCAATTTCACTCTCTTTGCAACTTCTGATTTGTTGAATAATTGAAAATACTAAGTCAATTTTTCTAAGTATACAAATTTTAATTCATCAGTAATTTGCTTCTCACTAAAAATTTTATATCCTAATTTCTCATATAATTCTATATTTTTTTTACTTTTAGAGCTTGTAAAAAGTTCATATCTTTGTTGCGGATATTCATTCTCTATTGCAACCAAAAGTTGTGTTCCTATTCCTTGCCCCTGCTTTTCAGGATGTACCATTAGTTTTCCTATATAAACAGTATTATTATCATAATAAGCCCTTACAGAACCTATTATTGTATTGTTTGCATCTACCGCTTTTAAAACAACGCCCTTTTGGTATTCGCTTTCTACCTCGGCTAAAGTTTGCCTAAGCGGTGGAATATTGGGATCATTAAAAAGTTTGGCTTCACTTTGATATGCAAGATATTGTAAATCAAGTATTTTTTGCAAATCATTTTTTTCTGCTTTTTTTATATTCATTTTTGCTTTTCCTTCCCTATTTGCAATAATTTGACATTATCATTATGGGCAGATGTAATTATCCATTTTTCCAAATAGACAGCTACACCATCCTCTTCATTTGAAAGTGTTATGGCATCAGCAATATCCTTTACCTCTTGTATTGCGTTGCCCATCGCTACACCAATACCACATACCTTTAACATACCTATATCTGCATAGTCATCTCCAAAGGCAACGATTTCTGATACGTCCACATGGCACGCTTCACATACTGCCAATATCGCCTTTTCCTTTGTAATACCACTTTTCGTAAACTTATACCAATTGCCATCCGAAAAGTGCTGGCTGTCAAGTTCCGAAAAATGTTCACATAATTTCTGCGCTATGTTGGGATTGGGTATCTCAACACATATCTTCAAAGCTTCGTGGTTAAAGTCTGTAAAATCCGTATATATGCTGTCACCCCATGTTTTATCTTGCTCTTTCGGATTGATTTTATAATTCCAGTAATGTGCCTCTAATGTATCAACCGTAAATTCACATTCCATACCACATATATTTCGTGCTGTCTCAATAAAACTTTTTGTTTCAGCCGCTGAAAAAAAAGATGAACAGACAATTTTTTTGTCTGTCCGTACTAATGCCCCGCCGCTGGATATAAGAATATCCGGCTTCAGTTCCTTTAAAAATTTCAGACAGTTCTGCTCGCTTCTTGATGTAGAAATGCCAATTAAGCACCCTCGCTCTTTGCATTTGGAAACGACTTCCAAAGTATATCGGGATAGTGTTTTATCTTCTCTCAGCAAAGTACCATCCAAATCAAAAAGCAATATTCTTTTCGGGCTTTCCATCATATATTCCTCCAAATTTTATAAACAATCAGCCACAAATCCATCATACCACATTTTTTGGTATTTATGGAGATTTGTTTACAAAATTTCATTAAAGAATTACTTTCTTCCTCCACTTAGTTTTATTTTGTTACCTGTTATGCTGTCAGCTCTCGATCTTGCACTCAATCACTTTTGACACTACCTGCCCGCAATTCTTTCTCTAAAAACTGCTTTATGTACGGATTGTTTTCCTCACTCAATGTAGGCTGAAACGCCATGTAACGGCATTTCTGATACTGCTCACCATCCAATACAAAGGTATATCCCATTATACATTTCGGATTACAGTCATCGGGATTGATAAGCCGTTTGCAGACGGACGCTTTCTTGATTTCCTTTTTTACCTTTTCGGGCAGTGTATCAAGAAAGCTCTGGTATTCTTGTATATGTTCGGGATAAATGCGGAGCTTCATTCCCGTTTTTCGGGATACGAATGTTGCCAAAGTCCTTTTGCAGTCGTTTAACACATAGGACACAACATAGCCGCTTTTTTGCAGTTTTATATCACACTTACAGCCATTCTCTGTCAGATACTCGTTAATTTGGCTTACAAAGCTACGGAAACGCTCGTCAACCGTTTCCATAAACATATTAAACTTCTCGTCCATAAGTCCCTCCGTTATGCCTTTTTCTTTGCTACAGGTATCCATACCTCATATTGAGCGTTCTGTGGGT
>CAZWNL010000010.1:0-1519 GCA_964635615.1 uncultured Bacteroides sp.
AGATATGGCGAAAGGCGTTGACGTCTGTCTCTGTGTGAAGTTCTGAAGGTGCATGGATTAGATAATTCGATAAGGAAAAAGAGAGTTGAAGGTAATTTTAGCTCTCTTTTTTCTTATTGACATTTTTTTACATTATTGATACAATAAGGTAAAAAAATTCTTGGGGGATTCTTATTTATGAAGAAAAAATGTTTTTTTGGGGAGCTTTTTTTATATTCTTTTTTATTTCGGCGTTTTCGCTTATATTTCATGCAAACAGTAATACAACAACAGCTACATACGGCAGGTTTAAATTATCGTGCTATATAAGGTGTGAAAATACTTATGGGGAAGGTTCTGAATATGCAAAGATAAACAAAACAACATATGAATGGAGTACAAATTGGGATTGTTTGTTGTGTGAATTAGGAATAAAAGGAGGGGAGAGGAAAAATGTGTTGGCACAATAAGACAGTCTGTTGAATAGTGTTAATTAAAATACTGATACATGTATTTTAACTACTTATTTAACATATTACATGAAATTACAAAAATATTAATATTTTAGGAGGTATTTCTTATGAAGAAAGATTGTATGTAGGAGTTACATTTTTAGCATTTTTCTGTATTTCGGCATTTTCGCTTATAGCATATGCAGAAGAAAAAACGCTAAATTTGCCATATGGTGATACAGGTATAACTTTAAGATGTTATATAAAATGCACGAATTCTTATGGTGAAGGTTCTACTGCGGGTGCTCAAACAGATGGTTGGAGAAATTATGTCAAGGTTGTAACGTATGATAAAAATGGTAGTATGCTGGGATGGAAAGAGGCATATACCAAACTTGTGGAAACAAGCAAAGTGTCGACTAATAATACATCTTCAACAAGGACATTTCATGCGGTAGCGGAGTCCGATGATGATAAATGGGATACTAGTGACCAGTTATTTCCCATTTATCAACAACGTCAATTATCAGCAGGAAGTAATTATTAATGAGAAGACGAGTCATAATATGTTTAACAATTTTCTTTATAATTTTACTTACGCCGGTCCTAGCCCTGATTGTAGTGTATAACTCCGCTTGGGCGAAGAAAATAAATTAT
Organism: uncultured Bacteroides sp.; assembly: GCA_964635615.1. Lineage (GTDB taxonomy): Bacteria > Bacillota > Clostridia > Lachnospirales > Lachnospiraceae > Coprococcus_C. The sequence continues at coordinate 1,089 of CAZWNL010000010.1, forward strand.
GATAGTATTTCATCGGGGTTTGGTATCTGTGAACTTACATACAATAAAAATAAAGATACTTTTGTAGCAACATACTGTTATGATGAAATTGATGTTTTTGACGTGGAACATGTAGTAAAAAAGTTAAATGGGACTATTAATGTTACTATATATGCCGGAAATGTAAAAAATGACGATGAATATGAGTCAATCATGAATTCAGAACATGAAATTATGAGATATGAATTAACGGAAATAGGGACGCACAAACATTCTGTGTCGATAAAATGTAACTGTTTTGTTGTGACAATGGAGCTTACTGAAGGCTCGGAATATGCATACATAGAGGCAACAGAGTACACGTGGAGAACTAATTGGTACCATTTATTAGCTAAACTGGGAATAAAGAAAGGTGAAAAAAGCGGTATTGATACAATAAGGACGGTTATAGA
>CAZWNL010000010.1:1619-110885 GCA_964635615.1 uncultured Bacteroides sp.
GTAATATGAGCAAGCTTTTCAGGTATAAAAATATTCGTTTTTGGTTGATTATAGGTTTTGCTATTGCTTTTGTTCTATTGGATTACAAATTACCTCTAAGTCTTATGAAATTCGGTAATGTCTGTGTATCATCTAATGTACCGAAATATCCGCATTGACATTTTTTTACATTGTTGATATAATAAATCAAGAAAAATCTTGGGGAGATTCTTAGATATGAAGAAAGAAATAAATGTTTTTAGGGGAGCTTTTTTGTGTTCTTTTATATTTCGGCGGTATCGCCTATATCTCATGCAAACAGAAATATAATATGACAGTATTAAATTCTCGTACTATATAAGGTGTGAAAATACTTATAAGGCAGAATCTGATTTTGATATGAGGGAAGATGGTTACAGTATGTTAAGGTTGTAACATATGTATGGAGTATAAATTGGGATTGTTTGTTGTGTGAATTAGGAATAAAAGGAGGGGAGATGAAAAAAAGTGTTGGCACAATAAGACAATCTGTTGAATAGTGTCAATTAAAATACTGATACATGTATTTTAACTACTTATTTAATATATTCCATGAAATTATAAAAAAATATTAATATTTTAGGAGGTATTTCTTATGAAGAAAAGATTATATTTAGGAGTTACATTTTTAGCATTTTTCTGTATTTCGGCATTTTCACTTATAGCCTATGCAAAGGAAAATACGAAAGAGTGTCAATATGGCGATGATATAACTTTAAGCTGTTACATAAATTGCACGAATTCTTATGGTGAGGGTTCTACTGATTGGGCACAAATATATGGTCATAAAAACTATGTCAAAGTTGTAACATATGATATAAATCAAAGCTCGCTGGGATATAAAGAGTCATATTCTTCAGGGAAAGCATCTGGAAAGGTATCATCTGGTAATCCATATTTGACAAGAACATATCATGCAGCGTCTAATGCTTCCAATACACAGTTACTTCCTGTTCATCAGCAAATTCAACGGGCACAATGCAGGGCACAATGAGAAGACGAGTCATAATATGTTTCATAATTTTATTTATCATTTTGCTTACGCCCATCCTAGCCCTGATTGTGGTGTATAACTCAGCTTGGGCAAAGAAAATAAATTACGATTTTATTTCAAGTTCCACTCGCTATTATGAACTTACGTACAATACATATAAAGATACTTATATGGCAGGAGGCTGTTCGAAAGATGATATTGTGGACGTGGAAATTGAAGTAAAAAAATTAAAGGGGACGATTTGTGTTGTTATATATGCCGGAAATGTAAAAAGCTTGGAGCGATATAATACAATCGTGAATTCGGAACATGAAATTATGAGACATGAAATAACGGAAATAGGGACACAAAAATATTCCGTATCGCCAAAATGTAATTGTTATGCTGTGACAGTAGAACTTATGGAAGGTTCGGAATATGCAAATATCACAGAAACAGAATATGAATGGAGTACAAATTGGGAACATTTATTATGGAAATTAGGGCTAAAAAAGGGTGAAAAAGGTGGTATTGATACAATAAGGACGGTTATAGAGTAATATGAGCAAGCTTTTCAGGTATAAAAATATTCGTTTTTGGTTGATTATAGGCTTTGCTATTTCCTTTGTTTTATTTGATTTTAAAGCACAGTCAAACATAAGGGAAGTGGCAGAAAATGAGGCACGTAATTCTTCGGAATTTAATTACCAATCATATATTCATATGGAAATAACGGATGCTGAAAGTGAAGCAGATATGGAAGCTTATCTGAAGGAATTTTTGGCGGAATTATGTAAAGAAGAAAATGTTATAGTTACAATTTCCGCTTTTCAATTGGATTACAGATTACCTCTAAGTCTTATGAAACCCGGTAATATCTGTGTATCTTCTGCTGTACCGAAATATCCGTTGCATAAGGGGGGCTATCCCACAAAGGAACAGCTGTCCACTGGTAATGGATATGCAGTTATTTCATATGCAAGAAAAAAGGATACATATATTAAAAACGGAAAAGAGTATTTAGATTTTTGCGGTGATACCTTTGAGATTACAGGATATTTTGACAATAATATCAGGTGGGTTATTGAAAATGATGTTATCTTTTTCGCAGGCAGTAATACCGATGGCTTATGGAGTAGCATGGCGAGATACCTTGAAGATGGATGGATGAACCTCAAAATAGAAAGTGATGAGGAAATCGCTTACGAGAATAATCCGGAGGAATTAAAAAGGCTGGCTGAAGAAATTTCCGAAGGGCACTTTTACCTTAAATATGTGGACTTTGAAAGGAAAGCCGCACAGTATTATTTCAGTGGTGAACATCCGGACTCACGGACACTGAGTGATAATCAAATGCACTATATAACATATGTTTTTATATTTGTAATGATTATGCTGTGCTTTATCGTTGGATTTTGGATGAATATGAGAAAAAAAGAATTTACCATAATGAGAAAAAACGGCTTTTTACTTTTCGATATTGTAGGTAGAATTTATAAAGAGCTGTTTATCCTTGCTTTTATTGGTGCACTTATAGGTAAATGTTTACGACTGTGTATGGAAATTACATATGACGGATATGTTGATACAAGTGGAGCTATAATTTATCAGAATTTTGTTTTTATAATTTTATTTATGGTCATTACCGTTATGCTGTCGGCTGCTTTTTCCGTTTGTAAAATGCTTATAACCTGTTATATAAAAAAGGGTTCGTTGGGCAATTAAAGATTTATGATATTATTTTTAGAGAGGATATATGAAGGGATTACTGAGATATAAGTCTGTTTCGTTTTGGATGATAATTATTTTTGCAATGAGCTTTGTGGTATTTAATTATAGTATGCAGGTGAAACTGACAGAAAAATATGAATATGCAGATTCGGTTGAAAACTCATATAAATATACAAGCACCGTATTAGTGGTACCGGTTGCGGGATTTTATGATGAAGGTAGGGATTACCCACAGTATTTAATAGATAGCTGTCTGGAGATGAATACAGATGATATTAATGTTACAATTGTTGATATCAGCCCAAGGGTAGATAATCAAGGCAGCCGTTCTCTGACGGATGTATATATATGTGGACCGACTCCTAAGTATGCTCTTATATCGGGCAGTTATCCTACGGAAGACGTTAAGGGGGCTGTCGTAGGAAGGAATAAGATGCGGTTCACTTATATGGAAGGTGGGAAACGATATATAGATATATATGGGGAACCGTATCCGGTGACAGGGTGCATGTCAACAGGGAGATCGAAGTATCTGGATAATGATATTCTGATTTTTAATAAAGAATACAACGGACAGTTTTGGAAGTTCATGAATGATGATATCAAGATGGGGATGGGACAGCTTGTTTTTGAAAGTGATACGAATGCCAATCTGAGTGAGGCTGTGTCAGAATTTCAAACAAGAATAAGTGAGAAATCGCAAGGAACGCTTGAAAGTATTTTGCTTTCCAGTGACGAAAACCTGAAAATTGTAACCTCGCAGATTCCCGAACCCAAGTATAGAACATGGGCGTGGCTGGCATATGTTTTCAGTATAATAACAACCTTTTTTATGTGCCAATATTGGATGATATGCAGAAAAAAGGAGTTTGCCATAAAAAAGACATGTGGGTTTTCTGTAATACATATTATAAAACAATTCCTAACAGAGATTTTTGTTGCCATGCTGATTGGCATAGGAATCGGCATATGCATTACATTGGCCGGGGATATGCTTTCAACGGGATTTGCTGCATTTAATGTACGGGTATTTTTTGATTATGCCGGTATTATATTGAGATATATAGTAGTCAGCTTTTTGTTGGTCAGTGTATATCCTGTTGTCTGGCTGATTCGGGTTGCACCAATTCAGTTACTGAACAGTAAGAAAGGAAATGGTTAGGCAGATGAATACTTTTTTATTCGGAATATTTCAAATTTTTAAAAAACCGTGGATATTTCTTATAACGGTGGCGATGATGTCTATAGGGCTTATCGTATCGTTTTATTCGTTTATTGTCTATGATTCATACCATTTTCCCACAAGACAGGCAAAAAAGGTTTTGAATTATGACATGGATGATATATATAAAATTAATTTTGGAATGAGTATATTGGGATTACATTCCGATGATTTTGATAAACTGAACAAGCTGTATGAACAAATAGGAGATATTCAGAACGTTGACTATTGGGGCGGTTATTTTGTAAGTGGAAATGGTATAGCGGATATCCTTTATGTCTATCCGTCCTTAGCGGGCTTGTGTGATATAAGAACCGATGATAACCTCTCCCTTGCTTTTGATTATAACGATATGCAGGCAGGGTATGGAATCGCCTATGTTGGAGCCGATTTATCCAATGTATATCCGGTGGGAAGCAAATATCATGATGAGGAAACCGGATGTGAGTATATTATTTGCGGTGTACTAAAGGATGGTACGAAATGGCTTCCGGATGATTTATACGGAAGCTCCGCCATGAATATGAATAATGCACTGCTGCTAGATTTAAATTATGCTATAACACAGCCGGGAAATAAAGTTTATCTGGCGAATGCGAGTAACTTTTTGTTAATTGCGGCGGAAAATGACAGCGTTAAGGATAGGCTTAACGAGCTTTTAAATAAGCTGGAGCTTGATGTGGATGGAATTGTCCCTTTGGGAAGCTTATATTCATCTTATGAAAAGGATGCTATGGACCAGGCAGGTGAAAATTATTTACTTCCTCTTGTACTGTTATTATCAGCAATAATCGTATCCATAATAACAGCAAGAATGTCGGTTATGGCAAGCAAAAAGGACTATGGAATCATGCTTTCCAATGGCTTTAATAAAGCAAATATAATTGGAATCATATTGACGGAAAATATTATAAAATGCTTCTGTTCATTTTTAATATGCATTTTATATTGGACACTGCAACGTCTGAATATGGACGAATTCACAAATGCATTGTATAAGGATATGTTAGGCTTCCGATTTGCCCTTTTCTTTATCATATTGTTTTTGATGTGTGAATTCCCTGTGAGATATATATTGCGTAGTAAGCCGACAGACCTGCTTAGCAGAAGAGAGCTTTAAATACATTGGATTACTTGCTGAAAGTAAATTTATAGTGGACATATATTTAAAAGAAAGAGGAGATTGTATGATAGTTTTAAAGGATGCAAAAAAGCTTTATAAGGGCGATGGATTTGAAACTCTGGCATTGGATAATGTAAATCTTGAAATCGATCATGGTGAATTTGTGGCGGTTATGGGCAAGTCCGGTTCCGGAAAGTCCACAATATTAAATATAATTGGATGTATGGACAGATTGACAGAGGGCTCATATATTTTGGATGATACAGATGTATCAAGCTTGGGAATATTAAAGCTGGATAAGCTGCGGAAACAGAAAATAAGCTTTATATTTCAGAATTATGAGTTGATGGACCATTATACCATATATGAAAATATTGAATTGCCCCTTTTGGCAAATGGGGTAAGCAGCAAGGAAAGAAAAACAAAGGTAAAATCTGCGATGGAACGACTGTCCATTGCAGAACTTGCCAAAAAGTATCCGAAGCAAATTTCAGGTGGGGAGCAGCAAAGAACCGCTATTGCAAGAGCATTGGTTTCCGGTAACGATTATATTCTTGCAGATGAGCCGACAGGTGCATTGGATCAGGGTAATTCGTATGAGTTAATGAAGATTTTTAAGGAAATACATAAGGAGGGCAGGACGATTATTATGGTTACCCATGATAAGGATATTGCTTCCTATGCGGATAGAATCATTGAAATTAGTGATGGTAAAATAGCATAATGTATTATAATTGTATTCATTTTTTATAAGGGCACCAGTTCAACGGGCTGGTGTTTTTTAATTGGACACTCTAATAAGATTTGCGCAAAGGTATTTTATTTGAATATAATGTTGAAAAATGGGAAGAAAATGGTTACAATAAATATCTTGAAAAATATTACAATTGCCTACAAAATCAAATTGAAAGGAAGGATATCATGAGTACACTGATAGAAAACAAGCAATATGATGAGGAGAGGGCATTATATAATTCTATAGATTGTGTAATAAAAAACTGTGTATTTGCAGGACCTGAGGATGGGGAATCTGTATTGAAGGAATCAAGAAATATAACGGTTTCTGACTGTAGTTTTTCACTCCGGTATCCATTGTGGCACGTTAAGGGGTTCAAGCTGATAAACAGCACAATGGACGAAGCTACAAGAGCTGCCATATGGTATGCCGATGATGGGGATATTTCGGATTGTACTTTAAATGGAATAAAGGTTGTCAGGGAATGTAACCGCATAAGTTTAAATAACTGTAGGGTAACATCACCTGAGTTTGGCTGGAAAAGTGATGGAATAACTCTTACAGACACATTTGTGGAGTCAGAATATATGCTTATGGACAGCAGCAATGTAAAGCTTAAGAATGTCAAGATGAAGGGAAAATATTCCTTTCAGTATATGGAAAATCTTGAGATAGAGGATTCTTTGCTTGACACGAAGGATGCCTTTTGGCACAGTAAAAATGTTGTTGTGAAAAATTCCGTTGTAAAGGGGGAATACCTTGGATGGTTTTCCGAGGGACTTACTCTTATTAACTGTGAAATCTCAGGAACACAGCCTCTTTGCTATTGTAAGGATTTAAAGCTTATAAATTGTACAATGGAGGACACTGACCTTTCCTTTGAGTATTCTGATGTTGAAGCTGATATAAAGGGACATGTTGTTTCAATTAAAAATCCAAGGTCAGGAAATATAACGGTTGACAGCGTGGGAGATATTATATGGGATGACCCTGTTATGGAATGTAACGGTCATGTAATTGTAAGAAAGTAAATTTATAATACATGATAAAGGTATAAACATGGAGCTGTCGCACTAAGAATTTCTATACCATAATATAAAAATTCTTAGTGCGACAGTCCCATGTTTATATATTATTTGCTTCAAGAAACTTAACAAACTCAGTATCAGGGAGAGCCTTTGAGTAAAGGAAGCCCTGTAAATAATCGACCCCCATATCAATAAGGCGCACCTTCATTTCTTCTGTCTCGACACCCTCTACGACAATTTCCTTATTCAAAGCCTTAAGCATACCTATTGTATGACGAAGAATCATAAGCGCATCCGCGTTTTTCATGGAGGACCACAAAATACTTTTATCAATTTTGACAATACTTATTGGAAGGGTAATAAGATAATTTGCGGTTGCGAAGCCTGTTCCGTAGTCGTCCATGGAAAAGCTGGCACCCTTGTCAATAAGTGAATATAAATTTTTCTGTAATGTACTTTCATTTACCGTTTTGGCAGTTTCCGTAATCTCAAAATTAATCATGCTGGCAGATACGTCGTATTCCTTCATAATGCCCACAAGCTGGGAGGAAAGATTTTCCTGCATACATTGAACGGCTGAAAGATTTATCTCAATATATTCAATGCCAAGCGTTATCACATCGTAGGTTTTTAAAAATTCACACACAGTCCGAAAAACAATTTCTCCTATATCTGTTATCATTCCGTTTTGCTCTGCCATTGGAATGAACTCGTCAGGACTTATAAATCCAAGCTCGTCGTCAATAAGACGTATCAGTGCTTCGGCGGATGTAAATTTGCCTGTCTTTGTGTTGTAAATCGGTTGATAATAAATCTTAAAGCTCTGCTGTCGTATGGCATTTTTGATGCTGTCTATAATTTGAAACTCACGTCTTTTCTGCTTCAGTGCTTCCTCATTGGCGGCAATTACGGTTATATCACGGTTATGCTGCATCTCGTGGAAGGAATATTCCAATATATCGCTTATATCCTCTGTTGCAAAGTCAAAGGAAGGATAGTCGAGTACACAAAAGTAAGGTGTTAAAGGTATCTCAACATTGTCAATTTGGTATGGGTCACTGAAATATATGTCAATGACATCTATAACTTCATCAGCGGAAAGTGTTGTTTTCGTATCAATAAGTATTGCATAGCGACTGCCTGACAGGTGGTAAATGCGGGATTTGCCAAAAAGGCTTTGTAGATATGCTGCGATATTGTTTATAACTAGTTCACCGGTTTTTATTCCAAGTAGCCTGTTTACAGCCTGAAAATCATCCAAGGTAAATGCAATAATACAAAACGGCATCTTTTTTTTCAGATATATGGCAGCTGTTTCATAAAATGCAGAACTGTTAAAGCAGTTGGCAGTCTTATCTATGTAGTCATCAGGATTTTGCAGTGAAAAATATATAAGAACAAAGAATAATGAAACAATAAAATTCTGTATGAGCAGTTCACTGAATAACTGCTGAACAACTACTACTATGGTAGTTGCCAAATCAAGTCCCATTATGGAAAATGCCTGCATTTTATCAAGCTTATATTTGTATTTAAAAAACAGAAAAAATACACCAAGAAGCATGGTAACGGAAACTATATAAAGCACAACAAACAAAGGACCATGATTGTATGAGCCATTGTCAAAATGTATAATCTGCTTTGTAAATGGGGTGGTTAAAATAAGAGTTACGACTATCACAGAAGCAATATTAAAAATTTTTTTCCCGATATGTATTGTTTTTTCATCATCGGATACATAGAGCACATACAAAAAGAACAGTAATGCTGCACCATTATATGCAAGAAGATAACACATGTTACATAAATAGTTAATCCAAATGGGAAGTGTATCTATGTGTGCAAGAGTAAAAACCGAGATGATATCAAAGCTTGTGGCAACAATGCCGCAGGACAGCATGGCAAAATAAAATTTGTTTGTGGCGCATCGAAAATTATTCCTGATGCAGTAGATGACCAACAACATCAGCTCAAGACCTAAAGCTGCAATTTCAAATTCTATAATATAATCCATACGTATCACCATGAAAATTTTATGTATAATATGCGTTTACGCATATTATACCATACGGAATATTTTGTGCAATAGCCAAAACTGTTTACACCACTTTCTAAAGGGGAAATTGTTTGATGAACATAGGAAAAAGGAGTATAATACATATAACTATTTTCATTGATGCAGAAAGGGGCTTTTATGGCATTACAGAATAAATTAGGTATTATTGATTCATCAGAACTTGCACGGGTTGAGGAAAAAATTAGCAAGATAAAAGCTATTGAGCTGTTTGAAACAGGGTTGCTCGATACTTTTGAGGTTGGAACCTTTGATGGGCTTGCCAAAATCCATAAATATTTATTTGATGAGATTTACGTTTTTGCTGGTCAACAGAGAACCGTAAACATTTCTAAGGGAAATTTCCGATTTGCCCCAGTATTGTATCTTGAAGCTGCTATTGCAAACGTTTCAAAAATGCCCCAGTCAACCTTTGATGAAATCATTGAAAAGTACGTTGAGATGAATATTGCGCATCCGTTCCGCGAGGGAAACGGAAGAAGTTTAAGAATATGGCTTGATGCTATGTTAAAAAAGGAACTTCACATGGTAGTTGACTGGAGCAGGGTAGAAAAAGAGGACTATCTTCTAGCGATGGAACGTAGTCCGATAAAGGATGTAGAAATTAAGGTATTACTTAAGGCAGCATTAACTGATAAGGTTGATGACCGAGTGGTATATATGAAGGGCATTGATGCAAGCTACCATTATGAGGGATATAATGTTTATAGAGCGGAAGAACTTAGAAATTAGGCTGAAAAATATTTACTGATAAAATCCAAAAGACTTCACAAAAGGATATAGAGAAATACTTAGCAAAAAGAGAACCATTCTTTTAAATTTCAAAAATTTTTTAGGAAGGTTCTTTTTTTATTTGTAATATGTTTAACTTCGTAGCACTGTTATAATTTATAACTTGTCAGAATATATTTTTAATAAATTGCTTACGGGATAGACGGAAGTATGATAATTCATGTTGTTACTGCGGGTGAAACGGTTTTTTCGATTGCAAATATGTATGGTGTTACTGAGGAAAGTATAGAAGCGGTAAATCAGCTGCAATACCCCTATGATTTGGTGGTGGGACAGTCCTTGCTCATAGAAAATGCCGGCTTAGAACCAAGGACAAAGCGTTCCATTTATGTAAATGGCTATGCATATCCTTTTATAAGTAGATGGGTTTTGGACGCTACATTGCCGTACCTTACATATTTATCGGTATTTTCATATGGCTTTACTCCGGAGGGGGATTTGGTATATCCGGAGCTTGATGATACATTTATGATTACGGCTGCAAATAATTTTGGCACAGCGCCTGCCATAACGCTTACACCCTTTGGCGAGGATGGACAATTTAATAACACCCTTATTAATCAACTTATCAGGAATGATGAGGCTGTAGCCAATCTTACGGAACAGCTAAAGCAGATTATGCAGGTAAAGGGATTTCGGGCATTGGATATAGATTTTGAGTTTATATTGCAGGAGGACAGAGACGTATTTACAAATTTTGTTGCGGAGCTTACAAGGCAGTTAAACCCTTTGGGATATCAGGTTTATGTGGCTTTAGCGCCAAAGACATCGTCAACCCAGCAGGGACTTCTATATGCAGGCAAGGATTACGGCGGACTGGGAGCTGCCGCAAATGGAGTTCTTATAATGACCTATGAATGGGGTTATGCATATGGACCTCCAATGGCAGTTGCACCGATTGATCAGGTAAGGCGTGTTGTTGAGTATGCGCTTACTGAAATTCCTGCGGAAAAGGTCAGCTTAGGAATACCAAACTATGGTTATGACTGGACGCTTCCCTATAAAAGAGGAGGTCTTAGGGCAACTACAATAGGCAATGTTGAAGCGGTGAGAATCGCCGCAGATAACAATGCTGTAATTGAATTTGACCAGATGGCACAAGCACCGTTTTTCTATTACTATGAAAATGGGCAGCAGCATGTTGTCTGGTTTGAAGACGTGAGAAGCATGGGAGCAAAGTTTGATTTGATTGAGGAATATAATTTAAGGGGTGCAGGCTATTGGACCATCATGCAGTGGTTTGAGGCAAACTGGACACTGCTTTTAAATCGTTTTAACGTAATAAAGCTATAGACACTATATCAAAAAATGGCAGAAAGATATAATGTTTAGTAAACGTGAATCGACAAGCCACGGTCCTTGGTTGAGTTATGATGTTAGACGGTGCGATAAGACTAAACAATGTTACTAAAGGATAAACTATGCCCGTGGACGCACGGACAATTACTTGGGATAGAACGGAAGCGTCAGGGCGCTTTGTTCTAAGGATACCGGTATCCTCTATTTAAAATGGAGGATAATATGAACAAAAAAAAGAACTTAGTAACTATGTTGTTTATAACTGCCGTGTTTATGCTGGTGGTTATAATTGATGAAAGGGAGATGGGAAGCTTACATAAAAACAGTGTTGAAAACATTAAATTGCAGGCTGTCGGAATAACGGATATAACGGCAATAAACACAGTGGACAAGAAAAGCATTGAAGATATGACAGCTACGGAAAACAATGTAAATGTGCATAGAAATACCAATAATTTTAAAGCAATAGAAACAAATGGAATGGTATGTAATATAAATGAGCCAAAATATGAATACACTCCGCCGACTGCAGCATATACAAGTGAACCGGGTACACCGGGTTCAGGCGTTCTTACTGCAAGTGGCGGAGTAAATTACAATGCCAATGGAAATAAGGAAACATACTATAACCTTGATATGGGAGGAGTTGTTTCAAATGCTTATTCTATGGGAGTAACAGGAGAATACTGGGTACGTGATGATGGTGTAAAAATGTTAGGTGATTATGTTATGGTTGCTGCATGCTATGACGTGTACCCAAAGGGCAGCTTAGTTGATACCTCTCTTGGGACAGGCATTGTAGTGGATACAGGAGGCTTTGCAGAAAGTAATCCGTATCAGTTGGATATTGCTGTTTCATGGTAGATAAAAATGGGTCGTAAGCATCATATATTAGAATAAAATAGCATATTGCAAAGTAGGGACAGGAGAGGGAAATTCGACTGTTCCTATTTTAGTTGAATATGACAAAACTGTCATCTTTTTATTCACTTTAATGTCATTTTCCAGTTTCATAATGAAATCAGATAATCAAGACATATTTTGATGATTATGGTATCATTATATTACGAAAGGATTGGAAATATGGAAATTCTAAGATGCGAAAATATTTGTAAAACCTATGGAGAGGGAGAAGCCATGGTGAAGGCGCTTGACAATGTTTCCTTCTCTGTTGAAAAGGGCGAGTTTGTGTCAATCGTAGGACCGTCAGGAAGCGGCAAGTCAACGCTGCTTCACATTTTGGGTGGTGTTGATAAGCCTACAAGCGGGAAGGTGATTATCAGCGATACGGACATACATTCCTTAAAGGAGGATAAGCTTGCCATATTCAGAAGGAGACAGATTGGTCTTGTATACCAGTTTTATAATCTTCTTCCCGTGTTAAATGTCGATGAAAATATTGTACTGTCACATCTTCTTGACGGTAGGGCGATGGATAGGGAAAGGCTTGACCTTATCGTTGAACAGATGGGGCTTACGGACAGGAGAAACAATCTGCCAAGTCAGCTTTCAGGCGGACAGCAGCAGAGGGTTTCAATCGGTCGTGCTATATTTAATCACCCTGCCATTGTTTTGGCAGATGAGCCTACAGGTAATCTTGACCGCAAAAACAGCGCCGACATTATAAGCCTTTTAAAGGAGTCGAACCGCACCCAAAAGCAGACGCTTATACTCATTACCCACGACGAGAGCATTGCTCTTTCCGCAGACAGAATGATTTGGATTATGGAAATTATGACGGTATGGAAGGTATTGATGCTATCAAAAAAATAGCAGGAAGCAGCACCATTGAATATAATGATTATCTGCTTATGTTTTCAGGAAATTCCTCCGATTCCACAATGAATGCGCTTGTAAATATGATGACGGTGTTTTTTGTGGTATTGATTATTCTTGCATCTGTGCTTCTTATTTACAACGTATTTAATATGTCCTTCAGGGAAAGGTGCCGTTATCTTGGTATGCTTTCCTCCGTGGGTGCAACCTCAAGGCAGAAAAAGAGCAGCATATATTATGAGGCATTTTCACTTCTTGTTCCTGCAATTCCCATAGGGATTATCTTGGGGATTGGGGTTGTTTTAGGCGGAATGAATCTGCTTAAACCCTTCATATTAAAATTTATGTCTTTTTTCAGACTTGAGCAGACACTTCCTGTTACGCTTATGGTTTCATGGAGAGCGATTGCAGTAATCGTAATTATAAGTGTGCTTACCGTGCTTGTCTCGGCATTTCTGCCGGCTAAGAAGATTGGGAAAATCGGTGCAGTCGAAGGCATTAGGAATGACGGCAATAATAAAAACAAGATTTTTAAAATGAAAAATAACAGTATAAAAATGTTTGGTGCGGAGGGGCTTCTTGCAGGAAGTACGTTGAAGCGTCAGAGAAGAAAGAAAAAGAGTATCAGCCTTGCCGTTGTTATATTTATGGTTATTTTGCTTGTGATTGCATTTGGCGCAGGGGCAATCCACAGGGTTGCAGACGATAGGACAAGGAATGCCTCCGCAGAGATTAAGCTGAAGGAAAATCAGGGAATTATAAGCTTTAATCCGGATAATATGTCCTTTGACATGTCCAAGGAGGAGTACGAGAACAAACGTAAGAACTATGATGCTTTAATAGAGGAGCTTAAGGAAAAAAACGGAGTTTTACGTGTGGAGGAGTTATATGCTGAAGGTTTGTGGGGTGGCGTAAGCGCAGATACTTTGAGCAGAGAGTATTGGGATGCATATTACAATGTGGTGAGTGAATATTATGACGGAGGGCTTTCCATGTCAGAATTTGAAACTGAGCATAAGCAGCATGCATACAATTATGTGGGCGTGTTGGCAGTGAGTAATAGCACGTTAAAGGATATAGCTGATAAAACAGGCGCTGACTATGAAACCCTTGTGAACCCACAAACCCCTTCGGCAATCATTATAAACGAGAGTTCCCTCTCAACAGATAATCGTGGAGTTTACGGAAAATCCGCAAAAAGGTACAGATACTATGATATAGAAAATGTTACTGATTTAAAGAAGGGAGACCATTTCGATATAAAAGTATATTCAAGAAAAGAAGAGGCTGAAATTCCCCTTGATTTTCAGATAGCAGGCTTTGCTACAAATGAACAGCTTAAAGATTATTTTTCCGTACATGAAAATATATGGATAATCATAAGCGTTGACACGGCAAAGGAGGCAGCATCTGCTTTAGGGTATTATGATGTGGGGCAGGCCATTTCTGAGAGTGCCATCATTACGGTTGATAAGGACAGTATGGATATTTTCGAGGAGCTTAAGACGTTCACCGGTGGCGACAGTGAAATATTTTTTGCAGATAAAGAGTTTTTAGAAATGGAAATGACCATGAGTCAGGCACTGGTGAAAATTATGGATATTATGCTAATATGCTTTGTGCTTCTCACATCGGTTATCTGTCTGCTTAATCTCGGCAATTCAATAAGCGGAAGAATGGCGGATAGACGCAGGGAATTTGCAGTTATGAAATCAATTGGAATGACAAAGCCGCAAATGAGAAAAATGCTGCTTATGGAATGTATGGGAATTTTGGCAGAGGGACTTATAATTGCACTGGTAATTTCTTCCGTACTGATGTATTTTATTAAGAGAGCGATTATATCCCTGTTCGGCAATATAGCACTTACGCTTCCTGTTGCACTTATAGTTTTTGCCGTGCTGTTTACGGGATTTGCCGTGGTTATTATAACGATGCTTTCCTTTGGTAGGGAAAAGGAACAAAACCTGCTTGAAAGTATACGGAATGAAAGTGTATAGTAGGTTGTGGAATAAATATTATGTGAGGAAATACACATGACGGTTTTGGTTGTTGAGGATGACAGTATCATATTGGATGGACTTAAGTATTCCTTAATGCAGGAGGAATACGAGGTTTTATCTGCACAAAACGTCGCTGATGCAAAAAAGCTTTTGGAGAGCGGAAATCAGATTGATTTCTGCCTCCTTGACGTTATGCTGCCTGACGGAAACGGATTTGAAATATGTGAAGCGGTCCGCAAAAAAAGCAGTGTGCCTATTTTATTTTTAACCGCATGTGATGACGAGGTAAGCACGGTGAGGGCTCTTGAGCTTGGGGCGGATGACTATATTGCCAAGCCCTTCCGCATCCGTGAGCTTCTTGCCCGTATGAAGGCGATACTAAGACGAACTCTGTCAAATGAGCAGTCCGACAACAAAATAGTGTGTATAGGAGAAAATCAGTTTAACTTAAATACAGGTAGGATGTACAGAAATAATAAGGAGATACCGCTTACGGCAATGGAATACAAGCTTCTGCTCATATTTATAAACAACAGGGGGCAGACAATTACGAGAAAGCAAATTCTTGACAGGATATGGGATGTTGCAGGCGATTTTGTAAATGACAATACACTGACGGTTTATATAAAAAGGCTTAGAGAAAAGCTTGGTGATACGGAGGAAAGCCAGCTTATAAAAACCATCAGGGGTATAGGATACAGAATGGAGAAGTAGAGAAAATGCAAATAATCATTTTTCTGCAATGTATTATTGCAATATCGGGAATTGCAGCTGTATTTGTCTTGGGAAAAGTAAATGCCGGCATTATCATATTGTGCGCTTGTACACTCAGTATTCTTGCAGCCTCCGTAATAGGATATTTCATACAGGAAAAAAGAATATCGGAGCTTATAGCCTATCTTATGAAGGTGCAGGATAACCTTTCTTTGCCTGATCTTTCAAAGTGCAGTGAGGGACAGCTTGGCATTTTGCAGAGTGAAATATACAAGGTGGTTGCCCTGCTGAATGAGCAGACGAATAATATCTCTAAGCAGAATAAATATATGGCTGACATGCTCTCGGACATATCCCATCAGATTAAGACACCCCTTGCGGCAATTACGATTATGACAGACCTTTTGGACAGCGAGGGGCTTACCGAGGAAAAAAGGGCAGAATACATCGGAAATATTGAGAGTCAGGTAAAGAGAATAACATGGCTTATAAGGAATCTTCTTACCCTGTCACAGCTTGAGGCGGAGGTTTTAAAGCTGAAACGTCAAAGGGTGACCGCAAAAAGCCTGCTTGAAAATGCCTGCGAGCCATTTTTGGTTATGGCTGAGCTTAAAGGTGTTGCGCTTCACATAAAGGCAAATGATGAAATGCAGCTTGACTGTGATATACACTGGACGACGGAGGCTATTTCAAATATAGTGAAAAACTGTATTGAGCATACGGATTGCGGCGGGGAGGTTCTTGTTTTGGCATCACAGAATAACTTTGCCTTAAGTATTACTATTAGCGATAACGGAGCAGGAATTTCAAAGGAAAATCTCCCTCATATTTTTGAGCGTTTTTACAAGGCTGATAATAAGGCAAGCGACAGTGTGGGAATTGGGCTTGCCATGTCAAAGCAGATAATTATGAGGCAGAACGGCACAATAACAGCAGAGAGCGAGGAAGGAAAAGGAACAAGGTTTTTGGTAAGGTTTTATGTGTAAATTATTATCAATAGCGGTATGTGATGACATGCCCGTGGAATGTGTTGACATTGCAAATCAGATTGAGCTTATACTAAAACAGATGAATATAGAATTTGTCATTAAAAGATTTTTTGGAGGGCAGGAGCTGCTTGACAGTGAAGAAAGCTTTGACATTATTTTTCTGGATATTAAAATGCCTGAAATAAACGGAATGAATTTGGCAAAAAAATTGAGGTCACAGGAAAAGCAAAGCCTTATCATTTTTATTACGGCGTTTTCCCAATACGTTTTTGATGCCTATGATGTGGAGGCTTTTCATTATTTGGTAAAGCCCATAAAGCATGAAAAGCTTAAAAGAGTTTTGGAAAAAGCCGTAAAAAAATTGGATAATAAAACTGAGGATTTTTTAATAATTTCCACAGAGCGAAAGACAAAAAAGATTTTGTTGAAAGATATTTTATATATTGAAAGTGTTGGGAGAATTGTCAAAATCCACTGTAAAGATGGTGTGGTGGAAACATATGAGCAGATAGGCATATTGAAGGAAAAACTGTGGGACAAGTTCTTTTTCAGGTGCCATAAAAGCTTTCTTGTAAATCTTGCATATGTGGACACCTTTAATAAAACTGAGATATGCATGGAAAACGGTGATAAAATTATAATTGCAAAAAGACGGTGGGAGGAATTTCAGAAAGAAATTTTGTCATATATGAAGATGAGAGGCGGAATTTTGTAATGAGAATAGAGATAAGCAGGCTGATTTTTATTGTTGCATTTTATGTAGTGTGGCTTATGTGCCTTAGTAAGCTTGGCAGTATGTTTTTTCGAAAGGGCAGCAACAGGACAATAAAATATTTTGTTTTTTTATGTCTGCTTGTTATTGCGGAAATATATACTACGGACAATTATCTGGCCTATTCGCTTATACAGCAGACTTTGCTTATATGCTTTTGTTCTGTGATGCTTTGCGGCAATACATGGGAGAAGGTAGGACTTTCATGTGTGTTTGTGGCTCTGTGGGAATTTGTATGGAATGGTATTGACTCGCTGTTATCCATATTTGGTATAGCTTTATCCAATAATATGCTTATGTCATATAAAAGAATTGATATAAATATCATAACATTGTTTGCCTTTCTTCTGACGGGGCTTTTTATGTACATAATCTTTAGAAGGACGGCACTTGCTTATGGAATCTTTCTGTTTGGAAGCGGGAGGCTTCTTTTTTCCGTAATGGCTCCTTTGCTTATTCTTATTGATGTGTGTAATTTCGGTATAACCCACGGAGTTGTAATGGCTTATAATGGGGCGGAGTATTGGAATACTGCCCATAATGAAATGTTCACTCATATAGAGGTATTTATTATATCCATGCTTTGTATGGCAATATGTTTTCTTCTTTTATTTGGAATGAACAGGCTTATAGAGTATATAACCTTGGACACAACTAATAAGATGGAAATAAACCGTTACAAAACAATGCTTTGGCAATATAAAAATCAGGTAAGCGTTCGCCATGACATGAAAAATCATTTAATAAGCATGTCTGCCCTTGCAGAAAATGGGCAGTGGGATAAGCTTAAGGAATATATGTTTAAAATATATGGTACGGCTGTAATTGACAATATGGATATTGAGACAGGGAACAGTGTTGTTAATGCCATTGTGAATATAAAGGCGCAGGAAGCAAGAAGGCAAAATATAAAATTTGAATGTGACGTAAATATGTCAAGGCATCTTAATATAGACGAATACGAATTGTGCATTATATGGGGAAATATTTTAGATAATGCAATAAATGCCGCAGGCACCATAGACGGAGAAAAGTATGTATACGTTCAGGGGGAAATTGTAAAAAGAAATTTAATAATCAATGTTAAAAATTCTATAAAACAGAATATGAGTATAGAGAAGTTTGGAAAGCAGAATTGGGGTACGGGTATTACAAATGTAAATAAAATTGTCCAAAGATTAAAGGGTATTATGAATATTGAAATAAAGGATGATGCCTTTGAAATATCAATTATGCTTCCTGTTGCAGAGCATACCATATATGACATAAAATAAGCCGTTTGTAGCATTTTTATAAAAGTTTATTTTCCTCTACCGAAATGGATTATATATAAAATTGCAGTATAAGGAAGGAGACTTTTTATGAAATCAGGAAGTATGGAAGCACTGCTTGGAGCAAGCTACAGCGCAAAAATGGTTGATGTACCTATGAAGTCCTATAAGGAAGCCAGTCGAAAAGGTGACATTGGCGGAATGGAACAGGCAATGGGGTACGCCACGGATTTTACAAAGAAGGCAAACGATTATAAGGAAAAGGCACAGGAGGAATTGATTAAGGAGCAGAAGGAAGAGCGTAAAAAGGAGAAACTTGAGCGCGACATGGCAGTTGAAAAACGTAGGAAGGAAGCAAAAGAATTTGAAGAAAGCTTACAGTCTGACCGCAATTTGGACGATAAAACCGTAAAATCAGAGGCTGAACATATTGAGAAAAATTCAGATGTAAAAATATATGATGGGGAAGGGAAGGCTGTATCGCTGGAGGATGGCAATCCTAATTTGGTAGTTCGTGTGTGATAAAGTGGCATAGCTTTTCTTGAACAACAAATGCAAGTATGTTAAAATTTCAGAAATAACAGTATAATTTTTTCAAGAAGGGTTAATGAAAATAACATGGACAAACCACATAAAAAATTAACATGGCTTCGTATTGGGCTTGGTGCAGTGGGTGCGGCACTTTTGCTCGGAGGTCTGCTTAACGGAGAATATGCGGTTACCCTGAATAAGGCAATTCGCATCTGTCTGGAGTGTATCGGCATTGGCTAAGCACTCCGGACTGCCGTTTAGACGCAAATGCATCCAGCTTGCATCGGCTCTTATTTATAATGCAAATATAAAGGGCTTTAGAGATGCAACAATATATCAGGGAAAGCTTAAGGGAATGTGTGTGCCGGGGTTAAACTGCTATTCCTGCCCGGGCGCTTCTTTTTCATGCCCTCTTGGAACACTTCAAAATGCATTAAGTAGTATCAAATATCGAATCCCCATGTATATATTTGGAATATTTATTTTGTTTGGGCTTTTATTTGGAAGAATAATCTGCGGATTTCTATGTCCCTTTGGTCTTTTGCAGGAGCTTCTTCACAAGATACCCCTGCCAAAGATAAAAAAGGGCAGGGTAACAAGATATTTAAGCTGGCTGAAATATATTATTTTAATTGTTTTCGTGATTTATATACCCCTATATATCGGTGTCTCCAAGGGTATGCCGGTACCTGCATTTTGTAAATATATATGTCCTGCCGGTACATTGGAGGGCGGGATTCCTCTTGTGGCAGGAAATAAAAGCCTACAGAATCTTATTGGCGGCTTATTTTCATGGAAGGTATTTTTGCTCGTACTGATATTACTTTCTGCAATCGTGCTTTACAGAAGCTTTTGCCGTTTCCTTTGTCCACTTGGAGCAATATATGCGCTGTTTTCAAAAGTAAGTATAATGGGTATAAAGGTGGATGAGAGCAAATGTACGGATTGCAATGCCTGTATCCATCATTGTAAGATGGACATAAAAAAGGTTGGTGACAGGGAATGTATCCAGTGCGGCGAGTGTCAAAGTGTCTGTCCCACAGATGCCATTTGCTTTAAAAATCTCAGGGAAAAGGAGAAGAAATGCAATGAGGAAGCTTAAAAAAATAATTGCTTTTATACTGTGCAGTGTTATGTTTTTGACAGGCTGCGGTAATAGTGAAAAAAACGACACTGGTAGGAAGACTGAAAATGATACACAATCACAAAGTAATAAGATGGATAATCAGGAGGCATCAACCGATGACCGTGTACAGATAGATAATTTTGAAATGACCCTTTTGGATGGAACGAAAACGTCCTTTGAGGAATATAAAGGGAAGAAGATTTTACTTAATTTTTGGGCTACATGGTGCGGACCTTGTGTGGGAGAAATGCCTGCGTTTCAAAAACTTTCAGAGGAATATCCTGAAGAGCTTGTTATATTAGCCGTAAATTGCAGCGAGGACAAGGATACGGTACAGAAATTCATTGATAATAACGGCTACACATTTCCTATCGTTTTGGACGGGGATGGGGCAATTCAGACAATGTTTGGCGGAATATATTCCATACCTGTAACCGTTATTATTGATGAGGAGGGTTATATTGTATCTTCCCATGTTGGGGCAGCAGATGCCGACACCATGTATGAAACATATAAGTCTGAGCTTTCATTAGAATAAATGTTCAACTAAGGAGGTGTGTTGAAATGAAATATGATATAGTTGCACTTGGTGAGCTTTTAATTGATTTTACGGAAAACGGAGTAAGTGGGCAGGGAAATCCTATTCTTGAGGCAAATCCCGGCGGGGCACCCTGCAATGTACTGGCAATGATGAGCAGGCTGGGACATAATACTGCATTTATCGGTAAGGTTGGAAGGGATATGTTTGGCGAACAGCTAAAGGAAGCCTTGGAGGAGGTAGGCATTTCTACCCTGGGGCTTGTAACGGATGATAAAGTACACACTACACTTGCCTTTGTGCATACATTTGCAGATGGGGACAGGGAGTTTTCCTTCTACAGAAATCCGGGAGCTGACATGATGCTCCGTGAGGAGGAGATAAACCTTGAGTTTATAAAAAACACAAGTCTGTTTCATTTTGGAACACTTTCAATGACGCATGATGCATGCAGAAGCGCAACAAAAAAGGCTGTGCTTACTGCAAAGGAGGGCGGGGCGCTTATTTCCTTTGACCCTAATATAAGAGAGCCTCTTTGGGAGGATTTTTCACTGATGAGGAAACAGCTTGAATGGGGACTCACAAAGTGTGACATTCTAAAAATATCGGATAACGAAATTGTATGGCTCACGGGCGAGGAGGATTATGATAAAGGCGTAGAGTGGATAAGAAGCCGATATGACATAAGCCTTATTCTTGTATCCCTTGGCAGGGAGGGCAGTATTGCATATTCAGGAAAAGAAAGAGTATTTGTGCCGTCCTTCATACAGGAAAAGACAATAGAGACAACCGGTGCGGGAGATACGTTCTTTGCGGCGGCGCTTCACTTTGTACTGGAAAATGGACTGAAGGAGTACACAAGTGAAGACCTTGGCAGAATGCTTACATTTGCAAATGCTGCCGCATCAATTATAACAACAAGAAAGGGTGCGCTTAGAGTTATGCCATCAAAAAAGGAGATTGAGGAGATTATTTACAAATGGTAAGGCTTGATAAAATTATAGGGGTCATATTTGACATAAACGGAACAATGCTTTTTGACGGGAAATATCATGTAGAGGCATGGGAAAAATATATAGAG
Source organism: uncultured Bacteroides sp. (assembly GCA_964635615.1). Classification (GTDB taxonomy): domain Bacteria; phylum Bacillota; class Clostridia; order Lachnospirales; family Lachnospiraceae; genus Coprococcus_C. The sequence continues at coordinate 23,417 of CAZWNL010000010.1, forward strand.
GAGCTCACGGGTATATGCGTGGGTGCAAAGGCAAGGAGAGAGCATATAACAGGAAAATCGGGAAAGGAAATTTTAGAGCATTTTATGGGCTGTGAGATTTCTGCCGATATGGCTGAGCAGCTTTGCGAGGAAAAGGAGAACATATACAGAAAGCTTATTGCAAAGGATAAAATAGGTCTTGTCAAAGGGCTGCCTGAATTTTTAGATTATCTTGATAAATATAACATTCCAAGAACAATAGCTACCTCAGCTAATCTGGCAAATGTAATGTACTATTTTGAAGCCTTTGACCTGTACAGATGGTTTGAACCTGACAAGCTTGCCTGCAATGACAAAAAGCTCAGGGATAAACCTTATCCTGACCTTTACCTTGTGGCATGTAAACTGTTGGACATTCCTCCTGAAAAGTGTCTTGTATTTGAGGACTCGGAGGTGGGTATACTTTCGGCAATCAATGCGGGAGTGAAAAATATTGTTGCTGTAACAGGCGACAGTGAAAAGCTTGATATAGACAATTTAAAATATATTAAGGCATGTATAAAGGATTTTACCGAGCTTAAGAATGAGCTTGAAATAAAAAATATATAGTATTTTTAGACCGAAAAAATATTTTAAATAAAATTTTTAAAAATGGGATTGACATTTGAAAATTTAGGTGTATAATTTGAAAACGTAAAAGCAAAGGCGCTTTAGAGAATAACTCTAGAGCGCCCTTTTTTTATTCATAAATTTTAGTTGAAAAGTTTAGTAAAGCAAAACTTTAAATGCGGCGATGTTCAAAAAAGGAGGACAAAGATATGGCAAATGAAATACCTGAATTATACGGAAGTCTTGTTTTTAATGATAAGGTAATGAGAACAAAGTTACCTAAGGATATGTACAAGGCACTTAAAAAGACAATTGAAAACGGTACACACCTTGAGCTTGATGTTGCAAATTCCGTTGCAGTTGCAATGAAAGAGTGGGCAGTAGAAAATGGAGCAACACACTATACTCATTGGTTCCAGCCAATGACAGGCTTTACCGCAGAAAAGCATGACAGCTTTATACAGCCGACTGGTGATGGCGAGGTTATTATGGAGTTTTCAGGTAAGGAGCTTGTAAAGGGTGAGCCTGATGCATCAAGCTTTCCGTCAGGTGGTCTTAGAGCAACCTTTGAAGCGAGAGGTTACACTGCATGGGATCCTACATCACCTGCATTTATTAAGGATGGTACACTTTACATACCTACAGCTTTCTGTGCTTACGGCGGTCAGGCACTTGATAAAAAGACTCCTTTGCTTCGTTCCATGGAGGTGTTAAGTGAAAAGGCAGTTAAGATACTTCATCTTCTTGGAAACGATACAGTAACAGGTGTATCAACAACAATAGGACCTGAGCAGGAATATTTCCTTGTGGATAAGGAACTTTACAATAAGAGAAAAGACCTTGTGTTCTGTGGAAGAACCCTTTTCGGAGCACCTGCTCCAAAGGGACAGGAGATGGAAGACCACTACTTTGGCTCAATCAAGCCAAGAATTGCTGAATTTATGCATGACCTTGATAAGGAGCTTTGGAAGTACGGTATACCGGCTAAGACAAAGCACAATGAGGTTGCACCTGCACAGCATGAGATGGCACCTATATTTGAAAGTGCAAATGTTGCCGTTGACCATAACCAGCTTACTATGGATACTATGAAAAAAGTGGCTGAAAAGCATGGACTTAAGTGTCTTCTTCATGAAAAGCCGTTTGAGGGAATCAACGGAAGCGGTAAGCACAATAACTGGTCGGTATCAACAAATGATGGTGTAAATCTTCTTAATCCGGGAAGAACACCTGCACAGAATATACAGTTCCTTGTATTTCTCATGGCAGTTATAAAGGCGGTTGACGATTATTCTGATTTGATGAGAATAGCAGCGTCATCAGCGGGTAATGACCACAGGCTTGGAGGAAATGAAGCTCCTCCTGCAATCATTTCAATATTCCTTGGAGATGAGCTTACAGCAGTTCTTCAGTCTATCGAAAATGATACATATTTTGGAAAGCAGGAAAAGGTACAGCTTGAGACGGGAGCCCATGTTCTTCCGCATTTCTTTAAGGATAATACAGATAGAAACCGTACATCACCTTTTGCATTTACAGGAAATAAATTTGAGTTCCGTATGCTTGGCTCAGCAGCTTCCGTTTCAACACCTAATATTGTTCTGAATACTGCTGTTGCTGAGGCACTTGAACAGTTCTATCACGAGCTTGAGGGAACAAAGCCGGAGGATATGGAGCATGCAGTACATGAGCTTATAAAGCGTGCCATAAGAAAGCATAAAAAGGTTGTATTTAACGGAAACGGCTATACGGATGAGTGGGTTCAGGAAGCAGAAGCCAGAGGCTTATATAATCTTCCGACTACACCGGATTGTCTTCCTAAATTTATTGAAGATAAAAATGTTGAGCTCTTTACAAAACATGGTATTTTTACAAAGGAAGAAATATTTGCAAGATATGAAATTCTTCTTGAGAACTATGTAAAGACAATAGGAATTGAGGCACGTACAATGGCTGATATGCTTACAAAGGATTTCCTGCCTTCCGTTTCGGCATATGCAGGAAAAGTAGCAGGTGATGCAGCAAATGCAAAGGCATTTATGCCAAGTCTTTCAATGGAAACTGAGGAAGCACTTGTTAAAAAGCTTACTGATGCATATAAATTTATCACTGATAACGTGGCAGAGCTTAAGACTATTACGGAGGAAGCGCTTGCCATTGCTGAAATGCAGGAGGCTGCAAATGCATGCCGTGACAGGGTACTTCCTAAGATGGATGAGATTGCTGCCTGTGCAAATGAGATAGAAGCGCTTATTCCTGATGACATATTACCATATCCGACATATGAAAAACTCTTGTTTGCAGTATAGGGTTAAGAATTGCTGATTCGAACATGTGCCAAAGACAAATACGGAATGGCTGATGTTCAAAGGTTGTGTCAAGTTTTCATAGAAAACTTGACATGTAGCGTCAGCCTATTTGCCAAAGGCAAATCTGGAATGGCTGACGTTCAATTCCGGGAGGAAAATATGGAACAGGAAATAAAAGAGGCATGTGGAGTTTTTGGTATATATAATATTTCCGGCGGCGATGTTGCACAGCAGATATATTACGGACTGTCCTCGTTGCAGCATCGCGGGCAGGAATCCTGTGGAATTGCCGTTTCTGATACAAGCGGACCTATGGGAAACATGAAGGTTGAGAGGGGCATGGGACTTGTAAGCGAGGTCTTTAAGGAAAATGTTTTAGCCCCATTAAAAGGAAATATAGGTGTGGGTCATGTGAGATACTCAACAACAGGAGACACTTCCATAAATAACGCTCAGCCTCTTGTACTTAATTACATTAAGGGAACACTGGCACTTGCACATAATGGTAATCTTGTAAATACGGAGGAGCTTAAGTGTGAGCTTGCAAGAACAGGCGCAATATTTCAGACAACAACCGATTCGGAACTTATAGCCTACTTTATAGCAAGGGAAAGGGTAAATACCAACTCTGTTGAGGAGGCTATCATAAAAGCGGCGGAAAAGATAAAGGGAGCTTATGGTCTTGTGATTGCAAGTCCGAGGAAGCTTATCGGTGTCAGGGATCCTTTGGGACTAAAGCCTCTTTGTATAGGAAAAAAGGACGATTCGTACATAATAGCTTCCGAGAGCTGTGCGCTTAGCACCCTTGGAGCAACATTTATAAGGGATGTGCTTCCGGGTGAGGTTGTGACTGTAACAAGGGAGGGTTTGCACTCCTACAAAAACCTCTGTAATGGAAAATGCGCACACTGCATTTTTGAATATATATATTTTGCAAGGCTTGACAGCACCATAGACGGTATATCAGTATATGATGCAAGACTTAAGGCAGGTGAAGCTCTTGCAAGGGCATATCCTGTAGATGCGGATATTGTTGCAGGAGTTCCCGAATCAGGTGTTGCGGCTGCAATGGGATATTCAAAGGCCTCGGGAATACCATATAGTCAGGTGTTTTACAAAAACAGCTATGTGGGAAGAACCTTTATAAAGCCAACACAGAAGGAACGAGAATCAAGCGTAAGGCTTAAGCTAAGCGTTTTGGATTCGTCCGTTAAGGATAAAAGCATTGTGCTTGTGGATGATTCCATTGTCAGAGGAACAACGATTGCCAATCTGATACACATGCTGAAAAAAGCAGGAGCAAAAAGCGTTCATGTGAGAATATGCTCACCTCCGTTTCTTTATCCCTGCTACTTTGGGACGGATGTCCCATCAAACAAACAGCTTATTGCTTCCTCACATTCCGAGGAGGAAATAAGACAGCTGATAGGAGCCGATACACTCGGATATATGAAAATCGAGGATTTGCAGACGATGGTAGGAGATTTGCCGATATGTCGGGCATGCTTTGATAATGATTATCCGATGAGTATTCCACAATAATAAAATAATTAAGCGATGCAATGGGGCATTTACAAAAAAGTAAAGTAGACCATGCATCGCTTTTTTATATATATTTAAATTGCTGAAGGCAAATATGCAAAGGCTGATGTTACAAAGGAGGGAAAAACTATGACAGAAGAGTTAATGCAGTTTGTATCTGACAACATTTTTGGCGTCTGGTTTTTAATCGGTGCCGCATTAGTATTTTGGATGCAGGCAGGCTTTGCTATGGTGGAGACAGGCTTTACCAGGGCAAAGAATGCAGGTAACATTATCATGAAAAACCTTATGGATTTTTGTATAGGAACGGTAATGTTCATCCTGATTGGTTTCAGTCTTCTTCTTGGAGAGGACATGATGGGTCTTATAGGAAAGCCGGGATTTGACATATTTACAGCTTACGAAAGCTTTGACTGGTCAAATTTCGTGTTCAACTTAGTATTCTGTGCAACTACGGCAACGATTGTATCAGGTGCTATGGCTGAGAGAACAAAGTTTTTATCCTATTGTGTATACTCAGCAATCATTTCAGGATTTATATATCCGATTGAAGCTCACTGGGTATGGGGCGGTGGTTGGCTTGCCCAAAGAGGCTTCCACGACTTCGCAGGTTCAACCTGTATACATATGGTTGGTGGTATATGTGCCATCATCGGTGCAAAAATTCTTGGACCACGTATTGGAAAGTTTACAAGAGACAAGAGTGGAAAGATAACAAAGGTAAATGCTTTTCCGGGACATAATCTTCCGTTGGGAGCATTAGGTGTATTTATCCTGTGGTTCGGCTGGTATGGATTTAATGGTGCGGCAGCAGCGTCCATCGGAGAGCTTGGATCAATATTTGTTACAACAACAATTGCTCCTGCAATTGCAACTGTAGTATGTATGGTATTTACATGGGTTAAATATGGCAAGCCTGATGTTTCCATGTGCCTGAATGCATCACTTGCTGGACTTGTGGCAGTAACTGCATCCTGTGATGTCACGGATGCACTTGGCTCAATCATTATAGGTGCGGTGGCAGGTGTTCTTGTAATATTTGGAGTATGGCTTTTGGATTACAAGCTTCATATTGATGATCCGGTAGGTGCAGTTGCAGTACATATGATGAATGGTATATGGGGAACAATTGCAGTTGGTCTGTTTGCTACCGATACAGCACCTGCATTCGCAAGAGGATACGGTGATGGTAAATTCTTTGGTGCTAACCAGATTATTGATAAGGGACTTTTTTACGGCGGTGGCTTTAAACTTCTTGGAACACAGCTTATGGGAATGTTTGCTATCATTGCATTTACAGTAGTAACGATTACAATTACATTTTATTTAATTAAGCTTATATTTGGTCTTCGTGTTACTGAGGAGGAGGAAATTGTAGGTCTTGATGCTACAGAGCATGGACTTCCATCCGCTTATGCCGGATTTTCTCTCATGGATATTTCAAACATCATGGATGAAAATGAAAATACAGATTTAGGTGTGGAGGAATACGATCAGGCATCTCCTGCTCAGGTTGATGCGGCAGTTAAGGTAGCACAGGCACCGATAGCATCTGCAACGGGAATTTATAAGATCGTTATTGTGGCTAAGCTTTCAAGGTACGAGAAGCTGAGACGTGCACTGAATGAATTAGGCGTAACAGGAATGACCATGACTCAGGTAATGGGCTGCGGTATCCAGAAGGGTGCAGGAGAGATGTATCGTGGAGTTGAATTAGATGCGACACTTCTGCCAAAGGTTAAGATTGAGGTAGTGGTAAGTAAAATACCTGTGCAGCAGGTGATTGAAACTGCAAAGAAGACACTTTACACCGGTCATATTGGAGACGGAAAGATTTTCGTATACAATGTGGAGCAGGTTGTTAAGGTCCGTACAGGTGAAGAAGGCTTTGCCGCATTGCAGGATGTAGAGTAAGACAGGATGTAGAATAATATAGCATATAAAATAAGGGACTGCCGTATGAGTTATGGTATGTCCCTTTATTTATTAAATCTCTTATTACAAGGCATGAAAATTCATATTTGCACACTTGATACAGTTTGTTCAAATGGTTATACTAATCATATAAAAACATAGTTTGAAATAAACATGAGTGTGTAAAAAATGCGAGGATTACATTATCCGAGCAAATATAAGATGATTGGATTATATATGTATTATGGAAGAAGCATTAATATATGAAATACTTTCCGTAGTGGATGAAATTCCGAAAGGGAAGGTTGCAACCTACGGGCAGATAGCAAGACTTATTGGCAGGGATAAAAATTCACGCCTTGTTGGCAGGGTGCTTGGTATGGCAGAATATTACGGTAAATACCCGTGCCACAGGGTTGTCAATCATGCAGGCAGGCTTGCACCCGGATGGAAGGAGCAGAAGCATTTACTGGAGGAAGAAGGGGTTAAATTAAAGGATGATACCCACGTTGACCTAAAAAAATATCAGTGGGAGTGCTGAGAGTAAAAAGCTTTTTCAATGTATTAGTTGGAAAAGCTTTTTTATTTCCTGTTATATTTATTCAGCCGTTGAGAACATTACCATTTACGTTAAAACACTGCCACTTACGTTGAAACTGAAAGTTTTTCCTTTCCTGTTACCGATACATTATTAAAGAGTTATCAAAAGGAGGAAATACATTATGGGAATTGCAGGCATAGGGAATAACACGGCTGTAGAGGAGACTGTAAGCCATGCAAAAAACAGGAGGACAAACGGAGATTTTAACAAAACGGTTATGGAATGTGTCAGTGCAGGAAACCATAAGGTGTCCCTTCGTCAGGATGCATTGATGTCTTACGCAAGTCCTCAGACGGGAGAGTCGGTAAATATATATAGGACAGATGATTATTCAGAGAATAATCCCATTTATATAATAAAGGGAATTGATGCAGATGGGAATGAATTTGAAAAGGAAATAGATGCAAGTAAAATTAATCCCAATAATTGTAGCTATAATGAGCTTATGGTACTGAATGTGGAGACAGGACACACCTCACCAAAGGATGTAATCCATGCGGTAGCTGCACGTGATAAGGCAAATATAAAAAGCTATTTTGACAAAAAGGATTATATTTCATATGCCAATGAGGTTATGAAGGATTATAAGACACTGGGGAATTGGGGTTCCTATCTTGCCATAAATAAATGGATTAAGAGCATTATGGATTATGCCTTTAAAATGAATTAGAAAAGGGAGGATGTTTTTATGAATATCAAAGTAAATAACTACATGTACCAAATTTCATATACAGCAATAGCAGATGAAAAAGCATCAAAGCCCAATGGTGACGGAAAAACTGAGAGTGAAGCCAAGACCGGTTCAAACAAAGATACCATATCAATTTCTGTAGAGGGACAGCTGTTTGCCGCTGAACTGCTGGAATCTGATTCAGAAATGGGATTATTAAGAATAACTTCTGATTTGGATTCATTCAGAAGTGCATTAAAGTCAGTGAATGAGCCTCTCCCTGTGGATTGGGAAAAAGTGGTTGACCCATATAACACAATTACGAATCTGGCTAAAATAGAGTCTCGTCTTAGACAGTTGGAAGATCCAAACGTTTCTCACAAAGATGAGGATATGGAGAAGGTCGCAGAGGCTTACGCAAAGGAAAAGATTGATGCATTGATAGAAAAGAAAAAAGCTATGATTGCTGACGGAACGGCAAAAACTGCAGCCGAGGAGTACGAAGAATACAAAACGGCATACGATGCTTACCATTCGGAAAACGGTAGCAGCCTGATTGCAAAGATGACAGGAGATACAAGGAAAGCATATGACATATACAAAAACATTATTGATGGAACAAAAATATCAATAAATGACGAGGAATTTCTTATTTTCCATAATTGTACGATGTACAGAGCAGCAAAAGCCGAATACATTCGAAAAACCGAAGGACTATATAATGCAATCAATGGAGTTTCTTTAAAATAAAAAACAATTGACAAATTCCCTAAAAAGCATCATAATATTATAAGTTGATGACAAAGGGGTCAGAAAGCATAGTGTTTTCTGACCCCTTTTTTTAGATTTTAAAGTAGTTATCTATGGTAATGTTTTTAGGAGGATGAAAATGGCAATCAAATACGTTTTCGTTACCGGAGGTGTAGTATCCGGATTAGGTAAAGGAATAACGGCGGCATCTCTTGGACGACTGCTTAAGGCAAGAGGCTACAAGGTTACCATGCAGAAGTTTGACCCATATATTAATGTAGACCCGGGAACAATGAACCCGATACAGCATGGGGAGGTATTTGTGACGGACGACGGAACGGAGACGGACCTTGACCTTGGACATTATGAAAGGTTTATAGATGAAAGCTTGGATAAAAATTCCAATGTGACGACAGGCAAAATTTACTGGTCTGTTTTGCAGAAGGAAAGACACGGAGACTATGGCGGAGGTACGGTTCAGGTAATACCTCACGTAACAAATGAGATAAAAAGCAGATTTTATAATAATGAAAATGAGGATAACCGAATCGTCATTATAGAGGTAGGAGGAACGGTGGGCGATATAGAAAGCCAGCCGTTTTTGGAGGCAATAAGACAGTTTCAGCATGAGGTGGGACATGAAAATGCGATACTTGTACATGTAACCCTGATACCATATCTTAAGGCATCCGGTGAGCTTAAGACAAAGCCTACCCAGCAGAGCGTAAAGGCGCTTCAGGGAATGGGGCTTTGGCCTGACATAATTGTATGCAGAAGCGAGTACGAAATTTCGGAGGACATGAAGGGGAAAATCGCACTGTTTTGCAATGTGCCTGTAAAAAATGTACTTCAAAACCTTGATGTTGAATATCTTTACGAGGCGCCTCTTGCAATGGAAAAGGAAAGACTTGCTCATGTTGTGTGCGATGAACTTAAGCTTCCATGCCCTGAGCCTGATTTGCAGGATTGGAAAAATATGATAGACAGTCTTAAAAATCCTAAATATAATGTTACAATAGCAATGGTAGGAAAATACATACAGCTTCACGACGCTTACCTCAGTGTTGTTGAAGCACTAAAGCATGGAGGGATAGCGGCACATGCAGAGGTAAATATAAAATGGATTGACTCGGAGGAGCTTGAGAGCTCCAATGTGAAGGAACTGCTTGGTGACGCTGACGGCATACTTGTTCCGGGAGGTTTTGGAACAAGAGGAACGGAAGGAAAAATAGCAGCCATAAAATATGCAAGGGAAAATAAAATACCGTTTCTTGGTATATGTCTCGGAATGCAGATGGCGCTTGTGGAATTTGCAAGAAATGTGGCAGAGCTTAAAGGTGCAAACAGCATAGAATTTAATGCTGACACCCCATATCCGGTTATAGCCCTTATGCCTGAGCAAAACGGCGTGGTAGACAGAGGCGGAACACTCCGGCTTGGCGCTTACGACTGCGTGTTAAAGGAGGAAAGTCTTGCAAGAAAGCTTTTTGGCAGGGACAGGATAAGTGAACGACACAGGCACAGATATGAGGTAAACAATGAATATAGAGATGCATTAGAGGAAAAGGGTATGGTGTTTTCAGGGAAATCCCCTGACGGCAGAATCGTTGAAATGCTTGAGCTGCCTGACCATCCGTATTTCATAGCCACTCAGGGACATCCTGAATTTAAGTCAAGACCAAACAGGGCGCATCCGCTGTTTAAGGGACTGATTGAAAGCGCCATAGAACATAAGGAGGAATCTACATATGAATAAAAAACAGGGATTATACAGACCGCAGTTTGAGCATGACAACTGTGGTATAGGAGCAGTTATAAACAGCAGGGGAATTAAAACACACGAAACGGTTGAAAACGCCCTTAAGATAGTTGAAAATCTTGAGCACCGTGCAGGAAAGGATGCGGAGGGCAAAACCGGAGATGGCGTAGGTATCCTTTTGCAGATATGCCATGACTTTTTCAAGAGGGAATGTAAAAAGCTTGGCATAGAGCTGGGTGAGGAAAGGGAATACGGTATTGCACAGATATTTTTTCCACAAAATGAGCTTGAGAGAAACCAGGCTAAAAAGATGCTTGAGATTATTGCAAATAAGGAAGGACTTGAGCTTTTAGGCTACAGGGAGGTGCCTGTGGACCCTGACGTTTTGGGTGCAAAGGCAAAGGAGTGTATGCCTTATATTATGCAGGCATTTTTTAAGAAACCTGAAAATGTCTCAAAAGGCTTGGAGTTTGACCGTAAGCTTTACATTGTAAGACGTGAGTTTGAGCAGTCAAATGAAAATACATATGTAGTTTCCATGTCAAGCAGAACAATCGTTTATAAGGGCATGTTTCTTGTGGGACAGCTCAGGATATTTTTTGCTGATTTGCAGGACAAGGCATATGTGTCTGCGATAGCAATGGTTCACTCAAGGTTCAGCACAAACACAAATCCAAGCTGGGAGAGAGCGCATCCGAACAGGTTTATTGTCCACAATGGCGAGATAAATACAATAAGGGGAAATGCAGATAAAATGCTTGCCCGTGAGGAGCAGATGGAGTCGGAGCATTTAAAGGAGCAGCTTCACAAGGTGCTTCCTGTAGTTGACACAAGAGGCTCAGACTCGGCTATGCTTGACAATACCTTGGAATTTCTTGTTATGAGTGGCATGGAGCTTCCTCTTGCGGTTATGATAACGATACCTGAGCCGTGGGCTAACAATCAGACGCTTGACCAGGATGAGAGAGACTTTTACCAGTATTATGCCACAATGATGGAGCCTTGGGACGGACCTGCCTCCATCGTATTTTCAGATGGAGATTTGGTGGGAGCCGTTTTAGACAGAAATGGTCTTAGACCTTCAAGATATTACGTTCTTAAAAACGGTGACGTCATACTTGCTTCCGAGGTAGGCGTGCTTGAGGTTCCTGAGGAGGAGATTGTTCTTAAGGAGCGTCTTCATCCTGGCAAAATGCTTCTCATAGATACCGTAAATGGTAAAATACTTCAGGATGAGGAACTTAAGGAGAGATATACGACAAAACAGCCTTACGGCGAGTGGCTTGACAGCAATCTTCTTCATCTTAAAGATTTAAAAATACCAAATAAAAGAATTGAGTCCTATGATGAAAAGATGCAGAAAAAGCTTCAGAAGGCATTTGGCTATACATATGAGGAATACAGAAATTCCATTTACAATATGGCGCTTAACGGAGGTGAGGCAATAGCTGCAATGGGTGTTGACACTCCGCTTGCTGCCCTTTCTGATAAGGGACATCTCCTGTTTGATTATTTTAAGCAGCTTTTCGCACAGGTTACAAACCCGCCGATTGATGCCATCAGGGAGGAAATTGTGACAAGTACAACTGTATATGTAGGCAAGCAGGGTAATCTTCTTGAGGAGAAGGCAGACAACTGTCAGGTGCTTAAGATTGAAAATCCAATACTTACAAATACGGATATGTTAAAGATTAAAAATATGGACAGACCGGGCTTTAAGGTTGCGGTTATCCCAATTACATATTATAAAAGCACAAGGCTTGTGAGAGCTATAGACAGGCTTTTTGTTCAGGTTGACAAGGCATATAAGGATGGGGCAAACATCGTTGTGCTTTCCGATAGGGGCGTTGACGAAAACCATGTGCCTATTCCGTCTCTCCTTGCGGTTTCGGCAGTGCATCAGCACCTTGTAAATACAAAGAAGCAGACATCGCTTGCACTTATTTTAGAGTCAGGTGAGCCGAGGGAGGTACATCATTTTGCAACGCTTTTGGGCTACGGTGCAGTTGCGGTAAATCCTTATCTTGCACAGGACACAATAAAGGAGCTTATAGATGAAAATCTCCTTGACAAGGATTACTATGCTGCGGTTTCAGATTACAATGATGCTGTGCTGCACGGTATTGTAAAGATTGCTTCAAAGATGGGTATTTCCACAATACAGTCTTATCAGGGAGCAAAAATATTTGAGGCGATAGGTATTTCCTCGGAGGTTGTTGATACATATTTTAATGGAACGGTAAGCCGTGTGGGCGGTATAGACATGGATGATATTGAAAAGCAGGTGGATGCAAGGCATACTAAGGCATTTGACCCACTTGGACTTGAGACTGACCTTACTCTTGACAGCTTAGGAAAGCACAAGAGAAGAAGCGGTGGCGAGGAGCACAGATATAATCCACAGACGATACATATGCTTCAGCAGGCAACGTGGACAGGAAATTACGACTTGTATAAGCAGTACAGTGAGCTTATTGACAGGGAGGAAAGCGGATACCTGAGAAGCATGATGGACTTTGCTTACCCTGAAAAAGGTATCTCTATTGATGAAGTTGAGAGTGAGGACGAAATCGTAAAAAGATTTAAGACGGGAGCAATGTCCTACGGCTCAATTTCTGAGGAGGCCCATGAAACGCTTGCAATTGCCATGAACAATCTCCACGGAAAGTCAAACACAGGCGAGGGTGGAGAGAGCGACGAAAGACTTGACTCCGCAGGAAGTAAGGTAGACAGATGCTCTGCAATAAAGCAGGTAGCATCGGGAAGATTTGGTGTAACGAGCAGATATCTTGTAAGTGCAAAGGAAATTCAGATAAAGATGGCGCAGGGTGCAAAGCCCGGAGAGGGAGGACATCTTCCTGCAAAGAAGGTTTATCCTTGGATTGCAAAGACGAGACATTCAACACCAGGTGTAAGTCTTATATCACCGCCACCGCACCATGACATCTACTCTATAGAGGATTTGGCAGAGCTTATTTACGACCTTAAAAATGCAAATAAAAATGCGGACATTTCTGTTAAGCTTGTGTCGGAGGCAGGCGTAGGTACCGTTGCGGCAGGTGTTGCAAAGGCGGGTGCGCAGGTTATTCTTATATCAGGTTATGACGGCGGCACGGGAGCAGCACCGGAAAGCTCAATCCACAATGCCGGACTTCCGTGGGAGATGGGACTTGCGGAGACCCATCAGACCCTTATTCAAAACGGACTTAGAAACAGAGTCAGAATTGAGACGGACGGAAAGCTTATGAGTGGACGTGACGTTGCAATAGCGGCATTGCTTGGAGCTGAGGAGTTTGGATTTGCAACGGCACCACTTGTAACAATGGGCTGTATTATGATGAGGGTATGTAATCTTGATACATGTCCTGTAGGTGTGGCAACCCAGAACCCTGAGCTTAGAAAGCGATTTAAGGGTAAGCCTGAGTATGTTGAAAACTTTATGAGATTTATAGCAAGAGAGCTTCGTGAGTACATGGCAAGGCTTGGGGTAAAGACAATTGACGAGATGGTAGGACGCGCTGACCTGCTTAAGGTAAAAGAGGATTCAGCTCTTTCCATGGCACATAAAATGGATTTAAGTGAGATACTTGCAAATCCATACGGTGAAGCCGGCGAAAATGTTACGTTTAACAAGGAACTTGTATACGACTTCGAGCTTGAAAAGACGCTTGATGAAAAGGTGCTCCTTGCTAAGCTTGGCAACGCAGTTAAGGAGGGCAAGAAGGCTTCCCTTGATATAAAGGTTGGAAATACTGACAGAGCCTTCGGTACTATTTTCGGAGCAGAGATTACAAGAAACCACAAGGAGGGACTTCCTGAGGACACAATTACAATAAACTGTACGGGTGCAGGAGGACAGAGCTTCGGTGCATTTATTCCATCAGGACTTACCCTTTCACTTTGCGGTGACACAAACGACTATTTCGGCAAAGGACTTTCAGGTGGAAAGCTTGCAGTGTTCCCGCCGAAAAACAGAGGCTACAAGGCGGAGGAAAATATCATTGCCGGAAACGTTGCGCTTTACGGTGCCACAAGCGGAAAGGTATTTATAAATGGTGTTGCAGGAGAGCGTTTTGCAGTACGAAACTCAGGCGCTTATGCGGTTGTTGAGGGCGTTGGAGAGCATGGCTGTGAGTACATGACGGGAGGACGTGTTGTTGTTCTCGGTAAGACCGGCAAGAACTTTGCGGCAGGTATGAGCGGCGGTATCGCCTATGTTCTTGATGAGGATAACCACCTTTACAGAAACCTTAACAAGGATATGATTTCCATTGAGAAGCTTGAAAATAAATATGACATTCAGGAGCTTAAAATGCTCATTGAGGAGCATGTGGAGGTAACAGGCTCTGAGATTGGAAAGCGTATACTTGATGCATGGGATGAGTATATAGTTAAATTTAAGAAAATCATTCCAAATGATTACAAGAAGATGATTGCTCTTTCCTCAAAGCTTGAGGAGAAGGGAATGAGCAAGGAGCAAGCTCAAATGGAAGCATTTTACGAGAGCTTTTCAGATGGAAAGAAAGGGGAATAAAAGAATGGAAAATGTATCAAAATTTGAAGAACCTTTAAAGAGAATAAAGCATTTCAACGAATTTCACACCCCTGTTTCACTTGAAAGGCAAAAGGAGCAGGGCGAAAGATGCATGGCATGCGGTGTTCCGTTCTGCCAGAACGGCGAGATAATTAATGGTATGGTTTCAGGCTGTCCGCTTAATAATCTTGTGCCTGAGACAAACAATCTTGTGTGCGGTGGAAATTGGAAGCAGGCTTATGAGCGCCTTACAAAGACAAACAACTTTCCTGAGTTTACGTGTCGTGTATGTCCTGCACTCTGCGAGGCTGCATGTACCCATAACCTCCATGAGGAGCCTGTAGAAACAAAGGAAAATGAGAGAGCAATAATTGAAAATGCATTTGCTGAAGGATGGGTTGTGGCAAATCCACCTAAGGTAAGAACGGGAAAGACCGTTGCAGTGGTGGGAAGCGGACCGTCAGGACTTGCGGCTGCCATGCAGCTTAACAAAAGGGGACATTTGGTTACGGTATTTGAACGCTCCGACAGAGTTGGTGGTCTCCTCAGATACGGAATCCCTAACATGAAGCTTGATAAAAGCGTAATTGACAGAAGAATGGCAATTATGGAGGAGGAAGGCATTACATTTAAAACCGGTGTGAATGTTGGAAAGGACATAACCGCAAAGGAGCTTACGAAGCAGTTTGATGCTGTTGTGCTTGCATGCGGCGCCTCAAATCCAAGAGACATAAATGCAGAGGGAAGAGATGCAAAGGGAATATATTTTGCGGTAGAGTACCTTTCCTCCGTGACAAAGAGCCTGCTTGATTCAGAGTTTAAGGACGGAAAAGCAATATCAGCCAAGGATAAAAACGTCATAGTAATTGGTGGCGGTGATACGGGAAATGACTGTGTGGGAACTGCTATAAGACAGGGTGCAAAATCAGTAACACAGCTTGAGATGATGCCTATGCCGTCGGAGGAAAGAACGGCAGGAAACCCTTGGCCTGAGTGGCCTAGAGTGCTTAAAACCGATTACGGTCAGCAGGAGGCAATTGCCGTATTTGGCAGTGACCCAAGAATATATCAGACAACGGTAAAGGAATTTATAAAGGATAAAAAGGGCAGCCTTGAAAAGGTTAAGCTTGTAAGCCTTGAGCCTAAAAAGGACGAGAAAACAGGAAGGATGAACATGGTGCCTGTTGAGGGAAGCGAAAAGGAAATACCTGCGGAGCTTGTGCTTATTGCAGCAGGCTTCCTTGGAAGCGAAAAATACGTTACGGACGCATTTAAGGTTAATGTTGACGCAAGAACAAACGTAGAGACAACTGATCATGCCACAAGCATTCCAAAGGTATTTGCGGCAGGTGACATGAGGCGTGGACAATCCCTTGTGGTTTGGGCAATCAGAGAAGGCAGAGAGGCTGCTAAGGCAGTTGATAAGTATTTGATGGGATATACAAATCTGTAATGGGTTACTTATATATTGGGATAAATCCATTAAATTATTGTTTAATTATATTAAAACAAAATAACTCAGTTTCAAAAAATGAAACTGAGTTATTTTGTTTTATCATGAAGTAATATATCTGAAACTTCGCAATCTAATATATAACATAAAGTATCCAGTGTTTTTGTTGTAATAGCTTCTCCTTTTTTCATTCGATGTAAAGTATTGGCTGACATACCATATTTAAATATCAATTCATATTCTGTAATATTTCTGTGTAACAGTGTCTCGTAAAAAGGTTTGTACGAAATCATTTAATCACCTCAAAATATTAATATCATAATTATATGATTGACCATACTCAATATATTGAGTATAATGTGTCGTATACATGCAATTATTTTTAACAAAAAATTTATTTAGTACATATGGATTGTAAGAAAATTTTAGATGAAAACAGACAGGGGAACACACTGTAAAAGAGCATTTATGAAAATGTCTAAGAAAGTATATGAAGATATTATTAATAAAATAGGAAATTTATATCCGGAAAGAGGTGGGATGATTATGTGAAATGTTTTATGCATGAAATCGTGGAAAAAAGTAAAAGTTGTGACAAAACAGTAGTAAAAAAAAATAGCAGATAAATGTTATAATCAGTTTGAAACGGAATATAAAAATTATAAAGGGAATTTTTTTTCTTTTTATTTATGTATTACTGATGCTTTTCTTGATGCTTCTACGATGCAAATTCCTTTATCAAGTTTAGGAGTAAATTCAATAAGTGGCAAATTTGAACAGGCGGGTTTATCGGCAGCTGTTTTAGTCGAATTACGAGAAAGATATAAAGTAAGATTTAATGAAGAAATATCACATAAAATAGGTTATGCTTACGACTCAACTGAGGAACCCTGCATTAATGATAAGATAAAACAAGGCATATATAAACAGGGAAAAAGTTACATAACCTTGAAATTATGTAATGGGACGCCAGGATTTATACTGAATATCTGATTATCAGACAAAAACGTAGAGAATGTCAAATGTAATATTTACCTATTTTATAATATGAGGAGGTATGCAATATGTATATGGGGGGGGTACACAATATGCAATTTGAAAAGATATTTAAAAATCAATACGGATATGAACTGAAAAAGAAACCTACTGCTGAGGAACGACAGGCGGAATTTGAGGATGAATATTATCAGAATTCCATGGGCCAATATAAACAGCTATATGAGGATGCAGAGCTTGTGTTTTTTGAAAATAAGCTGAAACAAAAGCAATACTTAATAGAACAGCATGTCTGTGCCAAAGCAAAAGGGTTTCTTGACATTGGGTGCGGTGAAGGCTTTGCCATTTCACATTTTGAAAAAGCGGGTTATCAGGTGACGGGAATGGACTATAGTCATTATGGCGTATTAAAGCATAATCCCCATATGGCTGATAAGGTTATATATGGCGACTGCTATAAGCTGGTTGCGGACGCTGCAAATCAAGGACACAAATGGGATATTATTAACATGGACGGAGTGCTTGATATGGTTTTAAATCCGAAGGAGCTTATAGAAGAATGCGATGCAATTTTGGCAGAGGAGGGCATTTTCTTTATTAAGGTCGCTAATAGTTATTCTGATTTTCGAATTAAATTAGTAAATGATGGTAAATTGAAAAGAGATTATTGGCTGGATGAGACGGGGCATCCGTTCTACTTTAATAAGGATGGACTTATTGCCTTATTTGATGATTGTGGATACAGGTGTATAGATTTTGTCGGGGATTCCTTTATCGATTTTAATTTGTTGAACGAAAATACAAATTATTATGAAAATAAAACAGTGGGGAAATCCTGCTACAGGGCTAAGGTTGAGTTGGAAAACATGATGCATGAAAAATCTATGGAGGATACCATAGAGGTTTACAGACTGTTAGGCAAAATGGGTTATGGAAGGGAAATTATAGGAATTTTTAAGAGGAAATAGTAATTATCTGATGAGAGGATAAAACGCCATGAAAAGAATAATGATTTTAGGTGCCGGAATATTCCAATTACCTGCAATTCAAAAGGCAAAGGATATGGGGCTGAATGTAAATTTATTAAATTAAATTTTTTTATATTTCATATATGTCAAAAACCATTTGACAAATCATTGAAAAAGCTTCATAATACTATATGTTAATGGCAAAGGGGTCAGGAAACATTAGTTTTCTGTCCCCTTTTTTGTTTAGTATCAAAAAATTAGTTTAAAAGATAATTGCTATATTTAAATGATATTCAGCTTCCGTACGGGTACGGATAACAACAAAAGTAACAAGAAAGGAACAACACCTATGAAAGCGTTTTTAATTCTTGCAGATGGTCACATTTTTGAGGGAAAAAGCATTGGCTCAAGGAAAGAAATCATAAGTGAGCTTGTCTTTAACACCTCCATGACAGGCTACCTTGAGGTATTAACCGACCCCTCATATGCAGGTCAGGCGGTATGTATGACATATCCGCTTATCGGAAATTACGGAATATGCCATGAGGATGAGGAATCCATAAGACCGTGGCTTGATGGCTATATAGTAAGGGAGCTTTCAAAAACTGCAAGCAATTTCAGATGTGAGGACACACTGTCTAACTATTTAAAACGCTTTGATATTACCGGAATATGCGGCATAGATACAAGACAATTAACAAAAATACTCCGTGAAAAGGGTACAATGAACTGCATGATAACTACCGATGAAAACTATAATTTGGTTGACATAATACCAAAGTTAGAGGAATACACCACAGGTCATGTTGTGGAGAAGGTAACATGCAGCGAGAAGTATGTGCTTGGCGCCCTAAAAACAGAAACAACGCCTGATTCAAACATGAAAAACGTTGCCCTCCTAGACCTTGGGGCAAAGAAAAATATAGCAAAATCCCTTGCAAAAAGAGGCTGCAACGTAACGGTATATCCTGCAACGACAAAGGCGGAGGAAATATTTGCCCAAAAGCCTGACGGTATAATGCTCTCAAACGGTCCCGGTGACCCTACCATCTGTACGGATATTATTGCTGAGATAAAAAAGCTTTATGCTTTCGACATACCCATATTTGCCATATGCTTAGGGCATCAGCTTATGGCTCTTGCCACAGGCGCAAAAACAAAGAAAATGAAGTATGGCCACAGGGGAGGCAATCACCCTGTAAAGGACCTTGAGACAGGGCGTGTTTATATTTCCTCACAAAATCACGGTTATGTTGTAGATACTGACACAATAGATAAAAATATTGCAGCTCCTGCCTTTGTAAATGTGAATGACGGCACAAACGAGGGATTAAAATATATAGGCAAAAATATTTTCACTGTGCAGTTTCATCCCGAAGCATGTCCGGGACCGCAGGACTCGGCATATTTGTTTGACAGATTTATCGATATGATGGGAGGACAGGAAAATGCCTAAAAATACGGATATTAAAAAGGTTTTAATGCTCGGTTCGGGACCGATTGTTATCGGTCAGGCTGCGGAGTTTGACTATGCAGGCACACAGGCATGCCGTTCTCTCAAGGAGGAGGGGGTTGAGGTTGTGCTTCTTAACTCAAATCCTGCAACAATAATGACGGATAAAAATATAGCCGATAGAGTTTACATTGAACCTCTTACAGCTTCGGTTGTGGAGCAGATTATACTTAAGGAAAAACCTGACAGTATCTTGCCTACCCTTGGAGGTCAGGCAGGACTTAACCTTGCAATGGAGCTTGACGAGAGCGGCTTTTTAGAGGAGCATAATGTAAGGCTGATAGGAACAACAGCCCTCACGATAAAAAGAGCTGAGGATAGACAGGCATTTAAGGACGCCATGGAAAAAATCGGTGAGCCAATCGCTGCGTCATTAGTCGTAAAAAATGTTGAGGACGGTATTGCATTTACGAATACAATCGGTTATCCCGTAGTACTTCGCCCTGCCTATACGCTGGGAGGAAGCGGAGGCGGTATTGCCTATAATCAGGAGCAGCTTATAGAAATTCTTGAAAGTGGATTAAGACTTTCAAGGGTCGGTGAGGTGCTTGTGGAAAGGTGTATTGCCGGCTGGAAGGAAATAGAGTATGAGGTTATGCGTGACAGTGCAGGAAACTGTATAACTGTCTGTAACATGGAAAATATAGACCCTGTGGGAGTTCACACGGGGGACAGCATAGTCGTTGCCCCTTCACAGACACTTGGGGACAAGGAGTATCAGATGCTCCGTACTTCAGCGCTTAATATTATTACGGAGCTTGGCATAACGGGAGGCTGCAACGTGCAGTATGCCCTAAATCCTGAAAGCTTTGAGTATTGCGTTATAGAGGTCAATCCGAGAGTATCAAGATCGTCTGCCCTTGCAAGCAAGGCAACGGGTTATCCTATTGCAAAGGTTGCGGCAAAGATTGCACTTGGCTACACTCTTGACGAGATAAAAAATGCAATAACAAAGAAAACCTACGCATGCTTTGAGCCAATGCTTGACTATGTGGTTGTAAAAATTCCAAGACTTCCTTTTGATAAATTTATAAGCGCAAAGAGAACGCTCACAACCCAGATGAAGGCAACAGGGGAGGTTATGAGCATATGCAACAATTTTGAGGGTGCCCTTATGAAAGCGATACGTTCCCTTGAACAGCATGTGGACAGTCTTATTTCCTATGATTTCTCGGAGCTTTCACGAGATGAAATGAAAAAAGAACTTAAAATTGTTGACGATATGAGACTGTGGAGAATTGCGCAGGCATTCCGCATGGGTATAACCGCTGAGGAGATAAATGAGATTACAAGGATAGACAAATGGTTTATAGATAAGATTGCAAACCTTACCGACATGGAGTTTAAGCTTAAAACGAAGGAGCTTGACGAGGAGCTTCTCCGTGAAGCAAAAAGAATGGAGTTCCCTGATTACATTATCGCAAGGTTTAACGGCAAGACGGAGGAGTATGTTAAGAATCTCCGGAAAGAGTACGGAATCACTGCGGCTTACAAAATGGTTGACACATGCGCCGCTGAATTTGAGGCGGCAACCCCTTATTATTATTCCGTTTACGGTGGTGAAAATGAAGCTGTGAGAACAGACAGAAAAAAGGTGCTTGTGCTTGGTTCGGGTCCCATCCGTATAGGACAGGGAATAGAGTTCGATTTTTGTAGCGTTCACTGTACATGGGCGTTTGCCGAGGAGGGCTACGAGACAATAATAGTAAACAACAATCCTGAAACCGTAAGTACGGATTTTGACATAGCCCATAAGCTTTATTTTGAACCACTTACCCCTGAGGATGTTGAAAATATAGTTAACATTGAAAAGCCTGACGGGGCAGTTGTACAGTTTGGTGGACAGACTGCAATAAAGCTTACGGAAGCGCTTATTAAAATGGGCGTTCCAATACTTGGTACCTCTGCGGAAAATGTTGATGCAGCGGAGGACAGGGAGCTTTTTGATGAGATACTTGAAAAATGCCATATAAAAAGACCTAAGGGAAGAACAGTATTTACAGCCGAGGAGGCAAAGCAGGTAGCCGCAGAGCTTGGTTATCCCGTTCTTGTAAGACCTTCGTATGTGCTTGGCGGTCAGGGAATGCAGATAGCAATAAATGATGAGGACGTTGAGCAGTATATCGGCATAATCAATCAGATTGCACAGGAGCATCCCATACTTGTAGATAAATACCTTGTTGGAAAAGAGATAGAGGTTGACGCGGTATGCGACGGTGAGGATATCGTCATTCCGGGAATTATGGAGCATATCGAGAGAGCAGGCATACATTCAGGTGACAGCATTTCCGTATATCCTGCAAGGACAATAAGCGACAGTGCAAAGGAGAAAATAGAGGAATATACAAGGAGGCTTGCAAAAGCGCTGCATGTTATCGGAATGATAAACATACAGTTTATCGTGTGTGAGGATGACGTGTACGTCATAGAAGTAAATCCCCGTTCCAGCCGTACCGTACCATATATAAGTAAGGTTACGGGAATTCCAATTGTTTCACTTGCGGCAAAAGCCATAATGGGCTACAATTTAAAGGATATGGGGTACACACCGGGCTTGCAGCCGGGGGCAGAATATTATGCAATAAAGATGCCTGTATTTTCCTTTGAAAAAATAAGGGGCGCTGACATCAGTCTTGGGCCTGAAATGAAGTCTACAGGCGAATGCCTTGGAATATCAAAGGATTTTAACGAGGCGTTATACAAGGCATTTTTAGGTGCAGGAATAAATCTTCCTAAATTCAGGAACATGATAATGACCGTAAGGGATGAAGAAAAGGAAGCTGCTGTTGAAATAGGAAAAAGATTTGCTGCCATAGGCTACAAAATATATGCCACAAGAGGAACTGCAAAGGCGCTTAACGAGGCAGGGGTAAAGGCATACAGAACAAACAAAATAGAGCAGGACTCCCCTAACCTTATGGATCTTATTTTAGGTCATAAAATAGACCTTGTAATAGACATTCCGCCTCAGGGTGTGGAACATTCCGGTGACGGATTTCTTATAAGGAGAAGCGCAATAGAGACGGGGGTAAATGTAATAACTGCCATGGATACTGCAAGGGCGCTTATTACGAGCCTTGAAAATGCATGTCAATGTACGGCAGACAAGCTTAGTCTCATTGATATAGCTGCAATATAAATTGAAACGTATTGTGATATTTAATTAGAAAGGGATTTAACATGGAAAAAAAGAAAGTGGTGATAGCCCTTGGGCACAGAGCCATGGGTACAACCCTCCCTGAACAGCAGATAGCGGTAAAAAGCACTGCAAAGAAAATTGTGAGCCTTGTCAAGGAGGGTGCGGAGATTGTAATAACACATGGAAATGCACCGCAGATTGGCATGATACATACGGCAATGAATGAATTTGGAAAGGCACATCCCGAATACACATGCGCCCCTATGTCCGTATGCTCTGCCATGAGTCAGGGCTACATAGGCTTTGATTTGCAGAACGCCATAAGGGCGGAGCTTCTTAAGGAGGGCATATATAAGCCTGTATGTACTGTGATTACGCAGGTTGTAGTTGACCCCTATGATGATGCATTTTCACAGCCTGTCAAAAAAATCGGCAGGGAGCTGTCCGAGGAGGAGGCAGCAGCTGAGGAAGAAAAGGGTAACTTTGTTGTAAAAGAGGGAGATACCTACAGAAGAATCGTTGCAGCGCCGAAGCCGGGCAAAATAATAGAGCTTGATTCAATAAAAACCCTTCTTGAGGCGGGACATATCGTAATAGCCTGCGGAGGCGGAGGAATACCTGTTCTTGAGCAGAGAACAAAGCTAAAGGGAGCAAGCGCAGTGATAGAAAAGGATTATGCCTGCGGTGTTATGGCAGAGGAGCTTGATGCGGATGAGCTGCTTATACTTACAAGCGTTGAGCATGTTTCCGTAAACTACGGGACGGAGGAGGAAATCATGCTTGAGGCTACATCCCTTGCAGACGCAAAAAGGTACATTGAAGGCGGAGAATTTGAGGAAAATACAATGCTTCCAAAGATGCAGGCGTCAGTGTCTTTTGTTGAAAAGAGAGAGGGAAGAAGAGCGGTTATAACTAAGATAGATAAGGCATATGAAGGATATATAGGAAAGACAGGAACAATAATAAAATGATGTGTCAAGTTTTCTATGAAAACTTGACATGTAGCGTCAGCCCATTTGCCGAAGGCAAATATGGAATGGCTGATGTTCAAATAAGGAGGAGTATATGAGTAATTACAGTAAGGCTGACATCGTGCAGCTTATAGATGAGGAGGACGTTCAGTTTATCAGGCTTCAGTTTACTGATATGTACGGTAACCTGAAAAATCTTGCCATACCGGCAACGAGAGTCATAAGCGCAATGGAAAATAAATGCATGGTTGACCTTGCATCAATAGCGGGTTTTGCCCAGTCGGAGGAAATCCCCCTTTATTTAAGACCGGACCTTGATACATTTTCAATACTTCCGTGGAGACCTCAGCAGGGAAAGGTTGCAAGGTTTATATGTGATGTTATAAACGAGGATGGAACTGAGTATGAGGCAAATTCGAGATATATATTAAAAAAGGTTGTACAGCAGGCACAGGAGGAGGGCTACAATCTTCTCATAAATCCTGAGTGTGAATTCTTTTTATTTCATGCGGATGAAAATGGACTTCCTACCACGCTTACCCATGAGAAGGCAGGTTACCTTGATACATCCCCGATTGATTTGGGCGAAAATACAAGGAGAGACATAATTTTAGCCATGGAGGAAATGGGATATGTCATAACCTCATCCCATCACGAAATTGCACCGGCACAGCATGAGATAGATTTCACATATGAAAATGCCCTTGCAACTGCGGATAAGATAATGACCTTTAAGACTGCCGTGGGTACAATAGCAAAAAAATACGGACTTCATGCTACATTTATGCCTAAGCCCCGTATGGACGAAAACGGCTCAGGCATGCATCTAAAAATGAGGCTTATGAAGGACGGACAAAATGTTTTTTCAGATGAAAACGGTAATCTGAGTGACATTGGAAAGTCATTTATGGCAGGAATTTTAAGTCATATTCATGGAATGACGGCAATGTTTAATCCTCTTGTAAATTCCTACAAGAGACTTGTGCCGGGCTTTGAGGCACCATCTGAGGTTACATGGTCAAGAAAACAGAGAAATGCCCTTATTCATGTGGGAAGCATGTCTGACGGCGGGGCATGGCTTGAGCTTAGAAGTCCTGATTCGGCGGCAAATCCTTATCTTGTTTTTGCTCTTTGCATTGCCGCAGGAATGGATGGAATTAAAAATAATTTAGCTGCACCTGATGAGCTTGTTGAGGACATAAGAAAGCTCAGTGAGGATGAGAAGGAGGAAAAGGGAATTGTGTCCCTTCCTGAAAATCTGGGTGAGGCAATCGAGGCACTGAAAAATGAGAGCCTTGTAACGGACGTAATCGGAGAAAACCTTGTAAAAAAATACATCAAGGCAAAAAGGACGGAATGGAGAGGCTACTTGGAGCAGGTATCCGATTGGGAAATAGCAAAATATTTATATCGCATATAATAAAGCGGAGGCCGCTGTATGAGTTCAATTATAGTAGTCCTGCCAAAACTTGAGGAAGCAAAAAAAATACAGAGAATACTTAATAATCACGGCTATAATGAAGTGTTTGCCTATTCAACTGCTGCCATGACATTACAGGCAGTGGGAAACATGGATGCAGGGGTGGTTTTAAGTGCATATAAATTAAGCGATATGTTTTACCTTGATTTAAAGGATAGTCTGCCGAAAAACTTTGAACTTGTGCTTATCGGTTCACAGGTTGCAGTTGCGGCGGCAGGGACGGGAGTACTGTCCCTTTCAACGCCCCTTAAATTAGGCGACCTGATAAGTACCGTTGATATGGTGCTGAGGCAGGTTGAGAGAAGATATAAGAAAAATAAAAAACCCGTCAAGCGGACCTGGCAGGAAGAAAATTATATAAGCAATGCAAAATACCTCCTCATGGAAAGAAATCATTTATCCGAGGAGGAGGCATTCCGTTACATTCAAAAGTGCAGTATGGATAACAGCACAAATATGGTTGAAACAGCACAGATGATACTTACACTTATGTTTCAGGGAGATGTTTAGCAAATGTTTTTACTCATTGCTAAGTGTCTCCCATTTTTCATATAATTCCATAAGCTCGCTGTCTAATTTTTCCCTTTGGGTAGAAAGCTCCCCAAGCTTAAAGGAGTTTGTGGCATTTTCAGGATCGTTTATCTTTTTGTCAATTTCTAATATTGCATTTTCCAATTCTTCAATTTTTGCTTCCGTCCTTTTCAGGTCGTTTGCAAGCTTCCTTATACGTGCCTGCTCCTCCTTGTTTTTAAGATATTCCTCCTTTGAGGAGGACATGGTTTCTGTCTGTGTGGTCTGTGCCGAAGCTCCATCCGTAATTGCTGTAAACGCTGTTTTCATGGAAGGCTTTTGTGTCATACTGCTTCCGACTGCAGTATCATTTCCTGAAGCCGTATCGTAGACAATATCCCTATGTGTTTCGTAGTAGTCATAGTCGCCTATGAAGGAGTAAAGTCTTTTATCCTTCAGCTCAACAATTCTGGTTGAAACGGAATTAATAAAATATCTGTCGTGGCTTACCACAAGCACTGTTCCCGTGTAGCTTTTCAGGGCTTCCTCAAGTATTTCCTTGGACTGTATATCAAGGTGGTTTGTAGGCTCGTCAAGTATAAGGAAATTTGCAGGGGAAAGCATAAGCTTTGCAAGGGAAACACGTCCACGTTCCCCTCCACTTAAATCTCCGATTTTTTTAAACACATCCTCGCCCGTAAACAGAAATGCGGCAAGAACATTTCTGATTTTTGTGTTGTTCATGTCAGGGTATGCATCGGATATTTCCTCAAATATGGTTTTGTGAAGTGATAAAACCTGATGCTCCTGGTCGTAGTAGCCGATGCGCACACGGGAGCCCAGTGTTACGGTTCCGCCATCCTTTGGTACGACACGGTTTATTATTTTCAGTATTGTTGTTTTACCTGTTCCGTTTCCGCCGATAAGGGAAACCCGTTCCCCTCTTTTTATATCCATGTCAAGAGATGAAAATAAATTATGGCTGCCAAAGGCTTTTGAAAGCTCCTTTATTGTAAGGACGTCATTCCCACTTTCAACGGACGGGGTAAGGGCAAGGCGCATTTCCGAGGCGACCTCCACAGGCTTTTCCAAAACATCTATTTTGGCAAGCATTTTTTCCCTGCTCTCGGCACGCTTTATGGATTTTTCCCTGTTGAACTGCTTCAGCTTTGTTATAACTTCCTCCTGATGCTTTATTTCCTGCTGCTGGTTTAGGTAAGCCTTCATAAGGGAGGCTCTTATTTCAGTACGCTTTTTTGCATAGTAGGAGTAGTTTCCGTGATAAATAGTAGCTTTTGTATTATCTATCTCAACAATCTTTGTTGCAATTTTATCAATAAAATATCTGTCATGGCTTACGATAATCACGCTTCCGTCATATGCCGCAAGAAATGTTTCAAGCCATGCCGTTGAGAGCATATCAAGATGATTTGTCGGCTCGTCAAGTATTATTATATCGGGCTTTGTAAGAAGAAGTCTGCCGAGGGCAATACGCATTTTCTGTCCCCCTGAAAGGGTGCTTATATGTCTATTGTAATCCGCCTCTGAAAACCCAAGCCCCTTTAATACACCGGTTATCTCACTTTTGTAGGCATATCCGTTAAGCCTGTCATATTCCGACTGTACCTTGTTGTAGGTATTCATAATCTGCTCAAGCTTTTCACCCTCATATTCCTTCATGTCAAGCTCAAGGCTTCGCAGCTTTGCTTCCATGTCAATAATATTTTTTTTAGTTTCAAGCATTTCATCATATACGGTATTGTCAAAGGAAATGTCTTGATGCTGTGAGAGATAGCCCACGGTTGCCTCCTTTGAGATAACAACCTGACCGTTATCTGCGGCCTCCTCACCCATGATAACCTTAAGCAGAGTGGTTTTCCCGCATCCGTTTATTCCCACTATGGCTATTTTTTCTCTTGCTTCTATATGAAATGATACGTCAGATAAAATCTGATTTGTACCATAGGCTTTACTTATGTTCTGACACGCAAGAAGCATGGCAGCTTCCTCCCTTGCAAATAATAATTTCGTTGGTTATTCTAACAAATAAATGTGTTGTTTGCAACGCTGCCGCTGTAAAATTTCTTCCCATTTCACAAAATTTTTGTTATATTAAGGGTATAAATTTTAAGGAGACCTGATGTGGAAGATTTTGAAAACAACAATGAGGATAATAAAAGCTTTTATGAGGAACAGTTTGATGAGCCTTATGTGATAAATGATATATCCAATACTTACAGTAAGCAGATTGATAATGACAGGAGAGTTCAAGGAAACTTTCCAATATGCACAATTTTTTTTATCGTTATAAATGTTATCGTTTTTGCGGCATGTGCAACAAAGAATAATTTTTCGAGAACCGGTGGTGCAAACTACGAATATGTGGTGGAAATGGGAGAGTACGGAAGGCTTTTTTCAAGTATGTTTTTGCACCTTAACTTTGAGCATCTGCTTATGAACATGATTTGTCTGTGGCTTTTTGGTCATGATGTTGAAAAATATATTGGCTCATTGAACATGGTAATCGTATATTTTTTATCAGGCATAGGCTCAGGTGTTTTATCAGTATTCGGATTTCATATGATTGACCCTGAACATATCTATTTTTCAATTGGAGCTTCAGGTGCCATATATGGCATTATTGCAGCATATGTATATATTTCTAATTTTTATATTGCCCGTGACAGTATAAGCAGAAGTCATGCTGTGTTTAATACAGCTATTACGGTTGTAATTTATGTTGTGATTGATGCCATTAGTGCCAGAAATATGAATGTGGATAATTTCGGGCATTTTGGCGGTGCCGTAATAGGATTTATCGCTATAGTAATAATGTCAAAATTCTATAATGCCGATAAGAAGGAAGGTCAGTCTGCAAAAGTTATTGCATTGGCAATAGCAATTGTAGTTTCCGCAATATCAATAAACTTTGCCAATCTTGGTGGTGAAGCGGCTATACTGCCTGAAGCAAAGATAAATTATGTAAAAGGGTGTTCTCTTAAATTTGCTCCTGATGTGGAGCTTGGAGAGGTATTGGAAGAATATTGCTTTAATGAAAAATGGACCGTAACTCCTACTGGTGAGAAGGATAAGGATTATGTGGATTTTTCGGGTAATTATTTCTCAAGTGGAAATACAGTGGAGATACGTTTTAGATTTGCTGTCAACATGCAAGCGAATACAATTAAAATTTTAAATGTTTACCGTGATAATACAGTTGTAAGTGACAGGGAGTTAAATGAGACAATTATTGAGATATATACCGCTTACGGAGAAAAACATGGAATGAAATTTAATTTTTATGGACAGTAGAGTTGTGTCAAGTTTTCTATGAAAACTTGACATGTAGCGTCAGCCCATTTGCTGAAAGCAAATTTGGAATGGGCTGATGTTCAACAGAGAGGAGATAATTTTTATGTTTGACAAAAATTCAAAGCAGGCACATAGGGAAATGGAAGCATTATTTAATGACATACAGATTAACCTGGAAAATAATTACAAAGATTTGGCTATTCAGGCAAGAAAGGATGCCGAGCTTAAGCTGTCCGAGTTAAAAGAAAACGGACAGCTTAAGGACAAGGCTTACCAAAAGCTTAAAGCCAAACTTGATGACTTTACAAAGAGAATGGAAGGATATCATCATTAAAGGGGCAATGGAGGTATAATATTTACTCTACATTTTTCAGTGCAATATCAAGAGGAATTTTCTTAACCTTCCTTGTCTGAAGCCATGCAATAATCCCATAGCACAAAAATCCAAGCAACGCCATTTTTACAAAAATGCTAAATGGAACATAGTAGAAGAAATATCCCGAATAGCCCTTAAGTGCAATCGGAAATATTTTTGCAATAACTACATTTGCAACAGGTATCGTAAATATTATTGAAAGCACGACCACTATTGCGGTTGAGGCAATATAAAGCCCGTTTATTTCAGCATTTGAATAACCAAGTATTTTTGTCATGGAGATGGACTGTGCATTTTTCTCAATGATAATCCTTGAGAGAAGGTATATCACAAGCATGAAAAGGACAATTCCAAAAACCTGGACCATTCCTGCCATATCCTCAAAGGTTTTTGTAAGCTGTCTGGAGGTCTTTGTCAGTTCATCCTCGGTGATTTCAGCAGCAATAAGCGCATCGTCAATATCCGTTATTTCCTCATCTGAAAAATATCCTGTGAAATAACCCTCCTGCATACCAAAGGTGTCATTGAACTGTTCCATGTCCATAAAAACCGCAATACTTGCGGGATAATCGTAAATTCCGTCTATGACAAAGCTGTAATTTTTGTTTTCATAGCTGTTCTTAAGTGATACCGTGTCCCCAGCTTCAAGCTTATATTTTTCGGCGTAAGCGTTGGAAATGTATACGCCGTTTTTAAAGTTAATATCAACACGACTGCTGCCGGATGATATTCCGAAAACAGTTGCATCCTCAGCCTTTAAACTGTCGTCAATCGTTTTAAGTGTGGCTGAACAATATTTTTCCGCCTTAGTGCTTGTTGTTTCAACAGGCATTTTAAGTATGTACTGATGCTTTGCAATCATGTTGTCGATTATTTCCTGCTGATAGTGGTCCATCATCGGTATCAGCCCCATGCCAAATAAAAGAATTGTATTTGCAAGGAACATTCCTATAAGTATTGTGACGTAATTCGGTATATTCTGAAAAATAACCCGAATCCGGAATCTTGTCATGATACCGATTTTTGTGTTAAGGCGGAATGCTTTTTTCTTTTTGCTGCGGCTTAAATCACGCCTTATGAATTTAAGCGGTGAAAGCTTTAATTTTGTTATAAGAATACACAAATTTATAACACAAATGATTATCAGCGGAATAACGGTCGTCCTGACGAATGCATCCCCATTCCACAGTGTTTTATATGTTGTGAGGCTGTATGAGCCGTAATACATATCTGCGGACATATTCTTAAAAACAGTGTAGCCTAAAATATTTCCTACAATGGCGGCAATAAATGTTATAAGCATAGGCATTGTGATATAGTGCCGTATAAGCTCGCCCCTGGTGAAGCCTGATGCCCTTAAAGTTCCGATTACATTTGCCTCCCTTGAAATTGTATTGCTTGTAATTATTGCAAATATAAAGGCTATTATTGCAATAATAACATATAAAAGAATAGGCATAAATGCACTGTCCCTGCCAATATCGTCACCTGTAAAAATGATAGCCTGATTTATGTAGGCAGGAATAAACTCCTTTATGGATGCGTTGGATGCAAGAACCGGAAGCATGTCCTCTGACAGGGTCTTTGCCTCAGCGTCATTCTTTGGCGTATGGTCATATTTCCATGAATAGGAATAGTGTATATGAGTATGTGGCATATTGTTAAAGCCGTCAGCCGTCATAATTCCCACACCAAATTTTAGGGTATCGAACATCATG
This sequence comes from uncultured Bacteroides sp., assembly GCA_964635615.1. Classification (GTDB taxonomy): domain Bacteria; phylum Bacillota; class Clostridia; order Lachnospirales; family Lachnospiraceae; genus Coprococcus_C. The sequence continues at coordinate 54,520 of CAZWNL010000010.1, forward strand.
TCTGATGGACTTTGAAATAGTGCGGAATAGTCGGAGAGTGCAACAAATCCGGTGATTTTAAGTGACTTATTGCCTGCCGTTAATGTATCGCCGACGGATAAATTATTATTTTTGGCATAAACCCTGTCAATGGCGATTTCATCTGCGGTTTCGGGAAGCTCACCCGACATAAGACAGATGAGATTTACCTCATCACGATTTGCAAAAATACGGAGCGTGCTGTCAAGCTCAGCAGTTTTTTCCTCAATGTAAAAGTTTTCATAAAGCTTTATGCTTTTACTTTCCATTGCGTCAAATAAGGCGTCATTCGCTTTATCTGTAAGTTCAAAATTTCCGTCCTCAATATTATATTTATCAAAGCTTTCATCGTAGCTTTTTTTCATGCTGTTCCCTGCAATGAGAAAGCCTGAGACAAAGCCAATCATTAAGGTTACAAATATAAATATGGCAGCATATTTTCCCAAGTCAGATTTTAGCTCTCGGGGAAACCTTTTGTTAAGAGGATTTTTCATAGTAACACCTCCTACCAGTCAAGCTCGTCGGCGGTAAGCTTAACATCATTTATGTAGTTTTTCCTTATAACGCCGTCACGAAGCTTTATTACTCTGTCAGCCATATTTTTTATTGCATCATTGTGTGTAACCATAATAACTGTATTGCCGTATTTTTGGTTTACCTCCTCAATAAGCTTGAGTATTTCTTTGGAGGTGTTAAAATCAAGAGCGCCTGTAGGCTCGTCACAGAGAAGTATGTCGGGATTTTTTACGATTGCCCGTCCAATTGCCGTTCTTTGCTGTTGACCTCCTGAAAGCTGGTTTGGAAGCTTGTGGCGGTGCTCATAAAGTCCGAGAGTATTTAACAGCTCGTCAACATCGAGAGGATTGTGGCTTAAGTATGCGCCGACCTCAACATTTTCCTTTATGTTAAGATTTGGGATTAGGTTGTACATTTGAAAAATATAACCGAGATGCTTTCTGCGGTACAGAGAAAGAGCCTTTTCGTTCATGTTGTCGGTCTTTTCACCGTTAATGGATATGTAGCCGCTGTCGGCATTATCAATGCCTCCGATAATGTTAAGCAGAGTGGATTTGCCTGAGCCTGAGGGACCAAGCAGCACGGTAAATTCTCCCTTTTCAATTTCCACGTCGATACCCTTCAGTACCTCCACACGGCTTTCTCCCTCGCCAAAGCCTTTTTTAATTCCTTTGATTTCAATAAACATAAATATCCGTCCTTTCTTTTTTTCAACAAAAAAACCGAATACGGCTTATGCCATACTCGGAAAAAAATAAAGAAACTGCATGTATGGCAAATAAGCAATACATGAGTCTCGTTGTTTAAGGCAAACCAGACTTTAAAGTCGGTATGTTGATTTGCCACGCACATTGGCGCCACTACTCCCCCACGGGTACTTTATGTTGTGCCATTAAACTAACATGTCTATTTGAGGGTTGTCAAGAAAAAATTCGCAATTTTTGCTGTAATGATAAAATATCTCAATAAACACGGATTAAATTAAATATCAAAAACATATTGACAATTCAAATATTTCAATATATTATTAGTTCATAGGTTAGTTATTTAAGCAACTAACTAAATAACAAAACCAACATGTAGGGCGTGAAAGGTAATTTAGATAACAAGCTCGCGCTTATCTATAAGGAGGTGCTTTATGATAATAAATGAAGCCTCTCTTGTGCCAATATTTATGCAGGTGGCACAGTGGCTGGAGGAAGAAATTTTAAATGAACATATACGTGAGGAGGAGCAGGTGCCTTCAACAAACCAGCTTGCGGCCATGTACCGTATAAATCCTGCAACAGCCAGAAAGGGCTTTGATTTGCTTGTTGATGAGGGAATCCTTTACAAAAAAAGAGGAATCGGCATGTTTGTAAGTGATGGGGCAAAGGAGCTTATTAGAAAAAAGTCAAAGGATAGATTTGTAAATGAAACGGCAAGGTCGCTTATGGCAGAGGCAAAAAAGCTGGGTCTTACAAAAAAGGATGTTATTTCCATTATAGAGGAAATGGAGGATTAAGTATGAATGCAATAGAATGTAAAAATATAACAAAAACATTTAGGGCAGAGGAAAAGAGAAAGTCTGATGAGGTTATTACAGCGATAGATAATATAAGCTTTGCCGTAGAGGAAAAGGGGATTTATGCACTTCTTGGAAGAAACGGCGCAGGAAAGACAACACTGTTAAATATGCTTTGCACAAAGTATATTCCAAATGAGGGAGAGGTTTTTCTTTTCGGTGAGCCGGCATACGAAAATGAAAAGCAGTTAAAAAATATCTGTTTTATGTCGGATGATATGCCTGCCTTTAATGGATTTACTGTGAAGAAAATACTTGCATATGCGAAAGCATTTTATGAGAGTTGGGATTATGAGCTTTGCCAAAGGCTTCTTCAGCTTTATGGGGTGAAGGAAGAAACAGCTTACTCGGTATTATCAAAGGGAAGACGGACTGCTTTAAGTATCATTATCGGACTTTGCAGTAATTGCGACATTGTTCTTTTTGATGAGATATATTCAGGTCTTGATGCGGTGGCAAGGCAGCAGTTTTACGAAATACTTATGGAGCAGCAGGAGAAAAATCCAAGGACATACATTCTTTCCACACATCTCATAGAGGAAATGTCAGGGCTTTTTACGGACGTTATAATAATTGACAGGGGAAGGCTTATTCTTACAAGCTCTATGGAGGATTTGCGTTCAAAGGCATTTAAATGTACAGGCAGGGATGAGGCAGGGGATATTTTGTCCGGTAAAAATATTTTGGACATAAAGAGAATGGGACCTATGGCGCAGTACCTTGTCTATGATGAGCTTATGGTTGAGGATAAGGAAAAGCTTTTATTTAATCACGTAACTGTTGAGGCAATGACGCTTCAGGAGCTTTTTGTAGCCGTAACCAGCAGGGATATGGACATGTAACGTCAGCCCGTAGAGTTCTCGATTTACAAAGTAAATCGGAACATATCCTGAAAGCAAATTTGGAATGGGCTGATGTACAAGATGGAGGAATAAGCATATGGAAATTTTAGGAAGAAACATAGTGTGCATAATTGCATTTGCAGCAATATGGGCTGACATATTTTTAAATGCAGTCACCAAAAAGCTTATGATATGTTATACCTTTGATTATTTAAGGATAAGAAATTACAAACGATTTGTTATACATAAGCTTATACTGACATTTATGGTAGGAGCTGTGGCAACGCTTATTCATACGATAATTGCTTATTTTACAGGATTTGAATATATTGATGCCTATGGGGTGCTGCTTATATTGCTTGTGGCACTTTCGGTAAATACTACTCTTGACGCAATGGTATTTTCCTATAATGTAGTTGGATTAATGGGGTGTATAAGCCTTATTTTGACAGGGGCAGTGCCTGTGGTTGGCTGTATAGGAATGATGAGATACCGTTTTGGCTTTGATAAGTATATAGCATATATGGATATAGCGCTTCTTTTATTTGAGTTATATGCGGAAATCAAATTTTACAGAGTATGGAAAAGGGAGGATATAAAATGAATAAGGCATTACTTAAATATGAAATAAAAGACAATATTATCAGTTTGTTTGTGCCATGTTTTTTCTATGGATTGGGTATAGGCTGTATGTTTTGGATTTTTGACAAGGAGATTACAATATCTTATTTGGACACAATGATTGTGGCATTTGTTTTCTGCTTTAGTAATTCGATGAAAATCTCATCGGTAAAAGGATACAGATGCTTTGGTTATTCACGAAAAATACAATTTAGGAATAAATTTTTTTCAGGTGTGGTTGGTGCTGTTTTTATGACATTTATTCGGACTGTGGTTTTAATAGTTGCTTATGATGAATATATACGGAGTTTTATTGAGGACACTGAGAAAACTGTGGAAATGTATCGCATGCCCTTTATTCCGGAAGTTTTAATTGCAAATTTTCTTATATTCGAGCTTATAATGCTTGTCAGGATGATATTAGAAACAACAGTTCTATATTCAACAAAAGACAATTATACAATTGTAATGCAGGAAAGGGCAGCAAAGCTTGGGAAAAAATGTACGGCTGTAAAGGTTGTGTTTTTTATATTGGCAATAGAGGAATTGGTCCTATTTGTAGGACTGTATATGTGGATGTGTGAAATGTTGTGTCAGGATGATGTTTTCCATCATTCCGTGTTTATATTGGGACTTTTAATTGCAGACATAATTTTGTACTTCATTGCAAAAAAAAGATATTCGCCTAAGTATATATAGATGTTACAGCACAATGTAGTGAGGAATAATATCCTCATAGTGTCCGTCCTTCATAAGAAAACCGTCGGGAATAACTCCAAGCTTCGTAAAGCCAAGCTTTTGATAGAGGGAGAGAGCAGCAGAGTTTGTGCTTACGACAGCATTAAACTGTAGTATTTTAAATCCAAGCTCACGGGCTTTTGCCATGCAATGTCTGACAAGCAATTCCCCAATGTGATGCCCACGCATATTTTTTTTAACTGCATAGCTTGCATTGCATATGTGTCCGCATCTTCCTACATTATTTGGATGCAAAATATAAAGCCCTATGATTGTATTATCTTCTTCATTATAAGCAACACCGGTAAAGGATTGCTGCATGAAAAAATCATTTCCTGTTTCTTCATCTAGCAAATCAAGCTGCGGAAAAGCAACTCCGTCAGCAACAACATCATTCCATATGGCTGATGCTTCACCTATATCAGAAGCAGTAAATTCTCTAATTAAAATGTTCATGGTAAACGCCTCCATAGACAGGTTGAATTTAGAGATGAGCAAAACGGAGGTTTTCGCAGACATCCGTTGTACAATATAGACAAATCATCGCAAGGCACGCTTTCGCTATGTGTCGCACGTAACGATACATAAGGTGCCCAAATACGGCACCTAAGTATCGACGGCTCCCCAATGCCTTGCTTATGATATTGTCTATATTGTACAACTGTATTTTAGAAATAGCATGTTTTGCTCATCTCTTAATTTAAATAAAACGTAAAAAAGGCTGTCATAAAAACCTTTTTATGACAGCCTCGAATCAATCAGTATTAAGCTCTTACAACTTTTCCTGACTTTAAGCAATTTGTACAAACATAAATCTTCTTTGGAGAACCGTCCACGATAGCCTTAACTGACTTGATGTTAGATTTCCAAATTCTGTTTGATCTTCTATGAGAATGGCTCACATTGTTTCCAAAATGAACGCTTTTTTCACAAATTCTGCACTTTGCCACTGTTAGCACCTCCTTGATACCTATTAAACTGCGACCTTAAAAAACCCTCGCAAATTTGCAACACGCATATTCTAACAAAAAAAGGCACAATATGCAAGAAGAATTTCAAAAAAAATTAACTTTTATTTGGGATAAATAAGTAAGACTTGATAAACATAACTTAAATGGGTATAATTAGTAATAATATTGTGACAAATTTGGTTAGGGTTATATTTGCACTAAAAAACTATATAATAAGGAGGTATTATCTATGAAAAGCTGTATTTCAAACGAGTATGGAAATATTATTATAGAAAATGAAGTGATAGCCCAATACGCAGGACATGCAGCACTTGGCTGCTTTGGAATAGTCGGCATGGCTACCATAAGCGTCAGGGATGGGATTGCAAAGCTTTTAAAGGGTGACAGTGTAAGCAAGGGTGTAAACGTAATTGTTGACGAGGAAAACAATTTATCAATTAATTTCCATATCATAGTGGCATATGGTGTAAGCATTTCTACAGTATGTGATAATCTTATAAGTACGGTAAAATATTCTGTGGAGGAAATGACAAGTCTTAAGGTAAAAAATATCAACATCTTCGTTGAGGGTGTAAGGGTTATAGATTAACAGGAGGATTAAAAGGTGGCAATTGAGGTTATGGATGCACAGCTTCTTAAAAAAGCATTTTTAGCTGGTGCATATAATTTGGAAAAAAACAAGGACTATATAAATGAGCTTAATGTATTTCCCGTTCCTGACGGCGATACAGGCTCAAATATGTCGCTTACAATCATGGCGGCGGCAAAGGAGGTTGCTGCTCTTGAAAATCCTACCATAGAAGAACTTTCAAAGGTAATGTCCAGCGGTTCACTCCGTGGTGCAAGAGGAAATTCAGGTGTTATTTTATCACAGCTTTTAAGAGGCTTTTGCAAGGAAATAAAGGATAAGAAGGAAATTACTATAACGGTTCTTGCTGATGGTTTTGTGCGTGGTGTTGACACTGCGTATAAGGCTGTTATGAAGCCTAAGGAAGGAACCATACTTACTGTTGCCAAGGGTGTTGCTAGAAAGGCATGCGAGCTTGCAGAGCAGAAGGTAACCGTGGAAAAATTCTGTGAGGAAGTTATCGAATGTGGTGACGAGGTGCTTGCAACTACCCCTGATTTACTTCCTGTGCTTAAGGAGGCGGGAGTTGTAGACTCCGGTGGACAGGGACTTATGGAATTTTTAAAGGGCGCATACAATGCAATCATAGGCAAAGAAACCACTCCGGATGTGATTGCTGCATCTGTGAAGAAGACTGTTTCAAGCGTGAGCTCAGAGGATATAGATACCTCACACATTAAATTTGGTTACTGCACCGAGTTTATAATACTTCTTGAAAAAGAATTTAATATGGATACGGAAAAGGCGTTTAAGGCATACCTTACCTCCATCGGTGATTCACTTGTTGTAGTTTCAGATGATGAGATAGTAAAGGTACATGTGCATACCAACCATCCGGGTCTTGCATTTGAAAAGGGTCTTGAATACGGACAGCTTACAAGTATGAAGATTGACAACATGCGTGAGGAGCACCGTGAAAAGGTCATAATGGAGCAGGACAGGGAAATTGCAAAGCAGAGAGAGCAGGATGAGGAACGAAAGGATGAGCCGAAGAAGCCGTTTGGCTTTGTTGCTGTTTCTGTGGGTGAGGGCTTAAATCAGATATTCAAGGATTTGGGTGTAGACTACGTAATAGAAGGTGGTCAAACCATGAATCCAAGCACGGAGGATGTGCTTGAGGCGGTTTCCAAAGTTAATGCCGACACGGTATTTGTAATGCCGAACAACAAAAATATAATTCTTGCTGCAAATCAGGCAGCTGACATTGAAAAGGAAAAGAAGGTTGTTGTTATTCCGTCTAAGACTATACCGCAGGGTATCAGTGCAATGGTTGGCTTTGACGGTGAGGCTGATGTGTCGGATAATGAGGCTGCCATGAAGGAGGCAATGTCAGAAATCAGCTCAGGACAGGTAACCTATGCAGTGAGAGATACGTCAATTGACGGAAAAGAAATAAAAACCGGCGACTATATGGGAATTGATGACGATGGCATCAAATCCGTGGGAACGGACATTACAGAGGTCGTAAAGGAGCTTATACGGGAAATGTCTAACGAAGACTCCGAGCTTTTAAGCGTATATTATGGAAGCGACGTGACGGCAGAGGATGCGGAAAAAATGCAGAAGACATTAGAGGAAGAATTCCCTGATTATGAGATGGAATTCCATGCAGGCGACCAGCCGGTATATTATTATATAATATCAGTAGAATAAAAATAATATCGTATACGGTAAACAACATGAATCTAAATGATGATATTACAACCATAAAAGGAATAGGGGACAAAACCGCAGCAGCCTTTAAGCGCATTAAGGTTGCTACGGTAAATGACCTTATACATACATTTCCGAGAAACTATCTGACTTATGATGAAACCGTTGACATAGCAGTTGCCAGACCAGGTGAGAGAACAGCCGTAATGGCTGTAATATCCTCCTATGTTGACACAAGGACAGTGAGAAGCCTAAAGCTTACAAATATAACCGTAAAGGATTCTACAGGCACCTTAAAAATCACATGGTTCAATTCCCCTTTTTTGAAAAATGTACTGCACAAGGGAGATACATATGTTTTTGTCGGTACAGTAAAAATAAAAAATAATACGCGTGTCATGGACATGCCCGAATATTACAAACCTGAGGTCTATCAAGGTATGAGAAGGGTTATGCAGCCTGTTTATCCGCTGACGCAGGGCTTGTCAAATAAAACCGTCATGAAGGCAATCGCCTCCGTAAGAGGTCTTATGGGGCAAATACACGATTACATGCCTGACGAGATACGGAGCGAATATGGTTTGGAAAAGCTTTCTGCAGCTTATGAGACGGTACATTACCCTGAAAATGAGGATGCTCTTAGAAATGCCATAAAAAGGCTTGCCTTTGATGAATTTTATAAGTTTCTGGCTGACATGGGCAGACTTCGTGTTGAGAATATAAAGCAGGAGAACATTCACAAAATAGTGCAGGGCAAGGCGGTTGCAGAGTTTGTGGAGGCTCTGCCGTATAAGCTCACAAAGGGGCAGGCAGAGGCGATAGACGATATACTAAAGGATATGGGAAGTGAAAATGTAATGAACCGTCTCGTTCAGGGAGATGTTGGTTCCGGCAAGACGGTTGTTGCGGAGGCGTCACTTTTTGCATGTGTAAGGGCAGGCTGGCAGGGAACACTGATGGTGCCTACAGAGGTGCTTGCCAAACAGCATTTCGAGGAGCTTTCAAATACCTTTAAACCATATGGAATAAAGGTTGAATGCCTTGTAGGCTCCACCTCATTAAAGGAAAAAAGACGAATCTATGAAAATATAAGACATGGTCTGACGGACATTGTTATTGGAACACATGCACTTATTGAGGATAAGGTGGAATATAACAATTTGGGACTTGTTGTTACGGACGAGCAGCACAGATTTGGCGTTGAGCAAAGGAGAAAATTGGCAAATAAGGGAACATTTCCACATGTGCTTGTCATGAGTGCAACGCCTATTCCAAGAACCCTTGCAATTATAATGTATGCAGATTTGGACATTTCGGTTATTTCCCAGCTCCCAAAGGGAAGAAAACCAATTAAAAACTGTGTTGTGGGTACAAACTACAGACAGACGGCACACAAATTCATTGCCTCGCAGGTTGCAGAAGGGGGACAGGCTTATGTTATATGTCCTATGGTTTCTGAAAGCGAAGTACTTGACGTTACAAATGTAACGGATTATACTGATACACTAAAACAGGCGCTTGGAAATAATGTGAAGGTTGAAATGCTTCACGGACAGATGAAAGCTGATGAAAAAAATGGTATTATGGAAAGCTTTCTCAAGGGGGACATAGATGTTCTTGTATCCACAACCGTTATTGAGGTTGGTATCAACAATCCGAATGCAACTGTTATGATGGTTGAAAATGCAGAGCGGTTCGGACTTGCACAGCTTCATCAGCTGAGAGGCCGTGTGGGAAGGGGAAAGAAGCAGTCATACTGTATTTTTATTGACGGAAAGGAGTCGAAGGAATCACAGGAAAGGCTCAAGGTTCTTGAAAACTCAAACGACGGCTTCTTTATCGCAAATGAGGATTTAAAACTCAGGGGACCCGGAGATTTCTTTGGTATAAGACAGAGCGGTGATGTGCTTTTTTCACTTGCAGATATATACAACCATGCGGATATGCTTAAGCTTGCACAGGAGGCATGGAGTAAATACGGAATAACGCTTCTCGATGGCGAGGAGACGAGACACGTTATGGATAACAGCACGGTACTTTAGGAGGCATTTATGAAAGCAGAGGTCGGTTATATTACCTCATGGCGACGGGGAATATTTTTTAGCCTTGTTGCTGCAATAATATTTTTTGGACTTACCAATACAATTGCTCAGGCATATGTGGAAACAATTCTCATAAGAAACATGATTGGTGTTTTTGCACTGCTGATTGGAATTGTATTTGTTCTTCTTATCGTGGCAGACCCAAAGGGCATATATGAGGGACAGGGAAAGCTTGAAATAACAACGGAACAAATTTCCTATAAAGATAAAAAGAGACGTTTTAACCTTAAGCGGGAGGACATAAAAAGCATTGATATAAAGCCGGTATATTTCGGACAAAATGAAAAGTCACTCTTGGCATTTCATATTGTTATTGACATGGGAAAAAAGAAGTATTACATTGAATCAGACAGGGCAAGGGGAAGAAAATACGACGAGGTCGATTTATATAAGCTGTACCTGTATTTACAGGAAAATGTTTCAAATTGAAAGGAGAAAGTAAATGAGTGAGGAAGCAGGAAACAAGACGGAAAACAAGACAGAAAACGACAAAAAAACAAATAAAATCCTTATAGCTGTCATTGCGGTTCTTTCTGTTGCGATAATAGTGCTGGGTATCATTCTTTTTGCAGGGGGCAAAAAGGATAAAGATGAAAATAAGGATGAAGCTGTATCCACAGAGGCATCTTCAACGGATGCGGAAGCCGATACGGCATCTGATACGGAAGAAAAAACGACTGAGGCAAATGAGGAGCAGAAGGCTGACTGCTATGTTGTCCTTAAATCTGCAAACAGTTGGGAGGGCAGCGGAAAATACTATGCGCAGATAGACGCACAGATAGTAAATGACAGCAGCAGTGAAAAAAAAGATTGGGAAATTCAGATAAGTGCACCATCGGGAACAGCCATAGACAGCTTTTGGAATGGTAACTGCACAATGGAAGGTGATGTAATAAAAATTAAGCCGGTGGAGTATAACGGTGTTGTTGCTGCTTCCTCCAAGGTAGGTGATATAGGAGTTATTGTAGTTGTATCAAATAAGTCAGACATTGATACACTTCTCGGTAACGGACAGCTATACATAGGCGGAGAGCTTTATTCGGGAACATCTGCACCTGTTAAGGAGGATGTCACAACCGAGGCAAAGGAAGAAACAAAACCACAGGAGGCTGTGGAGCCTGAAACCGGCACACCATATGACAATCATGGAAAGTTAAGCGTAAAGGGTACGGATATAGTAGACAAGAACGGAAATAAATATCAGCTTAAGGGTGTCAGCACACATGGAATTTCATGGTTTCCAGAGTATGTAAATAAGGATGCCTTTAAGACCTTCAGGGATGAATGGGGTGTAAATCTTGTAAGGCTTGCAATGTATACCGATGAAAACGGAGGATATTGTACAGACGGAGACAAGAATAAGCTTAAGGGGCTTATTGATACAGGCGTGCAGTCTGCAACGGAGCTTGGCATGTATGTAATCGTAGACTGGCATATTCTTCATGACCTTAACCCGAATGTGTACAAGGAGGAGGCAAAGGCATTTTTTGAGGAAGTAACTACAAAATATAAGAATTACGACAATATAATATATGAGATATGCAACGAGCCAAATGGCGGTACATCGTGGTCAGAGGTGAAATCATATGCAGAGGAAATAATACCTATAATAAGGAAAAATGACCCTGATGCGATTATCATAGTTGGAACTCCTACATGGTCACAGGATGTTGACATAGCAGCACAGGATCCACTTGACTATGATAATGTCATGTATGCAATACATTTTTATGCGGCAACTCATACTGACAATATAAGGAATAAGGCAACAACTGCACTCTCAAGCGGACTGCCGATATTTGTAAGTGAGTTTAGTATATGTGATGCGTCAGGTAACGGTGCAATAGATTACAATCAGGCGGATTTGTGGTTTGATTTGATAGAAGAATATAATCTGTCATATGCGGCATGGAATGTTTCAAATAAGGACGAGACTTCGTCACTTATAAAGTCCTCCTGCTCAAAGACAAGCGGATGGAGTGATGATGAATTGTCTGAAACCGGAATATGGCTTAAAAAGCAAATAAGCGGAAAATAATTACGATGCGGAAGGACAGTAAATAATGAGAGTAATAGCCGGAAGTGCAAGGCGACTAAATTTAAAAACAATTGAGGGCAATGATACAAGACCTACAACGGATAGGATAAAGGAAACACTTTTTAACATGCTTACGGGTGATATCCCCAGTGCCAGCTTTCTTGATTTGTTTGCGGGAAGCGGCGGTATAGGCATTGAGGCGTTAAGCAGAGGTGCATCGGATTGTACGTTTATTGAACAGAATGTAAAAGCAATAGCGTGTATAAAGGACAACCTTGAATTTACGAGGCTTTCCGACAGGGCAACGGTGTACAGACGTGATGCAGTAAGCTTTGTAAACGGTCTTTCCACTGTAAGTTATGACGTTATTTTTATGGATCCTCCATATGGTATGGGCTTGGAGAAGGCGGTTCTTTCGGCACTTTCAGGTAAAACATTTGAGACTGATACACTCATAGTTGTTGAGGCAAGGCTGGATGAGAATTTTGGCTACCTTGACAGCATGGGGTATGATATTATAAAGGAAAAAATTTACAAAACTAATAAACATGTGTTTATTGAGAAGAAGGGTTAGTATGAATAAGGCAATTTATCCCGGAAGCTTTGATCCGGTTACACTTGGACATTATGATATAATTGAAAGAGCTGCAAAGATATTTGACCATGTAATAATAGGAGTTTTGAATAATACTTCAAAAACACCATTGTTTTCTTTGGAAGAACGTGTTAAAATGTTGCAGAATGCAGTATCAGGCTTTGATAATGTGTCCGTAGAGGCATTTGAAGGCCTGCTTGTTGATTTCGTCAAGCAGAAAAATACTAACGTGATTATTAGGGGACTGAGAGCATTGACTGATTTCGACCTTGAGATGCAAATGGCACAAAGCAATCGAATGGTTGCCCCTGATGTGGATACGGTGTTTCTTTCAACTAGTGTAAAGTATTCTTACTTAAGCTCAAGCGTTGTAAAGGAATATGCAAGATATGATGTTGACGTCAGTGACTTTGTACCTGATTGTGTGATTTCTAAGCTTATAGATAAGATGAAAGGACTATAGGAGGAACTATAAGATGGGTAAAAAAGGTGTGGAAGAAATGATAGAGCAGATTGAGATATTTATAGATAACTGTAAATATCAGCCGCTCTCACAAAATAAGATAGTCGTCCATAAGGATGAGCTTGAGTCCATGATTAATGAGCTTAAGCTTAAGCTTCCAAGTGAAATAGAAAGATGTAAAAAAATTATGCGTAACAAGGAGGCTATACTTGCTGATGCAAGGACTCGTTCTGATGCAATCATAACGGAATCTGTCAATGAGGCTAACCGTCTTGTAGATCAGCATCAGATTACTGAGCTTGCAAATGTAAGGGCAAATGAAATACTTGAAATGGCAAGAAACCAGGCACAGCAGATCGTTGACCAGGCAGCGGAGGAAGCAAATGAGGTAAGACTTGGTGCCATGTATTACACTAAGGATAAGCTTAGTGAAATGAGGGACATTTTCAACAAAATACATGACATTGAAAAGGAAAATTACAGAACTCTGATTGAGTCCCTTGAAAACGATTCATATGTTGTTGAGACAAACCTGAGCGAGATGGAGGCAAACATTAACCTGCTTGCTGCTTCCACAAACAAAGCTTATTCGACACAGGATGATGACCTTGACAGTGCATTTGCAGAGTCACCGGTTGCTAATCCACAGAAGGCTGCAAGAAACCAGCCTGTGGCAGAGGATGAAGATGATGACTACGACGATGACATTGATGTGTACGGCGAGGATGAAGATGATGAGGATTTTGTTGACGACGATGATTTCTTAGATGATTAAAGCACCCAAAAAAAAGCTCATTGCAGCACATAGTACTTTCATAAATATATAACGGATTATGGACAGCCTTGAATTTGCAATTACCTTATTTGTTTGGAGTATTGCCGATACCCCGCCAAATGACGTAAGGGCAAGAAGCAGGGCTGTTTTTATATTTTCAGGCATAAGGGCATATTTGTACACCATATCTGCCCCTCTTGTAATTTCCACTGCAGATGATAAACATATTCTAAGGTCGTAGGGGATAAAATAAAATTTTAAAATAAACTGCATTATAATTGAGCATATCATAATATATATACCCACATATGTTATCTGAATAATGCTGTTTAACATAGCGTCATTTGTTTTTCGTACATTTGTTAAATTGGATTTTGTACCGAGGGGAGCTGCCTCACGCTTTTCGTTATTTGATTTACTTATTTTTGATTTGTTTAGCAACAGAGAAATCAGTGTGACAAAAATATAAGGAATATATATAATAAGTATTACCGTAAAAAAGCTTATTTTATTTTTTAAAATACAGCTTACGATATATCCTGATATAAACATGGGTGAGGAATTGTTACATAAGGGCAGAATGATATTGCCCGTTCTCTTTTCATACATACCTAGTGTGACATATTCATCAGTGACTCTTGCACCGATGGGATATCCGCAGAGTACACCCAGAAAAATTGTGGAGAAAAGAGCAGTGCGCCTGCTTTTTCCTGCCGCAATCCTTGCCACAACAAGAGAGGATATGAGCATAAAGGGAAGTAAAATAGGTACAACATTCTTGTACCAAAGCATAAGACCGTAGGAGGCGCCGCTTATAACAGTTCCGCTGTCAGCTATTAATAAACAAAGAATTATAATATATACAAAAACGGACATAGATGTGTAAATAAAAATTTCCATTTGTATATATTTATTATACAACTTAGAAAAATATACAAGGACTTGTCGCATTAAGGATTTAAGGCACATATAAAATTACACTGACAAGCCCTCTTTTATTTTGTATTTTTACAACCTGTGCTATCTAAGCATATTGAGATATTTTGCTTTTCTATTATGGCTTGTGGAGCACTCCCTTGAACTCGTACACAGTTATGTTACCAATCGGTATGTGTATTTTGAATTTGACAACAAGACCGTTTAGAATACCCACATTTGATAATTTGCAATGAAACATGCTGCGTAGCGTTGTCTGAGCGAAGCGAGTTCGCTAAAGCAGCATGTAATCAAGCATTGCAAATTTCAAATGTGAGGTATTCTTGCGGTCTTAAAAGTTGCAATTCAAAATACACATACCGATTGGTAACATAAGGCTGTGTACTCAGACAACTCCCTTTAATTAAACTATGGGAAGGTTTACGTTAAAATCATTTGGAAGCCTTGTTCCATATCTGTTAAACACCATACAGTTATAAAGCCTTGTTGCCTTTGTATCAAGCTCCCACATACGTTTTGCCGCAATACTGTCAATATGGGAATACTTTAATAGACTGCTGTGAAAGTCAGCTTTTTTTGTAATTATCGGGATTTCACCCGCAGAAGCCATACATTTTAAAATTTCAGATGAAGCCTCTCTGAAAGCCAAAAGATTGGCATAATAGCCATACTCCTCCGATGCAAAGGTATCACGGTCGTTTTCCTTATAATTTAAAAGAAGGTGGATAAGAACCCTGCTGATTCTTGATGAGGTGATTTCCTTTGATTTAAGGAAGCTGATTATCTCCTCATATGAGCAGGCAGGCTCAAGCTTTCCAAGCTTGTTCTGCATTTCCTTAGTAAGGTCGCATATATTGTCGTTTGGTATTTCCAAGAGAAGGCACTGCTGAATAAAAGGCGCCAAATCATATGTAAAAACAGGGGCAGCCATGCCGTGAAGTTTTTTCAATGTATCTAAGGTTACACCTGATACGTCCCCTGAAAGCTTATCGTACATATTATAATTAAAATCGGGCTGTTTGATCAGCCTTCTTATTGCGGTTGCGGAGCTTATGTCACCGGTTATAGTTTCATCGTGATAATTATCGCATGTTCTTTTTATTAAAACAGGAGTTATTTTTGAATTTGTAGTTTTAAGCGCTCTTAGATATTCGATTGCCAAAATATTATTTGGAAGCGACATGACCTCGGTAATTGTGTCATCCTTGAGATATTGCTCAAGCGCTTTTTGTCTTGCAGCAGGGTAAGAAATGCCTTCAGAAAGAAGCTGCTTAAATAATACCTTGAATTCCCCAGGCTCATTTTCCAAAATATCAGCAATATGGGTAAATAAAGTTATGTTAAAAGTCTCGGCTCCGAATGCAATATAATCAATGCAGCCTAATTTATTAAGGATTGAGACTGCTCCCATTGCAAAATCACGTGCGCTTCCCGTTGCATATGGAAAAGGAAGCTCGAGCACGGCGTCAATTCCGTTTTGGCATGCAATTTTTGCCCTTTCGTATTTGTTCCACATAGCGGCATGTCCACGCTGGAGAAAATTACCGCCCATAAGGGCAATTGCGTAATCGGCACCGGTAAGTTTTTTTGCCATTTCAAGTTGAAATGAATGACCATTGTGAAAAGGATTGTATTCAGCAATTATAGCGACCGTTTTCATATTTAAAGCTCCCTGATATTTTACAGCTATCATTAAAATAAGTTTCAAATATGCTAGCATATGCCAGGTTGGAATGCAACAATTTTTTATAACATTGACAACAATGTTCCTGTATGATATAAAGGTAATATAAATGTTACCAAAGAAGGAGGTTTTGTCATATGGCGAATATTTCAGATGCAGAGTGGGTACTGCTGGATTTGTTGTGGACAAAGGGTCCGCTCACAATCACGCAGATAGTCAAGCTGTTGGAGGCTTCGAAACACTGGAGCAAGCATGCAGTTATATCTTTTTTAAATAAAATGGAGGCGAAGGGACTTGTTGATTCCCATACGGAAGGACGTGCAAAGGTTTATTCTCCGTTAATTGACAAAACTGATACTGTTGTAAAAGAATCCGTAAGCTTTATTGACAAGGTTTTCCACGGAAGTATGGGAGTGATGGTTTCAAATCTGGTTGAGCAGGACAAAATAAGCGATGAGGAAATTGATGAGCTGATGGATATTTTGTCCCGGAAAAAGGAGCGTTAAATATTTTGGACGTTGTTTTAAGCTGGTTTACATATGGAGATATGCTAAGGAGGGCATGGGATGTCTCTTTTCTGTGCATAATTATTCTCCTGCTGAGAAAAATCTTAGGTGAACGACTTCTTCCCTCCTATCGACGTATGCTATGGGGTGTTTGTGCACTGCGAATTATAGTTCCATTGCAGATTCCTGTGTTCCCCAGCCTGTATGGGTATGTTGGAGTTTCACATATATATGAAAATATAGAACAATGGGTAGCAAAAATAAGTGTTCAAAGCTTTGGGGAATGGCATGTTGCAGAGATTACGAATGACAACTCCGTTTTTTTTCCGAGGCTTAAGTGGATATGCTTTGATTTTTTTGACAAAGTGCTCAATAAATATTCATTGCAATATATTGTGACAGTTTTGTGGTGTATGGGTGTGGTTATTGTTTTTTTATTTTTTATTATAAAAAATATATTTTTTTATAGATATATGAAAAAACACAGCTATCTTTATGGTCTTCGTGATAATCTTCCGGTTTACATAACTGATGATAAGGGAGGCTCCTGTCTGTTTGGAATTGTTAATCCGGAGATATATGTAGGATGTACGGCACTGGATAATGAGAGATGGTGTAGTCTGATTGTGTCGCATGAGCTTAAGCATTATCAGGCAAATGATAATTTGTACAGGTTGTTCATGAACATTTGTGCAGGGTTAATGTGGTTTAATCCGCTTGTGTGGTATTGTGTTAAAATTTCAGAGTATGACTGCGAACTGGCATGTGATGACAGGATACTGATTGATATGAGTGATGATTTGCAGGTGGAGTATGGACATTGTTTAATTGCAATGGCAGGACATGGCGGAAGGAATATTGCGATTGTATCTCATTTGAACAATACAATACTGAAAAATCGTATATTGCATATTGCAGATTTCAAAGAGCCTGGGAGGACAGATTTTATTTTTAATAATGTAGTCACCATTTTCAGTGTTGTACTGTTTATATTGTGCATTTTGAGCTGAAATCGAACTAATAGGAGGTTTTTATGAGGTCATTTATTAACATGTGGGAAAATGCTTTTGATTTTAAGGGCAGAACTGGTCAAAAAGAATTTTGGTCAGCGTACAGACTGAGTCTGTTTCTTTATATTATATTTATTGGAATTTCACTTATTATCATGGAAGGTGCTAATGAAGTAGTGGGAGGTATTGTGGCATGTATTGCGATTCCATGTGTGCTTATGCTCGTGGTTCCCATGTTATCTATGCAATTACGGAGATTTCATGATGTGGGATATTCACTTGCACCCTTGATTCTCTGCATTATTTTTACACCGTTCGGGATAGGCTTTCTGATTAAGCTTTTTATACTGAAAAAGGATAGTGTTGGCGACAATAAATGGGGGTTACAGAATAAAAATGATGTTTTTATGAATGAGGCAGGCAAGGAAGTTTACATAACACAGCAGGAATGCTTTGTTGACCGTCGGATAACAAAAGACCTGCTTCCCAATAAGAAAAAATGGGCGAAAAATATGTTGCTTTTATTTTTAATAAGTTTTGTAATTGTCATTATAATTATGGCAATCTTATATCAAATATTATAAATAAATAATAAAGGAGAAAAATTATGATTTTTTATGGTACAAGAACTTTTGTAAAACAGCTTGGTTATATGTATCAGGCTGCTATGTGCGGCCGTTGTCAGGCACAGGTAAGGCAGGTGGTTATAAGGGAATGGACATGGTTTACACTATTTTTTATTCCGCTTATTCCACTTTGGAAAAGCTATTTTGTTGTATGTCCTAATTGTAAAGAAAGGACCAAGATTAAAAAGCATGATGCCATGAGTATGATTTCACAGTGACGTTACTTTGAATATGGTTCAGTATACATACTGTAAACAAAAGTATACAATTTGTAGCTTTACATTATGCAGCTTCTCGGGTTAAAATAAACAAGCATACTCAATCTCTAAAAATCGAACATAAATTCGATAAAACTATTGACAAATTATGTTTTGTATATTATATTATAGAAAAACAAACATATGTTTCGCATTAGGAGGTATTATATGGCAAGTGAAGAAAAGAGAAAGGCACTTGATGCTGCCTTAGCACAGATAGAGAAGCAGTTTGGTAAAGGCTCGGTTATGAAGCTGGGCGACAAATCTGCCAATATGAATATAGAGGTTGTTCCTACCGGTTCATTAAGTCTTGATTTGGCTTTAGGCTTGGGCGGTATGCCTAGAGGAAGGGTAGTTGAGATTTACGGACCTGAATCCAGTGGTAAGACTACTGTTGCATTACATGTTGTTGCAGAAATCCAGAAGATGGGAGGCATAGCAGGCTTTATTGATGCGGAGCATGCACTTGATCCAGTGTATGCATCACATATAGGTGTGGATATAGATAACCTATACATATCACAGCCTGATAATGGAGAACAGGCTTTGGAGATAACGGAGACTATGGTTCGTTCCGGTGCGGTTGACGTTGTTATAGTTGACTCTGTTGCAGCCCTTGTTCCTAAGGCTGAGATAGACGGTGAGATGGGAGATTCCCATGTGGGACTTCAGGCAAGGCTTATGTCACAGGCTTTAAGAAAGCTTACGGGTATTATAAGCAAGTCAAATTGTGTAGTTATATTCATTAACCAGCTTCGTGAGAAGGTTGGTATTATGTTCGGCAATCCTGAGACAACTACAGGAGGACGTGCACTTAAGTTTTATTCCTCAGTTAGACTTGACGTAAGAAGAATCGAAACGTTAAAGGTCGGCGGTGAGGTTGTAGGTAACAGGACAAGGGTAAAGGTTGTTAAGAATAAGGTTGCGCCTCCGTTCAAAGAAGCAGAATTTGATATTATGTTCGGCAAGGGAATTTCAAGAGAGGGTGATATTCTTGACCTTGCAGTTTTACATGATGTTGTGGTTAAATCGGGAGCATGGTATTCATATAATGGAGAGAAAATCGGTCAGGGACGTGAGAATACTAAGATTTATATGTCGGAGCATCCTGAGTTTATGACTGAGGTTGAAGCTCTTGTAAGGGCAAAGTGCGGACTTGGCGAAGACATGGATAACAGTGAAAAAACCAGCAAAAAAAATAACGATAAAACAGGAGACGGTGAACAGTAATCATGAATAACTCAAAAGCAAGGTACAGTGCTTTTGATACGGCAGTTTATTATCTTACATACAAGGCTCGCACAGAAAAAGAGCTAAGGGATAAGCTGTCTGAAAAGGGGTATGGCTTAAAGGATATTGATGCTGCCATAGGCAAGCTTGCCTTCTATGGCTACATTGATGATGAGGGCTATGCCCTTTCATATATCAGGAGCAAAAAAGGAAAAATGGGCTCAAGGCTTATAGCGCTTAAGCTTTCACAAAAGGGAATATCAAGAGATGTAATAGAGAGTAAACTTGATATGGCAGATTTTGACGAATATTCTGACATCAAAAAAGTGCTTTCGACACGCTATGGCGATTTGTCCGATTTAGCCACAAGAAGAAAAGCGCAGGGGTATATGGCGAGACGCGGATATGCATATGAGGATATAACAAATGCCATAAATTCTCTTGTAAAGGAAGATGAATTTTTTTAGTTTTGTTATTTTTGCATAAAAAACAATATTATTTCTTGACACACCTATAAAAAAAGTATAATATTTAACTGTTGTACTCTTGTACATTAAAAATTAAATAAAGGAGGTGCTCCTGAGTATGCAATATATAATCTTTGGAATAGCTCTGGTTGTTGCTGTAGTTGCCACTTGGTTTATTGCTGTTGCATATCGCAAGAATATTGCTGAAGCAAAAGTGGGTAAGGCTGAGGACAAGGCTAGAGAGATTATAGATGAGGCGCTGAAAAGTGCCGAGGCAAAAAAGCGCGAGACACTTCTTGAGGCTAAAGAGGAGGCTCTTAAGACGAAGAATGAAATCGATAAAGAGGTTAAAGATCGTCGTAATGAGCTTCAGCGCATGGAAAAGAGACTTCTTTCAAGAGAGGAAAATCTTGACCGTAAGAGCGAGGCTATAGAAAAGAAGGAAACTGCTCTTAATAAGCGTGAAAATGAGCTTAATGCCATCAAAAGTGAGATTGCTGATTTGGAAGCAAAAAGAACTCAGGAACTGGAGAGAATCTCCGGACTTACCTCTGAACAAGCAAAGGAATACTTATTAAAGACTGTTGAAGACGAAGTTAAACACGAAACTGCAGTCATGATCAAAGAATTAGAAACACGAGCAAAGGAAGAAGCAGACAAGAAGGCTAAGGATTATGTTGTGACTGCCATACAAAAATGTGCGGCAGATCATGTTTCTGAGACAACCATATCCTTGGTTCAGTTGCCGAATGATGAGATGAAAGGAAGAATCATAGGCAGGGAGGGTAGAAATATCAGGACCCTTGAAACTATGACAGGTGTTGATCTTATTATAGATGATACTCCGGAGGCAGTTATCCTATCAAGCTTTGATCCGGTAAGGAGAGAGGTTGCAAGGATAGCCCTTGAGAAGCTTATTATCGATGGAAGAATTCATCCGGCAAGGATTGAAGAAATGGTTGAGAAGGCTCAAAAAGAGGTCGAAACCATGATGAAAGAGGAGGGTGAGGCTGCCACTCTTGAGGTAGGAGTGCACGGTATTCATCCGGAGTTGGTTCGTTTGTTAGGAAAGATGAAATTCAGGACAAGCTATGGACAGAATGCTTTAAAACATTCTATCGAGGTTGCCCAGCTTTCGGGGCTCCTTGCCGGCGAACTTGGACTTGATGTTCGTTTGGCTAAACGTGCAGGCTTGTTGCACGATATTGGAAAATCAATTGATCATGAAATGGAAGGTTCCCATGTATCTATTGGTGTTGACTTATGCAGAAAGTATAAGGAATCGGCAACTGTTATAAATGCAGTTGAATCTCACCATGGAGATGTTGAACCACAAAGTTTAATAGCATGTATCGTTCAGGCGGCAGATACGATTTCGGCTGCAAGACCGGGAGCGAGACGTGAGACGTTGGAGACTTACACCACACGTCTTAAATCACTTGAAGATATTGCAAATGGATTTAAGGGTGTTGATAAGACTTTTGCTATTCAGGCAGGTAGAGAGATTCGTGTTATGGTAGTTCCAGAGCAGATAAGTGATGCCGATATGGTACTTTTGGCAAGAGATATTTCAAAGCAGATTGAAGATGAACTTGAATATCCGGGTCAGATAAAGGTGAATCTTATCAGAGAATCGCGTGTTACGGATTATGCAAAATGAGTTTTGGGGTGTGGATTATTCCACACCCTTTCTTAATGTAAATTACAGTGGCAAAGCCGCTTTGTTATTAGAGAGGTTGTTATGGTAGAATTTAAAAGAAAAAAATTAGAGCTTGCATACGATGCAAAAATAGTTGCACATTATAAGGATTATCTTGAAACTCCTGACGGAAAAACAGTGTGCTATGATTATATAAAGCATAAAACCTGTGGAGGAGCAGGGGTGCTTTTGGTTGATAGTGAGGAAAATACTTATCTGGTAAAGCAATATAGAAATTCCATAAATGCTGTTGATATGGAAATTCCGGCAGGCGGATATTCCTACGTGGGAGAGCAGGGAAGTGTTTGTGCGATTCGCGAGGCAGAGGAGGAAACCGGATTTGTTCCCACGGAAATATTCCATGTTACCAATGCCGTGTCAGCCATAGGAACATTTGATGAGAAAACTGACATATATATAGGGACAGGGCTTAAACGTGGAAATATAAAACTTGATCCGGATGAATTTATTGACGTGATTAAGCTTTCCGTGGATGAGGCGTTAGGGCTTGTGTTTGATGGAACAATTGTGGACAGTAAAACTATTTTAGCACTTTTTGCTTACAAACACATGCGAAATAGTGGAATAATAAAGAACATATAATCATAAAAAATAGAGAGTATTTTTACTCTCTATTTTTGTTTGGGAGGCGGTGGAAACGAGCAGTTATATGTACAGGGGTGGAAGAAGGGTGATACTTCTTGTCACAATATTTTTATCAAGCTTTTTGATAAATCTTTTTATAAGGAGGGGACTGAATTTTGAATATCTTACACTGTCGGCTTATGATATGAGAGATGTGCTGTCCTCAAGGATGGCGCCGTCTATCATCTATATTATATTTAAGCGGGGAAAACAGCTTGCCATTATATGGATGCTGATGAAGGTGCTTAAGACGGAATACGTTTATAATACCTTGCTTGTAATAATGAGTGGAATGTTTGGAATTATGGCAACTGTCCAAAGCTATTATTTGGGTATGAACGGCATGATGATTCTTCTCATTTTTTTACTGCCACATTACATAGTTTATATTTTAATTATAAAATTGCTGTACGATTATTATGGAGGCAGCGGATACGAAAAAACAAAAATTTTGATACTTTTCGCCATATTATTTTCAATTGGGGTCATGTGTGAAGGATTTTTTTCGAGATTTTTTTTATTTAAATACTATCAATATATAGTGCTTGTATAATTTAAAATCGGCTATATTGTATAATGTGTCGAAAATGGCTTAAAATCGTCATTTTTCGCAGAAAAATGTGTTTGATTTTATGTAAATTAGTCATTATAATGTTCTTATGCGTTAGTACTAAGAGGGGTTACTTATGAGAGAATATGTAGATGATTACATTGATTATTTAAATAAAGTAAAACATTCCAGTAATAACACAATGGCTTCCTACAAAAGAGATTTGCTCAAGCTTTGTGTTTACCTTGAGGATAAGGATACTGTCTCCATAACGGCAATAGGCTCTACAGAGCTTTCTTCATATATACTGTCGCTTGAGAAGCAGGGGATGTCGTCGGCTACAATATCAAGAAACATTGCAAGTGTAAAATCATTTTTTATGTATCTTCTGAAAAAAAATGTTATAACATCTGACCCTACGGAACAGATTAAGCCGCCCAAGATAGAAAAGAAGATACCTGAGGTTCTTAATATTGAGGAGATAAATTTACTGCTTGAACAGCCATCAAAGCAGACGCCGAAGGAGATAAGGGATAAGGCTATGCTTGAGCTTTTATATGCCACAGGTATGAGGGTGTCAGAGCTTATTTCAATCAAGCTTGAGGATGTAAATTTATCCATGAGTTATATTTTATGTAAGGATTCAAATAAGGAACGTGTTATACCTATAGAAAATGCAGCGAGATCTGCTCTCGAAAATTATATAAATAATGCAAGGGAAAGCATGTGTGAGGGAAGCGAGTATCTGTTTACAAATTTGAAGGGCGCACAGATGACGAGACAGGGATTTTGGAAGCTTATAAAATCCTATGCAAAGAAAGCGGGAATTGATAAGGAGATTACACCGCATATGATAAGACATTCATTTGCTTCACATCTTGTAAATAACGGAGCTGATTTAAAAGCAGTGCAGGAGATGTTAGGACATTCCGACATTTCAACAACACAGATATATTTAAGAAGCAGAAGAAGTAAAATTAAAGAGGAATATGATAAAGCGCATCCTAGGGCGAGGATGAATATTAATACATAAAATAGCGGGTCTGTTGCACTAAGGATTTACCTGCGTGTGACAGTCCCCTTATTTTTTTGACTGAAAATGTTGTCAAATCCTAGTGTCGCAACTTGCGTCCTCTTTGGTCTTGTTACTAGTATTTTCCAAAGCTATAATGGCAGTGAAAACAAAATGAAAAGAGGGAAAGTGTTATGAGAATAAAGGTACTTGTTATCAAGCATGATTTAAGAAGTGCTAATGAATTAAGGGTCATGCTTGAGACAAAGAAAGACTTTTATGTTTGCGGCTGTTTCACGGATGGTCAGGAAGGAATGGACGGAATTTTAAAATATAATCCTGATATTGTAATTATCGATTTAATGCTGCCTAATTTAGATGGTATTGCCATAATGGATGAGATTGATAAAAGGGAGGATTGTCCGTCTAAGTTTCTTGTAAGGGCGAATATGAGCCAAATAAAATTTTTGGAAAAAATATACAAGGGAAAACTAAATAATATATACATAAACATAATTGATGAAGCGGCAGACGGTATTGATTTATTTCAGGAAATAATAAATACGTCCAAATCAAAACAAAAAGGCATTCACATATGTGAGAGCTCAGATGAAATTTATGAGAGTAATCTGGAGCGGAAGGTTACCGAGATAATACATGAGATAGGTGTTCCGGCACATATAAAGGGCTATCAATATTTAAGAAGCTCAATTATCATGGCGGTACGTGACATGGATGTTTTAAATTCCATAACTAAGCAGCTATATCCCTCGATTGCTAAGGAGTATGGGACAACCTCATCAAGAGTTGAAAGGGCAATAAGACATGCAATTGAGGTTGCATGGGGGAGAGGAAAAACAGATACAATTTATGAATTGTTTGGTTATACAATGAATCAGGGTAAATTAAAGCCAACAAATTCGGAGTTTATAGCGCTTATTGCCGATAAGATAAGACTTGACAGTAAAATGAAAAGTGCTTAGCTCGCAATATGTCGAATTATTATTGGTAAAATAAGCAAATTCGACCTTGACAATGAAAAAATGAAATTATATTATCTCCATATGGTTATATGATTGATATGGAGAATAGCTAAAGGGGAGATTGTTATGACTGAACAAAAAGTTCGGGTTGTAATTGCAGATGCAGGCTATGAAATCCTATCAAAGCAATTACAGGTTCAAAGCGAAGATACTATTGATATTGTAAGTACAACAGATGATGGGGCAGCTGTTTATGACATTGTTTCAGAGTGCAGACCGGATGTTCTTCTGATTGATGTATTTATTGCAAATGTTGATGGACTTGAGGTTGTTGAGCAGTTACGTGCAAATGAAGAATTTTCAGGGACAAGTATTATTTTTATTACTAATGTGGGTTCACCACGTATAATAAGTATGGCATTTAATCTTGGAGCGGATTATTATATTATGAAGCCATGTAACCCTGAAATATTGTCAAAGAGAATTATACAGATTGCAGGCTTATCAAAGGATGAGGAGCTTGTGGAACTTGATGCGAGGGCAAATGTGAGTCGGCAGGCATCTTCCATTGAAAATGATGTTACGGAGATTATACGTGAGATTGGAATACCTGCACATATAAAGGGTTATCAGTATATTCGTGAAGGAATTATCATGGCAATCAATGATATGAATATGCTGAATTTTATTACAAAGCTTTTATATCCCAGCATAGCTAAAAAATATAAGACAACGTCAAGCAGTGTTGAGAGGGCTATACGACATGCAATTGAGGTGGCATGGAGCAGGGGAAAAATAGAAGTTATTGAGGAAATGTTTGGATATACGGTAAGTGCAGGAAAAGGTAAACCGACGAATTCTGAATTTATAGCTTTGATTGCAGATAAGCTTAGAATTGAATATAAAATGCACGCATAAGGTGACAATAAAATACAAATTATGTATATTTTTTTAAAAATATATGTTGACGAGTAAGAAATATCTAAAGTAATATAGTATATGATTTATTCTATTATTTTGGAAGGAGATACAAAAGTGGCAACGCAAGGGACAAATGATGTTGGTTCCGGAAAAAACAAACCAAAAAGGGATTATACAAAACCAGGTGCTGCAAATGGACCGAGATATCAAAAAAAGGGTGAAAAGGGCAGCGGATATGGCAATAAAAGCTATACTCCAAGATATTCACCAAAGGATAAGGATGATGATGAGGAAGAAAACGGAAGAAGAAGCAGACCATCCCGTCCAAAGGATAATAAAGCGTCAGTGTCAATACCTGATAAAAATAAAACAATGCTTCGCCTAGAAAAGGAACAAAAATCCATTAAAAAGAAGCAGAACAAAAAGCGAGAAAGCAGCAGACCGCAGCCTAAGGTAAAGAGGGCAAATAATGTCAATTATACACGCTCATATGCCAATGGTGATTATGATGATTATTTTGATGTGTAGGCAATTTTCTTGCAAAACAAAAAAGACCGATTGCTTTCGGTCTTTTTTGTTTTTTAATCAATTGTAAAGCTTCCGGATTCGTCATTATTGAAAACATAGTAAACTGCATTTTCTTCAGGTTTTACATATAAATCTAAAGACTTTAAATCAGCTACTTTCTTGCCACTTTTTGTCCATATTGCCTTTGCTGTCTTGATAAGTGCTGCTTCTTCCACCTGTTTTCCATAATATTCTACGAAAAATGCTGATTTCATAAAAACACCCCCTTATGTATATTTTCAAAATGAAAATCAAATTTGTATATCAATACATTCCTTATGATATAACATAACAATAAAAAAATCAATAATAAGCTTTTGTCGAAATGAATGCAAAAATCTTGTTAATTAAATTTGTATGTGGTATTATTACTATAATTGTGTAACAAAATTAAAATATATAAAAACTACTGTAAAATGAGGAGTGCGGAATGGACGAAAATTATCTTGACGATTTATTAGGTGAGTTATCAGGGAATAACGCACAACAAAACAGCTTTGATAAAAGTATGTCAGAAGACGCCGGCATTGATATAGATTTTTCCGATGTGGAGGATATCTCATTGGATGAATTAGATGCACTTGATGATATAGATTTATCTTCATTGGAATTAGATGACATAGATTTTGACGACATTGATGTTACTAAGCTCAGCAGTGAAAAAACTGCTGTTGGTAATAATTCAAATGACGTGGATTTTGATATGGAATCACTTATTGCCGAGACGGCGGAGACACAGGAAGCTCCTGAGTCTTCCCATGAGGAGGATATCTTCATGGAGAGCGAGACGGAGGCACGCGAGACTCAATTTGAAAATGTGTCTGAGCCGGAATATGAACCTGAGCCAATGGAGGAACAAGCCCTTTCGTTTGACGAGGAGGTGTTTAGTGAGGCAGAAACGGAACAGCGTATGGACGAGGAGATGTTTGGGATGTCCATGGATGGGACGGATGCTTTTGGAGAGGATACGGGAACTGCTATGGGTGCAGATACGGATGTACCTGGTGATGTGGAAAATATGGATCTTGATGATTTGTTTTCTGCCCTTGGCATAGATGATGATAATTCGTCAGATGAAGATGATTATACTACCAATCAGGATCAGCTTGACAGCATGTTTGACAATGCCACGCAATTGGATTTTGAGAATGGTGATATTGATGATATCGAAGATATTGAAGAAAAGGGTGCAAAGAAATCAAAGGGGAAAAGAGAAAATGGAGGAAAGAAATCTCTTTCCGTGATTTTATTCGGAGAGCCTGACGAGGATGACGAGGAGGAGGAACGTCGTCTTCAGGCAAAAAAGGCAGAAAAAGAAGAAAAGAAATCTGAAAAAGAGGTTATTAAGGCTGAGAAGAAAGCTAAGAGCAACGAGAAAAAGGCATTAAAGAAAAAACAGAGTCAGGACAAGAAAAATGAAAAGGAAAAAAAGAAGAAGGAGAGGCTTGCTGAGTTAAATGCGGAGCTTGAAGCGGAAAAGGATGAAAAGAAGCTTTCGACTCCTGCCGTTGTTATAGTTTTTGCTATTTTTATTGCGCTTGGTGCTTTGGTTGTGATTGGCACAAATAAATTTAACTATTCTCAGGTTATAAAGAAGGCTACTGATTATTTTGATAGGCAGAGGTACAGACTGGCATATGATGAGGTATCGGGAGTTGACGTAAAGGAAGAGGACCAGGTGCTTAAAGACAGGATATATACTGTTATGTATGTTGAGAGATTGTACGAATCATATGAAAATAATTTATCGCTTAACCGTCCTGACAAGGCACTTGATGCGTTACTTAGGGGCTTAGAGAAGCATGATGTTCACTATGCTGAAGCAGTAGAGCTTGGAATCGCTGGGGATCTAGACGGCTGTAAGGCTAAAATTGTAACGGCGCTTTGGGATACATATGGTATTTCAGAGGAGGAAGCGTACGGCATTATTGCCTTGAAGGGACAGGAATACTCAACAAGGCTTATGGAAATTTCCTCCGGTATATTTATTGAATAATCAAACTGCAATTGAATGGAGAAAAATATGATAGCTATTATAGATTATGATGCCGGCAATATAAAAAGCGTGGAAAAGGCAGTTGGCTTTTTGGGAGATGATGCGGTAGTTACAAGAGACAGGGATGTTATATTAGGCAGTGATAAGGTCATACTTCCCGGCGTGGGAAGCTTTGGAGACGCCATGAATAAACTCAATAGCTATGGACTTGTAAATGTTATTTATGACGTGTGTGACTCGGGAAAGCCTTTTTTGGGAATATGCCTTGGACTTCAGCTTTTATATAAAAGCAGCGAGGAAAGCAGTGGTGTTTCGGGGCTTGGAATATTGGACGGAGAAATACTCAGGATACCGGACAGGGGACTTAAGGTTCCGCAGATTGGCTGGAACTGCCTTGATATAACCGAGGGAGCAAGACTTTTTAAGGGACTTCCAGATAATCCCTATGTATATTTTGTCCATTCATATTACCTGAAGGCGAAAAAGGCTTCTGAGGTTGCCGCAAGAACAAATTATGCCGTGGAAATACATGCATCAGTTGAAAAAGAAAATATTTTTGCATGCCAGTTTCATCCGGAAAAAAGCGGTGAGGTTGGACTATCCATTTTAAAAAATTTTTTGAACTTGTAACAGATATATTGTAATTTTTCCATTTTTTTGGATTTGAGGAGATTAATACATGCATACAAAAAGAATTATACCATGTCTTGATGTAAAAAACGGAAGGGTTGTTAAGGGTATAAATTTTGTTAATCTTAAGGATGCGGGTGATCCGGTAAGCGTTGGAGCTGCATATGATAAGGCGGGTGCAGACGAGCTTGTTTTTTTGGATATAACGGCATCCTCCGATGCAAGAAATATAGTTGTTGATATGGTAAGAAGGGTTGCTGAGACGGTCTTTATTCCATTTACGGTGGGAGGAGGAATCAGGACTGTGGAGGATTTCAGGGCGATACTCAGAGAGGGTGCCGACAAGATTTCGGTTAATTCAGCTGCCATAGATAATCCCACACTGATAAGTGATGCCGCCGACAAATTTGGAAGTCAGTGCGTTGTCGTTGCCATAGATGCGAGACGACGCGAGGATGGCACGGGCTGGAATATATATAAGCATGGAGGGCGTGTGGATACGGGGATTGATGCCATAGAATGGGCTGTTAAGGCTGATCGGCTTGGGGCAGGTGAAATACTGCTTACGAGTATGGACTGTGACGGCACAAAGACCGGATATGATATAGAGCTTACAAGAACTATATCAGAAAATGTTTCTGTGCCGGTTATAGCTTCAGGGGGAGCAGGCACAAAGGAGCATTTTTATGAGGCACTTACAGAGGGAAAGGCAGACGCTGCTCTTGCCGCATCATTATTTCACTACAAGGAGCTTGAAATAATGGATTTAAAAGCATATTTGGCAGATAGAGGGCTTCCCGTAAGATTTTAGCGGATTGGAGTTTTTTGATGATAGAGTTAGTTGAAAATGACATCAGTGTGGAGGAGTATTTTTATTTAAGGGATAAGGTTAACTGGAAGCATCTTACTGACAGGCAGGCACGGCTTGCTCTTTCGAACTGTCTTTTTAGTGTCAAGGCAGTGGATGAAAACGGAAACATTTTGGGTATGGGAAGAATAGTGGGGGACGGAGCGGTTATATCCTATGTACAGGACCTTATAGTTATTCCTGAGGCTCAGGGAAAGGGGATTGGTTCCCTTATTATTGAAAGACTTATTGCATATGTAAAATCCCTGTGTGAGGGTGGGAGTGAGATGATGCTCTGTCTTATGTGTGCAAAGGGACGGGAGCCGTTTTACATAAAGCATGGCTTTGTTGCAAGACCTACAGAAGGCTTAGGACCGGGAATGATACAATACATTGTATAATTTAAATTAAAAAAACGGGCTGCCGCAGTTTATGAAAAATTTTAACTGCGGCAGCCCATTATTAAGCTTTTACTCTGCAAGATATGGTTTGATTGCTGCCATTATATCCTCGTCATTTTCTTCCGTGTGAATGTTAAGCTCGATTGGCTTTGATATATCCAAGCTGAAAATGCCCATGATAGACTTTGCATCTATAACATATCTTCCTGAAACTAAGTCAAACTCAGCATTGAATGTGCTGATATCGTTTACAAAGCTTTTAACCTTTTCAATAGAATTAAGCGATACATGAACTGCTATCATTGTAGATAACCTCCTTGTTTACATTAATTAAATATGTATGTTACTATAATATAAGCTAAGAATATAAAAGTCAATAATCATATGGGAGTTTTTTAGTAAAATGTTTGTAAATATTAATAACATAAAAGTATCAATTTATACATTGGGCTGTAAAGTTAATCAGTATGAATCAGACAGCATGGCTGATATGCTTGCATCGGAAGGCGCTGTTATTGTGCCTTTCTCGGAGCCTGCTGATGTGTGTATTATAAACACCTGCTCCGTGACAAATATTGCTGATAGAAAATCCAGGCAAATGATACATAGGGCAAAGAAAAAAAACAAGGATGCAGTTATAGTTGCGGCAGGCTGCTATGTTCAGGCTGCCAAAGACAGCCTTGTTAATGATGCGCTTATAGACATCGTTGTAGGCAATAACAGAAAAAAAGACATAGTAAGGATTATTGATGAATA
Source organism: uncultured Bacteroides sp. (assembly GCA_964635615.1). Taxonomy (GTDB): domain Bacteria; phylum Bacillota; class Clostridia; order Lachnospirales; family Lachnospiraceae; genus Coprococcus_C. The sequence continues at coordinate 85,767 of CAZWNL010000010.1, forward strand.
TATAAGTGAGCATAAGGTTTCAGATAATTTCATAGATATAAATAAAACCTGTGAATATGAATCAATGACACTTGTTAAGCCAAATGAGCATACAAGGGCTTATGTGAAGGTTCAGGATGGGTGTAATAATTTCTGCTCCTATTGTATTATTCCGTATACAAGAGGACGTATAAGAAGCAGAAACCTTGAGGAGGTAGTTGAGGAAATAAAAAGGCTTGCAGCGTCCGGTATAAAGGAGGTAGTTTTGACAGGAATTAATCTTTCTTCCTATGACGACTGCGGAAAAGGACTTCTTGATTTACTTTTGGCAGTAAGTGGTGTGGAGGGCATAGAGCGGATAAGAATGGGCTCCTTAGAACCCCGGGTTATTACTGAGGAGTTCCTGAGTATTATAAGTAAGGAGAATAAGATATGTCCTCATTTTCACTTGTCTCTGCAAAGCGCATGCAATGATACCTTACGGCGCATGAACAGGAAATATACAATTGAGGAGTATAAAGAAAAATGCGAGCTTATAAGAAAATATTACGATAATCCTGCGATTACAACGGATGTTATAGTGGGCTTTCCAGGTGAGACGGAGGAAGAATTTGATATTACGGTAAAAAATTTATATGAGCTTAAATTATACGAGATGCATGTCTTTAAATATTCAAGAAGAATAGGGACTGTTGCGGATTCAATGCCAAATCAGGTGAGTGATGAGGAAAAGGAGCGAAGGAGCAATATTCTTCTTGCGCTTACAAAGAAGCAGAAGGAAGAATATGAAGCTTTATTTAAGGGGACAAGGCAGCTTCTTCTTGTGGAAGAATGTGTTTTGGAAAATGGAGTACAATATATAAAGGGACATACAGAAAGGTACATCCTTATTAAAATTAAGCCCGATGAGACAGACTGCACAAAATATGTAAATGAGTTTGTGGAGACAGTGTATTAATATACTGTATTTTCTCATTTATTATTTTTTAATTCCATAAGTATGTCCTTTTTTAACTGAAACTCTTCATTCCTGTATTGGATGTGCTTTTTTACTGCTTTGAATGTAAAATAAATAAGTCCTGCTGTAATCCCCATTATTAGTATTGCTGTTGTAAATCTAATTAATATTATAAAAAAATATATATAAGTATTTATCCTCATCGTATAGTAAACCTCCTTTTGTAAAAGAATAATATTATGCTAAATATTTTAAATATATACATAGACATTTTTATTATACCGAAAATAATCGGTATAGTCAAACCGCTTTTATGTAGGTAACTTAAATATAAGGAAAGGCGGTGTATATATGGTTTCCTATGCTCCACTTTGGAATACAATGGAACAAAAAGGCATAACAACATATGCCCTTATCAAAAAGCATAATATCCAATCTAAAACAATATATAATCTAAAACATGAAAAAAATATATCTACTGCCACGATAGAGACATTGTGTGATATTTTAGAATGTACCCCGAATGATATAATAGAATTTAAAAAGTAAATGTCTGTAACATAATACGTTTAAAATAAAAAATCCGCAATACCTTGACTTAAGGCTTGCAGACTTCCGTAAATTATAATGTTTTATATATTAGCAGTCTGTAGGGGAATCGAACCCCTGTTTTCGCCGTGAGAGGGCGACGTCTTAGCCGCTTGACCAACAGACCATTTTCAAACCTTTGTAAGTATAACAAAGGTTTATAATAAATGCAAGACTTTTTTTAAAAAAGTATTATATTTATTGCGGGGAGAATTATAATATGTGGATTAAACACTATATTTTGTGTTATGCTATCGAAAAAAACACTAAAAATGGTATTTTTTTGTTGAAATACAATATGCAATATTGTATAATATAGTTGTTCTATGTGTGTATTCAATGCATAAATACTGCTAAGGAGAAGTTTTGGAGGGAAATATGGTAGATGTAGTGTGGAAGGACAGAAAAAGGATTATTTTCGGGCTTCCTTGGACCTTTACCAAATATGGTTTATCGGAGGACAGGATTTTTATTGAGACGGGATTTTTTAATCTGACTGAAAATGAGGTCAGGCTGTACCGTATTATGGATGTCTCATTGGAACGTAAGTTGTGGCAGCGTATGTTTGGACTTGGAACAATTACATGTCATTCTTCAGATAAAACCATGGGTGTATTTAAAATCCATAATATAAAAAAGCCAAGTGAAGTAAAGGAGCTTATTTCCTCTTATGTGGAGGAGGAGCGTTCACGTAAGAAGGTAACAAGTAAAGAATTCATTATGAACGATGATTCTGACGATGATGGTGTTGATGAATTATAATAAGTGGGAGGGAATTTAGCTTATGAAAACATGTCATGTGTGTGGGGCACAGGTTGATGATAAGGAGCTTATTTGTCCTGATTGTGGTGCTACCGTTGTGGGAAGTACAGGGGGATTTGCTTTAAAACCGCAGGAGCCTCAGAAGAAAAAGGCATCTAATCCAATGGGAATGACTGTAAGCACCGGTTCCGGACTTACGGATTTGCTTCGGGCTGAGGACGAGGATGTTGAGGTTGAGGATGAACTTGGGGGAGGTTCCATTCCTCTTACATATGCACAAAATGTAATAGATGATGATGCAGCATACAAGGAGAAGAGGCTGAAACAAAAACAAAAAAAATTTATTGCGAGAGCTATAGTCATTATAGCAATATGTATTTTTGCGTTTGTGATTATTTCAGGGTATCTGAAACAGAGAAGGGGTGCTGATACTCCTGATACGCTTATGGATATTTATGTTGAGGCTGTAAATGATGGCGATGTTGATAAGATGGCAAGCATTATGCCGTCATACTTAGATGAGCAGGCAGAGGCACAAAAGCTTATTGATAATATGAAGGGTGCTCATGTAAATACCTGTGAGATTGTCAGAACGGTAGAGTTTTCGCAACAGGAGATGGAGGAACTTCAGGATTCCATAAAATATCAGACCGGTAGAACTGCTAACATAAAGGGTGCAACACTTATTACCGTCAAAATGTCTGGAACAGCGAACAGAGGCGGAATCGACGTAACTGTTAATACTGAGTTTGATATACAGCTTGTAAAGCTTAAAAAGGGAATAGGTGAATATTACTTTATTCACATGGATACATATGATAATCCTGATTTTAATTACAGGTAATATATATAAAAAAATAATGACAGGCTATCTATTATGGTAGCCTGTTTTTTTGTGGTTTAAAAGCCAAAAAATCTGTTGAACGAAAATGAACTATTTTGAAATATTATGAATTATTTTTGCGCAAAACTATTGCATAAAATGGAATAATATGGTAAAATTTTTTTATAAAATTAAAAAACGCTCAAAAAACGTCAAAAATGTATTTGAAGGAGTAAATATATGCTTACTGAAGAGAGATATTCAAAGATATTAGAGACTGTTAATGATAAAAAAAGCGTAAAGCTTACTGAACTTTGCAGTATACTTGATGCCTCTGTTTCCACTATAAGGCGTGATCTTAACTCGCTCCATCATATGGGGAAATTAGTCAAGGTTCATGGTGGAGCTGTTGCAAATAATGATAATTTTTCATTTATTGAACATAATGTAGAGGAGAAGCAGGTATTATATACGGAGGAAAAAAATGACATATCAAAATATGCCGCATCTCTTATAAATGATGGTGACTTTGTATTTGTTGATGCAGGAACCACCACGGAGAAGCTTGCGGACTACATTACTGCAAAGGATGTGGTTTTTGTCACAAATGCATTTATAAATGCAAAAAAACTGGCAGCTAAAGGATATAAGGTATATATTCCGGGCGGAGAGATTAAAATATCTACAGAGGCAATTGTAGGAGCTAAATGTGTACTTGATTTAAAGAAATATAATTTTACAAAGGCTTTTATGGGTGTAAATGGAATATCAATATCGGGTGGTTATTCCACGCCTGATGAGAGTGAAGCTATAGTAAAACGTACCGTTATAGAAAATAGTGTTAAGAGCTACATTTTGGCTGACCATTCAAAATTTTCCCAAAAGTATTCCGTAACATTTGCAGACATTAGGGATGCGGAAATTATAACGGATAAGGAAGCTGATAAAAAGTACAACGAAGCAACCAATGTTAGCGTTGTTCAAAGGAGGTGATGAAGATATGATTTATACAGTAACATTTAATCCGGCAGTTGATTATGTCGTTCATTCTGATGAACTGATGGTAGGCTCCGTCAACCGTTCAAGGAAAGAGGAGATTTACTTTGGAGGCAAGGGAATTAACGTATCAATGGTTCTCGGAGAACTTGGTATTAAATCCAAGGCTCTTGGCTTTGTAGCAGGCTTTACGGGGGATGCCATTGAAAAGGGAATAACCGATAAAGGGGTTTGTTCAGACTTTGTAAAGCTTGACAAAGGATTTTCTCGAATTAACGTTAAAATTAAAGCGAAAGATGAAACGGAGCTTAACGGTCAGGGACCTGACATTTTGCAGAAGGACATTGATAAGCTTTTTGAAAAGCTTGATGAGATAAGTGACGGAGATACAATTGTTCTTGCGGGAAGCATTCCGGGGACACTTCCCTCTGATATATATGAGAGGATTTTGAAAAGACTTGAGACAAAAAAAGTAAGGGCGGTTGTGGATGCAACAAAGGAATTGCTTATGAATGTTCTTAAATATAAGCCGTTTCTTATTAAGCCTAATAATTTTGAACTTGGGGAAATGTTTGGAACAGAGCTTAAAACGGATGATGAAATAGCTGCTTATGCGGGAAAGCTTAAGGATATGGGAGCTGTGAACGTGCTTGTTTCCATGGCAGGAGAGGGAGCCATACTTCTTGACGAAAACGGAAAAGTTCATAAGTGCGGGGTATGCAAGGGCACTGTAAAAAATTCCGTTGGCGCAGGAGATTCCATGGTGGCAGGATTTTTGGCGGGATGTGAAATGGGCGATTATGAATATGCTCTTAAGCTTGGAACTGCTGCGGGAGGAGCAACGGCATTTTCGGATGGACTTGCAAACAAGGAGCTTGTGTATGAGCTGCTTAAACAATTATAAAGTAAGGAGGAGTTTTTTATGAGAATTGTAGACTTACTTAGTAAGGACAGTATTCTTCTTGGCGGGACGCCAAAAAACAAGGCGGAAGCCATTGATACCCTTGTGGAGCTTCAGGTCAAGGGCGGAAAAATAGCTGATAAAGAAGCCTACAGAAAAGGTATTCTTGCAAGGGAGGAGCAGGGCTCCACTGCTGTTGGAGAAGGTATTGCTATTCCACACGCAAAAAGTGAGGCGGTAAAGGGACCTTCACTTGCAGCAATGACAGTGCCGGAGGGTGTTGACTATGAAGCCTTAGATGATGAGCCTTCAAATCTTTTATTTATGATTGCCGCACCTAACGACGGTGACGTTCATTTGGAGGTACTGTCAAGGCTTATGACAATACTTATGGATGAGGATTTCAGGGCAAAGCTGCTCGGCGCAAAGGATAAGGACGAATTTATTAAAATTATTGACGATATGGAAAAGGAAAAGTATCCTGACGAGCCAAAGAATGTGGTAAGTGAGGAGAAAAATGCGTCGGATAGTGCTTACAGGGTACTTGCAGTTACGGCTTGCCCTACAGGTATAGCTCATACCTACATGGCGGCTGAGGCTCTCGAAAAAGCAGGCAAGAAAATGGGTATCTCAATTAAGGTAGAGACAAATGGTTCCGGTGGAGCTAAAAATGTCCTTACCAAGGAGGAAATTGCAGCGTGTGACGGAATAATAGTTGCTGCTGATAAGGCTGTGGAAATGTCACGTTTTGACGGCAAAAAGGTTTATAAGACAAAGGTTTCCGACGGAATAAAAATACCTGAGGAGCTTATAAATAAAATTGAGGCAGGAGACGCACCAGTTTATCATCACAGCGGAGAAGTTGCATCGGGCAGTGATGGTGACAACGAAACATTTGGAAGAAAAATATACAAGCAGCTTATGAATGGTGTATCAAATATGTTACCTTTTGTAGTAGCGGGCGGTATATTTATAGCTCTTGCATTTCTCATTGATACCATAGCAGGGGCACCACAGGATGCAAACTTTGGAACACATACGGCGGCGGCAGAATTTTTAAAGACCATCGGAGGATATGCATTTAACTTTATGGTTCCTATACTTGCGGCGTATATAGGTATGAGTATAGCTGACAGACCGGGATTTCTTGTAGGTCTTGTAGGTGGCTATCTTGCTACTACAGGCTCAACCTTTGCAAGCGTGGGTGGTGACATTCCTTCGGGATTTTTGGGAGCACTTTTAGCAGGCTTTGTAGGCGGTTATCTTATGCTTGGAATTGAAAAGTTGTGTGATCACATGCCTAAGGCACTTAACGGTATTAAGCCAGTGCTTATTTATCCCCTTGTGGGGCTTGGTCTTATAGCGGTAATTATGTGTGCAGTTAATCCTTTTATGGGAATGATAAATACAGGACTTTCAAACTTCCTGAATAATATGGGTGACAGCAGTAAGATTGTTCTTGGCTGTATACTTGGCGGAATGATGTCAATAGACATGGGCGGACCATTCAATAAAGCGGCATATACATTTGGCATAACGGCAATAGCGGCAGGAAGTTATGATATTATGGCGGCAGTTATGATAGGCGGTATGGTGCCTCCTATAGCGATTGCTCTTTCAACAACGTTTTTTAAGAACAGATGGACGGATGAGGAGAGAAAGAACGGACCTGTAAATTATGTTATGGGCTTAAGCTTCATTACAGAAGGAGCAATTCCTTATGCGGCGGCAGACCCTCTCAGGGTTATCCCTTCATGTCTTGTGGGTGCAGCTACGGCAGGTGGTCTTTCAATGGCATTTGACTGCACTCTTATGGCTCCTCACGGCGGTGTGTTTGTGTTTGCGGTAGTAAGTAACTGGCCTATGTATATATTATCACTTGTAATAGGCTCACTTGTTGGAATGCTGCTGCTTGCACTTCTTAAAAAGAAAGTATCGGAATAAATCAGTTTTGAACATAAAAACTGTAGGAAAATAATTAATTGAGTTGTGTCAAGTTTTCTATGAAAACTTGACATGCAGCGTCAGCCCATTTGCTGAAAGCAAATTTGGAATGGGCTGATGTTCAAAGAAAGGAGATAAAATTATGGTAACAAAAACGATTGAGGTTGTAAATGCACAGGGTATTCACATGAGACCGGCAGGAATGCTTGTAGCGGAAATGAAGAAATTTCCCAATTGTAACGTAACTTTAAAATGCGGTGAAAAGACGGCAAAGGCTACGGCTGTTATGCAGATTATGGCTTCGGGCATAAAATGCGGCTCAAAAGTGGAAATAACGGCGGAGGGTGAGAATGAGCAGGCTGCCCTGGATAAGGCGGTAGAGCTTTTTGAGACAGGTTTCGGGGAATAACCGTAAAGTGAAAAGGGGTTTTGCTTATGAACAAATATAAAGGTAAAGGAGTATACGGCGCAGTTGCCATAGGAAAAATATCGGTATATAAGAGGCAGGAGCTTTCGGTAAAACGTACCCGTATAGAGGATGTGGAGGCGGAAAAAAAGAGAGTGGAAAGGGCAAAGGAGATTTCCAATCAGGAGCTTTCGGATATATATGAGAAAGCGCTCAGAGAGGTTGGAGAGACAAATGCTCAGATATTTGAAATCCACATGATGATGCTTGAGGATGAGGATTACAACGAATCCATTTCAAGCATAATTGAAACACAGCTTGTAAATGCAGAATATGCCGTGGCACTAACCTCGGATAATTTTGCCCAGATGTTTGCTGCCATGGATGATGCTTATATGCAGGCAAGAGCTGCGGACGTGAAGGATATATCAAACAGGATAATTAAGAATTTGTCTTCTGACAGCACGAGCATGGACGACGTCACCGGTAAAATGATTGTGTGTGCCGATGACCTTGCACCTAGTGAAACTGTAGCACTTGACAAGGATAATGTGCTTGCGTTTGTAACTGCTTATGGTTCTTCAAATTCCCACACGGCAATACTTGCAAGAAATATGAACATTCCTGCAATTATTGGGGTGGGTGAGGATTTTCTTAATGAAATAAAGGATGGAGAGCTTGCCATAGTCGATGGATTTACGGGAGAAATATATGTTAATCCTGATGATGAAACGCTTAATGCAATGGAGAGAAAGCAGGCTGAGGATAATGAGAAGAAAAAGCTTCTCCTTGAGCTTAAGGGTAAGGAAAATGTTACCATAGACGGAACGAAAATAAAAATATATGCTAATATAGGTGGTGTAGACAACATCGGGGCTGTGCTTTTAAATGATGCAGGCGGTATAGGGCTTTTCCGAAGTGAGTTTCTTTATCTTGAAAACAGTGATTATCCTACGGAGGAGCAGCAGCTTGCTGCATACAGAAAGGTTCTTGAGAGCATGGCCGGCAAGAAGGTTATTATAAGAACACTTGATATAGGTGCAGATAAGCAGGTTGATTATTTCAACCTTGACAAGGAGGAAAACCCTGCACTTGGTTATCGGGCAATAAGAATATGTCTCACAAGACCCGATATATTTAAAACGCAGCTAAGGGCGCTTTACCGTGCCTCTGTTTATGGCAATCTTGGTATCATGTTTCCTATGATTACCAGCGTTTCAGAGGTTGAAAAAATAAAGGCTGTATGTGACGAGGTAAAGAAGGAGCTTAAGGAGGAAGGCCTTGAGTATTCGGAAAATGTTGAGATTGGCATTATGATAGAGACACCTGCCGCAGCAGTTATAAGTGATTTGCTTGCGCCTATGGTTGATTTCTTCAGCGTGGGAACAAATGACCTGACACAGTATACACTTGCATGTGACAGGCAAAATCCGAATATTGAAAGCTTCTGTGATACGCACCACGAGGCGATACTTAGATTGATCCAGATGGCAGCAGATAATGCCCATAAAAATGGTGCATGGATAGGAATTTGCGGAGAGCTTGCAGCGGATACAACGCTGACGGAGAGGTTCTTAAGAATGGGAATTGATGAGCTTTCCGTATCACCGGGTTTTGTGCTTAAGGTGAGAAATCAGGTAAGAAATACTGACCTTACAAAATAGATACCCCATATAATTTATACAAGAGTGGGGCATGCCGTATACGGGTAAATCCTTAGTGCGGCAGCCCCATTAATGTTATCTTTTATTATTATTTATGTCGCTTAGCTTCCGATCTTTGTCACGCCAACGTATATCTGTGATATTTTATACCATGTAGAATAATCAACTACTCCTGTCTGTGGGAGGTTAAATACTTTTTGGAACGCTTTTACTGCATTTGCAGTGGCAGGTCCGTATATTCCGTCTACAGTTATGGTAGGAATTGCACTGTAAACCTGTGCGATACGGTTTAGCTGCTCCTGAATTTGGATGACCGCTTCACCGGAGGAACCGTTTGTAAGGTTATATCCCGGATAGGATGCAGGTATGCCTGATATGATTTCTGCAGAGTTTATATACATGTCGCTGCCATAATAATATCTTAAAATGTCTATTGCCGTATATCCGTCATCTCCAAGTGCCTTTGAACCCCACTGTGTCATCCAGTTTGGACAGGATACCCGTTTGCCGTCACAGTATTGGGTGAGAATAGGCTGTTTAATATTTGGGCGTGAAAGAAAATTGTTGTATAGGCTGTCAACAACACGTTCAATGCTTTCGTATATTGTTTTTCCTTCCATCCATTTGTGGTCATAGGCTGTTGATGAGGTTATTGTAAAATTATAACCCTTGTTTCTGTACCACTCCGTTATTGCTCATTCGGGACTCGGGCAAAAAATTATCAAGGCTGACTTTAAAACGGACAACTATCCTTTCTTTGGTTATTTCAATACGTTCAATCAGTTTATTTATTAGTACTCGTTTGGTAGGAGTATCAGCATTTAGAAGAAGATTATGCCATGTTGGTATTTTGTTCTTTATATCTTCCCAATCTTTCGTTGTAATGGAAGTGTTTTGCAAATCCAATTCTTTTTGTTGTACTATTATCAGTTGTTCCTGTTCTTTTGCCTTTTGTTTGTTTATATTACGAACCAAATCCTCTAAGGAAAGAGTATATTCCCCAGTCATGGCTTCGGGTATCTTATCCTCCATTATGTTTATATTGTGTCTGATTTTATCCAGCCTCTTTTGTTCCATTTCCAAGTCCATTTCCTTTTGCTGCTTTTCCTTATTGTTATTATTAGTAATCTGGGTAAAGATATTTTCATTTTCCTGTAACTTGCTGATATATTCTGCCAAAGCCTCATAAACAATCGGTTCTATTAAATCTGCTCTGAATTGCTTGGCTTTAGCATGTGGAACTCCCTGCCATGCAGTCTGGCATTTGTATATGGCAATTTTGCTTGTTCGACGTTCACCAGTAGCTTTAATCGTCCAATAATTATATTTGCTGCCATTTACCATTTTACAGCCGCAGTAACCACAATGCAGTACATCTACCAACGATAGCATGCCATCATTTCGTTTAATTACTGTTACGTCTTGATTAACAAGTGATTTCATGTATTTATCACCTCGTTTTGTTCGTTTTTCTTGTACTTTTGTCCAAGTATCTTCATCAATAATTACAATATTGGAGTTTTGCTCTTGAGCTATTATCCATTCGTTACTGTCTAAACTACGATACCTGCCGTTTAAACGTTCTCGGCGGTTATAGGCTGTGTAGCCTGCATAGATAGGATTAGTGAGGATGCTTGTAATCGTTCCGCTTTTCCATACATCATTTGGAGCTGTGTTCTTATATCTGTCATCCTGATTTAATGTACGGGCTATTTTGGCTGAACCATATTCAAGATGGAGAGAAAGGTTATAAATATATTTTACGACCTCAGCCTGTTCAGGCTGTATTACCAAATGTTTTAATGCTCGTCCATGCTTGCTTAACTCACCCGAAAATTCTAACACATAACCATAAGGAGCGTTACCACCCATAAATTTACCTTGTGTTACCAGTTTTTTTGCGGTGTCTTTTACCCTCATACCGGTATCTGCACTGCTTTTCTGAGCCATGGCATACCGCATACTTAACATCATCTGCCCCATAATGTCAGTTGTCTCGGGAGAGATAAGTCCGTCCTTTACGGAATAGACATCTACACCCAAACCTTTTAGAGCCATGATATATCCACCAATTTCCCACATTCTACGTCCTAAACGGTCATCCTTGTAAACAACCAATATATCAAATTCGTGGTTTTGGACATCTTGATAAATTTCCTGTAAAATGTCTCTGTCAGCAACAGAGTTTTTATATCCGCTGTTACTTCCCTCAAAATATTCTTTGTCATCCAGTATCCAATCGGCATGAGTATTGATATATTCGATATTAAGTTGCCTTTGAATACCTAAATCCCCATCAGCCTCTAACTGTTGGTCGGAGCTTACTCGTAATAAAATTCGTACACGTTTCTTTTCTGCATTTGTACATAGAGTTAAATTTCTGTTTGTTGTCATCTTTATCCTCCTTATATTTAATTGTGGCGATGGGCAGTAGAAGATATGTACCGCCTGTCTTATGAGATTTGTTTTAGATGCTCCTGCAAAATCTTTGCAAGGATTGGTTGCACCTCATGCATGACACATTCTTTGTTCATCTGCTTAACCGGAAACTCCAGTATAACCTGCATTCCTTTTTTCTCTATCTCAAATTGTTTGCCAATGTCCTCTTTCATAGAAACTGCCTCAGAAATATTATTTATAACATTATTATTTTTTGAAGGCTTGTCACATTCGCAAATATTATCAATAGAGAGATTGTTGTAATTATAAGTACTGATATAGGGAAAAATAAACTGTTTTTTTTGATTGTTTATTTTCATAAGACATCGTCCTTTCTTAAAACTGTTTTAGTATGAAAATTTGATGCCTTTAGATTTTGCTTAGAAATAGCAAGGAGAAAGACAGTCTGAAATGTTCCTTATAAAATAATTTTTCGTTTTGGGACATTAACTGCTATTATTCATATTGCAGGTACCTCCTTCAAATTGGGATACCTATATATAAGGTCTGAAAGATTACAGTATCTCTGTAATACAGTCGTTTTTAACCTGTTTTTTGCAAAAAAAAAATTATTTTGTTATATTTTAACAAATTATAACATGATTTTACTTATATTTAATGAGATATTGTTTGAAAAAATAGAATCAATTGTACATATTAAACAAACAGATGATTTCAAATACACAAATTCAATAAAGAAATACTGTAATCCATATTTTGTTCATACAATTTTTTTAGAAAAAATAGACTGTTTATATAACAATTTTCAACTTGTGAAGTGACGTTTTTATCGCCAGAGGGTGCAAATTGAACTTTTGTCGTAGGAATAGAGGAGTAATTTTACATAATTAATAATTCTTCCTCCGCCATGATTGATTATTTTTGTTTGACTTAATGCTAATTGTCTATCTATAATAACTAATATCTTTCTCATAGTTCACAAACATTCTTTTTGTGTTTTTGATTTTATATAGTGGATGTCTCCGAATCTGAAGAAGGAATACCAAGTCTATAGATTTATAGTCTGTTGCGATTCCAATTCCGTGCACACATCCATGAAAACAGGAAAGTGTTAAAACGCTTCTGAAATTATTAAGTTTTACAAATATAAAAAATTTGATGTTGGCAGGTAATTCTAGCTTCCTTTTTTCTTTATTGACATTTTTTTACATTATTGATAAAATAAATCAAGAAAAATCTTGGGGGCATTCTTTATTATGAAGAAAAATGTTTTTTGGGGAGTTTTTTTAATATTCTTTTTTGTTTCGGTGCTTTCACCTATGTCTCATGCAAACAGTAATACAACAACAGATACATATGATATGTTTAAATTAACGTGCTATATACGGTGTGAAAATACTTATGGGGAAGGAGCTACCTCAGGTGTGAGGGAAGATGGTTATAGAAATTATATCAAGGTTGTAACCTATGATATAAACCAAAATTCACTGGGGTATATGGAGTTATATTCCGTAGGAGGACATGTTGTAAGGGTATCGAAAGATAATTCATATTTGCCAAGAACATATCATGTAGCAACACGTTCCCTTGATAATGTTTGGGATAACAGTGCTCAGTTACTTCTTATGCATAAGCAGATTCCATGGGCATAAGTTTTTTGTGTGAAGTTATATCAACAGAAACGTTCTTTTTTGTATTTATTTTTTGTGGACGCACTTACGGCTTTCTGTGTCTGTTCTAAGTTGTTTCTTGCCATAAGCACCATCTTTTCAACTTTTAAAATTATTCGTTCAAATATAAAAGAAAGCCATAAAGATGACTGTTGGAAATCACATAGAGAGAATCGGACGCTCATTATTTGAGTATTGATAGAATGTTTTGCCATTAGGCGATATATTCAAGAAATATAAAATTTTAATAATAACTGTAGATACGTTAAATATAATTACGAATTTTAAATTGTGGGGATAATTAAAAAATGAAAGAGTTTTTGTCTAATGCATGGGTAGTAAGTATTATAAGTGGTATATTGGTATTTTTTATTACTAATTCTATTATAATGTTACAAAACAGAAGAAAACATAAGAAACAAATAAAAGATGCAAATATAATGATACTTAATCGCTTGAGAGGATACGTTGTTGATAATGGGCTTCCCCCAAAAGAAATAATAAATGCTGTAAAATCATCAACTGCTCGTGAATATAATATTAAGCCTGAAGACCTTCTAAGCATTAAAGAGTTTTGTGAAGAATTAATAACCGATATAGTTGGTAATATATACATATCTAATGATAACAAAGTTAAGTATATAAATATATTACATGATTATTTAAAACAAAATAGTAATTTTAATAATTTGAATTTGGAAGATAACATCTCGCCAAATACAGAAATAGCATTATCAACAAGTGATTACGTAAGAAAAAGAAAGAAATTAATAAACTTTATGGATATAGCACCATCAATAATTTTAACTGTTTTAACGACTGTAGCAGTATTTTTATCTTCTAATGATATAACTGAGGTTGAATTAAATAAGTTTGACATATATGCTATTTTTGTTGAAGCGATTTCTGTTATCATGATTCCAATTATGATAATTTTTATTCTTCCAATATTAAAGGATATAAATCAACAAATTAGAAAAGCAATTAGAAGAATGATAAAAAGAAAATAATCCAAATGAAACAATTATAATAAGGAGGTAAATCAAAAATGGATCCAAGCGAAGTATGTTGGCAAACAGGAAATTTCACTGATGATTGTATATGTGAATTTTGTGATCATAAGCATGAATGTAGTGGATATGAGGACGATGATGATAATGATGATTAATAGGATAGAGTAGTAGTCATTGTTCCTCAACAATTCTTATATATTTATAGATGGTTGGGTAGGAAAGAGAGCAAAGGCGAGATAACTCTTTCTTATTTAGCGAACCTGACTTATATTTTGGATAATGTTTATAGAAGATGTTTGGAATATCATTAGCTGTAACAGGTGGTCTACCTATTATTTTGCCTTTGGCTCTTGCGTTCTGCATACCGCTTTTTACTCGTTGGCTAGTGATATTTCTTTCTAATTCACTAAATACGCCCATCATCTTTAACATTCCCTCTGTCATAGGGTCAAGCTCTTTTGTACAGTCAACGACGAAATTACCCAACATCAATTTGATTTTTCGCTCCTTTGCAAGCTCAATTATTTCACAGAGCTGTTTTGTACTTCGGGTAATTCGGCTGACTTCTGTAGCAAAAATAGTGTCACCGGATTGTACAACATTTAATAGCTTTTGCAGTTCTGCTCGGTTGACCTTTGTGCCGCTTTCATATTCTAAGTAAATGGTATTATCGGTTGCACCATGTTGTTTCAGTTCTCGTACTTGTCGGTTAATGTCTTGGTGTTCCTCGTTTGTGGAACATCTTGCATATCCATATATCATTGAAAACACCTCTTTTCTAATGTGTTCGTATATTATAAGATATAAACGAAAGGTCGTAAACTGTTTCTTTTATATCACAACAAGAAAAACAGGTATAATTAGACAAATTGATACCTGTTTTTCATAGTTTCAAAATATAAATGAAAAGAGATGTTTGTTTTTATTATTTCTTTTTGAATGTATCATTTAATATTTTATTTGTATTGTGTCGTTGGATTGTACCAACTACTGAAGCAATATTTGCATCCAGCCTTGCTTTCTCTGCAATCGCATTTTGTTCATAAAGTAATTGTGCCTGCTCATCTGCTAACTGATTTGCTAATTGCTGCTCTCTTAGTCGAGCTTCATCTAATTTTCTTTGTTTCTGCTTCTCATAATTATCAATGGCATAAGTTATATCATAATCAGACGTGGAAATCAGTTCATAAATATATTCAAGTGCCTCGATTGTTCTGTACTGTGATGGTACAATTTTTGTTTCTTGATAAATTAAAGATAAATTCTGTTGTGCATTGCTTAAATCATGTTCGGCTTGCTTGATTTCCTGCTCATGTTTTGTAGTCCATACGTCTAATTTCTTTTGATAGTTTGGCAGTGTTTCGGTTTCGTATAATCTTTTTTCTTCTTCATACTTTTGATTTGCGATAGCTTGTTGTTTACCACATTCTGCGTCTATTTCTGCACATTGGGCTTTATATTCTACGGAATTACGAATTTGCTCGATGTTGTTTGCTTTCTGCTTTCTATATATAGCCAGATAATAAACTACAATCCATATTGGTAATGACATTATAAAAAGCGCAGAATAAATAGGGGATGAAGATAATAAAATCAAGCCTAAAAGAAGCGGAATTAACGCAATAATCCAATTAAATTTAACTTGAGCTTTGATAGTGGGATATTTTTTTTGTATTTTTTGACATACAGGCGGTTGGGGAGCAGAACCAAAACTCGTATTTTGCAATCTTGAGAGTTTACTTTGTGCGTTCTTGATATAAATTTCTAAATCCAACACTTTCTTCAATGTTTCTACTTTGGTATTATCCATTTTGTTTCTCCTTTTTACAATATTTTTGAGCTTCGCATATTTCGCACTTTGGCTTATTAACTGTACAGATTTCTCCGTACCCTTTCGCACAGTAAGTCCAAAGAATATAATCAACTTCTGCAATTGATTTATTTAATGCATTTGCAAGCTTTGAAATGATTTCAAAAACCTCAAGAGGCATTGCAGTCGGATTACTTGAAAATGCGAGCGTATCACTTCCTAAAATTCTGCGTATGTGTCTGTCGGGCTTTGGAATGTCATAACCGACATTTCTTAAATACTCACATACCAGTGCAATATCCATTTGTGATAGTTTATCCCTGCTGTCTTTATTGGATAGGAGTAGTACAAGGGTATATTGTGTTTTGTCAATTTCTATGAATTTACGATAATATGTATCAATGGTTCCATGCTCGTTTTTGATTGCCAACAGCTTTGGGATATTGACCTCAAGCAATGCCGACATTTGCTTAAATGTATATTGGCTCGCACAATGGATTTTTTTCAGATTATCTCTTAATTGTTTAGGTGTGTATTTGAAAAGCTGTTCCGGAGCATAATCACAGAAGATTTCATCAACAGCCTTAATATGTCCGGTCGTAATATCGGCACTATCAGCAATTCTATTCCATACAACTCCTGAACTTAACATAGAATAGACCATAGCACGAATATGGTCATTTATGGAAAATGAGCTAATTTCCTTCCGTCTGTCAATCTGATGTTTGATGTAGGTGTTTTCCCATAGCTTATTTGTATCGTTATGCAATATATTGTTTCTCAAATGCTGTTCTATAGTGTAAACTATTTGTGCTTTGTTCTGTGAAATCTCATTTATCATTTGAAATCCCCTTTCCATTTTTGTCTTGTGTCACTCTGCAAGGATTTTCAATGTCAATAAACAATTCAGGACTGACATTTAGTGCAATGCAGATAGAACGCAAATCATCAGCATACAGAGTCCTTTTGCCATTCATAATAGCGTTAAAGGTGGTTTTGGGTATGCCTGCTTTGTGTGCTATTGTGACTTGTTTGTACCCTTTGTCATCAATATAAGCTCGTACTTTCTCATAAACATGCATAAACTCACTCCTTTTACAGAAATTCGGGATTTTTGTCCATTATATAACAGTAATACTGTAATTTCAATACATTTATCAAGAATAACTGGATTTATAATTGTCTTTTTCTTGTTTCTGTGTATAATAAATAGGTGAAGGTGGTGATAACATGAAATATGAGATTGGAAACCGTATTCGTAAGTTTCGTGAAGAACTTGGAATAAGCCAAAAACAGCTTGCGGAGCAAATTGGTGTCAGTAATAGCAGAATTTCAAACTGGGAGCAGGGAATAAACAGACCTGATGCAGATATTCTTGCTAAATTATGTACTGCACTTAATGTGTCACCCAGTTCGTTACTCGGCGTAAAGCTCTCTGCTGATGAAATAACTGAACAGGAGAGAAATATTATAAAAGCATATCGTTCTAAACCTGAATTACAGCAAGCTGTCAATATTCTTTTGGGATTAGAAGATAAATAGGCAATAAACAATCCTTGTAGCCTTTATTGTATGGAGGTTTATGGAGGAAAATAAAGACTTCCCCATATTTTGGGTTACCTAAAAAGAAAATATCCTGTATCAGCCGGATAAACGGCTTCTGAGTATAATGATTTTTTTGCTATCAAAACCTTTTATATTTATATAACAAAAATTACTTGGTAATGTACAGATTTCAAATCTGTATATTATATTTCTGATAGAAATGGGGGATAACCATTATGTAATAGTGATAGTCGGCAAAGTTTCCGACTATCACTATGAGTACTTGTATAAATACTCCTCTACATGGAAGAAAATTCCTAAACTCAAATAAAGCCCATAATAATCATTCTTTTTACATATCTTTTAAACATTTGGAGAATATATTTTCAACAAAACCTGCAAGCCTGTTATCGCCTGTTAAATCGTTCAAGAGCATAACAATCTCGAATTCTATACAATTAAGATATTGTAGTGGTGCAATGCCATTATAATAGTTTAACCACCCCCTAATCTGTTGGCTTAGTTTTTTGCACATTTTCCTGCATGAACTTTGATGATATTCATACCATGTATAGAATACTTTGCTCAAAAGAGTATCTATTTTCTTTCTTGGTGGTTTGCAAATGATGTTATATCCATCTTTGTATATCTCATATCCAAGAAAATTGATTTTGTTATAGACAGAAAAACAGTCTGTCTTATCTTTTGACAATGTAAGACCACGCTCAATTAAAAAATCATCTAAAACAGGCATAACTGCTTGCACCAAAAATTTTTGACTTTCTCCAGCAATGACAATGTCATCTGCATATCTAATTAAACTTACTGAATTTCCGAAATGCTCTTGAAGCAATCCGTCTAATCCATCAAGCACCATATTACAAATAACACATGATATACAACCTCCTTGTGGAACACCTCTTTTTGTCATATGATATATTTGATTATCTCTATAACCACATTTCAAAAATTTCCAGAGGATAGATTTATCCATTGGTATATGTTCCATAATCCATTCATGACTTATATTATCAAAACAGGCTTCTATGTCAGCTTTCATCACCCATAAAAAATCAGGATTATCTGATAATATATCTCTCATGCAGATAATAGCATCCTTTGCACTGCGATTTGGCAGAAATGCAAAAGAACAACTATCAGCAGTCAATTCACCGATAGGTTCTAATGCAAATTTATACAAAGTCTGCATAGCTCTATCTTTCATCACTGGAATACTCAAAGGACGACACTTACCATTAGCTTTCGGAATATATATCCTTTTTAATGGCATTGGCTTATATCCTCTTCGAGTCAACGTAAAGATTGCATCATATTTTTCCTTCGGGTTATCCCATATCACATTGTCAACCCCTGGGGTATCTTTACCTCTATTAGAAGTAACAGTTTTAACCGCTAGGGCTTTTGCATAAAACGAATGTATCATCTTATGCTGCAACAAGTTAACCTTACAAAAATCATCATTGCGGAAAGCCTCAGCAATCCGTTTTTGCAGCTTTTTAACACTTTTCTCTGCTTTTCGGAAATCTATTTCCGACCAACTTTGAATCGTATGAGGGGTAGTATACCGTTTTAGGTTCATTTTGCTATCTCCTTTCAAAAGTTCTACAAAAGCGTCTGCTGATTATAAATTTATCCGTATGGGCGGTCCACGTCCGTCTGGTAATATTGGATTCTTTGTCTTGTTCAGGGCTTTCAAATTTCCACCTCCGTTTCATCAGATTAGGCATTTGATGTATGCCATACTCTATATAACGATTCTTCGATTTTCTTTAATAAGGATAATCCGGAGATAATTTGGGGCAAATTATGCCAAAATCGACAAGTTGCACAAAAAAATACCACCTAATCGGCTTAAAAAAACAAAAAAAGGGGTTTTTAATCTTGAAATTTCGTTAAAAATGACGATGCCTAATTCCGAAGATAGGCATATTAAAAAACAAAGACATTACAGCTTGTCCAAATTATTTGTATTCAAGGAAGTATGTGTTTTTTTCTGTAATATGGATAATCAGATTATTAAAGATGAGATTTCTGCAACCCTGAATGACATTATACGAAGTTACCACTCCGTGTAAACCCTGTTTAGTGTAAATGACATTATGGCGAGAACATTTGCCTGGATGGTTGCTTCAGGCCATGTTGAGTATATCTCACAGCTTGCTACATTTTTTATATAATCCAAATATGGAACATAAAAATCCTTTGCAGTTGAATCGCTTGGTGTTCCGTTATGTACGACTATTGTTTCAGGAACAACAACCTGTCTTAAAACAATTTCACCTGATTCGTTTAAAGGCTTGATTTCCGCCTCTGCAATTTTTGGCGGGTAAGATTCCCATAAAGTGTGTCCTCCGATTACGGTAGGGTCATATATGTCCTGTTCATTTGGATTTGGGACAAGCCTTATATTCTGTATGCCTATCTGTGTGGAAAAAATCTGAACGCCCGTTATTAATTGTTCTGAATAGCCGGGAGCATTTATCCTTATGTTGTATTCAGAGTAGGGCTGATTGTCTGTAGGCTCCATGCTGTATTCTATGGGAGGTGCAGCAAGGTCTATGGTTTCCGTGTTGCCATTTGTATCTGTATTAATAGTTTCCAAAACTGTATTGGGAGTTCCCGTATTTGCAATTTGAATACTTGCATCATTAATGGGAACAATACCCTCAGGTCCTGTGACATTTATCCTTAATTTTCCAGTGTCGATGTTATTTGAATCCATAAATAAAATCCTAAAATGACGTTGTTATATTATATGTATCGTGGTGTGATAAATGACATGTGCAATGTTATTTTATTCAATTAATTTCTGATATCTGTCAAGAAAAAACACTTGACAAGTAAGTATCCATGTTTTATGATACATAAGGTTTGTAAAGCAAAATAACTTTACAGGTGGTGTGGGATATGGAAAAAATAGTCAGACAGTCATTGCTCTACGATTTTTACGGTGAGCTTTTGACAGAGCATCAAAAGAGCATATACGAAGATGTTGCCATGAACGATTTGTCATATTCCGAGATAGCAGGCTTAAACGGCATATCAAGACAGGGTGTCTATGATATGATAAAGCGCTGTGACAAAATACTTGAGGATTACGAAACTAAGCTTAAGCTTGTGGAGAAGTTTGTAAAAGCAAGAGAAAAGGCAGAAAGTATAAAATGCAGGGTTATGGACATTAAAGGAAAAAACACAAACCCTGAACTGAATGATACACTTGACGAGCTTGGCAGGCTTACTGATGAGCTTTTGGATGAATTTTAGAATATATAAAAAATATTTATCAGGAGGTATTGCATGGCTTTTGACAGTCTGACGGACAAACTGCAAAACGTGTTTAAAAAGCTTAGAAGCAAAGGTATGCTTACTGAGGCTGACGTTAAGGAAGCCATGAAGGAGGTAAAGAGGGCACTCCTTGAGGCTGACGTAAACTTTAAAGTTGTAAAGCAGTTTATTAATTCGGTGAGTGAGAGAGCTGTCGGTGAGGAGGTTCTTAAGGGACTTAATCCGGGGCAGATGGTTATAAAGATAGTCAAAGAGGAAATGGATAAGCTTATGGGTTCGGAAACAACGGAGCTTAAGCTTCTTCCTTCAAATGAAGTGACTATAATTATGATGTGTGGACTTCAGGGTGCAGGTAAGACGACGACAGTTGCCAAGCTTGCGGGACAGTATGTGAAAAAAGGAAAAAAACCTCTTCTTGTGGCATGTGATGTTTACAGACCTGCGGCTATTAAACAGCTTGAAATAAACGGTGAAAAGGTTGGTGTTCCGGTATTTTCCATGGGAGATGGACATAAGCCTGTAAATATTGCAAAGGCAGCTATAGAGCATGCTGAGAAGAACAATCTCAATCTCGTTTTTTTAGATACGGCAGGACGTCTTCATGTCGATGAGGACATGATGAATGAGCTTATAGAAATAAAGGAAAACATTTCCGTAACATACACAATACTTACCGTGGATGCCATGACAGGTCAGGATGCTGTAAATGTAGCAACCTCATTTAATGATAAAATTGGCATAGATGGTGTTATTCTCACAAAGCTTGACGGCGATACGAGAGGCGGTGCTGCACTTTCCATAAAGGCTGTAACGGGAAAGCCGATTTTATTTGCCGGTATGGGTGAGAAGCTTGAGGATTTGGAGCAGTTTTATCCTGAGCGTATGGCGAGCCGTATTCTCGGTATGGGTGATGTGGAAAGCCTTATAGAGAAAGCACAAAATGCCATTGATGAGGAAAAGGCAAGAGAGATGGAGCAGAAAATCAAGAAGGCAAGCTTTGATTTTAACGATCTTCTTGACAATATGGAGCAGATGGAAAAAATGGGTGGAATGAACAGCCTTCTTAGTATGCTCCCTGGCTTTAATTCAAACAAGCAGCTTAAAAACATTGAAATAGACGACAATGCCATGAGCATGCCGAGAGCGATAATTCTTTCCATGACACCGAAGGAGAGAAGCAATCCTGATATAATAAATCCAAGCAGGAAGAAAAGAATTGCCGATGGCGCAGGTGTTCCCATAAGTGAGGTAAACAAGCTTATAAAGCAGCTTGAACAGTCAAGAAAGATGATGAAGCAGATGTCAGGTCTTATGGGTGGAAAGAAGAAAGGCGGTTTTAAACTGCCCTTTGGATTTTGATAATAGATTTAACTATTATAGATAATAATTTTAAGGAGGTGAAAACATGGCAGTAAAAATCAGACTTAGAAGAATGGGATACAAGAAGCATCCTTTTTATAGAGTAATCGTAGCAGATTCTAGGTCACCTAGAGACGGCAGATTTATCGATGAGATAGGTACTTACGACCCAAATCAGGAGCCTGCAGCTATAAAGATTGATGCGGACGCAGCTAAGAAATGGCTTGCAAATGGCGCACAGCCTACAGAAACGGTTGCTAAGCTTTTAAAACATGCAGGTATCGAAAAGTAATACAAGGGAGGTGCGTTTTTTGAAGGAATTAGTAGAATTTATAGCAAAATCTCTTGTTGATTGCCCTGAGGAAGTTGTTGTAAATGAGACAATCAGTGAAGATACCATTACAATTGAGCTTAAGGTTGCACCAGATGATATGGGTAAGGTTATTGGAAAACAGGGAAGAATAGCCAAGTCCATTCGTACTGTTGTGAAAGCAGCAGCGTCAAAGGGTGACAAGAAGGTAATTGTAGACATCAAATAAGAAGATGTAAGGGGTTGTCACACTAAGAATATTTATACCATAATAACAAAAACACGCTTTCGCTCGATTAAAGACGTAGCAGTACTAAGGTGCCAAAGTACGTCACCAAAGTACTGACGTATTCAAACGGTTTTCTTATATTATGGTATAAAAATTCTTAGTGTGACAACCTCTTAAGTATTTTAACGGGAGAAAATATGGAAGATTTTTTTAGGATAGGAGTTATAACAAAACCTCATGGTTTAAAGGGTGAGGTAAAGGTTTTTCCTACCACTGATGATGCAAAGCGATTTAAAAAGCTGAAAAAATGTATTATAAGGACAAAAAAAGGAGATATAGAGGTAGAAAAAAAATCCTGTAAATTTTTTAAAAATTTAGTTATTTTATCATTTGTGGGATATGATGATATAAACGAGGTCGAAGCATTCAGAAATTGCGATATATATGTTTCGAGGGAGGATGCAGTTCCTCTTGAGGAAGGAGAGTATTATATTTCGGATGTCATAGGTTCTGATGTGTATGAGGATAATGACAATCATTTGGGAACGATTACTGACGTACTTCAGACTGGCGCAAACGATGTATTTATAGTAGCTATGGAAAATGGTAAGGAGCTTCTTGTGCCTGTTATAAACGACTGTGTTATTGAAATTGATACGGAAAACAAGAAGGTTATTGTTAAGCTTATGAAAGGAATGCTTGATTAAAATGAATTTTCATATACTGACGCTTTTTCCGGACATGATAAATGGGTGTCTTGGAGAAAGTATTACGGGAAGAGCTATTGAAAAAGGCTTAATAAATACAAATGTGATAAACATAAGGGATTTTGCAAATAATAAATCAAGACATGTGGACGATTATACTTATGGCGGAGGAGCCGGAATGCTTATGCAGGCAGAACCCGTTTACCAGTCTTATATTCACGTTATTGAAAAATATTGTAAGAGAGACAGACCCCGCGTAATTTATACGACGCCGCAGGGTAAGATTTTTAATCAGGATATGGCAAGGGAATTTTCTGAAGAAGAGGATTTAATAATTCTCTGCGGACATTATGAGGGCATAGATGAGAGAGTGCTTGAGCTTATTGTTACGGATAACGTGTCCATAGGCGATTTTGTGCTTACAGGCGGTGAACTTCCCGCAATGGTGATTGTTGATGCCGTTTCAAGACTTGTTCCGGGAGTTTTGGGAAGTGATGAGAGTGCGGTATATGAATCCTTTTATGACGGACTTTTAGAATATCCCCAGTATACAAGACCGGAGGAATTTATGGGAATGAAGGTTCCTCCCGTTCTTCTTTCGGGACATCACAAAAATATAGAAAAGTGGAGACATGAGCAATCACTTATAAGAACGAAGGAAAGAAGACCCGATTTGTATGAAAAATATATGTCGGAGAAAAGGAAAGACTAACATGGCATGTTTACTAAATGCTTGTGTTTGTAAATTTTTTGATGTATAATCATGTGGTATTAAAAGTTTATGAGGAGAAAACATATGAAGAAGAAAATATATGCACTGTTTATGATGATAATGCTTGTTTTACTTGCAGCAGGGTGCGGTAAAAAGGAACAAGAAAAAAAATCTGACGTAAAATCGGATGTTCTTAATTTTGTTAATAAGGAATTACCTGCAATTGAAGACAAAAAAAATACGGCAATAAATATTTACAATTCATATTTTGAAAATGAAAATGTTGATATAAGGATTTTCCTAAATGACATGGAAACAACCGCAATTCCAAGTATGAAAACATTTATGGATGAGCTGGATGCCATTGAGACGGCTACGGCCGAGGTTGAAGATTTAAAGGAGCTTTATTCCCTTTCGTGTCAGCTTCAGTATGATGCGATGAATAAGGTTGTTCTTGCAATAAAAGAAGAAAATTCAGACTATTTGACTGATGCTTCGGAAATGATTACCCAGTCTGAAACATACCTTGCACAGTATGAACAGGAGCTTAAAGCACTTGCTGCCGAAAATGGTATAACGGTTTATGGTAATTTGAGCTTAGGTACTTCGACAGATGCACAGTAGATTGCAAAAAGGGGCTGTTGCAGTAAGAATTTAAGGCACATACAAAATTACACTGACAAGCCCTCTTTTATTTTGTATTTTTATAGTTACCGGCTATCTTTAGCATATTGATATTTTGTCTTTTCTATTATGTGGGGCACGGACTGTTGTCTGAGTGCACAGCCTTATGTTGCCAATCAGTATGTGTATGTTGAATTGCAACTTTTAAGACCGTAAGAATACCTCACATTTGAAATTTGCAATGATTGATTACATGCTGCTTTAGCGAACTCGCTTCGCTCAGACAGCGCTACGCAGCATGTTTCATTGCAAATTATCAAAGGTGGGTATTCTAAACGGTCTTGTTGTCAAATTCAACATACACATACTGATTGGCAACATGGCTGTGTACGAGTTCAAGGGAGTGCTCCACA
>CAZWNL010000011.1:0-2055 GCA_964635615.1 uncultured Bacteroides sp.
AAGGAACGGGAAGGGTCTGGATGGTTTAAGGAAGATGGAAGTAACTGATGGTTTGAATAATCATCTCTGTGTGAAGTTCTGAAGGTGCATATTTAATTCTTAATAATCCTCGATAGCTCAATGGTAGAGCACTCGGCTGTTAACCGAGTTGTTGTAGGTTCGAGCCCTACTCGGGGAGCTTATGGCCCCATGGTCAAGCGGTTAAGACATCGCCCTTTCACGGCGGTAACACGGGTTCGATTCCCGTTGGGGTCACTAGTGTAACAAGGATAGACTCCATTTGTTGGGAGGACACCTTATTACCGTAAGCCGACGTGGCTCAATTGGCAGAGCAGCTGACTTGTAATCAGCAGGTTATCAGTTCGATTCTGATCGTCGGCTCTGACGATTGATACATAGGCGGTATCAATTGCATGTTTAATAAATATTATGGACGTTTAGCTCAGCTGGTTAGAGCAATCGGCTCATAACCGATCGGTCCGGGGTTCGAGTCCCTGAACGTCCACTATATGTAAGGCCCGATGGCTCAGCTGGTTAGAGCGCCGCCCTGTCACGGCGGAGGTCGAGGGTTCGAACCCCTTTCGGGTCGCTAACAGCAAAAATCCACGATTAACAGTCGTGGTTTTGTTGTAAATATTTGCCGGCGTGGCGGAACTGGCAGACGCACAGGACTTAAAATCCTGCGGGATTAATCTCCCGTACCGGTTCGATTCCGGTCGCCGGCAGTGATATTTTTGTAAGCAATCCCAGTTAAATCAAGGGATTGCTTATTTTTTTACTTTATGGTATTTTGGAACCCTTTGGAACCCTTTGGAACCCTAGCTACGTGGTGGGGTAAGTCTTAAACCGAAAAAGGCTTCCCTATTGTCATTTTCGTTGTCAATATCCCTAAGATAATGCAGAGTAGTTGCAACCTCGCTATGTCCCATGAGTTTACTAATGACAGATAAGTTTGTACCATTTGCATAGGCAGAACTGGCATTATAAAACCTAATTTTATGGGAAGAATGATAATTGATACCACATTCCTCACAATATCTTTTTAAACGTCTGTTAAAGCGGTCAGTGGTCATTGCTTTTCCGTTTGGTTCAAAAAGAAGTGTGCCATTTGGATTTAATACTAAAGCCTTGTTAACAATCTGGACAGCTTCATCCGTAAGATACTGTTTACGGAAACCCCTTGATGTGTTTCCTTTCATTTGATTAGAAATGACAACCTTGCGTGTTGAGAATGTCAGGTCATTATTTAAAACACGCTCAGTAAGTGCTTGAGAGTGTAAATAAAGGGTTTTCTTCTCAAGGTCAATATCTTCTATCCGTATTGTCTTTGTTTCTCCAATACGGATGAATAAGTAAATGGAAGTGCTTGGGTGGCAGTAGTATAGTCAATCTTTATCAAACAATGTGAGGCATGTGCAGTAAAATATATCTGCATAGATAAAAAAGAGAATGATAAGGATATTTGGATTTAGCATTAATGCTTTTTAAATAACGTTCACATCTTGCACTTTATTATTTTTTCACTATTTAATATAATGGGCGACAGAGGTATAATTCAAAAGTATAGGACTCATAGAAGTAATAGGTTTATGGAATCAACATAGAGAAAAATGTATCTGAGAGCAGGGTGTTTCATGTACAAATATTATGGAAAGAAAAAGGAGGAATTTTTCAATGAAAGGCTTTAAAAAAGGTAAAAGTAAGCTGTTAATTTTTCTTCTATTGTTATGTGTGTTGGCAGGATGCGATAAGGCAGACACAGCAAACGAGAGAATAGAGGAGAAAACAGAGGAGAGAACAGAGAAAGGAACAGAAGAATTATCAGCATCGGAAACGTCGAATGGATACCATGCTGCAGATGTGGAGGCTTTACAAAAAATTATTGAAGAACAGAATGCATTGGGTGCTGACATGTCTACAGATTTAGATGATTATCATTATACGTGGGACGAAAATGGAAGATTAACAGAATTAGACGTTTCGAGGAACTCTCTGAAAGGACAACTTTCATGTGCAGGCTTGCCGGCATTGAAATATTTGGATTGTAGTGACAAT
>CAZWNL010000011.1:2155-101773 GCA_964635615.1 uncultured Bacteroides sp.
GAACTAAGCAGTTTGGATGTGAGCCAAAATCCGGCGTTAGAGAGATTGGATTGTAACAACAATGAACTAAGCAGTTTGGATGTGAGCCAAAATCCGGCGTTAGAGAGATTGGATTGTAGAAGTAATGAACTAAGCAGTTTGGACGTGAGCCAAAATACAGTGTTAGAGAGCTTGAATTGTGACTTTAATCAAATAAGTAGCTTGGATGTGAGTAAAAATACAGCGTTAACGTCCTTGCTCTGTGAAGGCAATCAATTAAGCGGACTGGATGTGAGCCAAAATATAGTGTTAGAGATGTTGGATTGTAACTTCAATGAAATCAGCAGTTTGGATGTGAGCCAAAATCCAGCGTTATGGGGCTTGGCTTGTTATAGTAATCAAATCAGCAGTTTGGATGTGAGCCAAAATCCGGCGCTAGAGAAATTGAGGTGTGACAACAATGGAATAAGCAGTCTGGATGTGAGCCAAAATCCAGCGTTAACGTCCTTGCAGTGTGAAGACAATCAACTCAGCAGTCTGGATGTGAGCCAAAATCCAGCGTTAATGAACTTGCAGTGTGAAGGCAATCAACTCAGCAGTCTGGATGTGAGCCAAAATCCAGCGTTAACGTTCTTGGATTGTAGCAACAATCAACTCAGCAGTCTGGATGTGAGCCAAAATCCAGCGTTAGAGGGCTTGAATTGTGGCAATAATAAACTCAGCAGTCTGGATGTGAGCCAAAATCCAGCATTAACAGAATTGAATTGTAGCAACAATCAAATAAGCAGTTTGGATGTGAGGAACTGCCCATTATTGGAAACCTGTTCCTATGATGATAATAATCCTGGTATGGAGGTTCTTGGGTGGCAGTAGTTTAGTCAATCTTTGTCAGGGGAGGGGGTACATGTGCAGTAAAATATATCTATATGGATAAAAAAGAGAATGATAAGGATATTTGGATAAAAAATCAAAAGAAGTTTGAGTAGGATATGTTAATATAAAAAAATTCAAGAGATATTCCAAGTAATTGGGAATATCTCTTATTTTTTTGAAACCTTGATGCGTTTCCTTTACTTTTTTTTCACAGTTTTATATAATGAACAACAAGAAAGTAATCCAAAGATATAGGACTCATAGAGGTATTAGGTTTATAGAATTAGCATAGAGAAGAATGTATTTGACAGCAGGGTATTTCATGTACGAATTTTACGGAAAAACAAGAGGAGGAAATTTTCAATGAAAGGTTTTGAAAAAGGTAAAAGTAAGCTGTTAATTTTTCTGCTATTGTTATGTGGGTTGGCAGGATGCGGTAAGGTAGACACTGCAAACGAGAAAACAGAGGAGAAAACAGAGGAGATAACAGAAGATGTTACAGAGGCGGAAAAGCTGAAAGGTGATGTGGAGGCATTACAAAAAATTATTGAAGAACAGAATGCATTAGGGGCTGACATGTCTACAGATTTAAATAATAAGGATTATACGTGGGACGAAAATGGAAGATTAATAGCATTAAAAATTGAGAAGCACTCTCTGAGAGGCGAACTTTCATGTGCAGGCTTACCTTCATTGACATACTTGGATTGTGGCAAAAATAAAATCAGCAGTTTGGATGTGAGCGAAAACCCCGCATTAATATACTTGAACTGTAGAGGCAATGAAATCAGCAATCTGGATGTGAGCCAAAATCCGGCGTTAACGGAATTGTGGTGTGATAGTAATGAAATCAGCAGTTTGGATGTGAGCCAAAATCCAGCGCTAACGAAATTGTTTTGTGGCTGTAATGAAATCAGCAATCTGGATGTGAGTGAAAATCCAGCGTTAACGGAATTGTGGTGTGAGTATAATCAAATAAGCAATCTGGATGTGAGTGGATGTACAGCGTTAGAGTACTTGTATTGTGGTCACAATGAAATAAGTAATCTGGATGTGAGTGGATGTACAGCGTTAGAGTACTTGTATTGTATGGACAATGAAATAAGCAATCTGGATGTGAGCGAAAATCCAGCGTTAACGTCCTTGGATTGTAGCCTCAATCAAATAAGCGGTTTGGATGTGAACCAAAATCCAGCGTTAACAGACTTGTCTTGTTACTATAATCAAATAAGTAGTCTGGATGTGAGCCAAAATCCAGCGTTAACGGAATTGTATTGTGCCAACAATCAAATAGGAAGTTTGGATGTGAACGAGAATATAGCGTTAAGGAATTTGAGTTGTAGCCTCAATGAAATAAGCAGTTTGGATGTGAGTCAAAATACAGCGTTAGAGAACTTGTGGTGTAGCTTCAATCAAATAAGCAGTCTGGATGTGAGCCAAAATGCAGCGTTAAAGAACTTGGGGTGTGACAGCAATCAAATAAGCAGTCTGGATGTGAGCCAAAATGCAGCGTTAACGGACTTGCAGTGTCAGGAGAATCAAATAAGTAATCTGGATGTGAGCCAAAATGCAGCATTAAAGAGCTTGAATTGTAGCTGCAATGAAATAAGCAGTTTGGATGTGAGCCAAAATCTAGCGTTAACGGAATTGTATTGTGGAAGCAATGAAATAAGCAGTTTGGATGTGAGCCAAAATAAAGCACTAACGAAATTATTTTGTTACTATAATCAAATAAGTAGTCTGGATGTAAGCAATACAACGTTAGAGTACTTATATTGTGGAAGCAATGAAATAAGCAGTCTGGATGTGAGCAAAAATGCAGCATTGAAGAGCTTGGATTGTAGCGACAATGAAATAAGCAGTCTGGATGTGAGCGAAAATACAGCATTGAGGATCTTGGATTGTAGCAACAATCAAATAAGTAGTCTTGATGTGAGAAATTGCCCATCATTGAAAAGCTGTCTCTATGGTGATAATAATCCTGATATGGAGATGATTGGGTGGCAGTAGTGTAGTCAATCATGTACGAATATTACGGAAAAACAAAAGGAGGAAATTTTCAATGAAAGGGTTGGGGAAAGGTAAGCTGTTAATTTTTCTGCTATTGTTATGCGCATTGGCAGGATGCGGTAAAGTAGATACAGCAAGTGACAGAACAGAGGAATTACCAGCACCTGAAAAGCTGAACGGAGACCATGATACAGATGTGGAGGCGTTACAAAAAATTATTGAAGAACAGAATGCATTAGGGGCATATATGTCTACTGATTTAAATGATTCGGATTATACATGGGACGAAAATGGAAGATTAACAGCATTAAACATTAGAGACCACAATCTGAAAGGAGAACTTTCATGTGCAGGCTTGCCTTCATTGACATCCTTGGATTGTAGCAACAATGAAATAAGTAGTCTGGATGTGAGTAAAAATACAGCGTTAGAGAACTTGTATTGTGTACACAACGAAATAAGCAGTCTGGATGTGAGTAATTGCCCATTATTGTATTACTGTTTCTATGATGATAATAATCCTGATATGGAGGTTATCGGCTGGCAGTAGTATAGTTAATTGTTTTTATTTCTGCCTATCCTGTCTTTCTATAAGAATGTCTATTATGCCATTTATGGTGTAAAGAGTATCATTTGAACAAAGTTTAAGCTTATCTACAATATTTTGAGGTACGTTGTTTGAATGCATACTTCCAAGCATAAGATAGTCGGGTGGCACATTAAGCTCAACGCACAGCTTACACAGCAAGTCAAAGCTTGGTTTTGTTTTGCCTGTTTCAAGAGAAGACAAATGATTTGGAGATATATCAAGTCTTTCTGCTAATTCATATTGTGGTATGCCGAGATTTTTTCGTCTTCTTTTTATGTTTTTACCAAAGCTTTCGATACTTACCATTAATCGTTACTCCTTATAAGATAAGAAATTATTATAACCTATCATATCAATTTTGAATCATTCTATGAACAAACTCATACAGAATAAATCTGTCACAAATTGATAAAAGAATAAACAATAACAGAATAAATTTTATTGCCTTTTTCTGGTATTTTGTGTATAATGTATTGTAATATACTGAACGGATTTTACAATGTCAGAAAGGGGGATGAGCGTATGAGCATTAGCGGTGTAAGTGCATCAAAAAATGTATTGGCAGAACGAACGGTAAAGCAGGAACCGGTGGATGCCATAAGCAAAAGCATTGAGAATGAAATTTCAGATGTTCAAAGACAGAGACAGCAGGTATCCAAACAGGATTTGTCTGCTGATGAGAAAATGAAAAAACGTCAGGAGCTTCAGCAGGAGATAAGCAGACTGAATAATCAGTTAAGGCAGCGTCAGGCAGAGGCTCGCAAGAAGCAGAACAAAGAGAAAGTGGCAAAAGAACGTGACGCAGAAAATGTAAAGACTGATAACGAGAAAAAAGAACAGGTTGCAGCCTCCAAAAAGGACGAAACGAAGGAAAAAGAAGCTGAAAGTAAAACTGTGGAAATGCAGGATGCAAAAAAGGAAAGGGTTAAGGAACAGACGGTTGTTTCGGCAGAGGTTGCTGTTTCCCAGATTGGATTGCAGAACAAGGTTGTGTCGGGCATACGAAACAACATAAATGTACTTAAAGGTGAAATCAGGCAGGATAAGGGCAGAGGGGAAAATGTAGACGACAAGAAGGAGCAGCTTGAAAAGCAACGAAACAGATTACGTCATGCATCCTCGGCAGAGTTTACCAGCGGAGCTAAAAAGGATAGTAACGATATTAAGGTAAGCAATACGAACTATTCAAAAGAAAAAAACAATATTGAGAGACAGAATTTTAATATATCTTTTAGTTAGACAAAAACTACGGCATAGTCATTTATGGCTATGCCGTAGTTTATACGAAGTGAAATTATGGTATAATGTGCATAAACGCACATTATACTTTGCGAAAGAACATCGCAAATAGCGCATCGCCAATCTACGATTGACGATATGGTATAACGTATATACATATGGGAGGTCAAAAAAATGGATTTTACAAATTATCCCAACATTGCACTTATAGATGCAAAGCTTGGGGGAACTAAGCAGTCAATGTTCAACAAGAAGGCATATGCAAAGGCAGAAGAGGACTGGATGAGGCTGGGACATGATATGCTTTCTCAAATTAATTATGAGGCGCAGTCGGCATTACAAGTGCTTTCTTCTTTTGTTATGCCGTCGGCCGTTATTTGTATGGAAGCACGTGTGCTTAAGATGATACCTGCCAATGATATAATATGGATTTACGGACACGTAATAAAAAATTCTATGAACTTTATTCCTACGACGAAGGACCATTCTGTAAGGGTATTGACCCGCACAGGCGATGTTTACATATTGGGACAGAAAAGTACAAATGGATTTTCTAAGAAGGATATTACAGGTGATATAATCAAACAGATTGCTCCAATACTTTCAAGGACACGACCGGGAATTCTTTTTGGTTATTCAGATGAAATTGCAAATGCGGTTCAGCAGAACCTGCAAGCCGTTGTAAATACGGTTGACCAGAGATGCTACAATGCAAATCCTGCAAATCAAAATAATAATGCATATGGCAATGTTCCGAACGGAGGCAATATGTAATGCCTGACGTTCAATGATAGGGGGATATCTGCATGTCAGAAAATATAATTGCATTTATCATATGGTGTGTTGTGGGCGTGTTGTTTGTCGGTATAGGCATTTTTGCATTTACTGCCCAAAAGCCGGTTGGCTTTTGGGCAAACGCAAAAGTGTTTGAGGTGACGGATGTAAGGAAATACAATAAAGCCTGCGGTATTTTGTGGTGTATATTCGGACTCGTTTTTATAGCTCTTGGAATACCTATGCTTGCAGGGCAAAATTCACCTATGATACTTTTCTCAATCATTGGTGTAATGGCAGAGGTGCTTGTCATGATGGTTGTTTATACTCTGGTCATCGAGAAGAAATATCGAAAGGATTAGGCACATAGCCTAACCATTCACAATCTTCTCATTTTTAAAGCAATATGCAACAAATGCTGTTGCAAGAATGCAAAATACTATATTTACTGTGACGGATATAATAATATTGCTGGTCTTGTAATCAAGCATGATTACGCTTCTTATGTTCAAAATCGTGTTCCAAATCGGGATAAAATTGTTACGCATGCCAATATTTCTTATTACTTTTTCAAATGAATCTGTTGATAAAAGCATTGACGGAATCATAAATACAAATGTCATTACGGAGGAAATGGACGTTGCTTGTTTTACGCCGTTTGACAGGGTTGATATTATAAGAAGAATACTTACCGAAGCAAAAACCGTAATCATTGTGACGGCAAACAGCAGGGCATAATCTGAAAAAGTATATACTATTTTAACCTTTAAGTCCGTTGCCTCTGCTATTTTAGGAAGTGAAACAATCATTCCTCCGAATGTTGAAAGTCCTCCTATAATTGCCAATATGTATATGCTGACTGCCTTTCCTGTGGCTATACTTCCTCGGCTTACGGGCGTTACAAGAACCGTATTTAAAAATCCCCGTTCCTTATCTCCGGCTATGGCTTCTGCCGAAATGTTCATAATCGTAATAAATACAACCATGATAAGCATTGTAGGGAGCATAGCACCAAAGAGGCTGAGTGCCTTTTGTTCCTCATCTGACAAATCATACGTCATACCCTCAGACATATTTATGGTAAATGCATGAGGTTGAAATTCATTCAAATAAATATTTACACTGCTCCAAAGTTCCACTGATGATGTATCTGTTCCATTGTACCAAATGTCAATGTTTTGCGGATTTTCTGTATCTGCCTTAAAATTATCGGGAAATACAATAAGAAGCTGCGCCTCCTTTTGTGATATTTTTGACTTTACAGCTTCAATATCTGAGGCATCAATACCTTCCACGTTCATGGATTCAAATCCATCGAGCATATACTCCGGGGCATTTACAATGTATGCAGAAGTATCGCTGTTATCCGTGTCCTCTGACATAACCACCATAAGCATTGTGTAACCCACCATAATCACAAATGGCAAAAATATAATTTGGCAAATAAGCATTTTATCTTTGAAAATTCCCTTTAATTCTCTTTTTATAACCGTAAAAATATCATTAATTCTCATTGAAATCTCCTCCTTTCACTTCCATGTATGTATCATAGAATGCGTCCTCCAGCGACCTGCCCTGCATGATTTTTTCCAATGTATCACATGCAGCTATGTTACCATCGATAATGAGTGCTGCTCTGTCACATATTTTCTCTACCAAATCAAATATGTGCGTGGAAACAATAACGCATTTGCCTTCTTCCTTTAATTGTAATATAAATTCCCGAACCTCCCTTGCGGCAAGAATGTCAAGACCGTTTGTCGGCTCGTCAAATATTACGTAATGGGGATTGTGAATAACGGAAATTGCAAGAGAAACCTTCTGCTGCATTCCCTGTGAGAGTTTATTAATACGGGTATCTGCAAATTTGTCTACACCAAAGCGATGAAATAATTCATTTTTTCTGTCTTTTCTTTTTTCCCTTGGAATATGATGCAGGGCAGCAAAAAAATCGAACATGTCATTTGCCGTTGACTTGCCGTCCAGCTTTAAGTCAGTTGTAAGAAAAGCAAGATTTCCCCTGACTGCCTCCGGTTCTTCTATTATATTTACGCCTCCCAGCCATACGTTGCCGCTGTCAGGTTTAATAAGTGTGGAAATCATCCTCATCGTTGTTGTTTTTCCTGCACCGTTTGTACCCAAAAGCCCGAATATTTCTCCCGAATGTGCCGTAAAGCTTACATCATTCACGGCTAGCTTTTTATTTTCAGAAAGCCCCAAGGCCTTTTTCTGCTTGTCACTTATTTTAAAATATTTTGTTACATTTTTTACACTAAGTTCTTCCATTTGAATCCTCCTATTCTGATAAATATTTTGTATGAAATTTTTTGCTAAGACACGAACTGCAGCGTCAAAGGTACTTTGTTCTGTCAGCGCTTAACATGATACCTCTGACGTAATTCAATCATAGCTTTTTTTTGAAAATTCTCCACATACAAAAGGTAGAGTAGCTTGAAAAGTCACTCTACCTTTTGTAGAATTCAGTATTTACCTTGATTTATCTTGAAAAACGCCTTTTGCATTTTGTTACCTCCTGACAGGCAGGACATCGGAATTTTGCAGACCAGGGCGTGACGGTCATTAAACTTTTTATATATGTTTTTGCAGTGGGAACAAAAATATTATGACATTTTGTACATTCAAAATATCCCGTTTTTCGGTCAATCATTCCAAAGGTTATGAGGGTTAGAACGAATATTACCCCAACGCTTATGTATAAGACCAATTGTGCCGTATTGCTCATATCAACATATGTGGTTATGTTTACAAGCGCCATACAAGCCGCCGCCATAAAAACAAGAAATATTGTTTCATAAATCATTGAATTTATGTGCCGCTTCTTTTCACCGACAATATTAAGTATCGTTTCCTCTGCCTTTTCCTTGTACAGTTCATCAGGTATACGCTCTCCCGACAGCAGCTCATTTGCATTGATGTCAAGAATTTCACACAAAAACAAAATCATTGATACATCAGGAAGTCCTCTCCCCGTCTCCCATTTTGATATGGTTTTATCACTTATATTAAGTAAATCTGCCAACTGCTTTTGCGTTAGCTGCTTTTCTTTTCTTACTTGGGCGATAAATTTTCCGATTTTTACCTGATCCATAAGCTGTATTTCTCCTAAATTAATGCTTTACCTATACTGATTATATCATTCGTGAGTAAGCTTGAAAAGTACCGATGTTTTTTTACCTACGGGGTTACTTTACAAAATGAAAAAATTAAGTTAACATATAAAAAATATAAATTAGTAACAAATATTATGAAAGGACATTAAGCAATGCTGTACTTATCTACAAGAGAACAACAATTAAACAGTGCCCGTAAAACTCAGCAAAAAATATATTATTTAAATTCTGGGTCTGTTTTTGTGCCGTTATTTGATAGTGTGGATAAGCGAAAATGCTTAAAGGTTTGATAGTATAAATTTAAAAGAATACTTTTCAAATACCACTTGTCGGTAAAAGTAATAAGGAGAATAGTCATGAAAACAGTACGCTTATTAGTGTTGGTTATACTGCTATCTTGTATCATTTTTATGGTGGTATGCAGTAGCAGGTTAAAGAATAGTGTGTGTTTTATATTGGATTTTTCAACTGAAGGTGCTCCAATAGAAATTAAAAGTGTATCTTATCAGATAAAAAATGGTGAAGGAATTACATCTTTTAAACCAGCAGATTATTCTGAAAAAAATGGAAAAATTACGATTGTTAATAATGAATCAATTGATGGAGGTGTTGCTTTTGCAACCTATGTTTATAAGATAGTATTCTTAGTCGATGGACAACAGGTTGAAGCAAGTTATTCTTTTATTCGTACTAATGGAAAAAAAATAAAAAAATGGACGAATAATGTTTGCACAATTTTGACAAAACAAGATGAACAGTGGAATGCTGATATTACATCTGATAATTACGAAAATATCCATAAGAACAAAGTGGATAATATTACAGTAAAAGGAATTGAGGTTGAAATTGTAGAGCGTTTTGGAACACTTGATTAAAAATTATCGAATATTATTTCAATCAGAAGATAATGTTTAAGGGTAAGTTAATGACCACAAAATGTATTATAATATGAATGAGGATAGACGATATAAATAATAATATAGAATAAGTGTCGGAAAATCAGCATAGATTAACCTACGGGGTTACTTTACAAAACCTAATAATTAAGTTACTATACAAAAGAAATAGATATTAGAAAAAAACTATGAAAGGACATTAAGCAATGCTGTACTTATCTACAAGAGAACTACAATTAAACAGTGCCCGTAAAATCCAGCAAAAAATATATTATTTAAACTCTGGGTCTGTTTTTGTGCCGTTATTTGATAGTGTGGATAAGCGAAAATGCTTAAAAGTTTGATAGTATAAATTTAAAAGATTACTTTTCAAATACCACTTGTCGGATAATCGGCAGGTGGTATTTTTTCTTTTAAAAATTATTTGCGTCATTAGCCAAGTGGTATGGCAACAGGCTTTTAACCTGTATATCAGGAGTTCGAATCTCTTATGGCGCACTGTAAAATTTATGGAAAGGAGAAAAAAGGTATGAGCTATCCTGTAGTAAACCCTGTTGAAACAGGAGAAAACATTAACAGAATAAGGAAGGAAAAGGGAATAACCGTTAAGGATATGAGTGAGTATTTCGGGATGGTAAATACGAATTCCATCTATAAGTGGCTGAGAGGGGAAACGCTTCCGTCACTTGAAAACTTTTACGCCTTATCGGTTTTGCTGGAAACCTCCATGAACGATATTATTGCAATTTAATATATGCTATTTATCCTTTTTATTGTTTAAGGGATAACCGTTTCCCTGTATGTCTGTGGAAGGCTGGTTTTTGTCATTGTTATTGTTGCCCTTCTTGGGTCTGCTGCTTTCCCACACACCGGATGGAATGGTTTTAATGGTTTTATTTCGCGATGCCTCTTTCATGTTTACCTCCAGTAAATTATATATTGAAATATTTACATTAGTATGATACATATTAGAAAAAAGATGCATGAAATTCATTGTGAATAGCTACAAAGGAGGTATTTTATGGGAATAACATCAGCAATTATGGTTCCTCACCCGCCGCTTATTATACCGGAGATTGGCAAGGGTAAGGAAAATGGAATAGAAAAAACAATTAATGCATATCATGAGGCGGCAAGGCGGCTTGCGGAGCATAAGCCTGAAACAATCGTGCTTATTTCGCCTCATCAGATTTTGTATTCGGACTATTTTCACATTTCGCCGGGAAACAGTGCCAAAGGGGATTTTGGCAGATTTATGGCGGGACAGGTGGAGATGGAGGTATCCTACGATACAGAGTTTGTAAAGGAACTTTGCACATTTGCAGATGAGAGAGATATTCCGGCGGGAACCTTGGGTGAGCGTGACAAAAGCTTAGACCACGGTACTATGGTGCCGCTGTATTTTGTAAATAAATATTGGAAGGATTACAAGCTTGTGAGGATTGGCCTTTCGGGTATGCCTCTTGCAATGCACTATGAGCTTGGACAGTGTATAAAGAAGGTTGCAGATAAGCTTGGCAGAAATGTTGCAATTATTGCAAGCGGTGATTTGTCGCATAAGCTTACGGAGGACGGACCCTACGGCTACAGCAAGGAAGGTCCTGAATACGACAGTAGGGTTATGGATGTAATGGAGAGGGCTGCGTTTAATGAGCTGCTTGATTTTTCTGAATATTTTATGGAGAGTGCGGCAGAGTGCGGACATCGCTCCTTTGTCATAATGGCAGGTGCACTTGATGAAAGGGCTGTGGAGGCAGAGCGGCTTTCATATGAGGGACCGTTTGGCGTTGGTTATGGTATATGCACATATGAGCCCAAGGGGCAGGATAGCGGACGAAGCTTTAAGCAGCAATTTGAAAATGTACTGCAAACAAAGCTTACTGAGCAAAGAAAAAATGAAGATGCCTATGTAAGTCTTGCAAGGAGGACGATTGAGGAATATGTAACCATGGGTAAAACGCCCGATATGTCAAGTGAGCTCCCGGAAGAAATGCTGGGTAAACAGGCAGGGGTTTTTGTTTCCATAAAAAAGGACGGGAGACTTAGGGGCTGCATCGGAACCATAGAAGCAACACAAAGCTCCATAGCAAAGGAAATTGTTGCAAATGCCATAAGCGCATCTACCCGTGACCCAAGATTTTCGCCTATAAAGCAGGCTGAGCTTCCGTGGCTTACGATAAGCGTGGACGTTTTGGGAGACACGGAAAAAATATCCTCCACAAATGAGCTTGATGTAAAACGCTACGGTGTTATAGTTACAAGGGGAAGAAGGAGAGGGCTTCTTCTTCCTAATCTTGAAGGTGTAGATACTGTGGAGGAACAACTCGCCATTGCAAAGCAGAAGGCGGGTATTGCAGAGGATGAGCCGGTGGAAATGGAACGATTTGAGGTAGTGAGACACTATTAATGTTCCCTGTATAAAGGAGGAAAATATGGAAGCAACCTGTGATGTATGTTTTCATCATTGCAAGCTGAAAAATGGAGCGTGGGGACTTTGCAGGGCAAGGAAAAATGAGGACAGAGAAATAGTCTGTAAAAATTACGGACACATAACCTCCATGGCGCTTGACCCTATTGAAAAAAAGCCTCTTAAAATGTTTTGTCAGGGAAGCAAAATTTTATCCGTAGGAAGCTACGGCTGCAACCTGCGGTGCCCCTTTTGTCAAAATCATGAAATCTCAATGGCAGGGCAGGAGGATATAGGAATAAAATATATTTCACCCAGGGAGCTTGTGAACGAGGCTCTTTATTATGAAAAAATGGGGAATGTCGGAATTGCTTTTACCTACAACGAGCCTCTTATAAGCTGGGAGTATGTCCTTGACACATCAAGGCTTTTACATGAGCAAAATATGAAATCGGTGCTTGTAACAAATGGTACTGTTTCGCTTCCAATCATGGAAAAGCTTTTACCATACATTGATGCAATGAATATAGATTTAAAGGGCTTTCGTGATGAATATTACAAAAAGCTTGGTGGAAGCCTAGATGCAGTTAAGGATGTTATTAAATGTGCGGCAGCGGCATGTCACGTGGAGCTTACAACTCTTATTGTACCAGATGAAAATGATGCTTTAGAGGAAATGGAAGAGGAAGCAAAATGGATTGCTTCGGTGAATGACAGCATTTCGCTTCATATTACACGCTTCTTCCCGAGATATAATATGCAGGACAGGGAGGCCACGGATGTGAAAAGGATACATGAGCTTAAGGCTGTTGCAGATAGATACTTGAAAAATGTTTTTGTAGGAAACTGTTAGAAAAGAAAGGATTATGTTATGAGAATTTTATTATTGTTGCGTGGCTCTGCCGGCTGCGGTAAGTCTACGTGGATTGAAAAAAATGGATTAAAGCCCTATGCATTGTCTGCTGATGATATAAGGCTTTTATGTCAAAGTCCTGTTATGCAGGTGGATGGAACAAAAAGTATAAGTCAGGACAATGAGAGCGTTGTCTGGAAAACTCTTTACAGTCTGCTTGAGACAAGGCTGCAGCGTGGGGAGTTTACTGTAATTGATGCGACAAACTCAAAAAGAACTGAAATGAACAAATACAAGGAACTGTGCACTACATACAGATACAGAATTTTCTGTGTTGACTTTACGGACATTCCAATTGAGGAGGTAAAGAGAAGAAATGCAGAAAGAGACGTATATAAAAGAGTTTCCGAGGATGTTATTGACAGGATGTATTCAAGATTTGCAACTCAGAAAATTCCCGCAGGTATTACCGTTATCAGACCTGATGAATTAGATAAAATCTGGTTAAAAATGATTGATTTGTCGGAATATAAAAAAATACACCATATCGGAGACATTCATGGCTGCAATACTGCACTGCAAAAATATTTTTCCGATAATGGCGGTATAAAGGAAGATGAGTTTTACATATTTGTGGGAGACTACATTGACAGAGGTGTAGAAAATGTTGAGGTGTTGGAATTTCTGCTTTCCATTAAGGACAGGAAAAATGTACTGTTGCTTGAAGGAAACCACGAAAGATGGCTTTGGTATTGGGCTAATGGAAGCACAGGCAGGTCAAGGGAATTTGAAATGGTTACACGTCCGGTTCTTGAGGCTTCAAATATCGACAAAAAGGATATAAGACAGCTTTACAGAAGATTCGGACAGTGTGCATATTACAAATACGGAGAAAATGTATATTTGGTAACTCATGCAGGACTTAGCACTATACCTGAAAATTTATCACTTGTAGCTACGGAGCAGATGATAAAGGGTGTTGGCAGCTATAACGATTTTGAGAGGATTGCCGAAACCTTTTACGATACAACTCCGGAAAATTATTATCAGATACACGGACACAGAAACACGAAACAGTTGCCTGTTTTGGTTAATGACAGGGTATTCAACCTGGAGGGGCAGGTTGAATTTGGCGGACATTTAAGATGCGTGCAGATTGATAAGGATGGAGCTCATACATTTGAAATTAAAAATGATGTGTATAAAAAGCCTGAAAAAAATAAGGTGCAGGAGGCAGGAACCATTGCTGATATTATTGCGGCAATGAGAAGCAATGAGTATATTCAGGAAAAGAAATTTGGAAATATATCCTCCTTTAATTTTACAAGCAAGGCATTTTATGAAAAGGTTTGGAATGAGCAGACTACAAAAGCTCGTGGCTTGTATCTTGATACTGCTAAGGAAAAGGTTGCCGCAAGGGCATATGACAAATTTTTCAATGTAAATGAGCGTGAGGAAACAAGATTTGAAATGCTTCAGCACAGATTACAATTTCCTGTTACCGCATATGTAAAGGAAAATGGATTTTTGGGAATCGTAAGCTATAACGAGTATGAGGACGACCTTTTTATTGCCACAAAGTCTACCATTGGAGGCGCCTATGCAGAATGGTTAAGGAAAATGCTCTATGAAAAGGTATCAGAGGAAAACCTTAACAAAATGAAGAATTATATTAAGGAGCATGATGTATCCTTTGTATTCGAGTGTGTTGATATGGAGCATGACCCACATATAATTGAGTACCCTGAAAATCATTTGTTTTTGCTTGATATTATTTACAATCAAATGAATTTTGCAAAGTATGAGTATGAGGATATGTGCCATGCCGCAGAGCAGTTTGGACTTGAACACAAGGAACGGGCAGTCTGTCTTGAAAGCTGGCAGGAATTTTATGATTGGTACTATGAGATTTTGGAGGAGGATTATGAGTATAAGGGCAGGAAAATTGAGGGCTTTGTAATTGAGGATGTCACAGGCTACATGACAAAGCTTAAGCTTACCTATTATAATTTTTGGAAGTTTATGAGAAACGTGTCCCATGAGGCAATCAGAAAGGGCTATATAATGAAAACTTCCGCACTTATAACTCCGCTTGCAAATGAATATTATGCATGGGTGAGAACGCTGCATGATGTTGAGGATATTGAGAGCGTGCCAAAGGATATTTGTACCCTTAGAAATATGTTTTACAGTCAGAAATGCAGTGACAATCGGAGCATGACGGAGGTATGATAAATGGATATAGAAAAGCAGTTTAATTTGATTGCAGAGGAATATGACGGTAACCGAAGGAAGTTTATTACCTGCTTTGATGATTTCTACCAGAATACAACAAAATTCATTGTTTCAAATATAAATGAGCCAAAACGAATTATTGATTTAGGTGCGGGAACGGGGCTATTAACTTATTTTTGGTATCAGCAATGTCCAAATTCTGAATATGTGCTTGTGGACATTGCTGATGAAATGCTGAATGTTGCCCGAAAAAGATTTGAAAGCATTGGAAATGTATCGTATCAAATAGAAAATTATATTGATAAACTGCCCGATGGTTTTTTTGATACGGTTATTTCTGCTTTATCTATCCACCATTTGGAAGATGAGGATAAGGCAAAATTATTTACAAGAATATATAACAGTCTGCTAAGTGGTGGATTGTTCATCAATTATGACCAGTTTTGTGCAGGTCAGGCAGAAATCAATAATTGGTTTAATTCCTATTGGGAAAATCATTTAGCAACTAGCGGATTAACGGATAAGGATATAGAATTATGGAAAGAACGCAGAAAATTAGACAAAGAATGTTCTGTTGAACAAGAAGTAGATATGTTAAAAAATGCTGGATTTAATATAGTTAAATGTGTCTATTCATATCAAAAATTTTCTGTAATTGTGGCAATAAAATAATGCTATATTTTCAAAAATAAAATATTAATAAAACAGCGCAAAAAAGGCGCATGGAACAGTAAACTGTAAACCATGCGTTTTTTTGCGTTCAAAAGAAAGAACATGAGCGATAACATTCAGACCACTGCTATAGGTTGTTTGGTAAGTTTACATCTTACAAATAAAATAACAATTCCTCATAAGTCGGATATGGCAGGAAGTCATTTGGTATGGCAGCTTCTGCATCATCTGCAATGGTGCGGATTTCATTCATCGTAACAATAATCTTGTCTCGGCAGTAGTCTGCCGCTCCCTGCATGCTGCTTATGCCTCCAAGCTGGGTAAGCTCATGCTTTAGCTTGTCAATAAGATTCGTCATGTCCGTGTAATCAGATGTGAGCCGTCTTATGAGAGCGTCCTGTGCTGTGCAGGATATGTTAGGAAGATATGCTTTTGTTTCTGCTGCTTCCCTTGCAGTTGTGGCGGCAAAGGAATTTATGGCAGGAAGCAAATCTTTGGAAATTATGTCAACCATTGTTCTTGCTTCGATGACAATCGTCTTTACATATGTTTCAAGCTGAATTTCATATCTTGAAAGGATTTCCTCTTTGGTAAAAATGTGATGCTTCGTAAATAGGTTTATATTTTTCTCACTTATAAAATAAGGCATACAGTCGGGCGTTGTCGGAAGGTTGTATAAGCCTCTTGCCTCTGCCTCTTTCACCCATTCATCCGTATATCCGTTTCCGTCAAATATAACCTTTTTATGCTTTCTTATGGCACGCTTTATAAGCTCATGAACTGCATGCTCCATGTCCTCCGGCTCTGTTCCATCAAGCTCAGTGTAGAACTGTGCAAGAGATTCGGCCACGGCAGTATTAAGTATAATGTTAGGTCCCGAAACGGAAGCAGCGGAGCCAACCATACGGAACTCAAATTTATTTCCGGTAAATGCAAATGGTGACGTGCGGTTTCTGTCAGTTGTATCCCTGAAAAAGTGAGGAAGTACATTTGCACCTATGTTCATTTCTATTTTTTCCTGCTTGCCGAAATATGTATCATTCTCAATCGACTTTAATACGGCATTTAATTCATCACCGAGGAAAATGGATACTATGGCA
Organism: uncultured Bacteroides sp.; assembly: GCA_964635615.1. Lineage (GTDB taxonomy): Bacteria > Bacillota > Clostridia > Lachnospirales > Lachnospiraceae > Coprococcus_C. Next base: position 18,914 of record CAZWNL010000011.1, read on the forward strand.
GGAGGCGCTTCATTTCCACCGAGACGGTGGTCGTTTCCTGCACTGGCAGCAGAAACACGCATTAAATCTGCGTAGTCATCTACAGCTTTAATTACAGCCATAAGAAATACAAGAAACTGTATGTTCTGTGCAGGTGTACGTCCCGGTTTTAAAAGGTTTACACCATCACTTGTACTTATGGACCAATTGTTATGTTTTCCGCTTCCATTTATACCGGCAAATGGCTTTTCATGAAGTAAGCAGATAAGATTATGCTTGTCAGCAATTCTCCTCATAATCTCCATTGTAAGCTGGTTATGGTCTGTGGCAATGTTTACATTTTCAAATATAGGAGCCATCTCATGCTGCGCAGGAGCCACCTCGTTGTGCTTTGTCTTGGAAGGAATGCCAAGCTTCCAAAGCTCCTCGTCAAGCTCATGCATAAATGCGGAAACACGAGGCTTTAATATTCCGAAGTAGTGGTCATCCATTTCCTGTCCCTTTGGCGCAGGGGCACCTATAAGGGTTCTTCCGCAGAAAATCAAATCCTTACGTTTTTTGTACATATCTTTGTCTATCAGGAAATATTCCTGTTCAGGACCGACAGTTATATTTACTCCGGTAACCGTTTTATTTCCAAGTAAATGAAGCATTTTAACAGCCTGCTCGTTTAATGCCTCCATGGAACGGAGCAACGGAGTCTTTTTGTCCAATGCCTCCCCACTGTAAGAGCAGAAGGCTGTAGGGATATATAGTGTTTTATCCTTTATAAATGCAGGGGAGGTAGGGTCCCATGCGGTGTAGCCTCTCGCCTCAAATGTAGCTCTTAATCCGCCTGACGGAAAGCTCGATGCGTCCGGCTCACCCTTTACAAGCTCCTTGCCCGAAAACTCCATGATTACATGTCCGTCTCCGGCTATATTTATAAAGCTGTCATGCTTTTCGGCTGTGAAACCTGTCATAGGCTGGAACCAGTGAGAATAATGGGTTGCGCCTAATTCTACAGCCCATTCCTTCATTGCAACTGCAACTGAATTTGCAACATCAAGCTCAAGGTGGGTTCCGTTTTGTATGGTTTTCTTAAGTGCCTTGTAAATATCATTTGGAAGCTTATTTCGCATAACCTCGTCATTAAATACAAGACTTCCGAAAAGCTTTGGAATTTCTGTTGACATATGAATACCTCTTTCCCTGATTCTGTTTTTTATATTATGCGTTCAGATGCATTAATTATAAGTTTAGGGTATAAAAAGTCAATAAAATAATGTAAAAACGACGGAAAAACAAGTGAATGTCATGTTTTACAGTTGAAAAACAATAAAAACGCTTATAAGAAAAACCTTGCGGATGAGTATTATTTATGGTAGTATAAGCATTGAGGTTGATATTATGTTTTGGAAAAATCGCAATTTACAACTGAAGAAAGGTTATACTTTTTCCCCTATATGGGGATAGTGCGCCTTTTTTTAGACAGATTGTTAAAGCATATTGAGTCAATCCGTTTCTAAAAATTTAAATAAGGATATTGCATTATCTTCTTAACAGTTATGAAATTTAAAGTTAAGGAGATTTTTTTATGTTTAAAATTAAAAAACAAATATCAAGATTATATACTGCCTCCGTTCTCGGAAATCTGTCGCTTACGGGAGCGTGGGTTGCAATTTTAGCGTCAAGAGGCTACAGCTTGGTGGAAATAGGAATTGCGGAAACCATTTTCCACATCACAAGCCTTATATTTGAAATTCCGTCAGGAATATTTGCTGATGTGTTTGGTAGAAAGAAAATGCTGATTGTAAGCATGATTATGAGAATGCTTGGAAGCCTTGTAATGATTTTATCATACAATTTATTTATGGTGTGTCTTTCTATTGCATTTTTTGCACTCAGCTATAATTTTTCATCAGGTACGGGAGATGCGCTGGCGTATGACTCGCTCAAAATAGCAAATATGGAAAATGAATTTGAACGCTACGAGGCAAACTCTCTTGTTATTTATCGCCTTTGTAGCGGAATTTCAACCTTGTGTGCAGGCTTTGCACTTTTTATCGGTCATAAAATTGCATACGGCACAAACCTTGTGGCGGGCGTGGTACAGATTTTTATTTTGAAATCTCTGTGTGAGGTTTATGTGGGTAAAAGAGAGGAAAGAGCAAAAGGTGCAAATGTAACCTATATAGGACATGAACTGCTTGGATGCTTTCGTGAGAGCCTTTTGTTTTTAAAGAGCGCAGGAAAAAAGGTAATGAAATTAATGCTTTGCAATTCCTTTGTGGGAGCAGTTGACATTTTACTTCTGTTTTTCCTGCAGGCAAAGCTTCCACAAACAGGAATCTCCCGGTGGGGGCTCGGCTTTGCCCTGTTCTTTATGGAGATGGGCGGAATAGTTGGCTCCAAGCTTATATTGAAGCTTCCAAAGCTCAGGTATAGGAATGTATTTGCCATGTCGGTGCTTCTTGTATTGGCGGGTGTTTTTGTGGAGCATTCGGGAATTTATCTGATTATGACGTTGGGAGGCTTTTTGGCTGCAATCGGTGACGATGCTTTACAGGTCCGCACCAATGCAATTTTGCAGGATATGTTTCCGTCAGAGCAGAGGGCAACGCTCACCTCGGTGGAGTCGTTTTCCTTCTCCATAATTATGATATTTTTATCGCCTCTTGCAGGTGTTGTATTTTCTTATTGGTAGGAGAAACACATTATTTCTTTGTTGCTAAAATAGAAAATATATGTTATAAGTTAATGACAAGCAAAACAATACATCTCGGAAGCCGGTGTAAGTCCGGCACTGTGTCTCAGCAACCGTGTTGCCTACGAAGGGACGTGCAAATTTGCAGCCACTGAAGCATAGCATTTGCTTTGGGAAGGTGTCTTAGTAGGATAAAGGCTAAGTCGGGAGACCTGTATTGTTGTTACGAACGGAAGTCTTCTGAGGTAGGACGGCGTTTTGTGCTTCTTATTTTTGTACGCTTTTTTATCAATTTTGAGGCATAAAATTATCTGATTTTTTATCTTAGTTTGACGTTTCAGTCGTATTTCAATATTTTACATTTTGCACAGGCTGACATGATATGCGCCTGCTATATAATACACAAGGAGGGAGAAAGCACATTGGAGAATAGGAAAAAGAAAAGGCTGTACAATGCCCTTATGGTTCTTTTTATTGCAGCTATAGCCCTTTGCGGTGCAATGATAGTTGCTGTTACAAAGGGATATATGGGTCATAAGGAGGGCAGCATAGATGTAAATGAAGTCTATGGTGTGGTGAGCATTGAGAAAAATGACATTATATACACCTTGGATGAAAAGTCGAAAATTACGGAAGGAAATGTAATAACGACAAGAAACGGGGCAAGAGTAAGCTTCGGCGGAGAATACATATTAGGGGAAAATTCTGTAGCGGAAGTAAATAAAATTGATGGAAAACTGATAGACATCAGGCTTATATCGGGGGATATGCTTGTATGCCTTGGTGAAAATGACATTCCTATACAAATCAGTATAGAAGATACAATAATAACCTGCGACGGAGGAATATTTTCCGTAAGCGCTCAGACGGGAACGATAACAGTAAGTGTATTTTCGGATGAGGTAACTGTAAGTACGGGAGAGCAGAGCGAGAAAGTAATATCGGGAGTATATATGTGCGTCCTGAGTGAGGAAACGTATTCAGGTGATATAAGCATAAACTCGTTAAACAGCTTTTACCTGTCGCGCTTATCAAAGCTTAGCGAAAGCTATATGCTATGCTTTACAAAGGAGGAATTTGAAACCCTTGCCACACAAAGGCAGAGCGAGATACAGGAGCTTCAAAATGGAAGTGGGAATATAGTTTATTTGAACGGAACTGCTTCTGAGGGGAATAAGGACGGAGCATCGGGAAAAAATGAGGATACATATACGCAGAATTATTCCCAGACAGATGTGGCTTATGGTGATGGCAACGATACCTTAACGGAAACGGTAAATGGCGGAGCTTCTGAAAACAATACAGGTCAGGAAAATAAAACGGATAATGGTACATCATCTGATAATAATGGGAAGGGAAATACCACAGAGTCGGAAGGCGGAAAAAAGCCGCAGGCAGCCGGTAATGAAAGTGGAAAAAAACCGCAGGCAGCTGGTGATGAAAGCGGGAAAAAACCGCAGACGGTTACAGAGGAAGGTAAGACAACGGAGCAGGCTCCGACTACTGAGGAGTCGCAGACCGAGGTCAAAGTGATGACCTGCACCGTGCAGATAAGGTGTGATACCATATTAAACAATCTTGATGACCTTAAAACCGGAAAGGAAGCATATGTGCCGGAAAGCGGAATTATATTGGGTACTACCACGGTAGAATTTACGGAAGGCGAAACGGCATTTGACGTGCTGAAAAGAGTATGCTCTTATTACGGCATACAGATAGAATATTCCTATACGCCCCTTTATGGAAGCTATTATATTGAGGGTATAAATTATTTATATGAGTTTGACTGTGGAAGCCAGTCAGGCTGGATGTATAAGGTAAACGGCTGGTTTCCAAATTATGGTTGCAGCTCTTACATTTTAGCTGATGGGGACACTATGGTTTGGTGCTACACCTGTAAGGGGCTTGGAGCAGATGTAGGCGGAAGTGTATATTAAGGAGGAGAAAATGATTACAGAATACAAAAAACAAGGTAAGAGGATTATAGCTGCCTTTTTAGCAATATGTATGATACTTGTTATGCCGTTAAATGTCAGTGCGGCAGAGCTGGCTGACGGTATATATGAGGCGGAGGTAAACGAGGGTACTCCGACGGATGCCGATAAAGCCGTGAAGGAAGATGCAGATGTAAATACGGATGAAGCTGTGATGGAAGACGCAGATGTAAATGCGAATGAAGCCGTGAGTATAGCTGCAGATGCCTCTGGCATGTATGCAGCAAGTGAGGAGGGACTTGAGTCTCTTATCATATCCACTGCATACTCGCCGGGCTCGGCAAATGTAATATTGAGAAATGAAACGGATACGTCATATGCCACCTCAAATGTTTTTTCCACGGGGATAAGAAACTATAATCTTGGCTCCGTAAATGATAATTATACGACCCTTTATTTCAGGGCGAAGCCGTGTGAAGGATATGACACTGTAACTCTTAAATATGGTGATGGCGATGAGAAAGACATAAAAATGACAAACAGCTCGCCAAAAAATGCACAGTGCATTTTGCCCGGAAAAAATACATTTACAATAGAGGTTTCAGGCTCGGGAAAAAGTACGGTTGTTTATACTTTCAATTTGAACCTTATACCTACATTGACGGGGCTTACGTTTGATACAGGGGAATATGAGCAGTTTACAGATAAAGTCTTTGTATTTGGTACCTTTGAGTATACCCTTACGATTCCTGACGGTGCAGGCAGCGTAACCTTTAATGCTGTACCGAGAAAGGATAATTACACGGTAACCTACAATGACTCTCCTTCACCTGATGTTGCAATGCAGGGTGTTGACAAGGTACTCGTTAAGGTATCTGTGGGAGAAGGCTCAGATAAGCTTGAAAATATATATACGGTTAATATTGATAAAAAGAAATCCTCTATATTTAAGGTAAACACCGTACCGGAGGATGCAGTTGTAATGGTATATGATAAAAACGGTCTTTCTCTCAAAAAAAAGAACGGAGGATATGAGGGACTGTTTTCAACGGGTGATTATTTATATACTGTTACAAAAACAGGTTACATAGGTGTATCGGGAAGTGTTCCTGCTGCTGGGGGAGAAATAAATGTTACACTGAATAAAGCACCTGAAAATCAGCCACAGGAGGTGGATGCTCAATGGAAGAACTTTAGGGACAGCGATGTCAACATGGGTTTTACCGATGCTGAAACTCCTATAAATGCTGATGAGACGGAGCTTTTATGGGCTAAAAAGCTGGGCAGTGGTTGGGCTAATGCTCCAAGCGTACAGATAATTGTGGATGATGCTCTGATTGTTATGGCAGGAACAAGTCTGTATAAGCTTGATTTAAAGACGGGAGAGATACTTGCTCAAGCAACTATGGCAGCAGCGCCTGATTGGGGATATACACCTCCTGCATATGGAAACGGAATGATATTTTGTCCGCTTACAGGTGGAGTTATACAGGCATTTGACGCAAAAACACTTGCCTCTCTGTGGGTTTACAGGGATGGATTAAAGGGACAGTCATTATCCCCTATTACATATGCTGACGGATATATATATACAGGCTTTTGGAACGGTGAGACACAGAATGCCAATTATGTATGTATAAGCGTAACTGATGAGGACACGACAAGGGCAGATGAAGAAAAGCTGGCGACATGGAAGCATAAGCAGACCGGCGGCTTTTATTGGGCAGGCTCGGTGGCTGTAGGAGATTATGTTATAGTTGGAACCGATGACGGAGCAAGTGGAACAAGCGGAAGCTCAACTCTGTATTCCTTCAAGAAGGAAACAGGAGAGATAGTGTCGAAGCTTGCGCTTGAGGGCTTGGGGGATCAAAGATCCTCAATGGCATATGACAGTACTACGGGAAGGGTATATTTTACAACAAAGGGTGGACATCTGTGCAGTGCTAAGGTGGATGCTTCAGGAACATTGTCCCAGCTTAAAAACGTTAATTATAATGCACAGAGCACAAGCACCCCTATTGTATATAAGGGAAAGGTTTATTTTGCAACTGGAAGCGGAATATCTACAACAGGCTCCAGCGGAAATGTAGTCGTTGCAGATGCAGAAACGCTTGAGATGTATTATGCTGTAGGATTAAAGGGGTATCCACAGTGCTCACTTCTTCTTTCAACGGCATATGAGAAGTCAACGGGATATATATATCTTTATTCCTCCTATAACAACCAGCCCGGCGGAATATCCATGATAAAGGTTAAGCCGGAGGCAACCACGGCAGAGGAGGCGGAGCTTATTGAGCTATATGATGCCAAGGGATATGAGCAGTACTGTATAACAAGCATCATATGCGACAGGGACGGAACGCTTTACTATAAAAATGACAGTGCAAATGTTTTGGCAGTGGGTATGCTTGCCTATCTCAAGGTAATAAACAAAATTATAAATTTAGCGGATGTAAATCTTGAAAGCGAGGCATATCTTGATGCGGCAGAGGCAGCATATGAGCGCCTTGATGAGGAGGAAAAAGCAAAGGTTACAAATTATGGCGACCTTATCAATGCCAGACAGGTATTTGAAAAGCTGAAGGCAGAAAAAAATGCAGGTGATACGGATGAGCTTATAAATGCAATTGGAAGCGTGACACTTGAAAGTGAGGCTGCAATTATCAAGGCTGAGAAGGCATATGCGAAGCTTACGGCTGCTGAGAAGGAGCTTGTGACGGCTTATGATATTCTGAAGGCTGCAAGAAAAGAGTATGATAGACTTAAGGAGGAGGAAAAGAATAAACCTTCTGTACCGGAGCCTCCGACAACAGAGGAGCAGAAACCTACGGAGGAGCAGAAACCTACGGAGGAGCAGAAGCCTACGACAGAGGAGAAAAATCCTATGGAGGAGAAGCCGGCAACAGAGGAAATTCCTAAGGTGGAGGACGATACCAAGGTGCCTTCTGATACCAATGGAGGTTCTGACATAAAAAGACCAGGAGGAATTACCGTAGGCGGAAACCTTGTAAAAGCAGACCATAAGGCAGATAAAAAATCGGATAATAAAAACGAAGAAAGCACACAAAAGATCGATGCTGCTGTCAGTGGGGTAGTCTCTGAAAGCAGGGGTGTACTATTTAATAGCAAAGCAATGTCCTGCTTAAGAAACGAATTAAAGAGAATTGCACAAGGTGAAGCCTTGGAGGAAATAATCTCCGATGAAATGAACAAGGCGATAGAGCTTTATAACGAATATATAACATTGTCGGAGGAGGAAAAGGCAGAGGTAGAAAACTACGAAGAACTGGCACAGGTATTTGAAACAATAGGAAATATAAATCATAGGGATGCATCATCTGACATTGATATTGACGGACTTGAATGGTATTATAAGTTAAATGTATATGAAAGGATATTAGACAATTCGGTGATTGGCAGACTGGAGCAAATACCGGAAAAGGATTTGAAGGAGCTTTGCTCATACAGCATAAGCATTACAGACCTGATAAAGGACGAAAGCTATGAACCTGTTTGGGGCATTACGGTCCGTATACCAAAGCCTGATATGGAGGGATACTCAAATGTATTTATAGTATGTCACGGTGATGGTAAGGAAACCGCTATCATTAAATGTGATGATATAGACGGATATCTTACATTTACGGCATATGAAAATGCCGATTATACTGTTATTGGCACAAATGCCGATTATGAACAGCTTATAAATGGAGCGGCTGCTGACACCGGAAATGGAATTATATGGGTGTGGATTGCCATAGGAGCGCTTTCAGTGGCAGGTCTTATACTTGTTATAATTAAAAGAAGAAAATCGGAAAATGAGTAGAGAAAAGAAATTTGCAACTTTTAATCCCATCGTTTGCTTTGTATATTTTGTAGGGACAATAGTAATCAGTATGCTTACCATGCACCCTGCGCCTGCTCTTTCTTCACTTGTCATGGCTGCCGTATGTTATATAAATATACATGGAAGGGATGCATTTAAGCTTATTGGAGTTATGCTTCCGATATATGTTTTGCTTGCACTGGCGAACCCTGTATTTAATACAAGGGGAGACACGGTACTGTTTACTTATATCGGAGGACGTATGTTTACGCTGGAGGCACTATACTACGGTATAGTGCTTGCAGCTATGTTTGTTTCTGTCATTATATGGTTTTTTGTTTATCATAAGGTAATGACGGCTGATAAGCTGTTATATATATTTGGAGGACTTGTGCCGACAGTGGGACTTATCCTTTCCATGATACTCAGGCTTGTGCCTTATTACGGAAATCATATTAAAAATATATCCGCCGTAAGAAAAGCGATGTCATGTGGCAGTGAAGATAAGACCATGGAGACTGCAAATATTATGCTGGCAATGCTTTCGTGGTCGCTTGAGGAGGGCATAGTCACTTCGGACAGTATGAAATGCAGGGGATATGGCTGTGGGAAACGGAGCCGTTTTTCGGTATATTCATTTAAAGCAGGGGACATCCTTTTTATGCTGTGGATTATTGTGCTGATTTTATGTATAATCATGTGTAAGGCAAAAAAGGGGCTTGAGGCGGTATTTCTGCCCCACATAAATATAAGCGGAGTGGATAATGGCTATTTTGTCATGGGGCTTGTGGCTATGGTATTATATTTTTCAACACCGATTTTGATAAATGTTACGGAGGCAGTAAAATGGCACTTTTTGAAATCAAGGATTTAACCTTCTGCTATCCCGTCAGGGAGCGTGAGGCATTAACCGGTATTAATCTCACAATTGAGCAGGGAGAGTATATAACAATATGCGGAAAAAGCGGAAGTGGGAAAACTACATTGCTAAGACATTTAAAGCCTCCTGTAACTCCCAAAGGAAAGAAATCCGGAGAGGTACTGTTTGAGGAAACTCCTGTGGAAGATTTGGATTTGAGAACACAGGCGGCAAGTATAGGATATGTAATGCAAAATCCTGACAACCAGGTAGTGACGGACAAGGTATGGCATGAGCTTGCATTTGGTCTTGAAAGTCTTGGATATGATACGAGGACAATACGGCTTAAGGTGGCTGAAATGGCAAGCTATTTCGGAATACAGGATTGGTTTTATAAAAATGTAAACGAGCTTTCAGGGGGACAGAAGCAGCTCCTTAATCTTGCGTCTATTATGGCAATGCAGCCTAAGGTGCTCATATGCGATGAGCCCACATCACAGCTGGACCCTATTGCGGCATCGGACTTTTTGCAGACGATAAAGAAAATAAATCTTGAGCTTGGCACCACTATAATAATGACGGAGCATAGGCTTGAGGAGGTGTTTCATGCCTCGGATAGGGTTGTTGTCATGGAGAAGGGTAAAATTGTTGCATGCGGCGCTCCAAGACTTGTGGGAGACATGCTGAAAAAGGAAAACAGCGATATGGCTGCAGCACTGCCAGCACCTATGCAGATATATTACGGAGTGGGAAGCAGACTTGAATGTCCTCTTACCGTGAGAGAAGGAAGAAGCTGGCTTGAAAGGGAGCTTAAGACGGAGGGTAAAGCTTTAAAAAGGGACAGGCTTGAGGAGTCTGACATGCCTGAGGAGTCTGAAAAGCCTGCAATTAAGGCAAAGGAGCTATGGTACAGATACAGTAAGGAGGGGGCGGATGTCCTAAAGGGAGCTTCAATTTCCGTGCCAAAAGGGAGTCTTTATGCCATTGTTGGTGGAAACGGCACGGGAAAGTCAACCTTTTTAAAATCAATATGCGGAATATTAAAGCCCTACAATGGAAAGGTAATCATAGATGGAAAGCCTCTTAGTAAATATAAAAAGGGTGAGCTGTTTCAGGGGCATTTAGCTATGCTGCCCCAGGACCCTCAAAGCCTGTTCGTTAAGAAAACGATCAGGGAGGAACTGCTTGAGATGGTTCATGGCGGTGTGTCGGAAAATGAAGTGGATGCCATGGCGGAAAAATGTTTTATCAGTCATCTTTTGGATAAGCACCCATATGACATATCAGGAGGCGAACAGCAAAGGACAGCGCTTGCAAAGGTTCTTTTGACAAAGCCATCAATACTTCTTATGGATGAGCCTACAAAGGGTATGGATAATTATTTTAAGCAGAGTCTTGTGAGTATATTAAGGGAGCTTGAGGACCTTACAATATTGATGGTTTCACACGATATAGAATTCTGTGCAAAATATGCAGATATCGTGAGTATGTTTTTTGACGGCGGAGTTATAACGACAAATACGGCAAGGAGATTTTTTTCGGGTAACAGCTTTTATACAACATCGGCAAACCGCATGAGCAGACACATATTTGCAAATGCCGTAACTGAGGAGGATGTGATAACACTATGCAGGGAAAATCAGTAAAAAGACGAGTTGGATATATAGTTATGTTGCTATTCACAATTATTGTTTTGCTTACTTTTTGGAGGCTTGGCAACGGACGGTATTATTTATTTGCAACATTGCTCATTATAGGCGGAATGCTGCCTTTTATATTGGGCTTTGAAAAGAAAAAGCCACAGGCAGGAGAGATTGTTCTTGTGTCAGTTATGAGTGCGTTTGCCGTTGTGGCGAGAATGGCATTTTCTTTTGTTCCGCATTTTAAGCCATTGGCAGGAATTGTCATGATAATAGGAATGGCGTTTGGTCCGACGGCAGGATTTATTTCGGGAATGCTGTCGCTTTTTGTAAGCAATCTTGCCTTTGGTCAGGGACCGTGGACACCATGGCAGATGTTTGCCTTTGGAATTGCGGGGTTTATGGCAGGAATTATGTATGAGGAAAAAATAATGAATGAAAATAAGAGAGTTGTAACTGCACTGTTTGGTTTTTTAATTGTATTGCTTATAGTGGGGCCGTTGTTAGATACATCAACCTTTTTCCTTATGGATGGAATGATGGGAGATATAACGCCGTGGGCCATATATTTATCAGGACTGCCTGTAAATGCCGTAGACGGTGCGGCTACTGCAATAACGTTGCTTATACTGTGCAAGCCATTTATGGAAAGAATAAACCGAATTAAGCTTAAGTATGACATTTAGTGATAATGTAACCTTATATGAGGAATATGCATGAAATTTGAAAATTATCATCCGGGTATTAATTTCATATTTTTTTTATTTTCCATGATATTTATATTTTATTTTAATCACCCTGTTTATGTTGTTATAGCTTTTTTATCCTACTTTGCCTACTCGATAAAACTAAATGGGAAGCGGGAGATAATATTTAATAGTATATTAGTTTTATTTGTCGTAATATATTGCTTGTGGTATTCCTATTATAATCATTTTGGAATAACAAATATAAGAAAAAATTTTATAGGGAATAATATTACGGTGGAGGCGCTTTTTTATGGACTGGTGCGGGGAATGCAGGCAGCGGCATTCATTATGAATTTTGCCTGTATGCTTGCGGTTTTTTCCACGGATAAGGTAATATACCTTGCAGGTAGGCTTTTCCCAAAGCTCTCACTTTTCATTTCCATATTTCTGAGAAGCTTTTCACGCATAAAAGAAAGAAATGCAGATGTAAATATCTCGAGAAAAGGAATAGGGATGGGCAAGGGACAAAGCAAAGTAATAGGCGAGATAAGAAACAGGCTGCGCATACTGTCAATAATTATTACGTGGACATTGGAGGATTACATAGAAAGCTCTCTGTCAATGAAATGCAGGGGCTATACGTTAAAGCACAGGACGTCCTTTTCAATATACCGCTTTGACAACAGGGACAGAAGTCTTGTGATAATGTTTTTCATAGGCATAACCTTGACGTTTATGGCTGTTGCACTCAATCAGACAAATATCTTGTATGACCCTGAAATAATTATGTACAGGCCTAAGGGCTGGTCCTATATTTTTTATGTGTCGTATGCCTGCTTCTGCCTTCTGCCTATGGGAATAGAAATAGTAAATTCAATAAAATATAAGAAAAGGCATGGGGAGGAAAACGCTTATGGAGAACTCCTATAAATATTTTCAAAACAGGGACTGCCAATATTATCCCTGCCATAAGGAATTGGAAGACTTGAACTGTTTATTTTGTTATTGTCCTCTATATTTAAGGGAGCATTGTCCCGGGAATCCTTCATATATAGAAAAGGATGGGAGAAAGATAAAAGTTTGTACAAACTGTACTTTTCCTCACAGGGCAGAAAATTATGATGTGGTAATTCAAATGTTGAAAGAGTAAAGAAAACTGCACCTTCCCCCACAAGGCAGAAAATTACGAGGCGGTTTTAGAAAGGAAAACTCTGCATGAAAAAAATGATACTTCTTTACAGCTATCCCAATGACATTAACAAAAAAATTTCAGACATATGTCTTGCGTGTGAAATAGAGTGCAAAAAGATACCGAAAAAGAGATTTTTGCAGCCAATAGGAAATCACACAGGGGCACCGGGGTATGAGGGTACAGGTGAAATATATGAGGGAAATGCCCTTGACGAGCCTGTCATGCTGCTTGCAGGCTTGAGCGGCAGGGAGCTTGATAGTATACTTGATACCTTCAAAAATTTAGGCGTACCATCCGTGGGCTTCAAGGCTATTGTTACAAGCCATAACATAAATTGGACGATTTTTGATTTGTATGAGGAGCTTGCAAGAGAGAGAGAAGCCATACAAAAAAGACAGGGCTAACGATTGATATAACAAATACTAAGCGGAACATTAAAAGTGTAATATAACGTATTTTCTGATTTAAAAGCTGATATACTATGCATGTCAACCTGTTTAATATAAACAATTGCACATTTTTCCATTTCGTATTATAATGAAATTTAATGATGTCAAAAGGCAATATGCAGGAAGGCATGGTTGCAGGAAAACAATCACTTAAAATGAGGAGCTTTTGAAATGAAATTTATACACATATCTGACGTTCATTTAGGCTTGAAGCCTGACAGGACAAAAATATGGAGTGATGAAAGAGCAGATGAATTATGGGACAGCTTTAAAAACATTGTAAAGCTCTGCGAGGAAAAAAAGGTGGAGCTGCTTCTTGTTTCAGGCAATCTTTTTCATGCATCACCAACCCTGCAGGAGCTTAAGAACCTTGATTTGCAGCTTAACAGGCTTTCGGTGACTAAAACCGTCATCATAGCAGGCTCCTGTGATTATATTGAGGAGAACTCGGTCTGGGAGCGGTATGATTTTAATTCAAACACGCTTGTCATGCCGAGGGATAAGGCTGCAAATGTATATTTTGAGGATATAAATGTATGTATTACAGGCTACAGCTACGGAAAGCCTGAGTACACTGCCAAAATACTTGAGAAATTAAAACCCGGCAGAGAGGGTGCATATAATATTCTTCTGGGACATGGAGGAGACAAAAACCATATGCCCTTTTCAAAAGACAGGCTTGCAAAAACAGGCTTTGATTATATTGCACTTGGCTACATCCGAAAGCCAACGCATATCCTTAAAAATAAAATGGCATTTCCAGGTTGTCTTGAGCCTCTTGATTACACTGATACAGGGCGCAGGGGGTACATTTATGGAGAGGTTGACGAGGAAAAAAATACGACCATTTCATGGGTGGCAAGCAATAAGAGAAGCTATATTAACATGACGCTGGAGCTTCAGCCTGACACCACAAATGCTGACATTTTAGATATTGTGGAAGCCGAGATAAAAAACCGTGGTAAGGAAAATATATACAGAATACTTCTCAAGGGAACGATTGACAGCAGCCTTGAGATTAATTTAAGTGGAATTGTACGAAGATATAATATAAATGAGGTTATCGACAGGACAGAGTATGATTACAGTGTGGACGAGCTGTATCATGGCAACGAGAATAACCTTTTGGGTAGATTTATAAGCAGGATGAAGGATGAGGAAAGCGAAGAAGCTGAGGAAATAAGACAAAAGGCACTTGAATACGGAATAAGTGCGCTGTTGGGAGTTGGAGACAGATAAATGTATCTTAATAAGCTATCACTTAAGGATTTTGGAAAATTTAATAACAATGAAATAGACCTTAAGGAGGGCATCAATCTTATCTGTGTGGACAGTGAGGCAAAGAGGTTTAGCCTTAAGGAATTTGTCGTTGGTATGTTTTACGGAATAAATCGTTTCAAGGGCATTGAGAAAAATGATGATAACTACGAGCGTTTAAAATCAATCAGTGGGAGAAATTCTTCAGGCAGAGTATATGTAAAAAAGGATGAAAATTCATATTTTCTTGAGAGAAATTTTCAAAAACGCGGCGATAAGGTAAATGTTCTTGACATTAAAACAGGACGTGAGCTTATGCTGAAAAACAGCAATAATCTCTATGAGACATTTTTTGATACGGACAGGAGTACATATGCAGGCAGCTTATGTATTTCAAAACCAAAGGCAGAAAATGCAAAGGAACTGTCAAACGAACTTACGGAATATGCAGGTAACATGACACTGTGCGGTGTGGCAGATATAAATAAGACAGAAATAGTGGAAGCTCTGAAGGATGAAAAAAGACAGTATGAGACAAGGTCGCTGGAACGTGAGGTCGAGGGCATACGTGAGCAGATAGGACGTTACGATGGAGTGGAGGATAAGCTTAAGGCGGTAAGGGATGAAATAAGGGAAGTTGAAGAAGAATTTGCAATGGAAACTGCCAAGAGAAAGCGTGAGGCAAGAAAACTTATTGAGACTGACAAGGGCGTAACCTATGAGGAGGACGACACTTTAACTGATAATCTTGATGAGCTTACAATGAACAGTACATTTACGGATGAGGAAGATGACGATGAGAATAAGGAGGAAAAAATAACTGATAAGCTATGGTTCATTTTTCTTACCGGCTTATTTGTCATTGCCGTTATAACGACTATGGTATATATTCTTCCTTTTGAGAAGGGTGTAAGGCAGCTCTTTGTTGTTTGTACGGTATTATTTGTAATCATAACGATAGTGGAGGGCTTATATGCCAAGGGTGTATTTGATGGTGATGTCACAACACCCTCGGAGGAGGACTTTAAACGTGTTATACAGGAGCTTGAGAAAAAGAAGGCAGAGGAGGATGACGTTAAGATAGACATGTCTTTTGCCGAGGAATTTATGGAAAAGAAAACGGAGCTTAAGGCAGAGGAGCATGATTTGCTTGAGGATAAAAGGAGAAAGCAGGAACTTCTCGATGAGCTTGGCATTGTGGAGGCAGAACTTCAGAAAATGCAGAAGGAAATTCATGCGATTAATCTTGCAATAAATACGATAAACGAACTGTCAACAAACGAACAGGAGGAAATGAAAAACCTGTTTACAGCGTCAGGAGACTTTATATCGCCACTTACAAACGGCAGATATGACGATGTGCGTTTTGAGATAAATGGACGGGTAGCAGTTGGCAAAAACGGAATCTATGACGGCATTGACAGACTCTCCTATGATGACCTTAAAATGGTATATATGTCAATGAAGCTTTCGGCGGCAAAGTTGCTGAATAAGGACAACATGCCTATTGTAGTTGAGGATTGGTTTACGGAGAACGAAGGCTTTGCACCGGAGCTTATACGTTGCATGGGAAAGGTCGGTGCAGATCAGATAATACTTCTCACAGCGAATCAGAATGCAAAACAGAAGCTTGACAATGCAGGAATAGAGTACGAGTATGTCGCCATGTAAGTAAACCGATTGCACGAAGGCACACTTACAACATAAGCCTTGGCTTCGATGCATATAAAGTATACCATATAAAAACTCGCTTTCGCTCGTCTCATATGTCCTGAGGTGTCTGCGAAGCAGACGGAGTCCTGAGGACAATAACGTAGCGGTACTAAAAATTGCCGGTTTAAGAATCCTATTATATAAGGGTATCTTAGACCGGCAATTTAAGTACCGACGTCTTCAAACGGTTTTTAATATGGTATACTTATATGCATTGAAGACAAGGCATTGTAAATTCGCCTTCGTGCAATCGCTTTTAGTCAAGCTCCGGCGCCTTATAATTCGGCGTAATTGTTCCGCACTCCTTGTACTCCTGAATACGTGCCTGAATACGCTCGGACTGGTCAAGGAGACCGCTTATTGAAGCGTTATGGTTAAGGTGATCAATAAGTGTTGCAATATATTTGCTGAGGTCAGCGGAACCGTACCATGGTCTTTCAAAAAGCTCAGGCATCTGATAGGTCAGGTTTGTGGTAATAACCTTCTCAATGATACCCTCTTTATGACATTCATCAAATACCGCCAGGCCGCTTGTAAATAATCCGAAGGTTGCAAGTGCGTAAACACGTCTTGCTTTGCGGCGCTTAAGCTCCCTTGCAACGTCGAGCATACTCTCACCGGAGGCAATCATATCATCTACGACAATTACGTCCTTGCCTTCAACGGAATCACCGAGAAATTCATGCGCTACAATAGGGTTTTTGCCGTTTACGATAGTGGTGTAATCACGTCTCTTATAAAACATTCCAACATCAACGCCAAGATGGTTTGCAAAATAAATTGCCCTGTTCATGGCACCCTCATCAGGACTTATAACCATCATATGGTCACTGTCAAGCTTAAGGTCAGGGGTGGATAAAAGCAGTGTCTTAATAAACTGGTAGGTAGGCATAATATTTTCAAAGCCGCTTCTCGGAATGGCATTTTGTACTCTCGGGTCGTGGGCATCAAATGTAATGATATTGTCAACACCCATTCCTACAAGCTCCTGAAGGGCTATTGCACAGTCTAAGGATTCCCTGTTGTTTCTTTTGTGCTGTCTGCTCTCATATAAAAACGGCATAATAACCGTTATTTTGTTTGATTTGCCGCCTATAGCCGCAATTATACGCTTCAAATCAGAATAATGGTCATCAGGTGACATCATATTTTTCTTGCCGCAGATGGAATATTCGATATTGTGATTCACAACATCCACTAAAAGGTAAAGATCCGTTCCACGGACGGATTCTGAAAGTGTTCCCTTGGCTTCGCCTGAACCGAAACGCGGGCAGGCAGATTTTAAAATATAGGATTCCTTTTCATATCCTGTAAATGTAAGATGATCCTTGTGCTCGTTGTGCCGTTGGGCTCTCCATTTTGCAATGTAGCTGTCAACCTTTTCTCCTAAGGTCTTGCAGCTTTGCAGAGGGATTATACCCAGCTTTCCTACAGGTATGTTAATTAGTTTACTTGAATCCGGCATGATTTTTCCTCCATAGCTTATGTAATTGAATTGATTGCATTTTTTCTCTTTTGGTATCTTATATTATCACCGTACATATAAAATACGGTGTAATCTGCTATTATTCTTGACATTATCCTCTCAGAATAGCGTTCACTTAACTGTGGCATTGTAAGGTTAGTTGAAACAAGAGTAGACTTACCGCACACACCACGTTGGTTAATTATCTCAAACAGGGAGGAAAGTACAAAATTGTTTGTAAGCTCTGTGCCTAAATCGTCTATAATAAGAAGCTCACAGGTGTAAGTATACTTATACAGCTCCTCCAATTCCTTTTTATGATTCATAACATAATCTGCAATCAGCTTTTCAAACAACTCAGTTGCTGAAAGATATAAAACAGAGTGTCCCGTATCTAAAAGCTCTTTTGCAATACAATTAGTGAGGAAGGTTTTTCCCATACCCGTTTCACCGTATATCAGTATATTTCCACGCTCGGTTTTACTTTGCTGAAAGCCCTCTGTAAATTCATGGGCGCATTTTAGTATATTTTTCATATTTTCCTTAGGAGAATACTGCTGGCTGCCTCGTTCATTACTATAGTATTCCAAATTAAACGTATCAAAATTCTCTTTTTGAAGCACATTTTTAAGATTGGACTGAATGTAAAGGCAATCTATAATCTGTCTCGTATAGCAGTTACATTTTCTGATAAGGGGCAATGTGCCATGCTCATCATCCGTAACCTCGATATACCCTGTATCCATGCATTTCATGCAGTTGTAGACAGGCTCTAAATAATCAGAGGGATAGCCGGCATCAAGTAAAAGATGCTTCTTTTCAGCATTGATTCTGTGGATTTTTTCCTTTGTGGAATTGGTGACGGTCTTGTCATTATCCAAACCAAGCGCACGTCTTTTAGCGGCTTCTATATGATAGTTTGTAGCCTGCTCATCAAGCTCCTCAATGCGTGGAATCTTGATATAAACAGCCAAACGTCTCTCCTGAAGAAGCCGCTTATTGTTTAATCTTGTTTTTTCATATCCGCGAATAATATCTTCTGTGCTTAGTGCAAAGTAACTCATTTGTTATTTACCTCTTTTAGAAATAATTCTTCCATTTCGGTAAGCTCGTTATCAAGCTTTGTCTGCTTAAAGTTATTAAAGCCGCTTCTGTTTGAAGAACTCGGCCTGCGACTTGTTTTTGCAACGAATTCCCTGTCTAATCGGTCAATATCCTCAAATGTTTTTACATTATTTTTATTCCAGTTTTCCAAAATTCCGTTTATGTATGCAAAGTTAGCCGAGCTTGGCTTTGCCTCTATGGCACGCTCACATGCCTTTTCTATCATCTCCGTCGAAAAACCGAAGTCCCTACTCCATGTGGAAATGTATGCAAGCTCTATATTGGTTGGATTGGCACGTCTTATTCCCAGTGTCTTAAATACAATACGTGTTATTCCGTTTGTTACGCTTGACTGTTCCCTGGCCTGCTGTCTTGTGGTGATTCCGTCATTGTACCACGCAATGGCGACAGCCTCCATGTAACGGCAGTTCTTTTTGTTCATTGTCGTACAGTATTCAATAAGGTACTCAAACAAGTCAACGCTAAATTTAAGAACATCATATATGTAAATAAGTGTTTCGGCATCCCGTGTTGAAATCTGTTTGCCAAAAAGCGTTTCCACCTGATACACTATGTCGGACCAATCATCATCAGACATTTTTTCGTCAATATCCTTTGGTGTAAGCTTTGGTTTAGGCGGAGCAGTAAGGTCTACCGACTTTTTGGCTGCCTTAGGCTTGGTAAAATTATGTACATGTTCCTCAGGCTCAGCCGGTTCCTCAATATCAATATCCATGTCATCCGGTCTTAAAATAGACACTGCATCGGAGGTCATCTTAAGACTGTCCTCTGAAGGGTGGAGTGGTAAGAGAACGATACCGCTTAACTGTCCTTTTCCGTTATAGTTTAGCTTAAGTACACTTTTGCTTATCCAATATTTTATTGCACGGCATATGTCATTTTCCGTAAGATTAAAATGGTCTGCAATTTCTGCTACGGTGATGGCTGTATTGTTGCTTAGCAATCGTACCAAATAAAGGTATACCTTCACAAATTCCCCATTTGCATCCGTCATGTAGTAGTCAATAAAAAAGTTTGAAATTGAAGAATACGTTTCACTATTTTCTGTTGAAATTGTAATATTTTTCATACATTTCATTCCCCTTTGACCTTCGTCATGTGAATTATAACATAGGAATTTTTAAATACAAGAGAACGTCTTTTCGATGGGAGAAAAAAGGAAAAATGTTAATAATGTGGATAATGTTGATTGTATGTTACCATAATTTTGTTACTAGAAGTTATGGGCTTGAAATAGTGTATTTTTATTTTTAGTTATGTAAACACAAATTGAAAGGGCTATTACCCTAAAATATGGTAAATAGCCCTGTGGATAATGTGGATAACTATTTTTTTAAGAGAGTATTTCCAATTGAATCGACATTTCCGGCACCCATAGTTATCAACAAATCATTTTTTTTACAATTTTTTTCGACATAGTCCTCTATTTTATCAAATCCGCCTAAATAAACCGCATTGCCGCCCATTTTGTTTATGCCGTCACAGAGATTTTTTGATGAAACCATACCCGTGTCCTTTTCTCTTGCGGCATATATGTCTGCAAGAAGAACATGGTCACATACGGAAAGCGCTTTGGAAAATTCATCTAAAAGAGCATAGGTTCTTGTATATGTATGTGGTTGGAAGACACACCAAAGCTCATTGTGAGGCGTGTTTTTTGCAGCGGCAAGTGTTGCAGCTATCTCTGTAGGGTGATGTGCGTAATCGTCAACTACAATGACACCATTTTTTGTTATACCCTTGTGTTCAAACCGCCTTTTGGCGCTGCTACACGAATATAAGCCTGCTTTTATGTGCTCCATGGAAATGCCGAGCCTCGTGGCAACCGCAATAACCGACAGGGAATTTGTAACATTGTGGATTCCTGTCGCATGTAATGATATTGTGTCCTTCTTCTCGCCGTTTACAACAAGGGTGTATGTCGGGTGGCCCTCCTCGTCAAAGGTTATGTCCGAAGCGGAGTACATATTTCCCTCCTTAAGCCCGAAGGTGTTAATGTCGCATTTTAAATCCTTACATATATAATCCGTATATTCCATGTCACCATTTACCACAAGAAGTCCGTCATCAGGAAGCTTTTCGGCAAAGGTTTTAAAGGAGGCTGCGATTTCCTCTATACCGCTGAAAAAGTCAAGATGGTCTGCATCAACATTTAATATGATGCTTATGTATGGGTTAAATGCGTGATAGCTGTTTGTGTACTCACATGCCTCCGTCACAA
Organism: uncultured Bacteroides sp.; assembly: GCA_964635615.1. GTDB lineage: Bacteria > Bacillota > Clostridia > Lachnospirales > Lachnospiraceae > Coprococcus_C. The sequence continues at coordinate 39,949 of CAZWNL010000011.1, forward strand.
AATATTCGGAGCTTCCCACACGGATATTTCCGCCAATGACATCAAGTATTCCTCCGATTGAAACAGTAGGGTCGGTATCTGCCGCAAGCAGCACATGGGACATCATGGAGGTTGTTGTTGTTTTTCCGTGAGTTCCGCTTACTGCAATGGAGTATTTGTAGTTGTTCATAATCTGTCCCAACAGCTGTGCCCGTGTGAGCATCGGTATATTTTTTTCACATGCAGCAATGTATTCGGGGTTATCCTTTCCGATTGCGGCGGTGTACACAACCAAATCTATATTATCCTTTATATTTTCTGCCACCTGACCTATTACGACCTCTGCTCCAAGTCCTTTAAGCTTATTTGTCATATCTGATTCCTTCATGTCGGAGCCTGATACGTTAAATCCCTCCTTGAGAAGAATTTCTGCAAGTCCGCTCATGCTTATGCCGCCTATACCCATAAAATAAACGTGGCAGGGCTTATTAAAATCTACCTTATACATAATGTTCGCCTTTCATTAAATCTAAAATAGGCGATTGCGAAACGTAAGTTTTTGCAATCGTCTAAATCTAAAATGCTACGCCGGTCCCCCTGCTGCGAGGGTCGGTCCTAAGGAATCCACCAGCTACGCTGGTCCCCCCTTAGGACATATAATACCACATTTTATTGACATTATAAACACTTTATGCCATTATTACTTAGTATAATTTAAAGTAAAAAGAGGAACGGTACATTGGATAAATTTGATGTTATTATTGTTGGAACAGGAGTGGCAGGTCTTTTTACGGCATTGTCCGTATCTCCGAAATATAAGCTGCTGATGATATCAAAGGATAAAATTGAAAACAGCGATTCATATTTGGCACAGGGAGGTATTTGTACGTTAAAGGAGCCTGCGGATTTTGACAGCTTTCTTGAGGATACCTTAAGGGCAGGCAGATATGAGAACAATCAGGACTCAGTAAAGGTCATGATTGAAAACTCACCTATGATTATGGACAGGCTTGTAGAGTATGGAGTCAAGTTCGACATAAATGAGGACGGCACCTATGAGTATACAAGGGAGGGAGCCCACTCCACATACCGAATACTGCACCATAAGGACGTCACGGGCAAGGAAATCACAAATAAGCTTCTCAATAACGTAAGGGAACGTGAAAACATTACCTTGAAGGAATACACAAAAATGCTTGACTTTATTATAGAGGATAATGTGTGCCATGGTGTTGTCATAAAGGAAAAGGATACGGTAAGGGCAGTGTATGCAAAACAGATTGTGCTTGCAACGGGAGGCATAGGAGGACTGTTTGCGCACTCCACAAATTTCAGGCACATAACGGGAGACAGCTTTGCCCTTGCCTTAAGACACGGGGTTAAGCTTCAAAATATTAACTATATACAGATTCATCCTACAACCCTTTATGAGGAGGCAAAAAACAGAAAGTTTCTCATTTCCGAATCCGTGAGAGGAGAGGGAGGAATTCTTCTTAATAAGAAAGGAGAGCGTTTTGTGGATGAGCTTCTTCCACGCGATGTTGTCACGGAGGCAATAAGAAAGCAGATGGATGAGGATGGACGTCCCTTTGTAATGCTGTCTATAAAGCATATGCCAAAGGAGGAAATTACAAGGCGGTTTCCTAATATATATAGACACTGCCTTGAGGTGGGATATGACCTTAGCAAAGAGGACATTCCGGTAACCCCTGCACAGCATTACCTTATGGGAGGCATACTTGCAGATACATATGGAAGAACCTCGGTAAAGCATCTTTTTGCGGTAGGCGAAACGGCATGCAACGGCGTCCACGGAGCGAATCGTCTGGCAAGCAATTCACTTTTGGAAAGCCTTGTATTTTCAGAGCGGGCAGGGTGGATTATAAGTGAGGAGACGGAGGACATAGAATACAGTGAGCCTCATGTTTCATTGGAAGAATACAAGGACATTGATGCGTGGGATGAGAAAAACAGGCAGATTATTATGGATGAAATAAAAAGAAGGGACAGGAAATTTTATGATAAATGGTGTGACAAATAGGGTAAATATTGACAGGTACATATTAAATGCATTAAGAGAGGACATAACAAGCGAGGATGTAACAACAAATGCAATTATGAGAGATGCCGTTTTGGGAAGTGCCCAGCTTATATGTAAACAGGACGGTATTATATGTGGGCTTGAGGTGTTTAAGAGAACCTTTGAATTATTGGATGATAAAGCAGTGTTTGAAACGGATGTCAAGGATGGGGAATTCGTAAAAAATGGACAGGTAATAGGTGTGATAAAGGGAGATATCAGGGCACTACTTTCCGGTGAGAGGACGGGACTTAACTATTTACAGCGCATGAGCGGAATCGCAACATTTACAAATAGTCTTGTAAAGGAGCTTGAGGGAAAAAAGACAAAGCTGTTAGATACGAGAAAAACTACCCCTAACATGCGCCCTTTTGAAAAATATGCGGTGAAGGTGGGTGGTGGAACAAACCACAGATACAATCTTTCCGATGGCATACTCATAAAGGACAATCATATAGGAGCTGCAGGAAGTATTACAAAGGCAGTAAGCATGGCGAAAGAGTATGCTCCGTTTGTCCGTAAAATAGAGGTAGAGGTTGAAACCTTAGAGCAGCTTGATGAAGCATTAGATGCAGGTGCAGATATAATCATGCTGGATAACATGGATAACGACACAATGAGAGAGGCAGTCAGACGTGTTGCAGGAAAAGCCGAGACCGAGTGTTCCGGAAATGTGACAAAGGAACGTCTGGCGGAGATAGCTGATATAGGTGTTGATTTTGTATCCGCAGGTGCCCTTACCCACTCGGCACCGATTATGGATATCAGTCTTAAAAATATGAAACCACTGTAGTATATCCGATGGCAAAGCCACCGAGACACGGTAATTGCTGATGATCAAAGAGGAGGTACATTTTATGAAATTCCGAAAATTGGTCTGCCTTATAGCTGTTTGCTGCCTGTTGGCAGGCTGTGAGAAAAAGAATAATGATACACAGACTGTATCAGATACAAGTGCTACGGATAATGTCATAGATACCATAACTACAACAGAGATGACCTCCGAAAATACCGAAGCTGCCATAGAAAATACTAATATCCCCGTTTTGAAAATTACAGAAACTACCTACAAGGATGGTGAAGTGTGGCTAACTTGTGTAAAATATCGAAATGCTCATGATGATGTTGTGTTTGTGGCAAATATCAGCTCCGATGGCGAGGAGGTATTTTCGAGGCACGACGAATATGAATACGATGAAAGCGGCAAAAAAATCTATGTCAAGACTATATGGGAAGCAGGGGAATATGCCGAAATTGAGTATTTGAGTGACAATACTGAAAAGGGAAAACATTATGATAAGAGGGGCAGACTTGAAGATGAAACTGAAAGCACCTATGATGAATATGGTAATCTTATCATGTCATATACTATTGTTTACGATGGGGACGGAGAGGTGGCACTTGAGATTATAAAGGACTATTCCGACTGTGACTATGGCAAAAATGGTAAAATCCTCGTTTGCAGAGAGCGTTCTGAATCAGGTGGAATTATATCCACTACCACCAATACCTACGATGACAACGGTAATATACTCTCGTCCGAAAAATTATATACTGACAGTGAAAAATACGGTTGCCACAGCGTATCTCAAAGCTATGAATATGACGATAAAAATAATCTTATATCTGAAGAAGAGATAACGAAATTAAATGCGGATAATGTTTACTGTACAATAAACTATGAATATCAGTATGATGAGAATGGTCGAAAGATACGTGAGGATTACAGCGAAGTCTATACCGATTATGACAGGAATATATCCGGATATACGATTTACGAATATACACAACTATAAATAATAATATTGAAGCGTGTGCCAGGAAAAGCTGACGTTCAATGTAAGGGAGATATATTATGAAAATTGTTGTTTTGGATTATGAGACGGTAACAAGGGACGGCGATGTTTCTCTTAAGGAAATAGCTTCTTTGGGTGAACTGACGGTTTTTGGGTTCACACCTGATGATATGGTTGCCGAGAGAATTGGAGATGCGGATGCTGTTATTTGTAACAAATGTCCCATAACGGAGGCTGTGTTTGAAAAATGTCCTAAACTTAAATATGTGGGACTTTTTGCCACAGGTTACAATAACGTTGATATTGAAGCAGCAGACAGAAATGGAATAACAGTATGCAATGTTCCTGCATATTCTGCAAATTCTGTAGCACAGCACACCTTTGCCCTTATTTTAAATCATTTTAATAAAATAAGTGAATATGCAGACTTGGTTGAAAATGGTGTATGGATAAGGGATAAGGTTTTTAATCGCTTTTACATTCCGACCTATGAGCTTACGGATATGACGATAGGCATTATAGGTTATGGTGATATTGGAAGGAGAGTGGCGGAGCTTTCTGTTGCGTTTGGCATGAATGTATTTGCCTATACACGTTCACCTGAAAAAATAAAGCCTCCCGTAAAATCGGTAAGCCTTTTTGAATTGTTGAAAAATTCGGATATTGTAACAATACATTGCCCACTTACCAATACCACAAAGGAAATGATAAATAAGGACACGATTGCAATGATGAAAAAAAATGCTTATTTTGTGAATACTGCAAGAGGCGGAATTGTGAATGAACAGCATTTAGCCGATGCGTTAAACAATGATGTTATTGCAGGTGCGGGGGTAGATGTGCTTACATTAGAGCCAATGCGTGAGGATTGTCCGTTAAAAAATGCAAAAAACTGCACCATAACACCCCATATAGCGTGGGCGCCAAAACAGACCAGGGAAAATTTGTTTGCTGTTGTTGCCGATAACCTTTTAAAGTGGCTCACAGGACATCCTCAAAATGTTGTAAATAATCTATAAAGCCTTTAGTGTGAGAATGTTATTGAATCAGCCCATGAAAGGATTTTATCCTCAAGGCGGTCATAGTGCTTTGATTTGCATGCGAACTCGCAAATCCAGTAGGAATCTGCAAATGTAAACATACAATGGACATATGTGTAGTTTGCTCCGTCAACCGTCTTGGAGTTTGTAAAATAATAATAATTGTTTCTGCTTATAAGCTTATCCTTCGGTGTGTTGTTAAGCGAAAGAATTTCCTGACAATAATCATTTAATGAGTTGATTTCGTAGCCTGCAAGCTCAAGCTCCTGGGATGATTCCTGAACAGCGGAGAAAACAACATTTTCACTAGCTAAATATACATCAAAGCCATTTCTTTTTTCTAATCTAAAATCGTCTGTCAGGGTAATGGTAAGCTCCTGCTGTGTAAAGGTTTTAGGATTAGCACCGCAGCCTGACAGTGTACCCATTATAAAGGCTGACACCAGTATAAACAGTATATATTTTTTTTGTTTATTTTTATTATTCATACGCTTCTCCTCATTTAATTATTATTAGAATACTCAGGGTTCTGATGTGCCCTGCCTTCTTCAATATATTGTGAAATATCAACCTTGTTTGAACGCATAATTTCTTCTAATCGTTCTTTTTCTGCGGCAGCCTGCTTTGCCTTGTCTATCTCTGCCTGTTTTTTTGCCTCATCCTCGGCAGCTTCCCTTGCAAGACGTTCCATTATTTCCTTTGCAAGGTCAACGGATTCATTTGACATACCTGAGGTGTCAACCGAGTCATCCCAGCCGTTTATTGCCGTGGAGGAATCATCCGAAGCAGTGCTCTCGTTTTGAACAGGTGTAATTGGCTCAGATGCTGCACTTTGTGTACTTGCCGTATTTATCTGATTGGATATTGTTTCGTTTACGGTATCCTGTTTCTCATGCATAATTTGCTCTGCCATCTGTGCGGCAAAGTCAGAGGTTGCATCATCCTTTTTAGGAGGTACATAACCCGGCTCTTTTTCCTCGGGCCAATTGCCATGATGTACAAGCTTGTATACCGGTTTATAAATAACACACCACCACTTGTAAACTGTCTGCCTTACACGTGTGAAGAAAAACCCCTTGTAAATGTCACCATTATCATATGGAGCTTGTCGGTTATTGCTCATGGTGGCTGCCTCCCTTCCATTTAATAAAATTATATTTTAATTAAGATTATATTGCAAAAACACGTTATTTATTTAATAATAACATTTTTACATTATTATGAAAAGAAAAAGTTAAGGCGATTCTATAGAATCTAATAATGTATCCTGTTATTTTCGTACTTGGATTCCATTGTAAGCTGTATGGAAAGTCGCTTTAGCTGTTTTATATCAACTAAGGACAGCATAACCGATGTGTGAACCTGACAGCCTGCAAGCTTTGGAAGCTGTTCAAGCGCAAGTGCCGCATCCTTGTGGTTGGCAGCACTTATGGATAGGGCAACAAGAACTTCATCCGTGTGAAGTCTTGGATTGCGGCTTCCTAAGTATGCCGTCTTAAGCCTCTGTATAGGCTCAAGGGATTCAGGCGCAAGTATATATAAATCATCGTCAAGACCTGCAAGTGCTTTAAGTGCATTCAGGAGCATGGCTGATGTGGCACCCAGCATGGATGAAGTTTTTCCCGTGATAATTCTTCCGTCAGGAAGCTCTATTGCCGCTGCGGGACCATTCGTAAGCTCTGCCTTCCTTCTTGCGGCAGGAACAACTGCCCTGTCGGTAGGCTCTATTTTCGCCTGCTTCATAATAAGCTCAAGCTTAAATATCTCATCCTCTGCATTGTGTCCCTCCAACAGCCTGTTCAATGTGTTGAAATATCTTCTTATAATTTCCTGCTTGGATGCTTCCTTGCAAACCTCGTCGTCACATATACAGTTTCCCGCCATGTTTACACCCATGTCAGTTGGTGACTGGTATGGGCTTTCACCATATATTTTTTCAAACATTGCCTTCAGTACAGGGAAAATCTCCACATCACGGTTGTAATTTACCGTTGTAAGACCATAAGCTTCCAGATGAAAGGGGTCAATCATATTTATATCATTCAAATCAGCAGTAGCTGCCTCATATGCAAGGTTAATAGGGTGCTTAAGTGGTATGTTCCATATAGGAAACGTCTCAAATTTTGCATAGCCTGCCTTGATGCCGCGCTTGTTTTCATGGTAGAGCTGTGAAAGGCAGGTAGCCATTTTTCCGCTTCCGGGACCCGGTGCAGTGATAACGATAAGAGGTCTTGAGGTTTCTATATAGTCATTTTTTCCAAAGCCCTCGTCACTTACTATCTGCGAAACATTGTTTGGATATCCCGGAATAACATAGTGGGTGTAAACCTTTATTCCGAGCTTACCTAAACGCTGCTTAAATAAATCGGCACTTGCCTGACCTGTGTATTGTGTAATACATACACTGCCTACGAAAAGTCCCTTTGCTTCAAATTCACTTATAAGGCGAAGCACATCGGTATCGTATGTGATACCTAAATCCCCTCGTATCTTATTTTTTTCAATATCCGCTGCATTTATAACTATAACAAGCTCAGTCTGATCTGAAAGCTGCATGAGAAGTTGAAGCTTTGAGTCTGGGTGAAATCCCGGGAGAACTCTAGATGCATGATAATCGTCAAAAAGCTTTCCGCCAAACTCCAAATAGAGCTTGTCCCCAAATTTACCTATTCTTTCCCTTATGTGACTTGACTGTGTAGCAAGATATTTGTCATTATCGAAACCTGTTTTCAATTTTACATTCCTCTCTTAAGTAAATTTTATCTATAAGCAAAACTCAATTTTTGCCGACATCCGTTGTACAATAAATAAAATACCCTATAAATATATCACAGATTATAAGGAAAAAGAAGTAAAAATGAAAGCTTTGGTAAAAAAACATGTGTGACTGCCGCTTATCGTAGGTTTATGTAGCTTTATTAAGCGTATAGTCTGATATATAATTATTATAATATGAGTCTTGAGGTATAAGGAAAAATTTTTTAAAAACAACAATTTGACATAATTGCCACAATGTAATAATATTTAAGAAATAAAACTGTTTGCTAAAGAGGGAGGTTATTTATTATGGCAAGAACAACAGGTAAGGAAGAATTAATTGATTTAAGGGAATCAACAGGTATGAATAGAAGAGAATTCTGTGAGTATTTTGGTATCCCATATCGTACTGTTCAGGATTGGGAGCTTGGAAACAGAAAAATGCCAGACTACCTGCTGCGTCTTATGGCTTATAAGATAAAAACAGAAAAGCTCGATAAGGTAAAGAAGTAACAGGAGGCTTAGGATAATGAATCCTATGGGATTTATGAAAATAAAGGGGCTTATGGACAGATTTAAGGTTAATCATCCGAAGGTTCCAATGTTTTTTGAGGCGGCGTCAAAAAGTATAGGTGTTGACAGCATAATCGAGATAAACGTAACTACTGCTGAGGGCAAAAGCTTATGTACAAATATGAAGGTTACTGCTGACGACATGGAGCTTGTAAGCCAGCTTTCGGAAACTATAAAAAAATAGAGCCGGCTATATGGGAAGATTAATTTAAATATTAATCTGCATGGCGTGATTTATAAGGAGGAATTTATATGCCGATTGTAATTGGAGCTTTAGTGGTTGTTTTTATTATTTTTATATGGTATGTTTCAACCTATAACGGAATAAAAGCATTGGGAATTAAGGTTGATGAAGGGCTTTCAGGAATTGATGTTGCACTTACAAAAAGATATGACACGCTCACAAAGCTTCTGGATGTTGTAAAGGGATATCAGAAGCATGAGAAGGAAATACTGCTTGAGGTAATAAAGCTGAGAAGCGGTATGTCCATGGCAGAGAGAAATGCTGCAAATACACAGATGGATCAGGCAGCCAAGCAGATTAATGTCCTTGCGGAGGCATATCCGGAGCTTAAGTCAAGCAACAACTTTATTCAGCTTCAGAATTCAATTGCTGATGTGGAGGAGCATCTTCAGGCTGCAAGACGTTTATATAATTCAAATGTATCCGCTTACAACACTAAGATAGTTATGTTCCCGAACACGATAGTTGCAAATGCAATGGGAGCAAAGGAAAAGGAGTTCTTTGAGGCTGAGGAAGCTAAGCGTTCTGATGTACAGATGAGTTTCTAAAATGAAGGTTAAATTAGAGATAGATAAACAGTATACTGAGCCTGAGATACATGTGTGCAACCATATATGTGACGAGGAGACGATACAGCTTAAGCAGGCTGTTTGTGAGCTTGTTGATGGAAATGTTGTCGCATATGACGGTGACAGCTCCGTGCTGTTAAGATATGCCGACATTGTAAGAATATTTTCGGCAAATAAAAATGTATATGTATCCACAGAGGAGAGCCAGTACCGCATAAGGGAAAGGCTTTACGAGATGGAAGGAAGACTTGACGTAAAGAGATATGTGCGCATTTCTAATTCAGAGATAATAAATGTACAAAAGCTTATAAAGCTGGATACAAGCCTTACAGGCACAATAAAAATGTACCTTAAGGGCAATCAGGAGACATATGTGTCAAGAAGATATGTTTCCAAAATAAAAAAAACATTGGGAATATAAAAAAATACAAATAAAAAAGCATGTTTATAAGGCTGTCGTTCATGGATTTAATTCTGTGTGCGGCAGCCTTATTTTGTCGGTTTTTGTGTGCGCTGTGAGCAGAAGGAAGTACCACTTGTCCTTTGCTTTTTACCACATATCCGAAAGCTCTTTTATTTTCAAAATACTTGTTGTATAAATAGTTTATGTAATAAAAGATGCTTTATAGGGATGAGCAAAACAGGGAGGCGGATATATGTTAAAAAGCGCATTAATAAGAATGATAAACAGTTTTATGTATGCCATAGGCATTACAACTGTGGTATATTTTTTCATAACTGCAGGAAGGGATTTTGTTCCCTTGCTGCCTGAGTACAGGGTGCGGTTTGACAATGACACACAGGCACTGATTGTACAGCTTGTGCTTATCGGCTGCATGAGTGCAGCTCTTGGCGGGGGCTCTGTGATTATGGAAATGGAAAGGCTTAGCCTTTTGGCGCAGAGCATAATATATTTTGTACTTGCCTCTGTGGTGTGGATTTCAGTAGGCTGCTACTGCTGGTGCATATATAAATATCCACAGGCGCTTGCGTCAACTCTTATAAGCTATGTTGTGTCATATGTTATCTGCTGGGTAATACAGTATAAGCTGTGTAAGAAGAATATTGAGGAAATAAACAGGCATCTTCGAGACCTTGAAAATGAAAAGAGAGTTGCATAAAAATGAAAAAAGTCTGTGAATGCTATTAATAAAGTAGAAACAACGGGAGGGCAGTATGGAAGAACAATTTGCAATAGTATTAAAGGATTTAAGAAAGGAATTTGGCAGTAAGGTCGCAGTAAACAATGTAAATCTCAATATTGAGAAGGGAAAGCTTTTCTCGCTTCTCGGTGTAAACGGAGCAGGAAAGACAACAACAATAAGAATGCTCATGGGGCTGTCAAAGCCTACATCAGGCGAGGCGTGGGTTATGGGACACAGCATTTTGAGCGACCTTGGGGCTGTGAAGCAGGTATCTAATTTTTCGCCACAGGAAACATCGGTTGCTCCTAACCTTACGGTACGTGAAAATCTAGAATTTTTTGCAAAAATATATGGCGCAGACAAGGAACAGGCATATAAGCTTGTTGATGACATGATAGAAAAATTTTCATTGCAGGAGGTTGCGGAAAGCAGGGCGAAAACATTGTCAGGCGGATGGCAGCGGAAGCTCAGTATTGCAATGGCAATTATATCAAAGCCGCAGGTTTTATTCCTTGATGAGCCGACATTGGGGCTTGACGTGTTGGCAAGGAGAGAGCTGTGGAAGGTTATTGAACGGCTTAAGAAAGAGATGACCATTGTCCTTACAAGCCACTATATGGAGGAGGCAGAACAGCTTTCTGACAGCATAGCCGTTATGGTGGGTGGAGAGATAAAGGCATTGGGAACACTTGAGGAAATAAAAAGGCTTACGGGCAAAGACAGCCTTGAGGATGCATTTATATCAATTGCTGAAAGCAAATTTGGAATGGGTGATGCTCAGGGAAAGGAGGTAACAAAATGAGAAGTATAGAATTTAGCAAAAGAACGACAAAGGAGATATTAAGGGACCCGTTAAGCTACGTATTTTGTATTGGCTTTCCGGTTGTAATGCTTGTTATAATGACTGCTGTTGACAGAAGCATACCAAAGGAGGCACAGCTTAATATATTTAAGATTGATTATCTTGCACCGGGTATGGCGGCATTCGGACTTACATTTGTAATGCTTTTTTCCTGTTTGCAGCTTTCAAAGGACCGCTCGACGGCATTTCTAATAAGGCTTTATGCTTCGCCGATGAAATCTGCCGATTATATAATTGGCTACACGCTTCCGTCAATTATACTTGCTCTTATTCAGATGGCTGTTACATTTACGGCATCATTTATAGTGGCAGCTGTAATAGGAGGAAAGCTAAATATTATCAATGTACTTATTTCCATATTGTGCCTTCTCCCTTCTGCCCTTATGTATATTGGCTTTGGACTTTTATTTGGAGCACTGTTAAATGATAAGGCATCACCGGGAATATGTTCAATTGTCATTACACTTTCCTGTATGATTGGCGGAATATGGATGGACGTTGATTCAATCGGCGGTGGAATAAAAGATTTAAGCCATGCACTTCCCTTTTATCACGGCGTGAAGGCGGCAAGGATGGCGGTGAATGGCCAGCTGGCAGACATAGCAAAACCATTGATTATTACCCTGGCTTATGCTACAGTAATATATATACTTGCAGTGCTTGTCATGCAGGGAAAAATGAAAAAGGATGTAAGATAATGCATGGGTTTTTTGAGATTAGATAAATATCTGGCTGACGCAGGCAGGGGAACAAGAAGTGAGGTAAAACTTCTTATAAAATACGGCAGGGTAAGGATAGGCGACAGAGTAGTAAAAAAGCCTGAGGAAAAGGTTGATACCGATAAGGACAGCGTGTTTGTTGACGGACAGCCCGTGTGTTACTCGGAATTTGAATATTATATGCTGAATAAGCCTGCGGGAGTTGTTTCTGCCGTTACCGATAAAAAGGATAAAACGGTAGTGCAGCTTATCGACACGGAAAAAAGACGTGATTTGTTCCCTGTTGGGAGGCTTGACAAGGATACGGAGGGGCTTATTATCATAACGAATGATGGTAAGCTTGCAAATGAACTTCTGTCACCCAATAAGCATGTGGAAAAAACGTATTATGCCATAGTCCGTGGAACTGTTACGGACGATATTATTTTGCGGTTTCAGGAAGGGCTTGACATAGGCGATGACCGCATTACTAAGCTGGCAGGGCTTAAATTGGTTGACTCCATAATATGCGAAGGGGCAGTAAAGAAATTGAATAATGAAGCTGTGGCAGGTGGCAAGCTTTGCCACGTGGAAATTACCATTACCGAGGGCAGGTTTCATCAGATAAAGAGAATGTTTAAGGCTGTAGGCATGGAGGTTATATATTTAAAACGCCTTTCCATGGGAGGGCTTGTGCTTGATAAAGTGCTGCCTTGTGGCTCATGGAGGCGGCTTAGTGAGGATGAGCTTAAGCTGTTGAAGAGACTGCCGCACTGAGAATATCTATACTATGATATTCTTAGTGTGGCAGCCCCTTAGAAATATTTATGTATTATCGGGAGGCTTTATGGAGGAAAACAGGGATGAACAACTTAAAAAAGTGCTTGAGATTCTGCATCAGTGGACGATAAATCTAGGCAGGTATTCCTTTAAGACGGATGAGGAGATTGAAGAATTTTGGAAAAGGCTTTCGTCTGATATGGGGCTTTTGGCAGAATATGCATATTACCATGATAATGGAAAATTTTTGTGCAGGTATAACATAGACGGTTATACAATCGCAGATATTGCAGTGTGGCAGATGGACCATTTCAGGGCACATATGAACAGACCTGACAGCATATACCGCTATGACAGCGACCGCCTTGTATATGTGGCATTTGAAACAATGCTTAAAATGAAGGAAAATCCTGAGGAAGTAAAGCTTGTAATGTCCCAGGAATCGGGAACGGATGTATCAGGGGGCTGGTATATACATTAAATGAAAACAAAAAATAAGGTGGGACGTTCCATTAAGAATATTTACATCATAATAACAAAAATACGCTTTCGCTCGTCTCCGACGTAACGGTACTAAGGTGCCAAAATACGTCACCTAAGTACCGACGTCTTCAAACGATTTTTTTATATTATGATGTAAATATTCTTAGTGAAACAGTCCCACCTTTTTTGTTCTTTAATATAGGAAAAAATTATGCGTAATTGTTATACATAAGCCCGCTGTACAAGGATTGTGTGTACGGCGTATTGGATTTGTTAGCCGTATTCGGATATGTCACAATAAGCTTGTTTATATATGCCATAGGGTCAAGGGTAAGTCTGTTAGTGGCACTTTCAACATCGTCCTTAAAAGAGGAAACCTTGCCAAACAGCTTTGCAAAATCACCATTTCTGATATTCTCAGTGAGAACCTTTTCATTCTTTACAATGTGATTTGCGTCATCTACATTTAAGCCTGCATCCTCAAGCTCGGTTTTATGCTTGAAAACTAAACCTGAAATATCGTTAAATAAATTTCTTGTGCCGATTCGGTTGCTGCCCTTATCTGAAAGGTCTACTAAGCTGTTGTATGCATCCACAAACATGTTTATATGTCCCATTGCATTATTAATGTCGGGAACAAGATCTATTGCAACCGGCTTGTCAGTAACCTTGTGGAAATCAAGTTCAATCGCTTGATTTATGGATATATGGTTTGATGACGAACTGTGAGGTGTGTCATTTATAAAAAATTGTGAGTTAGACGGAGCAGTATCTACATTATTAATGCCTAACATGCCGACTATATCACGACTACCCTCTGAAACAAATGAAAAATACAAGCCGTCATCACTGGATGGTTTACCGGTATCAGCGGACGACAGCATGAGAGAACTGCTGTTACCCTCCGATATAACTGATGCATGAACACCTATGCTTCTGTTGTTTATATATTGGGCAAGCCTGTTTTGAACCTCAATGTTTGAATCATTGCCCACATGTATATTGAAATGAGACGTTCCATTTATTGTTTCCAAGGAAAATCTGTAATCACCCTGTGTAAAATCATGATCGCTTGAATTAAGGTAATTACCTATATTAATTTGCTCTGAGGCAAGCGATTCAATCCTGATATTAAGAGTATCAGGAATATCTCCGTAGTTTGAGGCTCTGATTGAGCCTGATACTGCATCCTCGTCAGCAGAGTGAAGTGACTTCTTTGTATATATGTCACTGTCGGTATTTGAAAAGCTGTCGGAAACATCCTTAAGGGTGATGGCAGCTTCCTTTATGTTTATCATGTAAGATTGCTTCTGCTCCGAAAGTGACAATAAATAAAGAGGTGAATTCTTATTGTACTTAGCCATGTTGTTGTATACGGCACGGAGCTCTGAGGACTTGTGAGTGACATTGCGCTTTTTAGGCACAAGTGCAGTGCTTAAATGATTATAGATATTTTGATTAATACGCATATTACCACTCCCTTCCTTGGATTAAAAATGCGTTATAGGAAAATCCGTTTCCTAATTGCCTGATTAATGTTTTGGCATCATGCAAAGATACCAATGACATCATACTAAATATAATTAATGTAATTATATACCATATTTATGAATATGTCCATAAAAATAATTGCTTTTTTAAAAAAAAATTGAAAATGTATCTTCGAAGCATGGGCTTTGATTCGAGCCGGAATTTGGGCTTTTATCTGACTAATGGGTAATCAGATGATGTGGAAACAGAAATATTATTTTGAATCAAAAATATGATATTTTTGATTTGTAATTTATATATTTAATCTTCATCAAAACATATAATTACAATTAGAGATAACTCGTAATTTATTATTGAAGGAGGTAGAAGTTATGCTTTTTAGAATTTTAAGAAAAGCAAGATGGTCTTTGGCACTGTCGGCGGCGTTTATATGCTGTCTTGGCTCTGCCGTGCCGGTATTGGCAGAGGAAAGTTCTGCGGATGAGCCGGAAGTTTCCATATCGACGGATAAAGCAGAATATTCTGATGGCGAGACAATCACGGAAACGGTTACAGTGCGAAATACAACGGATAATGACATAACGGATGTGGCAATCAGTGGCAGCATTCCGGAAGGCTATGTTACAAGCGATGGCAAGACTTCTCCAGAGCGTTGGACAAGCAGCGTGGAAAGTGTTGCGGCAGGTGAAAGCACGGAGGTTGTGATTACATTTACGAAGAAAGCGGCTGAGGGAACAACCGAAGCAGGCCCGCCTGAGGTGGAAAAACCGGGAAACAATACATCAAATGCTCCTAAGACAGGAGATGACACTCCGGTAGCTCTGATTATGATTATCGGAGCGTTAAGTCTGACAGCAATGATTTTGCTGATGAGAAAAAAGAGGAAAAATACTATAGCTATGCTGTTGACTGTCGCAATGGCAGGCTCACTGCTTGGTGTGGGTGCGATTACGGCTGATGCGGCGAATACCGTTGAAAAGACGATTTCCGCAACAAAGGATATTACGGTTGGCGGAAATAAGGTGACACTGGACGTGGACGTTACCTATAAGACTGAAACACCAACGATGTTGTCCTACGATGGATATACGCTGATGTGGAGCGACGAGTTTGACGGCGACACGTTAAACAGGAATGATTGGAATGTTGAGCTGCATGCTCCGGGCTGGGTAAATGCGGAGCTTCAGGAATATGTGGATTCCACGGATAATATTTATCTGAAGGATGGAAAGCTTGTGATTAAGCCGAAGAAGACGGTAAATCCGGATGGAACCGTATCCTATACTTCCGGCAGACTCAACACGCAGGGTAAACGTGATTTTACATACGGATTATTTGAAGCAAGAGTTAAGGTACCTGAAGGCAAGGGCTATCTCCCTGCGTTCTGGCTGATGGCATCGGATGAAAATCTGTACGGTCAGTGGCCAAGATGTGGCGAGATTGATATTATGGAGGTACATGGAAGCGTTACGGATAAATCATACGGAACGATTCATTTCGGCAATCCGCACAAGGAGACACAGAACTCATATACCTTATCCGACGGCAGCTTTTCCGCAGGATATCATACCTTTGCCGTGGAGTGGGAGCCGGGCATGATTAAATGGTATGTGGACGGCAAATTATTCCACACCGCAGACGATTGGTATTCCGTGACGGAGGGACAGGGAGAAATTACCTATCCGGCACCGTTTGACCAACCGTTTTATATGATTTTGAATCTTGCTGTCGGCGGAAGCTGGGTCGGCTATCCTGACGATACCACGGATTTTGATAATGCTGCATACGAGGTTGATTATGTTAGGGTATATCAGAAAGACAGCTATGATGAAAATGTTAAAAAGCCGGAAAGGGAAGTGGTACTCAGAGACCCTGACGCAAACGGTAACTATGTTATAAACGGAGATTTTTCTGTTGCCGAAGATTTAAGCGACGATAAGGATTGGATTTTCCTCAATGCCGCAGGCGGAAAAGGAACGGCAACAATCAGTAACGGACAGATGAGTATTGCAACCACTAATCCGGGAACGGAGGTCTATGGTGTGCAGCTTGTGCAGCCGAACATTCCGATGAAGAAGGGGGCAACCTATACGCTTACCTTCGATGCATATGCGGATGAGGCGAGAACCATGGTTGTCGATGTGTCGGCACCGGACCGTTCATGGATACGTTACATGCCTGATACGACTGTCAATCTTACAACGACAAAGCAGACTTACACATATACCTTTAAGATGACAGGCGAGGATGATGCCAACGGACGTCTGGAATTTAATTTAGGTAAAACGGCATCTACGGCGGGCGTTAAGCTCAGCAATGTTTCTATCAAGATGACGGATTATGAGGAAATCGTTGAGAGCACGGATAAGACTGCACGTGCAGATGGAAACTATGTGTATAACGGAAGTTTCCAGGAGGGTGCGGACCGCAAGGAATTCTGGGATATAGATAACAAGGCGGGAGCCGAAATTTCGGTTACTCCTCTGAGCGACGGCAGAAGGTTAAAGATAGTGGCACCTGCGGGTACGTCTTCTTCCAAGCCGGTTATTATCTCTCAGAGCGGACTTGCCATGACCGACGGCGCAGACTATATATTGAGCTTTGATGTACAGGGCGAGGCAGGAAAAACGATAGCTGCCGAGGTTGCCGGACAGACGACATCAGTTGCACTGACCGGAGCGGCTCAGAAGGGCAACAGCTTTAAGTTTTCTCCGGCTGCAGGCAGCCAAAAGAATCTTAAGCTGATTATAAGTGAGCCGGGAACCTATTATCTGGATAATGTCAGAATTGATGAGGACAGTCTTATCAAGAACGGAAGCTTTTCGGCAGGCCTGGCAGGATATGAGCCATATGTCGATGGCTCCGCAAATGCAACCTATGTGGTTGACAGTCTTACCGAGGATAATGCGGTAGACTTTACAATTAACGATACGGGAGATGCAGCATGGAAGATTCAGCTTAAGCAGAATAACGATGAACTGGAGAAGGGACAGTGGTATCGTTTATCTTTGGATGCAAAATCAGATATGGCGAGAAAATTGATGTTTGCAATTCAGAGAGACGGAAGCAGCGATGATAATTGGGATCCATATTCTGGTGAAAAGATTGTGGATCTCAGCTCGGATTATCAAACGTACACTCTTGAGTTTGAGATGAAGAAGGATACCGATTTGAAATCCATATTAAGCATTTCAATGGGTGCTGTCGGTGGAACGCAAATTACAACTCAGCACAGAATATGCATCGATAATATCGTGCTGGAAAAGATAGATGCGCCGGAGATTACACCGCCTGTAACAGGTGATAATATGCTTAACAACCCAACGTTTGACAACGGCACTGACGGCTGGTACGCCGGCACATGGGGTGACGGACAGGCGAGCGTGAGAGTAGATGAGGGTAAGGTAACATTTGATATTACGAATGTAGGAGCAGAGGATTCTCAGGTACAGCTCAAGCAGAGTGGTCTTACACTCGAAACAGGAGCGACGTATGAGGTCAGCTTTACGGCGAAATCTACTAAGGCAAGAACGATAAAATCGGCATTTCTGGATGAAAATAATGGTTATGCTTGGTATGGTGGACAGGATGTAGAGCTTGGTCAGGATGTTGAGGAAAAAGTGTCCTACACATTTACGGTGGGTGCTGACAATGAGACATGTGAGGATATCACGTTCCAGGTGAGCATGGGAAAGATAGACGGTGAATCTACGCCTGCATCTGCGATTACTTTATCGGATTTTAGCGTGAAAAAGATTGGTGAATCGTCTGCAGCAGGTGATAATATGCTTAGCAACCCAACGTTTGACGGTGACAGCATGGGGGCTTGGGTAAATGGCTCATGGGGAGGAGAAAGCACCGTGAGCGTAAGCGGGGGCAAGGTTATCTATGTGATTACGGATGTGGGAGCAGAGGATTCTCACATACAGCTCAAGCAGAGCGGACTTACGCTTGAAACAGGAGCGACGTATAAGGTAAGCTTTACGGCGAAATCTACCGAGGCAAGAACGATAAGAACAGCGTTTTTGGATGCAAATAATGGTTATGCCTGGTATGGCGGACAGGATACAGTACTTGGTCAGGATGTTGAGGAAAAAGTGTCCTACGAATTTACGGTAGGCGATGACAAGGTTACGTGCGAGGATATCACGTTCCAGGTGAGCATGGGAAAGATAGATGATCCGACACCTGCATCCACGATTACCTTATCTGACTTTAGTATTACAAAGGTCCAGTAATATTTATAAATGAAGAACCATCCCAAAAGGGGCACTTCGCATAAGGAAGTGCCCCTTTTAACGTTTGAGAGAATTTGTAAAGACAGTTGGCTCTCTCTATCCCTTCTCTGTGATGTTATGTCCTGAGTAGTAATAAAGATCGCGGTATCTTTTCGGTGTCATTCCCACAAGCTTCTTAAAGGTCTGAATAAAATGACTCTGTGAGGAAAAGGACAGATATGTGGCAATCTCAATCATGCTGTAATCGCAATATTTCAGAAGGTTTTGTGCTTTTTCAATTTTCTTTTCCCGTATATAGTCGTTTACCGTCATGCCTGTTTCCTTTTTGAAAAGACGCGAGAGATGACTGGGCGACAACTGCACATGTTCTGCCAATGCTTCTATAGTAATGCGTTCTTTAATATGAGAGTAGATATAATCAATACATGTGGTAACCGGCTTGGAGACGCCTCTTTTTTGCATAAATAGCATTTTTTCCGTAAAGTCCAAAACCATTTTAGAGTGAAGAGAGGTAAGTGCAGAAAGGCTGTGGATTGTATCAAGCTTTAGAATATAGAAATCACTCAGGCGGTATGCCTGCTCCATCTCCATACCTGCATGCATGCAGGAGCGCGCAATCATGGCAGCGGTAATAACAAAATGATATTTCATATTCGTCAGCATGTCCTTGGAGAGCACACCTATTCCGTTTGGATCCGTAAACCTTTTCATTTCGAAATTATGGCGCACAGCATCAATGTCTCCGCGGCTGACGGCGTCATAAAAGGCATATTCCTCATTGATAAAGCGATGAAAAGCATCATTATTATTATCTTTGGACTCCTGCGTATACCATTCGTTTTTAAAATCCATATAAATCTCCATAAGTGGTCAATTGTTTACATAAAATTCATGTTTGTTATAAAAAAATTATAACATGAATTAGATTTACCTGTAAACAAAAGAAGCTAATAAATAAAAAAGCATTTTTGATAAATTTATATTTTTTTTTGAAATTTTTCTTTATTTTACAAGATTTTTCTTGACTTTAGCAAGGGCATTTGTTATTCTATAGCTTGCGATGGAAGAAGGTCTTTTTTTTATGCCTTAAAATGAACAAAGCGGATTTCCCGCTGTTGTTTGAAACAAAAAATAATATGGAGGTGGAAAGTTGTGCGTGTTAAGATAACATTGGCATGTCAGGATTGTAAACAGCGTAATTACAATATGACAAAGGATAAGAAAACACATCCGGACAGAATGGAAACAAAAAAGTATTGTAAGTTCTGCAGAACTCATACAATGCATAAGGAAACCAAGTAGTTGGCATTTAGTGATGTGAAGGAGTATGTATATGTCAAAAAACAAAGAAACGTCACCTGCCCTTAAGAGAAGCTGGTTTCAGGAGCTCAAGGCTGAGTTTGCTAAAATAGTTTGGCCTACTAAGGATTCACTTGCCAAGCAGTCTGTTGTCGTATTTATTGTGGCAATCGTTTTGGGCTGTCTTATAAAAGGCGTAGATGTACTGTTAGAGCTTGGCTTGAATCAGATTATAGGTTAAGGTAGGTGGGAATATGTCAGAGATGGTAGCAAATGAAACTACTTCAAGCGGATCTGCCGGTCCTGAGAGAACTCCGACCAGCAATGAAGCAAGGTGGTATGTAGTTCATACCTACTCAGGTTACGAAAACAAGGTAAAAAGCGATATCGAGAAGACAATCGAAAACAGAAAGCTTCACGACCAGATACTTGAGGTGGCTGTGCCGGTTCGGGATGTTATGGAAATGAAAAATGGAGTGAAGAAAAATGTTTCCAGAAAGCTTTTTCCGGGATATGTTCTTATAAACATGTTTATGAATGACGCTACATGGTACATCGTCCGTAATACAAGAGGTGTTACGGGATTTGTAGGACCTGAATCCAAGCCGGTTCCTCTCACAGAGGCAGAGATGAGAACCCTTGGAATCAATGTAAAGGAAATACAGATTGATGTGGAAGTGGGCGACATGATAAAGGTTGTAACAGGAGCATGGGAAGGCAATGGAGGCGAAATCAAAGCTATCAACGAAGGAAAACAGACTGTCACCATCGAGGTTGATATCTTTGGTAGAGCAACACCTGTAGAGATAGGCTTCACTGATATTCAAAAGATGTAAGTTATTTAAGTGGAAGGGTATCCCCCGTTATCACCACAATATTTTTAGGAGGTACGCTATAATGGCGAAGAAAGTAGAAGGATACATTAAATTACAGATACCTGCAGGCAAGGCAACACCTGCACCACCTGTTGGTCCTGCACTTGGACAGCACGGTGTAAATATCGTTCAGTTCACTAAGGAGTTTAATGCGAGAACTGCTGATCAGGGAGATTTGATTATTCCTGTAGTAATCACAGTTTATGCAGATAAGAGCTTCAGCTTTGTAACTAAGACTCCTCCGGCAGCAGTACTGCTTAAGAAAGCGTGCGGCATTAAGTCAGGCTCTGCTGTACCGAACAAGACTAAGGTTGCAAAGATTTCAAAGGCTAAGCTTCAGGAGATTGCTGAGCTTAAGATGCCTGATTTAAATGCTGCTTCAGTTGAGGCTGCAATGAGCATGATAGCAGGCACTGCCCGTTCAATGGGTATAACTGTTGAGGATTAGTATGCTTGCGTATGTGATGAATCACATATAGGTGGGAGGGTCGCTCCCGATAATACCACAGGAGGTTTTTATTAAATGAAAAAGGGTAAAAGATATACAGAGGCTGCAAAGCTTATTGAAAAAACAAATGTTTATGACTTAAACGAGGCTGTAGCTTTAGTTAAAAAGTCAGCAAGCGCAAAGTTTGATGAGACTATTGAAGCTCATCTCCGACTTGGCGTTGACGGACGTCATGCAGATCAGCAGGTTCGTGGTGCGGTAGTTCTTCCTCACGGAACAGGAAAATCTGTAAAGGTTTTGGTTTTTGCTAAGGGAGATAAGGTTGACGAGGCTTTAGCTGCCGGTGCTGATTTTGCAGGTGGAGACGAGATCGTTCCTAAGATTCAGAACGAGGGCTGGCTTGATTTTGATGTTGTTGTTGCCACACCTGATATGATGGGTGTTGTAGGACGTCTTGGACGTGTGCTTGGACCTAAGGGCTTAATGCCAAATCCAAAGGCAGGTACGGTTACTATGGACGTTACTAAGGCTGTCAATGATATTAAAGCAGGTAAGATTGAGTACAGACTTGATAAGTCAAATATTATCCATGTGCCAATTGGAAAGGCTTCTTTTACAGAGGAGCAGTTATCAGACAACTTCCAGACTTTAATAGATGCTGTTATTAAGGCTAAGCCGTCAGCAGCTAAGGGTCAGTATTTAAGAAGCGTGGTAATCGCTTCAACTATGGGCCCGGGCGTAAAGCTTAATACTGCTAAGTTCTAATAACGGACAAATAAAAGGGCGTGTCACAGTAAGGTAAAAGCCTTGGTGTGACACACCCTTTTTTTAAATAACGAAGTCAGTATGCAAGGCTTTTGTATAAATTGCATAATATTCTTGATTTTTATTATAAAGAATAGTAAAATATTTTTGTATTGAAACAAGGTGGTTCTGCCGCCAAAGTTCGGTTATTTAGGAAACAAAGTTTTCTATTATAAATTATTGTCAGGGGGTACATATAATGGACAAAGAACAGATTAATAAAAAGCTTGAAGAAGTTATCAACGACGTTATGCCGGACATTGAAGATATAAACATGACATCTTCAATTGTAGATATTTACGGGGTGAATTCCGTATCGCTCATAAGACTTATTGTTGCGGCGGAAAGTAAATTTGACGTATCTTTTTCTGATTATGAGCTTGCTCTTTCTGCATATGATACATTTGGAGACATAGCGGCTGTTATAGCAGAAAAATTAGCGCAGTAGTTTGATGATTGGAGGAATTATAATATGGCAGATATGAAAAAATTACCTGTAACTTACCCGACTATTACATCATGGCAGTGGCATGCAACACTTTTTTCTATTCTTTCAGATGATGAAAATGCAAAGAAGTGGATTTTCAGTAATTACATCCAGCTTCGCTGCTATAACATACAGGAGATATTTACGGGAGATGAGATGCTCCTTACGGATATGATGCCTGGAAGCAGTTCACTTAAGCAGTGCCCATATCTTGTGTTCTCGCTTCTTACAAAGGCTCAGATTGAGAGCTATTGCGGCAATATCATAGATTTTATCATTAAGACCATTGACCTTAATGGATATGTATACGGCGTATTTGACGAGGCAAAGATTCTCTGTGATGCAGAGGTGGATTATAAATTCCCTCATGAGCTGTTTATATACGGCTATGACAGGGACAAGGAAATTTTCCATGTTGGTGATTTTACGTTCCAGGATCATTATTCATACAATACGGTTTCCTTCTCAGATATTGAGAGAGGCTACGAGGTTATTACAGAGAAGGATGATCATGTGTTTAAGGATGACTATAAGGGCGGCAGAGGTCTTTATGTAGTTATGAAGAACAGCGATACTGTTTGTTACGATGTTGATTTGGAGCTTATTAAGACTACCTTAAGAGAGTATCTTAATTCTATGGATACAAAAAATCATTTCCGTATGATGAGAAACAGATTTAATGATACTACATTTGGCATTAAGGTTTATGACAAGACTCTTGCTCAGATTGAAAAGCAGGTTCATGCAGAGGAGCCAGATTTTGATATCAGGGCGCTTCATGTTATGTATGACCACAAGGTACTTATGCTTGAGAGAATTAAATACCTTATGGAGCATGGATATCTGAAATACAATCAGGATACGATTGATGAGTATGAGACGGTTGTTACAAATATGCTTACGGCAAGAAACCTTCTTGTAAGAATTTCAATTACAGGTGAGGTTGAAGCTGCTTCAAGATTTAAGAAGTATTTTGACGCAGCCAAGGAAAAAGAAGTATGCGTATTGTTTAGAATTCTTGCGGAGCTTGAAGATAAGTAAGGTTGAAGTCGCTGACTTAAGATAATAAAAAATGATTTAGGATGGGGCTGTAGTTGTTAGTGCGACAGCCCCATTAATTGATTTGATACAACGGAGCTGAAAAATGAAAATAAACGTAGTATTCAAAAGAGTTGATGCCGAGTACCTTGAAAAAAACTTTGACAGTGTAATAAACATGCTTCACCCTGCGAGAAGGGAAAAGGTTGCAAAGCTTAAAAATAAAAAGGCGGCATATGTTTCTATGACTGCAGGGCTGCTTTTGCAGGAGGTTGTGGAACGAGAATTTGGTTTAAAGCCGGAGGACATTCTTATTGGAAAGGGCGAAAACGGAAAGCCGTATTTAAAGGAATATCCTGAATATAAATACAACATATCACATTCGGGGGATATGGTTATGATGGCATATTCCAAGCAGGAGCTTGGTGTGGATATAGAGGAGCTCAGGGTTAAGGATACGAAGGTCGCCAAGAGATGCTTTGTTCCGCATGAGTATTTGTATGTATTAAATGGAAATGATGACGGTGATGAGACGGTATATGATGAGCCTGCGTTTGACGGGTGTGGGGAAGATAAAATGAATGCCGAAAGGAGCAGGCGTTTCTTTGAAATCTGGACACTCAAGGAAGCATATTTAAAGCTGAGTGGTAAAGGGATAAGCGTCCCGCTATCATCGTTTGAGGTTGATGTTGTAAATAAATGTGTGAAGAATGAGGCTTTAAAATATTATACCGGCGAAGTGGATAATTATATATATGCAATTTGCGCTGAGGATGTTTCAGATGTCCGCATAGAAAATTAGTAAATTTTTTATGCGGATTTTTAATTTAAAGCAAACCTTTCAGCGCTTTTTTTTGTCTATATAGTGTATAGGTATTTGCCAAAATGCTAGAATAAATAATTGAGAGGAGAATCTAAAATGGATTACGGAACACTTGTGGAGCAGGCACTATCAGGAAATCAGGATGCATGGAACAGTCTTTACCAGATGACTTATCAAAAAATATATTATACATGCATTTGCCTTGTTAAAAAGGAACAGGATGCACTTGATATGGTTCAAGAGGCATATACCTCGGCGTGGGAGCATTTGGGGGAACTTAAGGACAGACAACAGTTTGAAGCGTGGCTTATAAGAATTGCAGTAAATAAATGTAAAAACTTTTTAAAGAAAATCAATATGTTTTATTTGAATGATGCTGATGCCATGGAGGACTGTGAGGAGGAAAATGAAAATTTTCTTCCTGAAAGCTATGCGGCACAGCAGGAAAAACGGCAGCTTGTATTTCGTATTATGAGCAATGTTTTATCGGAAACACTGTACAGAACAGTTATCCTGTTTTATTTTGATGAAATGACAATACAGGAAATTGCAGAGCTTATGGAGTGTCCGGTTGGTACGGTTAAATACCGCCTAAATGCAGCCCGCAGAAAAATAAAGGAGGGTGTGCTTGCCTATGAACAGCAAAGCGGAGAGAAAATCTACTCTGTTGCAGGTATACCATTTCTTGCGCTGCTTTTTCACTATCAGGTATACGGAATCCCACCTATGGTAAAGGCAGCAGTGGCAGCTTCTGTTGCGGGCAGTGTGACTACGGAAACAGCAATGGCAACGGCAGGGCAGACAGCGACAGCGGGAGCAGTTGGAGGACAGGCAGCAGCGGGCACGGCAGCGGGAGCAGTTGGAGAACAGGCGGCAGCGGGCACGGCAGCGAAAATAGGAGGATATGCTATGACAAAGGCTTTAAAGACAAAAATAATAGCAGGAATAGCGGCACTTGCTGTACTGGGAGGTGCAGCGGGCTTTATAATTGCAAACAATGACAAGGATGATAATAAAGTGGATAATGGATCAACACAGCTTGAAAGCGTGACAAAGGGCGGAGATTCTCGTATTGTGTTTGAATATAATGCTTACAACCATGTATCAAATGAATTTAATGAAACGGTATCTGATGATATGTTTAAACGGTATAATCTCAGTTATCTTGAAAGTCAGGTTTGGGATAAAAAGGCATACAATTTCCTTATTCCATTGGAGTTTGATGGGCAAAGATTAGATAATCAAGCATGGGATTATCACACACGGAAGCTGGAGGACGTAACGAATATAAAAAATGTACAGCTTGGTTATGGCACTCGTTCATTGGCATATGTTGATGACGAGTACTTCCCTGATTCTGAGGCTTTGGATATCGGATTATATATAAATGATACGAGCAGCACCCAGCCATGGGAGGAGGAGTATAGCGATGAGGGGCTGCGGACTAGTCTTGGCGGAAGCTACGGAGGATACAGTAAATATAGGCTTAGCGACATTCAGAGTCTGACGCGAAGCGTTGCAAACACCGATGAGGGAGTCAATCCTTTTGGATTTTCCTATACTTTGGAGAAGGGTACAATGACCGTTGAGGAGAAAGAGTTTATCTCGGGTGAGATAATCATTCGAGAAATTCCTTACAACCTTATAAGATTTTCCGGACTTACGGAGGATAGCATTAACGATTGGGGCTTTTTGTATTTCGATGTTTCAGAAGATGCATCCAAGCAGGCTGTCATGGATGATTTGTCCCAGGCACTGATAGATTCCTTCAAGGCTGTTGAGTGGGAAGTGATTTTTAAATAAATATTGTATGATGGACACAGTGGTTATTTTAATTGCACCTTGACAAAGAATTGTGCTTATTGTAAAATAACCACTGTTGTAGTATTAAAGAAATATTATGCGGTTGTAGCTCAGCTGGATAGAGCACTTGGCTACGGACCAAGGTGTCGGGAGTTCGAATCTTCTCAGCCGCGCGAATAAGAGGCTGTCGCAGTAGGAATTATAAGGTGTAATTTACCTGCCTGTGACAAGCCTTTTTTATTTTATAGGACTGCAACGTTTGAGATATTAGTTTAGATTCAGAGGATAGCAGAGTATGCGCCTGAAACCGGAGTTGTAAGACTCTTGCGGTTGACGGAAAAGCAATATAATAATATTTATATGGTGTCGGGAGAGCCGGATTATCAGGAAAAAACAGTTGGCGTGAATGCACATATTATGCTACAATATTAATAGCGATAAATATAAATTACTATATTTAGATGTATAACAAAGGATTAATACTAAATGCCGTAGTTGAATGACCCGCCCAAAATGGTGCATCGTTCAACAAATATAGAAACTAATTATGATGATAAAGAAAATAAAAGATTTAATAAATATGATATAATATATTCAGCAGGTGAAGTAGCTCAACTAAAAATGAATAAAGAATTTGGTTGTATAAACTTTGAAGACAAATAGTAATTTGTTGAATAGATTTGGAGATAATATGAAAGATTTTTTTAATAATATACGAACACCTAATAAAACCTTAAAAATGAATAAAAAAATTATAAATACAATTCTAATATTTTTATTAGGAATAATGTTAGGGGTATTTTCTAAATGGTTAGATAATTTAGGGATTAATGATGCGATATGGTGGCAACATATACTAGGAATATTAGATTTAGGAAATGTTTTTTCTGATTTTGGAATATGGATATTCCTAGCAATCACTATTTCGGTGTTTAGTACAACACCATTAAAAGCAAGTTTAAATGTATTTTTATTTTTTATAGGTATGACAGTAAGTTACCATTTATATACAATTATGTTCAGTGGTTTTAATCCTAAAAGTTATATGATGATTTGGTATGGAATAACTGCTATAACTCCAATACTTGCATTTATTTGTTGGTATGCAAAAGGAAATAATAAAATTTCAATTATAATTTCTAGTGTAATATTAGCAGTAATGTTATTGTTTTCTTTTAGTATTGGTATTTGGTATTTTTATTTTAAAAGTATAATAGACACATTATTATTTTTAGGGACAATGCTTGTTTTATATGTGAAGCCAAAAAATAGTGCTTATAGTTTATTATTTGCAGTAGTGTTAGCATTAACATATTGTTTAAGATTATATATATAACAACAACTTACAATTTAACGATTAGAGGTGTAATTATGGATTATGAAAAATTAGAAATTTATCAACTAAAGCCAAAAGTCTAGTAATAATATTGGAAGATTTAGCTGAATGACCCGCCCAAAATGGTGCATCGTTCAACCAAAACGTTTTTGTGATGATGTTCTTTATTGTGTTGATGCCGCCTTTATACTATGTTTTTATAGGGCTTTGGTGGAACAACATAATACTGACGGTCACGGGCGGAATATTTTTGATCGTTCATTTTGTTTATGTTATGGGTAATCTGAGGTTGGAAAATTAGCTGCGGCTTGTCGCGTAAATTGAGAGATACAAGAATAATAGTGTAAGCAGGAGGAGCGTTACAGTGGTTCATTCATACGAAAAAGAAATGGAAGCGGCATTGAGTGAATATTTCGGCAAAATAAAAGATTACAGCGATTTTGCTGGATACTATTCAGATACAGATCCCGAGTATATAAACGAAATTCGTAACGGTAATTTTGTTATTCATCGGAGCAGCGCACTTGATTATTCGTTTTTTAAGCGGAATTACGGATATGAAATGCCGGAAGTTTTAAAAGCGTATTATTCTTACGCTCATCCGCCAGTTATAGGCCATCATAGGCTCAACCCCTTTGAAAGGGAGGCTATAATACTTTATTCCTCTATTAATCGGGAACGTTTTGCTGGATTGATCTCGGCGGCGGATTATTGGAAAAAGTACGGTATAGAGAAGTATATTCCAATCGGTTACGTTACATACAATGGATCAGCTGTTGTTCTGGAACGGGATACGGGAAGGGTTTTCGTGGAGTTTGGCTTCGCGGAGGATCCTGCGGACGACGAGGACGGGAAATTATATCCCACTCCGCTTGCGGAGGATCTGATGACCTTTATACGGGAAACAGAGCCTTACGGTTTGGGGGTAAGCGAATGAAAAGAGAGCTTTGCTGCAGTACGTGTATCGGCGGCGGAGAAGGACATATCTTTTGGGAGACTGAGTGATAATGGATATTAAAGATTTTTTATTTGGTGAGCGATTTACAAATGAAGATTTTGCTCTTTTTTCAGAAACTGAATTATCAGAAATAGAGGTGTTATCTGAGAAAGAAGCAAGTAATATATGGTATGATTACTGTGATGATGAAATATTGCCCAAAAGTTCATTTGCTATTAAAAACGGACTTGGTAAGTTGCTGCTTATTACGAATGATTGCGGTTGGGGCGAGGAAAAAGAAGAGAATGATACAAGATTATTAATTAAAAACACTTTGAGTAAATATATTGATGGTCATATTAACGTATGCTATTATAGTGATTGTGCATTAAGAGTTTCTACGAGATTATTTTGTGAAAAATGGTCTGATTTTTGTTATCCATCAGATTATTTGATAATTGATTTTGGCGAAAAAGCACTTTTATACTATGAAGATAGGCTCTTTTATCTCGATAAAATAGATAAAACATGAATATTCTGAGTTGAATGACTAATTTCGCATCAAATAGCTCCATAAAATAAAAAAACGGCCTCACCGAGGTCGCTTTTAGCTGGGCTACAAGGATTCGAACCTTGAAATGCTGGAGTCAGAGTCCAGTGCCTTACCATTTGGCGATAGCCCATTACGAGTTAACATTATAAAACAACAGGAGAGAAAATGCAAGTATTTTTTTAAAATTTTTTATAACTATTTTATGACATTAGAATTTTAAACATTTTTACTAAAATATTTGACAAACAGCAATTCATGGTTTAGAATTTCACATGTCATAAACGGTTAGGAGGATTGCTATGAGCAGCATAATTTACGTTGTACCATGGGCTATATGTGATACGGACAGTGTATATGTGAAAAAGGTTCCAAGCGATGAGGTCACGGAATTAGAAGCCGGTACCCCTGTATGGGACTGGTGTATAAAAAAAGTAGTTCCTAATCCGGATAGGAGAAGTAAGGATAAGTATGCAATTATAGATGTTTATAATGGTTATGATACACAGAAAAATGAAAAGGGAGTTTCATTTTTCTCTTTAAGCAATTCAGCAGATAAGCTTATGGAGTGCGGTTTTGAAAAGGCATCAGATACAGAGGCAGCTTATATTAAACAAAAGGTATTGAAGGCTGCAAAAAAATAAATGTACAGGTTGTATGTGAAGTAATAAGGAGCTGAAAATCGGCTCTTTTTTACCTTGAAAATGTATTTGCCATATGTATGGTTTTACAGGAAATGGAGTTTGACATGATAGAAATAGGGAAATGGAATACCTTAAAGGTAGTGAGAGAAAAGGAATTTGGCATATATTTGGCAGAGGAAGGCGGCGATGCAAGAGATGCCGTACTGCTTCCTAAAAGACAGGTGCCTGAACATACAAAAAAGGGTGATGCCTTAAATGTATTTATATACAGGGATTCTGCCGATAGGCTTATCGCAACCGTAAATGAGCCGTACATTACAATAGGTGAGATAAAAAGGCTTGCTGTGAATGGGGTGACAAATATAGGCGCATTTATGGACTGGGGTCTTGAGAAGGACATTTTTCTTCCCTTTAAGGAGCAGACTACTAAGGTCAAGGTGGGAAAAGAGTACCTTGTGAGAATGTATGCGGATAAATCCGACAGGCTTTGTGTTTCCATGAAGCTGTATAATTATCTTCTGCCTATAGAGGGCTATGAGAAGGGGCAGGGCTTTAAGGGAATCATATACGAGTACAAGCAGGGAATGGGAGCATTTGTCGCCATAGATGACAAGTATGGAGGACTTATCCATGAAAATGAGATTTATAACAATGTCTATGTTGGAGATGAGATAGAGGGACGAATCGTAAACATAAGAGAGGATGGAAGAGCGGATCTTGCGCTTAAGGATGTGGCATATAAGCAGATGATTTCAGACAGTGAAATGGTATACGATGTCATAAGAAGCTACAAGGGGGTGCTTCCTTTTAACGATAAAGCAGACAAAGAGATTATAAAAAGAGAAATGGGACTCAGTAAAAATGCCTTTAAGCGTGCTGTCGGAAAGCTGCTTAAGGAGGGCAAAATAAAAATTACGGAAAAAACCATTGAAATAAGGAGGAAATAAAAATGAAGGAGATAATTTCAACAAAAAAGGCACCTGCGGCAATAGGACCGTATTCACAGGCGGTTGTTGTGGGGGATATGATTTACACATCGGGTATGATACCGATTATACCTGAGACAGGAGAACTTGAAAGCGGTGATATTACTGCACAGGCACGTCAGGCAATATCAAATCTTATTGCACTTCTTGAGGAGGCAGGGTCAGATGCACAGTCAGTTGTAAAAACTACAGTATTTATAAAGGATATGAATGATTTTGCAAAGATAAATGAGGTTTATGCAACATTTTTTACTGACAATTACCCTGCACGTTCATGTGTTGAGGTGGCAAGGCTTCCGAAGGATGTGCTTATAGAGATTGAGGCAGTTGCAATAAAAAATAAGTAAAATTTCTAAGATGTTTGTTATCACATTATTTGCAGGGAAAAATCTTGCGTAATTAACATTAGGGTGGTAAACTAGATTGGGTAGAAAGGAAGTATACTATTATGAGTAAAAATATTGATTGGTCAAATTTAGGTTTTGGATACATTGAAACAGATAAGAGATATGTATCAAATTATAAGGACGGAGCATGGGATGAAGGAGCGCTTGTTGATGATCCGATGGTTACAATAAGTGAATGTGCCTGTGTTCTTCAGTATGCGCAGACCTGTTTTGAGGGACTGAAGGCATATACCACTGAGGACGGACGTATTGTATGCTTCAGACCTGATCTTAATGCACAGAGAATGGCAGATACATGTAAGAGACTTGAGATGCCTGTATTTCCTGAGGATAGATTTGTACAGGCTGTTGTTGATACCGTAAAGGCAAATGCGGACTATGTTCCGCCGTTTGGTTCAGGTGCAACACTCTACATAAGGCCATACATGTTTGGAAGCAATGCGGTTATCGGTGTAAAGCCGGCAGATGAGTATCAGTTCCGCGTATTTACAACACCTGTAGGTCCTTATTTTAAGGGAGGCGCAAAGCCTATTGTTATTCGTGTGAGTGATTTTGACAGAGCGGCACCTCATGGAACGGGACATATCAAAGCGGGACTTAACTATGCAATGAGCCTTCATGCAATCGTTGATGCACATGATAAGGGTTATGCTGAGAATATGTATCTTGACGCTGCTACACGTACTAAGGTTGAGGAGACAGGCGGAGCAAACTTTATTTTCATAACAAAGGACGGCAAGCTTGTAACTCCTAAGTCAGACAGCATACTTCCTTCAATTACAAGACGCTCTCTTATGGTTGTTGCTGAGAAATATCTCGGTATGACTGTTGAGCACAGAGAGGTATATTTTGATGAGGTTAAGGATTTTGCTGAGTGTGGCCTTTGCGGAACGGCAGCGGTAATTTCACCTGTAGGAAGGATAGATGACCACGGAAAGGAAATCTGCTTCCCAAGCGGCATGGATGATATGGGACCTGTAACAAAGAAGCTTTATGATACTCTTACAGGTATTCAGATGGGCAAAATCGAGGCACCTGAAGGATGGATTAAAGAAATCAAATAACAGTGGATTTATAAAGGGGCTGTCGCACTAGGAGTATTTATATCATAATATAAAAATCGTTTGGAGACGAGCGAAAGCGTATTTTTGATATTATGATATAAATACGCTTAGTGTGACAACCCCGTTTTTAATATATACACATGTAAAGGCGGTAAAATATGAGTTATGTAAGATTTAAGGATGTATGCAAAACCTATCATAGCGGAGACGTTAAGGTTGAGGCGCTTAAGGATGCAAGCTTTGAGGTTGAAAAGGGCGAGATATGTGTTATCGTGGGACAATCAGGGGCAGGAAAGACAACGCTGTTAAATATATTAGGCGGTATGGATAAACTGACAAGCGGAGAAATATATCTTGAGGATAAGAAGGTGTCTGAGCTTAGCAAAAAACAGCTTGCCACCTACAGAAGGCAGGATATAGGATTTGTATTTCAGTTTTACAACCTGATACCCAATCTTACGGCAATAGAAAATATAGAGATTGCCACACAGCTTTCAAAGGACCCTATGGACCCTGAGGATGTTCTCAGGCTTGTGGGTCTTAAGGATAGGCGTGACAATTTCCCTGCACAGCTTTCAGGTGGAGAACAGCAGAGGGTGTCAATTGCAAGAGCCCTTGCCAAAAACCCTAAGCTTCTTTTATGCGATGAGCCTACGGGTGCCCTTGACTATGAAACGGGTAAGGCTGTACTAAAGCTTTTGCAGGATTGCAGTAGAAAAAATAAAATGACAGTTATTATCATTACACATAATCAGGCTCTGACCGCCATGGCAGACAGAGTTATAAAGGTTAAAAACGGACACATTTCCTCCGTAAAAATAAATGAAAATGTTATTCCAGTGGAAAATATTGAATGGTAAAATTGATAGGGGATAAAAATTGAAGAATGCATATGGTAAAAACATTACCCGTACCATAGGAAGAAGCTTTGGAAGGTATCTTGCCATTATGGCGATTATAGCTTTGGGAGTAGGATTTTTTTCAGGCCTGAAGGTGACAAAGCCTGCCATGGTAACTACGGGAAACAATTACATAAGGGAACACAGCCTGTATGATTTTAAGCTTCTTTCCACATACGGCTTTACTGATGACGAGGTGGAAAAAATGTCCGAAATGGCAATGGTTGCCGAGGGAGCCTACAGCCAGGATTTTATTTATGTGGATTCCGAGGGATATGAGTCTGTCATTAAGGCAAATTCCATTACTGAAAATATAAATAAATTAAATCTTGTGTCGGGATGTCTGCCAAAGGATGAAAGCGAATGCGTGCTTGACGCTTATTCCTACGGCGAGGATATGATAGGTCGGGAAATTTCCATTGATGAAAGCAATTCGGATGAAATAAAGGATGCTTTTTCAAGGGATACATATACTGTTGTGGGTACTGTTTATTCCCCTGTATATCTGAATTATGAAAGGGGAACCACAAGTCTTGGAAACGGAAGGCTTGGAGGCTTTGTCTACATGCTGCCCGGTGCATTTTCCTCAGAATATTATACGGAAATGTATCTGAAATGTCAGGACAGCTATGACATATATACAGATGAATATGATGATTTTATTGATGAGAGGACCTTTTACATTGAGGAGCATTTAAAGGAGACTGCAAATGCAAGATATGAGGATTTGCTTGACGAAATAAACTCCGAGTATGACAAGGCTGTTGAAGAAATTAAGGTTAAGGTTACTGATGCCTACAGACAAGCCTTTTATGAGCAGATGATGGCACAGGGCTTTACGGAGTCCATTATAGATGCCTTTTTTGCCGACGGAACATTAACGCTTCCTCAGGAGGATATAGATAAGGAAATAGACAGGCTTGTAGGTGAAATCGAGCTGCCAGAGCTCTCTGAGCCTGAAACCTTTGTGCTTGAC
This sequence comes from uncultured Bacteroides sp., assembly GCA_964635615.1. GTDB lineage: Bacteria > Bacillota > Clostridia > Lachnospirales > Lachnospiraceae > Coprococcus_C. Next base: position 74,060 of record CAZWNL010000011.1, read on the forward strand.
AGAAATTCAAATATCGGGTATGTGTGTTTTAAAAATGATTCTGCAATCGTTGAGGGTATTGCAAGGGTATTTCCGGTATTTTTCTTTCTTATAGCTGCACTTGTGTGCTCAACAACAATGACGAGGATGATTGATGATGAAAGAGGGCAGATAGGAACCTTTCGTGCGCTTGGCTACAGTAATTCTTCTATAATTGCAAAATACATCATTTATTCGGGAAGCGCAGCAGGTATAGGCGGACTTGCAGGCTTTTTCGGAGGTACGTTTTTGTTCCCTTACGTCATATGGTCTACCTATGATTTGCTGTACGGCTTTGCGGAAATTAAATATTATTTTTCTGGATTGATGCTTGTTCTTTCTCTTATTGTGGCTTTCCTTTGCTCTGCGGGCACAACATATCTTGCCTGCAAAAATGAGCTTAGATGTATGCCGGCTGAGCTTATAAGACCGAAGGCTCCTGCTGCGGGAAAAAGAATACTGCTTGAAAAGATTAATTTCATTTGGAAGCATATGAAATTTCTTCACAAGGTTACCGCAAGAAATGTATTCAGATTTAAAAAGCGTATGTTTATGATGATTATAGGAATAGCAGGGTGTACGGCTCTTGTTATGACGGGACTTGGTCTAAAGGATTCCATTTCAAACATTGCAGCTTTTCAGTATGATGAGATAGAGGTTTTTGACATAGATGCAACATTTTCCAAGACAGTGGACGATGCCTCAAAAAAGGAAATAGAAAAGCAGCTTGGAGATGTAATAATGTCTTCGACGGAGATATATAAAACCTCAATGGAATACCGAACAGATGATGTGTCTAAGACGGTATATCTTACTGCCGCTGACGGGGACAGTCTTGAGGATTTTGTTGATTTTCACAGAAACGGGGAAAAGGTGGAATATCCGGAATATGGAGAGGTGCTGCTTTCTAAGGGGCTTGCGGAGACGGCAGGCGTAAAGGATGGAGATGTATTTACACTTACGGATAATGACGGAAGGGAGACTGAACTTAAGGTTTCCGGCATATTTGAAAATTATGTATGGCATTATGCATATGTAACACCTGAAACCTATAGGGACTTTTTTGATGCAGAATATGAGCCGAATTCAATGTTTATAAATCTATCGGAGGCGGCGGACCCATATGAGGCAGGTGCAACGCTTACGGATATAGACGGAGTTATGAATGTGAATGTCGTTGCCGCATTAAAGGACAGAATAGCTAATATGATGAAGATGCTTGATTCGGTTGTATGGCTTGTAATAGGCTGTGCCGCTGCACTTGCATTCATAGTACTTATTAATTTGAGCAACATTAACATAACGGAGCGTGTAAGGGAAATTGCAACAATAAAGGTGCTGGGCTTTTACGCGGGAGAGACGGGCTCGTATGTTTTCAGGGAAAACCTTGTCCTGACCATACTTGGAATAATCGTGGGACTGCCTCTTGGAAAATGGCTTCACGCATTTGTGATGTCCCAGATTAAAATTGACCTTATTTCCTTCAAGATAACCATACTTCCTGTAAGCTATATAATAGGTGTAATAACAGTGCTTATGTTTTTGGTAATAGTGGATATTATTATGAGAAGGAAGCTTGAAGCTATTGATATGGCGGAATCTCTTAAATCCATAGAATAAAATTATTGAAAAGGAAAGTTATAATGAGTGAAAAAAGAATATTAAAAAATAAAATGTTTTTATACCTTACGGAATTTTTTGCAGGAATGTCCGTGATGGCTGTGGAGCTTGGAGCAAGCAGACTTCTTGCTCCATATTTCAGCTCATCCCAAATAGTTTGGACAATCATTATTGGAACAATAATGATTGCAATGGCGCTTGGAAATATATACGGAGGAAGAAGTGCGGACAAAAATCCAAATCCCGATAAGCTTTATGGCAGAATTTTAATTGCAGCCGTATGGATAGCGCTTATTCCTGTTCTGGGAAAATATATTATTCTGGGTATTTCGGCGCTTCTTGTTTTTACGGTTAATAACAACTTTCTCATATGGGCGGCATTTTCTGCCTGTATGGTTATATTTGTGTTCCCGCTCTTTCTTCTTGGGACGGTCACACCATCGCTTGCAAAATATTCAGTGGAAAGCCTTGAGGAAAGCGGAAAGGTTGTGGGTAACCTTGGGGCGTTTAACACAATAGGAAGTATAATCGGAACATTCCTGCCTACATTTGTAACCATACCTGCGGTGGGAACGTCCATTACATTTCTTATATTTGCAGGGGTGCTTATGCTCCTTGGAATTATATATTTTGTAAGCTGCAGGACTGGTAAGATTAAGTCTACCGTTTCGATTGTAATTCTTATTATAAGCTGCATTTTTGGCTCGTCGGACAGCTTTGCATTTTGGGAAAAGGATTTGACCTATGAGGGTGAGTCCGTATACAACTACCTTCAGATTAAAGAAAATGATGAGAAGGTTTACCTTTCCACAAATGTCCTTTTCGGCGTACAGTCTGTTTATGTCAAGGAGGAGAGGCTTACGGGTATGTATTATGATTATGCAATGGCCGCACCCCTTATGGCAGGGCTGTCAAAAAAGGACAGTATGAATATTCTTATACTTGGTATGGGGACGGGAACCTATGCAACCCAGTGCAGCAGGTACTATGATAATGTTGTCTGTACAGGAGTTGAGATTGATGAAAAAATAACAAAGCTTGCAAGAGAATATTTTGAGCTGCCTGAGAATGTGAAGGTTACAACCTATGATGGAAGGGCATACTTAAATGCAATAGATGAGAAATATGACGTTATAATGGTGGACGCTTATCAGGATATAACAATCCCATTTCAGATGTCATCCGTTGAATTTTTTACCCTAGTAAAGGAGCATCTTACACCTGACGGGGTTATGGTTGTCAATATGAATATGAGGGGCAACAGTGAGGGCGATATAAATCAGCATCTTGCAGATACCATTTCACAGGTGTTTGATGAGGTTTATACTGTTGATGGTGAACACTCCACAAACCGTCAGCTTTTTGCATCTAATAACAAAACTATGATGGAAACCTTTTACGCTGAAGTGGAGGCGTTATCATCGGATAATGCATTGCAGGGTGAATTGAAGAATTTTATGGAACAAAAGCTAGAGGGACATCTCATGGCATATGAGGCGGGTAACTATGTTATGACCGATGATAAGGCACCGGTGGAGCTTCTTGGAATGCAGGTCATAGATGAGCTTATTAAAGAAGATGTTATGTATTACAAGAAAATATATGAGGAGGAAGGGCTTGAAGGGCTGCTTGAGAGATTGTAGGGAGGCTGTCGCACTAGGTTTGCATATCGTATAACACAAACATGTTTTTATTGGTATTTGATGGTATGAGTTGCCCATACGATACAGCTATACTGTAAACTAAAAACCGTTTGAAGACGTCGGTACTAAGAGTTGGTGGTTGGGACTGCCACCTATGCAGGCAGTCCCAACCACCAACTCTTAGTACCGCTACGTCTGAATCGAACGAAAGTGGGTTTTTAGTTACAGTATACGCTGTATCTGTGGGCAACCCGTAAGCAACTAACAGATAAAAACATGTTTGTGTTATAATGTATGCAGACCTAGTGCGGCAGCCTCTTACTTTACGTATTCTTCAAGGCAGAGGTTCTTCTCCGTCATTTCCTTTGCTGCATCATAGCCTACATAACGATAGTGCCAAGGCTCGTTTATTATGCCTGTGATTTCTGTTTTGTCTTCGGGATAGCGTTTTACAAATCCATATTTCCATGCATTTTCCAAAAGCCAGTCGTAAACCTCGTATCCGTATGAGTTGACACCGTCTGCATTTATATCAACTGCAAGCCCAAGCTGATGTTCGCTTGTACCCGGAATTGCAACCCATTCCTCCGCCTTTGCTTTAGCATCCTCATATGAATATCCCTCCGCAGCATATTCCTGTATTTTTTCCTCCATTAACTGCTGTTGCTTTTCGTATGTGCGCCAGCCTGAAACAACCTCTGGATAAATACCCTCTGCCCTCATATCGTCAAACATTTCCTGTAGGTAAGGGTACATACGTGCGTCCACTATCTGTCCGTTTGAGAGTGTTACTGTATCTATTGTGTAGTTGTCAGGCAGTGGATGGTCATGATTAACTAAAATTAAGTACCAATCATTATTTTGAAAGTCATCATTTTGTTTATTTTCGGTGGAAACTTGGTTATCCAAAATAATTTCGCCTGTACCCATATCATTGCTGCTTCCGGAAAATGTAGGGGCATATGATGAGTTTTTATCTGATTTTCCAAACAGGTTTATAAGAAGAACGAAAGAAACTGCAATAACAAAACACAAAATAATAAGTGCCTGCATTAAAATACGGTATTGGTTTTTTCTTCTTTTAACATTGCTCATGGTTGCTGTCTCCTTTTTAGAAATAATCTTAGCCTTGCGGCATATAACAATTTTTTGCCTGTGGCAATAAAAATCGCTTTGCCATGTATTTATTGTACATAAACAAAGCGACTAGTGTTTTTGCTTTCTATTATAAACTGCTTACAATTTTATATTCAAATTCTTACGATTTTCCTACGAGGTTGAAAGCAGGAGTTGGTAAAAATCTTCAAGGGTAAGGTTATGCTCGCTCATAAATTTGGCGGCCTCCTGGCCTACATACCTGAAATGCCAGGGTTCATAAGCGATACCCGTAACATCAGCCTTTTCCTTTGGATATCTTAAAATAAAGCCGTAGTCGCAGCAATTTTCCATAAGCCATCTGATGGTGGGATTTGTCTCTAAATCCTCCGTAAGAGAAAAAATCTTCTCATCGGAAAGGTCAATGGCAAGTCCTGTCTCATGCTCACTGCATCCTACACGCTGAACAGTTTCGTAGGTTTTTTCCCTTGCCTCTGCTTCACTTAAGCCGCTTTGCATAAACTCATTAATATTTCTGTTGATAATGCCCTGCTGGGTTTCCCTGTCTCTGTATGCGGAAATAATATTGTAGTGGAAACCTGCATCATTACATGCCTTGGTAAATCTGTAAAAATCAATATACGCCTGTTCGTCTATTACCAATCCGCTGTTTAAGGTGTGCTTGCTGAATTCGTAACTGTCAGGCAGAGGATTTTCGGTATTTACAAGTATAAGCAGACTTTTGTTTCGCTTATATATTTCTGTTGCTTCCTGTGAAATCTCTAAATTATTATTTTGAGAGCTTGCGGGAACGATTTGGTTTTCCAATATAACTTTGTTGTCGGTTTCTGTGCTGTTGTCAGTGCCTGTGCTATTGCCGTTATCGGAATATGCAGCGGTATACGCTTTATCAGAGGTATCTGACTTCCAAAACAGGTTTATAGTCAAGGTCAATAAAGCGGCGGCTGCGAAGCACAAAATAATAAGTGCCTGCCTTAAAATGCGGTATTGGTTTTTTTGTCTCTTATTGTTGTTCATAGCTGTTGTCTCCTTTTTAGAAATAATTTTGCCTTATAGCAATAACAATTTTTCGCCTGTGGCAATAAAAATCGCTTTGCCATGTACCGATTGTACATAAACAAAGCGACTCATATTTTTGCTTTCTATTATAAACAGCTTACAAAATTTATATGCAATTTCTTACAATTTTTCTATGGGGTGGGAAGCATGACCTCAAAGCATGTAATGTTATCTGCACTTTTTGCAGTTATGGTTCCCTTATGAAGCTCAACAATATGCTTTGCAATGGCAAGTCCAAGACCTGTGCCTCCGCTGCTTGTGCCTCTTGCCGTATCAAGACGATAAAATTGTTCAAATATCCTTTCAAGCTTTTCGGAAGGAATTGTGTTTCCTTCGTTGGAAAAGCTGATGAATACACTTTCTGTATCTGACTTCAGGATTACTTTAATATTGGTGTTTTCGTAGCTGTAATTAACGGCATTTCTGAGGATATTATCAAAAACCCTCTGTAGCTTGTCGGCATCACAGGATATCATGATGTCTGCCTCCGCATTAAGATCACATGTGATTCTTTTGTCTGCAAGCATAGGCTTGAATTCAAATATAAGCTGCTCAAGCATTCTTGTCAGATTTATTTTACCATATTCAAGAGGAATGTTTGACAGGTTAAATCTTGTGATTTCAAAAAACTCATTTATTAAATCCTCAAGACGCTCTGCTTTGTCTAAAGCTATGGACAGGTATTTTTCCCGTGTTTCTTCCGAAATCATATTTTCATCCTTTAAGAGCGTCAGATATCCTATGACGGAGGAAAGGGGTGTTTTTAAATCATGGGCAAGATACATTACAAGGTCATCCTTACGTTGATTTGCAAGCTGTGCATCCAGCTTTCTGTTTGAAAGAGTGTGTCGTATGAAATTTATCTTTTTTTCAGTGGAGGCGAGCTCCGGTGAAAGTGTAACATCCTCCTCCGACTCTTTTACAAGTGTGTCTATTCCCCTGTTGATTTCCTCAAAATATTTTGTAAAGGATTTAAGGTAAAAATGAAAAATTATAAAAAATAATGCAGCCATTGTAAGTTCGATTATAGTGCCGGAGTATCGTTGCACATGGTCGTGGTAAAAAGTAAGGGCGTCATAATACTCCATCTTAAAAAAATGTTCCAGCACGTATACAAACCAGTTTCCAAAATTTGCGTAAATAATAGCAGTGTATGAGAACCAGACAAATACTATTGCACCAAAAACCATGAGAATTGTCTGAAGAAATATTTTTGTTTTGATTGAACTGAAATCCTTGTTTTTCTGTTTTTTATTTTTCAATTGTATATCCCACTCCCCATACTGTTTTTATAAATTTTGTATTTTTTGACGTGTCGTTCATTTTCTCCCGCAGTCTTCCGATGTGCGCCATAACTGTATTATTGTTGTCAAGATATTTTTCACCCCACACAGCCTCGAACAGCTCCTCGGAGGAAATAACCCTTCCTTGATTTTCGCAGAGATACCAAAGTATGGAAAATTCAATTGGCGTAAGGTGAAGCTCCTGCTCATAAAGATAGCACTTGTGGCTTTCTTTGTTTAAGAAAAGCCCCCTTATGTCACATTCTCCCGTATTATCGTTCAAAGCAGGGGAGGTGACATTGTATTTTTTGTACCGCCGCAGCTGTGTTTTTACTCTTGCAACCGCCTCAAGTGGATTGAAAGGCTTTGTAATATAATCATCGGCACCCATTGTAAGCCCCATTATTTTGTCGTTGTCCGCAACTTTGGCGGTGAGCATAATGACAGGATAAAAAAAGAGTTCCCTTATTTTCTGCAAAATATGAAAGCCGTCAACATCAGGGAGCATAACGTCCAAAATTGCCAAATCAAATTCAACCTCAGTAATACATTTTAATGCATCTGTTCCGTTATAAAATTTGTATACCGTGTAGCCGTCATTTGTCAGGTAAACCTCCATAAGGTCGGCTATTTCTTTTTCGTCGTCCACCAAAAGGATTTTTTCGTTCATTTTATGTCCTCCTTATAAATGGTATCATATCTGCAATGTCAAATTATATGTGAAATACTAATGTTACCTATATTAAATTGTAAACCGGCATATGTCAAATACTTAAATCCATCTTGATATTCTCAGCAACAGTGAATATAATATATAAATAAATCTGCAGTCTGATGCAGCGTCAGCCCGTTTGTCGAAGGCAAATATGGAATGGCTGATGTTCAAATTGGAGGTACATATATGGAAAACACAAATTCAGGAAAAAATACATGTGTCGTTATAGGCGGCTACATGGTAGTAAAGAGCATCATTAATCTTATTATGGGTTTTGGGCTTGGAAATGTGGTTACGCTTGTTGTAAGTGTAGTGCTTGCCTTTACACTCATCGCAGGAATTAAGTATTTCAATTTCGTTACAGCGGCTTATCTCGTTGTTATTTTTCTTATACATGTTGTGGGAAATATTACCGGTCATCATTGGTTTTATTTGGCAGAAGGCATAATTGACGTGCTTTGTGCGTTTTTACTTGTTGCAGGAAGCGGTGTTAGGGCTCATTTTGATAAATAGAAGCTTATGTCCCATTAAAGCAATGAAGCGTTGACAAATAAAGCAAAAAATTGTATTATTTAAAAGTGGAAATGGCACTTTAAAATACATGCACGGAGGCATTGCAAAATGAAGCTTGAATGGTTAAATTCTCAAATTGCAAATGAAGCAATTGAGCTTATTCTTGTTTTCGATAAAAATGGTAAAATACTCTTTGGAAACAGAACGGCAGAGGATAAGCTTGAGTATGGCAATGACGAGCTTTTAGAATGCAGTATGTCTCAGATTTTCAGACAGGATTTTGCCCTTGGAAAGGCAGCCTGTGATACATTTTTAGACAGTATTGAAAAGGGAAATAAGGAGCTTGCCATGTATCGTAAAAATAACTCCTGTTTCTCTGTTAACGTGCGTGTTATTACGACTGACACACCTGATACATACATAATTATGGCGGAGGATATTACTGCCAGCATAAACAAAAGAGTAAGAAAACTTAAGGAAGACGAGGAGGAAAGCGGCAGAGGCAGAAATCAGTTTACTGCCAATGTCACACATGAGCTTAGAACTCCTGTCAATGGTATCAAGGGGCAGGCCTTAGCACTTCGCGATGAGATAGATGACCCACAGCAAAAAAAGATGCTGGATGTTATATTGCATTGCTGTGAAAACATGCTTTCTCTTATAAATGATGTATTGGATTATGCCAAGATTGAGACAGGTAAATTTACCATAGATGAAACAGAATTTGATTTTTACGAGCTGATGGAAAAGGTAATAGCTACTCACAGCATGGAGATAAACCGCAAGGAGCTTAGGCTGAATGTCAGTATAGATGAGCAAATCCCTAGATTTATGATTGGTGATGAGCTCAGAATAGGGCAGATACTTAACAACCTGTTATCCAATGCAGTAAAGTTTACGACAGTTGGATATGTAAGCCTTGCAATAAACAAGACAATGCAGGTAAATGATGAGGTCGAGCTTTTTTTTATGGTGAAGGACACCGGTATCGGAATTTCACCTAAGGAACAGGATAAGCTTTTTCAAAGCTTTAGTCAGGTGGATGCATCCATTACAAGACGTTTTGGAGGCATAGGACTTGGCCTTGTAATTACAAAGCAGCTTATTGAGCTTATGCATGGAAATATTTATGTGGAAAGTGAAAAGGGTAAGGGAAGCACATTTTCCTTTTCAATTAAGCTGAAAACAACCGAAAACCCTGAGGACAACCAGAGACAGACGTATGCTGACTGGAACAATTATGTAAATGAAGAAGATTTAAGCACTGAAGGGCTTATGCAGTTTGGAGAGCCTGAAAACAGGCAGGAGCTTAAAAAGCGTATGGATAAGCTTGTGCTCTCCATTGAGCTTGGTGCATGGGAAAAGGCGGAGGTTCTTGCATCTACAATTAAGGCTCTTGTTGAGGGTGCAGATGAGGACATAAAAAAACATGTACTTCGCATGGAAATGGCAATCAGAAAAGCAAATTACGATAGAAGTATGACTGCATATGACAATTTGAAAAACGCTCTCATCACAGGGCTTGATGAAAAGGAGTGAGGGCTTGATATGGAAAGAAAATACACTGACGCTGAGACACCCAAAATACTTATAGTGGATGATATGGACATGAATGTGGCTATTTTGGATAACATTCTTCAAAGTGAGGGCTATGATACAATTTGTGCTACAAGTGTTCATGATGCCTTGGAGCTTATTAAGGTGAATAAGCCGTCTCTTGTTTTGTCAGACCTTTCTATGCCAGAGATAGACGGCATGGAATTTTGTCAGATGCTTAAGAATAATCCAAAGACGAGAGATATTCCTTTTGTGTTTATAACCGTGCTTGATACGACAGGTGAAAAAGAAAGAGCATTTTCAACGGGGGCAGTTGATTTTATACCAAAGCCCTTTGACAGCATAGAGGTTATAATGCGTGTCAGGAACCATATAACCAACTATCAGCTTAAACAGCAGATGGGTGATTATAACCGCATGATGCATAAGCTTGTTGATGAGCAGAAAAAGCAGATAGAGCAGGAGCAGGAAAATGTTTTAATGTCTCTTGTAAAGCTTATAGGCAAGCGTGACGGGAAGCTTGGTGCACATATGGCAAATGTTGGTTACAATAGCAGGGTGATGGCACAGGGGCTGCAGCTTCTTCCTAAATTTGAGCATGAGATTACGGACAAATTTATTGAGACGATTGAAAAAGCAGCGATGCTTCATGATATAGGACGTTTTATTTTGGCGGATCAGGTTGAACTGTCAAAGAATCAGCCGGGACAGTGGGATGAGGAATACATAAAAAGCTGTCTTGCGAAAAGCTCCGAGATACTTGAGGAGATACGTGCCGACCAGATTGATGGCTATTATCTTACGATGGCGATTGAGATAGTAAATTATCTTTATGCCAATTGGAACGGAACAGGTTATCCTACCTTAAAGGGTGCAAGCATTCCTTTAGAGGCAAGAATAGTTGCATTGCTTGATGACTTTGACAATCCTGTTTCCAGAGAAACAGGCATGATGGTGGATTCCGTTGAAGAAAAAATAAGGCTTATAAATGAAAGCAGCGGAGTATACTATGACCCTGATCTTGTTGACGTTTTCAACAAGATATGGAGACAAATGAAGGTAAATGAACATTTTAACAAAAATGTTTAAATATATTATTAAGAAAGACTTTTACGTCTGAGGAGGCAGATGTGATTACAGACAGCGAATTTGCACGTATTGTAGCGTACATGAAACAAAACTTTGGAATTGAGCTTGGTCAGAAGAGGGTTCTGGTCGGCGGAAGACTTGAAAATTATCTTGCCAAAAACGGTTATGCAAGCTATAACGAGTTTATGGCTAAGGTAGAGGCAGACCCGCATGGTTCCGCAGCTACTGATTTGGTAAATGTTCTCACGACAAATCATACATATTTTATGCGTGAAAGTGCTCATTTTGATTTTATGAAACGAGAAGCATTACCTTGGGCAAAAAAATATGCAGGGAATACGAAGGACCTTCGAATATGGTGCGGAGCATCCTCTACCGGAGAGGAGCCTTACACACTTGCGATGGTTGTACGTGATTTTTTCGGGTTTGACCATAATGGCTGGGATACAAGAATTCTTGCTACGGATATATCAAAAAGAGTTCTTGCACATGCAGTAAAGGGTGTGTATTTGGGAGAGAATATAGCTCCTCTGCCTGACAGTTGGAAAAAACGCTTCTTTAATAGAATTAGTAATGAAGAATATCAAGTGAACGATGAGCTTAAGAAGGAAGTCATTTACAGACAGTTTAATCTTATGAACCCCTTACCGTTTAAGAGAAAGTTTCATATTGTATTCTTGCGTAATGTAATGATATACTTTGAGGATGATACAAAGCATGATCTTGTAAATCGTATATATGATTTTATGGAACCGGGTGGATATTTGTTTATTGGTACAACGGAGAGCTTAGACAGAAATAAAGTCAAATTCCAGTATGTCCAGCCTTCAGTATATAGAAAATAGGGGGAAAAAGTATGCGACCAATCAGAGTATTAGTATGTGATGATTCATTAATGTTCAGAAACATGCTTGTAAAAGGCCTTGATTCTGATCCTAATATTGAAGTCGTGGCACAGGCTGCTGATGCATACGAGGCGAGAGATGCAATTATAAAATATAAGCCGGATGTTATGACTCTTGACGTTGAGATGCCGAAAATGAGTGGCATAGAATTCGTTAAAAGGCTTATGCCCCAGTATCCGCTTCCCGTTGTTATGATAAGCTCATTAAGTGACAAGGTATTTGATGCCCTTGATGCGGGAGCCGTAGATTTTGTTAAGAAGCCTGACAGTATGGATAAGGCAAAGCTTCATGAATTTTTTACTCAGGATCTTGCAACAAAGGTTAAGATTGCGTCAACTGCAAAGGTTGCCAAACATAAGCTTGCCAGTGCAGAAACTGTTTCGGGAAACATTAGTACAGCAAATAAAAATCGTATCGTTGCCATCGGAGCATCAACAGGCGGAACAGAGGCAATATTTGAGGTAGTAAAAAGATTTAGAAGAGATATACCGGGCGTTGTCATTGTGCAGCATATGCCGCCGGGCTTTACAAAAATGTATGCTGACCGTCTTAACAACCAGTGTGAGGTTGCCGTTAAGGAGGCACAGACGGGAGACGTGGTGCGTCAGGGACATGTGCTTCTTGCACCGGGCAGCATGCAGATGAAGCTCGTTAAGGTCAACGGAGTTTATCAGGTAGAATGTAAGGGTACTGAGAGGGTAAATGGACACTGCCCTTCCGTAGATGTTCTCTTTAATTCCGTAGCTAGACTTGCAGGAAAGGATGCGGTTGGCGTAATTCTTACCGGCATGGGCGGTGATGGCGCAAAGGGACTTTTGGAGATGCGCAAAGCAGGAGCGCAGACAATAGGACAGGATGAGGCAACCTGTGTTGTTTACGGTATGCCGAAGGTGGCATATGATTTAGGTGCTGTTCAGCACCAGTTAGGTATTACGGCTATTGCAGGAAAAGTTTACAGCCTGTTAAGCAAATAGATACATACAAATAGAAAGGAGCAAGGCGCGAATGAAGATTTTATTGGCAGAAGATGACTTTGCCAGCCGGAAATTTATGGATAAGCAGCTCTCTAAGTATGGAGAATGTGATGTCATGGTGGACGGCGAAGAAGCAGTTGATGCTTTTATGATGGCGCTTGAGGATGGAGAACCTTATGATTTGGCGTGTCTTGACGTCATGATGCCGGTCATGGACGGGTATCAGGTTTTGAGGGCAATCCGAAATATTGAAGCGCAAAGAGGAATCCCCAAAGAAAAGTGTGTCAAAGTCATTATGACTACTGCACTTAACGATGAGCGTAATGTCAAAATGGCATTTGAACTTGGATGCGAAGCGTACGCAGGGAAACCAATAGATGTGGAAAAATTCGAAAAGGTACTACAAAAGCTGAATCTTATATAAGAAGAAAAAGCGAAGGTAAATCCTTAAGATTGGAGGAAGTATGGCAGACGAATTTAATACTGACAGCATGCTTTCCATGTTTTTGTATGAAAGCGGAACGCTTCTTGAAAAACTGGAGGGCATCATATTAGAAAAACAGAATGCAGATTGCTTCGACGATGCCGACATTAATGAAATCTTCCGTGTAATGCATACAATCAAGGGCTCATCAGGAGTTATGATGTATGATAACATTATGAAGACCTCCCATAAGCTTGAAGATGTATTTTACTACTTAAGAGAATCCCACCCTGACGATGTTCCACATTTGGAACTTGTGGAAAAGGTGCTTGCAGTATCGGACTTTATTACAGGTGAAATTGAAAAAATTAAAAACGGAGACACACCTGATGGAGACGAAAGTAGTATTATAGCAGACTTAGATGAGTTTTTGGGAGAGCTGAAAGGTGATATTAAGAAACAGGGACGAAGGCTTCCGAAGGAAAATAAACAGGAAGAGCCTGTTCAATTCTACATATCACCTGTAGCAGAGGAAGACAGTCATTTTTACAGGATAGTCATTCATTACAGAAATGACACCCAGATGAGTAACATAAGAGCATATTCTGCAACATATGCTTTAAAGGAGATTGCAGAGGATCTTCTTTATACACCTGAGGATATTTTATCCAATGAAGCCAGTGCCGATGCAATTTTGACAGAGGGCTTCTATATGCTCCTTCAGACAAAAAGCAGCAAGGATGAGGTTATGGAGCTCATAGACAATGCCGAGGCTGAGCAGATAGATTTTGACGAGATTAATGCCGAGGAGTATGGGAAAGGTGTTGCTGAGCTTGGACAGGGAAATGCGCCTATCATTATTAAGCTTGATGATGAGAAAGACGAGAAGAAAACAGAAGCGCCAAAGAAGGAGGATACTCCGGCGCCTAAGCCTGGTGATTATGTTGTAAAATCAAAGGAAACAGGTAAAGGAAAAACACTTGCAAAGAATCATATAAAGCAACAGCAGGCAGTTATAAGCGTAAATGTAGAGAAAATGGATGCGCTTATGGATCTTATTGGAGAGCTTGTTATAGCTGAGGCGGTAGTGCTTCAAAATCCTGATTTGAAGGTGCCGGGACTTGACCTTGTCAATTTCCAAAAGGCTTCAGGTCAGCTTTCGAAGATTACTACAGACCTGCAGGACGTAATTATGTCCATGAGAATGATGCCTCTTACAAGTACATTCCAGAAGATGAAACGTATTGTCTTTGATGTATCAAGAAAGCTTGGTAAGGATATTGAGCTTGAGGTAATCGGTGAAAACACTGAGGTAGATAAAAATATTATAGAAAACATTTCCGACCCGCTTATGCATTTGGTAAGAAATTCCGTAGATCATGGTATTGAGGATGACCCTGCGGCACGTGTGGCAAAGGGTAAGCCTGAAAAGGGAACCATTGTATTGGAGGCTAAGAATGAAGGCGGAAAGGTTTACATTACTGTTAAGGATGATGGTAAGGGACTTAACAAGGAGGCACTTTACAATAAGGCGCTTGACCATGGTCTGATTGAGAACAAGCCTATGTCGGAGTTTCCGGAAAAGGAAATATTCAGGTTTATTACATTACCTGGATTTTCTACAAAGGAAGAGGTTACGGAGTATTCCGGAAGAGGCGTTGGAATGGATGTTGTTGTAAAGAACATTCAGAGTATCGGAGGAAGGCTTGACATTGAGAGCGTTGAGGGTCAGGGCTCAGAGATGACCCTTATAATACCGCTTACACTTGCCATTATAAACGGTATTGTCGTACAGGCGGGAGACACTTACTTTGTCATTGAGACAGCTTCCGTAAAAGAGTTTGTAAGAGTTGGTGAGGATGCCCTCATACAGCAGCCTAGCGGAGCAGAAATCATGGTCCTTAGAGGAGAATGTCATCCGTTTATCCGTTTAGGTGAAAGATATGACCTGCCGAATGCTTGCAGTAAGGTAGATGAAGGTATCGTTGTTGTATTGGAACATGAAGGCAGTTTGGTTTGCGTCTTGATTGACCGCCTGCTTCAGGAACAGGAAATTGTTGTTAAGCCTATACCTTCCTATGTTAAGAAGGTTAAGGGACTTTCAGGCTGTACCCAGCTTGGTGATGGCAGCATTGCACTGATTCTTGACACTGCCGGGCTGATGCTTGACGAGGAAAGGAGATAGTACATGGCTGAAGAGTTGAAAGAAGAACTGATGGAGGAGGATGCCCAAAAGGGTAAATTCATGACCTTCCAGACAGGCAAAGAGTACTTCGGTATAAGCATAAGTTTCGTAAACGAAATAATTGCCATGCAGCCAATAACGGCAATACCTGAAGTAGACGACTACATTAAGGGGCTTATAAATCTTCGTGGCAAGATTATTCCTGTTATTGATGTTCGGTTGAGATTTAAAATGGAACCTGTGGAGTACAACGATAGAACATGTATCATTGTTATTGATGTTAAAAACACGGTGATAGGATTAATTGTCGAGAAGATAGCAGAGGTGGATGATATTATGGATGATGACATAGTTCCGCCGCCTGCCATAGGACATAAAGATAATGAGAGTAACAAGTATGTATATGGTCTTGCTAGAACAGGGGATACGGTTAAACTTTTAATTGACCCTGAGAAGCTTATAGGACAGAAGGACATAAATATGCTTGAAGAAATTTCAGACAAAGAACAATAATAAAAAGGAGTGTGTACCATGGAGAAAAAGAAATTTTCAATTAGAGATATGCATGTAAAGGGCAAAGTTTTAGTGTTCAGTGTTATTTTACTGGCTATGCTGATTGTCATATCAACTGTCGGAATAGTTTCATCACGAGTTATCAACAAGGAGAGAAAGGATATTTACCAAAATTATGCAATGGCTGAGTATTACCTGAGTGAAGCATATAGTGATTTCGTTCAAATACAGGTATTAATACGTGATGCCTTGTTCTCATCATACTACAATAACGATTCATCTATTCAGGCTTTGGATAGTGATATTGCAACGTACAAGGCAGATATTACTAAAAAAATGGATCTTTTTGAGAAAACGCTGAGTGCGCATGACAGCGAAATAAAGTCAGAGTACGAGGATGTTATGAGCGCAATTGATGAGTGGTATAAAAGCGCTGACAATACCATTGCGTTAATTAAACAGGGAAAGGCTACTGAGGCAGCACAGAACCTTATGGGTGATGGTAAAACTTTAGCTACTAATGCTAAGACTCAGCTTTCAGAGCTTATTAGCGAGATGGAAGAAGATTTAAAGAAACAAAATGATAATGTTGATAGAGATCTTCTGGTAATTACAGTGGCAATTGTTGTTGTTTCACTTTTTGCAATTCTCTTTGCAATTTTCATGTCAGTTAGGCTGGCAAAGGATATTACAGTTCCTCTTGCCAAGTTATCTGAGGCTGCAAGAAAGCTTGCTATTGGTGACATTGATGTTGACTGTCAGAAGATTAACAATGATGATCTTGGTGAATTGATGGATGACTTCGCAACTATGGCTGATGGAATAAGAGATCAGGTAAGAGTTGCAGACGTTATTGCTAAGGGCGACTTTACAATAGATGTTAAGCCTAGAAGTGATAAGGATATTCTCGGAAAGTCACTTAAAAAGCTTGTTATGGATGAGAACGTGACCCTCAATAGCATTAAGGAGGCAGGCTCACAGATTACAGTTGGTTCCGAGCAGGTTGCAAGTGCAAGTCAGGCATTGGCACAGGGTGCTACAGAGCAGGCAAGTGCACTTGAGCAGATAACTGCATCTATGCATGAGGTTACTCAGCGTACTAAGGATAGCGCAAC
Source organism: uncultured Bacteroides sp. (assembly GCA_964635615.1). GTDB lineage: Bacteria > Bacillota > Clostridia > Lachnospirales > Lachnospiraceae > Coprococcus_C. Next base: position 90,789 of record CAZWNL010000011.1, read on the forward strand.
AGAGGCTGGAGAGGCAAGCAACTTAGTAAACAATATCAAAGATATGGCAACAATGGGAAATGACCACATGAAGGCAATGATTGAGGCTATGGACGGCATAAATCAGTCATCAGAGGTAATTTCCAAGATTATTAAGACGATTGATGATATATCATTCCAGACTAACATCCTTGCACTTAACGCAGCAGTTGAGGCTGCACGTGCAGGTGTACACGGCAAGGGCTTTGCAGTAGTTGCAGAGGAGGTAAGAAACCTTGCAGCAAAGAGTGCTTCCGCAGCAGGTGAGACCGCAGAGATGATAGAGGATTCTATCAACAAGGTAGCAAATGGTACTAAGATTGCCGAGGAGACTGCTAAGTCTCTTGATGCGATTGTTAAGTCAATCGATGAGATTGTTGATCGCATAAGCAATATCAAGGTTTCATCCAATGACCAGGCGGCTTCAATTACACAGATTGATCAGGCTATATCACAGGTATCTACGGTTGTACATACAAACGCTGCTACAAGTGAGCAGAGTGCAGCTGCCAGTGAGGAGCTTTCAAATCAGGCACTTACTCTTAAAAACCTTATTTCAACCTACAAGCTTGCATCATCAGGTGGAAGAAGCTCTTTCTCAGACATGTCATCTTCATCATATGATAGTGTTGATGAGCCGATAATTTCCCTTGACGGAGATTTTGGTAAGTACTAAGATACATGTTTATGCCATAGCATTTTTGATTGTCAGTCAAAAGTGCTATGGCTTTTTTTAACATAACATTTTTTTATGTATAATATTACTATGATTTAAGAGGGAATTCATGAAAGATGCAAAAAAAATATTAATGAAGGCATTTGATATAAAAATAGTCAATAGAAAAGCAGTTAAAACTGAGATAAGCAACGAAGAATTTGAGTATGCAAAAGAAAAAGGCATTATGTTCCCATACATAAAAACCGTACAGCATGACGAATGTCTGAAGCGAATATCCGATGCACTTAGTCTTATAACTCCTGAAGATGTTGCAAATGCTTTCTTATACAGTCTTTCTTCAAGAAAACTTGAATATCGTTCCGTATTAGGAAGTTATTGGTATGCAAAAGCAATACCGCCTCATGATAGCACTGATTCTGGATTTTGTGATATTTGCCAATGGGATACTTACAATAACTTATCATGCAATGCAGAATATAAAAATCATTACAATGTTCTGAATTATGAGAGATATAAATATGGTGGTGTTCGTCATACTGATGCAGTGTATGCTCTTTTTGACCTCGAAGAATTTTTAAAACTGCCAAAGGTCGAGCATACGAAAGAAGATGAAAATATATTAAATGCTATCCTGGCTTGTGCAGAAAATTTAGAGCCATATCAAAAAGCAGGAGGCTTACGAAAAGCGGTTACTTCTGCTAAATTATTTAAGTCTAATGCAAATGAGATAGAAGTTATTATAAATATTTTAGGAATTTGCGGTATTCTTGAAAGTGATGAACACCATTGCTATGATGAAGGATTTATGGATTGTATAAACAGAAATCCTCCGGAACTAACTAATGATTATGACTATCCTGTTAATTGGTGGAAAGCGGAAAATGGTATAAATAAATCCAGATTTGAAATGGTTTTTGGTAATGTCATCAAGCTGACAGAAGTTTAGGATGAATAATAAATATAAGCCCTAAAGCAATTTTAATTAATCGCTTTAGGGCTATACTTCTTTATATTTAAAATATTAATTGGATTTGTTTATTTCCCGCAGTTACATTTATTCATGTCAATACATGGTGCAGACTTGTCAAAGGCTGAGTTAAATGCATAGAAGTTTTTGTCATCAAGTCTGTCAGTGATAAGTCGGAGCGTTTCTCCGAATCTTTGGAAGTGGACAATTTCCCTTGCTCTTAGGAATTTAATCGGTTCATAAACATCCGGATAATCCTTGCAGAGCCTTAAGATATTGTCGTAGGTGCTTCGTGCCTTTTGCTCGGCAGCCATATCCTCGTAAAGGTCTGTAATCGGATCACCCTTACTTTGGAATTCACAGGCATTAAACGGTACGCCACCTGCAGCCTGAGGCCATACCCCGAGGGTGTGATCCACATAGTATTTGTCAAAGCCTGATGCTTTGATTTCCTCCATAGACAAATCCCTTGTTAACTGGTGAACAATTGTACCGACAATCTCAAGATGACCAAGCTCCTCGGTTCCTACATTGTGCTCAGAAATGTTCCAAATCAAGCCCTATGCGGTAGCAGATGTTTATTATAACTATGAAGCATGAGAAAATGAGCTTGTCTGAATGAACTTGGACAAGCTCATTTTTCTATATGAAACCACACCATCGCCAACTTCAATCATGTGTGCTTTACTATATTGACTTTTTGGAAAAATTGGATATACTATAGTAAAGCACACAATCGAAGAAGAATTTGCGTGTGGTTTAATAGAGGTGAAACAATGCTTGATGAAAAATCGATAAACGCTGTCAGGATGATTTTTTCCAAACACGATAATATAATGACAACTGCTCAACTGGATTCCTACAGAATCTACTATGCTGATATTCAGCAGTTATTAAATGAAGGCTTCATTGAAAAAATCAAACGGGGTTATTATCATTGGATGGAAACCTATGGTGAACAGGAAATTAAAATTATCAACCGTCTTTTCCCCGATGCAGTGCTTTGTATGGAGACTGCCCTCTTTTACTATCAGTACAGTGACCGCAATCCTGCCGAGTGGAATATTACGATTGATAAAAATGTCTCCAGAAGCCGTACAAATATTGACTACCCCTTTGTAAAGGCATATCGGGTTGAACCAGATTTAGTGTCTCTTGGCGAAACAAAAGGCAGTATCAATTTTATCGATGTTCGTATCTATGACCGTGACCGCACCATTTGTGATGTATTGCGGAATATGAACAAAATGGATAAAGAAATTTTTAATAAGGCAATACAAGGGTATGTAAAAGACCCGAAAAAAAATATACCGAATCTTATGGAGTATGCCAAAGTGTTGCGTGTGCAAAAACGAGTAAAGGAACTGATTGGAGTGTGGTTGTGATGGCTGATGTAGCGGCATCTGTTTTGGCAAAGCTTAAGAATAAAGCAAAAGCGGCTGGTATCAGCTATCAGCAGTGCCTACAGCTTTTTATGCAGGAGGAATTTCTGCGGAAGCTCTCAAAATCTGGATATGAGGATACGCTTATTCTCAAGGGCGGATTGTTTATTTATACGCTTACCAATTTTGAAAGCCGAGCAACGATTGATGTGGATTTCCTGCTTCGCAGTGCTTCCAATTCGTTGGACGAGGTAAAATCCCTTATCCTAAAAATCCTTGCTACGCCTACGGGCAATGATTATATTGAGATGACCGCTAAAGGGTTCGAAGAAATCTCACCGCAAAGGAAGTATCACGGCATCAGCACACAGATTATCGGAAAGATAAAAAATGTCCGTGTTCCCTTTAATGTGGATATTGGCGTGGGCGATGTGATTGTTCCCCGTGCTGAGCAAAGGACTATCCAAACACAGCTTCCCGATTTTGAAGCTCCTGTCATTATGACCTATTCTCTTGAAAGTACCATAGCCGAGAAATTTGATGCGATTCTGCAACGATTTGAACTGACAGGCAGAATGAAGGACTTTTACGATATTTATTATTTGGCAAGGACTTTTGATTTTGATGGAGTGAGATTGCAGACGGCAATATCCAGAACATTGGAACGGCGAGGGACGCCTTACGATAAAGATAGCTTCAAGCGTATTCTCTCACTTGCCGAGGATGTGGATATGCAGAAGCGTTGGAAGTTCTTCTTGAAAACTATAAAGGATGATACGCTTGAGTTCTCTGTAGTTATTGAGGAAATACAGACTTTCCTTGAGCCTGTATTTGATGCAATTGTGAATGAGGATGAGTTTCAAAAAATGTGGTACTCAATAGAATGTAATTGGAAAGTGGTAAAAGAAAATGAGTGATTTATTATATAGTACAGAACTAGGAAAATATTATATAGGAAAATGCGAAGAAACCATCAGAAAATTAGATTTACAGAAGAAAGTACAATTGATACTTACTTCTCCACCTTTTCCTTTAAATAACAAAAAACAGTATGGAAATCTTAATGGGGAAGAATATTTAAAGTGGTTTACTGCATTAGCTGAATTATTTTCAAGCGTATTAGCTCCAAACGGTTCAATAGTAATTGAAATGGGAAATGCATGGGAGAAAAATCGTCCTGTTCAGTCACTACTCCATTTAAATAGCCTTCTTAGTTTTGTAAATAATGAAAAGGCGGGACTTAGGTTGTGTCAAGAATTTATTTGTTATAATCCTGCCAGATTGCCATCGCCTGCTCAATGGGTAACAATTCATAGAATAAGAGCGATTGACAGCTTTACACATGTATGGTGGATATCTAATTCAGACTATCCTAAAGCAGATAATCGTAAAGTATTGCGACCATATAGTAAGAGTATGAAAAAGTTACTTAAGTCGGGAAAATTTAATTCTGGGAAAAGGCCTTCAGAACATGTCATAAGTGAAAAAGGATTTTTAACTGATAATCATGGCAGTATCTCACACAATGTTTTGGAATTGGAACAGATTAATGAAGATAAAGAATTGCGATTACCCTATTCCATGTTTAGTATATCAAATACAAAGTCAAATGATTTCTTTACTAAAACCTGCAAAGAACGAGGAATTATTCCTCACCCTGCACGAATGCCACTGGAATTAGCAAGTTTCTTTATTGAGTTTTTAACTGATGAGGGTGATTTAGTATTAGACCCATTTGGCGGTAGTAACACTACGGGCTTTTGTGCCGAAAGGCAAAAAAGAAAATGGATAAGTATAGAGGCGAATATGGATTATGGTATGCAATCTGTTATTCGTTTTGAGGAACCATCTTTAAATTCTGATATAAAAATGGAGGAAAACATATTATGAGCTTGACACAAGAATTGAAAAATCTCGCTATGGTGGATATTTTTACAGAAGCTAAAAAAGCGGATTTATTTATCGGCAGACCATATTATCTTGACTTTGATAAAGCATATTTATTGATAACTGATGCTTGGAAAGAAAAGGTAGGAGGTATTCCTCAAGGCACATTTTTACTTGCGTTTTATGAAAATGAAAACGACGATGTAGATGAATGCTTATTATTGCGAGCAATAAAACCTGCAAAACTGCCTACTGATAATGATGTAATCGCATCTATGGTAGAATACTACAAAGACAATCTCAAAACTTCGGGAAAAAAGAATCAGCTTGATGACTTTACGAAATATACTTTTAGCTTTTCAGGGCTGGAATGTAGAATTCTTGGCACTTTCTATCGTGATGCAAACGGAAAAATTCAGTTTGGTGCCGATGTGGAAAATTATTATAGTGCTCATAATTATGTTGCATATAAACCGGTTGGTGATATTCTTGAAGAAATTGTTAATTTCAGGGACGGAAACACTTCTATTGGTTGCAGTACGGATTACAGAATAGGAAAAATTCGCTATAGTTCCAGCCGTCGTTTTCAAGATAAACATCCAGATGTTCCCGTGTATGTTAGTCCGAGTGATTTTTTAGGTAAACGGACAGCCTTGTTTGGTATGACAAGAACAGGTAAGTCCAATACGGTGAAAAAGGTAATTGAAGCTACCACGGAGATAAGCAATAAAGCAGCTAATACTTGCATCAATGCAGCATCTTCTTCGGCTATTGATAATGTAAAGCAATTTGCAGATGATGGTATTCCGAAGTATAAAGTAGGTCAGATAATATTTGATATGAATGGTGAGTACGCAAACGCTAATCTTCAAGATGAAGGTACTGCGATATTTGAAAAGTATTCACAAATAACGACCAGATATAGTGTTCTTGATAAACCAGATTTTAAAGTTTTAAAAGTGAATTTCTTTAAGGAGATATCGGTAGGTTTTGAATTGATTTGTAGTTTACTTGCAGAAGAAAGCGGAGACTACATAAAAAGTTTCATTTCCGTTGATTTAGAAGAACCCATCGAAAAATCAGGGTCTGCTTATATCAGATGGGCACGCAAATCTGCTGTATATCAGTGCTGTTTAAAAGCGGCTGGATTTACTGTTCCCAATAACTATAAAGTGAAATTTACAGGAAATAAAGATATAAATAATCGCATTGTTGACGGACGAACCATTGACCCTTCCTCTGGCATTAGTCTGGATGATGCTATTGCATTTTGGACATGGGTTGCAGAGAATCAAGATGACCAGTTTTTTGTTAATTATCGCAGCAAAAGTGGACATGATTGGATAGATGAGGATTTAAAGGCGTTGCTTGTATTTTTAACGAGAAAGCGTAATTTAACTGGTGCAGCAAGTTTAACGGGATACAGAAAACTGGTACCGCTTAAAGATTATCATACAGTCCAATCTGATTCGCCGTTTGAAATTGATATTGTTAACCAACTTAGAAAAGGTAATATTGTCATAATAGATTTATCGCAGGGAGATCCTGTTATTCAGCAAACATTTGCAGACAAAATTTGTTTAAGCGTATTTAGAAACGCCATGGATAATTTTGTTAATAACCGTCCTAACAATTTTATACAATTCTATTTTGAAGAAGCACATAATCTATTTCCTAAAAAGGATGATAAAGATTTAAGTGGTATTTATAATCGAATTGCAAAAGAAGGTGCTAAACTAAATATTGGACTTATCTATGCAACACAAGAAGTGAGTTCAATATCTTCGAATATATTAAAAAATACACAGAATTGGTTTATTGCACATCTGAATAATGATGATGAATTAAAAGAAATTAAGAAGTTTTATGACTTTGCTGATTTTTGCGATAGTTTAATTCGTTACAGTTCAGGAAGTGATAAAGGATTTATTAGGATGAAAACATACTCTAACGCCTTTATTGTTCCAGTACAAATTGATAGATTTACAGCACAGGGAGATTGATAATATGAGTTATGGAAATGATTACTCAAACAAGCCTTTTGAACGAGCCAGCAAGACATCGCATACAAATATTATAAACGATACCACTGTTCAGTCTTTTTTATCAAAATGTAAAATTCCCCCTTATCATGAGGAAATAGATGATAAAGATATTGAACTTCTCATGCTTGAAGAACCTACAAAAAATCCAATTAAAAATATCATTACTATTGATGGCGGTTATACCAATGTTTTTGTAAAAGAAGATTTCCCTTCATCGACTATTGCTTTCTTTCAATTTGGAGCATTGTTTTTTAAACACCAAGACTTACTGGATTTGAAAGAAAAGCCATTTATAGATCCAGAGGATTTTTCCAAGCTTCAAAATATTCAAAGAATAAAGCTCGTAGTCCCGACGAAGGGAATCGCTCTTGATGGTGAGATTGACTTTGTATCATCGGTCAGAAGAACTATATATGATTTCTTCATTTCCCAACCAGAAAGAAATGGTTTTATGGATGCGTTAAAATGGATTATTTTTGAAGAGTATAGCTATTCTGATAACAGTAAGATTTGGCATTTAGCAACTTGTCCCCATTGTAGTGTAGGCGTGGATATACAGAGAAAGAATGTTCAGAGTGACTACACTATAACTTGTCCTCATTGCGGTGAGAAAATATATCTTACAGATGTTTTAAGGCTTCATGAGGTTATTGATAATGAACTTGGTGCAGGTGGTATTCTTGGGTATTTGACAACTGCGGTTGAACAAATAATAATCGTATATCTTATCAAGCAAATGCTAAATATAAGACCAAGTTTACTATCGCAAACCTTGTTTGTAAAGGATGGTCCCCTTGCTTTTTTCGGTCAAACTGCCAATCTTCATAAACCTATGCGTAAGTTAATGACTTTCTTAAATCAACACCATTCAATTTATTTGGTTGGACTTGAAAAAAGCGGTTCTTTTGTTGAACATGCAGTGCGGGCGTCTGAAAAAATGTTGCCGAAGCAGATGCTACTACTTGGAAATAGTTATATCTACAAGTACATTATTCCTGGAAACGGAAGGGACAGTGAGCCATATGCCATTTCATCATATTATGGGCATAAGGTTATCTTTAAATCTGAGCACAACAATGTGTATGTGGCAACAATACCAAATGTTCAAGCAATGGTTGAACCCCAAATAAGCGACTATATTAATATCAATGAGATTCTATATAATATTACAGCTTTAAAATGTGACTTATATTATAATTCACTCGTTCCTGTTGTAATGGCTAACAAATTGGTATCTTTAGCTGACCATCCAAGTTCTGATTTGCTAAAAACATTTGCTCAAGAAAAGATAATCCAATAGAAATAGTGAAGTGAGCCATTTCCGTGATCTCGACCTACATTGTGCTCAGAAATGTTCCACTTTTCAAGAAAGTCCGAACAGTCGTTATTTACGGGCTTTTGGGTGGATAAATTGATTACAGAGGACAAGCCTATTAGGTGCGGAAAGAACAATCATTATACATACACAGAGCAACCTACGGTTATCGGACAAGGCTTTCAGCGTATAATAAACATTTACTGTGCGATTCCTGTTGCGTAATACTTGTATCTTTATTGAAGCCGTTAGATGACCTGTTTTCTACAGATGAAAGTCGCACAGAATCACAGCTTGAAAAGGTCGTCCCACTGAATCCCGCTGAAATCTCCGACTTTCCGAACCACCCGTTTAAGGTCAAGCAGGACGACGCTATGGCTGAAATGGTCGAGAGCGTCCGAAAATACGGTGTATTAGTTCCGGCTCTTGTCCGACCTAAAGAGGATGGTAAGCTGACCGACGAGGTAATTCTCTCCATTATGCAGGAAGAAAAGCCGAATCAGAAAGAACAATTCAAAATGCCGAAAGATCGTATCAGTAAGTATTTTGCGCCAGAGACGCCCGCGCAAAAGATTGAAGATACCATTGTTAAGGCGCTGGAAATGTACCGTAAGCGTCAGCGGGATATGGAAAGGTAAAAACTCACTAACAAGGGATAACTATACCCTAAAATAAGGTGATGTGCGGCGTTCTCGATTGTTCCCCTCTCCACACCTCTCCCCCTCAAAACTACCTGTACTTCCCGAAAAAAGAGATAGTACAGGGCGGCGATTTGCAGCAATCCGCTGATTTATCCTTGGTCGGGTTGTTTAAATACGAACAAAGCGGAAATGCTATGTGATATACCAGCAAGCATCGCCTTTGTGATACCGCACGGCAAACTTGTCAGGGAAAATCCCTGAAGCCCTTAATTTGCTCGTCACATTTCGTAAAAACTTGGGAATACTCGAATATAGCGTCAAATAAAAGCCGCCTGTAAACTGCAAGCGGCTGATACATAAAAATCACGGAAAATTCAAATTCGCGTCCTTGTATTCTTCGGACCAACAAAATATAATATAGATATAAGTTTGTTTTGGAGATGTGAGATGAAAAAGATATGAGCGTTACGGATGGGAATTTTTCTGCATGGTACAGGGGAACGGAGAACCGGATATGTCAAGGATGTATATTCACAAAGAGTAGTCGTTTTTGACGCTTTTTTGATTTTTATATTGTATTCTCCTTCGAGGAGGTGTTGGTATGAAGCATAAAATCTTAGTTGTGGACGATGAAGTGATGATCACGGAGATGCTCTCTGACCATTTAGGCGATGAAGGCTATGAGGTATATACTGCAAACAGCGCTGCTCAGGCATTGAAGCTGCTCCCGAAAAATCCCGACCTGATCATACTCGATATCAATATGCCTGGTATGGACGGATTGGAGCTTTGTAGGAACATACGGGAACACGTTTCCTGCTCGATTCTTTTCGTAACAGCGCGGATTACCGAACAGGATAAGATCAACGGCTTACAGTATGGCGGTGATGACTACATTACCAAGCCATTCAGCTTAAAAGAACTTTCAGCAAGAGTCGCCGCACATCTGCGTCGGGATGAACGTACCCGCTGTAGTTATGCTCCTGTGCTGACTTCGGGAGAACTGCTTGTTAATCTTTCACAGCGCCGTGTGTTTTACAGGGATATCGAAATTGAAGTCTCAAAAAAGGAATTTGACCTGATTGAATTTCTGCTGACTAACGCCGGTCAGGTGTTTGACCGGGAACGGATATATGAGCGGATATGGGGATATGATGCGGAGGGCAGCGCAGATGTAATCAAAGAGCATGTCCGGAAGATTCGTGCGAAGCTATACGAGGCAACGGGAGAAGAATATATTGAAACAGTCTGGGGGGTAGGATACAAATGGAAACGATGAAAAAAAGATGGCACGATTTACCGCTGCGCCGTTTTCTGATTCTGACCGTTTGTCTTTCTGTCGGGATGGTTGTACTGGTGTCCGCACTGATTATCGGCGGCTGTGCTGCATTCCGGCACTGGCTTTTGCCGGATCCGAACACAGTATATCTTACCGTAGAAAAAACCCTTTCTGATGGAAATGTCCTCAGCAGCACACATCTTTTGAAATTTGGCGACGATCTCTCATCTATGCCTTATATAAGTATTGAACAGGACGGTACCCCGACAGTGGAAAATGTAAAACAGGCCCGGTACGCCGTTGAAAAAATTGAGACCGGTGTGGATTCTCTGTCTCCCAAAAGAAAGCTTGCCTATCAGTTCTGCGGTATAACCATGTTCGCTGCCCCAACAGTTCTTGCATTTGCCGCAATCCTGTGGTGTAGTATATATTTTTATCGTTGCAAGCTCAAAACGCCGCTTGCTGTATTAGCTGACGCCACAAAACAGATTGCCGAGCAGAATCTGGATTTCGAGATCTCCTATCACTGCGGTGATGAAATGGGCGAACTTTGCCGTTCTTTTGAGGATATGCGGTCAGCGCTTTGTGAAAATAATAAGGCTATGTGGGGTATGCTGGAGGAACGGCGGCTGTTGCAGGCATCCGTTGCGCACGACTTGCGTAATCCTATCGCTATTATCGAGGGCTACACTGAGTATCTTGAGGAAATCCTCAAAAGCAGTGAAATAAACAGGAAGAAAACGACCCGCATTGCAGGGAATCTCGGCGCGGC
>CAZWNL010000012.1:0-59735 GCA_964635615.1 uncultured Bacteroides sp.
CCGATGATTGGCGATGAATTGGTCACACGCGAAGAATTTATCAATATGATGATGGCGATGCGTTCCGAATTAAAGGCGATAAACGATCGCTTGGACAAAATTCAGGCTGCACAAAACGACAAAACTATGATTAAGGTTCAGCAGATTCCATTGGAACCGCAGCAGCATATTATGGAAGAAGTCTTTGAAATTCACTTTGATTTCAATAAGGCAACAATAAAGCCGGAATATCAGGAGCTGATTAAGAAGCTAGCAACAGCGACGCAGTCCAATCGTAACATAAAAGTCTCTGTTGTGGGTCATACAGATACATCAGGGGCCAAGGATTATAACTATTCTTTGGGTGGTCGTCGTGCCGAAGCGGTACAGAACATGCTGATTAAATACGGCATCCCGGCCAGCCAGATTGTTGCGGTGTCTGCCGGTGAAGAAGACCTGGCGGTGCCGACACCGGATGGCGTGCCGAATGCGGAAAACCGCCGCGTTCGCGTTGTCAAAGAAGTTTATTCCGAAGAAAAATCCAACGCTGCCGCGCCTGTCGCAATAGAGGTGATGGAATATTCCAGCGAAGGTTGCGGAATGTATGGTTGCGATCAATAAGATAATACTTGACAAAAAAGTTTTGTTAGTGTAAGTTGGTCGTGTCAGAGAGATGTTTTTGAAAGAGGCATTGAATATGACTGATAAAGTAAATGGTTTTAATACTGCAGCGGATACTGTGAAGTTTAAACGTGGTGCGGCCGGGATTGTTAACTTGGTTGCGGCGTTTCAGGCACGCGGTGTGACCTTTGGGCCGATGGACGGCTTGCCACAGGGGCAGTTTGAAAAATAATATACTATTGTGAATTATGGGGGCGTTTTGTCCCCATGGTTTTTATTGTCTATATGAAAACAGGTCGCGTATTTTGCGACCTGTTTGTGTCTGTGCGCGGTATATGCTCTTTATTCATCAGATATGATAGAAGTTTTCCAAGCTGTGGGAATTGTCTTGTAGTCTGACAGGCCGGTTGCGCCACCGTAGCATAATCCAACCTGTTCAGCTGTCGCGTCTGGCCATATGTCATAGAGGTATTGATCATTTATTCGGGCCGAAGGTCCGGTTAGCTTGCTGCAACCAGCAAATGTTTGATAGAACATATCCTTTTGTGCTGCGCCTGATATATTGCCGAATAAATTTGCGGGGATTTCGCCGCTAAGATTTTTGCAATTGGTAAATGTGCTTTCAAACATTTGTATGGCTGGGGCGCCATAAATGCCTGCGAATAATTTGTCTGGAATTGGTCCTGTCAGATTTGGGCAGTTATAAAAAGTACCGATCGCTGTACCATCCTTATGATGTCGGTTTTGTGATAATAGATTTTAAAGGTGGAGGCATGGTAAATCAGTTTAAGGATTTGCCGCATTTAATAGGCTCTATAACCAATATAGATGGAAGGGAGATAGAAAGATCACTGCTTTCAATAAAGGCAGAGCTGAAAAAAAGGCAGACAATATTTGCAGATGCCGGTGTGAATCATATTGATGCATACATAAAATTGTTTAAAAAGGGTGAGGTGAAGATACCTTTGCCACATCTTATACTTATTGTTGATGAATTTGCGGAGCTTAAGAGAGAACAGCCTGACTTCATGAAGGAGCTTGTAAGCGCTGCCAGAATAGGAAGAAGTCTCGGAGTTCATCTCATACTTGCAACTCAAAAGCCGTCGGGAGTTGTTGATGACCAGATATGGAGCAACTCAAAATTTAGATTATGTCTTAAGGTTCAAGATAAAAATGACAGCAACGAGGTATTAAAATCGCCGGTTGCAGCAGAAATAAAAGAGCCGGGCAGAGCATATTTACAGGTTGGAAATAACGAGCTTTTTGAATTGTTTCAATCGGCATACAGCGGTTTGGGTGTAGATGAGGAACATACGGGAAAAGAAAGAGAATACAAAATATATGAGCTTAACCTTGCAGGTATGAGAAAAACTATATTTGAGCAGGCAGGAAAAAAGGAAGGAGAGCAGAAACAAACTCAATTAGATGCCGTTGTTAACTATATAAGTAAATATTGCAGTAATAACAATATTATGCGGCTGTCAAACATTTGTCTTGAGTCCCTAAGTAAATGTATAAGCTTTGATGAGAAATATTTTTTAAATTTTGATGGATTTGACATAGGTATATATGATGATCCTGATAATCAATATCAAGGAGCAGCTAAAATTGACATTGATACTAAAAATACTGTTATTATAGGGTCTTCACAATATGGAAAAACAAATTTGCTTCAACTGCTGATTAGGGAAATAGCAATTAAATATACACCAAGAGAAGCAAATATATATATTTTGGATTTTGGCTCCATGGTATTAAAAAACTTTGAAAACTTAAATCATGTGGGTGGTGTTGTATGTTCATCTGATGATGAAAAGCTAAAAAATCTTTTCAAGCTTTTAATTGAGGAAATAGCAATGCGTAAAGAAAAGCTTTTATCAATAGGAGTCAGCTCATTTCTGTCATATATTGAAGCAGGGAAAAAAGATTTGCCTCATATTTATATATTTATTGATAATATGACTGCGTTAATGGAATTGTACTTAGAAAATGATGACACACTGTTGAATATTATAAGGGAAGGTCTGTCAGTTGGAATTAGCGTGATAATGGCAAATGCTCAGATGAATGGTATAGGGTACAGATATATATCAAATTTTGCAAATAAAATTGCATTGTACTGTAACGACAGTAACGAATACGGAAATCTTTTTGGACATGTTGTTATAAGACCGGATGAAATTCCGGGACGACTGATATTGGAAATAGAAAAAAGAATACTAGAATGTCAATCGTATTTAGCATTTGTGGGCAATAAGGAGTTTGAACGCATTGAGGAAATAAAAAAATTCGTTATGCTTACTAATGAGAAAAATTTTGGTTATATGGCTAATAAAATACCATTTATTCCGGGAATGCTTACTAATGATGTTCTCGAAAAAGAATTTTCTGTTGTTTCGAGCGAGTATGTCATGGCAATAGGATTATCGTATAACGAAGTAAATCCCTTCTATTTGGATTTTGCGAAGCTTGGTGCAATAGGATTATGCGGGAAGGAAAATAAGGGACATAAAAACTTCATTGGGAATTTGCTCAAACAATTAAATAATAATGCATCACAATATCCTGTAAAAACTGTGATTTTAGATGATTTTTCAAGAAAATTTAAAGAATATGCAAGTCTATCAATAGTTGAAGATTATACATTGAATTGTGAGGAGGTTTTAGAAAAAATAGGAAAATGGCATCAGATACTTGACGAAAGGTATCAGGCAATGATGAGTGAAGCCAAATATGAGGATAATTCTTTGCTAGTATTGATAATTCAAAACAATGATATTACAAAAATGATTCATGAAGATATGGATGTTATGAATCAATATTCAGACATTACAGGCAAATTTAAGGCTTTGAATGTATGCATAATATATGCGAATTACGAAAATGCCGTTTTGTCGTTTGATGCACCGGAACCGCTTCGTATGATTAAAACAGCACAGCATATTATGCTTTTTGATGATTTGGAGGAATTAAAGGTATTTGACGTCCCATATGAAGAATTAAAAAATAATAAGAAAAAGCTTAAGCCGGGTGATGCATATTACATAAAAGATAATTCTGTTACTAAGCTTAGACTGATAAAAGCAGATTTCTAATAAAGTATATAATGCAATTGGTATATACCAATTGTACATATAGAAGTCTTTGGAGAAGGACTATAAATAATACTACTTTATAATTATTCTAGGAGGAATAAAAAATGGCAAGTCAAATTAGAATGACACCGGAAACAATGCGTACAAGGGCGAGTGAGTATACTACTCAGGCGAATAATCTTCAGACTGTAATTACAAAAATGGATGCTCTTCTTCAAACTCTTCAGGGAGAGTGGGAAGGAAATGCCAGTGAGGCTTATGCAGCCAGATTTGCCGAGCTTAGACCGGGGTTTGTAAAAGCTAAGGACTTAATTGATGAAATTTCTGCAGCACTTAAGAAAACTGCTCAGATTGTTGAAGCTACTGATAATAGTATTGCTAATCAATTCAGGTCATAGCATTTACATTTACCAAAATGGTTCTGATCCGGCAGCGATTTGTGCTGCCGGGCAGGACTGAAAAATAATTATAAAGGTGAATAAAAAAATGGAAAAAAGTGATATTCTTAAATCTTTAAATTATGCAAAAAAACAATTGGAAAATTTTCAAAATCAAAAAAATGATTTAGAAAAAAAACATGATACAATATGTGAATTTTCAATAAAATGTTCATCAAAAACAAATTCCTTTAGAGATTCTATTGCAAGGAGAAAACAAAGGTTATCAAAATTGGATGGACTAATACAAAAGGTAAAAATAGCAGAGAAATATAAAAATAACATGCAAAATATGTTAACTGGCAGTGCTTACATGGAGGTAGCAAATATAATTACAGAATTGCACAATGTCATTAGTACCGAAAAAAGAAAGCTTAAAGAAAATATTCGATATGTTGACGAACGCATTGTATATTATAAAAATCAGGTTGACAATCTACAATATCAATATAATACATATAAGGAGGATGTAAAAAATGTCTAATGATAATGATGTTATAGTATTTGATGAGGAGTATAAATATGCATCGGAAGAAATAAAGAAATATGCCGACGAATTAATTAAAATGACTATAGCGTATTCAATATGTGTCAATCGAATTTTAGATGAGGCGATAAAGGATGAAAAAATATCATCAGGATTGAGGGAGATTGAAAAACGGGTTAGAAACGTTATGGTAAATATTAGGACTATCTGTGATGAAGCATCGAAGGCCTGCTCTGATTACATTGTGGAAATTGATAACGCAGATGATTTTTTGTATTAAGGGGTGTGATAAAATATGGATGAAATAGAAATAAAATATGATAAGTTGCTGTCTTCAATAGTCTGTTTAAATATGCTTGAAAAAGGGACCGGATATTCTATATATTGTACATCGGATTTTATTAATCACAACAGAGGTAAAATGTATAAAAAAACCAATGAGTTTTATGAAAAGCTTATGGAAGTAGAAAAAACTTTGATTGAGATAATTAAAAGTACAAAACAAGTACTTACTAATGCCGGTATTGAATTTGAAAAAGCAGAAGATGAAATTATCAATATTATTAGTCAGGAGTTAAAGAATATTGGAGGCGGTTTATGAGGATAGGGAAAAATTTTAAAATTAAAAAAACAATATTAGTATTTTTTACCTTTATTATAATGATAGGAGTGTGTAGCTGCGATATGAAAAACGAAGAACAAAAGGAAAGTAAAAAAGAAAAGGAAAAGCAGACGGACCAAGAGTTGGTTGTGGAAATGGAAGATTATTTATATGACAAGTATGGGTATATCGATTATGAGTTTGTGACGCTTCGGCGCAGGAATAATTGGGATTTGTCGTATGATTTGCTGTTGCTGACCACAAGCTATAGAGGAAATGATAAAGCAGAGTTTTGTGTTGAGCGTTTTGAACAGGATGGTGAATATGTCTGTGCCGATAATTATGTGGAGTTTGTTGTAGCTGATGAGTTTGAGGAATACATGAGGGAATTTACAAGTAACTATTTCTCGGAATTTAAGCTGTATGCAATTGCAAGCGGGTATGAGGGTCAACTTTTCCCAAGTTCCTTTAAAACCTTTGATGACATAAAGGACAGATATGATGAAATTTCCGATATTATACCACAAAATAGTTTTTTGCTTTATGAGGTAGCTGTAAAGGAAAGCTCACTGTCAGGGGAAGAGGAATTTAACACTATAAAAGAAAAATATGAGAAAGATTTAGAAGAATTGGGTTTTGCGTGGTGTTATAATTTAGTCTATCTTGATGATGAAGCCTTTGATGAATTAAGGTAGGGTAATTCAGAGCATTATTGCGAGTTTTGTATAGCATAGGGTATATTAAATGTATGAGGAGATAGAGTATGGAAGAAAAATTGACAGAGGAAGAGCTTTTACTACTGTGTAATCTGATTTACAGAAAAGAGTTTTCAGATGTGTATAAAGGAGAACTGCCTAATGATGATATAACTGTAAAAAACATTTTAGATAACATTGAAAAACAAAATCTTAAGAATACACAACAAACAATGACACCGGAAGAATGGGATGCCATTTATGAAATGGCAAAAAGTGATCCGAGAATATTAAATCTAAAGGTCACAAATCCATATTCTGAACCTGAAACCGGAGCCAAGATGGCATGCTTTGTAGACAGTGACGGACAGGCATATGCGGTTTTTGCAGGTACGGGAGAAAATGAATGGCGCGATGACTGCGTTGCGGGAACAATGGCGGATTCACCCCAGCAGGAAAAGGCACTTGAGTGGATTGAACAGCTTCCATATGATGACATTATTGTAACGGGACATTCCAAGGGTGGAAACAAGGCTATGTATGTTGCGGTAACATCAGATAAAGTAAGTGAGTGCTATGCGTATGACGGACAGGGGTTTTCTCTTGAATTCTGTGATAAGTACTCTGCTCAAATATCGAACAAGCAGGATAAAATCCATCTGATAGCCAATTACAGGGATTTTGTAAATATTCTTCTGATTAATATTGCAGGAGATACAAAGTACATAAAAAATGACGTGGGTGTTGCCAATGCAAGCGAATATCATGCGCCAAATGCACTTTTTAAATATGACAAATACGGAAATATTAAATATGAGTTGGGCAAAATAGGAGATCAGGACATATCAATGCAGATGTTCCATGAATTCACGATATATCTTCTGCAAAATGCCACGGAGGCTGAAAAAATAGAGGCACTCAGTGTGATGGGAGAGTTTTTAACGGATTTATTAGGCGGAGAAAATGCGGTTGTGCGTGAAGATATAAAGGATATGTTTGGTGTTGATGGTATTGAGATAGTGCTCCGTTATTTTACAAAATATCTACAGAGTGTATACAAAGAAAATCCTTTAAAATATAAAATATACCGGGAATACTTTGAAGAGTATGTCAGAGACGGATATGATATGTGGCTGTATAAGTTAGTTGCCATGTATTCGAGAATCCCGGGAAATAAACTTGACAAACTGTTTGATTGTTTATTTGACGGTGTGACAATAGGAGGGGGTGTGGCAATATATAAAGTTTATGAATTTTTCCATGGGGGAAATGTAATAGGGCGTGATTTCAGCGTAGAAGCGAAAGAGGCACTGTTGGATGCAGCAAGGGAAACAGAGGAAGAGGACTGGTGGCAGGTTACCCGATGGGACTGCTGGTATCGTGTAGAGAATATGTTCGGGCATCTTAAGCTGGACAATTATACTGCCGAGGCTGATAAATATTACAGAAAACTGATAGACATAAATGATGCAAGCGTTAAGGACATAGAAAAAATATTTACCGATGTATATAATGTAGACGATACATATTCCGGAAAAATGTCTAATTCGGTAGACAGTATGAATAATGTACTTTCAAAGCTTCGCAGCATAAAAAATAAAATTATTCCCATGGAAATAAAAAGTTAACGAAAGTATGCAGAGCACTACAATTCATATCCGTTTTTTATTAACAGCTCCCGTGCCGTATCAACGGAATCAACACCGGAGCTGTTTTTTACAGGCGCAAATTCCTTCTCACGCTCAACCGGAAAGACGAGACAGTCGTCCATTTCATGAATTAAATCCAAAGCAAGAGTTTCGTATTTTAATCCGTTTGGCTCTGTTGGCTCAATCCGTTTTCCGTTCTCATCAATATATGGAATAGCTTTTTTTACAATATGAAGGGGCATTTTCATATCAAGGGTTTCCTTCAGTCGGTTAATTGGAAATAGATAATTAAGTATGACGCCAAAACCATATGCCAAATCCCCATTAGCATTTTTTTTGTACATCATATCGTCTGAAAGCTCATAATATTCGATAATGTGTGGTTTGCCGTTCTGAAGGCATATTGCCCCTACCTTTTCATCCGGGGCAGCTTTTTTAACTACCTTTGCGCCGCACATTTTTCTGCTTTTAATTGTTGCGCCTAAGAACACAGGGTCAGCAATCCGCTGAAGAACATTATCAACAGAAAAGACATTTATCCATTCAAGGCTTGAGTCGAAAATTTTATCAAGTAAGCCTGCCCTGTGCATGGAGGAAAACCACCCTCCGTTTCCGTTTGGGGAGAGTGCAAGTGAGGATTTTGAACTCATAAGAATTTGTCCGTTAAAATCCGTTGTGGGATTTAGTTCCTGTACGAAGAAATGTAAGTATTCAGGGTCGTACCCAAAGTAATCATGCTCCTTAAAAAAGGTTATGGTGTCCTCGTAATTGATATCGCTTACCATAATGTACATATGAATAAAGCTGCCTGCAAGCCTGACTACATCTATAGTATGCTCCATAAGAAGCTGAAAAATAAATAAATCCTTTGTAATGCCCATGTTAAAAGCACCCTTGGGTTTGTCAAAGCCAAGTCTTGTTCCCTGCCCGCCCGCAAGAAGCAGAAGGCAGAGCTTGCCCTCTCTTATGGCATTTAAGCCTATGGTGCGATGTAATTCTTCATTTTCCTTCATGTCAGAAGGTACATGTATAGGCTCTATAAAAGAGTCGGCAGCTTCCGTTTTTTCATTCTTCGTAAATATGGACCAGTCTATTTCATTAATCTGCTTAGTCAGCCTTAAAAGCTCGTCATAGGAAAGCTCATTGGCATATTTTAAAAGGTGTTCCTGGCCATGCAGTTTAAGAAGCTCCTTTATGGAATTTAAATTTATGCTTTGTGACATGTTATTCATATCAGGATTTAAGTTCCTTTCGTATTTTTAATGTGTCCTTAAACATTTTATATATCTGAGAAGGCGAAAATCTCATTTTATCCCGCTTGCTTCTGCTGTAATTAAGCTCAATGGGAAGTTCGATTATTTTACAGCCTGCATTTTTGGCACGAACAAGCAACTCAATGTCAAAGGCGTAGCCAAAAGTTTTAAGGCTTTCGCAAATAGGCTTTACAGCTTCCGATTTAAAAAGCTTAATGCCGGTCTGTGTGTCCTTTAAATTAAGTCTGAAAAGCAGCTTTAGAAACAGGTAATATCCCACGCTAAGTATACGTCTTGTTATAGGGTAATGCAGACGGGAATTTTTATGCATTTTTGAGCCGATGGCAATATCTGCACCTGACTGCCGTAATGCGCTTAAAAAATATTTCAGCATTTTAGGATTAAGCTCCAAATCCGAGTCGAGAAAAGCAATGTAGCTGCCCTCGGCATATTTTACTCCCGTTGCAATCGCAAAGCCCTTTCCCTGATTTTCTTCATAGCTTATATACGCTATATCGGAATTATCAGATGAGGCCCTTATTATTTCATCGCCCGTATTGTCCGTGCTTCCGTCATTTACTGCAATTATTAAATAGCTTTTGACAAATCTGCTTAAAATATCCGAGGTTGCAATAAGGTTGTCATATATTTTCTGTTCCTCATTGTATGCGGGCATAATAACGCACAGATAAGGGGAGTTTTTTTTATGTTCAAGTATTTTGTTTACATTGGTTTGTAAATTTGCTGAAATATCCATTTTATGCTCCTACATATTACACTAATGCACAGTATACCACATTCTACCACAAATAAAAATCAAATACAAAAATAAAATAAAAAAGACAATATTAAGAAATAATTAATATATATACGCTAAATTACCTATTGTTTTTTTTCATTGAATAATGTATCATTGTTTGGAATTATGTATTTAAATGATGAATAATATTTATATTGATATATAGGAGAAAAAGTTTAATATGGGTATAATTTTAGGAGGCTTTTATTATGAGTAAAAAGAAAAAGGGAATGAATTCAAATGCAAAGTGGGGAATTGCACTTTTGGTTGAGTTTGCCGTTTTTATAACCATGGTTGTAGGATATGGTGTATATTGGGCAAACAATAAAATGGATAAAATAAATTATGCAGCAGATGTTGATTTTGGAAAGATAGAGGTTAATGAGGGTGCAGAAGAATCCCAGAAGGGTTATACAACCATTGCATTATTTGGAATTGATGCAAGAAGCAATACCTCCATGGGCGAAGGAAACAGGACGGATTCCATAATTATTGCCAGTATAAACAATGATACAAAGGAGGTTAAGCTTGCCTCCGTATACAGGGATTCTCTTTTGCAGATAAGAGACGGAAGCAATGTTACTTCAAAAATTAATGCAGCTTACGCCTTTGGTGGACCAGAGCTTGCACTCAGCACATTAAATGCAAACCTTGACCTTCACATAGATGAATTTGTAACGGTAAACTTCCTTGCACTTACAAATGCAATTGATCAGCTGGGAGGTATTACAATACATGTTGAAAGCAATGAGCTTCCGGTGTTGAATGCATCCATTGAGGAACAGATAGGTATTACGGGAATATACTCTGACGGTGTATTTACAACTGGCGATATTCTTTTAAATGGCACACAGGCAACTGCATATGCACGTATAAGAAGCACAGATCAGGGAGACATAACAAGAACGGAAAGACAAAGGGATGTTATAGCCAAGATGGTATCCAAAGCAAAAAGCTCGGATTTTGCCACTATTGAGGGCATAATTGACGAGGTGTTCCCTGATGTTTATACAAGTATAGATAAGAAGGAAATGATCAGCCTTGCAAAGAGCCTTTTTGACTATGAGATGGGAGATACGGTAGGCTTTCCGCTTGCATATCAACCGGTAAGCCATGAGGTGAAGGGAGCGATACTTGTTCCTGCAAATCTTGAGGCAAATGTAATAGCGCTTCATGAGTTTTTGTTTGAGGGTGTTCCTTATACTCCGAGTCAGACCGTAAAGGACATAAGCGCTCAGATTGAAAACGAGACAGGCGTGTATGAGCATGATATAGAATTGAATATTTTTAAGCCTGAATAACAAGAATTTGTAATAATATAGGATTTTTAAATGATAAAAATAAAGATGCCCGAAGGGGCAGCATATATAATAGAAGAACTTAATAAGCACGGCTTTGAGGCGTTTATAGTGGGTGGCTGTGTCAGGGACGCACTGCTTGGGAAGGAACCCTACGATTGGGATATAACAACCTCCGCAAAGCCTGAGGATATAAAACGTATATTCAGACATACGGTAGATACAGGTATCATGCATGGAACTGTTACCGTGCTTATTTATGGTTCAAAGGTCTCCAGAAAAAACGGAAAAAATCACGAAAGCTATGAGGTTACAACCTACAGAGTAGACGGAGCATATACAGACCACAGACGACCTGATAAGGTTACATTTACAGACAGGCTTGTGGAGGATTTGAAAAGGCGCGATTTCACCATAAATGCAATGGCATATAATGATGAGTCGGGTCTTGTTGACATTTTTGACGGACAAGGCTGTCTTGAAAACAGGGTTATTGCCTGTGTTGGAAATGCAAAGGACAGGTTTGATGAGGATGCGCTTAGAATTTTAAGGGCAATAAGATTTTCTGCACAGCTTGGTTTTGATATAGAGGAAAAAACCCTTGCGGCAATGAAAATGCAAAGCACACTTCTCAAAAAAATAAGCGCAGAGCGCATTCAGGCTGAGCTTACAAAGCTTATAACCTCAAGCAATCCTGACCGCCTTATTACGGCATATGAGCTTGGAATTACAAAAATAATTCTGCCTGAGTTTGACGCCATGATGACCACGAAGCAAAATAACCCGTACCATCTGTATAATGTTGGGATACATACGGTTAAGGTTATGGAAAATATTGCACCTGTGCCTATACTCCGATATACGGCACTTTTGCATGACGTGGGAAAGCCATGCACGAAAAAGACGGGGCAGGATGGAGTTGATCACTTTTACGGACATCAGGAGGTAAGCGAAAAAAAGGCGAGAGAAATTTTAAGACGGCTTAAGCTTGATAACAATACTGTCGATAAAACCTGCCGGCTTGTCCTTAATCATGATTACGGGATACACGGACAGTTAAATGAAAAGAACGTCCGCAGATTTATAAGCAGGCTTGGCGCTGACAATTTTAAGGATTTCATTTCCATAAGGAAAGCTGATATGGCAGGACAGAGCGACTATAAGCTTGAGGAAAGACAGGCTGACCTTTTGTTTATGATGGACGTATACAACAAAATAAAAGAAAATGAGCAGTGCCTTTCGCTTTCGGATATGAAGCTCACAGGAAAGGATTTAATCCAAATGGGAGTTTCCCAGGGAAGAGAAATAGGAGCTGTTTTAAAAGAGCTTTTTGAGAGGGTGCTTGATGAGCCTGAATTAAATGATCACGAAAAGCTTAAGGAAATGGCTGAAAAAATACTCAGTGAAAAAAACAGCAAATGAATAATGCATTAAAAGTCTCCTTTGGACATACAATTAACAAGGCTACCTAAATTTTTATGTCTGGAGGGGATTTTCTTTGGCTGAGAAGCTGTCCGAGGTATTCGAAGCATATGATATGGAAGTTTATCAAGTTGTACGTGGGAGAGAGTCTAGTATATTGAAAACTGACAAAGGAATACGGCAGTTAAAAAAGCTTACGGTTGGTGAAAAACGTCTTAATGCTGAGAAAAGGTATAAGGAGGAGCTTCTTGCTAAAGGTTTTTGCGGCATTGATTTCTGCATAGAAAATATGTCGGGGGAGCTTGTAAGCTATGACCGATACGGAAATGCATATGTGCTCCGAAATTACTTTGAGGGCAGTGAGGCAAGTCTTACAAATTTAGAGGACGTAAGACTTGCTGTTGAAAGTCTTGCAAAGCTTCATATTGTGGGAATAAAAATATTTCAGACTACGGAGCATGATGTTCATGTGAGACATGTGAGCGACTTTAAAAAGAGAAACCAGGAGCTTAAAAGGGTAAAAGCCTTTATTATGAAGAAGAAACAGAAAAAGACTTTTGAGGAGCTTTACATAAATGCCTTTGAATATTTTTACAATCAGGCATTGGAATGTGAAAAAAATTTTGATGTAGAAATTTTTGAGAATATAAAGGACCATATCGGCTATTGTCATGGAATGTATAACCAGCACAGCGTTATTATTTCCAGAGATGAAAAGCCGTTTAGTGTGTTTACAACGAGCTTTGATAAATTTCATGTGGGAAACCAGCTTACGGATTTATATCATTTTTTACGAAAGGCTGTGGAGAAAAATAACTACAGCTTTCACATTGCCCAATACATATTGAACTGCTATTCGGCAGTCTGCCCGCTTTCGGCACGGGATATAGAATACATATATATTTTATATTCATATCCTGAAAAATTTTATAAGATAAGCAATCAGTATATTAATGCGCCTAAAAACTGGATTTCGCCTAAAATGATGGAGAAACTTAATAAGGTTATAGCTGATGAGGACAAAAAAAAGGACATTTTACTACAGTTAAAAAATATATATACTTCACATTTTTAAAATTATTTAGTATAATACTATAGTTAAGGTGGGTAGTATGCGTAAAAATATACTTTTGTTATGCTTTCTGCTGCTTATGGCTGCCTCCTTTGGGTGTGGAAATACGAAGGAACTTAAGGTATATGAAAATACCGAGGACTTTCAATTTACTCATGAGGAAGGCAATATAACGGCAGTTGTTACAAACATTGATTTAGAAAACAATATAATAGAATTTATGAATTGCCAATCCGGAGAGCGCATCAACCTAGGATATCATGGAGGCGTGAGCGTTCTTAACACTTATGGCAAGGACATAGGCATAGGCGGGCTTGTGTGTGGTGATGTTGTTGATGTTGTATATTATGCGGATACGGAAAGACTTGTGTCCATAACAATAGACGCCGACACGGTTATTGTGGATAATGCCAATAAGCTTACCATTGATAAGCAGAAGCTTCAGGCAACCTGCAATGGAAAAAGCTATGGAATGTACGGATATGTTACTGTATATGATGAGGATAGAGCCTTGGATATTATGGAGATAAATACCGAGGACAAGGTACGGCTTTATCTGTACAACAATAAGCTTGTGTCAGTTGTCATAAAAGAGGGGCATGGATATGTAAGCCTGTACAACCATGATTCGTATATAGGAGGCATGGTTGAAATCGGTTATGATGTCATAGTCCCCGTTACAAGTGAAATGCTTGTTCCGGTAAAAGAAGGAAATTACACTTTAAGAATAACAAAAAATGGTTACAGTGGCACAAAAAACATTACCGTAATGAAGGGCGATGAAACAAGGGTGGACATAAGTACAATTGCAGTGCCTACAGGTACGGTTACAATAAATGTCACACCGGCAGACGCCAAGGTTTATATAAATGGTAATCTTGATGAGGATCATGTATATTACAATTTATATGGAAGCTACAGCTTAAGGGTAGAGGCAGAGGGATATAATACATTCAGAGGAAGCTTTAAGATATCTGAGCCGGTGAAAACCTATAATATAAAGCTTAAAAAAGACAGTGACAGCAAGGATGATACTACTGAGGATGAGTCAACGGATGATTCTACCGAAAACTCAGAAGGCACCACCAATGAGAATCCGACAACAACTGAGGATAAAAAGGGCTCTGACAGTTCCACGGAGAATAAAAAAACGGATAATGTTATTACCGTAAAAACACCTGAAGGTGTGGGAGTATATTTAGATGGAGAGTATGTGGGAACGGCACCCGTATCCTTTCCGAAAACAGTTGGTACACACACGATAACCCTTTATAAAACAGGGTATCTGATAAAAAGCTATACAATACAGGCAAAAGATGATGGCAAGGATGATGAATATAATTTTTCAGCGCTTACATCAGTTCTTGACACGATTCAATAAAATTAAGGAGGCACATCATGGACTACATGGATTACATGAAAGTATATGAGGAGTGGACAACCAATCCATTTTTCAGTGAGGAAACGAGACAGGAGTTACTTGCAATAAAGGATGACGACAGAGAGATTAAAGAGCGTTTTTATGCTGATTTGGAGTTCGGAACAGCCGGACTTAGAGGTATTATCGGAGCCGGAACAAACAGAATGAACGACTATGTGGTAGCTAAGGCTACACAGGGTCTTGCAAATTATATTATCCGCAGGAAAAAGCAGTCAAAGGGTGTTGTTATAGCCTTTGACTCAAGAAGATGTTCTCCTGAGTTTGCTGATGTGGCAGCACTTTGCCTTGCTGCAAATGGAATAAAGGCATATGTGTTTGAATCGCTTAGACCTACACCGGAGCTTTCATTTGCCGTAAGATATTTTGGATGTACCGCAGGCATAAATATAACGGCAAGCCATAATCCACCTGAATACAACGGATATAAGGTGTATTGGGAGGACGGTGCACAGATAACCCCGCCTCACGATGCAGGTATTATGAAAGAGGTTAAGATAATTTCCGTGCAGGATGCAAAAACCATGCCTAAGCAGGAGGCGATACATGAGGATTTATATGAGATTGTCGGAAAAGAAGTAGACGATGCATATATAGCTGAGCTTAAAAAGCTTATCATACATCAGGACTGTATAGATAAATACGGCAGTGAGCTTAAGATAGTATATACTCCTCTTCATGGAACGGGAAATATTCCTGCAAGAAGAATACTTCGTGAGCTTGGTTTCCAAAATGTTTATGTTGTTCCTGAGCAGGAAATGCCTGACGGTGAATTTCCAACCGTAAGCTATCCGAATCCGGAGGCTGCCGAAGCGTTTGAGCTTGCACTTAAGCTTGCAAAGGAAAAGGATGCTGACCTTGTGCTTGCAACTGACCCTGACGCTGACAGACTTGGAGTTTATGTTAAGGATAAGGAAGGTGAATACCACTGTCTTACGGGAAATATGTCGGGAAGCCTTCTTGCCGATTATGAGCTTGGACAGATAAAGGCAACAAGAGGTCTGCCTGAGGACGGAGTTCTTATAAAGACAATCGTTACGACAAACCTTGCAAATTCCGTTGCAAAGCATTACGGCGTTGAAGTTATAGAAGTACTTACGGGCTTTAAATTTATAGGGCAGCAGATATTAGGCTTTGAGCAAAAGGGCAAGGGAACCTATCTTTTTGGATTTGAGGAAAGTTATGGATGTCTTATAGGAACTCATGCAAGGGACAAGGATGCCATAGTGGCAACCATGGCACTCTGTGAGGCAGCGGCATATTACAGGTCAAGAAATATGACGCTCTGGGATGCCATGATAGAGATGTATGATGCCTATGGATATCATGTTGATGATATAAAAACAGTGACATTAAAGGGTGTTGATGGACTTGAGAAGATAAAGAGTATTATGGAGATACTTAAAAACAATACTCCAAAAGAAATAGCAGGACATGAGGTGCTGTGGGCGAGAAATTATGACAATGACACCTCTGTAAACATGAGGACAAAAACAGTGCTTCCTACCGGACTTCCAAAGTCAAATGTCGTATATTACGACTTGGCGGATGAGGCATGGCTTTGCGTAAGACCATCAGGAACGGAGCCTAAAATTAAATTTTACTATGGTGTGGTAGGTACAAGCCTTGAAAACGCACAGGAGCTTTCTGAGGAATTTGGTAAAGCTGTATTAAAGATGATTGAAAACATGTTATAAATGAGCCGTGCATAACAGAAAAAATACACTCGCAGATGTGTGCTTGCACAAACATCTGTGAGTGTATATTTTCTGTTATATAGGGCGAAGCCCGTACACCGAGCAATGCGAAGCATTGAGAGGTGTAACACGGCTCAAGCTGAGTAGCCCGTACACCGAGCAATGCGAAGCCCGCATTGCTTAGAGAGCGGAGACGGCGGGATTCGAACCCGCGTGCCGGTTGCCCGGCAAACTGATTTCGAGTCAGCCCCGTTATGACCACTTCGATACGTCTCCATACATTTGGAAAAATCCATAGACAAGTATAACACAAAATTAATATAAAACAATAGTAATTTATGAGGTGAATTTCATGGCTGGAATTTTTATATCAATGGAAGGTCCTGACGGTGCAGGAAAAACAACACAGATAGAGCTTCTTAAAGCATATTTGGAAAATAAGGGCTATGAAATACTTATAACAAGGGAACCCGGCGGAACAAAAATAAGCGAAGCCATAAGAAGCATTATACTTGACAGGTCAAACTCGGAAATGGATTACATGACGGAGGCATTGTTATATGCCTCTGCAAGAGCGCAGCTTGTTGCTGAGGTTATAAAGCCGGCAATTGCTGCTGGAAAGGCAGTAATAAGCGACCGATTTGTCGATTCTTCAGCGGTATATCAGGGGATGGCAAGAGGACTTGGCGTGGAAAACGTATACAAAATAAACGAATTTGCCATACAGGGCATGATGCCCGAACTCACAATACACCTTGATTTACCTGCTTCTGTTGGGATAATGCGAAAGAAAAATCAGGCAGAGCTTGACAGAATGGAACTTGAAAAAGCGGAGTTTCATGAAAGGGTTGCCGAAGGGTACAGACAGCTCGCAAAAATGTTTCCTGAGCGAATTTATACAATCGATGCAACGTTGCCTGTGGAGGAAATACATAAGCTTATTTTGTCAAAGCTTGAAGAAATATTATAATGGGTAGAAAAAATATTTTACAGATGCTATAATTATTTTATGGCTAAAAACAGACGATATATATTGTAACATATACGGAAAGGAGGGGTAAATATGGATATAAAGGTTGACCAGCTTAAGCAGCTTACACAGATGGAAGCGCCTAAGCGTGATGTTGCCAAGGGCGAGGATTTCAAGTTTACCCTTATTAGAAATATAGAGGAAGATCATCTTCAGGAAAAGCTTTCATCACTTATGAAGGATATTGAGGAACAGGGTGCTAAGATTGCAAAGCACATGGACATAAAGGATATGAAAAAATATCGTTCCTCAGTAAAGGAATTTATGAATGAAATTGTTTCCCGTTCTCATGAGTTCTCAAGAGAGAATTTTTTGGACAGAAGGGGAAGGCATAGGGTGTACGGCATAATCCGTCAGGTTGATAAAAACCTTGATGAGCTTGCAGAGGAGCTTCTCAAGGAGGAAAAGGACAATCTTGCAATTCTTAACAAAATTGATGATATAAGGGGAATGCTGATAGATATTTCCACCTAGTTGTAATGTGTGTCATATTGTAAAAGAACATAAAAATAGTATAAGAAAGAGGTGTGGCTTATGAATTTCAAAAATATAGTTGGACACGAAGATATAATAAGGCATTTTAAGGGCAGCATAGAGACCGGTAATATAAGCCATGTTTATATTATAAACGGCGAGGTTGACAGTGGTAAAAAGATGCTTGCAAGGGCATTTGCGAGGACGCTTCAGTGTGAGGAGAGTGCAACTGAGCCATGCGGGAAATGTCAGTCATGTATACAGGCTCTTAATATGAATCACCCTGACATTATAACTGTTACCCATGAAAAGCCGGATGTACTTTCAGTAAATGAGATAAGACAGCAGCTTGTGGATTCCATAGGCATAAAGCCGTATAAGGGTAAATATAAGATTTACATTGTGCCGGATGCACAGCTTATGAATGAGCAGGCACAGAATGCACTTCTAAAAACCATAGAGGAGCCGCCGGAGTACGGAATTATCATTCTGCTTACATCCAATGTCGATAGGCTTCTCCCTACGGTATGCTCAAGATGCATGATTTTAAATACAAAACCTGTAAGGGAACGTGATATGCTTGAATACCTTGTAAAGGAGCTTGGTCTTACTGAGGACAGGGCATATTTCTGTCTTGATTTTGCACAGGGCAATTTGGGGAAGGCAATCAAGCTTGCCAAAAATGAGGAGTACAGCGCAATCGTTGACTCTGTGGTAAGCGTACTTAAAAAAATACATGAGCTTGATGTGGACGATTTGACCACGGCTGTTTCACACATAGAAAAATTCAAGCTTTCCATAGATGATTACATGGATTTGATGATGATGTGGTACAGAGATTTGCTCATGCTTAAGGTTACGGGAAACATAGACAAGCTTCTGTTTAAGCAGGAATATTCAACTATGAAGGTGCAGGCAGGCCTTATGTCCTTTCAGGATATAGAGGATAAGATAGATGCCATTACAAGAGCAAAGGAAAGATTAGCCGTGCACGCTAATTTCGACGTAACAATGGAGCTTTTACTGCTCACATTAAAGGAGAATTAAAATGAAGGAAGTAATAGGTGTCCGTTTCAGGGAAAACGGTAAAATATATTTTTTCAGTCCGCTCAATTACAGAGTGGAGCCGGGGAAGCATGTTATTGTGGAGACGGCAAGGGGCGTAGAATATGGAAAGGTTGTTCTTGGCATAAGAGAGATAGATGAAACCCAGATGTCTTCGCCGCTCAAGTCAATCATAAGGCTTGCCGATGAAAATGATGCGGCAAAATACCTTGAAAATAAGGAAAAGAGCAGGAAGGCATATGACATTTGTCTTGAAAAGATAAAAAAACATAATCTTGAAATGAAACTTATTGATGCCGAGTATACATTTGACAATAATAAGGTTTTGTTTTACTTTACGGCAGACGGCAGAATAGATTTCCGTGAGCTTGTCAAGGATTTGGCGGCAGTGTTTAAGACAAGGATAGAGCTTAGGCAAATTGGTGTAAGAGATGAGACAAAGATAGTGGGCGGTATAGGAATATGCGGACGTGAGCTTTGCTGTCACAAGCATCTTTCAGAGTTTGTTCCTGTTTCCATTAAGATGGCAAAGGAGCAGAACCTTTCACTTAACCCTACTAAGATTTCGGGTGTATGCGGAAGGCTTATGTGCTGCTTAAAGCATGAGGAGGAAACCTACGAGTATCTTAATGACAAGCTTCCAAACGTTGGTGACTTTGTTAAAACAGTGGATGGCAAAAAGGGTGAGGTGGTTTCCGTCAATGTACTAAGGCAGAAGGTTAAGCTTATAGTAACGCTTGAGGATGACACAAAGGAAATTGAGGAGTATAAGATAGAGGATTTGAAGTTTAAGCCGAAGCGCAGAAGAAATGACACAAGCATAAGTGATGATGAGCTTCGGATGCTTGAAGCACTTGAACGTAAGGAAGGAAAATCGAAGCTGGATGATGAATAACGAAGAACAATGCATTGATATATTAAAGGATGGGGAACGCATAGACGACCTTCAGTGCAGAGGTTACAGAATTATACAAAATCCTTCCACCTTCTGCTTTGGCATGGATGCTGTTCTTTTGGCAGACTTTGCTTCTGGAAAGGCGAAGGGAAGCGTTATTGATTTAGGTACGGGAACAGGCGTAATTCCCATGCTTATGGAGGCTCAGGGAAAGGGTACACATTTTACGGGGCTGGAAATTCAAGAATACAGTGCCGATATGGCGGCAAGAAGCGTGGCTTTAAACGGGATTACTGATAAAATAGATATAGTACATGGAGATATAAAAGACGTGGCTGCCTTATACAAGACAGCCTCTTTTGATGCGGTGACCTCAAATCCGCCATATATAAGTGGAAATCATGGACTTGAAAATGAAAACTCACCCATGAACATAGCAAGGCATGAAATACTTGCGACACTTGAAGATGTGGTAAGGGCAGCCTCCTATCTTTTGAAGGAAGGCGGTACATTTGCAATGATACACAAGCCCTTCCGGCTTGCTGAAATATTTGACGTGCTAAAAGACCACAGGCTTGAGCCAAAAAGAATGTGTCTTGTTCAGCCCTATGCGGAAAAGGAACCTAATATGGTGCTTATAGAGGCAGCGAAAGGCGGAAGACCAATGATAAAAATTGAACCGACTCTTGTGGTTTATAATGATGGCGGCGGGTATACGGACGAGCTTTTAAAAAGGTATGAGCATTAAAGCATTTAGTATTATGCTATAGGAGAAGAATATGGGAATTTTGTATATGGTGGCAACACCTATAGGTAATTTGGAGGATATGACCTATCGGGCGGTAAGGATACTTAAGGAGGTTGACCTCATTGCTGCGGAGGACACACGAAACAGCATAAAGCTTTTAAATCATTTTGAAATAAAAACCCCGCTTACAAGCTACCATGAGCATAATAAATACGAGAAGGCAGAGGAGCTTGTGGCAAGGCTTGAAGCTGGAAATGATATTGCACTCATAACGGATGCGGGAACTCCGGGCATATCAGACCCTGGGGAGGAGCTTGTAAAAAAATGCTATGAGGCAGGAATAACGGTTGTTCCCATACCCGGCGCATGCGCTGCGGTAAACGGACTGATTGCATCGGGTCAGCCTACGAGGAGATTTTCATTTGAAGCATTTTTACCTGCGGATAAAAAGGAACGACGGGCAGTGCTTGATGAACTTGCCAGCGAAACGAGAACCATAATAATATATGAAGCCCCTCATAGACTTGTAAAAACCCTTACAGAGCTTAAGAGCACTCTTGGAGACAGGGAGCTTACAGTGTGCAAGGAGCTTACAAAAAAGCATGAGACATTTTTGAAGACAACAATATGTGAAGCGGAAGAACATTTCAGGTTAAATGAGCCAAGGGGCGAGTATATACTTGTAATAAAGGGACGAACCCATGAGGAGATAGCAAAGGAAAATGCTGCAAAGTGGGATGATGTTGATATAACGGAGCATATAAAAATGTATATGTCTCATGGGATGGACAAAAAAGAGGCTGTTAAACAGGTAGCCGTGGACAGAGGTGTACCGAAAAGAGACATATACGAGTATTCAAAGGATATATGATTATGAGAATATGATTATTATAGCAGTTAATTGTCTATAGAATTCACAGGCTCATGGTTAGGATTAGCAGCAATTATCTCAATCGCCTTTGTAATCTCAGTGAGGATTGTAGCCTCCGCCTGTGGTAAATAATTATTTAATTTTTGGTACAGTGCACCGGCATCTGTTCTTACATACTCGGCAGGAAGCCTGTTTAGTGCATAAGTGGCAATGTCCAACTGACAGTTTTTACAGGTGCATACGTTGGGCATGGTAGGGAGTATTTTCTTAATATGGTCCTCAACCACATCCTCCATGATATTTTTTAAACCTTCCATTGTAATCTCCTTATTTACCATATCTTATTAATACCTATTTTCTGCCATTTTATAATATATCTCACAGAAAATCAAGTATTCCAAAGCTATATGGTCTAGTACATAAGGCGAGATTATTCAGTTGAATTATCAAAAAATCCCCTTAAGGTAGGGTCATTCATAACCCAAAACCTTATGGCTTCAATATTTGCAGATACAGAGTCCATAGCCTTAAAAACATCCTGAAGGTCATGTATTTCCGTTTTGTCAATAACACCATCCTGCGTTATATTTACAAGTATTTTTGAAAGCTCATCCATGTAGTGGCTGGAGCTTAAAAATCTAAGTACAAGGCGTTCGATGGAATCCTTTTCGGTATGTTTTGCCTGCTCCTCAAGTTTGTGTATGCCTATAGGGCATATATTGTCACAGTAATCAGTACAAAGATGCGGAGCCTTGTATGCGGTTGCCATTATATCAACCTCTTCCGCATATGGGTCGATTTGGTCAAGCTCAATTCTTGCAAGACGGCTTCTCTCTATTCCAAGCTTTTGTGCAGCCTTTTCACGGCTTGTATATGTATCATTTTCCTTTGCAGCCTTTATACGTGATATATAATATACATTATCTGTTGCTTTGGATGCTTTTCGTCCCATGATGTACTCTCCTTAATACAAACAAGTATTTTAACATGTAAAATTATCTTGTGAAAATAATCTATATATACTATAACAAAGTTATAATACTTAAACTACAGTAAAATAATACCACATTGTAAAACTTGCTAAAAGTAAAATACAGTGATTATATGGGCGAATAATGTCGGAAATTTGCTACATAAGCTCTGAAGGCAGCTCCCATGAGTCTGCGGCGGCACTTAATTTTTCACTTTCTATTATATATTTGTTGGAAGTTTCCCTGTCGGTTTTTTCATATTTCATTGCAAGTCTGTTATAGCAGTCGGAGAGCCTTCTGAGGGGAAGATCACCTGAGGTTCGAATGGAAATAATGCTTTCCGTTTCCGTTGCGGCATTTTGAAACCATATGCATGCCTCCTCATAGTCGTATTTTGCATAAAAATATTCTCCAAGCTCCATGCAGATTTCCGCACATGGTGTTGTAACCATATCCTTCAGACAGAGCTTGAAAAACTCATCAGAATTATTTTCAAGGCGGTAGCAGCGTGCAAGGACACATGCAGCCTCCTTTCTTTCATCTTCAGAACGGAACTCTTCCTTTATCGTTTCCTCAAATACATGCTTTGCCTTTAAAAAGTCATTATCATCTCCGGCTATGAAAAGCTCCTTTGCATACATGCTGTGAAGTTTTTTTGAAAAGGCTTTTCCTGAGTCATAAGCCGCAAGAAGCACCTTTATATCACGCTTTGCATGATTGCCCTCCGCCATATGCTGTATTTCTATTTCACTGTCATATATAACAGGGTCAAGCAGGACGGTTTCATGTATGGGGTCAATCCAGGTAAATGTGCGGAGACGTTTGTATAATTTAGGACGTAGCTCAATCTTTGAGTTGTAGGCAGTATTTGTTTCCATCATATTTATATATTTCATCTGCACAATGTCAATTTCGGGAAGCATAAGCTCCTTGAGCTGCTTAAAACGAAACTGGTTTGTCTCGTCAATAAGCTCATCTGCATCTGCCGAGTAAATATAGTCACAGATGGCCTTGGAAAAAGCAAAATTTCTCGCTGCGGCAAAATCGTCTATCCATTTAAAGTCATATATTTTATCCGTGTATTTTGCAGCAATTTCCTTTGTGTCATCCATGGAGCCGGTGTCCACGATTATAATTTCGTTTGCAATACATGTAAGGCTGTCAAGGCATCTTGCCAGCCTGTTTTCCTCATTTTTAACTATCAAGCATACTGAAATGGTAGTCATACGCTTATCCCCCGTAAAAAAAGTTTATAATATAATTAATCTACTATATTTTTTGTAAATTTTAAAGTGGTATATAAAATAAACTCTTGCCAAACCAAAAAAAAGTGGTACTCTATAGAATAGTAAGTTGACAAAAACGAAAGGAAATGTAATGAGCGAGAAAAAAAGAAACATTCAGACGGTACTCAGCATAATAACATTTACAATTATTTTAATATACCTTATAAATCATATAAGCGTTATATGGGGCATAATTGGAAAAGGTATTTCAATGATAATGCCGTTTTTAATAGGCTGTGGCATAGCCTTCGTAATAAATATCCCTATGAGCAGCATAGAAAAATCCCTTTTTAAAAATGAAAACGGCAGGTTTTATAAATACAAAAGAGCCATAAGCATGGTTATTGCATATTTGCTTGCAATTCTTGTGGTTGCGCTTGTTATGTTTGTCGTTGTGCCGGAGATAGGGAAAACAATCGGCAGCTTAGGCGTAAAGATAGAAGGATTTATAAATAGTGTTCAGGATTGGATACGGAAGGTTTTGTCAAAGTATCCTGATATTGCAAAGCAGATAGTTGATGAGCTTGATAATATAGAAATACAATGGGACCGTGTAGGCAGTATGGTTAAGGATAACGGCTCCACTATTATGGAGACAACATATACGGTTTTTTCTTCAATAATAGGTGCAGTTGTAAATGCATTTATCGGGATTGTGTTTTCCATTTATATTCTTTCACAGAAGGAGACTCTTGGAAAGCAGGCAAAGATGCTCTGCTACTCTGCCTTTAAGGAAAATACGGCGGACGAGCTTATGGTGTTTGGAAAAATAGCAAATACAACCTTTGCCAAATTTTTTACAAGCCAGTTCAGAGAGGGAATAATACTTGGAACAATGTTTGCCATTGTGATGGCGATAATCGGAATGCCGTATGCTCTTACAATCGGTGTGCTGATTGCATTTACGGCGCTCATACCTATATTCGGTGCATTCATAGGCTTGTTTATAGGCTCCTTTCTTATACTGATTGAAGATCCTAAATATGTAATATGGTTTGTAGTTTTGTTCTTTGTATTGCAGTTTATAGAAAATTACTTTATATATCCAAAGCTTGTAGGCGGGGACGTGGGTCTTTCAGCCATATGGGTGCTTCTTGCGGTGCTTGTGGGTGGAGATTTAATGGGAGTTGTGGGAATGTTTATATTCATTCCTCTTGTTTCCGTTTTATATGCATATGCCAGAAGTATTATATACAGAAAACTTAAAAAGAAAGAAATTGATGTGGATAAAAAGCTTGTTCCCGATGAGGCTATGCCTCTTATGGAGGGTAGACGAAGGCTTTTTGCAAGAAAGGCAAGAGAAAAGGCCAAGGAACAGGCAATCAAAGAACAGGCAGCCAAGGAGCAGGAGGACGAGGAACAAAAATCCAAGGAACAGGGGGAGAAAGATGTATAGGGAAATACCGAAGCTTGTATTATACAGGGATTTAGGTGACGGAAGCATATTAAAGGAGCTTGCGTCAATCATTCAGGATAAGGCTTTAGAAAAAAGCAGTACTGAGGAAATAATAAGCAGAATATACCAGCAGATAAAAAGGCTTCTTGACCTTGCAACAAGCTATGGCTTTGACAAAAATCTCTGGCAGGATTATCTTGCTTACATTCTCATTACAAATGAAAATTCCTTTACATTAACATGTGAGAAGGTGGGAGCGGGAGATGGCTCCGTAAATGGCTTTGCAAAAAATGATTATGAGATATTCATGAAGCTTTTTCACTATGATTTTACTGAGCTTGAAAAGGAGCTTGGCATAGACTGCTTTTCGACGATTACCAATTATAAATCCCTGCACAAAAAGGAGCAGATGTACAATAAAAATGTAAGCGAAAGAGTGCGTGACATAAGCGACAGGGTAAGCACGGCAAAAACCGTTGA
This sequence comes from uncultured Bacteroides sp., assembly GCA_964635615.1. Taxonomy (GTDB): domain Bacteria; phylum Bacillota; class Clostridia; order Lachnospirales; family Lachnospiraceae; genus Coprococcus_C. The sequence goes on from CAZWNL010000012.1 coordinate 25,760, forward strand.
TGAAATATTTGAAATCATGACGGACTTTTATGCAAAATATGGTGTGGGAATGTTTGGGCTTAACAAGGCGTTCAGAATAAAGCATGAGGAGGGGCAGCCCATAGAGTTTATTGCAATAAATAACACGGAGCATGTAACCCTTGATGATTTGGTTGGCTATGAGATACAGAAGAAGAAACTTGTAGATAATACGGAGGCATTTGTGACAGGAAAAAGGTCAAACAATGCACTTTTATTTGGTGACAGCGGCACCGGCAAATCCACCTGCATAAAGGCGATTATCAATCAGTATTATGGACATGGGCTTAGGATGATTGAGCTTTACAAGCATCAGTTTAAGGATTTGTCTGCAATTATATCACACATAAAAAACAGGAATTACAAATTTATTATATATATGGATGATTTGTCCTTTGAGGAATTTGAGATAGAATACAAATATCTAAAGGCTGTTATCGAGGGCGGGCTTGAGACAAAGCCTGACAATGTACTTATTTACGCCACCTCAAACAGGAGGCATCTCATTAAGGAAACATGGAATGACAGAAATGATTACAATGTGGAGCTTCATCAATCTGATACCATGCAGGAAAAGCTTTCGCTTGTAAACAGATTTGGAGTGACAATCAGCTTTTCCAAGCCGTCCAAGAAGGAGTTTAACAATATAGTTACAACTCTTGCGGCAAAATATCCTGAAATTAAAATGACGGAGGAAGAGCTTATTCTTGAGGCAAATAAGTGGGAGATGTCCCACGGTGGAATTTCGGGACGATGTGCCCAGCAGTTTATAAATTATCTGCTTGGCACATGTACTTGATATTTAAACGTCTATTTGATATTATGTTTTATTATGAGGATGAGCGTAGCTCCTTTAATTTTGAAACGATACCGGCTCCTGACAGGGAAGTTATTTTTTCTGCGGAGCTTATAAGCTTATTCATTTTTTCTGTTTCATTTTTTGAGTGATATATATTTCCTAAGGCTGTATATGTTGAGGTAATATCTGAGCCAATGGAAACAGCATATTCAAGGAATATGACGGCGGTATCCTCGTTTGCGGAGCTTATAAGGTCTTTGCCTATATTGTCGAGAAGTCTTATTAAAGCCGTGTAGTTTAAATCATATTTTGTAAGGTCGTTTAGATTTGCAGGACCGTACATTAGCTTTAAATCAGTATTTGTGTAGCTTGAAAGATTTATGATTTTTTCATTTGCAAGTCTTGCAAGCTCCTTTGAATATTTTGACATGCCAAGTGTATCAAGCTCATTTACAGGTAGAGACTGAACCTCGATTTGCACATAATCAAGCGTTGATATGTCCTTACGGCGAACGGAATTTGCTTCGCTTTCACGGGACCAAAAATCCTGCTCCTCCTGTGTGCGTTTTCTGTCTGATACAGTGTTGGCTCTCATAATAAGAAAGCACGTAGTCATTATAATTATAAATGCATAAGAACCTATTCCCATAAAAATTATCCTTTCGGAGGTGAAATCATGATAGACTTTAGTAATAAAAAGAAAATGAGGCGTATATCCGCCGTCATTGTCATTGTGCTTGTAGTTGCAATGGTTGTCGGTCTGCTTGTGACAGGCCTTTCCTAACACCTTGTTAAAAAGAATAGCATACATTATGTGAATTTTCAAGAAGGACGAAAACATTATGGAGCAGGGGACACTTGGTGAACTTTATCTTACCCGTTCAGTTATAAAGCATATAAGTAAGAAAAATAAAAATGTGATTACCGGTGCAGCAGTAGGTAATGATTTTGCCGGACTTAAGGCAGAGGGCGATGTTGTATTTGCTGAGGCTGTTGCTGTGAACCCCTATATTGCATGGGTTAAGGCATTTAATAACCTGGCAGTGTCAGGAGCAGAAAAAATGGGTGCAAGACTTGTATTTCTTCTGCCTGTGAATGTTCAGGAACCGGACTTAAAGGAATACATGAAATGCTTTAATGCACTTGCTGATAAAAATAATGTTCAGATAATGGGAGGTCATTCCCAGATATCTTCGGCATATGCAAGGGCAAGCTTTTGTGTTACGGCTTACGGGCAAAGAGATAGTTTAGCTAAGGAGGATGCAGAAGCCTATGATGAAAAAAAGCATTATACCGGCAGGTCTCAAATAGAAAAGGATTACGATATAGTCATGGCTGGATATGCCGGATGCTTAGGCACAAGGCTCATTGCAGAAGGTAAATATAATGAGCTTGTAAAACATTTTTCGGAAAGCTATATTGACGGCCTTTTTTCATATAATGATGATATAAGCATTGATGCTGCGGCAAAGCTTATGGCTGAAAATGATGCCTGCTACATGCATGATGTATCATGGGGCGGTGTATACGGAGGCTTGTGGCAGCTTGGGGCAGCGATAAAAAGAGGAATGTGTATCGACAATTTTAAGCTTCCCATAAGACAGGAAACGATTGAAATATGCGAGTATTTCAACATAAATCCTTATCTGCTTGACGGAACGGGGGCACTGCTTGGAGTTTTTTCTGACGGTCAAACAGCAGTGAAAAGGCTTTTGGAAAATGAAATCCCTGCATCGGTTATCGGTAAGGTGACAATGGATAAGGGCAGGGTCGTCATGGCAGGCGTTGATGAAAGATATTTGCAGCCGCCAAGCTTTGACGAGATATATAAGGTAATTGAATATGTGTAAGGATTGATATGCAGTTGTCTGTATAGAAGTAAAAATATATAACATAAAACTTTATGAAAAGAGGTAAGCCATGAATATTGAAATTTTAAAGCTTTTGGAAACTGACAGTAAAATGACTATAACGGATATAGCCAAGATGCTTGGGCTCGACGAGGCGGCGGTGGCGGCTGACATTAAGGCTATGGAGGAGGGCAAAATTATTTGCGGATATCATACAATGATTGACTGGGATAAGGTTGCCGAGGAAAAGGTAACGGCACTTATAGAGGTTAAGGTAACGCCGCAAAGAGGACAGGGATTTGACAGAATAGCCGAGAGAATATATAACTTTGAGGAGGTAAATGCCGTATATCTTATGGCGGGAGCATTTGATTTTACGGTTATACTTCAGGGAACAAGCCTGAAAGAGGTTTCACGGTTTGTATCGGAGAAGCTTTCAACGATGGAGCAGATTATAAGCACCTCCACACATTTTGTTCTCAAGAAGTATAAAGATCACGGTATAATTTTTGACGCAGTAAAGCAGGATGAAAGGTTGGTTATTGCACCATGAGAAATCCATTATCAAAAACAGTAACAAATATAAAGCCATCGGGCATAAGAAAATTTTTCGATATAGTAAGTGAGATGCCGAATGCCATATCTTTAGGTGTTGGTGAGCCTGACTTTGACACTCCGTGGCACATAAGGGATGAAGGCTTATATTCTCTTGAAAAAGGGAGAACATTTTACACATCAAACTCAGGACTTCTTGAACTCAGGGAAGAAATATGTAAATGGTATAAGAGAAAGTATGATGTGGATTATGATTTCAAACACGAGGCACTTATTACGGTAGGTGGAAGTGAGGGCATAGATATAGCACTTCGTGCCATGCTTGACCCAGGTGATGAGGTAATCATTCCAGAGCCATGTTATGTATCGTATGTGCCATGTGTTGAGCTTGCAGGCGGTGTGCCTGTAACGATTGCATTAAAGAATGAAAATGAATTCAGGCTCACACCGGAGGAGCTTCTTTCTGCCATAACAGATAAGACCAAGGTTCTTATCCTTGCATTCCCAAGCAATCCGACTGGAGCGATTATGACAAGAAAAGACCTTGAGCCTATAGCCGACATATGTAAGGAAAAGGATATTATTGTCATATCAGATGAGATATATTCCGAGCTTACATATGGTGGGGAGAAACATTGTACAATTGGTTCTCTGCCGGATATGAAAGAAAGAACTATCATAATAAATGGATTTTCCAAGGCGTATGCTATGACAGGCTGGAGATTGGGTTATGCACTTGCACCTCATGTTATTGCAGAGCAGATGACGAAAATTCACCAGTTTGCAATTATGTGTGCACCTACTACAAGCCAGTATGCCGCCATTGCAGCAATAAAGGATGGAGACAAGGATATTGAGAGAATGAGGGAATCCTATGATAAGAGACGTCATTTTCTTCTTGCAACATTTAAGGAGATGGGTCTTCCGTGCTTTGAGCCTAAAGGAGCCTTTTACATGTTCCCATGCATAAAGGAGTTTGGGCTTACAAGTGATGAATTTGCCACAAAACTTCTTGAGGAGGAGGAGCTTGCGGTAGTTCCGGGAACTGCATTTGGTGACTGTGGAGAGGGCTTTCTCCGTATATCCTACGCATATTCCATTGATGAATTAAAGGAAGCCATGGGAAGAATCAATAATTTTATAACGAGGCTTAGGAATAAATAAATGCTTAATATAGTTTTATTAGAGCCTGAAATGCCCGCAAATACAGGTAATATCGGACGTACCTGTGTTGCGGCGGGTGCAAGGCTTCATCTGATTGAGCCTATGGGCTTTCTTATAAACGACAAAATGCTTAAGCGTGCTGGTCTTGACTATTGGCACAAGCTTGACGTGACTACTTATATTAATTACGAGGATTTCCTTGAAAAAAATCAAGGAGCGAAAATTTATATGGCAACTACAAAATCCAAGCAGAAATATACGGATGTTTCTTATGAGGAGGACGCATATATAATGTTTGGTAAGGAAAGTGCAGGCATACCTGAGGAGCTTTTGCTTGGCAATAAGGAAAACTGTGTGCGTATTCCAATGATGCCCGGGGAGCGCTCACTTAATCTTTCCAATTCCGTTGCCATTGTTTTGTATGAGGCGTTAAGGCAACAGGGCTTTCCGTGCCTTGAGGGGCAAGGACAGCTTCACAAGTATGAGTGGTAAATGTAATTTCCTCCCTTTCCATCGTTTCTATTCAATTGTCTACACGTGTGACATCTCATGTATTGTAGTTTTTTTACAACGTATTATATAAAAATGTGGCTTGACAATGCTCTGAATTTGGAATATTATCAGTTACTATAAATTTTTATTAAGAGGGATGCTATGAGTAAGGAGTATTTTGAATTTGAAAACGAAAATGGAGATGTGGGATTTCTCGCAGGAGTTGTTGATGTTCTGTCCGATGAGCTTTCTATGATGTGCGATTTTCCGGATACAATGGAGGCTGATATTTTCTTTGCAAAAAACAACGAATTTTCAGCGTTAAGCTGGGCAGTTCGAAGTAGATTCTATAGCTTTAATGCCTGCAATTTTCGTGTTGATGATGAGCAGATTGATGCTATTAATTTTTCATCGGAAGATTATGAGAAAACTACAATTGATGCACTAAATAAAATGTTTGCTAAATATTCTTCAAACGCTCAGCTTGATAAAAGTATTGATGAATTTTTTGAAGAGTTGAATTGGTATTTGGGAAAGCCTGTTTGCTGTTATGTTCCAAAAAAACGAAACGATAACAATACTGCTGTTTTTGGCGATGTATATCTCCATTTAGCTTTTGATTACCTGTTTATTGCTTATGATAGCTTTTTTGTTTTGTTTGTATTCGGAACAGTAGAATAAATTGTAAAGAGGAAAAATAATGACGGATATTGACTGGCTTGGAAAGCCGTATTACTCTTTAGACGCATATTTTAAACACACCTATGGTGAAAAGTGCTATAAGCTTGCAGTTGATGCAGGCTTTACATGTCCAAACAGGGACGGAAGCCTTGACACCCGTGGGTGTGTTTTTTGTAGTGCAGGGGGAAGCGGGGATTTTGCTGACAAATATAACATTAACAGACAGATAGAAACAGGACTTGCCCGATTTGATAAGACGGTAGGGAAAAGATTTATAATATATTTTCAGGCGTACACAAATACATATGGCAATATCGATTATTTGAGGAGTATCTATACGGAGGCACTGTCACATGAACAGATTGTAGGCATATCAATAGCTACAAGACCCGACTGCCTTGGTGACGAGGTTATTGCACTTTTGGAGGAGCTTAAGAATCGATTTTCGGACAAATTTATATGGATTGAGCTTGGACTTCAGACCATACACGAAAGGACAGCAGAATATATAAGGAGAAAATACCCTTTAAGTGTATACGAGACGGCAGTGCAAAGACTTAATAAAATCAATATTCCATTTATAACCCACATTATATTGGGACTGCCAAATGAAACTGAGAAAATGATGCTTGACACGGTAAAATATGTAAGTAATTTGTCGGTAGAATATTTGAATAAGAATGCTGCAAAAGACCCTATAATCCCCAATATTGATGGTTATAGGACAGACAGTAAAAATAATATGATAGACGAAAAATATAATTATATGTGCGGAATTAAGCTACAGCTTCTTCATGTTCTTTCTGGAACGGATTTAGCTCGTGATTATGCAGAAGGAAGCTTTCATGTCCTTGAACAGGAGGAGTACATTGCTCTGGTCATAAAATGTCTTCAGAATATAGATGAACGAATTGTCATTCACAGGGTTACAGGGGATGGACCTAAAAAAATCCTCATAGCCCCAAAATGGTCGGGAAATAAAAAGGCAGTCCTTAATGCCTTGCATAAAAGAATGAAAGAGCTTGGTGCAAGGCAGGGGACCGCCTGATGTTTAATCCATATTTATGAAATAATAGTGTCTGATATTTTCTCGTGGCATCATCGGGATATGACATCAATAAAATCTTCGGCAGGAATAGCTTTGGAGTAAAACCAGCCCTGCATATAGTGGCAACCAAAATTAGCAAGTTGATTTGTCATTTCCTCTGTTTCAACACCCTCGGCAACAATATTAAGCTTCAGGGCATTCAGCATATTGATGGTGTACTCAAGCGTGATGCCTGCAGTATCATTTTTAAATGCATCCCATATAAGATTTTTGTCAATCTTAATAATCTTAAACGGCATAGTATTTATATAGGAAATGTTTGCGTTGCCGGAACCGAAATCATCAAGTGAAAATGCAATGCCGTATTCTATGAGTTTATTTATGTTTTGCAAAACCATGGAAGTGGAATTTAATGTTGCGGTTTCGGTAATTTCCATATTTATCTGCTCAGGTGAAACACCGTATTTTTCTATGATTGCTTTTACCCTGTCGGCAAAATCCGCATGGGTAAGCTGAACGGGACTTATATTTACCTCAACATATTCAACGGAGGTTTCTGACAGATTAAAATCATGTATAAAACGGCATACCTTGTCTAAGATAATTTCACCCATCTCCACAATCAGTCCATTTTTTTCGGATATAGGTATGAATTCCTCAGGAGAAATCCAGCCAAGCTCCTCATCATTAAGACGCACAAAGGCTTCAGCCGAGTTGTAAACTCCCTTTGAAACGGAGAATATAGGTTGATAGTAAACCATAAGCTCATTCTTTGCCATCGCCATTTTAACGGCACGTTCAATCGCTTTATCTCTCTTGATTTTGTCGAGATTCACTGTTTTTGCAAATGTAATGAGTCCTTTTCTTGTTTTCTTTGAAATGCTCATGGAGTAGTCAATAACCTCTATAAGCTCCCTGTAGCTTTCCGCATCCTCAGGGCAGTTAATGCAACATAAGGAAGCGGACATCATGATAGGTACATGATTTTCGTCATACCATGGATGCTTAAATCTGTCCTGAATTTTCTCTGAGAGTTCCTTAAGCTCATCCTCCTTGTTGTCAAAAAGAATACAGAACTGGTCGGAGCCAAGACGAAATACAAAAGCGTTCTTTTTGCGGCGTTTAAGAAACTGTCCTACCTGATAAAGCATATGGTCGCCGGTTTGAACTCCGTATGTTTTGTTTACAAACTTAAAATCATCAAGTGCTACGACAATCACACCGAAACTCTTATTGCCGTAAGCATATTTGTTTTCAATATATTCACCCAAAAATTTTCTGTTAAAAAGCCCTGTTGTCGTGTCCGTAACCGTGCCGGAATTTTGCTGATAATGGAACAGGGTTAAGCACATTGCGGCAAGGGTGCAGTTAAGGAAAGGATAATAGAAAACAAGCTGTGCTGCACATGCCAATAGACCGCATATTATGTTATATGCAAGCGGTACGATGTGAAGGAACATAAATTTTTCCTTGTACCGTGTAATGGTAGTTATACATATACCAATCGTAATGAAATCTATTATGTAGAGTACAAGTCCCGAAGGAGCAATCTTGTATACATTATTTTCAAATGTAAATGCCCAATGTAGAAACGGATTCAGCAAAATAACCACTGCATCTGTTCCTATACAGACCATGTATAATGCACGTAATGCCTTGTGACGCTTTAAATTAATGTGAGCCAAAAGAAGCAGATAGTAAGAAAATGTAACAGGAACCAAATTTATGGCAAGTGTCTGCAAGGTCAGGGTAAGATAAAATACATCATATCCCGTAGCATCCATATTGCGAGCCATAAGAGTTGAGGCAATTTCAAGTCCCGTTGAGGCTAAAACAAGAAAAATAAGATATAAAAATACCCGATGGCTGCGGAGCGGTATCTTTTTTTCGCTGAGATACCATACAAAAATAAGCAATAAAAAGAATATTGCAACTGCATCAAATGATAAATTCCAATATGTCATATTGCTTACCTCCCTCTCTCCTAAAACAACCAACAATGCGTTTGTTTAAAATTACCAATATTATTATAAGATATTTAATTTAATTTGGCAACTTGTAATATATGATAAAAAGTGAGAGAAAAATTATGCAATTTTGAAAGATAAAGCTATATTTTGTAAATTGGCATTATAGGCGGTATAATTGATAACGTAGGGAATCTTCGCTTTTTATTTTTTAAATATGTGCTAATATACCTTTATTTAATTATTGTGTCGCCGCCACATGGTTTTAGTTTTTTATACGGCGGAGTTCCAAAAAAGGGGGATATATTATGAAGAAATTTTTAGTCAGTTTATTGCTTGGAGCATTTGTTACGGTAAGTCTTGTGGGATGCGGAAAGGATGAAAAGGAGGATGCTATGGGAAAGCCTTCCGCGGAGACAGTATCAGAAAATCCTGCGGAGGATGGAAATGTAGGAGGAGACAACGCAAATGATGGCTCTGATTATATAGGCATGACCTATAAGCAGTTTGAGGAAACAGGAGCCAAGGTAAACGGATATACAGGCTTTAATGGTACGTATGAGTTTACGGCGATAAACGAGGATAAAATGGAAAAGTACACATTTACATTATCAGGAGATGTTGGTGCAAAGCTTGATGCAATGGAGTTTGGTGAGGATTACGCCGACTACATAGGGGATTTAACCATTGACACAATTGATGTTGTTTCCATGGATGATAGTAAGGTGAAGGAGTACATAGGTAAAACAGTGGGAGATATGAAGGCAGGAGGATATGAGTTTAACGGACATGTCATTGCAGGTGGCAGAGTGACGTTGTATGCATCTCTTGACGGTGTAGCGGTTTCGGTGTATTTGGGTGAGGATGCATCAGCAGTATACAATGATAACAAGGATACCTATAGTGAAAATGGTTATCAGCTTTTTGACGGCTGTATAATAATGGATATACAGGTAATGATGTACTAAGTGTAGTGAATTGATGTGGAGAGAGTAATTGAAAATCATACCTTACATATAAATACCTAAAATGATACTGACTACAATACCCGCCAGCGACGCAAGCAGGGCTCCTGCCAGCGTCCAGCGGGTTTTTGTAATTTTAACTGAGAGAAAGTATACGGACATTGTATAAAAAATTGTTTCCGTACTGCTCATAAGCACTGATGCTGTGTTTCCGATAACTGAATCGGGGCCATAGGTTTTAAATATGTCAAGAACCATTCCTGTGGCGGCGGAGGAGGAAAAAAGGCGCACGATTGCAATGGGAAATATTTCAGAGTGAATGCCAAATGCATCTGCAATGGGGTTGAAAATGCCGCAAAGCAGGGCAAGTCCTCCGGAGCTTCTGAATATTCCAACTGCAATAAGTAGTCCCACAAGGGTCGGGGCAATGTCAATTACAAGCTTAAAGCCCTCACGTACACCGTCCAAAAAGGCTTCATATACCTGAACCTTATGTGATATTCCATAAAAAACTATATAGCCTATTATGACCGGAATAGCATATTTTGATATGTAGAGAAGAATCTGCAATGTGACCTCCGCATAAGACATATATTAGTTATGAGCAAAAGTAGAGTTTTGCTCATCTAAATATATGTTTTATGGTATGGAAAATATGTATGTTTTGTAGGACTTGAAAAAAAACAGGAAATATTATATCATTAACGTGGTTATACAAAAGTCGGATTAAAATTATGGGTAAAGGGGAAGTATTATGAGATTAGTTACACGTTCAGACTTTGACGGATTAGCATGTGGCGCTCTGCTTAAGGAGGCAGGAATCATAGACCATTGGACGTTTGCCCACCCGAAGGATTTACAGGATGGGCTTATTCCTATTGATGAAAATGACTGCCTTGCAAATGTGCCTTTTGTAGAGGGTTGCGGTTTGTGGTTTGACCATCATTCAAGCGAGTTCGAGAGAAATCAGCTTGAGGGCAAGTACAAGGGTGAAAGTCGTATTACGCCTTCCTGTGCACGTATTATATATGAGTATTACGGCGGAAGGGAAAGATTTCCACAGTTTGATGATATGATGGAGGCGGTTGATAAGGTTGATTCGGGAAACCTCACTGTAGATGAGGTTCTTCATCCACAGGGTTGGATTCTCGTAGGTTTTCTTATGGACCCAAGGACAGGTCTTGGAAGATGGAGAAATTTCACAATTCCAAACTACAAGCTTATGGAGGAGCTTATTGACGCATGCCGAACCATGACAACGGAGGAGATACTTGCGCTTCCTGATGTAGTTGAGAGGATAGAGGTTTACAACGAGCAAACTGAGAAATTTAAGGAGATGGTGCTTGCGCACACAATGGTTGAAAAGGATGTAATTATTTCGGATTTAAGAGGTGTTGATCCGATATATACCGGAAACAGATTTTACATATACAGCCTTTATCCTGAGCAGAATATATCAGTATGGATTGTAAACGGCAAGGGCGGAAAGGGCTGTTCAGCAGCCGTGGGCTATAGCATAATAAATAAAACCTCAAATGTTGACGTTGGAAGCCTTATGCTTAAATATGGCGGAGGTGGTCACAGAAAGGTTGGAACCTGCCAGTTTTCCGATGAGAACATGGATGAACAGCTTCCAAAGCTGATTGATGAACTTGTAAATTATAAGGAAGCTTAGAAAAATATAGTTTACATAACTAAAAAACGGCGATTTATTGAATATAAGGTAACAAAATTAAATTGTCAAAAAAATCAATAATTACAAGGGCTGGTGTATATTTACGTCAGCTCTTTTTCTTTACAAATTGTACAGTTTTTCTTTACAAAATGTCGCTTTACAGTTCGTAAATTCTTATGGTATAGTTTACTTGTGTTCAAGAGATAGCGTTCGGTTATCTTGAGTTCACGGTCATTTATTCAATTGTATTTCTATTATTTCAATTTTTAAAAAGGATTTGCAATGTGAAATGGAATTATTTTTAAAGCACTTTGTTTTATAAAAAAGTATTTTACAAAGAAGTGTTTTACAAAGAAGGGATGTGATAGGGGTAAATTTTATTTTTATTATAATGCTTGCGGGTGCTGCGGTTATATTTGACTTTAAGACGTTCCGCATACCGAACAGGCTTAATTTTCTCGGTTTTTTAATTGGAGTTACGTACAGTCTGATTATGTATGGATTTAAGGAGGCAGGCAAAAGTATTCTTTGGTCTGCAATTACCATAGCAGCACTTTTCGCATTATATGCAGGGGGCGTTTTGGGAGCAGGGGACATTAAGCTGTATGCGGCATTAGCCACATTTGTACATATGAAAATTATATATATTATTGTCGTGTCCTTTGTGGCAGCCGCTCTATATGGAGTCGTGCTTGTGATAAAAAGAGGGGGAGGTATTTTGAGGGAGAAAACACGCATACATATGTCACTGCCTGTTTTTGTGAGTGTTTTACTTTGTGGAGTTTGTTTTCTTTAAACATGGGTTAATTGTTATGAGATTTACAGGAGGAGGTAATGTTTTCTTATAAAATTGGTATATATGGGTCTGATTTATATTACAACGTAAAGCTTATGGAGTACTTTAATGGGCATGAGGATATTCCTCTTAAGGCATCCGTTTTTTCAACGTGGGAGTCAGTCAGTGAATATACCCGGCAAAACGATTTGGATTTGCTTGTTTTGGATGGTAAAAGCCACAAAGAAAAAGACGGCGTTCCCGTGCTGTACCTTAGTGAACAAAGGAATACAGAGGACTGTATATTCAAATACCAAAGTGCCGAGCAGATTGCAAAGCATATAACTCATTTTTTGGGACAAAAAAGTATCAGCACAAAGGAAAACGGTGTATGGCTTGCCGTGTATTCGCCTGTGGGCAGATGTGGAAAAACAACATTGTCAAAATGCTTATCCCGTTATTTTGAAAACAGCCTTTATGTGGGACTTGAGGATTTTCCAAGTGACAGCGTTGATGAGGCGGCACAAAAAAATGGAGAAATGTTTTTGTATTATCTGGCAAGCATGAATGAAAAAATATTGGAGCAGATATCTCGTGGGTGTGAGGGAAAGGAGGTTATGGATTTTGACAGTCTGACAGCTACGGTATGTTATCTGGAGCGGAGGATTACAGACAAAAATTTTATATGGTTTAAAAATATTTTATCTGAAAAAAGACATTATAGTGCAGTGATTTTTGATATGGGAATGGCAGCTTTTGCCTCGCTTGACACATTACAGCTTTTTGACAGGATTATTGTACCTGCTCTGCCGGATGAACACAGTAAAAAGAAGCTTTCCTATTTCAGTGAATTAGTCAAAAAAAATGAAGACAGAGGACTTGCAGAAAAAGTTAAATACATTACATTTTCAAACAAGGATTTTGAGGAGGGCAGCATAAAGGAAATGATAGAGAAGGGAGCCATATAGTTTGATGGAAACAGGAATTAAGGAAAAGCTTAAATCAAGAATAATATCGGATATAGATATGAGTGCTGAGATTATGGATGAGGATATAGGCAGGGTTATAGATAAATGCATATTGGAGGAAAGTGCAAATACATATATCCCGCTTAAAGAAAAGGTTCAGCTTAGGATAGAGCTGTTTAATTCCTTAAGGCGGCTTGATGTTCTGACTGAGCTTTTGGAGGATGATGAGATAACTGAAATAATGGTAAACGGACCTGACAGCATTTTTATTGAAAAGTCGGGACGCCTTATTAAGACGGATAAGAGCTTTGAGTCGGAGGAACGGTTAAGGTCTGTTATGCAGCAGATCGTGGCAGGCTGCAACAGAAGGATAAATGAGTCAAGCCCTATCGTTGATGCAAGACTTAAGGATGGGTCAAGGGTCAACATTGTTCAAAATCCCGTCTCACTATGTGGGCCCGTTATAACAATAAGAAGATTTCCAAATGAGCCTATAGACATGGAAAGGCTCATTGAGCTTGAAAGCCTTGACAAAAATGTGGCTTTTTTGCTCCGTATACTTGTTGAAAGCGGATTTAACATTTTTATATCGGGCGGAACCGGTTCGGGGAAAACAACATTTTTAAATGCTTTGTCAAATTATATTCCGAAAGAGGAAAGAATTATAACGATTGAAGATTCGGCAGAGCTTCAAATTCAGGGGGTGAGTAATCTTGTAAGGCTTGAAGCAAAAAATGCAAATTTAGAGGGTGAAAATGCAGTTACAATACGAGATTTGATAAAGACAAGTCTTAGAATGCGACCTGACAGGATTATTGTCGGGGAGGTGAGAGATGCGGCGGCAATAGACATGCTTGCAGCTATGGGAACAGGGCATGATGGAAGCCTTAGCACCGGACATGCAAATTCTGCCGCCAACATGATAAGCAGGCTTGAGACGATGGTGCTTATGGGTATGGATATTCCCATTACTGCCGTAAGAAGTCAGATAGCCTCAGCAGTGGATATCATTATTCATTTGGGAAGGCTGAGAGATGGAACAAGAAGAGTGCTTAGTATAGAGGAGGTGAATGGTATGACGGAAGGTAACGTGATTCTGAACAGTCTTTTCGAGTTTGTGGAAACGGGAGAGAAAAACGGAAGGCTAAAGGGTGTTTTGAAAAAAATGAATGACATTATAAATGTAAGTAAGCTTGAAAGTGCGGGAAAGCTTGAAATGTACAGGGAGGCATGCTGTGAGATATAAGCCGTATATTCCAAAACTGGATTGGTACATTTTTACGTTTCTATACCTTGGGGTGGTTGGAATTATATGTGGTTTTTTGTTTTATGACACACTGTGGGGAGCTGTTTTTACAATTCCATATTTGCTTTACATTTACGGGAAGCTTAAAAAAGATTTTATAACAGACAGAAAACGGCAGTTAAAGGAGGAGTTTAAGAATGTAATATCGGGTGTATCGGGCGCCCTTCAGGCAGGGTATTCAATAGAAAATGCATTTTTATATGTTCTTTCAGAAATAAAATCAGATGAGACTGCGGACAATCTGCTTGAGGAGGACTTAAAGCTTTTAATAAATGGAATGCAGTGTGGCAAAGGCTTGGAGCAGGGACTTAAGGAGTTGGGGGATAAAAGCCATATTGAAGAGATAAAGGAGCTTGCATATCTTGTCAAAACCGCAGGGATATATGGAGGAAATCTCATAAGGCTCATAGGACAATGTGCGAGAAGTATGGCTGAAAAAAGCACAACGGAACTGGAGATAAATACAATGATTGCATCTAAACGTCTTGAGGGAAAAATCATGTCTGTTATACCTTTTTTTATAATGCTATATCTGAGACTTACAGGCGTGTCATATATTGATGTTTTGTACAAAACGGTTTGGGGACATGCTTTTATGACTATATGCCTTGTGGGGATTGTTCTTACATCAATATCAATAGATAAAATAATAGATAGCTTGAAGGGGTGAATAAATGATATACATAAACATTTTAATAGTGCTTTTGTATGTGATGCTTGCGATTCTAAGCAGGAAGCACTACAGCAAATACAAGGGCATAAAAAAAGTGGTGTATGCCATGTCGGATTATATTTTTTCTATGGCACGGAAAAAAATAAATACAGGCAGGCTTCAGCACGATATACGAAAGCTTCAAATTGTATCAGATAAGGACGTAAAAATTATGTCGGAAAATTTCATAAAGAAAAATATTGCAGTATGTCTTTTCGCATTTTCAGTCTTTAATATTGTTTCACTGCTGTTTGGCATTGCCGGCACAAGGGTGGTTGATGCAGGTAATGTGCTTTATAGGGATGACTACAACGGACAGATGAGGGAATATGATATAAGCCTAACCTATGAGGGGGATGAAGCTTTGGTAAATCTTGTTGTTATGCCAATGGAATATACTGTGGAGGAGTTTTATGAAAAAAGCGAGAAGCTTTTTCATGACTTTGAAACGGAGCTTGTTGGTGATAATGAGGATTTACTGCATATAAGGGGCGATATACATATTCCGGAAAATCCTGAAAATGTCTTTGATATAACATGGCAGTCAGATTCACCAAAAATCTTAGCCTCAACAGGAAAGGTGAATACTGATGAAATAACTGATAAGGCCTTTGTAACGCTGACTGCAACTGTTGAGTATGGAGAGTTTTCGGCATCACATGAATACAGGCTTGGAATAGAAGGGAAAAAGGAAGCAACAATAATCGAGCTTGTAGAAGGTGAGCTTTACGATTTGGAGCAGGAAAACCGCAACCAAAGGGAGATACTCATTCCTACGGATTTATCAGGAGTGGAGATATCATTAGAACAAGAAAAAAACAATACATCTGTTTATATATTTTTGTTGGGAACATTGTTTTGCATTATATTAGCGTTTAGGAAAGCGGCAGGCTTAAAACAGGACATAAGGAATAGAGATAGAAGGCTGATGGATCTTTATCCTTGGTTTGTAAATAGTCTGTGGCTTACCCTGGGCGCCGGCTTAACGGTAAAGTCGGGAATTAAGCAACTGATAGCTGAAGGTGAAAATGGAAACCCGCTTGTTTTGGAGTTAGAGTATGCAATTAATCAAATTAATTCGGGTTTGGATGAAGCAATGGTGTATGAGGATTTAGGACGAAGAATTGGTCTTAATGCATATGTAAGATTAATGCATCAGCTTAGCAGAAACTTAAAAATAGGAACAAAGGATTTGCTTGGGCTTATGGAGGATGAACTTGCCGCTGCCTTGGAAATAAGGAAGGAAAATGCAAAGAGAAAGGGGGAGGAGGCATCGACAAAACTGTTGTTTCCAATGATTGTGTTGCTTTTGATTGTAATGCTGATGATTGTCACTCCGGTTTTGGTAAGCCTTTAAATGCTGTAGAATATGTCCGGTGGTAAAGCCGACGAGACAAGAAGGAGGATAAATGTGATGATAAAAGGTTTTCTTATTAACGAAGATGGTATGGGTGTTGTGGAAGTAATACTCATTATGGTTGTTCTTATAGCAATGGTGGCCATATTTCAAAGACAAATAAGGTCATTAGTTATGAATATCTGGGATTCAATCAATTCTGATGCAAGTTATATTTATTCATAATATTTAATTAATTTTTATGGGAGGAGAATATGAATAATAGTGGAAAAATAACTGTGTTTCTATGTCTGATTATAAGCAGTATGCTGTTAGTTTCATTTACTGTAAATAAAATAATAATAAATTTGTCCGTAAAGGAAAAGGCGGTCATATGTGCGAAAGGTGCCATATCGGATATAAAAGCTGAATACAACACATATATATTTGAGCATTATCATATTCTTCTCTTTGATAAAAGCTGCGGCGGAAAAGGAGAAGCTTATCTGGAGGAAAAGCTTCATAATAAAATGTGTGAGAAAATGGGGAAAAAGGCTGCGGTAGAGCAGACAGCCATAACGGACTTCCGGTACATATACGAGGAGGATTGTAAGCCCTTTAAGGAACAAATATCTGATTATCTGAAATATGCAGCAATTGAATATGGTATAGATAAAATCGTTGATGAAACAAAGGGAGCGGACGGCACTTTGTCAGAGGCTGTAACAGATAATATAAGGACACAGGGGCAAATGGAAGAAAGTGCAGAGGAAAATCAAATTAAGGATGACGGTCAAACCAAGAATGAAAGCGAAATTGGAAGTGGAATGGAAACGGAAGAAGTCTCGAAGGATGATAAAAAGGAGGAGGACCCAAGAACGTACACTACAAATGTTGGGTTTGTGGGCATCGTAAATATCATCAAGCCACAGGATATGGAAATAAGCGGAGCTTACATTGATACGTCCGAATGCTTTTCAAAAAGACAAGGCGGAGTGGAAGCATTTGTATACAAGGTAAATACACGCTTTAATAACTGTGATGATATGCTTGAGGATATAAAAAAACATGAAAGCTGGGCGGGTAAGCTTACCTCGTCAGGTATTGGAGCCGTCTATGCAGTTAATGTTTTTAACTGTGCCGTAGATACATCCGTAAATGAAACCTCGGTTTTAAAATATGAGTTGGAATACCTTGCTTGCGGGAAAAAATCAGATGCGGAAAATCTAGAGAGTACGGTAGATAGAATTGTGCTTATAAGATTTCCCATAAATTATTCTTATCTTATAGGCGACGCAGTAAAAATGGCAAGAGTAAAGCAAATTGCAACAGCCATTTCAATTGCGACATTGATTCCTGAACCTGCCATAGAGACGCTTATAGCGGGCTGCTGGGCCTATGCAGAGGCAATGGCAGACGCAAGAGTTCTGCTTCAGGGTAAAAAGCTTCCCTTTACAAAGAGTAAGGAAAGCTGGATAACGGATATAGATAAGCTTGGTGAAAGCGTGTGTGAAGGGAAGGGCAGCGACAGTGGAATGAGCTATCAGGATTATTTGATGATATTACTTTCCATGAACATGGACAAAACCTACTATCGCATGCTTGATTTGATGAATATAAACGCAAGGTCCGTTGATGGTGATTTTGATATTGCAAATGGCGCTGTTGCGCTGACAGCTGAATTTATAATTTCCTATGACAGTAGGAAATATTACATAAAGGAAAGCGGAGGATACTGATTGTCCTAACATCCTCTGTCACGCCAAAAAATAAATAAAGCCTCTCCGGGTGCAAACCATATAGGCAGAGGGTGCTAGGACAATCAGTATGATAATCGGGATGATATTCAATAGGATATCGCTATATTTATGAAATGTGAGGTTAGTATGAATAATAAGGGAAACACAGTAGTTGAAGCTACACTTATTCTTCCTATATTTATTTTCGGAATGCTTGCGTTATTCGAATTTTCGCAGTGCAGGCTTGCAGAAAATATTGTTTATGAGGCAGCGTGGGAGACCGCTGAGTATATGGCGGAGTATGGATATATAGGCGAGGGGAATATATGGTTTGCGCAGTCGAAACTTGAAAAATATGTTGATGATTTTGGACTTGTTGATAAATACATTAAGGGCGGCGTTTCGGGTGTGAGTTTTACGGGTTCGTGCTTTAAAACAGATGAAAATGATGTGGAGCTTACCGTAACATACAAATTAAATTGCAATATCCCATTTTTTGATTATTTTTCGCATGAAAAAAGCTATACACTAAAGCAGCACATATATTGCGGCTATATAAGGGAACAAGATGTAGAAGAGGGAACAGATAATGACAAATACGTTTATGTGACTGATAATATGGAAGCGTACCATACAACAAGAATGTGTACACACCTGTCTCTGTCAATTTCATGTACAAGCAGAAAGCAGGCGGAAAAAAATAATTTTTTGCCCTGTGAATTTTGCGGTGATAAATGCAGTCAAACCGTGTATATTACAAAATATGGAGACAAGTATCATTCGGGCAAAGCATGCAGCGGATTAAAAAGGAGCATAAAACGTGTGAGGCTCTGTGAGGTGGAGCATATAGGAGCCTGTCAGAGATGCGGAGGAAGTATAAAGTGATAAATGAAAATTCGGGAAGCACTACCGTGGAAATGTGCTTTGTAATGCCAGTTGTGGTAGTTATAATAATATTTTGCCTGATGCTTCTGCTTACACCGATTAATGATATTAAGGCACAGGAAACATCCTATTCGGCTATATATACATATTCGGGTGATGTGGAGGATATTATAAATGAACAGATAATGCTATATGAGGAAAATGGATTTGTTTATGGCTGTGCCAAATGCAAAAAGGAATCCTCATACTATAAAAACAGAGAGGTTACATATAGGACAGAATATGATAAATGTACTCCAAGATTAAGGAGGTGGCAGATGTATGGAGATATTTTTCAGGAGTAGCGACATGGATAATTACATGGATGTGAAGCTTGATGACATAAGCCTGTTAAAGACCTCGGCGGCAAGGTATAAAAGCCGCATGATAGAGGAAAATAACATTCCTTACATGCTTCGTCCTGCGTCATATGAGCTTGATGGCGAGATGTGGCTGAGATATAAAACCTCAGGCAATTATATACTGGAAAGAGTACTGTTAAAGCTCAGGCTTGACGGTATGCTACTTAAGCTTATAATGGCACAGCTGCTTGAGTGTATATTTTCATTGGAAAAGTATTTGCTTTCTGCAAACGACCTTGTAATAGATATAAGATATATGACTTACAATCCTGATACAAAAAACATAGGGATTATATATGTCCCTGATTATAATTCGGATATAAGGCAGCAGATTAGGGTTATGCTTGAAATTTTAATGAAAGGCTTTGATCATCGTGACAGCGAGGGACTTGTATATATGTATGGGATATATGATATGATTACGGATCAGGGTGTTTCAATGGTAAAATTAAGAGAAGCAGTTTTATGTGAGACCGAGGTTGAAAATAATATGGATGATTCGTATGTTGAACTTCCTAATAATAAAATAAGCTGCCTTATACCCCTGACAAATGGTTTGCTTGAACCTATAAGATTTAGTGATTATAATGAAAAAATCGTTATAGGACGGGGAAAGAAGCAGACGGACTACAGACTTGCCACAAACCAGATAAGCAGGGTACATGCGTGTATTTATATAGATGAAAATGGAATATGGGTACAGGATGAAAACTCTACAAATGGTACTTTTGTAAACTCGGTAAGGCTTACGGCTCTTGAGAACAGGCAATTGAAGCAGGGAGATATAATTGCCTTTGCCAATGAGGAATTCTTCGTTAAATAGCCTTTACTAACAAGGCTATTTTTGTTATATTAAAGTATATGCTGTTTTTTATTTAAAACAAATTTTTTGTTTTGAGAGGTGAAAATTTTGAATATTAATGTATACTACGGAGGACGGGGACTTCTTGATGACCCTACATTATTTGTTATAGAAAGAATTATACAGGTGCTTGAGGAGCTTCGTGTAAATGTAACAAGGTACAATATGTATGAGGATAAGTCCGGAATAGCTACCCTGCCTAACACGTTAAAGGATTGTGATGGAGTTGTACTTGCAGCTAATGTGGAATGGTTTGGAATGGGCGGTTACATGCAGCAGTTTCTTGATATGTGCTGGCTGTATGGCGATAAGGAAAAAATAGCTAAGCTTTACATGCTGCCTGTGGTTGTCGCCACGGCTTATGGTGAGCAGGATGTTGAGCTGTCGCTTAGAAAGGCATGGGATGTTTTGGGAGGTATACCTTTACATGGGCTTTCTCTTTATGTTGACAGCCATGAGGACATAGAATCCAATGTCGCATACTTAGGCATTATAGAGAAAAAGGCGGAGGACTTATACAGAAGCATAAATAAAAAAGCTGTTAAGCTTCCAACGAGCAGTATTGCAGTAAAAAATAATATAATAAAGAAAAGCAGCATAAATCTTACACCGCAGGAAAGCGAGCAGCTTTCAAAATTCGTAGCGGATGACGGATATGTTAAAAAACAGAAGGAAGACATTGAGGAACTTGCTGCCATGTTCAAGCAGATGATGGGAGATGAAGAGCCTAAGGAAGAAGTTATATATGAGGATGATATTATAGAAGCATTTTATACAAACTTTTATCCTGAAAAGGATTTTAGTGCAAAGTATGTTATTATAATTTCAGATACAGGGAAGAATCTTATTATTCATGCCGGAACCGAGCTTAAATGTGAGTATGGCGAGGATCAGGAGGGTAATGTAAAGCTTAAAACCAGCACTGCCCTCATGAGGAAAATTTTTGCGGGAAAGCAGACGTTCCAAAAGGGATTTATGGCAGGAGAAATAACCGCAAAGGGAAACTTTAAGACACTTAGGATGCTGGATCAGATATTCAGATTTGGCAAAAAATAGTTTTAGAAAGAAGGCGCTGTATGTCCTATATGGCATTATACCGCAAATGGCGTCCTGATGAATTTCAGGAGGTAAAGGGTCAGGAACATATAGTTACAACCCTGAGAAACCAAATTAAGCATGACAGAATAGGACATGCATATCTTTTTTGCGGAACAAGAGGAACAGGAAAAACTACAATTGCAAAACTGATGGCAAAGACGGTAAACTGTGAGAACCCCGTGGATGGTAGTCCGTGCAATAAATGTGCAAGCTGCAAGGCGATAGCCGCAGGCAATTCCATGAATGTAATTGAGATTGATGCGGCATCAAATAACGGTGTTGACAACATAAGACAGATTAACGGTGCAGTTCAGTATTCGCCTACACAGGGTAAGTATCTGGTTTATATAATAGATGAGGTGCATATGCTTTCTAAAGGTGCATTTAATGCACTTTTAAAGACATTGGAGGAGCCGCCGGAATATGTTATTTTTATATTGGCGACTACCGAGGCGCATATGATACCTGCAACAATTTTATCCAGATGTCAGAGATATGATTTCAGGCGGATATCCATAGAGACAATCACTGACAGGCTTGCAGAGCTTTTAGAGCGGGAAAATGTCAGAGCAACAAGGGAAGCGCTTGCTTATGTTGCAAAGGCAGCAGACGGCTCTATGAGAGATGCCCTTAGTATTTTAGATCAATGCATAGCCTTTAATCTTGGCGAGGAGCTTACCTATGATAGAGTGCTTGAAACAATTGGAGCCGTAGATATAGAAATATACATTAAGCTTATGTCTGCAATTGTTTCGGGAGATACGCTTACAGCCGTAAATATAATTGATGATGCCGTGTGGCAGGGAAAGGATTTAACACAGATTGTAAACGAATTTACATCATTTGTCAGAAATGTGCTTGTGCTTAAGATGAACCCTGCCATGACCGTGGATGTCACATCAGAAAATGTTCCACGTCTTTTAGAACTTGGAAATGATTTGTCGCAGGAATACCTGATTAATTACATAAATATTCTTCAGGAGGCGGCATCAAAGATAAACCGTGCCACAACAAAGCGTATCGTTTTGGAGGTGGCAGTCATAAAAATGTGTAAGCCTCAGATGCAGCAGGGCTATGCTGCTATGGAAAAGCGTATTGAGGAACTGGAAAAGCGGCTTGAGGAAATTGGAGCAGGAAACATTGTATATGTCAGTGCAGAAAATGCTAATACACAAAATATTAATGCACTGCAGGGTAGTATAATAAATTCGTCTGCTGCACAAATGAACGTAGACACGGAAAAACAGGCTGACGGGTCAGGGCTGGAGCAAAAAATAGCTGATAATTTTAAAAATAAATACAAAGAGGCAGATTGTGAGGAAATTAAGAGAATTGCGTCGGCATGGTATCAGCTAAGGCAGACAGTCATGAAAATGGAGAGGTCATATCTCGACAAGGCGAAGGTTATACCCGGAGAGACACCCTCCACTATTGAGCTTACATTTGTGGAAAATGATGAAAATTTCATGGCGATAAAATACTTTAGTGAACCCCGCAATATAAAACATCTTGAGGAAATGATTGCTGAATTTACCGAAAGGGAGGTACATGTCTCTTTAAGAAAGGTAAGACCGAAGGATTATCAAAATTCCAATGTGGCAGAGTGGGATTTGTCAAAAATAAAATTTGATAATATTGAATTTAAATCTTAGGAGGAAAGAAAATGGCAAAAAGAGGTGGATTCCCAGGCGGAGGTATGATGCCGGGAAATATGAACAATCTTATGAAGCAGGCTCAGAAAATGCAGAAGCAGATGGAGGAGACTACAAAGGAGCTTGAGGAAAAGGAATACGAGGCATCGTCAGGCGGCGGAGCAGTGAAGGTTAAAATAAACGGAAAAAAGGAAATTACCGCACTGCATCTTGATGAGGACATTGTGGATAAGGATGACATAGAAATGTTGGAAGACACAATAATCGCTGCGGTAAATGAAGTCATAAGAATGCAGAGTGAGGATGAGAAAGCGCAGATGGGTAAAATTACCGGTGGCATGGGCGGAGGTTTTCCTTTCTGATGGATGTATACGGAGGACAGGTTAATAAACTGATAGAGGAGCTGTCGAGACTTCCGGGCATAGGAGGCAAAACGGCACAGAGACTGGCATTTTATATAATAAACATGCCGGAGGACAGAGCTAAAAATCTTGCTGATGCAATTGTTGATGCAAAGACAAACATAAAATACTGCAAATCCTGTTATACGATAACGGATAGGGAGATCTGCCCCATATGTGCATCGGAGAAAAGAAATCACAGGCTTATTATGGTTGTGGAAACTCCGAGAGATTTGGCGGCATATGAGAGAACAGGCAGATATGAGGGCGTTTATCACGTATTACATGGAGTTATAAATCCTGCACTTGGGATAGGGGCAGGTGACATTAAGCTTAAGGAGCTTATTTTGCGTCTTGAACAGCTTGATGTTGATGAATTAATTATTGCCACAAATTCCAGTGTTGAGGGTGAGGCTACAGCAATGTACATATCAAAGCTCATTAAGCCATCAGGCATAAAGACAACCAGAATAGCAAGTGGTGTGCCTGTAGGCGGAGATTTGGAATGTATAGATGAGGTTACGCTTCTTAGAGCATTGGAGGGAAGAATAACTATTTAGTCACGACAATATAGTCAAAAGAAAGTGAGGTATGTACTATGAAAAGAATAGGTATGTTGACCAGCGGCGGAGATTGTCAGGCACTTAACGCAACCATGAGGGGCGTTGTAAAGGGACTTTATGGCTGCTTTAAGGAGGTTGAGGTTTATGGCTTCCTTGAGGGTTATAAGGGACTTATGTATGGAAACTACAAAAAGCTTTCTGCTGAAGATTTTTCGGGAATCCTTACAAGAGGCGGAACAATTCTTGGAAGCTCAAGACAGCCGTTTAAGCTTATGAATGTTCCTACTGAGGACGGTCTTGATAAGGTAAAGGCAATGAAAGAAACCTACAAAAAGTTAAAACTTGACTGCCTTGTTGTGCTTGGTGGAAACGGTTCACAAAAAACTGCAAATCTTCTCAGTGAGGAAGGCTTAAATGTTGTGGGACTTCCAAAGACCATAGATAATGATATTTGGGGAACGGATATGACATTTGGCTTCCAAAGTGCAGTGGATATTGCAACAGAAGCTATAGACTGTATTCACACAACGGCAGCGTCACATAATAGAATTTTCATAGTTGAGGTTATGGGTCATAAGGTTGGCTGGATTACCCTTCATGCAGGTATTGCTGCAGGAGCTGACGTTATACTTATTCCTGAGATACCATATGACATAAAGAAGGTATGCAAGGCTCTTGAAAAGAGGACAAAGGCAGGCAAAGGATTTTCTATTCTTGCTGTTGCCGAGGGCGCAATATCAAAGGATGTTGCTGATCTTCCTAAAAAAGAGAGAAAGGCTGCCATGGCTGAAATTGCGGCAAAGCATCCTTCAGTGGCATATCATGTTGCAGAGCAGATAAAGTCATACAGCGGATTAGAGATAAGGGTAACGGTTCCGGGACATACACAGAGAGGCGGCAGTCCTGTTCCTTACGACAGAGTTATTTCAAGTCGTTTCGGAGCAAAGGCAGCAGAGCTTATAAGGGATGAGGATTTTGGAAAGCTTGTTGTTATGAAGGACAATGAGGTAACTGCAATTCCTCTTTCAGAGTCGGCAGGAAAGCTCAAGTATGTATCACCTGACGACAGCATAGTAAAAAATGCAAAAATGCTTGGAATATCCTTTGGAGATTAATGGGATAATTATCATATATTCTCACAAAACCATATTTTAATGAATATATTAAGGTAAAATTAGGTAATTGCGAAATTTCGTATTTTAGAACGTAGTTGTACCATATAGACAATATCAAAAGCAAGGTGCTTTGGAGCCACCAGTGCTTAGCGAGGTATTTTCGAGCTTAGCACTGCTGTGAGCGACAAGCAGCGCAAGCGTGCCTGCGTTGATTTGTCTATATGGTACAACGGACGTTTGAAAAACAGAGTTTCGCAATTACCTATTAAAATGATTGTGAGGAATATATGGACGATATCATAAATCAGAGAATGAGTGTTATGAAACTTCAAATGGTGGATGAGAGAGAGCTTGAGGCGGACAGGGAATATCTTATACAGATGTATCCTGCCAAGGCAAGGCTTATTATGGTTATGGTGGAGGATGAGTGCGATAAGCTTGAATTTGAGGGCAGCCCTATGCTTGTACCGTATCCTGACAAGGAAAACATGCTTGGCATAGCAAGACGGATATATGACAAGATAAGCTATAAGGACGATAATGAATTGTTACATTTAATTGAGGTTCTTGTATGCAATGAATATCAGGTAAGAAGAAGCAGATACAAGAGAAGGAGACATTTCTTTTAGCATATGAAAAATATAATTTTAAAAGCTGTTGTTTTTATAATTGTGGCAGCAGGAACAGCTTTTTTGGTTAATAAAATAAACAATATAAATCTTGATAAGGCGGCAAAGGAAATGGCGGAGTCCACACTGCCTCTTGCGTATTGTGAGAGTGAAGGAGTAATGCTTAATCCAATGGCAGGCTATAGACAGGTCATGTCCACATGTCTTATGAGAGATAGCATAATACCTTTAAATGACGGCTATGGTGTTGATATTTTGCTTGATGACGAATTTGGCTACGGCAGCAAATACTCATATGAGCTTAGAACTATAGCGGGAGATTCGCTGGTTGAGGAGGGAGAACTTGAGCTTAAGGGCTCAAATGGTTCAAAACAACAGTTTTTTGTGCGCTTTAGAATGGATATGCAGCCGAATCAGGAATATGTGCTGGTATTTATTGTTCAGGACGAGAATGGAAATTCCGTCAGATATTATACAAGGGTAGTAAATACTCCCGAACAGCACATGCATGAATTCCTTGATTTTGCTGCCCGTTTTCATGAGACAACCTTTATAAAAAAAGTAAATGAAAATGAAGGAAATATGGTTTATAACAGGCTTACGCCTACAGGGGAAGGCTCGGATTATGATTTGTCACATGTAAGCCTTACTTCGACATACGGTATGGTTACATGGGGGGACTTAGCGCCGGTTATTGTGTCAGACCTTGTACCATCCGTTGCGGAGATTGACAAGAATTACGCAGTCATACATTATTCCTATGTAGTAGAATCAATACAGGGTGAAATAAGCCACTATTATTATGTTGACGAATATTACAGCCTGCTTTTTGACGAGCATACAAAGGAAATAAAGTTGCTTGGCTTTGACAGGTATATGGATGGAATATTTGATGAAAATTACGTGAGTAAGAGCAGAAACAGCCTGTCTATGGGAATTTCAGATGCAAATGTGGAATATGTATCATCAGATAAAAACACTAAGCTTGCATTTGTTAAGGCAGGACAGCTTTGGTTTTATGACTATAATGCACAGCTACTTGCAAAGGTGTTCTCGTTTTCTGACGGCACCTATTCAAATGACAGAACAAATAATACAAATATGGATATAAACATTGTCAACATGGATGATGACGGAAATATGTATTTTGCCGTGTACGGTTACATGTGCAGGGGTGAGCATGAGGGCAAAAACGGAATATCCCTGTATTACTACAATGCGGAAACGGTAACGATAAATGAAAAGCTCTTTGTAGAATGCGATGAGCCCTTTGACGTCATGAAGCAGGAAATAGGACGTTTCACATATTTTGATGAAAATGAGAAATTTTATTATCTGCTTGACGGAGCAGTATATGTAACAGACTTAAGGGAAATGACGCAGGATGTTATCGTGTCAGGTCTTACTTCACAAAATATAATGGTATCAGGCAACCGCAAAGTCATTGCTTATCCCGATACCGATGAGGATCAAAATGTTACAAGTATTATAATTAAAAATTTTGAGACAGGTCAGGAGTTTATTGAAACAGGGGAGACGAATGATGTGCTGCTCGCTCTCGGCTTTGTTGGAAATGACCTTATATATGGAGTGTCAAATAAACAGGATATAATTATTTCCTCCTACAAAGAAGCAATACTGCCGCTTCACAAGCTGTATGTGGTTGAGCCGGGTGGAGATATTTTAAAGGAATACTCTAAATCAGGCATATATATTATGAATGCTTCGGTTGAGGACGAAAAAATATATCTTTCAAGAGCGGTAAAGAAGAACAACTTTTTTGTTAATACCGAGGAGGACATAATTACCTACAAAAATCCAACGGAAAATTCAAGCATAAATAAAACCTACTATTATGATTCCTATGCCATGAATATACTTGACCTTACATTTCCACAGAATATATATTTGGCAGACACTGCAAGGATGGTAATGTCAAAAGGCGGAAAGGCGGAGGATTACGAAAAATTTTCCGTGAAAACAACCGTAAGGGACGGGTCGTATTATGTGTTTAATGATAAAGGCTTTTCCGGTGAGTACAGAAGCGCAGGAACGGCAATTGTAGCAGTGTCAGGTGATAAATCAGGTGTTGTTGTGGATGAAGAAGGCAATATTGTATACAGGGCATTGGATGCAACGACATACAATACTGTGGCAGACGCAATAGACGAATATCCATGCACCAAAAAAGAAGATACACAGATGGTATGCGCATACATGTGTATCGAGTACATTAACAGCGGAACGAAATATGAGGATGTAGCCGCATATTCTGATTGGAAGACAGCATTTAAGGAATTGACAGATGGTGTTGGAATCAATATATCAGGAATAGATTTACAGACTGCATTATATTTTCTGGACAGGGACATTCCTTTTGCCGCCTGCATAGATGATGGAAGATATGTGCTTGTAATCAGTTACAACTCCACCCACATAAGATACTATGATCCTATTGCAGGTGAAGAAGTAAGAGTTACAAGAAGTTATTTTGAAGAACTGCTCAGCATGCAGGGAAATACAATGTATACCTACACGTCCCAATAGCCCTCCAATGTTGCAAAATAATCCTCCGGTGTCTCGGCACGCCTGATCTGCTTTATGGAGCCATCTTCACACAAAAGCAGCTCAGCGGATTTAAGCTTGCCGTTATAGTTGTAGCCCATAGCAAAGCCGTGTGCACCGGTATCGTGTATGACAAGATAATCTCCCATATCTATTTTAGGGAGCATTCTGTCAATTGCAAATTTATCATTGTTTTCACAAAGTGAGCCTGTAACGTCATATTTGAAGCTGCATGGCTCGTTCTCTTTACCTAAAACAGTTATGTGGTGGTAAGCACCATACATTGCAGGACGCATAAGGTTTACGGCACATGCATCAACTCCGATGTACTCCTTGTGGATGTGCTTTTCGTGAATAGCCTTTGTAACAAGGTGTCCGTAAGGACCGAGCATAAATCTGCCAAGCTCAGTGTAAATGCTTACATTGCCAAGTCCGGCAGGAGTAAGAACCTCCTCGTAAGCTTTGCGCACACCCTCGCCTATTGCGAGAATATCGTTTGGCTCCTTGTCGGGAGCATATGGAATGCCTACACCTCCGGAAAGATTTATAAAGCTTAAGGAAATTCCTGTTTTTTCTTTGATTTCAACTGCAACCTCAAAAAGAATTTTGGCAAGAGTAGGGTAATATTCATTTGTCACCGTATTGCTGGCTAAAAATGAATGAAGTCCGAACTTTTTTGCACCTGCTTCCTTAAGGTCAATATATGCCTGTATAAGCTGCTCCTTTGTCATGCCGTATTTTGCATCGCCGGGGTTGTCCATAATCGTAGTTGAAATGGAAAAAGTTCCGCCCGGATTGTAACGGCAGCTTATTGTTTCGGGAATGCCGCAGGTGTCCTTCAAAAACTTTATGTGTGTGTAGTCGTCAAGGTTGATTGTCGCTCCAAGCTTTGCAGCAAATGCAAATTCCTTTTCAGGAGTGTCATTGGAGGAAAACATGATTTCGCTTCCTGTTATGCCTACCTTTTCTGACATAAGAAGCTCAGTGTAAGATGAGCAGTCACAGCCGCAGCCTTCTGATTTGAGTATTTTTAAAATAGTTGGATTTGGAGTTGCCTTTACTGCAAAAAATTCCTTATATCCCTCATTCCATGAAAAGGCCTGCTTCAGCAGGCGGGCGTTTTCCCTGATTGCCTTTTCGTCATAAATATGAAATGGGGTAGGATATGTTTTTACAATTTCCTCAACCTGACTTTTGGTAATAAAGGGTTTCTTCATGACATGCCTCCTACATTTTTTCAGGTTCATCGTAATCAATGCCCATCGTATCTACCGTCACGGACTTGATTATTTGATCCTCAAGCGGACGGTCGCCATAGCCTGTAGGAACAGTCGCAAGCTTGTTTACAACGTCCATTCCCTCGGTAATCTTACCGAAAGCAGCATAGGAGCCGTCTAAGTGAGGGCTCGTCTTATGCATAATGAAAAACTGTGAGCCGGCAGAGTTCGGCATCATGGAGCGTGCCATTGAAAGCACACCCGGCTCATGCTTCAAATCGTTTTTAAAGCCGTTGTCAGAAAATTCACCTTTTATTGAATAGCCGGGACCTCCCATGCCGTTTCCGTCGGGACATCCGCCCTGAATCATAAAGCCTTCAATAATTCTGTGAAAAATAAGTCCGTCATAAAAACCCTTCTTTACGAGGGATATAAAGTTATTAACGGTGTTAGGTGCAATGTCGGGATAAAGCTCAAACTTCATAACATCGCCATTGTCCATTGTCATTGTTACTATTGGATTTGCCAAATTTATCATCCTTTCTTGTATTATTGTTCGTAATGTGTTACTATAATAGCATTAATGTAAAATTACTTCAAGTATGTAAATTTATAAATAATTATGTAAACTAGTTAGGGGAAATAAAGTGAGAAAGTTAGCAGGATACATTAAAGGAATAATACTTACAATAGCAGTTATAGCTTTAGGGTTTCAAACCTATGATTATGCCAGACCATTTTATGACGAGTACATGTATGAATATGAGGGTACGGACAGCTTTGACGGAGAGGACGTAACGGTTGTAATAAATGAAGGTGCATCTGCGGAAGAGATTGCTAACGTGCTTAAGGATGCAGGTCTTATAAAATATCCGAAGGCTTTTTTGAGAAGACTTAAAAATTCAGAATATTCAGGTCATTTACAAAGCGGAACATACACATTAAATACAGGTATGAATACATTACAGATGATGGAAACGCTGAGCCCGAAGGTTGCATATGATGCACCGATAGACAAGCTTGTTGTGCCGGAAGGCTTTACAATTGAGATGATAGCTGAACGATGTGAGGAGCAGGGCATTTGTACTAAAACGGAATTTTTAAATGCCATTAATTCAGTTACCTCCTCCGACTTTAAATATCTTGCGGATGTGCCTGCCGGTGCAGACGTTAAGTATAAGCTTCAGGGATATATATTCCCGGCAACATATGACATATACAAAACTACAACGGCGAAAAGTCTTGTGGCATGGATGCTTGAAACTTTTGAATACTATTATGATGATGTTGCAGGAAGGGCTGAAGAGCTTGGATATTCCTCCTATGAGGTTGTCACAAGAGCCTCTATAATAGAGCGTGAAGCAAAGGTTGCAGATGAAAGGGCTGTTATGGCAGGAGTAATAAATAACCGCTTGGCATCCGGTATGCCTTTGCAGATGTGTCCGACTGTGCTTTACCCTCTGACCAATGGAATGTACAATCAGGAACAGGTGTATTATTCAGACCTTGAGATTGATTCTCCATACAATACCTACAAATACGGCGGCTTGCCTGTTGGACCTATATGTAATCCGGGAATGGATTGTATAGAGGCGGTTTTATATCCTGAAAGTCATGGTTACTATTATTATCACGTAGGTGATGAGGAGGCAGGTACTCATGTATTTACGGAAACATACGAGGAACATCAAAATCCGCAGATTATAGGAACACCTGAGGATGGGGAAAACGGAGCGGAATAAAAATACAAAAAAGGTATAAGCAAATAAACTTATTAGGAGGGAAGCTATGAGGACGTTTAACTTCAAGGCAAGAAATATTGGTGAGGAAAAATATCTGACTTACACGATGGGTGAGGATTGTGAGTTGGATGAAGACGTTCTGGATTATTGTGATGACAATGATGTTAATGAGCTGCTTGATATAATATATGAGGAGGATGAGGATTATGATTATCTTACCTATGACATAACAGGCAGAACATCATTGACAGCTTACACACAAAATGAAATGAGTTGTGAGCAGGTCTTAAATATTATAAGAAATGTGTCAAACAGTCTTGTTTCGCTGAAGGAACAGACGATTCATTTGTCATATATTATCCTGAATAAAAATTACATTTATATAGATGAAAATTACAATTTAAAGTTTATGTGCCTTCCTGTTGAAAACAAGGGCTCTGTTGTTGCGGAGTTTAAGGGCTTTATAAGACAGCTTTTGGCGAACATGCAGTATAATGTTGAGGAGGACCTTGGCTATGTGGGCAAGCTTCTTACATATATCAATGGTTCGGCTTTTAACCTGAGGGGGTTAGTGGGACTTTCCGAGGCACTTATGGAGGAGGCCGGAATTGGCTTTGAGGAAACCGATTCCACTACTGCCGATGGTGTTGAGGTTGTTGCATCGGAGGATGTGAAAGAGACAGAAGTGGAGGAAAAGACCGATGTTGCTGACTTTATGAACAGCTTAGATGAGTCTGATGAAGCATTGCCTGAGATAGGCGATGATGAAGAGGATGATGAACAGGGAGAGGAGATTGTTGATGATGGTGAATTAGACAGTATTCTTCCGGCTGGAATGAAGATACCTGAACAGGATATGCCTGCTGAAGAAATGGTACAGCCTGTGGAAGAACCGGATGATGTACCTCAGGTAAAAACAATACAGGATGATGTGTCGGAGATAAAGACGATTCAGGATGATCATGCTTCAGATATAAAGACCATACAGGATGATATACCTGAAATAAAGGTTACACAGCCTGAATCTGTGCCTGAGATAAAGGATGCACCGCCTGTGACTGTGCCTGAGGCAAAGACTGCACCGCCTGTGACTATGCCTGAGACAAAGACTGCACCACCTGAACCTAAGGCTGACGAAGTCAAAAAGAAAGCTGAAAAGGTAGAGGAGAGTAACGCTGAGGGCAATAAAAAGAACAAGAAGGAAACAGATGTTAATTTAATAAAGAACAGAATCAAGGAGCTTGTTGGCGAGGTGCCTACCGCAAAGACAAAAACGGATGGTGGTTCGATAAAAACCTTGGCGGAGCTTGATGAGTTCCTTGAAAGCAAACCTCCGGTTGTAAAGAAAAATGTTGTTAAGGTAAACAGAGCGGCTCTTATTCAAAGTGCAGCAGAGCATGAAAGTGCAACGGATGAGCTGACCTCAGATGACAGACCTGGCGCTGTACCGGTAAATCCGAAAGATAAAAGTGCGGCTTCCGCTGATTCAAATGAAAAGGGAGCAAAGCCAAAGAGCAATTCCATATTAAGCAAGACAGTGGAGAATGTGCAAAAATCAAACACTCTCTTGAATGCACCTAAGGTCAATCCGTATCTTATTAGAGTGAATACTGATGAGCGTATTATGATTAACAAAGCAACCTTTAAAATTGGAAAGGCAACCCGTGGAGTGGATTATACAATAAGCGGAAATGGTGCTGTTAGCAGACAGCATGCTGTTATTATTGAAAAAAATGGGGTTTATTACATTAAGGATAATAAGTCAACAAATCATACATATGTAAATGGAAAGATTATTATGGAGGGTGTTGAGGAGATACTTACTCACGATTCCATGATTAAGCTGGGAGATGAGGAATTCCAGTTTAAACTTAAATAGGGGTACACAAAAACATAAACAAGGGGGATATTCATGAAGAAGGTAGATATTGTAGTTACAAAGCAGAATGATGTTGACGTCATAAGATATGAACTTGGCGCAGCGGATGTATATGACGATAAGGCGGCAGATAAAGCTACAGGACTGCCAAATGTTATACCGTTTCAATATAGCGATGAGGATGGAAAGAGAACAATAACGTCGTATGTTAAGGAAAAAATGACGCTTGAGGCTATGTATAAAAGAACAATGAACAAGAAACAGGTTTTGTCTATTTTGAGTGGACTAGTTTCAATTTTTGAAATTGGTACACAGGGAATACCTGTAAGCTATATCATAAAGGAGCCTTCATACATATATGTGAATGAGGAAACTCTGGCAGTAAAATGTGTTCTTGTTGCCGTGAAACAGGATGTAATGCCTTTGGCAGAGATACCTGCTTTTTTCAGAGATGTTGTTTCAAGGATAATGTATGATGACAGTGACAGTGACAATTATGTTGCACAGCTCCTCACTGCAATTAATTCAAATGATTTTACTGTAAGCAAAATGAAAAGTATTGTAGATGAACAGCTTGAGGCTATGGGCTTATTTGTAAGTAAGGAGAATGGACTTACAGACATGCCTGGCGAGGGACCACAGGAGGCACAGGCTCCTGCGCAGGTAAAGGTCAATAAGCTTGCAGTTATGAATAATATTCAAAATGCGAACAGGCAGGCACAGATGCAGAATATGCCACCGATGGGCCAGCCGATGCCGGGAATGCCACCGATGGGCCAGCCGCCAGTAGGACAGCCACAACCGATGCCGAAACCGGGAATGCCACCAATGGGCCAGCCGCCAGTAGGACAGCCACAACCGATGCCGAAACCGGGAATGCCACCAATGGGCCAGCCGCCAGTAGGACAGCCACAACC
>CAZWNL010000012.1:59835-100977 GCA_964635615.1 uncultured Bacteroides sp.
GCCAGCCAATGCCACAACCAACACCACAGGCAGGCCAGCCGCCAATGGGGCAACCACCAGTAGGGCAGCCACAACCGATGCCGAAACCGGGAATGCCACCAATGGGCCAGCCAACACCACAGGCAGGCCAGCCGCCAATGGGGCAACCGCCAGCAGGGCAGCCACAGCCAATGCCAAAACCGGGAATGCCACCAATGGGCCAGCCAATGCCACAACCAACACCACAGGCAGGCCAGCCGCCAATGGGGCAACCGCCAGTAGGGCAGCCACAACCGATGCCAAAACCGGCAATGCCACCGATGGAGACTACTCCTGGTAATCTTGTAGGGCAGATGGGTAGCAAGCCCATCCCGCATATTGTCAGAAAGAAAACAGGAGAGGTAATTAACATTACAAAACCTGAATTTTCAATAGGAAAGTCAAAATCGAAGGCAGATTATGCAATAGAAGATAATTCAGCCATAAGTAGAGTGCATTGTATTATTGTTCAAAAGGATGGAGTAAACTATATAAAAGATAATAATTCTACGAATCATACATATTTGAATGGAGTTGAGCTTGCACCGGGCAAGGAGCAGTTACTTAAAAATAAGACGCTTATTCAAATGGGTGATGAGGAGTTTACATTTTTCCTTCGGAAAAGTGAGTAAAATACAAATTTTAAAACGATAGA
This sequence comes from uncultured Bacteroides sp., assembly GCA_964635615.1. Taxonomy (GTDB): domain Bacteria; phylum Bacillota; class Clostridia; order Lachnospirales; family Lachnospiraceae; genus Coprococcus_C. Next base: position 60,509 of record CAZWNL010000012.1, read on the forward strand.
TACATTGCAGAAAGGAAAAATGATATGAAATATATTGCCACATATCACACTGATGTTGGTATTTCAAAGAAAACAAATCAGGACTCGATGGCACTTAAAATAGTTGATACCCAAAAGGGTACAGTGGCATTTTGCATAGTATGTGACGGAATGGGTGGGCTTTCAAAGGGAGAACTTGCCAGCAAAGAGGTTGTCACGGCGTACTGCGATTGGTTTGATACAACGCTAATAGATGATATAGAAGCCGGAACGTTTTCGGGACAAAGGGTTATGGAGCAGTGGAATGAGATAGCTCAGGGACAAAATAAAAGACTTGGAGAGTATGGTGAGCTTAATAACATCCAGCTTGGTACAACATTGTCAGCAATACTTATGTATGAAAATGAATACTATATAATACATGTAGGTGACAGCCGTATTTACCTTATGAATGACAAGGTCAACCTGCTTACCCACGACCAGACCTTTGTTGCAAGGGAGATTGCAGCAGGAAGAATGACAAAGGAGCAGGCAAAGACAGACTCAAGGAGAAGTGTGCTTCTTCAGTGCGTAGGCGCATCTCCTGTTGTCCAGCCGGAATTTTTAAGTGGAAGCATTCAGAAAAATGCAGTGTATATGCTGTGCTCGGACGGATTCAGACATCAGATTACAGAAGAAGAAATGCTTGGCAAAATAGGCCCGTCCCAAGAGGCAGATGAAGAAAAAATGAAATTTGGATGCATGTATCTGACGGAGCTTGTCAAGAGCAGAAGGGAAACTGACAATATTACGGTAGCACTTATTAGAACAATGTAGCAAAAAGGGATTATATATAGGACAATAATCACAATATTATTTAGAAGGGAAACACAATGACTAAGGAAGGTACCATATTAGACGGGAAATATGAGATTTGGAAGGAAGTTGGGCGTGGAGGAATGTCCATAGTTTATCTTGCCAGAGATAACCGCCTGAACAAGCAGTGGGCTGTAAAGGAAATTAAAAATGATGGCTCAAAATCTACCAGAACTCTCTTAAAGGGATTGGAGCGTGAGGCGAATATCCTTAAAAATGTAGACCATCCGGTGCTTCCAAGAATAGTAGACATTATAAATCAAGACGGAACAATATATGTGGTTATGGACTTTATTGAGGGAACGACCATAAGTGACAGACTGAAAAAAGAGGGGGCCCAGCCGCAGGAAACGGTAATTGAGTGGGGACTCCAGCTTGCAAGTGCCCTTGATTACCTTCACAATATGAAGCCGCCTGTAATATACAGGGATATGAAGCCTTCAAATGTTATGATAAAACCTGAGGGCGGAGTAAAGCTTATTGACTTTGGTACTGCAAAGGAATACATAGTAGAAAACAATGCAGACACGACAGCACTTGGAACGAGAGGATATGCTGCACCGGAGCAATTTGGTGACAAGCAGGGCAGGGGAATATATAATACGGATGCAAGAACTGACATATATAACCTTGGCGCCACGTTATATCATATAGTAACGGGCATGAATCCGTGTGAGCCGCCATACGAGATACGCCCGATAAGAGAGTGGAATCCTGCCCTTTCTTCGGGACTTGAAAAAATAATATTAAAATGTACACAGGCAGACCCGAATGACAGATATCAGAATTGTACTGAGTTAATGTATGCACTTAATCATTACAATGAGCTTGATGATGAATATAAAAAGAAGAACAAACGTAAGCTTGCGGCATTTATAACAACCTCTGTGCTTACAATAGCGGCAGGAATAACCTCTGTCATAGGATATTCAGGGCTTCAGAAAATAAAGCTTGACAATTACAACACTTACATAGAAACGGGTAACAATTTTAAACTGGAAGAAGATTATGCGGCGGCGGCAGAACAGTATAAGCTTGCATTTGAGCTTGACGGAACGGATGCTGAGGCATATGACAAGTATATACAGACATACATAGATGCTTCAAAGATTATTACGGACAACGGACAGCCGATACTTGATTTGGATATAGGACTTAATGTTGTATCTAACAGAATTAAAGCAGGCTATGACAATGTTGATAAAAATGATGAGGTACTGTATAAGCTTGCAATTACATACTTTGACGAGCTTGGTGATTACAAGACAGCAGCGAAGTATTTTGACATGGTTGACTCTAAGGATGATGTTTACGGAGAGCTTGCAAGCTATTATGGTTCCGTATCGCTTATACTTTCAAGTACCGACCCCGACAAGCAGGAGCTGATGGAAAAAATTAACAGCTTTGCGGCGTATAATCAAAGTGAGTACACGAATCAGCAGATAGATAAATTTATAAATTATAAGACAATTGGACGAATATATACGACCTACATAACCTACGAGGGAGTTGCTGAACAGGCGGAAATCATTATGAATCAGGCAGTGGATGACCTTGAGGAATATGCGGGAACGGATATAGACGTAAATGAATATTTTTATGCATATTACGATAATCTTACCGTCATATACGAAAACTTGGCTAAAAAAGCAGAGGATGATGACGTGGCATATGAAAATTACAGTAATGTCATAACTTATTGCGAAGAATTTATCACAATAAATGATATTCTTGTGGAGGAAATGAGCCATATAAGCGATGCTTCACAGATAGGAATAGGCGGTAAAAATGATAATATATATAACACTGCCTATTACAATAAAATGTCAAAGATAGCAAGCTGTTACGCCATTATGAACAGATATGATGATGCGATGGATGCATATGCCAGAGCCGAAGAAAAGCTTGGCAAACAAAATACAATGAGCAGTAAAATTTATGCAGAGCATTTAGATTTTATTTACACTTATTGTGAGCAAAGAGAGCAAAGTCCAAAAAAGTGGAACGGCAAATTGAAAAACGAATTGAAGGACCTGCTTTTGGTATATGCTGATGGGCAGGACGTTTTGGACATAGATAAAAACAAGACATGGAAAAAACGAAAAGAAAATGTTGAGATGCTTGCCGAAGGTGGATATGGTGAGGAAGAAAGCAACGAAGTCACCGAGAGCGACAATACAAAAAATGATGGTAACGCAGACAGCAGCAACGGTGAGGCTGTGGAATAGGAGAGTGAAAAGATGACGGACATTTACAATATATGCTTTTATGGCGGTCTTGTTCTTGCCATTCTCCTGCTAATAACCTCTGTCATTTTGTTTGTGATTCTTAAAATACCGAGAGTTATAGGAGAGCTTTCAGGAAGGACAGCCAGAAAGGGTATTGAGGAGCTAAAGGGTGGCACAAAAGAAACCAGTGCTGTATCTAAGAAGGAACAAGCGAAATATTATAATCAGAATTCAGGCAAAATTAAAATAAGGGAAGCAGTGTCAACTGAAACTCGAAAGAAAAATAATGATGATACTACGGCAGACTTGCAGGGCAACAAGAAAAGAGTGGAGAATGACAAACCAACGGATGTTCTTGAAAGAAAAGATGTTGATATAGGCGATGAGGTAACGGATTTACTAAGAGATGAAGAAGTAACAGATGTATTACAGGATGAAGAAGCAACAGACGTATTACAGGATGAAGAAGCAACGGATGTATTGCAAGATGAAGAAGTAACAGATGTACTTAGAGATGATGAAACAACAGACATATTAAGAGACGAGGATCAAACGTCGGTGCTTGTGGAAAAGGGAGTAACAGACAGACTCACTTCCAGGGTAAAGGTGTTATACAATGTAGTAGTGGTAAACACCGATGAAAAATTATAGGAGGGGAATAAATGAAAGGATGGCTTTTTAAGAGAAACAAGGGTACAAGGATTATAGCATTAATGCTTGCTATGATTATGATGTCAGCTCCTTTTTTTGCACATGCAGGATTAAAGGGGGACAGTAAGGCGGAGGAAGCAGACACAAAGAGACCTTATACCATAAATGGTATAGAATTGACAGCTAATGTAGAGCCTGATAAGGCGCAAATTATATGGGACCAAAACAACGGATTCTATACGATTAAAGGACCTTCTTTTACAAGCAAACTATATCATTTTGACCCGGATTACGTATCATTAATAATTGACAGTACCAGCGTTACAAACAAAATAAACTTTGGTGATGTAATAGATGATGATAATTTGGTTCCCGGAAAGACGCTTTCAGCACACTTTGACGGTAAAATATATTACTCTGTTGGATCGGATGGTGATAAAACGGAGTTAGCAGGGGAAAATAAAATTACCATTACAAAAGATAACATGTCAAACTATATCCATTTTTACCTTAAGTCTGTTGTTACAGATAATGAAGGGGTTTCAAACACGTATCCGACTGCATACCAAGAGGTATGTCAGGTGCGATTTCAGGACAGGGATATAGATAATTTGCTTCTGCCAGCGTTTTTTGATTCCAGTGGTAAATTAGTAGATGTGAATAACTATCATAAGTCTGTAGAGATACGACGTCAGGCAACGGTTAATAATGGTGACACACATATAGGCGATATAATTTCCGGTTACATGGATTCTGATGATAACTTTACAGCAGTACCTAATTCAGCAAGACTTAATGAAACAGGAACATATACACCATGTATACGCTATAGCTTTTCCGACTCGGATGTCATAAAAACAATAAAGGGAAATCCTGTAAAAATAGATGCTGATGCACCTGAGATTTCCGTATTTCTTATTGAAAAAAATGCAAGTGGACAAGAAGTGAATACGAAGGAAATAGTTAATACGGAAATGGACCCTGTTGATGTCGCTGAATATATAGGAGGAAACACAAGATATACCCACATAAAAATTATAGCTAATGATGGTACCGGAAGTGGGGTAACTACAGCAAGCATAGGCAAATCGGATGGTTCTACACTAACATTAACATCGACCCCAATAGAGACCTCAGAAGGTAAAAAGACTGAATTTGAGTTTGCCATAATAAATGGGATGTGTTCTTATACGATTTCTGATGTGGCTGGAAATATTGGTAAAACAGGAAAATTAACAATTAATATTGATAATGTTCCACCGACAATAGAAGATATACATGCAACTGTACATAATACCAAAACTAATGCTAACAGTAATATTGAAAATACAAACTCATATTACAATAAGGATTGCGACAGTTTAACTCTTAAGGCAAAAGTGACAGATGATAAAGCACTTGATAAGGTGTATCTGTATTATAAAAAGCCGGGTGCTGCATCATATGAAAAAGAGGATATTACGACAAATAATAGTGGAAATGCATATTCCTATGTGCTATCGAACGAAAACTTAAAATCGGGCAAGTATACATTTTATCTTGAAGCCGTAGATAAAGCTGGGAATATAGCAACATCAAAATCAGACAAAAAGTCTTTTAATGTAGACAAAATCCCACCTACAGTAGGTACGTCCTCATATTATTACCGTGAGTATGACGACGAAAAAGGATGGGGAGAGTGGAAGGAATGGAAGTCCAATTCCCGTGGTAAATATGTATTTAATGATGCACTTATGAATGCCGGTAAGATAGAGTATAGTGTGGTTGTAACAGCAACGGATGATTTTTCAGGAATGAAAGAATATAATCTTGAAACAGGTACTGGTAGTATAGAAAAATTGGCTGAAGACGGTTTCAAGGTTAGATATACGTTTAAGACCACTGATTTAACCGATTTTGACGATTTAGAGGATGAAGATCATCTTGTTGAAATTAGTTTTACGGATAATGCAGATAATAAAACAGCAGGTGATAATAACTATATATTAAAAAAAGAAAACGCTGAAATTGCGGGAACGGATATAGAAATTCTGTCAGGTACGCTTAAAATTTATGAAAAGGGTAATGCAGAAAATACCTTAAACCTTGGCGAGCTTACAAACGATAATATTAATATCAACGCTGCAATTAATAAATGCTATATTATATCCGTTGAGGTTGTTTCGGGCTATGAGATAAATGCCGCATCACTTAGTGCGGTATTGTCAGATGATGCAACTCCTTTAAACATTGTCGGAAGCTGTGGTGAAAATAAGTTTAATATCGAAGAAGGAAAAAACAAATCTGTTGTAACCTTTGAGGTTCCCGGCAATGCAATATTAAATCAAAAAAATGAAAAGTTACAAGGCATTAAGCTGACGGTAAGCGATAATCGAGAACCTGACCCACAGTCTGCCGAAAAAACAATCGGACAGATATTGTATGATATATCCCGTCCAAGGCTTGAAAGCACAAATGCTGATGATGCTGAAGAATGGCATCAGGACTTTAAACCGCTTTCATATAAAATAGTTTCAGAAGCGTATATGGTGGAGGGAGAAACACTTCCTGACATTGAATCAGGCTTATCATGGCAAAATTATAAAATTACAAATTCAAAGGCTGATACAGAATCTTCATATATCAAAGACGGACTGGCAGGTGCAAACGGCTTTGAGGCACGTATTGAAGATGTTCCTGAAAGTCTTACACCTTATGGTACCATTATTACATTTAATGCGGAGGATATGGCAGGAAACAGTATTTATGATACTGGAAATGACAATCGGGTTGTTATTAAGGTTGATAAAACGGCTCCAAGTATTACAAGTCTTACTGTAGAAGGCAATGAAAGTGTTAATCACCAGGTGCCTTACGGTGGATATCCGGTTATTAAGGCTGTGGCAAATGACAATCTGACATTAGATAAGGTTGTTGTTGAGGTCGTTTATCCTGACGAAATAACAAGAGGAAAAACAAACACCATAAATAAAGATGCAAATGGTTCAGAAGGAATTACAGAGACTACAAATTATACTATTGAAGAAGTAGGCGGCAAGGTTCTTGACGGTGAATACAAGGTTACGACATATGCGTTAGATAAGGCAGGCCGGCAATCTGACTGGCAGACTACCACATTTAGAATAGATAACTCGAAACCTGTTGTTACGGCAAGGGTTATTGCAGGAACCGCAAGCCCTAAAACGGTTGCACCATACTATTATAAGAATAATGTATCAGTAGAGCTTACATATCAGGATAATAATATGTCATCGTCAGGCGTTCGCCTAACTGACAATGGAAATGTGATTGGAGGCGTTTCATGGACACCTGTTGACGGAGTGTCAAATAAGTACAGGGCTGTTATAGCCGTTACATCAGAGGGAATGCATAATATAACCATAAATGCAACGGACGTGTCAGGAAACAATGCGGAGCCAAAATCCATAACATTTGTGGTGGACAAAACATTACCGAATATTACGGCATATGTAAATGGAACGACAGTCTACAATGACAGCATGGGAAATCTTATGCTTACGGGAACTACAACCGTTTCAATGAATGTTTCCGACATGACTCGTGACGATGAGGATAATTATGTTCAGATACAGAAGAATGTTCCGAATGAGCCGGCACCAAATCCTGCTTATATTAAGACCTCAAATACAAATATGACCTTTAATGATGAGGCGGATTATGTTGTTAACTTTTATACTGTAGACAGGGCGAATAACACAAGTGCAACAAAGACAGTAAGATTCAGGATAGATAGGACGGCACCTGAGCTTCGTATAAGCGCAGGAGGAACGTCTGCAAGCGCAACAAACGTCACATTTACAATGCGTGAGGCCTTCTGGTGGGATGCGGACGCATCATTAACTATATATAAAAAGTCGAGAGACGGAGCAAGGGAGGAGCTTTATAAGACGGTTTCCTTTAACCCTTCCGCATATCAGACCTCCGTGTCAGAATTTCTTTCTGACACAGGCGTTTACAGATTTGAATTTGAAGCAAGGGATAATGTGGGACACAGGTCACAGCTTAGTCAGACATTGACGATTGACCTTGATGCACCGGTTGTCGTTTTAAAGGGCGTAAATGACTACGACATGACGGACGGAGCTGTTCAATTTTCGGCTGAGATTACGGATGATTTCTACAGCTCAAAGAAAGTAAGCATTTCAGGAACAAGGACCGACATGGACGGAAAGGTGCATAAACTTGATTTTGGAACATTTCTTCAGTCCATGAACCCGACAACGATATCACAGACCTTTAATGAATCGGGTGTTTACGATATAACTCTTGTTACCTCGGATATAGCAGGAAATGAGCACAGCGAAAATATTCATTTTACCATTGACAATGCTGCTCCGGTTATCGGTGATTTGTCAAAATATGACGGTAAGATATTTAAAAGCTTTAGCTGGGATGAGGATCTTGACGAGCTTGTGTCAGACCTTACTGTGTGTGATGTGCAGATGTTCCTGAACGGCAGTGAATATGATGGCTCATCTGATATTGAAGACGGCTCTTATGTGCTTCTCATCGTTGCAACTGATGAGATGGGGCATAAGACGGAGAAGGAAGTCCGATTCGAGCTTGACACCAAGGCTCCGGTGTTTATAGTAACCGGTGTTGAGGACAAGGAGGTAAAGAACGAGGATTACATTATTACTGTATCCCTTCAGCTTGATGAGGATACACTTTCCTCGGTTACACTGAACGGAACGAATATATCCGTCCGTGATAATATGGCTACGATTAATGTAACGGAAAAGGGCGAATACACGCTTGTGCTTAAAGCATATGATGCCGCAGGAAATGAAGCTACAGAAACCATAACCTTTACATATGGCGAGGAGAAATCTCTTTGGTGGATATGGATTATAATTGCATGTGGAATAATTTTACTGGGAACAATAATCATAATTATTGCAAAGAAAAAGAAGGAAGACGAGCAGTAAAATAATTGGGACTGCCGCATTAAGGTTTCGGGTATTGTGCCCGACCTGCGGCAGTCCTTTTTAAAGTTTTTGCTTACAATTATCACATTAGACTAGCTTTTGGTATATAGGAGGACAGATATGGATAATGCAATACTTACAAATCCGGGTGGCAGGGACAACAATGAAGATTACGTTATGAGGGCAGCATTTGGGGATGATATGTGTTACATATTGTGCGATGGGTTAGGCGGACATGAGTGCGGAGAGGTTGCCTCGTCCGAGGTTGCTCAATATGTAGCGAAAATGTTTAGTGAAAAAGGAGATTACCCTGAATTTTTGGATGATGCCTTTAATGGAGCGCAGCAGATGCTTCTTAGCTTACAGGAGGAGAGGCATATGCAAAATGCCATGAAAACGACGCTGGTTGTTCTCGTTGTTACAAAGGAACACATAAAGTGGGCGCATATAGGTGACAGCAGATTGTACCATATATACAATAACGGTGAGAGCTATGAGCGTACAAGGGATCACAGCATGGTGCAGCTTTTGGTTGATATGGGGGAGATACAGGAAAAGGATATAAGAACCCATGAGGACAGAAATAAGGTTTTGCGTGTTATGGGTGCCGAGTGGAGTACAAAATCTTATGACAAAAGCGGTGTTCTGGAAAGGAACGGCTCAGCACATGCATTTGCGCTGATGACGGATGGTTTTTGGGAGTATGTATATGAAGAGGAAATGCTAAGGCTGCAAAAGGAAGCTGCTACATGTGAGGAGTGGCTGAAAGGAATGGAGCTTTATGTAAGGGAACGTGCAGACATGACAAGAACCGATAATTATTCCGCCATATGCGTAAGGGTAAGTTGAGGTATGAAAATGAGTTTTAAAGCTGTTGTGTTTGATATGGATGGTGTTATATTTGACACCGAAAAATTATATAGAAAATATCAGCTCTTAGAAGGAGAAAAAAGAGGAATACCTGCCGAAACAATGCACAGGGCATGCGAGAGAATTGCGGGAGGCAATAAGCGCACAAATAAAAAGCCCTTTGAGGATATAGTGGGACGGGGTATCGATTACTTTGAATTCAGGGAGCATGTTATGGATAACCTTGACAGACATATCAGGCAGTACGGTGTTGATATGAAGGAGGGCGTGGCAGAAATCCTTCCATATCTCAAAGAAAAAGGTATAAAAATCGGACTTGCCACATCAACCGCAAGAGAGAGGGCAACAGGATATTTAAAGTCGCATAATATATATGAATATTTTGATAAGCTTATTTTTGGAGATATGTTAGAGCACGGTAAACCTGCACCTGATATTTATCTTATGGCATGTGAGGAGCTTAAGATTCTGCCTGAGGAGGCAATAGCTGTAGAGGATTCCCTGAATGGGATAAAGTCAGCGGGGGCAGCGGGCATGTATCCGGTCATGGTTATTGATTTAATACAGCCAAATGATGAGATTAAGCCATATTTAAAAAAGGTGTATAATAACATAATACAGTTAAAGGAGCTTGTGTAGAGGCATTAAATAAAAAATAGACAAAACAAAAGCGTGCCTTGCTTGTGATATTGTCTATAAGAATTAAGAGGTGACAGGAAATGAATTTATTAGTTGTTATTTTAAAAAAAGCTGACCTTGTAACGGAAATATGTAAGGAGTTTGCCGAGGAGGGCGTTCATGGTGGAACGATTATTGACGGCAAGGGAATGGCGAGCATTATAGAGAATATGGATGACCTTCCTATATTTGGCATGCTGAGATCCATTCTTTCCGATGATGACGAACACGAAATTGTAAAGGTGATGCTGTTTGTCATGAATGACGAGGAACTTGAGGAAGCAAGAAAAACGATTCAGAAGGTTGTAGGTCTGGACGAGCCAAATACCGGAATTATGTTTGCGGTGCCTGTATCATTTGTGGAAGGGCTTGGTGCATAAGGGTGAAAGCAAATACATTGACATATATAGCAATCATGCTTTTTGCGGCACTTGTCGCCGGAAAGATTGTTAAAAAGATGAAACTGCCTAATGTTACGGGTTATCTTGTCATTGGGCTTTTAATAGGACCAAACTGCATAGGACTTCTGACGGAGGAGCTTCTTGTCAGCATGTCCCTTGTTACGGAGCTTGCACTTGGCTGCATAGCTTTTTCCATTGGTGCGGAATTTAAAATAAGCTTTTTGAAAAAGGTGGGAAAGGCTCCGATTATAATAGGTATTCTTGAGGGCTTTGGCGCTGTATTTGTGGTGGATGTTACGTTGCTGCTGCTTGGATATGACGTTACGTTTGCACTTGCCATGGGTGCTATTGCATCTGCTACAGCTGCTGCATCAACGCTTATGATTGTAAAGCAGTACAAGGCAAAGGGACCTGTTACAAGCACACTGCTTCCCGTTGTTGCGCTTGATGATGCCGTTGCCCTTATGGCGTTTGGAATTTCAATGGCTGTGGCAAATGTAATAAGCTCTCATGGGGAGGCTCCCATCGGAAAGCTTATTATTGACCCATGCATAGAAATAATAGGCGGTCTTGCATTTGGAATTATCTTGGGTATTGTTATGGTTTATGCCGTAAAAATATATACAGGCAGGGGCAACAGGCTTGCAATTACAATTATGATGATTTGCCTTTGTGTCGGTATATCGGATTTGGTGGGCTTTTCGTCACTGCTTGCCTGCATGATGCTTAGCATGGTATTTGTAAACCTTTCAAAATTCAGGGATAAAATATACGAGCCTCTTGAAAGGATAACTCCACCTATTTATATGATGTTTTTTATCATTTCAGGAGCATCCCTTGACGTTACGATAATAGCTTCCGTAGGACTGGTGGGGGCAGTGTATGTAATCGGACGTGTTGTGGGGAAGGTGCTTGGGGCATCTCTCGGTGCACATATTTCAAAGGCACCTAAGGTTGTCAGAAAATGGCTTGGCTTTACGCTTGTACCTCAGGAGGGAGTTGCAATAGGTCTTGCTACATCTGCCGCGGCAACGCTTCCCGAATACGGAAAGCGAATACAGACAATCGTTTTATGCGGGGTTGTAATATATGAGCTGATAGGTCCGATTATAACCAAGCTTGCCCTTAAGAAGGCAGGAGAAATTGTTGATCCCGCAAAAGTATAGAGGAAGTCCTAAAATCAGAAAAAATGAAAGCAGAATGGAATAAAAACGTAAGGTAATAAATGTTAGTGGAAGTTCATATAAATATTTCAAGGGAAAAGTACAGATGTGGGGGAACACATTTTGTCAAAAAAATATGTTGCACTTAGCCTTACAAAAGCTTTGATTTTATCATATGTGGCTACGGTCATACTGCTTATGCTGCTGGCACTTGCCATGTTTAAATTAGGTATAAGCACCAAGCTTGTAGGATTTGGAATTACCTTTGTTTATATTTTTGCACCGGCGCTTGGAGGACTTTACATAGGAAAAAAAGTTAAACGCAGGAAATTTATTTGGGGAATACTGATAGGTCTTTTATATGCAATGGTTATATTTATCTGTTCCATACTTCTTAAGGATGGAAACAGCCAGCTGGTACAGGACGGAGTGAGCACTGCAATGCTGTGTATCTGCGGCGGGCTCATAGGCGGTATGATAAGTCCATAAAGCAAGTAAAAAAAACTTTTATTTATCGACATAGTGTGATATAATGAGCGTTACGAAGAAATAAAGCAATATTCATAGGAGGCAAAAACATGCAGAGAATAAAGACTTTAACTGATAAGACTTTAAACAGTACAGTTGTAAAGGGTGGATGCGGAGAGTGTCAGACTTCATGTCAATCTGCCTGCAAGACTTCATGTACAGTTGGAAATCAGAGCTGCGAAAATAAGTAAAGAGCAGACGGATACATATGTATTAAATACCTTTATTAAAGGGGACCATCAGCGGATAGTCCTCTTTAGTTGTGTTAATTCAGGGAGTATTACATGATTCACCAATATAAAAATAATGGATATAATATTGTTCTTGATATAGCCAGCGGTTCCGTTCACGTTGTTGATGAGCTTGTGTATGACATGATTGAAATGTATCAGGATAGAAGCAGGGATGACATATCTTCTGTGATTAAGGAAAAATATGGTGATACATACAGCAGTGAGGACATTGAGGAGGCTTATGATGAAATCACTGCCCTCAAGGAAAATGGGCAGCTTTTTACTGAGGATGCCTACAAGGATATAATCATAGACTTTAAAAAGAGAAAAACTGTTGTTAAAGCTTTGTGCCTTCATATAGCTCATGACTGTAATCTTGCCTGCAAATACTGTTTTGCAGATGAAGGTTCCTACAATGGAAAACCCAAAGAGCTTATGAGTGCCGAGGTGGGAAAGGCTGCTTTGGATTTTCTGGTGGCAAATTCTGAAAACCGTGTAAACCTTGAGGTGGATTTTTTTGGCGGTGAGCCGCTTATGAATTTTGAGGTTGTAAAGGAAATTGTTGCCTACGGAAGAAGCATTGAGAAATCGGCGGGTAAAAATTTCAGGTTTACCCTTACTACAAACGGAGTGCTTCTAAATGATGAGGTTATAGATTTTTGTAATAGGGAAATTTCAAATGTTGTTTTAAGCTTAGACGGACGAAAAAGTGTCAATGATAAAATGAGACCTTCGAGAAACGGAAAGGGAAGCTACGATATAATCGTTCCTAAGTTTAAGGAGTTCGTTGAAAAAAGAGGAAATAAGAGCTATTATGTCCGGGGTACATTTACAAGGCATAACCTTGACTTTGCTGAGGACTTTAAGGAAATGGCTGATTTGGGCTTTAAGGAGATTTCCATAGAGCCTGTGGTGGCAAAAAAGGACTGTGACTATGCCATCCGTGAGGAGGATGTACCTGCTATATGTGAGCAGTATGACAAGCTTGCCGTGGATTTGATAAGGCGGCAAAAGGAGGGTAAGCCGGTAACATTTTTCCACTATATGATTGACTTAAACGGAGGTCCCTGTGTGTACAAGCGTTTGTCGGGCTGCGGGTCAGGAACGGAATATCTTGCGGTTACGCCGTCAGGCGAGCTTTATCCGTGCCATCAGTTTGTAAGCTATGACGAGTACAAGCTTGGAGATGTATTTAACGGAATAACAAGACAGGATATTGTAGATGAATTTAAGCTGTGTAATGTGTATGCCAAGGATAAATGCCGTGACTGTTTTGCAAGGTTTTATTGCAGCGGCGGCTGTGCGGCAAACTCATTTCAGTTTCATGGAAATATATTGGATGCATATGATATAGGCTGTAAATTACAGCAAAAGCGCATAGAATGTGCAATTATGATTAAATGTCATCAAATGCTGGGAGAAGACGATTGATGGCGTAAACTATGACAAGGCGGCAACTGCCGATATGGAAAAAAGGAGTGTAACAAAATGAAAAGTGTAAGGAGAAAGGCCATACTGTTCATATTAATATTTATTCTGCTCATGGCGGGCGGTGTATATATGGCAGTGAATGGCGTGGATGACAATCATGTGGGAAAAGCGGCTAATATTCCTTTGGGACTTGACCTTCAGGGAGGACTTAGCGTTACTTATGAGATTGTGACGAAAAACCCTACGAATGCTCAGAAAAATGCTACAAGGGACAAGCTTCAGCGAAGGGTTGACCAATATGAGGGAGAGGTTTATCCTGACGGAGAAAACAGGTTTACGGTCGAGGTTCCTACAAACGGTGAGGAGCTTGATGCATATGCGTTGCTTGAGGAGTTAGGAAAGCCGGGAACGCTTGAATTTCTTGACAGTGAGAATTATAATTTGTGGGCATCAGGTCAGGAATATACCTATTTGTTAAATGGTTCGGATATAAAGGCTGCATCAGCCGGTTCTAATACACAGGATGGAGGATATCTTGTAAAGCTTACATTTACAGATGAGGGTGCCAAGAAGTTTGCTGATGCAACTGCGGCAAATTTAGGCCAACCGATTTTTATAATATATGACAATGCGCTTCAAAGTTACCCTACTGTTCGAACACAGATAACAGATGGTAATGCGGTCATAGACAATATGGAAAGCTATGAGGCTGCACAAAAGCTTGCTGATACAATAACAATCGGTGCGCTTCCTCTTGAACTTGAACAGCTTCAGTATAACATAGTCGGTGCAAAGCTTGGTAATGATGCAATTTCAACAAGTATAAAGGCAGGAATTGTCGGACTTGGCATCGTATGTCTTATTATGATAGTTATATATTATCTGCCGGGATTCCTTGCAGCAATTGCCCTTGCGGCATATGTGCTTCTTATGCTGCTTGTTTTAAGCGTCAGATCGGTTGTCCTTACACTTCCGGGACTTGCAGGTATTGTGCTTTCAATCGGTATGGCAGTTGACGCAAACGTTATTATATTCACACGTATCAAAGAGGAACTTGCAACGGATAAGAATGTTAAGAATGCTGTGTCGGCAGGATTTTCAAAGGCTCTTTCAGCAATACTTGACGGTAACATAACAACCCTTATTGCAGCGTTTGTTCTTATGTCGCTTGGTACGGGAAGCATCAAGGGCTTTGCAAATACTCTTATTATAGGTATTATCCTATCCATGTTTACGGCACTTGTAATTACAAAATTACTTTTAAATGCAGTCGTTGATTTGGGAATTACAAATCCAAAGCTTTATGGTAAGGCAAAGGCTCCTGCCGTTAAGAATTTTGTCAAGATGTCAAGGGTATGCGTAGTTATATCTGTGGCAGTTATTGTGGCAGGCTTTGTGTTCCTTCCGATTAACAAGTCAAGAACAGGAAGCATATTGAATTACAGTCTTGAATTTACAGGCGGTTCCGCAACAACTGTTGAGTTTACCGAAAGCTATGACCTTGAGCGGGCGGAGAGTGAAATTGTTCCTGTCATTGTAGAAAAGACAAGCCTGAGTGCAGGGGATATTCAGATACAGACTGTTGAGGGAACAAATCAGGTAATTTTTAAAACGATAGATATTTCAGTTGACAGCAATAAAAGTGCAACCGAAACAAATGCCGAGTTTGAGACTGAGATGGGAGAGCTTGAAAAGGTTATAAGAGATAATTTTGAAGTGGTTTCCGTTGATACAAGTAACATCGGTTCAACAATAAGCGGTGAGATGAGAAAGGATGCGGTTGTGGCAATTATTATCGCTTCCATACTGATGCTCATTTATATTGCAATCAGATTTTCAGATGTTAAGTTTGGAGCCAGTGCGGTGCTTGCACTTTTGCATGACGTTTTGGTTGTTTTTGCGATTTACTCCATTGCACAGCTTTCAGTTGGTAATACATTTATTGCATGTATGCTTACAATAGTAGGTTACTCCATAAATGCTACAATTATTATATTTGACAGAATAAGGGAAAATTTGAAGCTTATGCCGAAGGATGATGTTGCAGATATAGTAAATGAAAGTATCGCACAGACATTTACAAGAACGATTTATACGTCATTAACTACATTTGTCATGGTGCTTGTACTGTTTATTATGGGTGTGCCTTCACTTAAGGAATTTACGCTTACACTTATGGCAGGTATTGTGTGTGGTGCTTATTCATCCGTATGTATAACAGGACCAATGTGGTATTTCTTCAAAAAGAAGCTTGCCAAAGAGCAGGAATAAATAAACAGAGGGCTGTCGCATGACAGCCCTCTTATATTATAAGAGGAGCGTAATATGGAATCGGTTTGGACTGTATATGGAAAACGGGCAGATTTCAAGGGTATTGGGGAACGCTTTGGAATTGACCAGGTTGTTGCCCGCGTCATAAGAAACCGGGATGTTACAGGCGATGAAAATATAGAAAAATATCTTGAGGGCGACTTAAGCATGACCTATGACCCTCTGCTTATGGCAGATATGGAAAAGGGCTGCCGCATTATGGCTGAAAAGATAAATGAGGGAAAGCATATCCGCATTATATCAGACTATGATGTGGACGGCGTGATGTCCAATTATATTTTGCTTGATGGTCTGAAAAATGCAGGCGCTTGCGTTACATACGACATTCCAGACAGAATAATTGACGGTTATGGTATAAATGAGCGTCTCATAAGGGCTGCGGCAGATGAGGGTGTCGATACGATTATAACCTGCGATAATGGAATTGCCGCATTTCCTGCAATCCAGCTTGCCAAAGAGCTTGGCATGACGGTAATTGTTACGGACCACCATGAGGTGCCGTATGAAACGGATTGTGATGGAAAACGAAGCTATACGCTTGTAAATGCAGATGCGGTTATAGACATAAAACGACATGACTGTAAGTATCCGTATAAGGAGCTTTGCGGAGCAGGGGTTGCATATAAATTTATCAGGTGTCTTTATGACATGATGAATATACGGTGGGATAACCCCGAACGGTATATTGAAATGGTTGCAATTGCAACACAGTGTGATGTTATGGAGCTTACGGATGAAAATAGAATTTATGTGAGGGAAGGGCTTAAAATTCTTGAAAGAACAAATAATATAGGACTTTCAAGCCTGCTTTCGGTAAATGGGCTTGCAAGAAAGCATCTTTATTCTTATCATCTTGGCTTTGTTATAGGTCCGTGTATAAACGCCACGGGAAGGCTGGAGAGTGCCAAAGAAGGACTTAAGCTTCTTATGTGCGAGGATAAGGAGGAGGCTGACCGCCTTGCAGAGTATTTAAAGGAGCTTAACATATCCAGAAAAAATATGACGGAGG
The DNA here is from genome assembly GCA_964635615.1 of uncultured Bacteroides sp. Taxonomy (GTDB): domain Bacteria; phylum Bacillota; class Clostridia; order Lachnospirales; family Lachnospiraceae; genus Coprococcus_C. Next base: position 77,815 of record CAZWNL010000012.1, read on the forward strand.
ACGGAGTAAAGGACGCAGTAAGGCAGGTTGAAGAAAACCTTAAAAATGATGTTGTTCTCGTCATATATCTTGATAAGCTACATGAGAGTCTTGCAGGTATAGTAGCAGGCAGAATAAGGGAAAAATACTATAAGCCCGTTTTTGTAGTTACGGATGCAGAGGGAGAACTGCTGAAAGGGTCAGGACGTTCCATAGAGGGTTATCATATGTTTGACGCTCTTACGGAAATCAATGACATTTTAGAAAAATATGGAGGCCATGAGCTGGCGGCAGGCTTCACACTGAAAAAAGAAAGCCTGCATGATATGAGGCGAAGGCTGAATGAAAATCAAAGGCTTACGGAAAAAGAGCTTACGCCTGTGGTAAGAATAGACGTGCCAATGCCCATATCATATATTACAAAGCCATTGATAAAACAGCTTGCGCTGCTTGAACCCTTTGGCAAGGGAAATGAAAAACCATTATTTGCACAGTCATGTCTTAGGGTAAAAAAAGCCATGCCGTTTGGAAAGGAAGGACAATACATAAGGATAATCTTTATGGATGCAAATGGTTTTACTATTGAAGCTGTAGATTTTAACGGAATAGATTTTCTAAAAAGCATAAAAATGTGGTTTAGTGAGCAAGAATGTGATAAAATGTTAAAAGGTTTGTCAAATAATATTATATTAGATGTGGCATATTATCCGGATATCAATGAGTATGGAGGAAGGAACGACATACAGATAAAGCCGGTTATGTACAAAAAGCATGAGGAATAAGCCGATTTGATAATTATTTAAGAATTTATGTCAATAAAAGGAGGACGCTATGAAAAAGGTTGAGGAGTATATTAAAAGTATACCTGATTTCCCGAAGGAGGGAATAATATTCAGGGATGTAACAAGTGTTTTGGAAAGTCCGGAGGGGTATGAGCTTGCTATAAATACCATGAATAATGAGCTTAATGGGCTTGATTATGATTTCATAGCGGGTATTGAGTCAAGAGGCTTCATATTTGGGGCAACTATGGCATATATGAATAAAAAGGGATTTATTCCTGTCAGGAAAAAGGGAAAGCTTCCAAGAGAAACGGTTGAGATGGGATATGATTTGGAATACGGACAGGCGGTTATTGAGATACATAAGGACGCCATAAGACCGGGAGATAAGGTTGTTATAGTTGATGACCTTCTTGCCACGGGTGGAACTGCTGAGGCAGCGGCAAAGCTTGTGGAGCTTCTTGGAGGGGAAGTAGTGAAAATAGTATTTTTAATAGAGCTTCCTGCATTAGGCGGAAGAAAGCGTCTTGAGAAATATGATGTTGCAACTATAGTGACATTTGACGGGGAATAACATTTATTGATTGATTTGCTGTCAGGATAACAGAAACATTGGATAAAAATTGACGTAGATATTACTGCGGAAAGAAGTGATTGGTATGGCAGAAATAGCCAAAAAAAATGATGCGTTACACAAACAAATAAGTAAGCCTGATGATTTTACACCGCCGGAGGAGCTTTATGAAAAGCTTATCCGTACAGTGAGAAACTATCATCCGTCCTCTGATATTTCCATGATTGAAAAGGCTTATAGGATAGCTTATGAGGCGCACAAGGATCAAAAGCGCAAGTCAGGGGAGCCGTATATTATACACCCTCTTTGTGTTGCGCTTATACTTGCTGAGCTTGAGCTTGACAAGGAAACGATTGTGGGCGGAATACTTCATGATGTGGTCGAGGATACGGTTATGACCATAGATGAGATTGCCAGGGAGTTTTCTGATGAAGTTGCCCTTCTTGTGGACGGTGTAACAAAGCTAACCCAATTGGATTTATCTCAGGATAAAATTGAGATACAGGCAGAAAATTTACGTAAAATGTTTCTGGCAATGGCAAAGGATATAAGGGTTATACTTATAAAGCTTGCAGACCGTCTTCACAATTTAAGAACCCTGCAGTACCAGTCACCTGCAAAGCAGATTGAAAAAGCACGTGAGACTATGGACATATATGCTCCTATTGCTCACAGGCTTGGTATATCAAAGATAAAGGTCGAGCTTGATGATTTATCCATGAGCTATCTTTATGCTGATGTATATAAATCACTGGATGATGAGGTGAAATCAAGGCTTTCCTCGGGAGAGGATTTTATAAATGGCATTATAAGTGAGGTCTGCAAATACATGAAGGAAGCTGATATAGAGTGTGAGGTTGATGGTAGAGTAAAGCACCTTTTCAGCGTCTATAAAAAAATGATTACACAAAACAAAGCATTGGATCAGATTTATGATATATATGCTATTCGTATAAAAGTTGATACAGTGCGTGACTGTTATGCGGCCCTTGGAATAATTCATGAAAAGTATAAGCCGATTCCGGGAAGATTTAAGGATTATATTGCCATGCCGAAGCAAAACATGTATCAGTCGCTTCATACCACACTGATTGGACCAGGTGGAAAACCCTTTGAAATTCAGATAAGGACATATGAAATGCACAAGACTGCCGAGTATGGTATTGCTGCCCATTGGAAATACAAGGAGGGTAGTTCGGGACAGCAGCAGAGCGAGGAGGAGAAGCTTAGCTGGCTCAGACAGATACTTGAGTGGCAGACGGATACAATAGATAACAAGGAGTTTATGAGCTTTGTAAAGACGGATCTTGACTTGTTCTCGGATCAGGTTTACTGCTTTACTCCGGCAGGTGATGTAAAGAACCTGCCTAAGGGCTCTACACCGATTGATTTTGCTTACAGTATTCATACTGCCGTGGGAAATAAGCTTATCGGTGCCCGTGTGAACGGTCGTCAGGTTCCTATTGAGACAGAACTTCATAATGGTGACCGGGTAGAGATTATTACATCGCAAAACAGCAAGGGACCAAGCCGTGACTGGCTTTCCATAGTAAAAAGTTCACAGGCTAAAACGAAAATTAACCAGTGGTTCAGGCTTGAAAATAAAGTTGATAACATACAAAAGGGTAAGGAATCAATTGCATCCTACTGTAAGTCAAAGGGTATAGAGCTTTCATATCTTTTAAAGCCTGTCTATATGGAAAGTGTGCTTAAAAAGTATAACTTTACGAATTGGGATGCACTTCTTGCTTCTGTGGGACATGGCGGAATAAAAGAAGGACAGGTTGTAAACAGGCTCATCGAGGAGCATAACAAGGAGATTGAGGGCAATGTAACCGAGGAACAGATTGTTGATAAGATAAATACACCGGGCAGGGGCAGTGGCCTGCCAAAGGGAGGTATTATCGTAAAAGGAATCGATGATGTGGCGGTAAGATTTTCCAAATGCTGCGCACCTGTTCCGGGAGATGAAATTGTAGGATATATAACAAGAGGACGAGGTGTGTCCATACACCGTACGGACTGTATAAACGTGCTCTGTATGGATGAATTCGACCGTGAACGGCTTATAGAGGCTGACTGGGCGGAGGGTCCTGTACAGGAAACAAATCTGTACAGTACGGAGATTATAATTTATGCATCAGAGAGCACCGGGCTTGTATTTGAGCTTTCCAAAATATTTAACGAGGAAAATATAAATCTTACAGGTATGAATGTAAGGACAAGCAAGCAGGGAAAGGCTACCGTTTCTGTTAAATTTGAAATACGCTCAAAGGAGCAGCTTACAAAGCTTATATCAAAAATAAGAAACATTGAGGGAGTAATTGATATAGAAAGAACGAGTAGTTAATATTAGGAGGTATATCAATTGAGTAATATTATTGTCATAACAAATATGCTAAGCTCATTTGCAACGAACTGTTACACAATAGCAAATTCCGACACAAGGGAGGCTGTTATAGTTGACCCTGCGGACAGACCGGATTTTCTTATAAATATGTATAAGAATCAAAACCTGAAGCCTGTTGCAGTTTTGCTTACACATGGACATGCTGACCATATAGGCGCACTTCCTGGGATTAAAAAGGAGTTCCCTGATATACCTGTTTATGCAGGCAAGGATGAGGAGGGGCTTCTTGCTGACCCTAATCTTAATTTGTCTGCCATGTTTGGAAGTGCTGTAAGTCTTAAGGCGGATAAATATGTGGAGGACGGCGATGTAATTGAGCTACTCGGCACTAAGATAAAATGTTTTCACGTACCCGGACATACAAAGGGTGGAACTTGCTATTACTTTGAAAAGGAAGAAATGGTTTTTTCGGGTGACACATTATTTGAGGGAAGCATAGGACGCTCTGATTTTCCTACAGGAGACGGCAGGGCGCTTGTGGAAAATATAAAGGAGAAGCTGCTTACGCTGCCTGAAAATGTCACGGTATATTCAGGACATGGCGGCAGAACCACAATCAAGAGGGAAAAGGAGACAAATCCGTTTTTTTAAAGGGAATAGGAGTTTACCATGATATGTCTTATTCAGAATAAACAGGACTACAACAATGACCTGCGTGCCATGATAATGGCGTTTTTTCCGGGAGTAAAAATAGCAGAATGCTCCAAGGAGCAGGTTGAATTAAAAAATGCCGATTTGGAGAAAAAGGCAGAGGACACAGAATTTGTTTTTGAGGCATGTTATGAGGATATATGTACAACATTAAAATTAAATCATATGCCTGATAAAGGCATTCATAAAAAAATTGACGGTGATTACAGGGACAGGGAAGGCTTTAGAAATAAGCTTAAGCTTGCTGCCTATCATATATTGTCAGAGTATACGGACAGAAAACTTCCGTGGGGTGACCTTACGGGAGTAAGACCTACAAAAATAGCAATGAAGCAGCTGCTGGATGGTAAAGACTATGAGGCGGCGGTAAAGTATTACATGGACATATATGATGTGTCACAGCGTAAGGCAGAGCTTGCGACAAAGGTAGCGGGAAGGGAGCTTATACTTACGAAGGACTTTGATCTGGAGAGGGATTATTGCCTGTATGTGGGAATACCGTTTTGTCCAAGCAGGTGTCTTTACTGTTCATTTACCTCATATCCCATAGAAGCATATAGGGATAAGGCTTCGGTTTATATCGAAAGGCTGAAAGAGGAAATAAGTACCGTAAAAAAAATGCTCGGAGACGAAAGAAGGCTTGTGTCCGTTTACATTGGCGGAGGTACGCCTACCTCCATAAGCCATGAACTTATGGACGAGCTTCTTTTACATATTGAAAATACATTTGACCTGTCACATCTTAAGGAATATACTGTTGAGGCAGGGCGTCCTGACAGCATTTCGGAGGAAAAGCTTGTTGTCCTGAAAAAGCATGGTGTTACACGAATAAGCATAAATCCGCAGACCATGAATAATAAAACCTTAAAACTAATAGGCAGGGCGCACACGTCCGCACAGGCTGAGGAAGCATTTTTCCTTGCAAGAAAGTGCGGATTTGACAATATAAACATGGATATAATTGCAGGACTTCCAAATGAAAACTTAGACAGTATGGAATATACGTTAGGAAGAATAAAGAAGCTTGCACCTGAAAGCATTACCGTACACTCCCTTGCCATAAAAAGGGCGGCAAGATTAAACGAGCAGATGAGTGAGTTTGGCGACAGCATACACCATGACACAGACAGGATGCTCGACTTAGTGTGTTCGGTTGCCTGTGAAGCAGGCATGGAGCCCTACTATCTGTACAGGCAGAAAAACATAGGGGGCAACCTTGAAAACGTGGGTTATGCAAAGGAAGGCTGCGAGTGCCTTTACAACATTCTTATTATGGAGGAGCTAACGGATATTATTTCGGTGGGGGCAGGGGCGTCCACAAAGCTTACATTTCATAAGGAAAACAGAGTTGAGAGAGTGGAAAACTGTAAGTCGGTTGATGACTACATGGAAAGACTTGAGGAGATGCTTGAGCGAAAAAGAAGCTTTTTGAGGGAGGATATATAAATGGCAATGAAGAAAAAGCCTGTAACAGGCATGAAGGACATACTTCCAAGGGAGATGGAAATAAGGGATTACTGTATAGGACTTATAAAGGAAACCTATAAGTCCTTTGGTTTTTGTTCAGTGGAAACCCCTTGCGTTGAGCATATAGAAAATTTGAGCAGTAAGCAGGGAGGAGAAAACGAAAAGCTTATTTTCAAGATTTTAAAAAGAGGGGAAAAGCTTAAACTTGATGAGGCGAAGGAGACAGATGACCTTGTGGACGGAGGGCTTAGATACGACCTTACGGTGCCTCTTTCAAGATATTATTCAAATAATGCAAATGACCTTCCAAGTCCCTTTAAGGCTTTGCAGATGGGAAATGTATGGAGGGCAGACAGACCACAGCGTGGGCGTTACAGACAGTTTATGCAGTGTGACATAGACATACTTGGCGAGCCTAACATAATTGCGGAAATAGAGCTTATACTTGCAACGACAACATTGCTTGGAAGGCTTGATTTTAAAAATTTTACAATAAGAATAAATGACCGCCGTATTTTAAAGGCAATGGCAGCCTATAGCGGATTTTCGGAAGATGACTACGACACCGTGTTTATCATACTTGACAAAATGGACAAGATAGGCATGGACGGTGTACGGGAGGAGCTTAACCAGGAGGGTTACGACAAATCGGCGGTTGACACATATCTTGATTTATTTGATAAGGTAACAAATGATATAGAAGGCGTAAAATTCTTAAAGGAAACGCTAAAGGATGTGCTTGACAGTGAGATTGCCGATAATCTTGAGACAATCATTACGAGCGTGGATAAGACAAAGACGGCAAATTTTAAAATGTCCTTTGACCCTACTCTTGTAAGGGGAATGTCATATTATACGGGACCGATATTTGAGATTTCAATGGACGAATTCGGAGGCTCAGTAGGCGGCGGCGGACGATATGATGAGATGATAGGACGGTTTACGGGAAATGCTACGCCCGCATGTGGATTTTCCATTGGTTTTGAGCGTATTATAATGCTTCTTTTGGAGAGAGAGTTTAAGGTACCGCATAAAGCAGGAAGGACGGCATATCTCATTGAGAAAAACATGCCGCAGGACAAGCTTGCGGACATACTTGAAAAGGCAAAGACTGCAAGGGAAGCAGGAGAACAGATAAATGTAGTCATTATGAAGAAAAACAAGAAGTTTCAAAAGGAACAGCTTGCGGCAGAGGGCTACGACAATATTGTTGAATTTTTTAGTAGGGAGGAGCAATAAAATGGCAGAATCCATGAAAGGACTTTCAAGAAGTCACAGATGTACAGAAGTAAATAATTCCATGATTGGAAATGAAGTAACCGTTATGGGATGGGTACAGAAAAGCAGAAACAAGGGCGGCATTATATTTGTTGACCTTAGGGATAGAAGCGGGATACTACAGATTATTTTTGAGGAGGCAAACGTAGGGGCAGAAGGCTATGGAAAGGCGGAAAAGCTCAGAAGTGAATTTGTAATTGCCGTTACGGGTAAGGTTACAAAACGTGCAGGCGCTGTAAATGAAAATATAGTAACGGGTGATATAGAAATAGTTGCCTCCGATATCAGAATACTGTCTGAGGCAGAAACACCTCCTTTCCCAATAGAGGAAAACAGCAAGACGAAGGAGGAGCTTAGGCTTAAATACAGGTATCTTGATTTAAGGCGTCCTGATTTGCAGAAAAACCTTATTATGAGGAGCAAGGTTACGACTCTTACAAGAGCATTTCTTGCGGAGGAAGGCTTTATAGAGATAGAGACGCCTACACTTTGTAAGTCAACCCCTGAAGGCGCAAGGGATTATCTTGTGCCAAGCCGTGTTCACCCGGGAAGTTTTTATGCCCTTCCACAGTCACCACAGATTTATAAGCAGCTTCTTATGTGCTCAGGCTACGACAGATATTTTCAGATAGCCAGATGCTACCGTGACGAGGACTTGCGTGCGGACAGACAACCGGAATTTACCCAGATAGACATGGAGCTTTCGTTTGTTGATGTGGATGACGTTATAGATGTAAATGAGAGACTTCTTGCAAAGCTTTTCAAGGATACAATAAATGTTGACATACCCCTTCCAATACAGCGTATGACTTATAAGGAGGCAATGGAGCGTTTTGGCTCGGACAAGCCTGATCTTAGATTTGGAATGGAGCTTACGGACATAACGGATGTGGTTAAGGACTGTGAGTTTGTGGTATTTAAGGGAGCAATAGATGCAGGAGGAAGCGTAAGAGGCATAAATGCCAAAGGACAGGGTGGCATGCCTAGAAAGAAGATTGATGCACTCGTTGATTTTGTGAAGGGCTATGGTGCCAAGGGACTTGCATATATTGCCATTGGTGAGGACGGAACAATTAAATCCTCCTTTGCAAAGTTTATGAAGGACGAGGAGATGAACGCAATTATAGAGAGAATGCAGGGAGAGAATGGCGATTTACTTCTCTTTGCGGCGGACAGGACAAAGCTTGTCTATGACGTTCTCGGTGCCCTTCGCCTTGAGATAGCTGAAAATCTCGGAATGTTGGATAAGAACGAGTATAAATTTGTATGGATAACTGAATTTCCGCTTCTTGAGTGGAACGAGGATTTAAACCGATATCAGGCTATGCATCATCCGTTTACAATGCCAATGGAGGAGGACCTTCCGTACATTGACAGCGACCCAGGCAGGGTTCGTGCAAAGGCATATGACATAGTGTTAAACGGAACAGAGATAGGCGGTGGAAGCGTGCGTATCCACCAAAATGACATACAGGAGAAAATGTTTGAGGCTCTTGGCTTTACAATGGATGCTGCCTATGAGCAGTTTGGCTTCCTGTTAAATGCATTTAAGTACGGTGTTCCACCTCATGCAGGACTTGCCTACGGACTTGACCGTCTTATTATGCTTATGGCAAAGGAAGATTCCATACGTGACGTTATTGCATTCCCTAAGATTAAGGATGCGTCATGCCTTATGAGTGAGGCTCCGAATGTAGTGGATGCAAAGCAGCTTGAAGAGCTTGGGATAGAAGTATCACAGCAGCCAGAAAAATAATAGAGAGCCTGTCATACTACGGTGCGTGTTCCTGTGATGGGCGATACCGGGATATACACCCCAAACCCGCTTTCGCTCGATTCGGACGTAACGGTACTAAAAATTGCCCGTCTGACATGGCTGTATAGTAACTGAAAACCGTCTGAGGACGTCGGTACTTAAATTGCCGGTTCAAGATATTTTTTATGGAGTATCTTAGACCGGCAATTTTTAGTACCGTTACGTCCGAATCGAGCGAAAGCGGGTTTTCAGTTACTATACAGCCATGTCAGACGGGTAATTTAAGTACCGACGTCCTCAAACGGTTTTGTTTGTATATCCCAGTATAAGCCCATCACAGGAACACACATCTTAGTGCGGCGGACTCTATGGTATATCGTAGCTTGTGAGGTTTGCGGTTTCTCCCGGCTTGTAGTTTTCAGGCGCTACCTTTGTAAGGGAAAAAGTAAATTCACTTCCTACACCTTCTGTGCTCACAACATTTATATTTTCGTTGTGAGCTTTTATTATTTCACGGGTAATGGCAAGTCCAAGTCCTGTTCCCTGCTTGTCACGTCCACGGGAGACATCTGCCTTGTAAAAACGAACCCAAACCTTGTTCAGTGAGTCGGCAGGAATACCGCAGCCTTCATCCTTAACCGAGACAAAAATTTTGTCTCTTCTTTCTTCAAGGTTAATGTAAATATTTTTTCCCGAAGGAGTAAATTTTATGGCATTATCCACCAGGTTGTATATAACCTGCTGTATTTTTGTTTTATCTGCATTTACATAAGTATTTTCGCAGTGATTGTTTAGTATGAGCGAAATGCTCTTTTCAGTACATTTTCCCTCAAATGTATTCATGGCGGTTTTAATTAAATCAATAATGTCAAAATCCTTGGTAATAAGCCAAAGACCATAGGAATCGTAATTGTTTAATTCAAGCAGACTGCTTGTAAGTCTTGTAAGACGATGTGTCTCCTTTAAAACTATGTCAAGATATTTTTCCTGTTTTTCAGGTGGGATTGTTCCATCCTGTATTGCTTCAATATAGCCCTTTATGGAAGTAAGCGGTGACCGGAAATCGTGGGATATATTTGATATAAATTCACGTCTGTATTCGTCAAGCTTGGAAAGCTCAGATGCCATATATTCAAGAGTTGATGCAAGCTGTCCGATTTCGTCGTTGGATTTAATGTCCATTTTTGTTTCAAAGTTACCTGTGGAGTACTCCTCGGCAACAGAGTTTATCTTTTTAATAGGACTCATGATTTTTCCGGATATGAGCGCAAGCAGAATAAAAGCTATTATGACAACAACAAGAAACGGGACATATATAGCCTGAAATAAATCTGTCTGAACGCTGTTGATTTGGGAAACGGTAGAGTGTATAAATATCATTCCGCTTGTATTTCCCGAGGACTCTATAGGCATTGTTACGGTAATAACCTCCTCCTTAAACAGACCGTAATAATCACCTGTAAATGTCTGACTGGTTGTCATGTCAAAATCCTGATCAACAAGAAATATATTCGTGGGAACCTCGAGATTTACGTCTGTGCTGGCTGAGGCTATTATTATGCCCTTTTCATCTGCAATCCATATACTTGCGTCTAATCTGTCACTGTAGTACTGCAGGTTGTTCTGCATATTTTCCAATGTATATAGACCAAGAATATAATTTGTTACAGTCTGTTCTCCTATAAGATATGCCTCGTTTGTAAGCACCTCTGATTTTTCTGCCACCAATGCTTTCTTTGTCGTGTATGTTGAATAAAACATAAGCAGTGTGAAGGCGGCTATAAAAACTATAAGAAAACCCAGAAATATTCTGTCAAATAGTGAATGTTTCATTTTATCTCACCTCGAACTTGTATCCCTTGCCCCAAACCGTACTTATGGACCAGTTGTGGGTATCGTTTAATTTCTCTCTCAGTCTTTTAATGTGAACGTCAACAGTACGGGAGTCACCGATATATTCATATCCCCAAAGTCTGTCCAAAAGCTGGTCTCTTGTAAAAACCTGATTTGGTTTCTTTGCCAAAAAATATAACAGCTCTAATTCCTTAGGTGGCATTTCAATCTGATGTCCCTCAAAAATGACGGTATAATTTGTAATGTTTATGAGAAGGTCCTCGTATTCAACATAATCTCCCTGATGGTCAGTCTCAATGACAGGGTTTGCCTTCTCAGGGGCAATAAATGTACGGCGGAGCACTGCCTTTACTCTTGCAACAAGCTCATTTGAATCAAATGGCTTGATCATGTAATCGTCAGCACCGATTTTAAGCCCAAGAACCTTGTCAAAAACCTCACCCTTTGCCGAGAGCATAATGATAGGAGTCTGCTTTGTTTTTCGTATCTCGGTGCAGACCTCATAGCCGTCTATGTCAGGCAGCATAAGGTCTAAAAGTATAAGATGGGGATTGTAGGTTTTCTCAAGCATAAGTGCTTCTCTCCCCGTATAGGCTATCTCCGTGGAAAAGCATTCCTTTACAAGGTAAAGAGATATAAGCTCCGCAATATTTTCATCATCATCAACAATGAGTATTCTTTGTTTGTCCATAAAAACCTCCGTTTTGTTAATTATTGGATATATGTAAAATTTAATTTTGCAGTTATCCGTTGTACAATATAGACAAATCACCGCAAGGCACGCTTTTGCTATGCGTCGCTCGTAACGGTACATAAGGTGCCAAAATACGGCACCTAAGTACCGACGGCTCCCCAATGCCTTGCTTGTGATATTGTCTATATTGTACAACTTAGCACACCTATCAATAAATTTTACAACTCAACAATGGTTACGCCGTGTTCGCCCTCCCCGAACTCGCCTGCACGGAAGGATTTTACGAATTTAAGCCTTTTCAGATACTGATGTATGCCGGCTCTTAGGGCACCCGTACCTTTTCCGTGTATAATAGTTACCTTTTCAATATGTGTAAGACATGCGTCGTCAAGAAATTTATCTATCTCCATTATAGCTTCGTCAACCGTCATGCCCATGACATTAAGCTCAGGTGAAAATGTCATGGCTTTGTTTATGGAGGTGTGTCCCGTGCTGTGATTTTTGCCGCCGAGCGCAGGTTTTTTATTTTTATATCCCGTTGCATCAGTAGTAAAGGTCGGCTCGTTCACTATCAGAAGGTCGCTTATGTGAATGCGGGATCTTAAAATGCCCATCTGTACGGTAACATTTCCTTTTTGGTCAGGCAGTTCGCTTATTGTACCCTTCGCACCCATGCTTAAAACGTGAACAATGTCACCTATATGAAAATCCTTTGGCTTATGTCCGCCTGTCTGCTTTGGTGTTTCACTGTTTTTATTATAGTCTTTCAGCTTGCTGCGGAGACTGCTCCTTGCATTTTCCATTGATTGCATGTCTGCTTTTTCAGGATTGCTTCTCCATTTATTATAATCGCTTATTGTTTTATCTGCAATTTCCTTTGCCTCGTCGATTATGTCTCTTGCCTCGGAACGTGCCTTCTCAAGAATTTCTGATTTTTTTGTCTCCAAGGCTTCCTCTTTTGTTTGAAGGCTTAGCTTTAAATCCTCAATTTCCTTTTTGTACTTTTCAATTTGCTCCTTGTCATTGGAAATTGCTATTTTGTCCTTTTCAAGCTCCGAAATTAAAGTTTCCATATCAATTGCATCACTGTCAAGCGTCATTTTTGCGGCTTCAATTATATTGTCAGAAAGTCCCAGCTTTTTTGATATTGCAAATGCGTTTGATTTACCGGGAACGCCTATCATAAGCTTATATGTAGGCATCAGGGTCGCCACGTCAAATTCACAGGATGCATTTTCCACACCATCGGTTGAGAGCGCAAAGGTTTTAAGCTCACTGTAATGTGTCGTAGCCATGCATCTTGCTCCCATATTTTTAAGATGATTTAAAATTGCAATTGCAAGAGCTGCGCCCTCCACAGGATCCGTTCCGCCGCCCAGCTCATCAAAAAGGCAGAGAGAATCAGGCGTTGAGTGGTTGACTATATAAATAATATTGCTCATATGTGAGGAAAATGTTGACAGGCTCTGCTCAATGCTCTGCTCATCACCTATATCTGCAAAAACATCGTCAAATACGGCAAGTGTTGAGCCATCCAGCGCAGGTATATGAAGCCCTGCCTGCCCCATAAGCGTAAATAAACCAAGTGTTTTAAGTGATACGGTTTTTCCGCCTGTGTTTGGACCTGTCACAATCAAAAGGGTAAAATCATCTCCGAGTTTTATATCAACCGGCACAACCGTATGCTTTTCCAAAAGGGGATGTCTGCCGCTCTTTATGTGGATAATTCCGTCTGTGTTGAATATTGGCTCCACGGCATTCATGGTTTTGGCAAGCTTTGCCCTTGCAAATATAAAGTCCAGCTCAGTAAGTATGTCCGTGTCAAAGGCAATGTCGCTTACAGCAGACGCTGCCATAGTGCTTAGACTTTCAAGTATATTTTCTATTTCGACAAGCTCTGCTCCCTCAAGCTCCTTTATTTCGTTGTTCAGATTGACAATCGACATAGGCTCTATAAAAAGTGTAGAGCCTGTCTGTGACCTGTCATGAATCATACCCGGGAAATGTGCCCGATGTTCCTGCCTGACAGGAATGCAATATCTTCCGTTTCGCATTGTTATAAGACTGTCCTGAAGCATGTCCCTTGTGGCATCATCCTTTATAAGCTTTGAAAGCTGCTGGTGAAGCCTGTCGTTTGTAAGACGTATGTCCCGTCTGATTTTTTTCAAGGCAGGTGATGCATCGTCGGCAAATTCATTTTCGGAAAGTATGCATCTTTTTATCTCTGACGATATGTGGCTGAGTATGATAAGCTGGTCGAATTTTTCCGTAAGGCTGTCAAAAAGCTTTTTCTCGCCTGTATCAGCAGATGCAGATACACTACCGTCATTGTCGTGGGAGGTTCCCTTGTTCTTAGAGGTTAGTGCAGCGGTAAGGTCTGAGCCGTCACCATATTTTTTTACATTTTCTGCTACGGAAAGGACAGCGGCAACGTCAAGAAGCTCCTTTGCTGTAAGCAAACCATTCACTTCAAGTCGTTTTATGGAGGAGCCAATATCACAAAGACCAGTAAATGATATGCTACCGTGCATTTGCAGTCTGCGCAGGGCATCCCTTGTTTCTGCCTGTAGGGCTCTTATGGTATCTATATCCTTCCTAGGCTTCATTCGGTCGCAGCGCCTTTTTGCCATAGGCGAGGCTGCATGCTCCGTGAGCATGGAAAGTATTTTGTTATATTCAAGTATTCGTAAGCTTCGTTTATTCATGTTATAATTTCCTTTAAAGGCACTTTGTTCTATATATACATTTTATAGTATATTAATGAAAATATAAAGTAAAAGTTTATAAGTGATTTCATTTGAAATAACTTGCGTTAATGGAAATATAATGGTATTTTTTTAATATGTAAAGTTTTAGAAAGTTGGAGAAAAGAAATGAATTATATTAATGAGCTTCGTGATGGAGATATGATATCTGAGGTATATCTTTGCAAATTAAAACAGGATTTAAAAACTAAGGCTGGAAAAAGCTATTTTTCCCTTAAATTGCAGGATCAGACGGGAATGGTTGATGCAAAAATATGGGAGCTTAATAACGGCATTTCCCATTTTGAGGTAATGGACTACATAAAGGTTGAGGCGCAGGTTACAACCTTTAATGGTGCGCTGCAATTAAATGTAAAGCGGGTGCGTGTGGCTGACGAGGGCGAATATGACCCTGCCGATTATATGCCGTGTACAAGTAAAAATATTGAGGAAATGTACAGTGAGCTGCTTAAAATTGTTGACAGTGTAACGGAGCCTCATCTTAAGAAACTGCTTTACATGTTTTTTGTGGAAGATAAGGAGCTTGCTGAAAAATTTAAAAAGCATTCTGCGGCAAAGACAATTCATCACGGCTTTGTGGGAGGTCTTTTGGAGCATTCATTATCCGTTGCAAAAATATGTGTTTTTTTGTCGGAGCATTATACGGTCTTAAACAGGGATTTGCTTGTGACGGCAGCACTTCTTCATGACATAGGAAAGCTGGAGGAGATTTCGCCGTTTCCTGAAAATGATTATACGGACGAAGGACAGCTTATAGGTCATATTGTTTTAGGTGCAATTATGGCAGGCGATAAAATTAAGGAGATACCGGGATTTCCGGAAGCTCTTGCAGGAGAGCTTAAGCACTGCATACTTGCACATCAGGGCGAGCTTGAATACGGTTCACCGAAAAAGCCTGAGATTATTGAGGCACTTGCACTTTCATTTGTTGACAATATGGACGCAAAGCTGGAGGCATTTATTGAGGTGCTTCAGACAAACAAAGATAAGAGCGGATGGCTTGGATACAATAAGATATTTGAAGCAAATGTGAGAGTGACGGATGAGTAGAATCGATGATAAAAAATGATATTTACGAAATAACAATTGATGATATTGGAAATGACGGCGAGGGAATCGGTCATGTGCTTGACCGTCAGAACGGACATAGCTTTGCGGTTTTTGTTAAGGACACCGTTATAGGAGATAGGGCGCGCATCCGTATTGTAAAGGCAAAAAAGACATATGCATACGGAAGACTTGAGGAACTTATGGAGCCGTCGCCATACAGAACGGAAGCTGTCTGTGGCAAGGCGAGAAGCTGCGGTGGGTGCAGCCTTATGCACATGTCCTATGAAAAACAGCTCGAATACAAGTGGAACAAGGTTAAGTCCTGTCTTGAAAGGATAGGGGGCATCAGTGATGCAGGAACGATTATGGAGCCTGTCTGTGGGATGGAAGCTCCATATTTTTACAGGAACAAAATGCAGCTTCCTGTAGGGCGAGACAGAGACGGAAATATTGTCATAGGCTTTTATGCAGGCAGAACCCATTCCATAATAAATCTTAAAAAATGCTATATAGGACATGAGGTAAATGATTATATTATAAAGCATGTGAGAAAATGGCTGGAGAATGCAGATGGAAGGGTTGAGATAGTATACAACGAAGAAAATCACACTGGTCTTGTGCGCCATATATTGACAAGGGTTGGCTTTGCAACAGGCGAGCTTATGGTATGTCTTGTAATAAATGGAGATAATATGCCGGATGAATACGAGAAGTCATTTGTGAATGCTGTTTGTGAAGCCGCTGGGGAGTACAATGAAACTCACGAGAATAAAGTCAAGCTTACAAGTGTATGTACCAATGTCAACAAAGAAAAGACCAACAAAATTTTAGGCGACAAATGTATAACACTTTATGGAAGGGACTATATTGAGGATTATATCGACGATATTTTATTCAGGATTTCGCCCCTTTCCTTTTATCAGGTAAACCCTGTTCAGACAAAGGCAATATATGACAAGGCAATTGAGTATGCCAATCTTAAAGGCGATGAAACCGTGTGGGATATGTACTGCGGAATCGGAACCATATCACTTTCCCTTGCAAAAAAGGCAAAGAAAGTTTATGGTGTGGAAATTGTTTCGGCTGCTATCTGTGATGCAAAAGAAAACGCAAGGATAAATTATATAAAAAATGTTGAATTTTTCTGTGGAAAAGCTGAGGAGGTTGTGCCGAGATTTTATGAGCAGTCCGGTTCTCATCCTGACGTTGTTGTGGTTGACCCACCGAGAAAGGGCTGTGACGCTGTTCTTTTAGATACTATCGTGTCCATGTCGCCTGACCGACTCGTATATGTAAGCTGTGACCCTGCAACTCTTGCAAGGGATGTGAAAATACTTTCGGAAGTGGGTTATAAGCCGATGAAGGTGGCGGTATTTGATGCCTTTTGTCAGAGTGGACATGTGGAGACGGTCTGTTTATTGTCCAAGTCTCATGCAGACTAACATATCACGGTGGAGTTTAAAATGGATAATATTTATTACTTTTAATGATGTGAAAAATATTTTTGCAAAATAATTGGAGGAAGAAAAATGAGCAATTTTAAAAAGAAATATACTGACGAAGAAATGAATACCATGCTGGGCGAGCTTCTTATGGGTGGTGAACGTTTGGAAACAGCTATTTTCTGTTATTTCAAAGCAACAGGCTTTTTAACGAGCCATTGGAATATGGTAACGGGTTATGCGGGTATAACCGATATGGGGAGATTTGTCTTCTGCAAACACGGACTTATAGCTGACGAGAATACCGCCTATAATATGAAGGATATTGTTCAGATAAAAATCAAACCTATGATTTTGGGACAGAAAATAATTACCATGGTTTTTGACGACGGCAAAAAGCATACGGTAAAATTTCAGTTTGTGTCTAAGGAAGTGGCAAAGTTTCCAAATCAGGAGCAAAACGCCAAGAAAATGCTTGAAATTATTGAAGCTAAGCAAAATAAGCTGTCATTTTGAAACCTTACATAAGAGGAACAAAAGAAGTTATAAATATATCAAATTTATTATCAAAAAAATCAACCAATAATTCTGAAAGCCTGCCGACTAAACTCCAGCCATTTAAAACCAGAACAAATGCCAAGGTACACGTAGCAACTTCACATACCCATATTACAAATATCTGTGCTACCTTTATCCTGTCCCTTACTGCCTTTACAGTTAACCAAATCGGAGGTATTATTAACAAAATTATTCCGACAGTGATTATACTTATAAATATAACACATCCTAATGGTGATAAATTCGTAACCCACTCGGGGCTAACCGGACGGACTGTTGCATGTAACACACTGAAGAAGAATCCGATACAAAATGCGAAAATCACTTCTGAATATATACATAATAATAAATAAAACCATATTTTATTTGAATAATATGCATCATATATTCTTTTCATTGCTTGAATCTCCTATTATCGATCGGGTTTCCTCTTATTATAAAGTAATCTTTGTCAGCTGGCAATTTAAAAGGCTCCATCTTAATAAAATCTTAAATATTCAATTTATTTTATCTTAAAAAAATTTCTGACATAATATTTCCAAGTATGTAAGAATGGGTGTATTGCCCATTAGTGCTTTTTTAAATACAGTATGCTGATAAATGTTTAAGGAGGAAGGATAAGTGATTCAAGTAAAAAATCTAAAGAAAACTTATGGTAACGGCGAAACAAAATGTGTTGCATTAGACAAGCTTTCCGTGGATATTCCTGAGGGCAGATTTGTTGCAGTAACAGGAAAAAGCGGCAGTGGGAAAACCACGCTGCTTAACATGCTTGGAATGATTGATATCCCTGATTCAGGAAGCATACTGATTGATGAGAAAGATATTTTCAAATTTAAAAGAAAAGAAATATTAAATTACAGACGTAATAAAATCGGGATTGTTTTTCAGTTTTTCCAGCTGATTCCCGTATTAAACTGCCGGGACAATATACTGATGGCAAATGAATTTTCAAAAAAATATGAAAAGGAATATTTTGAGGAAATATTAGAGCGGCTTGACATACAGGACATAATGAAAAAATATCCCAATCAGTTATCCGGCGGACAGCAGCAGCGGGTGGCAATTGCCCGGGCCATGATTAACCGGCCGGAAATACTGCTGGCAGATGAGCCTACGGGAAATCTTGACACTGAAAATTCGGAAAATGTTGTACGACTTATGATGGACATGGCAAAAACGTATAACATGACGCTTATAATGGCGACCCATGACGAGGACATAAGCAGACAGGCTGATGTCAATATACGTCTTAAGGATGGACATGTGGAGGGGGATGCTGATGAAAGGTAAGCTTATAGTCAGAAACATAGCCGGAAACATAAAGAAAACCCTGGCTGCGGTTTTCTGCCTGTCTTTGTCGGTTATGCTTATATTTGTTGCATTTAATACATATGAATCCTATCAGCATATGCGGACGCTGGATGCATACGATGCCTATGGGAAATATAACATAGTTCTGCATGAGGTTGATGCGGATACAAGAGACTGGATTGTGAAAAATTACAGTGATAAAGCACAGATAGGCATTGAAGGAAACATATGGGCGTCTGGTGAGATGCTTAATCTGGTAACCTGTGATGCCAATGCAATTGAGATGAACAACTATGACATTTATGAGGGAAGAATGCCCCAGGAACAGGGGGAAGTTGCAATATCCGCAACGGCACTCTATGAGGATAAATTTATAATAGCAGAATATAACGTTGGGGACACGATTAATTTAAACGGAAATAATTACACAATTACCGGCATACTGGATGACTTTGATTATTCCACCTATAACAGAAGCTGGATGCCCGCCATAGGCATTACGGACTCGGAGGCTTTAAGCTATAACGTATACCTGCACATGAATGACAGCGGGGCATATGAGTCTGCCCTGCAGAATATAATGTCATTTCATAAGCTGAGGGAATGCAGTTTTTTTAACGGGGACAAGGATGAAGGGTTCCGGCAGGGATGCACCATTATAACGAACTATGACCTGAACATGCTTGAGGTACAGAAAGAGGGTGGAATTGATGATGCCAACATGGGGTATCTCCTGAAGGCCATGGCAATAATCCTTTTTTTAACATCCATGATGCTGTGCATACACACATTTCTGGCGTACTTTAACGGACGGGAAAACCAGCAGGATATTCTTACGTCCCTAGGTTTTTCAAAATCATACACGGTCTCATCGTATCTGTGGGAGTGTCTGTTTTTTATCGTATGCGGATATACCATAGGCATACTTATGGGAAGGCAGTTTACCATTTTAATATTTCGGGCAATACAAAATGCGCGTATTGTAAAGCTGGATAATTTTAAGCCATATTTTACCGGGAAATCGTATATTACCGTGCTTTTCATCTGCATGCTGGCATTTATCATCGGAGCGCTGCCTGCAATCGAAAAAAGCATGATGTCACCGGATGTGCTACATAACAGAAATAAGTCAGGCAGGTATGACCCAAGGAAGGATAAATATTTCAGGAAGGTCCTTGTTCTGAAATACTATTTCCGTGATAACCGTTTTGGTGAAAAAGCATCGGAATATATGGCACTTCTGATGATGGCAATGATATTTATCCTTTCGCTTCAGGTTGAAAAATACAATAAGTACATAATGAATACAAGGGAAACCCATGAATTTATGTTTTCACTGGTGACGGAAGATGCAAGCGGCATGGACGGCTTTGAACGGATGGTTCCGTATGTGGAATATTATGATGTCATATATAGTACATCAGGTCCGTTTCTGGTGGAGGATTTAAACATAAAGGAGGAATATCTTGACAATGATTATATAGAGGACGGATATAAGTACTGTGGCATTTACGGGGTAAGCAAACAGGCATATGAAAAAAAGGTTGAACTGAGCGAGACCGTGCCGTATGAAGAATTTGCTGCCTCCGGCGGGGCAATCGTAATAGACAATTATATGATAGGTAATGATGTTATGTTGGAGGGGCTTCCCCAAAAGGTAAGGTATGATTCAAGGAATGATGTCTCGGTATTTGATGCGGGGGAGCTTGACATATTTGCAAGAAGCAGGTTCCTGAACTGGGGCTACCAAATGAATGTGGAATTTATTGTACCTGATACCTTATTTAAAGAGAAGTTTGATTATACGGTTGTACATATAAGAATCGATGTAACCCCCGGAAAAGAAAAGCAGGCGGGAGAGTTTTTAAGGACCATGTCTTATAAATACGATTACGCGCTTGATGATTATACATCGGAATATATGAACGACAGGGACCGGAACACAACAATAAAGCTTGGAATGCGGTATGCCATGATTTTTATTCTTGTCATTAATATTCTTTCCATCGTATACATAAATGAACTGCGGTTCATAAGAAGGATGAAAAACATGGCAATATTCAAATCAGCCGGATACTCCAATTTTGTTTTAATAGTTCCGTATCTTGTATCCTGCTTTGTAAAAAGCGCAGCCGCCGCCATTATTTCAACGTTTCTGTTATTTTGGGCTGAAAAAAAATACCTGCCTGAAATCACAAGAAATATCGTTTTGAGGGGAGGAAGGGATTACATCTTACACACGTTTGTATTTATGCTTATCATGACATTTATTTCTGTAGTACGGATGATTATATTAAGCTGTCGGCAAAAAATAACAGACGATTTAAGGTTATATGAAAAATAAGGGGGAATGTTTATACAAAAACAATCAAATAATATGTTAAAAAAGTCAAGGCGGATGTTTCTGCCTTGACTTTGTAATCTTAAGTTTGACTGCAATATTCTGTGGTACATTGTTTGAGTGATACTTCCAAGCGTGAGACAATCAGGCGGTACATTAAGTTGAACACCCCGCCCCATAAAAGGCTTCAATCGCCTGTGCAAAGAAATCTGAAGCCCCTTTACCATATTTTTCATCTATCATCGGCTTGATTTTTTCATTGCGGTAATATTGTGCCTGTGCCCGCATAAGTCCGTTTTCCTCTTTTATCTGTGAAAACTGTTTCATAATAAAGCCGTATTGTCCGACAATCTCTTTTACTTCAAAAGAATCTACGGCACAATCCTGTTTCGCAATTAGTTTTTGCAAAATATCTTCCAACCGTTTGTTATAACTTTCTGCAACCTCTTTGCTAATGGGATTTTGGGCGACGGATAAAAATTTGTCTTTTCCACCATACCATTCCACTACCTTTGCATAGTTTTTTTGCATTTTTTCTGAAGATACGACTTCCATGTAATGCGTTCTCCACTGTTCAATGCTTCCAAATTCTTTAATTGCAATATTTCTAATATTCTCCGGCATATGCTCAAGCATAGTCTGGAACATTTCTTCCATCTCTGTTTTGCTGAAAACTGCAAAATCCATTTTATTTTCTCCTTTCATAATGTCATCAATGCTGGCAATCAGACGCTCCATGCGCTCTTTTTTTGCTATCAACATTTTCCGCTGCATTGCTAAAATCTGGTTCCTTTCAAGAGCAGGAATTTCCATAACAGCCTTGATTTCTTTCAGAGGAATATCAAATTCACGGAAAAACAAAATTTGTTGTAATGTTTCCAATGCCTTATCGTCATAAAGCCGGTATCCCGCTTCACTTTTCTCTGTAGGCTTCAACAATCCGATTTCATCATAGTAGTGAAGTGTGCGTACGCTGATACCTGTTAAATCCGATATTTCCTTTACTGTCCTCATAGCTGATGACCTCCTGTTCTTGATATAATTACTTTAATCTATAACGTTCCGTGAGAGTCAATAGACAATTTCAAATTTTTTTGAGTATAACATATTTTAGACGCTATTGGACTTTATGATTTCTTTATATACTCACTCCAAATAGTGCAATGTTGAGTGAAAAATACAAAAGTAGTATAATAGACACATATACCCATTGTAGACTGAAAAAGGAGATAATATGAATCTAATTAAAACAGGATATATTGTAGCAATAATTAATAATTATCAAAAATTTTCTTATACTCCTTGGCCACTCACAAACATTGAAAATGATATAAATGCCGAAAAATTAGTTGATGAAGGTGATGATAGATGGTTTACGGCATATGATATGCTTGAAATCTCACCTGATTTCGATTATGTTTCAAGATATAATGAATATTGTCGAAGTATAGGAATGAACACAACTATTTTAATGGTAGAATCGCTATATAACTATTTTGATGTTCCGGATAACAAAGAGATTGGTATTATATATGGGTATGACTGTATCGGTGTAGTCGGATATTCTTATTTAGACAATGATCGCGACATTTTTGAAAAGGATTTTGAGAACGATGGAATAAAATTAAATCAATATGGTTTATTTGAAACACTTGAATCTGTAGAGAAATTCGCAGAACTACGTAGTAAGTACATCAATGCAGGGAATGATATTGAAAATTTCTGGGATATGATACCAATCAGATTATGTGAGGTAGATTGATCAACCCTGCCTAAGTATGTTTCAGACAAAAAGAATAAGTAAATGTAAGAGGAATTATTATGGACAAATACGAGGAGATATTAAAGTTGTTTAAAGTATCGTCGCCTGTTGGTTATTCTGAGAAGGAAATCGCCGACGTGAAAGCAGAGGTTGGTGCTTTGCCGTTTGAGCTAGAAAGCTTTTTCCTCAAATACGGTGCATCAAAAGAGCTTCACGGCTTGCAGGACGAGCTGATATTGCCGAACCGCTACAAGTCGCTTTTACAATCCGACTACATAGTTTTCTTCAATGAAAATCAAGGCGTTTGCCAAGCTGCCGTGAAAAAATCGGACGTGCATCTCCCCGACCCATCCGTTTATACGAGCGTTGATGACGGCGAGTGGAAATTGAGTTCGCCGCATGTTTCAGAGTTTTTATGTGCGATGTTTGGCTATCAAGCGAGCATTTGTCTTGCTTTCAATCCCGAGGAATTTTATTTTATAACTC
>CAZWNL010000013.1:0-97860 GCA_964635615.1 uncultured Bacteroides sp.
CTCATCGTGTTGCTCATGAGATTTTATGTGCCTTGGATGATTATTTAAGTAAAAATCCAAGAAAGATAGACATACAATTGCTGATACCTGAAAATAGTAAATGGAAGCATAGTTTTTCAAATATTTCCATAGTTAGAAAAGGTAAAATATCATCTAAAGCCGAAAAAATATTTTGGCAGCAATGGGTATTTCCTTCCTATGTGAAAAAGAATAAAGGAACCGGGATAGATTTGGCACTGGCCCTTCCCTTATGGGGATGTGATGTGTGTGCCATATATGACTGTATCTTGGAGACATACCCTGAGGGATATAAGGATCATAGGCTGTTCCGAAAATTTTATATGCTGCGTGCAAAACGCACTGCCAAAATCAAATCCAGAAAAATCATAACGGATAGTGAAACGGCTAAAAAAGAGATACAAAAATATTACAATGTTGGTGATGACAGAATAACCGTCATAGGTGCCGGCTGGGAGCATATGAAAAAAATAGAGAAGGACGAAAAGATTTTCGATGCTTTGCCTCAGATAAAAAGAAAGGAATATTTCTTTGCATTAGGTTCAAAATATAAGCATAAAAATTTCAGATGGATTCTCAAAACAGCAGAAAAAAATCCCCGGTATCAGTTTGTGATTTCAGGAGAGGATTCCTATTCGGATGAGATAAAGGTACTTGGGGCAAATAAACCGGATAATGTTTTTTATACAGGTTATATAACGGATGAACAAATAAAGGCTCTGATGTCAGAATGTAAGGCATTTATCCAACCCTCACTTTATGAAGGCTTTGGTATACCACCGCTTGAGGCACTAAGCGTCGGGGCAAAAATAATAGTGTCAAATGCAAGCTGCCTTCCAGAAATATATAAGGATACAGCTTACTATATTGACCCTTTGAGATATGATTATAATTTGGACATGCTGCTTAAGGAAAAGGTGTCTGAGCCTGAAGCTGTGCTGGATATGTATACATGGAAAAATGCTGCCGAAAAGCTTATGAAGCAGGTGCTGTGATACTGCCCTATAGGTAGGAGATATTGTTGACAAATAGGGATGCAAATGGTACATTAAGCAAGGATTGGAGATTTTTGTCGATGAAGAAAATTGCACTTGTCAATCAACGATACGGCTTGGAGGTAAACGGGGGCTCTGAATATTATACAAGACTTATTGCTGAAAAACTTGCTAAAGATTATCAGGTGGAAGTTTTTACAAGTAAGGCTTTATCATACGAAAAATGGGCGAATTATTATATAGATGATTTGGAGACTATTAACGGTGTTACGGTACGCCGCTTTGAGGTAAAGCATGAACGCAGGAATTTACTGATGAAGATACTTACCCGCATGATTACTAAGCTGCACTTGAATTTTGAATGGCTGTGTGATATATGGGTAAGGCAGCAGGGACCCTATGTGCCTGACCTTATACAGTATATAAAGGAACACAAAAATGAATATGATGCGTTTATTTTTGTAACATATCTATATTATCCTACGGTTGCAGGCCTTCAGGAAGTAAAGGAAAAAGCAATATTTATTCCAACGGCACATGATGAGCCTTACATTTATTTTAAAAGCCATAGTAAGCTTTTTAATATGCCAAGAGCTATTATATATCTTACTGAGGAGGAAAAGGCTCTTGTGGAGCGACTTTACAATAATCAATCCGTTAAGTCTATTGTTGCAGGAGTGGGGATTGATGTGCCTGAAAATATAGATAACAACAGATTTCGTGAAAAGTACAATATAAAAAGTGATTATATAGTATATGTAGGCAGAATTGATAAGAGCAAGGGTTGTCATGAGATGCTGCGTTACTTTTTGGAATATTATAAAAGGAACGATAATATACACCTGGTTTTAATGGGGCAGTTATTTATGGATATACCGAAGCATCCTGCCATACATTATTTGGGTTTTGTGTCGGAAAATGATAAATTTGATGGGATTTCAGGCGCTGAGCTGCTGTGGCTGCCATCTCAATTTGAGAGCCTGTCCATAGCTGTTTTAGAAGCCATGTCCCTGTCAGTACCTATCTTGGTAAATGGAAACTGCGATGTTTTAAAGGGACACTGCGATAAGAGCAGCGGCGGCTTGTATTATACCTGCTATGAGGAGTGTCAGACTGCACTTGATAAGCTTTTGGAGGAGAACTGTCAGGAGAAAATGGGAGAAAGTGCCCATAAATATATAGAGAGAAATTACCTGTGGCATCATATTATAAAAAAAATGGAAAGTCTTATAGGGGAAATATAAGTTTCATAGTCTCAAGTTATATATAGTTGAGTTGCTTTTGCTTTGACCGTGATATATAATGAATTTTGCATAAAGATGGAGAATGATAAAATATGATAAGTAATAAAGTAATTATAATCCCTACACTAAATCCAAATGAAAAATTAATTTCCTATATAGAAGACTTACTTAAATATTTTCAACATATTATTCTTGTAAATGATGGAAGCAGTAAAGAGTTCGATGATATATTTTGTAAAATTCAAAATATTTCATTAGAGGTGTCTGGTAAAAATAAAATTGTAATTTTAAAGCATGCCGTAAATTTGGGAAAGGGAAGAGCATTAAAAACGGCAATAAATTATTATTTAACGCATATGAATGATACATTTTCAGGATGTGAGGGTGTTATTACGGTTGACTCTGATGGTCAACATACAGTAAAAGACGTAAAGAAGATTAGTGAAGCTTTAGAAGAGAAAAATAATGTAATTGTTTTGGGATATAGAAATTTTCTTAAAGGTTCTAAAGTACCAATAAAAAGTTCTTTTGGGAATATTACTACCCGTTTTGTATTTCGGCTTTTATTTGGAAAGGATGTTATTGATACACAGACAGGACTTAGAGGCTTTACGAATGATATACTACCAAAACTGTTAGATTTGTATGGTGAACGATTTGAGTATGAGACAAATGTTTTGATTGAATGTGTTAATTGCAATGTGGAATTTATTCAAATTGGAATTGATACTATATATGAGGATGGAAATAAGGGAACACATTTTAAGCCAATTGTTGATTCATTAAAAATATATAGACTGATTTTTGGAAATTTTATTAAATATATATTTGCATCCCTTTCATCATTTGTAATTGACTGTACCTTTTTTTGGTTATTTGGCTTAATGTTGGGAAATACAAATAGGCAAGATATATTATTGTGTACAATATTTGCCAGAATAATATCGTCCGTCTATAATTATATAGTTAATAAGAAAATAGTATTTAAATGCAAAACAAATGAAAAACGTGCATTTGTATTATATTTTTTATTAGTTGTGTGTAATGTATTGATTTCAGGATATGGAGTCGGTGCTTTATATACACATTTTGGGGGGAATATTGTATTTATTAAAATATGTGTTGATACAATTATTTTTATTGCTAATTATGTCATACAACAAAGAGTTATCTTTAAGAATAACAAAAGAATATAGTGGGAAAAGATTAAAAACAGGGTGATTATATGGAAATAGCAGATATTCTAATTAATATTATTTTTTTTGTACTGCAGCTTGTACTATTAATATGTTGTTACTGTTTGGCAAATAAATATTTAGTTACTATATTTTCTAAATTTGTAGTAACTATTGCTGTTTGGCTGATTATTAATAATTTTACCGGAGCAGTATTATTTAGTGTATTTAAACAAAACCTCGGCATAGTTTCTATTGTTGTAGCGATGTTTATAGAATGTGTCGGGCTTTTAATATATATAAAATGTATATCTAAAAAAGAAATTCATAAATATTTACTTTGGAATGATATTAAAAGTATTACAATATTTTCTGTTGTTGCTTTTTGTATGTTTGTGTTTTTTTTCCTTGTATTGACAAAGTGCACATTTATGCCTGTATATGGCAATGTGGATGAAGTTTCACATTATGACCTTGTTAATGCTACATTACAAAAAATGTGGATTAATCCCCAAAAGGTTACATTTTTAAATGCTGCATCTTATAATATGACTTATAATATAAATGAAAGATTAAGTTATATTTGGGGATATCATTATACTGTGGCCATTATCTCTAAATTATTTTGCATTGACACAATCTATATTATACATTTTATTCGTAGCGTTATGATGACACTTATGTTAAGTATTCCGCTTTTAACTCTGGGAAAAGCTAAGAACAAAGTTTTTGCTTATATTTTTTATTTTGCAGTTGTAGTAGGAACAATACCATGCTGGTTTTTGTTTCTTATCTCAGGATTCACGTCGCAGCTGTATTCAATAGTATTTATTGAAATTGCCATAATTGTTTTTTCTGAGTTGAATATATTTTCTGAACGAACTGATATTGCCGTAAATATATTTTGTGCATCACTGATATGGGCAACACTTAATGGGTATTTATTGACGGGTGTTATACTGTTAATATATTATGTTATAAATTGTCTGTTAAATAAAAGATGGGGAAATCTGGTTGGCGCATTTATTGCGATAATACCAATAATCCTTTATCCTTCAATTAGAGTACAAATCATTGCTTTTTTTACTAGGAGCGAAAACCGTGATGAGGCACTTACAGCCCAATATTTTGGGACAAAATATTTAAATTGGTATATTATTTGTTTATTTATTTTGATTGCGGTCCTTTATGTAATTATAAAAAAGTATGTGTCAAAACAGAGAATGATTGGGATATCTGCTGTTACAGCTGTTATGTTGTCAGTGCTTTGGATGTTTGGAAACCGTGAAGGATATATAATTTACAAGTGCTTTTTATCAATGTACTTGCTTGTAATATTAGATTTTATTATATTGGTGGATTTATTATCGGATAAGATTAATGGTATTTTTACTAAGAAGGTATTATCCGGCTTAATTGGTATTTTTACAATTATATATTTGATTTATGGATGTGGATTTATTAACTATAAAAATATAAGGAACGCTTTTGACACAGAGGAACCAATGCTGACAAAGGAATTATATGATTGTGTTAAATTTGTTGAAAAGGACGATTCTTTATTAGAAGGTGAATTTGACGGTGTAGGAGTTTTTGGTCCGCAGTTATGGTGTGCAGAACGGGTGTACCTCGGGAAAATGCCAATTTCAAGTTGGATATCTCATGGACATAATACCATTATATTTACGGGTCGAGATGATGCATCGTTACATAGAGTATTAGATGGACTGACCATCATGTTTGAAGAAAAACAACAAGTTGATTTTATAGTATTGATTGTTGATAAAAATTATGCTAACTATGATAGACCACTTCTTTATAATCGTATTGTAAAATCGGAACAGGATGTTTATGAAAATGAAAGATATGTAATAAAAAAATTGGAGATAATACCAATCAGTCAAAGTATACATTATGATATAGATGTACTTAAACAATATGAGAATGAAGGACTTATAATATCAGATATTATGCCTTATGGAAGGTGTATTATTCCTGAACAAATCGATACTGAATATACGTTAAATATAAATGTGCAGGATATAAATCATGTGGATGTTTTGGAGATAAGCGGACGTTCTATTCATAATTCAGAAATGAAATGTATAGTTACTGATATTGATGAAAAAATATATACAATCGACATTGATTCATTTGAATATTTGACCGGAGTTGACCTCAGTGAGTATGATATAAAGGAACTTCAATTATCGGTAACTGCACATGCCTTTGAGGATGGTATTATCGTAAATAGGATATCATTATATAACTGTGAAAACTAGAGTGATAGGATGTGCCATATTAAGAAAGTTGTGTGATATTAATATGAAAATATTGATTTTAAACCCTTGCTTCCATACATTGGGAGGAGGAGAAAAATATATGATTCATTTTTGTCAAGTGTTGGAAAAATGGGTCAAGGACATAGAAATAGATATTTTAATATATGGTATTAATGGAGTGCGTGTTGACAACACATATCCCAAAATTGAAGCATTGGAGAAAAAATTTGATATATCTCTTTCTAAAACCCGGATTAAATCTGTTAAATTAAATGATGATGGACGAATTTTCAATAGAATAAGAATTTATTTATGTTTAAAACATATATCAAAAAAATATGACATTTTTATCAATTGGAATTTTTTAAGTAAGCAGTGTGGCTGTGCAAAAAAAAATATATATTTTTGTATGTTTCCCCCTGATAAATATTTATATAACAGTTCCTTTCTGAAAAATGTAGTAAAGAAAAAAGTTGATAAAAATTTTGTTCAGAGATACGATTCATTTTTGAGCATATCAGAGTTTACCGGGAGATGGTTAAATGAATATTGGCCGGAAATAGATAAGAAAAAAATTCATAAGATAGAACCGCCGGTTATGGCTGAAAAAAACTATTACAATGAAGAAAACAAAAAAAATATTATATTAAATGTTGGACGCTTTTTTGTAGCAGGACATAATAAAAAGCAGTTTGAAATGCTTCAGGAATTTTTGAAGTATGAAAATCAATTGTGTGGTTATGAGTTGCATTTTGTAGGTTCGGTGTCTTCAAGAAATGAAGATAAAGAATATTTAAAACAAATAATAAATCTGGCTGAAAAATCCTCAAATATATTTATACATGTTAATATGAATAATGAGGAGCTAAAAAAATTGTATTCTGTGGCAAAAATATATTGGCATGCAACAGGAATGGGTATGCTGGAAACAGAAAACCCTTTAGAACAGGAACATTTTGGTATAACAACAGTTGAAGCTATGAATTATGGTGTCGTCCCGGTGGTTGTGAATCAAGGCGGGCAACCTGAAATTGTTCAACATGGAACGGATGGCTTCCTTTGGAATGATATCTGCGAGTGTATAAATTATACAAAGAACCTGATAGAAAATGAAGAAAAAAGAGAGAATATGGCAAAAGCAGCAGCCATATCAGCAAGAAGATTTTCTTTAGAACAGTTTGAAAAAAAATTAGTGCATTACTTGGAGGGGATATTTGATGCTAAAGAAAATATGGAAAGATAAATCTATAGTAAAGGAGATATCAAGACAGGATTTCAAAGGTAGATTTGCAGGAACAAATTTGGGCTTTTTTTGGGCATTTATTCAACCCATAATAATAGTTTCGATTTATTGGCTTATATTTGAGGTGGGCTTAAAAGCCGGACCGGGAGGAGATGCTCCGTTTTTACTATGGCTTTTAGCAGGCATATGTCCTTGGTTTTATCTTAATGATATGATGAACACTACTGCTAACAGTCTAATTGAATACAGCTATGTTATAAAAAAAGTAAAATTTAATATTTGGTATATACCATTAGTAAAGATAATTTCATCCACCAAAATTCATTTGTTTTTAGCGGGTGTTACGATTGTAGTATTTATGTTACAGCACTATACATTATCGATTTTTATTTTTCAGATTGTGTATTATACTTTTTGTACGTTTATGTTAGGAATAGGATTGTCATATTTTAATGCTGCGATTACAGTTTTTTTTAGGGATATGGCTCAAATCGTTAATATTATTATGCAGTATTCAATGTGGACTGTTCCAATAATGATTTCAAAAGATAATTTTCCAAAAGTGTTGCAGCCTTTACTAAGATATAATCCAATATATTATATTGTTCAAGGTTATAGAGACTCATTTATATATAAAATATGGTTTTGGCAAAGACCTTGGATAACAATATATTATTGGGTGGTTGTAATGATTCTGTTCCTTTTAGGAATGTCATGCTATAAAAAGTTAAAAACATCTTTTGCAGATGTATTGTGAGGTGCAAAATGAGTGTAAACGCAATTGAAGTAAAAAATTTGACTAAAATATTTAAGTTGTATAAAAAACCTACAGATCGTTTAAAAGAATTTTTTTTGTTTTCACATAAAATACTTCATGAAGATTTTTATGCATTAAACGATATATCTTTTAATGTAAAAAAAGGAGAAAGTGTTGGAATAATTGGGAAAAATGGTTCGGGTAAATCAACGTTACTAAAAATATTAACAGAAGTATTGTTTCAAACCTCCGGCAGTATAAATGTTGATGGAAAGGTTGCATCATTATTGGAATTGGGTGCGGGCTTTAACGGTGAATATAATGGAATACAAAATATATATAATAATGGTACTTTGCTTGGAATTACACATGAGGAGATGGAAGAAAAAATACCTGAAATTTTGGAATTTGCTGACTTGGGAGATTATATTTACCAGCCTGTAAAAACTTATTCCAGCGGTATGTTTGTAAGATTGGCATTTGCAATTGCAATAAATGTTGAACCTGAAATATTAATAATAGATGAGGCTTTGTCTGTGGGGGATATTAGGTTCCAAAGAAAATGTCTTAGAAAAATAGAGGAATTTAAAAAAAATAGAACTTTCTTATTAGTGTCCCATGATTTGGCTACAATAACTAAATTCTGTGACAGAGTTATATGGCTGAATCAGGGAAGGATAGAAATGGATGGTTCTCCCATTGAGGTTGTAAAAGCGTTTCGTGCTTATATGATAGATACAAAACTAGAGCGGACAAATATTGAAAGTAGTATTGCTAATAGTGAAAAGTATGCATTTCCGAAGTTGCCTAATGATATTGAGGTTATGGGAGATGGTGATGCGAAGATAACAGGAGTTATGTGCGTTGATGAGGATAATAGGAGAATTGAGATTTTAAATGCAGATACTAAGGTTAAAATACTACTGAAAATGGATATTATTACTCATATGGATGATGTAATATTAGGATTAACATTTAAGGATAAATTAGGAAATACCATATTTCAGATTAATACATTTTACATTGATAAATATTTATCATTTGATGCCTGCAATGGTAAGATTTTTTCTTTTGAGTTTACGTTGCCTAAATTAGTTGATGGATATTATACAATTTCCCCGGCTATTGCAACGGGAACACAATCCTATCATGTACAACATTGCTGGATTCATGACGCACTTGTTATGCAGGTTGTTAATCATATGAATTATAGTTTGGAAGGTTATACTTACATTGACGATTTTGAGTTTCAGGAGGTAAATTAATATGGAATTTACAGGAGAAAGATATGTTCCGGATTTTGATATCAATAGTGAGATATCCATATATCATATGCAGAGATATTTGGATGTTTTAAGATACTGTAAAGATAAATGTGTATTAGATGCAGCTTGTGGAGAGGGATATGGCTCAAATCTATTATCCGATGTTGCAAAAAATGTTATTGGTGTAGATATATCAGATGATGCAATCAGTAATGCACAGACGAAGTATAAAAAAGATAACCTGACATTTATTAAATGCTCTGTAACGGACATTCCTATTGAAAGTGGTTTTTTTGATATTGTTATCTCGTTTGAAACAATCGAACATATAAACGAAAGTCAACAGATTGAATTTTTTGAGCAAATAAAACGGTTATTAAAACCCGATGGAGTTTTAATTATGTCATCTCCTGATAAATTAACGTATTCAGATATTCCTGAGTATAATAATCCATATCATGTGCATGAGTTATATTTTTCAGAATTTGATTCATTGGTAAAAAAGTATTTTAAATATGGAGAATACTATTATCAGGGAATGCTTTGTAATTCATATGTATTTAAACATAATGGTAATTATGAAGAAAAGTTTGAACGTATTACTCTGAATAAGAAACCGGAAAATAGCAGAGCAGAATATATTATAGGGGTATGTTATAATGATTCCAAATGGGAAGATAAGATAGATTTATCCGTAAAAACTTATGATGCTTCAAATACCTATTATAAAATGAAAAAAGATATAGAAAATTTAAAGAACAGTCTTGGAGAACCGGGCAAGATTATACAGCAAAAGGAAAACTATATAAATGAACAAAGAGGAATAATATCACAAAGAGATAATGAAATAAGAGAGTTGAATGGCATTATAGAGCAAAAGGAAAATTATATAAATGAACAACGGAGCATAATTGAAAGCTTGCGAAATAATTAATAAGCGTAATCAATTAATATGATAAAAGGGATAGAGGGATTGCAGATATGAAAAAAGTATTGATATTAAATCCATATGTGCCTACATTGGGCGGTGGAGAAAAATATATGGGGTATATGTGTCAGGCATTAGAACAATACTATGGAAATGATATAACGATTGAAATTTTGGTATTTAATTATAATGATATAGATGTCACTTCCTCAGATTATATTACAATTGATGATATAAATAAACAATATAATTTATCGTTGAAAAACACATCGTTTAGGAAGGTCCCTCCCAAAGAACAACAAGCCTTTGGAAATATGAATCAAATGCTCAGTGCTATATCAGGTGAATATGATTTGGCAATTAATTTTATGATATTTAGCAGACATATTTTGGCGGCAAAGAAAAATATTTATTTATGCATGTTTCCTCCCCAGAAGGATAAGGAACCTAAGACATTGAAACAACGTATAATTACATATATCAGAAATAAGAAATTTTTGAAATCATATGATGAATTTGTAATTATATCAGAATTTTCAAAAAAGTGGTTTGTAAGATATTGGGGAAAAAATGTAAAGACAAGAATAATATATTCCCCGGTTTTCTCAGAAGAAAATATTAAAGGGCGATATATTGAAGAAAATAAAAAAAATATAATTCTAAGCGTTGGACGCTTTTTCCCTTCAGCACATAGTAAACGTCAATTAGAAATGGTACAGTTTTTTATAAATAATGAAAAGAACTTCGAGGGGTATGAGTATCATTTGGTTGGAGCCGTGTCCAATTTGAAGGAGGATCAGGAATATTTAAGGGAAATAAAGAAAATTTCCCAAAAATCAAATAATGTTATTATTCATGAAAACTGTAAGTTTGAAGATTTGATGAAGTTATATGAGCAAGCTAAGGTTTTTTGGCATGCTACAGGTTTTGGCGTTAATGAAGAAGAAGCACCGGAAAAAATGGAACACTTTGGTATAACAACGGTTGAAGCAATGAGTTATGGTGTGATTCCTGTTGTTATTCAAAAAGGTGGACAGCCTGAAATTGTGGTAGAGGGTGTAAATGGGTTTTTATGGAAAAATGAAGAAGAATGTGTTGAGAAGACATGTAAAATTATTAAAGATGACAAATTGCGTGTTGCAATGGCACAAAAAGCGGTAGAAAGAAGTAAAAGATTTTCTACTGAACGGTTTTATTTAGCCAATAAGGAGTTGTATGATGAGTTATCAATATGATGTTTCAATAATTATTGTTAATTATAACGGACAAAAATATTTAAAAAATTTATTTGATGCTTTAATAAAATTAGATTGTGATAATATTTCATTTGAAGTTGTATTTGTTGATAATGCATCAAGTGATTCGTCAATAAGTTATATAAAAGAACAAAAGTATGAAGACAGATTGAATTTAAATATTATTGTTAATGAAGAAAATCAGGGCTTTGCACAGGGAAACAATACAGGGGTAAATGCAGCACAGGGGGAATATGTTTTTCTCTTAAATAATGATACTGCGGTGGACAGGCAGTGGCTGAAAAATGCATATTATAAAATTAAGCAGGACGATAAATATGGGGTAGTTGCCAGTAAATTATTGTTTTTCTATGATTTTTTAGAATTACGGGTTGAAACAAAGGATCACGTGAGGATTAGTAAGCAGATAAAGCTTAATGGCGTTAAGTATAATATTGAAAATAAATATTGTAAAAATATAGTTTATTCAGAAGATATAGTTTGTTTTGGTAATACAAGTATTTCTATTCCGGTTTACGGATCAGATGATTTGAAAATTGAATTGGAATGTATAAAAATTGATGAATTATCAGACAAGATTTTTATAAATGATAAACAGTTTGCTTTTGAAAACAATAAAGCCGTTGTCCACTTAGAAAAAGAAGAAGTGGAGTCTGGTAAATATGCTTTAATCCAAAATGCGGGTTCTGCACTTAATGATAATTATGATGGTTACGATATAGGAATGGGCGATGTAGATAGTGACGAATACTGTGTTGAAAGAGAATTGAAATCTGCATGTGGGGCAGCTGTTTTGATGAAGAGGGATACTTTTTTAAGCGTAGGTGGATTTGATGAACGATTCTTTATGTATTACGAGGATACGGATTTATCTTATAAAATAAGAGAAGCGGGCTTGAAAATAATTTTTTGTCCTGATTCAATTGTGCGCCATATTCACACGGGAAGCAGTGGGGAATGGTCTCCTTTCTTCTCATATCATGTATATAGAAATAAATTATTATTTTTATTTAAGCATGTTAAAAAAAATATATATTTAAAATATGTTATTAAACAATTGCTTAGTGCAGTGAAGCATCATAATTCAATGCTTTGGAGGGGAACTATTGATGCTGTACTTATGGATTGGTTTAAGGCAAAGAAAAAATTTAAACAATGATTTAAGCAACGCAGCTGGGTTATTGTTGCTAAAGAGCACAGGAGAAAAGGATAATGATTAGTAAAAATACAACTAAAAAACTAAAAAGAATAGCGATACTGTGCGTGTTAATTGGTCATGGATTTAGTTGGCATACAACATTTTATTGGAATTATTTGGGATATGCAGGAGCAGTAGGAGTTGCGTTGTTTTTAATTTTATCTGGTTACGGAATGGCGAAAAAGTATGTTATTGACTTTCAAAATGAGGAGAGGGATAAGAAAATATTCTTGCATTTTTGGAAAGACCGGATTATCCGAGTAATGTTGCCATATTGGACAATACTTATAATCCAATTGCTCTTAGATGGGATTATATTGAAAAGAAGAATAGGCCGTAAGATGATTATAATTAATTTTTTAGGATATGTAGATTATGACAACCCTAATTTAGTATGCATTGATTCAACAATGTGGTACATAACTTTTTTATTGGTTCACTATTTGATATTTAGTATTATTTGGTTCATACCTAAATTGAATAATAAAATAAAATTGATTGTGTTATTGTTTGTTTATATTTTGGGGTATGTTTTTAAAGTATATCTGACTGCAGACTGGCAATTTAATTATTTTACTTTTTATATTGGTGTTTTATTGGCTAATATTTCTTGTGAGGGTAAAAAGGAGCATGATAATCTGAAAAAAATGCTTGGTTTAATTTTTCTATTAATTTCATTTTTTATAGTGACAACTCCCTCAAAAATACCGTATATGACGGTCATGCAGATATATTCTGTTTCGTTTGCTTTGGGTCTAGTTTTGCTGTTAAATGATAGATATGAGAATATATTCTTCAAATTTTTGGGCGAATCATCTTATGAAATTTTTTTGTGTGAAGGTATAATTTATTCAAGATATTCAGGATATATATGTGTTAATGAAATTCAGATTATAAATGTTTTAAGTTTGATGTTTGTTGCGATTTTGGTAGGTTTGCTTATAAAAAGATTGTTTAATATGACAATATATGCAATTGGAAAGAAAACCTAAATTCAGAGGAATATATGTGAAATAAATAGAGATTTTTTAGTTGTTTGTTATATATGGATATGATAGAATTTTATATGAACTACCCGTTTGCGTTAACTTAAATAGACATGTATTTGAACAGGGTGTTAAATAAAAGAAAGTGATGAATGAAATATGAAATTAATTATACAAATTCCTTGCTATAATGAGGCTGAAACATTGGAAATAGCTTTAAACGATTTACCGAAGCATATTGATGGGATAGATACTATAGAATATCTTATTATTAATGATGGAAGTACTGATAATACGGTGGAAGTTGCACAAAATTGGGGTGTAAATTATATTGTAAATTTTTCTCAAAATAAAGGTCTTGCGAAAGGATTTATGGCGGGTCTTGATACGGCATTAAGAAATGGTGCTGATATTATTGTTAATACAGATGCTGATAACCAATATTGCGGTGAGGATATAGCTAAAATTGTTCAGCCCATACTAGACGGAAAAGCAGACATAGTAATTGGTGAGAGACCAATTGATCAGACCGCGCATTTTTCATGGATTAAGAAAAAACTTCAGCATTTCGGAAGCTGGGTTGTAAGGAAAGCATCTCATACCGATATACCTGATGCACCAAGCGGATTTAGGGCATATAGTAGATCTGCTGCGATGCAAATGAATATTGTAAATGAATATACATATACATTGGAACAGATTGTACAAGCAGGCAGAACAAAAATTGCTATAACGTCAGTTCCTATTCGTACAAATGAAGAATTGCGTCCTTCAAGGCTTTTCAATAGTATGTTTTCGTATGTAAAAAAGTCTATGGTAACTATTATGCGGGCATATTTGATGTATAAACCGATGCGTTTTTTTCTTACTTTGGGCATTTTCCCATTTATTATGGGCATGGCATTGGGTATAAGGTACATTATATTACTATGCATGGGAAGTGGACATGGAAACGTTCAATCACTTATATTGTGTAGTATGTTGATATTAATTGCTGTTATGATTTGGGTATTGGGGTTGTTGGCGGATGTTATGTCTGCTAATCGAAAAATATTACAGGAAATTCAACAGAAGGTACGTGAAATAGATTATAGAATGGATAATAATGAAAAAAAATAGACATAAGGCATTTGTAGATAAATAGGTTTGATAGTTGTAGTTTTTTATGGGAGTAAAGTTAGGGATGTCAAAGCAAAAAAAAATAGTGTATGATAATCCGTTTCAAAAAATTCAAGGAAAAAAAACATTATTTATTACGACGAAAAATATTGATTATATTAGAAATGTCCAAGAAATAAATTTGATTAAAGCGTGTACTGACGATTATAAATTGGTATATTCAAAAAAAAAGCATTATATTAGTCGTTTATTGAAAATATATCTTTGGTTGCTTGTGAATCCACTAAAAAAATATGATATTGTTATTATTGGGTTTTCGCCACAATTAATATTGCCTTTTTTTGGTTGGAAAATTAAGGGAACGGTATATGTTGATTTTTTTATTTCTGTGTATGATACATTTGTGAATGACAGAAAAAAATTTCGAAGGTCGAGCATTGGTGCAAGAATATGCCATTTTTTGGATAAATCAACTATAAAGAAAGGAGATTTTTTTATTGTTGATACATATCAGCATTGTAAGTATTTTCAACGGGAGTTTGGAATGCCTGTGGAGTATACAAGTGTTTTATATTTACTGGCTGATAGCAGAATTTATTATCCTCAAACGATTGTAAAGCAAGGGGATTATATTGATAAATATGTTGTTTTGTATTTTGGAAGCATTCTTCCGCTGCAAGGAGTAGATGTTATTTTAGATTCATTGAAGCTGTTGCAGTGTGAAAAGGATATTTTGATAGAGATAATAGGGCCTGTTAAACATAAAGTGGAATATGAAAATGTTAAATATATTGAATGGTTACCTCAAAAGGAACTTGCAGAACATATTGCAATGGCTGATTTATGTTTGGCGGGTCATTTTAATCCGTATATAGAAAAGGCTAAGAGAACTATTCCGGGAAAGGCATATATTTATGAGGCAATGCATAAACCTATGATTTTAGGGGAGAATCCGGCGAATCGTGAGTTGTTCGACGAGGATGAATATCATTATTATGTTGAAATGGGTAACTCCTTAAAATTAGCGAAAAAAATAATTTGTATAAAAGAAAATAAAATGCAGTGATTTGTATATTTTGGAGAAGGTTTGTATATATGAATATTCGTTTAAAAGAAAATAAAAACTATATTATTGTATTTATTCTAAGCGTAATATTAAGTGGATTAAAGTACGTATATGGGATGGATATAAGTGTGCCGTCAGATTCTGTAGGTGCATTGGCATCTGCGCCATTTTTGGCAGGCTTGAATTGGGGGAATGTTGTCTCACGATGTAGTTATTACGGATATGGCTACCATTGGATTTTTTTCCTGTTATTTAAATTAACAGATAATTATAGATTGATTTATTTTATCATTTTTTTAACAGGCTTTTTATTATGCTGTTTAGTAAGCGTAATAGCCTATTATATTATGATTGAATTTCTGCATTTGAAGAAGTCTGCAATGGTGGTTTTTATGGCTGCTATAATACCTACATTCAGACATAATGTTCATAGCATAGAGAATGAACATGCAATTTTTGTTGTGTCATGGCTCGCTGCACTTGTACTGTTCAAACTAATAGACATTAGAGAAAATCAAAAGAGTAAAAATATGTATACAATTATCCTTAGTATAATAATGATGTATTCTTTGTCTATTCATGAAAGAATGTTTGCGCTTTGGTTAGGATTGGTACTAACCGTTATTATAGTCAGATTATTATGCAATATTTCTTTTGTTTCAGAATGGATAATAACCTTAATCTTGGGATGTGGATACGTTCTTCATAGGATTGTGAGGAATGTGGTGGCTCAAAACTTGTGGCAGGTTGAAGATGGGGAATACATAAAGAATATGTCTGTGGTTTCGAGTTTAAACCAATCATTTTGTGCTTCTTGGGGGAATATAAAGGCAACTTTAGATTGTATGATTACTAATATATATAAGTTGGCTATATCTTCTTACGGAATGATTATTCCTGGTATTATATTAGTTATCATATGTTTTGGAGCTTTTTTTAGAACGAAAGGTGAAAGATTTAAAGAATATAGGACTGAAGAAAATCTTAAATCGTTTATAGTTACATTGATTTTTGGTATTACTATGTTGGTAGTTATGGCTGGATTGGCAACAAAAGGTGCGGCTAGTATTTGGGAAGGATATAGTACAGGTGAAATTACATGGGGGTATAAGCATTTCTTTTATGTGCGATATTATTGGCCGTTTATTGGTCCTTGTATGATTGCAAGCTTTGCCTTTTTGATCAAACATGTGAATAGATTAAAAAAGCTATTTGCAATATGCCTTGTTGCATTTTGTTCGTGTTTTGCGTATATGTGGATTTCCATATTTCCTCATTTACGGTCGTCGAATTATTTGTCAGGGAGGTTGAACTATGCGCCAATTATTTCAATAATAAATAATACAAAAACAAAAGCAGGAGAAAATATTAATCTTTTATTTACATTTAGTATAATGATCTTATGCATAGTATTATTATGTTTTATTGAAAAAAGGCATGTTAAAATATTGTATTGTAGTATAATTACTCTTTTATTATCAATAAATACAGTTTCTTCTTTGCAAGGAGTGGAAACACGAGGCATCACATGTAATGCGGCGGATAAGACATTTGAATTTTTTGAGACAATAGAAAATGAAGGAATACCAAATGAAATTTATTTTATTTATGAGCATTATTGGAATTCACCGCTGTATACATATCAATTTGTCTTGAATAGATATGTATTTCACGTTTTTTCTGAAGAAGAGTTAGCCAACCTGCCGGTGGAAGCAATTTGTGTTTCAAATAAAGATTATACAACGAGTGCAGCACTTGAAGATTGTTATTATATAGAACTGGATGGAGCAGAATATGTCTATGTGAAGGGAGAAAAATTGATTTTAACCATATCTGATTTCTACCCGCTTAAGCCATGTCAATATGAAAAATAAGGATATCGATATTGGAGGTTATAAATGGATAAAATTAGTGTTATTGTTCCGATTTATAATGTGGAAGATTATGTTGCTCAGTGTATTGAAAGCATATGTGCACAAACATACACAAATCTGGAAATTATATTGGTGAACGATGGGTCTACCGACAATTGCCTAACTATTATGGAAAAATATGCGGCTAAAGATGATAGAGTTGTGGTAATTAATCAAAAGAATCAGGGAGCTAATGCCGCAAGAAACAGCGGATTACTGCAAGCCACAGGTGAATGGGTTTGTTTTGTTGACGGTGATGATTGGATTGATACTATAATGTGTGAGGAGTTATCAAAATATTTTAGTCAGGATTGGGATGTGATATTTTATTCTTATCGAAAAGTATACCCATCCGGAATAAGTGAAAAAAAGTATTCTGATGGATGTTTTGAAATAACCAAAGAGGATTTCAGAGAGTTGCAGCTTGCAACATTAAATCGCTTAGGGCCATATCGCTTTGGAGTGAATACCATGGAAACTGTTTCAATTGTAGATAAAATTTACAGACGTGAATTTCTTATAAAAAATAATCTTTTTCTTAACGAGAAATTGCCTAAATTGCAGGACTTGTTTTTTAATCTTCAAATATATGATTATGCCAACAGAGGATTTGTCGTAAATAAGGTGTTTTATAACTACAGAATATATGGGGGCTCTGTTTCGCGAAGGTATCAAAAAGACATTGTGATGAAATTTCAGTTAATACACAAATATTTGGATGAATTTATAAAAAAACATCCTGATGATAAGGAAATGAGGCAAGCATATTATGAGAGAATCGTTACTCATTTACGAACATGTACTGTGCTGGATTTTTGCCATTCGGAAAATAAAAAAAGCTATAAAGAAAGAAAAACTGATTTTTTGGCAGCCTGCCGGGATAAAACCTTTAGTGATGCTATGAAAAATGCAAACTTAAATAATTTTTCGTTTAGGGAACGTATTCTTTCGAAAGTGATAAAAATGCGATGGTTTGCAGTTTGTGAGTTTCTATATAAGCTGAATCGTTTATATGAGAAATATATGTGAAGAATAGGAAACATGAAAATTGTTTTTTTGTAGTTATTAACGAAATGTTGATAAGGAGACTGTGTGATGAAAAAAATTATCATTTCTGGTGCGGATATGGGGAATAAAGGCGCACAGGCAATG
Organism: uncultured Bacteroides sp.; assembly: GCA_964635615.1. Lineage (GTDB taxonomy): Bacteria > Bacillota > Clostridia > Lachnospirales > Lachnospiraceae > Coprococcus_C. The sequence goes on from CAZWNL010000013.1 coordinate 18,598, forward strand.
CTGTTTATAGCCGCAAGTGAAGTGAAAAAAAATTACCCTTCTGCAGAAATTTATTTTACTACTTCTGCCAGATATACTAAAAACTTAGAAAAATATAAATTAAAATATTTGTATAAATATACATTTATTAATGCTATGGCTATTCAATCAGGACAACGAAATTGTTTAGTGGCTTTTTTCTTTGCAATTGGAAACGCTATAAAGAGTATAATAAAAAGAAATTTTACTCAAATATTTGGAGAATATAAATATATTAAGTTAATAAAAGAAATCGACCTAATAATTGATGTGAGCGGGCTTAATCTTACATCACAGTTTCCGTTCAGAGTAAACAGGAATTACCTTGACATAATAGACTACGCACATGCAAATGACATTCAAATAGTTTTAATGCCACAATCATTTGGCCCATTTGATTATGGAAAAAAGCAAGCTTACATGGATGAAAGAATAAAAGAAGCTCTTGCGAAAGCAAAAATTATTTATGCTCGTGAGGAGGAAGGTAAGCGATTATTAGTTGAAAAGTATGGTTTAGAAAATGTAAAACTGTCGGATGATCTGGTTTTACAGAATAAAAAAATTGCATGGAATGATATTTGTGAAGATATTGACGATTTTAAAATTGTAAGCTATCCTATACAGGAGAATAGTATAGCAATTATTCCTAATCTCAGAAGTTTTGAAAGAATAAACGATGGAAATATGCTGGAATTATATAAGGTTATAATTAAAGCTATTTTGGAACTGGGAAAAAATGTGTATATTATCAGGCATTCAAATGAAGATGAAAAAATATGCAGGGCAATTTATAATTTATTTAAGGGAAATAAACAAGTTTTTTTAATATCAGGGGAATTAAATTTTTATGAATATGAAGAGATTATTTGTAAGTTTGATTTTATAATTGCTTCTCGTTTCCATTCAATTGTACATGCCTATAAAAATGGAGTGCCTTGTATTGGCTTAGGCTGGGCACAAAAATACATGGATTTATTTAAAAAATGTGGTCAGTCGCAGTACGTTTTTGATGTTCGTGAGAAATTAGATTATGATAAGATAATTGTAAAGATAAAAGATATGTGTCGTAATTGTGATGGTAATAGAAATATTATTATAGAGCATATGAAAGATATTCAAAAAAATAATTGCTTTGAGAATATGTTTTACTTAATAAATCAAGAAAGGTAATGTAATTGTGTTGCAGATGACAGGGTGACTTGTAAAAAACATGAATGTTTAGATGCGAACATGGATTTATATTGTTGATAGAAAACTATGGAAAAAAAGAATATATCAGTAGTAAAAATTGGGTTGATATATACAATAAGTAATATTGTTGTCAAAGGTACAGTCTTTTTGACAACTCCTATTTTTGCAAGGCTGATGTCAAAATCTGAATATGGTGAATTTGCAAATATATCTTCCTGGGCAAATATTATTTCTATAATTGTAACGCTTAATTTACATGTATCAATATTTAGGGCAAAATATGATTATGAAGGAGAGATAAATAAATATATATCAAGTATACTGTTCTTGAGTAATATTGTAACATTATTCTGTTGGTCTATGGTAGAAGTTAATATTTCTTTTTTTGAAAGAGCATTTGATATGAATCGTATATATATAAGATGTATTTTTATTTATACTTTATTTTTTCCTGCACTTCAATTACTTATGTATAAGGGTAGAATATATAGTAAATATAAATCGGTTATTTTTCTTACATGGATTAATTTTATTGTTTCGACTGCCGGTTCTGTTTTTTTAGTATTGTTATTTGATAACAAACTTTTGGGAAGAACAATAGGCAATTACTTACTAATCGCAATAGTAGATTTATTATTATGCGTTTATATTTATATAAAAGGCAAGAGTGTATCAATAAAATATTGGAAATATGCACTTGTGTATGCGATACCATTATTGCCCCATGAAATATCTTTGATATTACTTGTATCATCCGATCGAATAATAATAAAAAGATTGTGTGGAGCAGAATACGCAGCCTTGTATTCACTTGCATATACAATATCTACAATAGCTAGTGCTTTTTTATCAAGTTTAAATCAGGCATGGCAACCTTGGTTATTTGATAAATTACATGAAGACAAGAGACATGAAATAAAAAAGTATTCAATACCATATACATTATTATTTAGTATTGGATGCTGCGGTGTTATGCTTATTGGACCGGAAATAATATGGCTGTTTGGTGGAGAAGCATATATGCCGGCAAAGGCTATTATTCCGCCGGTTTGTTTAGGCATAATGTTTCAATTTATATATACCCATTATGTTAATGTAGAATACTATGAGAAAAAAACGGGATGGATTTCTATTTCAACTATGATAGCCGCTATAGTAAATGTAACATTAAATTTTGTTTTCCTTCCTAAAGTAGGTTATGTTGCGGCAGCATACACAACGGCAGTAGGATTTTTGATAATGCTATTCTTTCATTTTAGTGTTGTACATTATAAAACACAATATAAAGGATTGTATAACGTTAAAGCTTTTTTGTTCATTACAGTAGGTATTGTTATTGTTATGTGCATTTCATTGTTTTTATATGAGCATACTTATATCAGATTGTTAGTATTTACAATCTATGTTGTGACAATTTTAACAGTCGCTATAAAGAAAAAACATTTAATTTTGGGTCTTATAAATGGAAAAAGTGATTAAATATGTGGGATATCCATTTGTATATAAATATAAGCTAATGAAAGGAATAAATGATAATTATTTTCAATAAAATTAAAGATACCATAAATCTATACGAAAGGGTTATTTTTTTACGCAGAACTTTTTACTTTCAAGAATATTGAATAGGAGCATAAAATGAACAAAGAAAAGACCGTGTATTCAATTACAGTTAATAATATGTGCATAGGATGCGGAGTATGCTCAGCGGTGTGCCCAATGGCAGCGATATTGATGGAAAAGGAAAAAGATGGATACTACCGACCACAAATTATACAGGAGAAATGTGTGAGCTGTGGCAATTGCCTAAGAGTTTGTTCATCAAAGGATGGTGAGTGCTTTTCTAGTGTGAATTTAAATGATTCAAAGAATTATTTAGCATATTCTGCATTTTCAAAAGATGAATCGATTCGTAAGAATTCAGCTAGTGGCGGCGTAGCTACAGCAATCGTCCATTGTCTTTTAACGTCAGGAATTTATGATGATGCAATGGTTGTTAATAGTGTATGCAAGGATGATATAAAGCAGGCAAAAAGTTATGTGGAAACTGTAGATAAGAAAAATACACAAAAATCAAGATATTTACCGGTGTCTCAGGAATTGACAGCTAGGACTATGATTTCAAATCGAGGTAAGCGGTTGATAATTATCGCAACCCCGTGCTGTATAAAAGCACTTCTGAATGTCATCGACATGTATTCATTAAATCGTGATAATTATCTGTTCCTTGGATTATTTTGTGAAGGAACGTTAAGTTATAATATAATAGAGTACTTTCAGGAAATATTCAGTAAATCAATGAGAATAAGCGAAGTCATGTTCAAGGATAAGCGGAGTGGTGGTTGGCCGGGAAATGTAGGATTGATATGCAAAAATGGTACGATAAAGTATTTACCTCGAACAGAAAGACTAGATGTTAAGAGATTTTTTACTTTGGAAAGGTGTAATTATTGTACTATGAAGCTAAATCCTTTTTCAGATATTGCAGTTGGAGATGACTATATTAAAGGTGAAGAAACTGAAGAAGGATGTAGTAGTGTCATTATTAATACTTCTCGTGGGCAGATGGCTTGGGATAGTGTTGCAGAAGAGTTAGAAATATTGGCTTCATCTTATAAAAAGGTATATGAGTCTCAGAAAGTTGATAAAAAAAGTGCAAATTTACAGTATGTTTCACTGAAACGGTTTATTTATAAAGATAACTTCCAATGGGCAATGAATGGAATCAGACCGGGTATAAAAGTATGGTTGAAATATAGGTTCTTAATGTATTATGGTAGATTAGGTATTAGGAGAAGAAATGTTTTGATACAACTTATTGTAAAAGTTAAAAGGCTTATTAAGCATATTGTTAGAAGTCGGCTAAGTTATAAGGAATAAAAACATAAACCTTTAATTAATGGAGGTACGTGGGATATCGAACTTGTAGAAAGGTTATCTTTTTGCAAAAAACTTTTCACTCATCAGTTATATAAAATAATATGATTTTTACGGAAGAGAGGAGTGTTTATACAGATGAATGGAGAAATTAGTTGTAGGGATAAAAGAAATTCTTCTATTGAAGTATTAAAGTTGATAGCTATGCTGTTGATAATATTTTCATCGGCACTTCCCTTTGGTGCAACTTATCGGGGGGGATATCCAAATGTTTATCAAAATTTAAAAACTACTGAATTTTCATTACAGCATATAATATTTACCTTTTTTAGATGGTTGGGACAAATAGGTGATACATTATTTCTTTGCTGTTCGGCATTTTTTTTCTGTGATAATAATAAGGTCAAGGGATATAAAGTTATAAAGCTGATAGCAGACTCATGGATTATATCAATAATGGGATTGTTTTTGGCATTTTTCTTTATGACTCCTAATTTTGAATATATTTTCAGATCGTTTTTTCCTGTCACAACCCAAATGAATTGGTTTGTTGGTTGTTATATATTGTATTATCTGATTCATCCGCTGTGTAATCAGGCAGTAAGCAATTTAAAAAAGAATGAGCTTTTGTTGCTGGCAGGTGTGTTATTTCTTTTGTATTCAATTCCGCAATTTATATATAGCGGGCTGTTTTATTATAACCATCTTGTAGGGTTTATAGCTATTCATTACTTTGTCATGTATTACAAGAGATATATGTCTATTAGTATAAAAAAGTCGTGGCTTGGAATTATTATATCTTTTTCCATGATTTTGTTTTGGATAATATTGATAAATTATATAGGGGAGGGCAATGCATTTGTAAATAAAAATGGTTTGTGCGGTTGTATATTTATAAATCCATTGATTGTAGTTATTGGTATATCTGCATTGAATTTGGCAAATGTTCATAAATCATTAGAAATAAAATGGCTAAATTCCATTACACAATTGTCTATTCTTGTCTATCTGATTCATTGCAATTATTTTTGGCTTACATATGGAAAATATAAACTACTAACTTTTATGACAGATAGAGGAATGACTCTGATTGGCAGCGTTTTAATTCTGATTATATTATATATTATTTTGTCGCTTTTCTTTGCTATAATATATAAAAAAACTTTAGGAAAGTTTATCAATAAATTATCTAACTGGTTAAGTTCAAAAATTGAAAAGCTATGTAAAATAAAGGAATGATAAGATTCAAAGAAGCTTGAAACGAGAGGAATTATATGAAGAACAAATTTAAAAATATAATATTATCCGGTTTAAAATTTGAAAGCCTGCAGGTAATAATTGTCATGGTGTTAAGCTTTCTGTTGCATATGGCAGTTTTTAATTACTTTAATTGTTGGATGTGCAGTGATACGGATGGTTACTGGCTTCATGCAGCGACATTTACAGGACATGATTGGTCTGGAGTGGCGGAAAAAATGAATTATTATTATGGATGGGGCTACAGCGTGCTGTTGACAATACCATTTATGATTTCAAATAATATTAAGATAATGTATAGGATTGCAATTCTGATAAATGGACTTTTATGTGCAGGCATTGTTCCTATTATATATTCTTTATTGAAACGTATTGCATCGGGTATGTCAAAATTTGCCATGCAGCTAACAGCACTTTGTGTATCTTTATATTCTTCCTATATACTTGCAACAGCGGTAACTATGTCAGAGGTGTTGATTTTTTTTCTGACTTTTCTTTCTTTGTGGTTGTTTTATCTATATTTGGATACAGACAAGCCTGTTTGTGGTATTTTAACAGCAATTTCCGTGGGGTATTTATATTGCGTGCACAATCGTAATATAGGTATAGTTATAGCTCTTTTTATAATTATAATTGTCAGAGCAATTTATGAAAAACGTAGTAAGGATATATGGGTTATGTTATTGCCACTAGTGGGAATGGTATTGTTAAAAAGTGGGGTTGATTATTGGCTTACTTTGAACGAAAATACAATGGGGACATATACACGCAACACATACGAAAACATGCTTAACAAAGCATCGGGTGGAATTGGGTTATATGGCATTTTGTCTTTGGTAGAAAATGTAATTGGAGAGGTTTGGTATATGCTGATTGGAACATTCTTAGTGGGTGGTATTGGCGTTTTTGAAATATTATCCAACCGATTGGTTAATGAAAAGAAAGCAGTATATAAACACACATTTTTTTATGCATATTCAATTCTGAGTTGGCTGTTCATGGTTGCAATATCAGTTTTTTCTTGTATGCGCAAGCAAGCTGGTGTAGTGAAAAGAATGGATATAGTTTTTTATGGAAGATATATGGAAAATACAATTGTATTTTTTGTGTTAATGGGAGTTGTATATTTGTGGGAAAATCGCAAAAATACTGACAAAAAGAAAGAAATAGGGTTAATGTTTATAATTGCTGTAGCGGTATCTGTAATAACACATTTTATAGTAGCATCGTTAAATGCATATGACGTGAATTGGCTTAGCGTTGTTGCAGTTATGACTACTGCGTTTTACCCTAATCTGCAGGTTTCAATTATATCCAGCAGTATCATAGGGGTGGTTCTGGCGGCAGTTATTATATATCTTTTCAATATGGGTAAGGAATTATATAAGTATATTTCCATTGTTTTATTGGCTGGTATTTTCTTGTTCATAGGTTACCATGCGACTTATGCGGTTTCAAAAGCCTATGAAGAAGGAGCTTCCCTCAGTAACAATCCAACATTTAATATAGAATTTAATGATATGTGCAATTATGTACGGGAAAATGAGTATGAAACTATATATGTCTTGTCACCTGAGCCTTATGATGCATTTGCATACCAGTTAGTTATGAACAAAAAGACCATAGTCAGTATTACAGAGTGGAAAGAAATGGAAATGGTTTCTACCGGAATCCCAATATTGATAAAAAAGTATAGTGAAATGGATACGACAGACTTTGACTTTATGTATGAAAATGATGTTTTCGGTATTTATGTAAAATGAAAAAATATTTATAAAATGTTTTTTTAAGCAAATTTTAATCAGAATATGGAAAAATTAATCATATTGTGTTTCATAATTATTTTGTTATAATAAAAAAAGATAAAATAATAAAATTAAAAATGGAGTAAACGTATGAAGAAAGTTGTTGTAGCAGGAACAGGTTATGTAGGATTAAGCCTTGCAACATTATTGGCTCAGCACAACCGTGTTGTTGCTGTGGATATAGTTAAAGAAAAGGTTGACTTAATAAATCAAGGGAAATCCCCTATTGTTGATGCTGAGATTGAAGAATATTTGGCATCCGGACGGCTGAACCTTACTGCAACCCTTGATGGAGTGGAAGCTTATAAGGATGCAGAATATATTATAATAGCTACTCCGACTAATTATGATGCTTCCAGGGATTATTTTAATACTTCTGCTGTTGAGGAAGTAATAGAGCTTGTTTTAAAGGTAAACCCCAATGCTGTTATGGTGGTAAAGTCTACGGTTCCTGTAGGGTTTACGAATGCAGCAAGGGAAAGGTATGGCACTAAAAATATAATTTTTAGTCCTGAGTTTTTGAGGGAGAGCAAGGCGCTTTATGATAATTTGTATCCTTCAAGAATCATTGTAGGAACGGATATGGAGGATGCGAAATCCGTTGCTGTTGCTAACGAGTTTGCTGAACTTTTAGCAGAAGGAGCCATAAAAAAAGATGTAGATAAGCTTGTAATGGGTACAACGGAGGCCGAGGCCGTTAAGCTTTTTGCAAATACTTATTTGGCATTAAGGGTTAGTTTTTTTAATGAATTAGACACATATGCGGAGGTTAAAGGATTAGACGCATCATCAATAATAAAGGGAGTGTGTCTGGATCCGCGTATAGGTGATTCATATAATAATCCATCTTTTGGATATGGCGGTTACTGCCTGCCAAAGGATACAAAGCAGCTGCTTGCTAATTATAATAATGTTCCGCAGGAGCTGATTAGCGCAATTGTTAATTCAAACAGAACGAGAAAAACCTTTATTGCACATAAGATTCTTCAAAAGGCAGGATATTATGATTATGAAAATATAATCACATGGAATGCAAGCTTTGAGAAAGATGTTACAGTTGGTATGTACAGACTAACAATGAAATCTGATTCCGATAATTTCCGGCAGTCATCCATACAGGGAGTTATGAAACGCATTAAAGCTAAGGGCGCAAAGGTTATAGTATATGAGCCTGCTATACAAAATTCCAAAACTTTTTTCGGTTCAGAGGTTGTAAATAATCTGGAGGAATTTAAGCAACGAAGTCAAGTAATCGTTGCAAACAGATATGACAAGGTACTGGATGATGTGAAGGATAAGGTTTATACAAGGGATTTATTTAATAGGGATTAGTTGAAGACTTGAAAGAATGGAGGATAAAAATCTATGCATATGGACTTGTATGAAAGACTTGTCACCCAAAGGGAGCAGCTTTCTTTGATTGGACTTGGTTATGTTGGTATGCCTATCGCTGTGGAATTTGCAAAGCGAGGTGTGAAAGTGATTGGATTCGATTTGAATGCTTCTAAAATTGATACATATAAAGCCGGAATCGATCCAACCAAGGAAGTTGGGGATGATGTAATTAAAAATACAACGGTTGAGTTCACTTCAGATGAACGTGACTTGCGTCGTGCAAAATTCCACATTGTGGCTGTTCCTACTCCTGTGAATGATGACCACACGCCGGATCTGTTTCCGATAGAGGGTGCAAGTAGAATCCTTGGCAAAAACTTGACAAAAGGATCTGTGGTAGTATTCGAGTCAACAGTCTATCCGGGCGTGACGGAGGATATCTGTGTTCCAATTCTGGAAAGGGAATCCGGCTTGAAATGTGGCATAGATTTCAAGGTTGGATATTCTCCAGAACGAATTAATCCCGGCGACAAAGTACATAGGCTTTCTACCATCACGAAAATTGTTTCCGGAATGGATGACGAGACGTTGGATACAATTGCAAAGGTCTATGAAATTGTTGTGGATGCGGGCGTCCATAGGGCGGATAACATTAAAGTGGCAGAGGCTGCAAAAGTGATTGAAAACAGTCAACGTGATATTAACATTGCTTTTATGAATGAGCTTTCCATGATTTTCAACAAGATGGGAATCGACATGAAGGCTGTTCTGGAGGCAGCGGGAACCAAATGGAATTTCTTAAAATTCTATCCCGGCCTTGTTGGTGGGCATTGTATTGGTATAGACCCCTATTATTTGACCTATAAGGCGGAGAAACTTGGCTACCACAGCCAGATTATCCTATCAGCCAGGCGAATTAACGATGACATGGGTAAATATGTGGCTGAGAATGTGGTCAAGAACCTGATTGCTGCGGATAAGGCTGTGAAAGGGGCGCGAGTTGCTATCTTGGGCTTCACATTTAAAGAAAACTGTCCGGACACCCGGAACACGAAAGTCATTGATATCGTAAAAGAGTTGAAAGAGTACGGCATTGATCCGGTGATTACAGATCCGGTAGCAGATTCTGATGAGGCGAAGCGGCTCTATAATGTAGAATTTTGGGGTATGGATGCAATCCGAAATATGGATGCTGTGGTGGTGGCAGTCGCCCACGCGCAATATGAGAGGCTTGACATGGGACGAATGGACGGATTCTTTGGCGATGGGAAGAAAGTGCTTCTTGATCTGAAAGGTTTGTTTGATCGAAAAAAGTATGAAAAAGCAGGATATAGTTATTGGAGATTATAGTAGACAGGTAATGCTTATTATGGACACAAATCTAATAAAAATCCTCTTTATTTTATAATGAAAATACGATATAATAACTGTATATCTAGCTTAACTATAGGAGAATAATTTAATGTATTGTTCTCCTTTTTTAATAAAAGTTTAGGAGTGAATGGTATATGAAAAGAATAACCTCATTATTTTTAACATTCATATTGCTTATAAGTCTGTTATGGTGCAATCCTGAAGCTGTAAAAGCAGCTGAAAATGATGGCTTGGACACAGAGGCACAGGAAATCATCGATACGCAGGATGATGAACCGGAAACAGAATATGATACAACGCAAATAAATGATGACACTGCAATAGGTGATGCAGCCATAGAAAACTCTGCTGATGAAGCAGATATATTAAATGACGTTGAAGTTGAAGAAATCCAAGAAGCATATGTTGACCCTATATTCGCTGATATTATTCCTGATACGGAAGCTGATATTGTATTAGAAAAGGCTAAATATGCATATGAGAATCAGGTTTCGTTATACAGTGTTTCTTCACCTATGACCTACGATGCGGCTATGGATTATGTCAGAGAATGCATGATAGCCAGAGAGCCTAGCGTAAATGTACAGTTTAAGGTTGCTTTAGGGGCGCAGATAAGTCTGTCGGAATGTATGGATGAGGTGTATGACGATTATTCCAGCTCGGTATCGGGAGATTATCTGCATTTTCATACCTTTGCATACGGTTACAATGGAAAATCATACGTCTATGATGATTGCAAGGTGTATGATTTGACGTTCGCTTTTACATATTGGACTACTGCAGAGCAGGAAGATGAATTGACGGTTTCTTTAAATGAAACCATGAGGGATTTGAATTTGGAGTCTCTCAATGAGTACGAAAAGACAAAGAAAATATATGATTACATAACGAGCAGTGTGGTTTATGACCACGAAGCCAGTAATGCGGCAGTGGAATATAGTAAAAACAACGACAGACAGATTTTAGCCCCGTATATGACTGCGTGGAGTGCGTATGGCGCTCAGAATGAAAAATCCTGTGTTTGCCAGGGATATGCCAATCTGTTTTACAGAATGACATTTGAGGCAGGCGTACCATCTAAGATTATAGCCGGAACAACAAGCGGAGGAGGGCATGCATGGAATATTGTAAGTGTAGGCGGACAGTACTATAATGTTGATTCTACATGGGATGCAGGCAGCTCTTCATACAGATATTTCTTAAAGTCGCAAAATAATTTTGGTAATCATGTCAGAAGTGCAGAATATGATACTGCTGATTTTGCTACTGCTTATCCTATGGCATCCTCAAATTTTGACCTTCAGGCATATAATGAGGAGCTTATGGCTGCCTCAGCCCCTAACTTTACAAATGTGGTTGTCTGTGCATATTTTCAGGATGATACCACAGGTCAGGCTTTTTTTGAGACGGGTAAAGATGCATATGGGACTAATAAGAAAAACGCTTTTCGGATATGGGAAATGTATAATGGAACATCCCCGCGTTCTGCAACAAACTATCTAAACACAATATCTTATGGTAAGTTGAGGGTAAATAATATTCTTGTAAATTATAGTGGTGATGGAGATACTGCTGCGATTATCCCAATAGAGCTGCCTTATAATATGTCACAGGCTGACACTGGAGATATTGACGGACAGATAATTCGATATGTATTAAATAATATTTCCGTATCAAGCACTGTGAATCTGGATATGAATAATGATGGCTGTGTTGATAACTTGACCATTATATTAAGGGGAGGGGACAGAAACTCCTCATCCGGCACAACCATGGTGAACCATAAGAGTGATTTTGGTGATCCAAGCGTAAAATTAAATGGGAAAAGCATAGGTACATATAATATGCTGAATACATATGGTTTATCTGGGCAGGAAAGCGGTGTGATATGCCACGAGTTTTTGCATTCCCTTGGGTTTGCGGATCTCTATAATACTACAGATACGGTTGGACCGGTATATTTTTGGGATATTATGGCTTCGGCTAATATAGGAATGTCATGGCCTCTTGCATATACGAGAATGTATTTTAGAGGATGGGTTGATATAGATGAGGTAACAGAAAGCACTTCCCTGACTCTTGACCTTCAATCGAAAAAGAATGGGAATGTTGCTTATATTTTAAAATCACCTATTAATGAGCAGGAACTTTTTGTTGTAGAGTTTAGGCAAAAAAGCTGGGGAATTGATACTTTGGACCGGCATATAGGAGAGTCAGGAGTAATTGTATATAGAGTTGATACTACTGTTGAGGCATTGAGCAATTATTATGGCAAAACTGCCATATATGTATTCAGACCGGATTCACGAAACGGAGATAGTGAACAGCTACGTATGTGGAATGCGGCATTATCTGTTGAAAATGGAAGAACCTCCATAGGAAGCAGTGATATGGATGCCACTCTTGAGGATGGGGCACTGACCTTTAGTGACGGCTCAAACTCGGGAATTGTAATCAGTAACGTGTCTTCAGCAGCAGGAAATCAAATGACTCTGGATGTAAAAATACCGACTAAGGAGGAAGTTTCTGCTTGGGAAAATTTAAATATTCCGGATAACAGCAGCGAGACCAGCAAAGATATTGACATAAACCTATATAATAATGTTCCTGTTGTGGTAACTCAGGACGGGCGCAAGCTGAATACATATCGATATTATAATAATGCGTGGACTAAAATTGCTGGTGAAGTGAGCCTTCCTGCAGTGGTAAGTAAGGTACAGCTTGCAAGTTATAATGGAACAATGTATCTTGCCTACAGTGATTTTAGAAAGGCATATATATTAAGATATGATTCATCAGGGAAACGGTGGATAACAGAATATACAATAAATGACTGTAATGGAAGCTTTGATTTTCAGGCATTTGATGATGGAATGAGAATTGCTTATATTGATGCCGCATATTCATGTCATTTAGGTAAATATACATCAGGCTCATATGTAAGTGAGGGTGTTTATTATTCGGGCTTATGCGGTCAGCCAAGAGTTGTTAAGGGGAATTATGGTATCTACGCTGCCGTAAGAGCAGCAGACAATACGCTGCATCTGTATAAGCAGGCAGGCACAGGCTTTTCAAAAATAAAATCCATGCAGGCTGCGGTATATGATATTGCAATATATAATGACGAGTTATATATTGTGACAAAACCAAATTTTACAGGAGATTATTCCGTAAGCTCATATGATGGAAACAATTGGAATACGGTAAACACCTCTGTTGGCGGATATGAAACAAATCTTATTGTAACAGGTGGAAGCATGTATCTCCTTGCATCTTCAGATGCGTCTGAAGGAAGAACAAGGCTGTATAAATACGATGCAGATAATGGCGTGTTTGTAAAAGAAGGTGCGGATGTGGACAGTGCAGCTAATAATCAAAGCATGCTTGCCATAGGAGACAGTATTTATGTGGCAATGGTGAGGAGAGTGGACGGCAGGTTTGTTGTAAGGGCAAAACAGGTGGCATCAGGCGGAGGAAAAGAAGAACCTGTTGTAAAGATTCCGGTACAGTCTATAACCCTTAGCAGACAAAATATAACCTTTGATTGGGGTCCGGCGGGAACAGAGTCTCTTACGGCGACGGTTACTCCTGCTAATGCTACAAATAAGGCATTGAAATGGTCATCTGACAATCCGTCTGTGGCTGTGGTTAATTGGCATGGTGTGATTACCCCTGTTGCTGCAGGAACCGCAACGATAACCTGCCAAGCAGCAGATGGTTCGGGTGCAAAAGCCTCATGCAGGGTTACTGTTGTGAGCAGGACGGACGTGGAAAGGTTTGTAATAAGGCTATATGATAAATGTTTGGACAGATTGCCGGATGATGAGGGTATATCCACATGGACTAATATATTATATCGTAAGACGGGAACCGGTGCATCTGTTGCAAGGGGCTTTGTTTACAGCCCAGAGTATAAAAACAAAAACACCTCCAATGAGGAGTATGTAGAAATGCTTTACAGAGTATTTTTAGACAGGCAGGCTGATCCTGATGGAAAGGCATTTTGGATTGATTTGCTTAATCAGGGCATGTCCAGAGATTTTGTGTTTAGGGGCTTTGTAGAGTCTCCGGAGTATACTGCTATATGCAACTCGTATGGGATTGAAAGAGGCTATGTTACCTTAACACAGGCACGTGACAAAAATATGAATATGACAAAGTTTGTAAACAGACTATATGTTCATGTGCTTGAAAGGCGAGGTGAGGAGGACGGTCTGAATGATTGGTGCAAGGCACTTCAGACAAAGAAAATGACACCTGAGCAGGTTGGTGAGTATTTTGTTTTATCCAATGAGTTTAAACAAAAAAACATCAGTGATGAGGAGTATATAAAAATTCTGTACAGAACTTTCCTTGGACGCGAATATGATGATGAGGGCATGAACACGTGGCTTACGCTGTTGAGGAAAGGAACACCAAGGGAAACGGTATTGAAAGGCTTTACAAGAAGCCCGGAATTTAAAAAAATAATAAAGAGCTTTGGGCTTTAATTACAATGTATTTTAAAGAGGAGGTTAATGTATGAAATTAAAAAAAGATTTTTTAAAGGCAATTGTTGCAGTGGTACTTTCTATTGTAACCGTAATCAGTTTTATGCCGCAGTCTATGCAGTCTGCTGCGGCAGAGATGACACCGGTTCAGATTCATGGTAAGCTGTCTGTTAAAGGAACGCAGATTGTAGATAAAAATGGAAATGCGTTTCAGCTTCGAGGAATAAGTACACATGGTATTAACTGGGATATAGGAAGTCCGTATGTAAATCAGGCAGCTTTTCAGACACTGAGGGATGATTGGGGTGCCAATGCTGTAAGACTTGCAATGTATACCCATGAATATAATGGGTATTGTGCGGGTGGAAATCAGACAAATCTCAAGAATTTGGTGTACGATGGTGTTGAGGCTGCCACAAATCTTGGCATGTATGTAATAATAGACTGGCATGTCCTGCAGGACAGAAATCCTCTTGTATACCTTGAACAGTCAAAAACATTTTTTAATGAGGTATCCAAAAAATACAAAAACTACGATAACGTAATATATGAAATTTGTAACGAGCCAAACGGTAATGATGTTACATGGGATGTTATTAAATCTTATGCGAATACAATTATTCCGATTATAAGGGCAAATGACCCTGATGCAATTATAATTGTAGGAACACCTACATGGTCGCAGCTTGGAATGCAGGGACACACGAATGAAGTTGCAGACTCTCCGCTTACAGGTTATTCAAATATTGTTTATTCATTGCATTTTTACTGTGCTGAGAGCTCACATACCCAGTATCTTCCTTCCAAGGTTGATTATGCAGTTTCAAAGGGACTGCCTATAATAGTATCCGAGTTTGGAATGTCGGAGGCAAGTGGTAATGGTCGAATTGATACAAATCAGGCAACAAATTGGTTTAATAAATTGGATGGGTATAAGATAGGATATTTTTGTTGGAGCTTAAGCAATAAAAGTGAAAGCGCATCCCTTATTTCTTCATCGTGCTCCAAAACATCAGGATGGGCAGAGAGTGATTTGACTGAGGCAGGTAAGTTTATCAGAAAAGAGTACAGGGCAAGAAAAGAAGTGGTAATTGATGAAGCAGCACGTAAAAATATTGAAGCCTTTGTTACGAGACTGTATGAAAAATGTCTTGACCGTGAACCTGATGAGACAGGTATGAATACATGGCCGAACATGCTTATGTCTAAAAAAGGAACCGGTGCATCTGTAGCAAAGGGCTTTGTATACAGTAAAGAGTATATTGGGAAAAATGTATCAGATGAGGAATACTTAAACATGCTTTACCGTGTATTCCTTGACCGTGAGGCGGATGCAGAAGGAAGAAGCACTTGGCTTGGACTTATGGAACAGGGACTTTCAAGAGACTATGTATTTAGAGGCTTTGTTCAGTCACCGGAGTATACGAGCATATGCCAAAGCTATGGAATAGAGAGAGGTACGGTCACTCTTACCCAGCCGAGGGATAAAAACCCTAACATGACAAAGTTTGTCAACAGACTTTATGTTTACGTGTTGGGAAGAAACGGAGAGGCGGACGGCTTAAATGACTGGTGCAAGGCGCTTCAGAACAAGCTTTACACGCCTGTACAGGTAGGAGACTTTTTCGTACTGTCACCTGAGTTTCAGGCTAAAAACTTAAGTGATGAGGAATACATAAAGGTGCTTTACCGAGCATATCTGGGAAGGGAATATGACGAGGAAGGACTTAATACATGGCTTGAACAGTTGCAGTCGGGAGCCTCACGAGAAACAGTATTAAGAGGCTTTACCAACAGCGTTGAGTTTAGAGGAATAATTAACAGTTTCGGATTATAATTGTGAAATATGAAGGAAGGTTATATTATGGATTGTAAAATTAAAAAAATATTTAGAAATGTTAAACACTTTTTAGCAGTAATCATATGTTTAATATTATGTTTCAACAGTTCTGTTTTTAATGTATATGCGTCTGAGCTTCCGCAGGAGACAGGGGAAGAAAATGATATTGCCACGGACACGGATGCAGAAATTGAAATGGATCCTGTTATTGATGATGGGATTGCACTTATTCAAGCTGAACAGGAGAATGAATTATATGGAGCCGTACAGGCATGTGGAACGATAAATGTTACAGGCACAAGAAGATATGATTATGCATATCAGGTGCTTGCTATTGTCAATGAGGAGAGGGCGGCCAATGGATTGCAACCTTTGTCCATGGACGTTGATCTGCTTGAGGCGGCAATGAAGCGTGCTGCTGAGACAAGTGTATATTGGAGCCACGAAAGACCGGATGGTTCAATCTGCTTTTCCATATCTTCAAAAATGCAGGCTGAAAATATAGCGGTAGGACAAGCTAATCCCACAAGCGTAATGACGTCGTGGATGAATTCTCCGGGACACAGAGGAAATATTTTAAGAGAAAATACAAAATCCGTTGGAATAGGTTGTTTTTATCATAATGGAATACTTTGGTGGGTACAATGCTTTGGATGGGAAGGAAGTGCGGCAAATACAGTAGCTCAACCGCAAAACCGGGATGTTACAGAGTCGGTAAAGACTGATGAGAGCTTACTCACATGGGATTGTATGCAGATGCGTGCTCAAGGTACATTCAATGTGGGAGCTACCGTCAAATTAAATATAGTATGTGACAATCCCGAATGGGCATCATACGTTGCCGATGGGTCTTCATTTAATTGGCAGTCTTCAAATTTGAAGGTTGCAGCTGTTAATTCCTTGGGAAATGTAACCATAAAAAGCAAGGGTGTAGCTGTTATTACTGCCGTTTTAAAGTCAAGTCCATATACAAGATTGATATTTTTGATTAATACTGAGGGACAAAGCCAGGAAATAATGGATATGGAAGCATATGAAAAAATAGAAGGCTTTGTAAGCAGATTATATGATAAATGCCTGGATCGTGTCGGAGATGATGAGGGCATGGGAACGTGGACAGGTATTCTTTTGTCAAAGACCGGAACCGGTGCATCTGTAGCAAAGGGCTTTGTATACAGCAAGGAGTATATTGGGAAAAATGTATCAGATGAAGAATACTTAAATATGCTTTACCGTGTATTCCTTGACCGTGAGGCGGATGCAGAAGGAAGAAGCACATGGCTTGGACTTATGGAGCAGGGACTTTCAAGAGATTATGTATTTAGAGGCTTTGTTCAGTCACCGGAGTATACAAGCATATGCCAAAGCTATGGAATCGAGAGAGGAACAGTCACACTTACGCAGCCGAGGGATAAAAATCCTAACATGACAAGGTTTGTCAACAGGCTTTATGTTTATGTTCTGGGAAGGAACGGAGAGGCGGACGGCTTAAATGACTGGTGCAAGGCACTTCAGAACAAGCGTTATACACCTGTACAGGTAGGAGACTTTTTCGTACTGTCAGATGAATTTAAGGCTAAAAACTTAAGTGATGAGGAATACATAAAGGTGCTTTACCGAGCATATCTGGGAAGGGAATATGACGAGGAAGGACTTAATACATGGCTTGAACTGTTGCGGTCGGGAGCCTCAAGGGAAACAGTATTGAGAGGATTTACGAACAGTGTTGAGTTTAGGGGAATTATAAAGAGCTTTGGACTGTAATTTTAAAATAACTATTTGAAGGTGTATTAAAATGGATAAAGAAAAGACTGGTAAACTTATATTTAATGTAATCTTTATTTGTATTATTTTAACACCTATGATTTTAATGTGTGTATCAAGGCTAACCGATAAAATTCCGGATAAAAAGCTAAATGGCGTATATTCAGAGGTTGAAGAACCGGAGCTTAGATTTTCCGATTTTAAGACCTCTGAATATCAGACCGCCTTTAGTGAGTGGCTGCACAATAATCTTTATCCACGTGGGGTGATTATAACCGCCTACAACCAGATTAGATACAGCCTGTTCAATGAGGGAAACCGTCCCATTGGAAAATCGGGATATATTTTTGAGGATTCATATATTTATGAGCATTGCTGCATAGATAGTTATGACTATTCCATATATGAATTTGATGAACATATGAAGGAATATGTGAGAAAGCTTGCTGTGATATCTGACGGAATGGAAAAGCTGGATAAGCATTTAATTATATTTATGGGAACGTCCAAAGCGGATTATTTTGAGGAAGAAATCCCTCGAAAATATTTCCTTATGGGAAATGAAAATGGTATTACGGCGGGTGAATGCTTTGATAAGTATGCAAGGCAGTACGGCTTGACATATTTAAATTGTGATGAATACCTTTCTTCAATAAATTTTGAGTATCCTGTGTATTACAAATCGGGAATACATTGGGCAAGAACAGTGGAACAGCAAATTGAGGCAAAGCTGCTTGAAATCATAAATGATAAATTTGAAATTTCGGCAGGGAGCTTGAAGCTTGGAGAAATCATATCTCAGGATGAACCCTTTGACAGGGATGCAGATGTGTTTGTTTTGCAGAATTTATTTCAAAAGCCGAGGGAAACATATTATATTTATGATGCTGAACTGGAAAACCCTAAGGAATCTGTGAATATTGTGTTTCAGGGCGACAGCTATGTTAATTATCTGACCTATGATTTGGTAAATTATGGATATAATGGAAATATATTTAGAATATTTTATGGAGACTATCTCATGAAAAATGGAGATATAGTACAAGTATTAAGCGGTGACTTTTCATTGTTGGATATTGATGCGCTGATTGGTGAAAATGACATTTTTATAATAGGGTACACAAAGCCGGATTTACATGATTATGGATATGGATATGTTGATGCATTATATAATTATTTTACGGCATTAGAGTAATGACTTGTATCAGAAGAGGTTATAATGGTTTTTTCTTCAGAAATTTTTTTATTTATTTTCTTGCCGATTGTTATTATTCTATATAATTTGGTTGGCAGGAGGCTTAAAAATATATGTCTTTTTTTGGCATCTTTATTTTTTTATGCATGGGGCGAGCCTGTATATGTTTTGCTGCTTTTGCTTTCAATTGCAGTTAATTATGTTATGGGCTTGCTTTTTGATGTTTTTAACAATAAAGGTACGGCAAAAAAAATAGTTTTGATAATTGCCTGTATGGGAAATATATGTTTTTTGGGATACTTTAAATATATAGTATTCATTATCATTAATCTGAACAGACTTGGTCTTAATCTTTCGGTACCTGATGTGAAGCTTCCTATAGGTATTTCCTTTTATACATTTCAGATTTTGTCATATGTTATAGATGCATATAGAGGAAGGGTAAAAATACAGCATAATATTTTAAGACTTGGTCTTTATGTATCATTATTTCCGCAGCTTATTGCAGGGCCAATCGTAAGGTATAGTGATATTGAAAAGGAAATAGACAAAAGAAGTACAACGGCAGAGGATTTTTATTTGGGTGCAAAGCGATTTATGTTTGGCTTTGCAAAAAAGGTTGTTATCGCTGATACAGTATGTATGATTGCGGATACAGCCTTTTTAGCAACAGATTTGTCCATGAATATGGCATGGCTTGGAATAATGGCTTATGCAGCTCAGATATATTTTGATTTCAGTGGATATTCGGATATGGCTATCGGTCTAGGTCATATGTTTGGCTTTCATTTTTCAGAAAATTTCAATTATCCGTACATTTCAAAAAGTATAAAGGAATTTTGGAGAAGATGGCACATATCCCTTGGAAGCTGGTTCCGGGATTATGTGTATATACCAATGGGAGGAAGCAGATGCTCTAAGGTCAGGACATATTTTAATCTGATTTTTGTTTTTGCACTGACAGGCTTGTGGCACGGCGCAAGTTGGAATTTTGTTGCGTGGGGACTATACTATGCCTTCTTTTTAGTGCTTGAAAGGATGCTTGGGAATTTCCCTGAAAAAATCCCGGCAATAATAAAACATGCATATGCAGTAGTTGTGATTCTCGTAGGATGGGTATTTTTCAGGGCAGAAGGGCTTGCTGCCGCATTTAATTATATAAGGGCAATGTTTTCGTTTAAAATAGATAAGTCCCCGCTTATAAGCATATCAAGTGAGGGCGTATTTATGTTAATTGTGGCAATAATATTATGTATGCCTGTTTATAAAAGTATAGAGAAGGCAACTGAAAAAAAACAATGGATTACGGATATAATGGCTGTGTTATGCTTTATGCTGGGGATTATGTATATGGTAGGGGCAGGCTTTAGCCCATTTTTGTATTATAGGTTTTAATTATTGTGTTTTCTTGACATTTTATGATGTTTATCTATAATAAAGTAAATAAGTGGAAATTACGGAGGCAATATGACTGCAACAGATAGATATAATGGTTGGTTATCATCTGATTTAATAGACGAAAGAACTAAGAAGGAATTAAAAGATATATACGGAAATGAAAAGGAAATTGAAGATCGTTTCTACAAAAATCTTGAATTTGGAACGGGAGGTCTCAGAGGAATCATTGGTGCAGGTACAAACCGAATGAACATATACACTGTGACTATGGTTACTCAAGGACTTGCGAATTATATTAAGCTTAAGAAAAAAGCAGAAATGGGTGTTGTCATTTCCTATGACAGCAGAGTTATGTCACCTGAATTTGCGAAAGCTACTGCGCTTTGCTTATGTGCAAATGGAATAAAAACATTTTTATTCAGCTCACTGAGACCGACACCTGAGCTTTCATATGCGGTAAGGTATTTAAAATGTATTGCCGGCATTAATATTACAGCAAGTCATAATCCGTCAAAATATAACGGATATAAGGTGTATTGGGAGGATGGTGCACAGATTGTTTCTCCTGTTGATAAGGAGATTATTGCTGAGGTTAACAGGATACAGGATTTTGCTGAGGTTATGACAATGACTGAGAAGGATGCAGAAGCCTGTGGTCTGCTTAGTATTATTGACACTGAGGTTGATGATGCATATATAGGTGAGCTGCACAGGCTTGTGATGAGAAAGGATCTTATTGAGAAAGCGAAGGACCTTAAAATTGTTTACACCCCGTTACATGGAACAGGCTTAATGCCTGTTACAAGGGTTCTTTCTGAGCTTGGCTTTAATCATGTATATGTGGTGCCTGAGCAGGAAAAGCCGGATGGCAGCTTCCCAACAGTAAAAGCGCCTAATCCGGAAAATAAAGCCGTGTTTGATTTGGCACTTAAGCTTGCAGGGGAGGTTGGAGCCGAGCTTGTCATGGCTACCGACCCTGACGGTGACAGACTTGGCATATATTCTCTTGATTCTAAATCAGGTGAATATATGGAGTTTACGGGAAATATGTCAGGAGCTCTTCTTTGTGAATATATGCTTAGTCAATTGGAGGAAAAAGGTGAACTGAAGGATAACTCGGCGGTGACAACTACAGTTGTAATAACGAAACTCATAAGAGATATATGTGACCGCTATGGTGTTTATTGTGATTATAATAATCTTATTGGCTTCAAATATATAGCTGCCAAAATTCGTGAATATGAAACGACAAATGCATATTCTTATGTATTTGGACTTGAGGAAAGCTATGGTTGTCTTCCGGGAACATATGCCCGTGATAAGGATGCGGTGGGAACTGTCATGTTGCTCTGTGAGGCTGCCGCCTACTATAGGGACAAGGGAATGACTCTGTGGGATAAGATGATGTCCCTTTTTGAAGAGTATGGATATTATCGGGAGAATATTGAAACAATGACTTTTGAAGGCAAAGAGGGGTCTGAAAAAATAAAGTCCATGATACAGCAGCTTCGTGATAATCCTATCAGTGAGCTTATTGATTATAAGGTTGAAAAAGTAACGGATTATTTACCGAAAGCAAATATGATTTTATATGAGCTTTCAGATGATGCATGGTTTTTGGTAAGACCATCGGGCACGGAGCCAAAGATTAAGTTTTATTTGGGAGTCAAGGGAAACAGCTTAGAAAATTCCATGGATAGGATAAATAATTTGGGAAGTGCAGTAAAAGCTTTGTTTTCGTAATGCAGGATATTTGGAGGAAAAACTATGGATTACATGAAGGAATATAATTTTTGGCTTGAGTCAGAATTTTTTGATGCGGATACAAAATCAGAGCTTAGGAATATTGCATCAGATGAAAAGGAGATTGAGGATCGTTTTTATAAGGGACTTAAGTTTGGTACGGGGGGAATGAGAGGAATTCTTGGTGCGGGAACAAACCGTATGAATATATATACTGTTACAAAGGCGACTCAGGGACTGGCAAATTATATTTTGGAGGTAGATGAAGCCGCTAAGGATAAGGGGGTTGCCATAGCCTATGATTCCAGAAATATGTCGCCTGAGTTTGCAAAGGCATCAGCACTTTGCTTAAATGCAAACGGAATAAAAACTTATATATTTGAAAGTCTGAGACCGACGCCGGAGCTTTCTTTTGCCGTGAGAGAGCTTAAATGTATTGCAGGTATTGTGATTACGGCAAGCCATAACCCTCCGGAATATAATGGCTATAAGGTATATTGGGAGGATGGCTCTCAGATTGTGGCACCCCATGATAAAAATATACTTGTTCATGTAGCTAAAGTTGAATCTTATGATGAGGTAAAAACAATAAAAGAGGATGATGCCATTAAAAAGGGATTGTTTAATTATGTACCTGAAGATGTGGACAGGCACTATTATGAGCAGCTTATAAAGCAGACAATTCACAGTGATATTATTCCTAAGGTGGCTGATGACATAACCATTGTATTTACACCGCTTCATGGGACAGGCAATGTACCTGTAAGGGAGGTACTGAAACGGTTAGACTTTAATAAGGTTTATGTTGTTGAGGAACAGGCTGTGCCTGACGGTGATTTTTCAACAGTAAAGTCGCCTAATCCTGAGGAGCCAAAAAGCTTTGCAATGGCACTTGCCTTGGCGAAAAAGGTGGATGCTGATGTTGTTATGGCTACTGACCCTGATGCTGACAGACTTGGGATATACGTTAAGGATTCCACTGGCGTTTGGAAAAATACCGGACTTGCGGAGGATGAGGCTTATCCTTATGTCAGGTTCAATGCCAATATGACTGGCGCTCTTATGGCTGAATATGTGTGTCGTGAGAGAAAGGGTATGGGTACCCTGCCTGATAATGGGGCTATCTGTAATACAATTGTAAGTACAAAGCTTACGAAAGCCGTTGCAGAAAATTATAACATGAAATACATTGAAACTCTTACGGGCTTTAAGTATATTGGAGAGCAGATTCTGTTATTTGAAAAGCAA
Organism: uncultured Bacteroides sp.; assembly: GCA_964635615.1. Classification (GTDB taxonomy): domain Bacteria; phylum Bacillota; class Clostridia; order Lachnospirales; family Lachnospiraceae; genus Coprococcus_C. The sequence continues at coordinate 42,130 of CAZWNL010000013.1, forward strand.
AATACCTACAAATTTATTTATGGTATGGAGGAAAGCTTCGGCTGTCTTGTTGGTGATTATACAAGAGATAAGGATGCCTGTGGAGCAGTTGTAATGCTCTGTGAAATTGCGGCATTTTATAAACGAAAGGGACTTACTCTGTGTGATGCCATGGAGGAGGTTTATAAAAAGTACGGCTATTATTTTGAGGGTGCTTATTCCATGACCCTTAAGGGCGTGGACGGTGCAGCTAAAATCAATGAGATAATGGAAAACTACAGAAATTCCCACATGGAAAGCTTTGCGGGACTTAAATGTGTTGCCGTGAGAGATTACAATGCTGATACAAGAAAAGAAATTGGCTCTGGTAATGTGGAGAGCATGGGGCTTCCCAGAGCAAATGTTATGTATTATGAGCTTGAAAATAATGCATGGTTTGCAATACGCCCATCGGGAAATGAGCCTAAAATTAAATTTTACTTTGGTGTAAATGAGGGAAGCATGGAAGCGGCTTTGGCAAAAATTGAAGAGATGAAAGAAAGTGTAAAAGGCGATATTTAGATTTTTCCTAAAAGGGAATATAACTTTATAGCTTTATAAGGAGAAGTGTATGAATATAATAAGACTTGAACCTGTTTTTAAGCAGATGATTTGGGGTGGTAACAGACTTAAGCAGGATTTTGGTTATTCTATAGATATGGATAATGTGGGTGAGTGTTGGGGTATTGCAGCTCATGAAAATGGCGATTGTGTTGTTGCCGAGGGAGAATATGCAGGTATGCATTTGAGTGAGCTTTTTAGCAAACACCGTGAGTTGTTTGGCAATATTGAAGGTGACAGATTTCCGCTTCTTACAAAGCTTATAGATGCAGAAGACGATCTTAGTATTCAGGTGCATCCGGATGATGAATATGCAAAAGCAAATGAAAATGGTGCCAATGGCAAGACCGAAAGCTGGTATATTTTGGATGCAAAGGAGGATGCCACTATTGTTATAGGTCATAATGCAGCCTCACATAGTGAGGTTGAGAGGATGATAAATGAAAAATGCTGGAAGGATTTTATCAGGGAGATACCTGTAAAAAAGGGTGATTTTTTTCATATTACCCCCGGAACGGTTCACGCAATAAAGGGTGGTACACTGCTGCTTGAAACTCAGCAAAACAGTGACATAACTTATCGTGTATACGACTATGACCGTTTAAGTGATGGCAAGCCAAGAACGCTTCATGTAGCACAGAGTATTGATGTCATAAAGGCGCCTTTTATTGAGGAGGAGCCTGAGAAAAATGAAAATGTAACCTCAAACAGTAATATGAAACAGCTTGTAAGCTGTCGCTATTTTTCTGTTTGGAAGCTCGATGTGGACGGCAGTGAAAATATCGTTATGGATCAGCCATTTATGCTTGCATCTGTAATTGAAGGACAAGGAAATATTGACAAAGAACCGTTGGAAAAAGGCAGTCATTTTATAATTCCGTTTGGTTATGGAACTGCCTGCTTTGAAGGCAATATGAAGCTGATTCTGTCTGCACCGAATTGAAAAAATAAAAAACACAAGGACAATAAATTACAAATGCAAAAATATTTAGAAAAATGTTTTAAAAAACCAATAAAATTGTCAGTGTATTTGGATTGTAAAGAACTGTTCCGAGCCTTTGGGGATATTTACGATTTTTATATAGTTAAAATGGAAGGTGTTGAGTGGCTGATTGCCGAACCATTAATGGGTTTTTCTCTGCACTTTATGAGAAAGCACCAAAGACTTATGAAGAAGTTTTCGGGTATGGAGTGTGCATTATATCTAAAAAAACAAAGTCTTTATAAAAGGAATACGATGGTGGAGGAAGGAATTCCTTTTATTATTTGGGACAAAATGGTTTTTCTTCCTTTTTTGGATATATTGGTATATGCGAGGGCCGATAAAGAGCTTAAACCTGTTGAAGAAATCGCATTTCTTACTCAAAAACTGTTGCTTTTGGCTTTATATGAAAAATGGAAGGATATGACGGTTCAGAAAATTGCAAAGGAGCTTAATGTGACAACCGTGGCAGTACATAAATGCTTTGATGAAATACAGTATTTAAAGCTTCCGATTATTAAGGACGTTGGAAGGACACGATTACTTTCAATAGATGCTTCATCAAAGGAAATGTGGAATATGCTTGAACCCATATTTAGGAAACCTGTCATTAAAACATATAAGCTTGTTGAGGATATTTCTGCGGACATAAAAGCAGGTATTTCCGCAATGTGTGAGTACTCCGGTTTGCAGGACAATCCGTATCCTACATATGCTGTTACCAAGCGGGACTTACAAAGATTTCAGATTAAAACAAGGGAGCAGGCTCAAACTGAGGATGAAATCGGATGTGTTGTTCAGGAACTTGGATATTGTATAGATTTTAAAGGCAAAGGACTGGTTGATCCGCTTACTGTGTATATGTCCTTGAGTGATGAACAGAGGCAGAATGGTGAAATGGAAATTTGTATTGACAGCATGTTAAAAGAGCATGTATGGTGATATAAATAATGTTAAATAAAATATTTATTAAGAAAGGCGGGCAAAATGAACGGCAAAACAGAAAAATTTGGTAAAATAACAGTTGAAACATGTGATATAGAAGGGCTTAAGGTGATTACTCCATCGGTTTTCGGCGACGAGCGTGGATATTTCATGGAGACATATCAGAAGCAGGACTTTCAGGCTGCAGGCATTGACGTGGATTTTGTTCAGGATAATCAGTCAAGCTCCAAGAAGGGCGTTCTAAGAGGATTGCATTTTCAAATTAATTATCCTCAGGATAAGCTTGTACGTGTGGTAAGCGGTGAGGTTTTTGATGTGGCGGTTGACCTTAGAGAAGGTTCAAAAACTTTTGGAAAATGGTTTGGAGTTGTTCTTTCTGCCGAAAATAAAAAGCAGTTTTTCATTCCGAAAAATTTTGCTCACGGCTTTATTGTTCTTTCTGAAAGTGCAGAGTTTACCTACAAGTGTTCTGATTTTTATCATGCGAATGATGAGGGGGGACTTTTTTGGGACGATCCTGACATAGGTGTAGAGTGGCCCCTTCCTGATGGGATGACAAAGGATGACCTTACGATATCCGACAAGGATAAAAAGTGGAGCGGAATAAAGGATTATCTCATGTAAAATATAAGCTGGCGCATCTGTCTGTTAGGAGTAAAACATGAATAAAGAAATATTTAAACCCAAAATTATAATAAAAGGCATAAAATATTTATTTAAAAATGGAATAGGTCTGTTTATAACAAAAATCAAACAGGTATTTTGGGGAATGGATTTTTATTATCCGAAATGGTTTGAAAAGCATAAGTCAGATTCGGAGGAACTTGAAAGACAGAAAAAGGATAAGTTTACCTATGAACCTATCATAAGTGTAATTGTGCCTACCTATAATACTCCTGAGAAATATCTCCGTGAGATGATAGAGTCCGTTATGGCACAGTCCTACGAAAATTGGCAGCTTTGCATAGCTGATGGAAGTGATACGGATAAAGGGGCAGGCAGACTTACAAGAGATGTAATAAAAGAATACATGTCTGGGGACAGCAGAATAACATGTACATTTCTTGATGAAAACAAGGGCATTTCAGAAAATACAAATGCTGCCCTTGAACTTGCCAAAGGTGAGTATGTAGGACTTTTTGACCACGATGATTTGCTTGAGCCGGATGCGCTTTACCATGTTGTCAAGGCTTTAAATGAAAGCACGGATTCATGTAAAGGAGCATATGACATTATATATACGGATGAGGATATGATTAATTCCAAGGGGAATAAGCGGATGAATCCAAAGTTTAAGCCGGACTTTTCCATGGACCTTATTTTGGTACACAATTATATCACTCATTTTTTTGTTGCAAAAAAGGAGCTTATCCATAAGGTGGGTGCTTTTGACAGGGAATATGACGGGGCACAGGATTATGACCTTATACTTAAATGTATTGAGCAGACAGATAGAATAAAGCATATACCTCATATTCTTTATCATTGGAGGGTTCACAAAAATTCTACTGCGGGAAATCCCAAAAGCAAGGAGTATGCCTATGATGCAGGCAGAAGGGCATTAAAGGCACATTTAGACCGTGTGGGAATTAAGGCTGAGGTTGGTTTTACCGATATGATGGGACTTTATGATGTAAGGTACATTATTGATAAGGAGCCTCTCATATCCATTGTAATTCCAAATAAAGACCATATAGATGACTTGACGAAATGCGTAAACTCCATATATGATAAGAGCATCTACAAAAGCTTTGAATTTGTTATAGTTGAAAACGGAAGCACCGAGGAAAAAACCTTTCAGTATTACGAAGCTATGGAAAAAGAACATGACAATTTCCATGTTGTAAAATGGGAAAAGGGATTTAACTATTCGGCAATCAATAATTTTGGCGTTTCCAAGGCAAAAGGAGAATATATTTTGCTGTTAAATAATGATACGGAGCTTATAAGTCCCGATGCCCTTTCAAGGATGCTTGGAATATGCATGAGGGATGATGTGGGGGCTGTGGGGGCAAAGCTTTTTTTTGCAGATGACACGGTGCAGCATGCAGGTATCGTTATAGGCTTTGCCGGCTATGCGGGACATGTTTTTTCCTGCTATAAGGACACTGATATGGGCTATATGATGAGGGCAAGGATAAACAGCAATTTCAGTGCGGTTACTGCTGCCTGCCTTATGACGCCTAAGGCAGTGTTTGATAAGGTTGGCGGACTATGTGAGGAATTTGTTGTTGCGGGCAATGACGTTGATTACTGTCTGAGGGTTGGCAGGGCTGGTTTTTTAGTTACCTACTGTGCAAATGCGAAATGGTATCACTATGAATCCAAATCAAGAGGATATGAGGATACCCCTGAAAAGAAGGCAAGATTTGAAAGGGAGATTTCATTATTCAGGGAAAAGTGGCAGGATATTTTAAGAGACGGGGATCCCTTTTATAACATTAATTTTCCTGTATCACTTCCGCCTTTTACGTTGCCTGAGTAATACTTGCAAATGTAGATGCGCAAGAGCGTGCCTTGCGGTGATTTGTCTATATTATACAAGGGAAATTTGGAGAAAAAATGTATAAATCGGAACAGCAAAAACGAATTTTCAGTATAACGTCCAATTTCATATTGTGGGTTTTTGAGGCATTGACATTTGCCATAGTATGGTTTAAGTATTATCACAATCCATATAACAGCCATTTTTTTAAGTATGGGCATATGGCGGTTATTGGGTTATATGCCATATTCATGTATCTGCTTACAAAAAGCTTTAATGGATATAATGTAAGCTACATGAGGTCGGTTGACTTGATACTTTCACACATGCTTGCAATTATCTGCTCAAGCGGGGCGGGCTATGTATTTATTTGTATGGTTTTTACGGATTACATGCCTATGCTTCCTGTTTTGCTGGGCGCATTGGTTCAGCTTGTTTTTGCAGGTGTGTGGATAAAGCTTACAAGGGTTGTATACGAAAATGTTTTTCCGCCTAGAAAGGTTATAATTATATGCGGTAATTATCCCTTGGAAAATTTCCTTGAAAAGCTTAATACAAGAACCGATAAATACGAGGTTAAGGAGATTTTAAATTATCAGAAGGGCTTTGAAAGAATATGCAGTGACGTGCTTGATTTTGAGGGAGTATTTTTGTACGACCTTCCCTCCGGGGAGAGGAACAACATAATGAAATACTGCTATGAGCATGATATTCGTACATATGTTGTGCCTAAAATCACGGATATTATTATGCGTGGATCGGATTATATGCATCTTGTAGACACCCCCCTGTTTCTTTCACGAAATCAGGGCCTTAATTTGGACCAGAGATTTGTTAAAAGGATTATGGACATATTAACAGCTCTTATAGGCATAGTATTAACAGCTCCCCTTATGCTTATCATTGCTCTTTTCATAAAGCTTTATGACGGCGGGGCTGTTTTATATAGTCAGGAAAGGCTTACGCTTGGGGGCAAAAGCTTTATGATGCTTAAATTCAGAAGCATGAGCATTGATGCTGAGGAAAAGGGTGCACAGCTTGCCAAAAAACATGATGACAGGATAACTCCTGTAGGCAGAGTATTAAGAAGACTGCATTTAGACGAGCTGCCGCAGCTATTTAACGTGCTTTTAGGAGATATGTCCATTGTGGGACCACGTCCTGAACGACCTGAAATATTTGAGAGATATTCGAAAGAAATACCTGATTTTGAAATAAGACTTAAGGTTAAGGCGGGCATAACGGGCTATGCGCAGGTTTACGGCAAATACAATACGAAACCGATAGACAAGCTTAAGCTTGATTTGACATATATACAGGAATACAGCTATTGGCTTGATATAAAGCTGATGATTTTAACCTTCCGTGTCATTTTCAGAAAGGAAAACTCTGAAGGGATTTAGGGTGAGATAGGAGGATGCATTACATGAATATAGCGGTTATTATTGCGGGCGGCTCAGGTTCCCGCATGGGTCAGGACATACCAAAACAGTTTATAAATGTATATGACAAGCCTGTCATAGTTTACACTCTTGAGAGCTTTGAAAGGCACGACATGGTTGATGCCATTGAGGTTGTCTGTATAGATGGCTGGCATGATATACTTTGGGCATATGCAAAGCAGTTTAACATAACAAAGCTTAAATGGGTCGTGTCAGGAGGCAGCAGTGCACAGGAATCCATAAGAAACGGAGTTTATAATTTAAAGGATAAATGTGACGGAAGCGATAATATTATAATTCACGACGGAATAAGGCCTCTTGTTGATGATGAGGTTTTAAATGATGTTATTGATAAATGTAATGAATATGGGAATGGTGTGACCTCCCTGCCGTACAATGAGCAGATTTTTGTTGTTGACGACGAAAAATCCACAATAAAATATATTCCGAGAGAAACGCTTAGAAGAGTATCAACGCCGCAGGCATACAAGATGGATAAGCTTATATGGGCATATGAAAAGGCGTTTAAGGAGGAAATAGGAATATATGGCTCCTCCTACACAAATACAATGATGGTGGAGCTTGGGGAGAGACTTTATTTTGCAAAAGGCTCTGATAAAAACATAAAGCTTACCACAAAAGATGATTTGGAGATATTTAAGGGCTATCTGACTGCGGAAAAGGACAAGTGGTTAAAGTAAATTAAAGTGGCGGAGGTTTTGTTATGTCATTATATGATAGCAGGCTTTATATGGAGGATATAAGGCTTGTTGCCGGTTGCAATTATAAGTGGGAAATGCTTAGTGGAAAATCCGTGGCAATATCAGGCGGTACAGGCATGATAGGAAGCTTTATCGTTGATGTTCTTATGTATCAAAATGAGGTCATGGGCTTGGATACCCACATATACGTTCTCGGGCGAAGTGAGAAAAAGGCTTGGGACAGGTTTGGAAAATATATGGATTGCGATAAGCTTCATTTTGTCTGCCATGATATAAATGAGCAGTTGGATATAGACAAATTTGTGGATTTGAACAGTATGCATGTGGGGTGGGATGCAGCGGATAAGTCGCAGCCTCGTATGGATTACATCATACATGCTGCAAGTAATACACATCCTGCTGCCTATGCAGGTGACCCTATAGGCACAATATCTGCAAATGTACTTGGAACAAAATATCTTTTTGATTTTGCCGAAAAAGCAGGCTGTAAACGGTTCGTATTTTTATCATCAGTGGAGATTTACGGTGAAAACAATGGTGATACGGATAAGTTTTCCGAGGACTACCTTGGATATATAGACTGCAATACGCTTCGAGCAGGATATCCTGAGAGCAAGAGAACGGGAGAGGCGCTTTGTCAGGCATATATTAAGCAACGAGGGTTTGACATAGTTATTCCACGGCTTTCAAGAGTTTATGGACCTACGATGCTTATGTCGGACACGAAGGCCATATCCCAGTTTATTTTAAAGGGAGCTTATGGCGAGGATATCGTGTTAAAAAGCGAAGGAATGCAGCTTTACTCATACGCTTATGTGGCAGATGCTGCTTCCGCAATTATAAAGCTCATGCTTGAGGGGGAAAATGGACAGGCATACAATGTTGCGTCCGATGCTTCTGATTTGACGCTCAGGGAGCTTGCTGAAACAATAGCGGACTATGTTGGTAAAAATGTTGTTTATGAGCTCCCGGATAAAGCGGAAAGCGCAGGCTACTCCAAGGCGACAAAGGCTCTGCTTGACTGTGAGAAAATAAAGAGTACGGGCTGGAGGCCGGTATATGGCATGAAGGATGGTTTAAAAAGAACGATTGATATTTTAAAGGAAGTTATTTAAGAAAAGCGGTATAAAACGGTATGAGAACATTTTTTCAGGAGTTTAAGCAATACAGCAATCTGTTTGCGGAGCTTGTAAGAAAGGGAATAAAATTAAAATACAGACGGTCATATCTTGGTATTATATGGTCCATGGCTGAGCCGCTGCTTACCATGATTGTGCTTACCGTTGTATTTGGAACTCTGCTTGGACATGACGGGAAGGATTTTCCGGTCTATATTCTTGCAGGACGGCTTATATATACCCTTTTTTCACAGTCAACCACAAATGCATTAAAGTCTATAAGGACAAATCAGGGAATGATAAAAAAGGTGTATGTGCCAAAATATCTTTACCCCTTGTCGGGGATAGCATATAATTATGTGCTTTTCTTAATATCCCTTGTTGTGCTTTTTGCAGTGTCCATATCACTTAAGGTTTATCCTACCCTTTACATGCTGCTTGCGGTAGTGCCATTGCTTGTGTTATTTGTGTTATCAGTCGGAGTGGGACTTATACTTGCAACGGCAGGTGTCTTTTTCCGTGACCTTGAATATCTGTGGAATGTCGCCCTTATGCTTGTAATGTACACCTGCGCCATATTTTATTACCCTGATGCTATACTTACAAGCAGTGTGGGCTGGATATTAAAATATAATCCTCTATTCTGCATCATTTCAAATTTCAGAAGCTGCGTTTTCGGCGAGGCGATGGATATGGGAATGCTGGCATACGCAAGTCTGTTTGCGATTGTAAGTGTTATTGCAGGAAGTCTTGTATTTGCAAAAAAGCAGAATGAATTTATTCTGTATATATAATATATAAATCATTCAACATGAAAAAAGGTATAAATGTATGAATAATATAATTACGCTTACGGATGTAGGCATGCGTTTCAATTTAAGCAGGGAAAAGGTAGACAGCGTAAAGGAATATTTTATTAAGCGTATAAAGCGTGAACTGGCATTTAATGAATTTTGGGCGCTGCGTGATATATCCTTTACGGTGGAAAAGGGAGACCGGGTAGGAATACTTGGCTTGAACGGTGCGGGAAAATCCACTCTTATGAAGGTCATCGCGGGTGTGTTTAAGCCGACGAAGGGTACCGTGGAAAAACAGGGGGTAATTGCCCCTATGATAGAGCTTGGGGCAGGCTTTGATATGCAGTATACGGGTGCTGAAAATATATTCCTATATGGTGCGGTGCTTGGACATTCTAAAAAATTCATGAAGGAAAAATATGATGAAATTGTTGAGTTTTCTGAGCTTAGTGAATTTATTGATGTTCCTCTCAAAAATTACTCATCGGGCATGAGGGCAAGGCTTGGCTTTGCTATTGCCACTGCCGTCTCTCCTGACATACTTATACTTGACGAGGTGCTTTCGGTAGGCGATGCAAAATTTAAGAAAAAGAGTGAGAAAAAGATAAGGGACATGATGGACAAGGGTATTACGGTTTTGTTTGTATCGCATAACATGGAGCAGGTAAGGCGCATATGTAATAAGGCTGTAATTCTCGAACATGGAAGGCTTATAAAATATGGTGATATGGAGGAAACCGTATCCGTATATGAGAGTATGACGAAATAGAAAATTACAAGACCGAGGTAATGTTTATGAGGAAACTAAAATTTAAAATAAAACAGCTATTGAAAATGCTCTGCCAGCATGTTTTGTTTCCTCTTGTCTATAATCTTAATAGGTTTAAGCCGATTGATAAAAATAAAATTATTCTTGCAGATGCACACCATGAGAACTGTCCCCAATATATGAAGCAGGTAAGGGATGACCTCTTTCATTTGGGCTATGACGTTCAGGAGTGCTTTTTTGATTTGAGAAAAATAAGCGCATTTTCAGGCATGAAAAAAATGCTTGGATTTATGAGGCTGTATGCCGTAAGCGGATGTGTTATAATTTGTAACAATTTTCTCCCTGTGGCAGCCTGCAAAAAAAGAAAGGAAACAAGGGTTATACAGCTTTGGCATGGGTGTGGTGCATTTAAGAAATTCGGTTATGATGCATTTGATGACATACCAAAGGGATACAGGGGAAATGTATATAAAAATTATGACCTTGTGACCGTAAGCGGAGAATACTGTGTGCCGTTTTTTGAGTCAGCCATGAGGCTTGGCAAAGGAATAGTAAAGCCTTTTGGGTGTTGTATTACTGACAGGCTGTTTGACAGGGAATATTTAGGTTTATGCAGGGAGAAATTTAAGCATATACATCCTGAGGCAGAAGGTAAAAGGGTGGTTCTTTGGACCCCCACCTTCAGGGGGAATGCAGGAGAAGCGAATGTTGTCGGCGAGCAGTATATAGACAGGCTTGCCGATATGTATAAAAATGAGTTGTATGTCATAAAATCTATTCACCCCATGTCGGAAGGAGGGACCCGCAAAGCAGGGAGGATACCTTGCGACCAAAAGGAGGAAGGAGGGCGGCTATATATGTCCTCGTCAGAGCTTCTTGTATGTGCTGACGTACTTATAACAGATTACTCCTCCATATTTTTTGAGTATCTTCTTTTGGACAAACCCATAGTGTTTTTTGCACCTGACTATGAGGCTTATGCAAGGGACAGAGGCTTTTATCTTGATTATGACAGCCTGCCGGGGCATATTGTGAAAAATAATAATATTGATGAGGCGGTAAGGATTTTGTATAATATTATAGGTGGGAATGGAACAGGGACGAGTGCCACAAATGAAAGTCAGATGAGTGTTTTAAGGCAGAAATTCAGGGAGCAGTATATGTCTGCCTGTGATGGACATGTGACGGAAAGAATTGTTAAAGAAATAAGCAGGTAACTATTATGCTGACAGGATGGAGAAAAACAATATACAAATCACATATATATCAGTTTTTTTTAAGAGGGGCAAAAAAGCTGTATCGTTTTTATTCCCTTAGAATAATGTATCCACGCCTTTATAAAAAATATTCTTCCAAAGAAATTGACGATGGCAAGGTTGTTTTTATTGAGGTGCGCATGCCTGAAATCAGTGATAATTTTAGGTATATATATGACGAATTAAAAAATAATTATACCTACAAAATTTCCACGCACTTTTTGCATATGAGCTTTTCACGCTGGCGTGAATATGAAGGCTTTTGTAAAAAAATGATTATTGACGTGGCAGATGCAAAATATGTCTTTTTAAATGATTCATCAAATGTATTTAGCTGTCTGCCTCTAAGGAAGGAAACGGTTGTTACGCAGCTTTGGCATGCATGTGGAGCATTTAAAAAATTTGGAATGAGCATTGCCGAGCTTAAGTTTGGCGATGACAAAAAGACTTTGGATAAATATCCGTATCATGGTAATTACACTCACGTTACCGTAAGCTCCCCTGAGGTTGTATGGGCATATGAGGAGGCAATGAATTTAAGGCATGAGGAGAAAATTGTAAAGCCGGTAGGCATTTCAAGAACGGATATATTTTATGACTCCGAAATGAAAAAGCTTGCATTTGACAGGCTCTACTCGGTATTTCCACAGGCAAAGGGAAAGAAAGTTATTTTGTATGCACCGACCTTTCGGGGAAGGGTCGCATCGGCAAAGACGCCTGATGAATTTGATATGCAGATGATGAGTGATGAGCTTAATAGAGAATATGTCATGCTTTTTAAGCATCACCCATTTGTGAAAAATCGTCCCATCATAGACAATGTATTTTCAGATTTTGCAAGGGATGTTACGGAGGAATTGTCCATAGAGGATTTGCTTTTTGTAAGCGACATATGTATATCTGATTATTCCTCCCTTGTATTTGAGTATTCACTTTTTGAAAGACCTATGATATTCTTTGCTTATGACTTGGAGGATTATTTTGACTGGAGAGGCTTTTATTACAAATATGACGAGTTTGTTCCGGGACCTATTTGCAGGTCAGGACAGGAGGTTCTTGATTGCATAAAAACTGTGGGAACAGATTTTGACAAAGGTATTGTAACGCAGTTTAAGGAGAAATATATGAGTGCCTGTGATGGGCATGCAACAAAAAGGATTATGAGGCTCGTTATGGGAGACAGTCTTGAGATGATGAGAAAAAATGAAAGTTGAGAGACGAGAGGTTAAGTTTTAGAAAGAGGCGGTATAAATGGTATCAGTAATTATTCCTGCATACAATCCGGGGAAATATATAATGGATGCTTTTTCATCTGCGGTTATTCAGGACGTGAAAAAGGAAATTATTATTGTTGATGACCATTCAGGAGAAGCGTGGATAGATGATTTTCTTTCAAAGGTTAAGTGGAAATATGATGTTTCGGAAGAAAAGACATCCATTGGCGGACTTAATGAAAAAGCCATTGTTTTTAAGTGGGCAGGCATTGTATGTGATAAAAGCCTGAAAAATAGAAAATTTCCCGTATACATTTTCTCAAATAAAGAAAATAAAAAGGTTGCAGCCACAAGAAACAGGGGAGTAAAGCTTGCAAGGGGAAAATATGTGGCTTTTCTTGATGCAGATGATATATGGGAAGAAAAAAAACTTGAAAAGCAGCTTGAAGCCATGAGGCAGTATAAGGCAGCACCACTTTGCAATACATCACGGATGCTTGTGGACTCCCAGGGGGATATGCTTGATAAAATAATAACAACCCCATTAAAAATAACGCTTAAGGATATTGAGAAAACAAACTGCATTAACTGTTCCTCCGTGCTAATAAAAAGAGATGTGATGCTTAAATATCCAATGCAGCACAGTGATGCACATGAGGATTATCTGTCGTGGCTGAAAATTTTAAAGCATTACGATTATGCTGTGGGAATACAGGAGCCTCTTTTGCTTTACAGGATGACGCCCGGAAGTAAATCCGGCAATAAGCTTAAATCGGCAGTTATGAATTTTAAAACCTACAGATATGCGGGTTATGGATTTTGGAAATCTATTTGGTGTAATTTATGTTATGCCATAAATGGAATAATAAAATATAGCAGATGACAGATTTGTCAAGGTGGCTAAAAAAATGCATATAACCCCTTTACTTTTGGGAATAATTAGCATATAATCTTTGAAAAGTAAAAAGAAAAAAGGCGATGACGGAGACTGCCAGTAAAAGGACATGACAGGGAATATAGTCGCAGACTGAGAGCTATAGCATGACACCCTACATGGCGGAACGCTACCTGAGCTGATATATTGAAGCCGATTGGTCTAGGTATATACGTATTATCCACGTTACGGAGAAAGAGAGAAAATGTATTACATATACATTTTAATGCGGGTGGTACCGCGGATAACTGTTGTTTATTCGTCCCGAGGCTTTATAAGCCTCGGGATTTTTGTGTTTACAGTGAGTCAAGCAGCCGAAGGCGGGATGAAGTGTACAGAGAGTAAAAGATGTATTAAGGAAAGGAAGAAAAAAATGAGTTCAAACATTTACAGAGACATGACAATGGAAAACATAGGTGAGGAGCTTGTTGGAAAGGAAATCCGCATAGCAGGATGGATTGAAAACATACGTGACCATGGAGGGGTATCATTTATTGACCTTCGTGACATGTATGGAGTGATGCAGGTTGTTATGAGAGATACAAGCCTTCTTGACGGTCTTACAAGGGAGGAGTGTATATCCGTAGAGGGACTTGTGGAGCACAGAGACGAGGAAACCTACAATCCTAAAATCCCTACGGGAACCATAGAGCTTGAGGCGCACAAGGTTGATGTGCTTGGAAAGGTTTATAAGCAGGTTCCGTTTGAGGTTACAACCTCAAAGGAGGTTCGTGAGGAGGTAAGGCTTAAGTATCGTTATCTCGATTTAAGAAACCGCAAGGTCAAGGACAACATGATTTTCAGGTCAAAGGTAATAAGCTTCCTGCGTGAGAAAATGACTGAGCTTGGCTTCCTTGAAATACAGACACCGATACTTTGTGCATCATCACCGGAGGGTGCAAGGGACTATATTGTTCCTTCAAGAAAATACAAAGGCAAATTTTATGCACTGCCACAAGCACCGCAGCAGTATAAGCAGTTGCTTATGGTGTCAGGCTTTGATAAATATTTTCAGATTGCGCCTTGCTTCAGGGACGAGGATGCAAGGGCTGACCGTTCACCCGGAGAGTTTTATCAGCTTGATTTTGAGATGAGCTTTGCGACTCAGGAGGATGTATTTAAGGTGGGAGAGGACGTGCTTTCCGCTGCATTTACTAAATTTGCACCTGAGGGCTACAAGGTTACAGAGGCACCATATCCTGTAATAAGCTATGAGGAGGCAATGCTTAAGTATGGCACGGATAAGCCTGACCTTAGAAATCCTTTAGAGATAATTGACCTTTCAGAATTTTTTGAGAGATGTACATTTAAGCCGTTTCATGGCAAGACAGTAAGGGCAATAAATGTACATGCAAAGCTTTCAAAGGGACAGCATGAAAAAATGCTCAAGTTTGCAACCTCAATCGGAATGGGCGGACTTGGCTATCTTGAGGTGCTTGAGGATAAAACTTACAAGGGACCAATCGACAAGTTTATTCCTGATGACATGAAAACGGAGCTTGCCGACAAGGCAGGACTTGACGTTGGTGATACGATATTCTTTATTGCCGATACAAAGAAGCAGGCAGCAATTTTTGCAGGGCAGATAAGAACGGAGCTTGCCGTAAGACTTGATTTGCTTGAGAAAAATGCATACCGCTTCTGTTATATAAATGACTTTCCGATGTATGAGTACGACACTGAGACAAAGAGCATAGGATTCACCCACAATCCGTTTTCAATGCCTCAGGGAGGACTTACAGCGTTAAATGAAAAGGACCCTCTTGAAATACTTGCATATCAGTATGATATTGTCTGCAACGGAGTTGAGCTTTCATCAGGTGCCGTAAGAAACCATGACATGCAGATAATGGAAAAGGCATTTGAGATAGCAGGCTATGACAAGTCTGTTTTGGAAGAAAAATTCGGCGCACTCTACAGCGCATTTCAGTTTGGTGCACCACCTCATGCAGGAATGGCACCTGGCATAGACCGTATGATAATGCTCCTCCGCAACGAGGAAAACATACGTGAGGTAATACCATTCCCAATGAGTGGAACGGCACAGGACCTTATGTGCGGAGCACCGGGCGAGGTGACCGAACAGCAGCTTCGTGAGGTGCATATAAAGGTAAGAAACTAAGCGAATTTCTGCATGGAAATTATTTACAAGTATTTAAATAAGCATTTAAAATAAATGTATTTATCTTGTAAATTTAACCGATACACAGGTTTTCATGAAGTTATATGGTATCAATTAAGACCGTTGGAAAATGTCAGTACTTGATTTTCACAAGCCTGTGAAGTGAAAATCTTAGTACTGTTACATTTTCCACCGAGTGAAAACGTGTCGCAAAGTGATACCATATAACTTCATGAAAACCGTGAACACTTAAGAAATATCAAAGAAAGAATCTGAATAGGAGGTACCTTATGGTAATTACGGATGAAACAATAGAGTATGTAGGCATTCTTGCCAAGCTTGAACTTTCTGACGAAGCGCGTGAACAGGCAAAAAAGGATATGTCCAACATGCTTGACTATGTAAGCAAGTTAAATGGATTAGATACGGACAACGTTCCTGCCATGAGCCATGCATTTCCCGTAAAAAATGTATTCAGGGAGGATGCTGTCACAAACGGTGATGACAGGGAGCAGCTTCTTTCAAATGCACCTGAGCAGAAGGACGGCTGCTACAAGGTGCCGAAAACATTTGATTAGGGGGTGCTTAGAGTGGATATATCGAAACTTACGGCTGTAGAGCTTGGAAAGAAAATAAAATCAGGTGAGCTTAAGGTTGCGGATGTAACAAAGGCATACCTTGACAGAATAGAAAAATTAGAAAACGACATAAACGCATTTGTGACTGTTGATGCTGAAAATGCAATGGAACAGGCAGAGGAGATACAAAGGAAAATAGATGCAGGAGAGCTTTCCTCACCACTTGCGGGAGTGCCTGTTGCCATAAAGGACAACATGTGTACAAAGGGATTGCTTACAAGCTGTTCCTCCAAAATACTAAGTAACTTTATTCCAACATATACTGCTGATGCTGTCCGTGCACTTAAATCAGCAGGAGCCGTTATTATCGGAAAAACAAACATGGACGAGTTTGCAATGGGAAGCACATCTGAAACCTCTTATTACGGTGCCACAAAAAATCCGTGGGATTTAAACAGGGTTCCGGGCGGTTCCTCAGGCGGTTCCGCAGCAGCAGTTGCAGCGGAGCTTGCGCCATATGCCCTTGGCTCTGACACAGGAGGTTCAATAAGACAGCCAGCTGCATTTTGCGGCGTTACGGGAATAAAGCCAACCTATGGCAGAGTGTCAAGATACGGACTTATTGCTTATGGTTCATCACTTGACCAGATTGGACCTATAGCAAAGGACGTAACGGATTGTGCGGCAATATTGGAAATCATATGCCGGCATGACCCGAAGGATTCCACATCATATAATGAGAACATTATAGGTGATGGAATTACTGACAGGGGAAGCGATTTTACCGCTGCTCTTGTTGACGATGTAAAGGGAATGAAAATCGGTATACCGAGAGATTATTTCGGCGAGGGAATAGATGAGGACGTTAAAAAGCATGTTCTTGCAGCAGCAGATCTTCTTCGTGAAAAGGGTGCAACCGTCGAGGAATTTGACCTTGGAATGGTAGAATATGCGATACCTGCATATTATATAATTGCATCAGCAGAAGCATCTTCAAACCTTGAGAGATTTGATGGTGTTAAGTACGGCTACAGAACGGCTGAATATACTGACCTTCACAATATGTACAAAAAGTCACGTTCAGAGGGCTTTGGACCTGAGGTTCAAAGAAGAATAATGCTGGGATCATTTGTTTTGAGCTCAGGCTATTACGATGCATACTATGTTAAGGCGTTAAAGACAAAGGCACTTATCAAGAAGGCATTTGACGATGCATTTGCAAAATATGATATTATACTGGGACCTGTAGCGCCGACCACGGCGCCAAAAATAGGCGAGTCCCTTTCTGACCCACTTAAAATGTACCTTGGAGACATTTACACTGTTTCCGTAAACCTTGCAGGTATTCCGGGAATATCACTTCCATGCGGCTTTGATAAAAATGGTATGCCGGTGGGACTTCAGCTTTTGGGACAGACCTTTGATGAAAAGTCGATTATAAGAGCGGCGTATTCGTTTGAGTGCAGCAGGAAATATGAAAGACCTGCACTGCTTGCTGAAAGGGGGCTTTAGGAATGTCAAAAACATATGAAACAGTCATAGGACTTGAAGTTCATGTAGAGCTTGCAACGAAAACAAAAATATTCTGCGGCTGCTCCACTGAATTTGGCGGCGCTCCCAACACACACACATGTCCCGTATGTACGGGAATGCCGGGTTCGCTTCCTGTGCTGAACAAGGCTGTTGTGGAAAAGGCAATTGCCGTAGGACTTGCCACAAATTGTAATATAACAAGAAACTGTAAATTTGACAGAAAAAATTATTTCTATCCAGACAATCCGCAGAACTATCAGATATCGCAGCTTTATTATCCGATATGCCGTGATGGAAAGGTGGAAATCGAGGTTGAGGGAAAAAAGAAATTTGTAAGAATACATGAAATACACATGGAAGAGGATGCGGGAAAGCTTGTCCATGACCCGTTTACAGACAGCTCTTTAGTAGATTTTAACCGTTCGGGTGTGCCTCTCATAGAGATTGTTTCCGAGCCTGACATGCGCTCTGCCGAGGAGGTAATTGCATATCTTGAGAAGCTTCGTCTTATCATACAGTATCTTGGAGCATCCGACTGCAAATTAAATGAGGGCTCCATGCGAGCAGATGTAAATCTTTCGGTGAGAGAGCTTGGCAGTGAGGAATTCGGCACGAGAACAGAGACGAAAAACCTTAACTCCTTTAAGGCGATTGCAAGGGCAATTGAAAATGAGCGTGAGCGTCAGATAGACCTTATAGAATCAGGAGAGAAGGTTATACAGGAGACAAGAAGATGGGACGACACAAAGGAATACTCCTATCCTATGCGTTCTAAGGAGGACGCACAGGACTATAGATATTTCCCTGACCCAGACCTTGTTCCGATTATAATCAGTGATGAGTGGATGGAAAGTATCCGTGCCGCCCAGCCTGAGCTTCGCGATGAAAAACGCATCAGATATAAGGAAGAATACGACATTCCTGAATATGACATAGACATTATTACAGGCTCAAAGAAAATGGCAGACATATTTGAGGAGACAATCTCACTTGGAGCTTCACCTAAAAAGGTATCAAACTGGCTTATGGTGGAGACAATGAGACTTATGAAGGAGCATGATCTTGATGCGGATGACCTTAAATTTTCCGCTAAAAATCTTGCGGCGCTAATCGCCCTGGTTGAGGCAAAAACCATAAACGGAACAGTTGCCAAGGAAGTATTTGAGAAAATATTTACGGACGATATCGACCCTGAGAAATATGTTGAGGAAAACGGGCTTAAGACCGTAAATGATTCGGGAGCGCTTACTAAGACAATAGAGGAAATCGTAGCTGCAAATCCGAAATCCGTGGAGGACTATAAAAATGGCAAGGAAAAAGCCATAGGCTTCCTTGTGGGACAGACGATGAAGGCAATGCAGGGCAAGGCGGATCCGGGTGAGGTAAACCGTATATTGAAGGAAATATTGTCTAAATAAGCAATTGTCTATAAATGTAAAATAGAAAGGAAAATAAAAATGCGAACATATCTTGTAACAGGCGGTGCCGGCTTTATTGGATCAAACTATATTCATTACATGTTTAAAAAATATGACAATGAAATTAGGATAATAAATGTTGACGTTCTTACTTATGCAGGAAACCTTGAAAACCTAAAGGAGGTTGAGGGAAGGGATAACTATACATTTGTCAAGGCGGATATATGTGACAGGGAAGCTATATCAAAAATATTTGCGGAAAACGACATAGACCGTGTCGTACATTTTGCGGCTGAGTCACATGTTGACAGAAGCATTAAAAACCCTGAGATTTTTGTGCAGACAAACGTGCTTGGAACGGCCACCATGTTAAACTGTGCAAAGGCTGCATGGGAGCTTCCGGACGGAAGCTTTAAGGAGGGGAAGAAATTCCTCCATGTATCAACGGATGAGGTATATGGCTCACTTCCTGATGATGACAGCGCATTTTTCTATGAGACATCGCCGTATGATCCTCACAGCCCATATTCTGCAAGTAAGGCATCCTCGGACATGCTTGTAAAGGCATATATGGACACATACAAATTTCCTGCAAATATAACAAATTGCAGCAACAATTACGGGCCATATCAGTTCCCTGAGAAGCTCATACCTCTTATTATAAACAATGCACTTTCCGGCAAGAAGCTTCCTGTTTATGGAGATGGAAAAAATGTCCGTGACTGGCTTTATGTTGAGGATCACGCCAAGGCTATAGACATGGTTCAGGAGCAGGGTAAGCTTTTTGAGACATATAACATAGGCGGACACAACGAGAAGCAGAATATAGAAATCATAAATATAATAATTGACACCCTTCAGGAAATGCTTTCGGATGATGACCCTAGAAAGGCACTTGTGTCCAAGGACCTTATAACATACGTTGAGGACAGAAAGGGACATGACAGAAGATATGCAATAGCACCTGACAAGATAAAGGCAGATATTGGCTGGTATCCTGAGACAATGTTTGCCGAGGGCATAAAGAAAACAATAGCATGGTTCTTCCAGCATGAGGACTGGATGAAAAACGTGACAAGCGGAGACTACCAAAAATATTACGAAGATATGTACAAGGATAAATAAATTATATCTATATGATAATGTTGTTACAGGATACACTATGAAATTGTATATTCTCTGAGTGAGAACTATCGCCTTTGCACTTTCATAGATATATAGAAAACAGTTAGAAATCGTCAGTGCTTAGCGAGGTTTTATCGAGCTTAGCACTGTTACGATTTCGTCGGAGCGAAAGCGATTTTCTATATATCTATGGAAGTCTAGAGGCGATAGTTCGGAGTAAAAAGATATGAATAAAAATGAAATGTAACAAGGAGGTCCCCTATGAAAGGAATAATACTTGCCGGCGGCTCCGGCACACGCCTTTACCCTCTCACAAAGGCAGTTTCAAAGCAGATAATGCCTGTCTACGATAAGCCTATGATATATTACCCGCTTTCAACCCTTATGCTTGCGGGAATAAGGGAGGTGCTTATAATATCAACTCCTAGGGATTTGCCTGTATTTCGCGAGCTTTTTGGTACAGGTGAGCAGCTTGGAATGAGCTTTAGCTATGCGGTGCAGGAACAGCCGAGAGGACTTGCGGACGCATTTATAATCGGTGCGGATTTTATTGGAAATGATAACGTTGCACTTGTCCTTGGTGATAACATTTTTTATGGACAGAGCTTTTCAAAGGTTTTAAGAGCCGCAGCCTCAAGGGAAAAGGGTGCAACTATATTTGGTTACTATGTAAAGGACCCTAGAGAATACGGCGTGGTAGAATTTGATGAGAGCGGAAAAGCGCTGTCAATAGAGGAAAAGCCTGAGCATCCAAAGTCAAATTATGCCGTTCCGGGGCTTTATTTCTATGACAATGATGTTGTTGATATAGCTAAAAACGTAAAACCTTCGGCAAGAGGTGAAATTGAGATAACTAGCATAAACAATGAGTACTTAAGACGAGGTACTCTTATGGTTGAGACATTGGGACGGGGCTTTGCATGGCTTGATACGGGAAATCATGACATGCTTCTTGATGCCGCTGATTTTGTGTCTGCATTCCAAAAGAGACAGGGTATGTATATTTCGTGTATTGAGGAAATAGCATATAGACGGGGCTTTATAAATAAGGAGCAGCTTCTTGCTCTTGCCGAGCCTCTTATGAAAACTGCATATGGACAGTATCTTGTAGACGTGGCAAATGGACTATAGGGAGATGAAAATATGAGTGATATCAAGCTGGTAGAGTTAATTGAAACTGAATTACTGCAAAAAATACAGGATAGCTTTTCTTCACTTACGGGCATGGCTGCATTAACTACGGATAAGGACGGTACACCGATTACGAAGGGAAGTAATTTTACTGACTTTTGCATGAAATACACACGTCAGTCCGCAAAGGGGGCTGAACGGTGTGAACAGTGTGACAAAATGGGAGCTGAAATATGCATAGAAAATGGAAGACCCTATGCATATTCCTGCCATGGAGGGCTCATTGATTATGCGGCTCCGATTATGATACACGGAAAAATGATAGGCTCATTTATTGGAGGACAGGTGCTTTCCAAGAAACCTAACCTTGATAAATTCCGAAAGATTGCCAGAGAGCTTGAAATAGACGAGGATGAATACATAGAGGCAGTAAAAAAGATTCAGGTTATCGATAAGGAGCGGATTGACAATGCCGCTAAGGCCCTTGGCAATATTGCTGAGGTTTTGTCGAGTCTTGCCTACGGGCGTTATCTTGCCAATAAGGCTAGGCATGATACTGAATTTGCAATGCAGGCAAGAACAGAATTTTTTGCTAAGATGTCACATGAAATAAGAACTCCCATAAACACAATTATCGGAATGAATGAAATGATTATGCGGGAAAGCAAGGAGGATGTCATCTGTAACTATGCCAGGGACATTAATGTTGCAGCAAAATCCATGCTCAGCATAGTAAATGATATTCTTGACTTATCAAAGCTTGATTCAGGAAATATGGCGCTGCTTCCTGTCAGATATGATTTTTCCTCATTGATTAATGATGTAATAAACATGACGCAAAACTCTGCTGAGGCAAAAAAGCTTAAGATTGACGTTCAGGTTTCAAATGACCTTCCAAACATACTTTTTGGTGATGACGTAAGAATAAGACAGATCCTGCTAAATCTTCTTTCAAATGCAGTAAAATATACAAAACAGGGAGGAATAACATTAAGCATAACAAGCGGAGGATACACAGAGCATGGTGAGGTAAGGCTTGTATTTAAGGTTATTGATACAGGCATTGGCATAAAAGAAGAAGATATCCCTGAGTTGTTTAAAGCCTTCAAGAGAATTGATGAAAATAAGAACCGATATGTCGAGGGCACCGGTCTTGGAATGAATATAACAAATCAGCTTTTATTTCTGATGGGCAGTAAGCTTGAGGTGGAAAGCGTCTATGGCGAAGGGTCAACATTTTCATTTGTTTTGGAACAGAAGGTAATGGGACAGGAAATCATAGGCGATATTGAGAACCGAATGAAGAATATGTCTCAGGAATATGAGTATAGCACGCTGTTCACGGCACCTGATGTAAAAATTTTGGTTGTAGACGACAATGAGTCTAACCGAAAGGTATTTAAAAATCTTTTAAAAGAAACAAAGATAGAGGTTGAACAGGCGGACAGCGGAAAGCAGTGTCTGGAAAAAACAGAAAACACAAAATATGATATTATATTCTTAGACCATATGATGCCGGAGCTTGATGGGGTGGAGACATTCCATCTTATGAGAAATGCAAAGGATAATCTAAATTCAAGTACACCGGTAGTAATCTTAACTGCAAATGCGATAGTAGGTGCAAGGGATAAATATATGGCAGAAGGCTTTGATAGTTATTTATCAAAACCGATTATTCCGGATAAGCTTGAGAAGCTGATAGCGGATATGCTTCCCCATGAAAAGCTTAACTTTGAGAGGGCGGCAGCTAAGAAGACTGTTAAGAAAAAAGCCGTTAAGCTGCCTGAGCTTGCTGAATTTGACTGGACATATGCCATTACGGTATTAAAAACGCCGGAGCTTATCAAGCAGACTGCTGAGGATTTTTATAAAACAATAGATTATGAGATTGAAAACTTAAATGACATGTATCAAAATATTGAAGATTCTGATATAATGGAACAGTATAAGATAAAAGTTCATTCGTTAAAGAGTACAACCAAAATGATAGGGGCATTAAGCCTGTCGGGTGTTTCAAGGGTTGCAGAGGTATATGCCATAAACAAGGATGTGCAGCGGATAAAAAGCATAACTCCCATTATCATTGATGAGCTTGAGAAGATAAAGGGTATACTGCATGAATGGGTGGGCAGTAAAAATGATAAGCCTCCTATGGAAGATTATGACAAAATGCGTTCCATTTTAGGTGAGCTTGAAAAGGCGCTTAAGATAAGAAACCTTGACAAGACAGATGAGTTTGTGGGAGTGCTTTGTGAATATTCTTATGAGGAAGAGCTTCAGGAAAAGATTGATACAATTGCAAAGCAGGTTTTAAATCTTCAAATGAAAAAAGCGGATGAGACGTTTGAGGAAATTATGGAAATTATGGAGGGAAAATAACATGAAAAAAGCATTGCTGATTGGAAAATTCAACACTGTTTTTAAAGATATCTACGATTTTCTCGATGAAAAGGATGCGTTTATCCATATTCAGGCATGCCCTGAACACATAGAATCAATTAAAAGCCTCATAAAAATGACAAATCCGGGTCTTATTATAATAAGTCTTATAAACGTAGATAAGGAATTTCAGAGCCTTTTTGCATTTATCAAGCTTAAATATGAGGAGACTCCTGTGCTTTGTATAGGAACGGAGGCTGAGCAAAAGCCCTTTGAGGCATTTTTGGAGACCGCTCAGTATCAGGCCATAACACGTCCCTGTACCAACAGAAACATATGGACACATATAAAGGCAATACTTGACATATCTGAAAAGCCTAAAACTGACAATGAAAAGCCTAAGACATATTCAGATGCAAAAACTGAAGAATTTCAGCGTGAGCTGGAAGAGATAACCCGAATGCCAATGGATGAACGGGAGAAAAGAACAGTCACATTCAGGGATAACCGTCAAAGCACCATTGATGATGATTTGGACGATTCGTGGATTGATGAGGCTCTTGCAAAACAGACTAAGGCTGCATACAAGGCTAAAACAATCCAAAGGATGGAGGCTGCAACTGCACCAAAGGTAGAAGCCGAACCGCAAAATGTGACAAAAACCGTACCGGTGTCTCAACCGGCAAAGGAGGAAGTTCTGCCGGTAGTAAACAAAAAGATAAGGGTTCTTTTGGTGGATGACAATGCGATTCAGTTAAGGGCACTTAGAAGTGCACTTATGGATGATTACGAAGTACTTATGGCTGTATCAGGAGAGGAGTCAATTGAGGTCATGAACAATGAATATCCTGATATAGTATTTTTGGACTATACAATGCCCGGCTATAATGGGAAAAAGGTACTCGAGATAGTGCGTCAGTCGGAGAAATTAAAAAACATGCCGGTTGTTTTCCTTACGGGGTTACAGGATAAAAGAGAAATTATGAGCCTTGTAGCACTTAAACCAAACGGTTATCTTGTAAAGCCGCCCGATATAGAAATAATTAAAGAGACAATACGTAAATTAGTAGGATGATTATATGGGGCTGTCGCACTAAAAATGTTTATAGTGCGACAGCCCCATGTTGTACAGGAAACCTCTGGTACAGTATAATTTATCTGATATGCTAGAACATCAGTGTGCATGAAAATTATTATATTTTATTAAGGTATTTTTCGGCTTCTTCTGAAGACAGATTAAACTTGTTTACAAGTGCTTCTGTAATTTTGCTGTCCGATAAACCGTTTTCCCTAAGAAGAGAAATTGTAGTTGTAATTGTTTGGGCTATTCCCTGTTCTAAACCTTGTTCTAAGCCTTCCTCAAAGCCCTGCTCTAATAATTCCTTATAACGCATCTCCAAAGTCATATATTCCACCCTCCATTTCTCATTATTCTTTATGGTTCTTACCGCTGTTTCCAATTCCCTTGTAAATCCATCTGATGATGCCTGCCCGTCTATGTAATTTAACAGCCTCTTCATTTCAGGATTCACATCATTCATCGTTCCCTTTGTATTCAATATAATTTTGGTTGTTTCATCGCCAAGACCTATTTCGTAGTCCTGTAAACATCTGTTTTCAAATGTGTAGATGTGTCTGCCCTTACCAAATAGGTCAAAGGTGCAAATAAAGATAACAAAACTTCGTTTCAGTTTTTTATAATCCTCGCCCTTTTCCAATACATTAAGGTCTATCATTCCCTGATAATATCTTGACCTTTTCGGCAGATTTTTATTGATTGTCACCTGCATTTCAATATTATAAACCGTATCCTGTGCATCCTCCACATATACATCTAATCTTACGCTTTTTGCATTTGCTGTAATGTCTATTATTTCCTGTGTTTTCGGATACTCTATATTTGATATGCTTATACCAAGTATTGTTTCTAAGAATGGCTTGCAGTATTTAGGATTTCTCATGATAACCCCAAACATAAAATCATCCTTAAATTCCAGTTCCTCAAAGCTTTTCGGTTTGGACCTTGCATCCATATTTTGTTTCTTGTTATCTGTTGTTTTGTTTAAACCATCGTTCTTTTTGTTCATTCGTTTTCCTCCTTGGAATTACGGCAGAGAAGATTATGCTTTGTTCGAAGGACATTGCTTGAACGAAAAAGAAACTGATAATATAAAATAACTCAAATACACCTTTGTTCAAACAGCAACTTCGCTGCCAATATTTGTTGTGAAATAAAGCATCGAAGTAACTTGTTTTGTTAGACTCGAATTACAGCGCAGATGCGCCCTTTTCTTTGAATGTCTGAAACAGATTTTACCTGTGAAAGAAATACTATAATAATGCTTTAGAGAATAGTACCATATGCGTGCTTGAAATGCAAGGCTTTTTGCAAAAATAAAAACAGACTAATTGGTACGATAAATATTAATGGGTATGGTTTATGTGATAAAGCGTCTTCAAACGATAGAATTGAAGACGCTTTTGTTCTTTTACAGCAAATGTGATATATCAAGGTATTTTGGTATACCTGCTTCGTATTCAATTGGAACCTCACCTAAGATGAGTGGTGCTAAATATTCTGCCATTTCTTCTGTGACATTATTTTTTTCTTTATTTATCCAATCTAATGGGACTGCTTTGGCTTTGTTTGCAACTTCACATACAGGCACGGAGGAAAGCTCATAGCTGTAAGGGGAGCTGCATGTGCGGTTAAGCGTTGTCATAAAGCCTGTTTTGCCATCCTGAACAAGCCGAACAGCTTTTTTACCAAGCTCAAAGGACTCATCTAAATCTGTTTTTGATGCCATATGTCCGGCACATCTTTGAAGCACGTTAACTTCTACGGAGCGGACCTTTATACCAAGACGATTCTTTACAAGAGTTTCAAGATATTTTCCTGCACCGGAAAGCTGGGCATGTCCGAACTTGTCAGCCGCTGCATCTGTAGCGGACAGATAAGCTCCGTTTGCGTCATGTATGCCCTCTGACACGGCTACAATTATATTTTGATGTATTTTAATTAAATTCTTTATGTCAGATAAAAATGCCTCCTCGTCAAATGCAACCTCGGGAAGATATATAAGATGGGGAGCCGGATTTTTATCATTGCGTGCAAGCACGGAGGCGGCTGTTAACCAGCCGGCATCTCTTCCCATAATTTCAACGATAGTTACGCTTTCGACGTCATATATATATGTATCGTAGGCGATTTCCCTTATGCTTCCTGCAATGTATTTTGCGGCAGAGCCAAAACCGGGTGTGTGGTCAGTGCACACCAAATCGTTATCAATGGTTTTCGGCACACCGGCAATTTTTATATCACTGCCTGTTTCAGCAGCATATTGGGACAGCTTGTCTACGGTATCCATAGAGTCATTCCCACCAATATAAAAAAATGCCCCCACATTCATTTTTTCAAAAATATCAAAGATTTCTTTGTATGAGCCTGTATCATCCTTCCAGTCCGGAAGCTTAAAACGGCATGAACCTAAATACATGGCAGGAGTGCATTTGAGTTGGTTAATAAATTCAGGAGTGCCTGATGTTAAATCAAGAAACTGCTCCCGTATTACTCCCTGTATTCCATGAATTGAGCCATATATATGCTCAAAACAACCACTGTCTGTAATTCCCTGCACTATGCCTGCAAGGGAGGCATTAATGGCAGCTGTAGGCCCACCGGATTGGGCAACAATACAATTTTTTTTCATAGTAATCTCCATTGCTTTATCTGTATATCATCATGTTACAACGTGTAATACCAATAATCTTTTGATAATAATTATTGACAGATAAAGGATAGCATACTCTATAAAAAATAGCTACAGCCAATCTGAAATTTGACACAAAATATATTTTATATTAATATCCATTAATTTCCCTAATATTTACTTGAAAATGGCATATAATTATTATATAATTAACAAAAGGCAATATCAATTATAATAATGGATGTTGTCAGGTTGATTTATTGATACATATATATCTGGAATGCTCGATAATTCCTGTTTATTTTGAACCTACATTTACTTTAAACGGGATTCCTACAGCGTAGCCCTATGTCAGGCCTCCGATTGCAGTGGAAGACAGAAATCTACGTGCGGTTGCCCACCTAGCTTTGCTAGGAGTCAAAAGGCAGGAACCGGCATTCTGGATATATATTTTTTTGTCTGATAGGAAACTTCGTTTCCCATCGGCACGGTCCTTACGGACCCTGCTAAGATACGAACTGCAGCGTCGAAGACGCTTTGTTCTTCAGACTACTGGGATTTATGTGAATTGTATTTAAGCTTACGGATGAATTGTATTTATGAAAAGAAAAATATACATTTTTTTAGGACTGTTTTTTTCGTTTGCATTAATCATTGTTATTGCAGGTGAGATTAATAGAATGGCAAAAGAAACAAAGGAAGATAACCGGCAGGATGAGGCTGTAAGCACCGGTGTGGATGCCTCATATGAGGACATATCAACAAAAACGGACGCAGACTGTTATTCTTACAGCGATGTCGAAAAGGTTGTAAGCTATCTTGCAGCTTCGGAGGAATCCGGCACTCAGCTTGCAAGGCTGGTGGATCCACTGTCAAAAAGTAATCCCATTACAGTTTCATATGTGAAAAATATTGTTAAAATAATCGGTGCTCCTGACACTGTCTATAAGGATTATTTTATGGACAGGAGTGATGAAAGTGTTGTCAGTCGTGAGGAGTTTGATGAGATTTACCACAATATGGTGGATTCTGATGTTGTAAACGGCTTGGAGCGCAGGGAAATTCTTGTATTCAATGTGATTAAGACGGAGGATGAGGAAAACAGGGAAAAAATATATGTGAGCGACGGCGTTAAACGATATGATTTTCAGACCGCCTATGAGGAAGAATATTTAGACAGGGTTTTGGATGTTTACATAAAAAATAGTGTAATATTTAAGGTCAACGACTTTGGACATACGGAAATACCTCTTGAGCATGCATGGATTATTGATGCGAACAGTATGCAGTGCACTTTTTTATATAAGGGAATTACAAAAAGCTATCCTGTAAACGGCAGTGTTGCGGTAAAAAAGGATTGTGTGGGAACGCTTTTTATAACAGATTCAGGTGTTGCGAATTTTGATGATGAGTATGAGGTCATGGAAGGCAGAGCTGTTTCGGTTGAGGGGGATATACGGTTGGAAGGTACACCGAAATATTCCTATGATGATAATTTTGCGGTATATAACATATCGGATGACGTAAGCTTTATAGAAAGCAGACAGCCTCTTTTGGGATATGAGACGGTGAGGCTTTTAGTAAAAGATAAAAAAGCCTGTGCAGCTGTTACATATGGGGATGCAGAGTGCGAAACAATAAGGGTAATACTGAGCAATAATGATTTTACATCGTACAAAATGGCAAAGCTAACCCTTTCATCAGAGGGAATGCTTAAGGTCATATATCCTGACGGCGGTGAAAAAACATTTCCTGCGGGTGAGATGTTTACGATACAATATGAGGATTATAAAAATGGTGACAAAATTATCATAGAGCAGACTGGTAAAGGGAAAGGAATCACCGTCCACAGCATAACAAGGGAATGTGGAAATCCTGTTTATGACGGATTTATTGAGCTTGATATTAAGACGGACAGTATGTATGTCATAAACGAGCTGCCTCTTGAGCAGTATTTGTACGGTGTTGTTTCCAGTGAGGTCCCGTCTTCATATGAGAAGGAGGCACTTAAGGCAATTGCCGTTTGTGCAAGGGCATATGCCTATGGTAAAATGAATGATGGAAGCTTTGACGAATATAATGCTGACTTGGATGATTCGGTTTTTTGCCAAATGTACAATGACGTTTTAAAGACACCGGAAAGCATAAGGGCAGTTGATGAAACCTATGGAATTGTTCCGATTTATGACGGCAAGGTGATTTTTCCGCTTTACTTTTCAACCTCATGCGGCATGACATGTACAAATTCAGAGGTGTGGGGAGGAACATCATATCCGTATTTTGCCTCCAATGTGGAGGATATAGAAAAATCAGAGCTTGATTTATCAGATGAGGACACGTTTGTGCAGTTTATGGAGGACAGTCTTGGATATGACACCATAGAGAAGGATTTGCCATATTACAGATGGAGCATATATTATACAAGAGACGATATATCCAAAGCTGTAAACCGTAAACTTTCGGAAAGACTTGACACTGCTGCAGGAAGCATAAGGGTTAAAAACGACAATGGTGATTTTGTTGACGGGGACATTATGGATATAGGAGACGTTGTTTCCGTGGAGGTTAGTGAAAGAAGCCGTAGCGGCATGGTGCTTGCACTTTTGATAGAAGGAACCAAAGGGACGATTTTAGTTGAGGGGCAGGCTAATATAAGAAATCTTATAACACCCATTAATCAAAATATTGTAAGACAGGATGCTTCTGTCGTAACAGGTTGGAGCTCATTGCCGAGTACATTTTATTATATAACGGAAAGTGACGGAGGCTTTACAATATATGGAGGAGGCTTCGGACACGGTGCCGGTTTAAGTCAGAATGGTGCAAATGCTTTAGCTGCCAAAGGGTATAATTACACATATATCATAAAGCATTATTTTTCATCTGCTGACTTTGCAATGATATATGAATTTTTAGAAGAAGACGGGGAAGAATAAGTGAAGGCTTTTATGAAAAATATAGTGCGTATAGTGGAAAAGGGTTCGGATGACAGTCTTCCTGCTTATGCAGCACAGACAGCATTCTTTGTTCTATTGTCCTGTTTTCCATTTGTCATAATGATTTTAATGGCGGCAATGCATCTTCCATTTGCGAGACAGAATATAGTATCTGAGCTTCTTGAGATTATGCCGAATGAGCTCGACTCATATATAATATATATGGTTGATGACATTATGTACTCCGGTGGTAGTTCATTTACAATCATAACTGCTCTTTTTACCGTATGGTCAGCGGGGAAAGGAATACAGGCTATAACCTATGGACTTAACAAGGTGTATGGAGTGGAACGTGCGAGGGGCTTTATTCTTACAAGGCTCATAAGTGCACTTTATACAATTATTTTTATGATTATCTGTATTGCACTTATGATTTTAAATACTTTTGGAAATGATATAGCTAATAGGATTGTCAGGGCAAGACCTGAGCTTGCCAATGCCACGGCACTTATATTAAGTATAAAGGGAGCGCTTACATTTGCGGTGTTCTTTGTGTTTATTCTTCTTATATATTATCAGCTCCCCAATCGTAAGGGGCGGTTCAAGGATGAAATAATGGGTGCCGTATTTGCGGCATTTGCCTGGATGGTTATGACAAGAGGCTTTGCAATATACATGAGGTTTGCAACAAAGGCATCCTATATGTACGGAAGTCTTACCTCCATAGTTGTTATCTTAATCTGGCTGTATGTGGGTATGCAGATTATTTTATACGGTGCAGAGTTTAATTCCCTTCGTCCGATTTTTTTTAAAAAAGACGAAAAAGATGAAAATGCAGATAGCAATAATCAAAATGATATGGTATAATATCATGGCGAATGTTTAGAGTATATGTCCAATAGGGAGGTAAATAAAATGTACGGTTTTGATGAGATACAAGGCTTTGACCCTGAGGTTGCACAGGCAATGACTGCCGAGATTAACAGACAGAACGACAACATTGAGCTTATTGCATCTGAAAATATTGTTTCGAAGGCTGTTATGGCAGCAATGGGAAGCCCTCTTACAAATAAATATGCTGAAGGATATCCGGGAAAGCGATATTATGGTGGGTGTGAGCATGTTGATGTTGTGGAGGATTTGGCTAGGGAAAGAGCGAAGAAGCTTTTTGGATGCGAGTATGTAAATGTGCAGCCACATTCAGGAGCACAGGCAAACATGGCAGCGTTTTTTGCCATTATGGAGCCGGGTGATACATTTATGGGAATGAATCTTGCACACGGCGGACACCTTACACATGGCTCTCCCGTAAATATGTCGGGAAAATACTTCAATGTTGTGCCTTACGGCGTAAATGACGACGGCTTTATAGATTATGACAGTGTACTTGCCATTGCAAAGGAGTGTAAGCCAAAGCTTATCGTGGCAGGCGCTTCAGCCTATGCAAGAGCAATTGATTTTAAGCGTTTCAGGGAAATTGCTGACAGCGTGGGAGCGGTTCTCATGGTAGATATGGCGCATATAGCAGGACTTGTAGCGGCAGGTGTCCATGAAAGCCCTATAGAATATGCACATGTTACAACAACTACAACTCACAAAACCTTAAGAGGACCTCGTGGCGGTATGATTCTTTCAAGCAATGAGGTAAATGAGAAGTACAACTTTAACAAGGCTGTATTTCCGGGTATTCAGGGTGGACCTCTCATGCACGTTATAGCTGCAAAGGCAGTGTGCCTTAAGGAGGCTCTTTCCGATGAGTATAAGCAGTATCAGAGGCAGGTTGTTAAAAATGCTGCAAGACTTGCAGCTGAGCTTACCGAGAGAGGCTTTAAGATAGTTTCCGGAGGAACTGACAATCACCTTATGCTTGTTGATTTGCAGAATCTTGACCTTACAGGAAAGGAAGTTGAGAAGCTTCTTGACACGGTACACATTACATGTAACAAGAATACGGTTCCAAACGACCCTAAATCACCTTTTGTAACGAGTGGAATAAGACTTGGCACTCCTGCCGTTACAACGAGAGGTGCTAACGAGGAGGATATGGTAACCATAGCTGATGCAATAGCGGCAGCAGTTATTCATAAGGATAACGATAAGGCTATGTCATTAGTAAAGAGTATTACTGACAAATATCCTTTATATAAATAATTTTTATTATTTAGATGGGCTGTTGCAGTGTATTCTGGACAGCTCATTGTTAATTTGGAGAAAAGAGAAAAATATGGAAAATAATCAGAGTAATAACGATAACGGCAATTCAAACAACAATCAGGGCGGTAACAACAATAATAAGAAAAAACCTTCAGCTACACTTATCATTCTTATATTGTCTGTCTTAATGACGCTTGCCTTTTGGCAGACCTACAGTAAATTTAAGGATTCGGGCAAGGAACAGATAACATATGATGAGTTTCTTGCAATGCTTGACGAGGGTAATGTTCAGAACGTAAAAATATATTCAAATGAGATAACCTTTGAGCCTGCTGTACAAAATGAAAATGCAGTTTATGAGGTTTCCTACAGCGTTGTCAGAACCGACGATTACAACCTTATTGAGAGGCTTCATAAGGCAGGGGTAACCTTCGAGGAGATAGATGAAGGTGGAAGTGTTATTGTGCAGACAATTCTTTCCTACGGCATTATGATTGTGGCATTTTATCTTCTCATGATGCTTATTATGAAAAGCGCTACAAAGAGCGGTGGTGTCATGGGCGTCGGAAGGTCCAATGCCAAAATGTATGTTCAGACGGAAACGGGTGTTACCTTTAAGGATGTGGCAGGTCAGGAGGAGGCAAAGGAATCACTTTCCGAGATGGTTGACTTCCTTGAAAAGCCTGAGAAATACCTTCAGATTGGAGCGAAGCTTCCGAGAGGAGCTCTGCTTGTGGGACCTCCGGGAACAGGAAAGACCCTTCTTGCAAAGGCTGTTGCAGGAGAGGCGAAGGTTCCGTTTTTCTCACTTTCGGGCTCGGATTTCGTTGAGCTTTATGTAGGTGTGGGAGCCTCACGAGTAAGGGATTTATTTAAGCGTGCAAATGCCATGGCACCGTGTATTATATTTATAGATGAGATTGATGCTATAGGAAGAAGCAGGGATACAAGACATTCAGGCGGTGATTCTGAGAGAGAACAGACATTAAATCAGCTTCTTTCTGAGATGGATGGCTTTGATACATCAAAGGGTATCGTTGTGCTTGCAGCTACAAACAGACCGGAGGTGCTTGACAAGGCATTGCTTCGTCCGGGACGCTTTGACAGAAGAGTAATAGTGTCAAAGCCTGATTTGCAGGGACGAATCGATACGTTAAAGGTTCATTCCAAGGATGTAAAGATGGATCAAACAGTAAATTTAAGGGAGCTTGCCCTTGCAACTGCCGGTGCAGTCGGTGCAGACCTTGCCAACATTATAAATGAGGCGGCGCTGCTTGCAGTAAGAAACAGACGTGACTTTGTATCGCAGGCTGACCTCCTTGGCTCTGTGGAGGTTGTATTTGCAGGAAAGGAAAAGAAGGAAAAGCTTTTAAGCCCGAAGGAAAAGGAGATAGTTGCCTATCATGAGGTTGGACATGCTCTTGTATCGGCACTTCAGAAAAATACTCTGCCTATACAGAGAATAACCATTGTACCGAGAACAGGCGGAGCTTTGGGATATGTATGGCAGGTCCCTGAAGAGGAAAAGCATCTGGAAAGTAAGAAGGAGCTTGAGGAGGAAATCGTTATCTGTCTTGCAGGACGTGCAGCGGAGGAGCTAAAGTTTGATTCGGTTACAAGCGGTGCGGCAAATGACATAGAAAAGGCAACAAGCATTGCGAGAACAATGATAACCATGTATGGTATGTCGGACAAGTTTGGAATGGTGCAGCTTGAGAGTGTAACAGGTCAGTATCTTGACAACAGACGTGTCCTTAACTGCTCATCGGAGACTGAAACAAAGGTTGATACGGAAGTTAAAAATATGATAAAGGCCTCCTATGAGAGGGCAATCAAGCTTCTTAAGAAAAACATGACTACTCTTGACGCCATCGCAAAGGTGCTTTATGAAAAGGAAAACCTTACAGGCGAGGAGTTTATGAAGCTTTATGAAAAGTATCAGAACGTCAAGCTTAAGAATGCGGCGGTAGATGATGTTAAGGCAGGGATAGATTATGAACTGTAATTTTTATGCTACTGTTTCAAGAATGAAATATATTGAAAGATGGGCGCTTATGCGAAACACCATATCTGAAAATCTGTCAGAGCACTCTCTTGAGGTAAGTATGATTGCCCATGCCCTGTGTATTATAGGAAACGTGAGATATAAAA
Source organism: uncultured Bacteroides sp. (assembly GCA_964635615.1). Classification (GTDB taxonomy): domain Bacteria; phylum Bacillota; class Clostridia; order Lachnospirales; family Lachnospiraceae; genus Coprococcus_C. The sequence continues at coordinate 76,610 of CAZWNL010000013.1, forward strand.
AGAATCTTGATGCGGATTATGCGGCTATGGTCGGTATCTATCATGACGCTTCCGAGATTATAACGGGCGATATGCCTACACCGGTAAAATATTATAACAGAAACATTAATGAGGCATTCAAATCAATTGAGGACGAGGCTAATAAAAAGCTTCTCTCACAGCTTCCGGAGGATATACGGACAGAGTATGAAAAGTATTTTGTAAAGCCAGAGGAAAAAGCTTACGAGTGGAGGCTTGTTAAGGCTGCTGATAAAATATCGGCACTCATTAAGTGCATAGAGGAAGAAAAAACCGGAAATAAGGAATTTGTTGTTGCAAAGAAATCTACTGAAAATAGTATAAAAGGGCTTGCGGAGGAGCTTCCGGAGGTGGCTGCATTTGTGAACGAATGTCTGGAGGCATTTTCGAAGACATTAGATGAGTTATCCTAAGGAGGGACCCGAAAGACAAGGAGGTATAAAAAATGGCACTACACATGGTAAAGAGTGTACCTACTCCTGATGAAATCAGGCAGGCACACCCAATGGACAAATCACTTGCAGATATAAAGGCTGCAAGAGATGAGGAAATTAAAAAAATTTTTACGGGAGAATCAGATAAATTTATCGCTATAATAGGACCTTGCTCGGCAGATTACGAGGATTCGGTTTTAGATTACCTTGGAAGACTGGCAAAGGTACAGGAAAAGGTTAAGGATAAAATAATGATTATCCCTAGAATTTACACGAATAAGCCTAGGACAAACGGCTCGGGTTACAAGGGAATGCTGCATCAGCCCAATCCTGAAAACAAGCCGGATTTTATTGAGGGCGTAAAGGCAATAAGAAAGATGCACATAAAGGCAATTAACGAGACAGGGCTTACGGCCGCAGACGAGATGCTTTATACGGATAATTGGCCTTATCTTGAGGATATCCTTTCCTATGTTGCAATTGGCGCAAGAAGTGTTGAAAATCAGGCACACAGACTTACCGCAAGCGGTATAGACGTTCCCGTGGGAATGAAAAATCCTACAAGCGGAGATTACAATGTAATGCTCAATTCCTGTGTGGCAGCACAGGCAAAGCATACATTTTTATTTATGGGCTATGAGACAAAGACTGACGGAAACCCTCTTGCACATTGTATTTTGAGAGGTTCTCTAAGCAAGAGCGGACGCTCCCTTGCAAACTATCATTACGAGGATTTAAAGCTTTTAAGTGATATGTATGCAAAATTTGACCTTGTAAATCCTGCCTGCATTGTGGATGCAAACCACAATAATTCAGGCAAGAAATGGGATGAACAGCCAAGAATTGTAAATGAAATACTACACAGCAGGAGACATTCTGAGAGTGTGAGAAGGCTTGTAAAGGGTGTTATGGTGGAAAGCTACATTGAGGATGGCAATCAGCCTATAGGTGGAGGCTGTTATGGTAAATCTATTACAGACCCGTGCTTGGGTTGGGAAAAATCGGAGGCATTGCTTCTTTCAATGGCAGAACAGCTTTAATTTGTGATAACTGGCGTTCAAAGATAGGGGGAACATAAGATGAATATATTTAATATTCTTATTCCTAAGCAGGATCTTACATATCTTAACGGAAACGATAAAATGGATAAGGCGGTTGAATTTCTGCTTGCCAGTGGCTTTACTGCCGTTCCTGTTGTTGATGAGGTGGGAAGGCTTGAAGGTATTGTAAGTGAAGGTGATTTCCTTCGCATAGCCATACAGCATGGCTGCGATGAGATGAAAAACATGACTGTCAGGGATATTGTGCATCTTTCCGTGGATGACTTTGTGCTTAATAGTACGGATACGGATAAAATAATGGACAAGATAATTGACAGGAATTTTCTTTCAGTTATAGATGACAGAAATATTTTTATTGGAATTATAACAAGAAGAAGCGTAATGCTGCAATTAAAAAGGAAATAAAATGGAATTTCAGGTTGGACAGAAAATAAAATTGAAAAAACCGCATCCATGCGGGGCAAACCGTTGGGAAATCCAACGCATTGGCATGGATTTTCGCCTGAAATGCACCTTGTGCAGTCATTCTGTCATGATACCTAGGAAAACAGTGGAATCATCCTTCAAGGGATTTGTTTAAGGTACCTTTTTGTTGGGAATAATTAGACTATCACATTGTAAAATTTTACAAAATAACATGGGGTTAAAATGAGCAAAGTGACAAAAATTTTTTTTGGACAAATTTAATATTTACTTTTAAGTTTTAAATTTGTTAAAATATTTGTTACAACGGCTTTTCGTTAGTAAAAAGCAATTTACCTGTGGCACATTGTTTTGGAAATGGAGGATGTAATGTTTGATATCGGAGACTATATCGTTTACGGAATTAATGGAATATGCCGGGTTGCGGATATTACGCATCCGGATATTTCGGGAGCAGATGGGGACAGATTGTACTATGTATTAATTCCGGAAAAGGCAAGGAGCAGTAAGCTGTTTTGTCCGGCAGACAATGACAGAATTATGATCAGAAAAGTAATCAGCTGTGAGGAGGCAAAGCAGATTATTGCCGAATCAAAAACTATTGAACCGCTTTGTATCACGAATGAAAGAATGCGTGATGACAGCTATAAGAGTGTCATGAAAAGCGGAGACTGCAGACAGTGGATACAGATTATAAAAACGCTCCTTATAAGAAAAAAGGAACGTGAGGAAAACGGCAAAAAAATAACTGCGACGGATGAGAGATATTTGAAAATGGCTGAGGAGGGACTGTATTCCGAGCTTGCGCTTGCAACAGGCAGTGACAGGGAAGAAATCAGAGACATAATTATCCAAAGTGTATCGGAGTAAAGAAAGCTTAAAAAAACCTGCACGGAATATGCAGGTTTTTTAAGTTATAGGTAGAAATAGGAAGGAAAATCTGATATAATTTTCAAGTATATAAATTATGGCTTGATGTCAGTATCGTAGAAGTAGTGACATGACATATTTAGGAGATGTTTTATGGGACAGAAATGGAATAAAAATATTGTACGTGCCGGAGTTGTATTTACGGTATCCGTATGCATATGTATTCTTTTTGCACATGTGGTTAACGGATGGCGGGTTATAGCGGAAACTATAGGAAAGATTTTTTCTGCAATGACACCTATTATCATAGGATTCGTTATTGCCTTTATGCTTAACCCGATAATGATATACATAAGGCGGGGACTTGCGTTTATTTATACGAAAATATGGAAGAAGAAAAGCTACAATGTGCTTTATCATAAGACAAAGGTACCGGCACTTATACTGACACTGTTATTTTTTATTGGACTTGTGACCGGCTTTTTATGGCTTGTTATTCCTCAGATTGAAATAAGCATCAGAAACCTTATGAGTAATATGCAGGGCTATCTCAATAATGCACAGAATTGGGTTGAGCGTGTGTTTGCAAAAAATGAATATCTTGAGGGAAAGCTGTCAGACGTAATAAGCTATGTGCAGAATAATGTAATGACAATTGTTGAGGAAAAAATATTTCCGAACATAGATACAATTATGGTACAGATTTCATCAGGACTTATGGTGGGAGTAAAAGCAGTAATGAATTTCTTTATCGGACTTATTGTAACTGTTTATCTCCTCGCAAGCAAGGATGTGCTTATTGCCCAGGGCAAGAAAATAATTTACTGTATTTTCTCCAAAAAGCATGGAAATAAAATACTCGACGGCTTTGCATATGCCAATTCCGTATTTGGAGGCTTTATAAACGGTAAAATACTTGATTCCATCATAATTGGTATCATATGCTTTATCTTCACGAAAACAATACACATGGAGTATGCTTTGCTCATAAGTGTTATAGTGGGTGTTACAAACATAATACCATTCTTTGGACCTTTTATTGGTGCCGTGCCGGGAGCGCTTCTTGCCCTTATGGACGATCCGATTATGTTTGTTATATTTATTATATGGGTTCTCGTTCTCCAGCAGTTTGACGGCAACATACTTGGCCCGCTTATTCTTGGAGATTCCACAGGCATATCGGGAATATGGGTGCTTGTTGCAATACTAGTCGGAGGAGATTTGTTTGGTGTACCGGGCATGATTTTGGGTGTTCCCGTATTTGCATGTATTTACGCATTCTTTGCAGTACAGCTTCGGGATGGTCTTCGTGCAAAAAATATGTCCTCCAAGACTGAGGATTATTTCAGACTTATCGGCTTTGATGAGGAAACGGGAGAACCGAAATATGCTGCAAAGCTTTATGGAAGAAGGTCCCTTAAAAAGAGAAAACGTAAAAAGGGTTATCTTTCCACCATTAAGGCAAAGATACTTGTAAGAAAAAGACAGGAATTTCCTGATGAGGAGACAATGGACAAGGATACCCTTGAGGAGATAGGCATGGCGGAGGACGACGTGTATGAAACTGTAAGTGAAGCAGATGATACCGAAGAAAATAGTGACAAAAAGGAGGAGTAGATATGGCAAAGGGAAGTTACACAACAAATCAGATACTTGAATGGACGGGCTATTTTTCAAGAACAATGGAAACGAGCCCTGAGAAAATAAAGCTTTTGGATATTTGCGGCAAAATGAAAAATGTCATACCTATTGTTGAAACCCATAAGAGGGTAATCATATTTGCGGACGAGCTTCATGAGGATTTATTTTATGAATTTTGGGAGGCCGGCTTTGGCGAGTATGATATGTGGTACGGTGTCGGCATAAAGGAGGAAGGACAGGTAAGGCATGTCAAGATTAAGGAGGTTATCAACAGGAAGATAACTGCGCCTACCGTCATATTTATTCTAAATGAAAATACAAGGGAATCCTATAGAATAGGCATGAAAAATGATATGTTTTCCAAGGGTCCCATTAAATATGTAGGCAAGGAAATAAGAGCGGTTATCATGAGCCTTTTAGGCGTGGATTCACAGGATACAATATGTCTTGTTGATGCGGAAAGTATTGCCGTTGAAGCTGCATTTGTAGCTGTTGACGGCACAATAATATGCGTTGAAAATGACAAGGGTGCCAAGGAAACCATGGAGGACAACGTAAAGCAGTTTGGTGTTCATAACGTAAAGATTATTCCTGATCTTGATAAGGAATCCATGGACAGTATTCCAGTTCCAAGACTTTCATTTATAGTGGCAAACAAGCATCTTGAGGAGGATATACAGAGACTTCTTGTGAAAAATCCTAAAATGCAGTTTGTTATATATACCCTTGAGCTTGATATACTTTCAGGGATAAAGGATTTATTTGAAAAGTATGGCATAGGCAATATGGAGGTTATGCAGATAACCGTTTCCAAGACGGATAAGAACAGTGTGTTTGTGACACAGCCGTCGCCTTGGCTTATAACGGGAGAGGTGCAGTAAATGGCGATAGATGCATTACCTAAGGACCCTATGATGTTGCTAAGCTTTGTAAATACAAGAATGAGGGATGAAAATATTAATCTGACGGAGCTGTGTGAGCAGTTTGGCACAGACAGGGAAGCTGTTGAGGCTACTCTTAAACAAACAGGTTATTATTATGATGAGAAACTTAGAAAATTTATTTAAATATACCGGAGGAATTTAAAAATGGCTAGTGGATATAATCATAAGCTGATTGAAGGAAAGTGGCGTAAGAATTGGGAGGAAAATCCTATAAATGTAAATGACGGGGTAAAGCCTAAATATTACTGTCTTGACATGTTCCCGTATCCGTCAGGAAACGGTCTGCATGTAGGACATTGGAGAGGCTACGTTATATCTGACGTTTGGAGCAGATATAAGCTTATGCAGGGGCATTATGTGATACACCCTATGGGCTGGGATGCCTTTGGACTTCCCGCTGAGAATTATGCCATAAAAAACGGAGTTCATCCAAGCATTTCAACAGCGGAAAACGTAGCCAACATAAAAAAGCAGATTAATCAGATTGCTGCTATATACGATTGGGATATGGAGGTTAATACTACCGACCCTGAATACTACAAGTGGACGCAGTGGATATTTGTGCAGATGTTTAAGAAGGGACTTGCATACGAGAAGCAGATGCCTATTAACTGGTGCCCTTCCTGTAAGACGGGACTTGCCAACGAGGAGGTTGTAAATGGTAAATGTGAGCGATGCGGTGCTGACGTAACCAAGAAAAACCTTCGTCAGTGGATGCTTAAGATTACAGCATATGCAGAGAGACTTTTAGCTGACCTTGACAAGCTTGATTGGCCTGAAAAGGTTAAGAAGATGCAGAGCGAATGGATTGGAAAGTCCTACGGCGCAGAGGTTGATTTCAAGATTGACGGACGGGATGAGGCGATTACCGTATACACAACAAGACCTGATACACTTTACGGCGCTACATTTATGGTGCTTGCACCTGAACATGAGCTTGCGGCAGGACTTGCCACACCTGAGACGAAGGAGGCAGTTGACAAATACATTTATGAGGCTTCTATGAAGTCAAATGTTGACCGTATGCAGGATAAGGAAAAAACAGGCGTGTTTACGGGAAGCTATGCAATCAATCCTTTGAACGGAAAGAAAACACCTATATGGCTTTCGGATTATGTACTTGCCGATTACGGTACGGGAGCAATCATGTGTGTTCCTGCACATGATGACAGGGACTTTGAATTTGCAAAGAAATTTGGACTTCCGATCATTCAGGTTATTGCCAAGGACGGCAAGGAAATAGAAAATATGACTGAGGCTTACACGGAGGCAGCAGGAACAATGATTAATTCAGGAGACTGGAACGGCATGGAATCTGCTGTACTTAAAAAGGATGCTCCTGCAATGATAGAGGAAAAGGGATACGGCAAAAAGACCGTAAACTACAAGCTTCGTGATTGGGTATTCTCACGTCAGAGATATTGGGGTGAGCCTATACCTATCGTACACTGTCCTGACTGTGGTGCAGTTCCCGTTCCTGAGGAGGAGCTTCCGCTTCTTCTTCCTGAGGTTGAAAGCTATCAGCCTACAGGAACAGGTGAGTCGCCTCTAGCAGACATTGAGGAGTGGGTAAACACAACATGTCCGTGCTGTGGAAAGCCTGCAAAAAGAGAGACAAATACTATGCCTCAGTGGGCAGGCTCCTCATGGTACTTTTTAAGATATGTTGACAGCAAAAATAAAAATGAGCTTGTAAGCCGTGAGAAGGCAGACAAATATCTTCCTGTTGACATGTATATAGGTGGTGTTGAGCATGCAGTTTTGCACCTTCTCTACTCAAGATTTTACACTAAATTCCTCTATGATATTGGAGTTGTGGATTTTGAGGAGCCGTTTAAGAGACTGTTTAATCAGGGCATGGTATGCGGCAGGGACAAGGTTACGGGTGCAGCCACAAAGATGAGTAAATCACTTGGAAATATTGTATCACCTGACGACATAGTGAGAGATTACGGCTGCGACACATTAAGAATGTACGAGTTGTTTATTGGACCTCCTGAGCTTGACTCCATATGGGACGACAGCGGTATGGAGGGTATATACAGATTTTTGAACCGTTTTTATGCAATGGTTACCTCCAATCTTGAAAAAGATGCACCTGAGACAAAGGAGCTTGTAAAGCTTCGAAATAAGCTTGTATTTGATATAACCCAAAGACTTGAACAGTTTAACTTGAATACCGTTATATCAGGCTTTATGGAGTATAACAACAAGCTGTTGGAGCTTACAAAAACCACGGGTGTAGATAAGGAAACTCTTAAGACAATGGTGCTTCTTATTGCTCCGTTTGCACCTCACATAGGTGAGGAACTGTGGGAGATGCTTGGAGGAAGGGATTCCGTATTCCATAATCAGTGGCCTACCTATGACGAGGCGGAAATGAAGGATGATGAAAAGGAAATTGCCGTTCAGATAAATGGCAAGACAAAAGTCACCATAAACATTTCCGTTAATGACGACAAGGACACTGTTGTTGCCAAGGCTAAGGAGGCGTTGGGTGACAGACTTACAGGCAATATTGTCAAGGAGATTTACGTTCCAAACAGGATAGTAAACATTGTATGTCATTAAAGCAACGATTTTAGCATATTAAATCTTTGTTTTTCAGAAGGAGAGAGTGATTCCTCTATTGCGTCAAGGAGGAGGTCACTCTCTTGTTTTGTAAAGTTCATGTTACGGCGGTTCAGTTCCTGATTTATTTTCATTATTTCAGGAAGAAGCTCATCCATTGATTTATTTTTGCTTTTATTTTTAATTTCCAATATGATTTTCAACTTTAAAGGGTCTATTCCCCTTAATTTAGGATTGTTCTCAAAGGAATCATTGTTTGGGCTGTCCCACTGCATCTGACCGCCCATGGCTTGATTTTGTGAAGCCCAGTTGTTTTGTTGTTGGTACCCATTATTTCTTTGTTGTGGTCTGTTATACATTTTTAAGTCCTTTCATTTAATATTGACATTACGCTTTCATATAAATCATCTGAAGTGCTGCTGTTATTTTCATTTTCGACGTGTTCGTTATAATCAGGTGGCTGCTTAGGCATAGAATTCATCATTTCCATCATGGACATCATCTGTTTCATTTGCTTAAATGTGTTCGCATAATCACCGGGCATAAAGCTTAGCATGCTTCCAAGCATTTCCTCCTGATTTTTTGGATGGCAGTCAAAGCCACATTCGGAAATGTAGTTCCTGTCATTCATCCGTTGCATTATCATTGTAAGCTCCCTGTATTTTATGAAAAAAATTAAAGGAAGTTTGTACTGATAATCTACAAAAGGAACCATTGCTTCAAGCAGGAAAAGGGAATCATCATTTATTAACTTATCAAGGGGATGGACACGCCCAAAATTATTCATAAAAGTATCCTGCCTGTTTCGTTTTTGTTATTTGGAAGCTTTTCTTCCGATAAGGCAATATTTTCTCTGTACATTATATTCACATATTTTTTTCTTATGAATAATGCTTGATACATATATAAGGATTTACCGCCATGGAGCTGTCGTACATACAACAATCCCATGGCGGATCCATGCTTGCTAAGAAAAAATTCCCGTATTAGCAGCCGCAGTTGTTAGAATAACCGCTGCCGTTGCCACCGCAGTTTCCGCCGCCACAGAAAAGAAGAAGAAGGATTATCCAAATGCAGTCACATCCACATCCGCCGTTTCCGTAGCCGTCGCCGCCAAAGAAACTACCGCCGCAATTTCCATTACAGAGCAGTAATATTAATATAATCCATATACAGCTGCAATTGCTGCCGTTTCCGCCGAATACGCTTCCACAGCCACAACCACACTGTGTAGCTGATAAATCACTCATGTGTTTACCTCCAAAATATTCTTATGCTTTATACTATTCATTTGGAGGCAAGTTGTTAAAATATTATATTGTGGGAAATGATGATTTGAAAGTTTAATTGAAAATCAAAAAATTCTCTTTATTTTGAAAAATCTTTGTGTTATTGGTCACTGTCGATTTTCTCGATAACAGTGTCAATAATCTCCTCAGAGCTAAAATCCACCTCATAAAAAAGCGTGTCAGGATTAGAAAGTGTAAGCCTGAATATTTCATAAAAATGTCCAAAGAGTTTTGGACGCTCAATAATATTTTTTGATATATATTTTATCATATCAAGTTTTATAACATCAGTTTTGGAAAGGTAGTTTACAATCATATATTTTTTTGTGATGTAAATATTTTTCTTTTTGTAGAGCAGATGATTTGCAAGCTGTGTATTTATATCATATATTATTTCGGCAGGCTTGCCGTATGCTGAAAGCTGTTTGGCTTGCGGGTGAGCCTGAGGATTCATTCTTATATATATAGTGTACATAAGGATGATAATGCTGATTATAATTGGGGCAATAAAAAGTACATATACCATTACAATGAAATTAAGGGGATAGCCTACCTCGCTTATAATATAATCACTGCAATAGCTTGCGAGGATATTTCTGTCTATGCCCGCCTGCTCTGCAAATTGTCCCATAATATATGTGGAGGAAACATTATCCTTGATAATAGTGCCTTTAAGAGCTTTTGCTTCATAGCTTGGAGCAGGTGCATCGGTTTTAATAAGAAAAAGTATAAGTCTGTTGTTTGTTGACATGTAATAATAGGAACCCTTCTGTTTTCCATCCTCATAATAGTCAAGACCGGTATATTTTAAATTATCGGTTGTAAGCTTTACGTTTGTGGTTTGTGCGGCATAGAGACCCTCAAGCGTCTCGTCCATATTTTCCAGGTTGATTATTTCCTTGCACTCTATATAATCAAAAATAGGATATTGAATACATAGAAAAACAAGCACAAGAAAAACTGCTATAGCAGGAATTGCTATGGCAAGGGTATTTTTTAATAACATTTTCTGGTACTTTTTTTTCCTCATGTTAAACTCCGATGGTATACAGGTACAAATCAATTTTACCATTTTAGTGCAAATACAAATTTACTCTTGTAAGAGTAAACCATTTTACGACATTTTTCAATAGCAAAAACTACTTGACAAGAAATAAAGTTATGCTAGAATACCTTTATGTGAATATTTAAAAGCTATGATGGTGCAACAAGGACTTATATGTTCCTACAGAGATGAGAGGTCGCTGGCTGAGAGCCTTTCTCAAGATAATTATAAGTCTCATTTTCACACCGGAGCCGCATGTCTGAACTTGTAGTAGGGCGTGACGTGATATGTACGTTACACATTTTAAAGAGCAGTCATATATGACTGAAAACGGGTGGTACCGCGGATTATTTTCGTCCCTTTGTTAAGGGGCGTTTTTTATTTTTGATTATTAAGGAGGAAAAAATAATGAAGGAAAAGCTTCAGAGCATCAAGGACAAGGCTCTTGCAAGTATAGAGCAGGCAAAGGATGCTTCAATGATTAATGACATTAAGGTCGCCATACTTGGAAAAAAGGGCGAGCTTACACAGGTGCTTAAAAGTATGAAGGACGTTGCACCGGAGGACAGACCTAAGGTGGGACAGCTTGTAAATGAGGCGAGACAAAGCATTGAGGAAAAATTAGAGGCAAAGCTAAAGAGCATAAACAATGCCATGCGGGCAGAAAAAATGAAGCGTGAGACTATAGACGTAACACTGCCCGGTGTAAAGAAAATTCAGGGACACAGACATCCGAATCAGATTGCCGTTGAGGATTTGGAGCGTGTATTCATCGGTATGGGCTATGAGGTTGTAAGAGGACCTGAGATAGAATATGACAAATACAATTTTGAGCTTCTTAATATACCTGCAAATCACCCTGCAAAGGATGAGCAGGACACATTTTATATTACAAAGGATATCCTTTTAAGGACGCAGACCTCACCTGTTCAGGCGAGAATCATGGAGCAGGGAAAGCTTCCTATAAGAATACTTTCACCCGGCAGGGTTTTTAGGTCAGACGAGGTGGACGCAACCCATTCACCTTCCTTTCATCAGGTTGAGGGGCTTGTAATAGATAAAAACATAACAATGGCGGATTTAAAGGGAACGCTTGACCAGTTTGCAAAGGAATTTTTTGGCGAGAATACAAAGACAAAATTCAGACCACACCATTTTCCGTTTACTGAGCCTTCGGCAGAGGTTGACATAACATGCTTTAAATGCGGAGGAAAGGGATGCCGTGTATGCAAGGGAAGCGGCTGGATAGAAATTTTAGGCTGTGGCATGGTTCATCCTCATGTACTTGAAATGTGTGGCATTGACCCTGAGGTTTATTCAGGCTTTGCCTTCGGAATAGGCTTGGAGCGTGTTACACTGCTTAAGTATGAGATAGATGACATGCGTCTTCTCTACGAAAATGATATGAGATTTTTAAATCAGTTTTAGTTTATGAAAGATGAGGTAAAGGCATATGAATACACCAATATCATGGCTTAAGGCATACGTTCCTGATTTGGACGTGGATATAAATGAATTTGTTGACGCAATGACGCTTTCAGGCTCCCATGTTGAGGGATATGAGAAAAAGGACAAAAACCTTGAAAAAATTGTTGTGGGACGTATTGAAAAAATAGAAAAGCACCCTGATGCAGACAAGCTTATCGTGTGTCAGGTAAATGTGGGAAATGAGAATGTACAGATTGTGACGGGAGCACCCAATGTAAAGGAAAACGACCTTGTACCTGTAGTGCTTGACGGCGGAAAGGTTGCAGGTGGACATGACGGCGAGCCTCTTCCTGAGGATGGAATTAAGATTAAAAAGGGTAAGCTTAGGGGAGTTGAATCCTTTGGCATGATGTGCAGCATTGAGGAGCTTGGCTCAAGCAGGGACTTTTATCCTGAGGCACCTGAGTACGGAATTTATGTATTTCCAAACGATATAGACGTTAAGCCGGGAGATGATGCGGTTGCCGCACTGGGACTTAATGATGCGGTAGTAGAATACGAGATTACGTCAAACAGGGTTGACTGTTTTTCAATGATAGGAATGGCGAGAGAGGCTGCGGCTACATTTGAAAAGGAGTTTATTCCGCCGGTTGTTACAGTAAAGGGAAGCGGTGGAAACGTAAACGATTATATATCCGTGGAGGTAAAGGACACGGACCTTTGTACACGCTATACTGCAAGGGTTGTAACTGACATTAAAATAGGTCCTTCTCCAAAATGGATGAGAGAAAGACTTGCTGCACAAGGTATACGTTCCATCAATAATTTGGTTGACATAACTAATTATGTGATGGAGGAGTATGGTCAGCCTATGCATGCCTATGATTTAGCTACCATTGCAGGCAACAAAATCGTTGTAAGACGTGCAAAAGACGGAGATATGTTTACTACTCTTGACGGACAGGAAAGAAAAATGGACAAGGATGTCCTTATGATTTGCGATGGGGAAAAAGAAATCGGTATTGCAGGTATCATGGGCGGTGAAAATTCCATGGTTACTGACGACATAAAGACACTTCTGTTTGAGGCCGCCTGCTTTGACGGAACAAATATAAGATTGTCAACAAAGAGAATTGGACTTATGACAGATGCTGCTGCCAAGTTTGTAAAAGGACTTGACCCTAATCTTGCAATTGAGGCAATGAACAGAGCATGTCAGCTTATTGAGGAGCTTGGTTGTGGTAAAGTAGTAGACGGAGTGGTAGATGTTTATCCTAATCCGGTTTCTGAGATTAAGCTGCCGTTTGAGCCTGAAAAAATGAACAGGCTTCTCGGAACGGACGTGCCGGATGAGCAGATGCTTAAATATTTTGACAGGCTTGGAATTGAATACAACAGAGAAACAAATATGCTTACTATTCCGACCTTCAGACAGGACATAAAATGTATGGCTGACCTTGCGGAGGAGGTAGGAAGATTTTACGGATACGACAATATTCCTACAACGCTTCCAAAGGGAGAGGCAACTGCCGGCAAAAAGGGATATGCTGAAAGAATTGAGGACGAGGTAAGAATTATATGTGAGGGCAACGGCTTTTCAGGTGCAATGTGCTACTCCTTTGAAAGCCCTAAGGTATTTGATAAGCTGCTTATTCCTGCCGATGATGAGGCGAGACGTGCAATCGAAATATCAAACCCATTAGGAGAGGATTTCTCAATAATGAGAACAATTCCTTTAAACGGAATACTCACCTCAATTGCAACAAACTATAACAGAAGAAATAAGGATGCGAGATTATATGAGCTTGCCAATGTTTACATTCCAAAGTCGCTTCCGCTTACTGAGCTTCCTGATGAGAAGATGAAGCTTACAATGGCTATGTACGGAAGCGGAGATTTCTTCGAGCTGAAGGGTGTTCTTGAGGAAATGTTTGGAAAGCTCGGTTTTGGAAAGGAAGTAACCTTTAAGCCTACAGTCGCACATACCTTCCTGCACCCGGGCAGACAGGCAGACATCGAAAAGGGAAAGCTTCAGATAGGCTATATGGGACAGCTTCACCCTGAGGCGGCAGATAATTACGGCATAAAGGCGGAGGTATACGTTGCAGTCATAAATATGGACGTTGTCACAATGCTTTCAACCTTTGACAGAAAGTATGAGGGAATTGCAAAATTCCCGGCCGTAATAAGAGATTTGAGTATGGTTGTGGACAAATCAATATTTGTCGGACAGATAGAGGCAGTTATAAAAAAATGCGGAGGAAAGCTGCTTGAGAAGGTTGAACTTTTTGACGTATATGAAGGTGAGCAGGTTGCCGATGGAAAGAAGTCAGTTGCCTATAGCATGACCTTCAGGGCAAAGGACAAAACACTTGAGGACGCCGAGGTTGGAAAGATAATTGAAAAAATTATTGCAGAGCTCGGCAAAATGGGTATTACCCTAAGGGCATAGGACATAAAATGCGGCAATGTTTGATTGGAGATTGCTATGGAAAACAACTATAAGTTAAAGGATTTTTATTATGAGCTTCCCCATGAGCTTATAGCACAGGACCCGCTTTTGAAACGAAGCGACTCAAGGCTTATGGTTTTAAACCGGGAGGACGCTTCCATCACCCACAGGCATTTTAGTGACATTTTGGATTATATTTGTGAGGGCGACTGTCTTGTTATAAATGACACAAAGGTAATTCCTGCAAGGCTTATTGGAGTTAAGGAGGGCACGGGAGCCTCCATAGAGGTGCTTCTTTTAAAAAGACTTGATGACACAAGGTGGGAAACACTTGTTAAGCCCGGCAAAAAGGCAAAGCCGGGGACGGTAATATCCTTTGGTGACGGAAAGCTTGTAGGTACTGTTACTGATATTGTGGAGGAAGGAAACCGTATTATAGATTTCCGCTTCGAGGGAATATTTGAGGAGATTTTGGATGAATTGGGGCAGATGCCCCTGCCTCCTTATATAACCCACACCCTTGCCGATAAGGACAGGTATCAGACTGTGTATGCGGTAAATACAGGTTCGGCGGCAGCGCCTACGGCAGGACTTCATTTTACGAATGAACTGCTTTTGGCTGTCCGCAAAAAAGGTATTAATATAGCAAGGGTAACCCTTCATGTGGGGCTTGGCACCTTCAGACCTGTAAAGGTTGAAAATATAAGTGAGCATCATATGCACAGCGAGTTTTATGTCATTGATGAAAATGCTGCAAATTTAATTAACAAAACAAAGAAAAATGGTGGTAAAATAATATCCGTGGGAACAACAAGCACACGAACTTTGGAAACAGCCGCCGATGAAAACGGATATATAAAGCCATGCAGCGGATGGACAAATATATTTATATATCCGGGATATAAATTTAAAGCAGTGGACAGACTAATTACAAATTTTCATCTGCCTGAATCTACCCTGCTCATGCTTGTCTCAGCATTTTATGACAGGGAAAGGGTGCTTGAAGCATATAAGGCTGCAGTGGAGGAAAAATACAGATTTTTTTCTTTTGGTGATGCAATGATGATACTTTGATGCGATTTTACTAAAAAAGATAAGGAATAAGAAAAAGGATGGCGGATATATGAAATCTATTAAAAAAAACTTAGGATTATTTAGATATAATATGTCTGCCATCATTTTATTTCAGCTTATATATAAGATAATGGCGCTTGCCATTTTTGTACCGCTTTTTTACATGCTTCTGAATTATTCGGTAAAGCTTGCAGAAATCCCTTATCTTACATCATATAATATGGATAAGTATTTTACGTCATCATCCACGTATGCACTTCTTGTGATTGCCATACTTATCTTTGCCATGTATTTTTTAATAAATATTTCGGCTATGATTTATGCCATGGAGGCATCACACAGGAAAGAGAAAACAAATTCTGTGGAGCTTTTGTTAAAGGGCTTTTTCAATGCAATAAGAATAATCAATCCTAGAAATATGGGTATAGCAGTTTATGTGCTTCTTGTGCTTCCTTTTACCTATACGGTTACAATTTCAGGCTCTCTTGCGGGCTTTAAGATACCGGAGGTTTTTCTAAAGTATATCCGACAAAATAAATATGCATTTTTTGGTATTATTGCAGTGTACATGCTTATATGCTTTATAGAGGTGTTCGTTATATTCACCATTAATTACTATTCCCTTTACAAGCTTAGCTACAGGGAATCGGTTATTATGGGAAAAAAACTGATAAAGCATCACCGATTTAAGGTTTTATTCGGAATTATCATGTGGAACCTTGCTATAACGCTGTGTTTGTTCCTGCTTGAAGGTGTTTTGGCATCTGCATTTGTGGGACTTCTTAAGACCGTGCTTCCTGTTAAAAGAACATATTTCTTTATAAGAAATGTTGTTCAGATAGGCTTTATGATTCTGTATATTATATTTTCCCTTATTTCAACTCCTCTTATTTATTCCTATATATGTACCACATTTTATGAGCTTGAAAAGGACGATGGCTATAAGGAGTATGAAAATGTACAGAAGAAAAGGGAAAAAACCAATTTAAATTTGGAGAAAAAAAGAAAAAGGGATAGAATTACAATGGTGTCCATTATAAGTGTTGGACTTATTCTGAATGGATTTTATATTTACTTAAGCATAACCAATAAGGTCAGCTTAAATATTGCATATCCTCAAAATGCAAGCGTTACGGCACACAGGGGAGATTCGGAGCATGCACCTGAAAATACGATGGAGGCGATAATGCTTGCCGTTGAAAACCATGCAGATATAGTGGAGATAGATGTCAGGCAGACAAAGGATGGGGAATTTATTATAATGCATGACGAAAGCCTTGAAAGGACTACAGGGGTAAACAGAATTGTAGGGGATGTGGAAATCGGATTTATTAAGCATTTGGATGCAGGCATATGGTTTTCTGAGGAATACAAAAACACAAGAATACCTACTCTTGAGGAGGTGCTTGCCTACGGAAAGGAGAACAATGTTTTTCTAAATATTGAGCTTAAGCCTGCGGACACGGATGAAAACTATGAGGAGGGAGTGCTGGCACTTATAGAAAAATACGAATATTTTGACGACTGTATGCTTGCTTCTACTGATTATGACCTCCTTAAAAGAATGAAACAGCTAAACGAGGACGTTCAGACACTTTACATTATGAAAATGGCATTTGGAGATTTCGGAGATATGGAATATATCGATGCCTTCAGTGTAAGACACAACTTTATAAGTAAGGAAATGGTAAACAATATCCATAAAAATGGAAAGCGTATTTATGCATGGACAATAAATACGGAGGAAAGCATAAAGAAGGTTCTGCTTATGAATGTGGATGGTGTGATTTCTGATGATCCCTATGAGGCAAAGGAAATTATTTATAATGCAAATAACAGTCTCATAACCGATTGGTTTGAAAGACTTGTTAAGGAATATTAGCAATGCTTTACTGGTTGCGGATGCACAGCTTTATGAAATTATATATTTTTTCCGTTGTTTCATCATCATAGTGAAGACCGTCAAAGGTGTTGTAGCCGTTTGACATAAGATATGTATTCGTGTCTATTATTTTCACCTCGGTGTCATTTAAGCCTTCAATCATGGATGTGTTGAAGCGGTCTACCATGGAGTTTGTAAGTGAATATCCGTTTGCGGCACATGCACTGTCGCTTACGGGATTTACAAGCATATAGTATACCTCTGCATCCGTTCTTTGACATAAATCCATAATTGCGTCAACATAGCCTGCATTGCCGACACCTGCGTCATTTACACCTAAGCCGATAATGATTCGTGTGGTATCATCTGAGGCTTCAACAATTTTATCCATGCGGTTTTTAAGAAAATAAAGCCCCACTCCATTCTCACAGAAAAAAACATCATAAGCCTCCGCATACTCTGACATTGCAACATATCTTGAATCACCTACAAATATATATTTGTGGGTGTCAGGCGCATCATCTGCCGACGTATCTGTAAGAGCGTCATGGTTTTCCTCATAAAGTATACTGCCTTTTTTTGCATCCGTTACTGTGGCTGTGCCTGCCGTTCTTTCTTCCATGTTTTTATTGTATTGTCTCCATAACATAATTTCCATACTTCCTAAAAATATAAATATAATAAGCAAAATTACCCACACGGTATTACTTGTTTTCATAAAAAGATTCTCCTTCAATCCTTTGTTAGTGTACAACTAGGTTTTAAAATAAGGCGTTTATGCACTATACCATAATTTCAGTTCGCATAAACGCTCACCTCAAAACCTTCGGTTTTTCGGTGTTCGTTACACTCACATAGGTCCGAGAACATTCGTCTGGCTGCAAGCAGCCAACAAATGTTCTTCGTTCCTGCGTTCGCGTTTATGCACATTATACCATATATGTATTTAAAAGTTAAGAGATAGGTTGTTCGTGACAGGAACATGATAAATCATTATATATTGGGAGTGGTGGGACGATAAAATATACGGATATGCAATGATACGAAACGGATTGACTGGGTGAAAAGGAGCTGTATGAATGGAAATTGAATTAAAGTCACATTATTATAATTATTACAATGTCAAAGGAAGATATAAGACATCTGAACCTAAAAAAGCCAGTTGGATAGAACGATATGAGAGCGTTGAGGACAGAATTGAGGGCAATAACGAGAGTAAGGACAGCGAATTATATAAGGCATACGTTAAATTAGAGAATATATATTATGATTTAGGAGTGGCGAATCGTGCGAAATATTCAAACTATGAAGAATTGCAAAATGCCATAGCTCAAAAATATAGTTCGGCAGAGTATTATTCAAAATATTCCCCTGCTGAACGCAACGCAATGTATCAAAATGAGCTTAGTATGAGTGCGTTTGGATTTTGTGGTAATATGAGTGATCCCAGATTGGGCGGACCGGTTCATGGGGAGACAGACAGTGAGAAAAAAAGCTATAACCGCCAATGTGTGAACAATCAAATAAATAATATTTTTACAAATAACGGAATTAGTCGGGCATTTTTTGAAAACAGCAGATTTTCTTTTATTATCAATCCATATACTTACCAGCTTACTGTTGACGGAAATGGTGATAAATCTATTATGTCAAAAATGGAAGCTTTGCTGAATGAGAATAGAAATTCAAAAGAGCTGTTTTTCCATATTCTAAACAGTATTGGAAGTGCAAATGTAAATAAAAATGTGTTGGCAAAATACAGGGTGGCAAGTCTGTTGAGGGAGTACACCGACTTGGATATTCGAAATTTTACGCAAACGAAAGATGGTCTTATAGATGGTGATGGAAATAATATTTTAGATGTATTCAAGAAAAGTATTAAGGAATCGTCGAAGATTCCATCAGAATTTAAAGAGGCCGCATACGATAATTTTGCCGGGTATGTAAATCAAATCACAAAGGTAGATGTGAACAGTATTGATGATATGTATCTGAGCATTGGATTTGAAAACGGACAATTAAAGGATATGAATAACAGCAATATTATAAGGACGGGTTTTGATTTTGCATATTGACAAACAGGACTTACGATAAATTTACATTGCCAATCGTATTGTATCGTTGGTATAATGTGCGTAAACGCACATTATACTTTGCAAAAGAACATTGCAAAGTATAATACCTATATAACAACATACATTACAGGAGAAGCAATATGGAATTTAAAAGAGTAAAGAGTATAAAAGGGGAGCTTACGGTTCCCGGAGATAAATCTATATCCCATAGAAGTATAATGCTGGGCTCACTTGCAAAGGGAAATACTGAGGTTACGGGCTTTTTGCAGGGGGCGGACTGCCTTTCCACAATAGAATGTTTCAGGAAAATGGGAGTTCAAATTACAAACAAGGGTGATGGAACTGTCGTAATCTGCGGCAGGGGCTTGAGAGGCCTTTTACCGCCTGATGATACCCTTGACGTTGGCAACAGCGGGACAACAACGAGGCTTATGTCAGGAATTTTGGCGGCACAGAGTTTTTCATCAAGGGTAAATGGTGACGCTTCAATACAAAAAAGACCAATGAAGCGAATAATGACACCGCTTGCCATGATGGGTGCAGACATAAAAAGTGAAAATGGAAATGACTGCGCACCGCTTGTTATAAACGGCAGACCGCTTAAAGGAATAAACTATGCTTCGCCTGTTGCATCTGCACAGGTTAAATCAGCAATATTATTTGCAGGACTTTATGCAGAGGGAGAAACGACGGTCACAGAGCCTGCCTTAAGCAGAAACCATACAGAGCTCATGCTTGAGGAGTTTGGTGTTGATATAAAAACTCAGGGAAAAGTTGTAACCGTTGCACCTGCAAGAGAGCTTTTTGCAAGAAAGATAAATGTACCCGGCGATATATCCTCCGCCACATATTTTATGGTTGCAGCGGCAATTACGCCAAATTCCTGTGTTACCGTAAAAAATGTAGGTATCAACCCGACAAGAGACGGAATTATACGGGTTATGAAAATGATGGGTGCAGATATAGAGATTGAGAAAACGTCAGCGGATATAGGAGAGCCGACAGCGGACATTACGGTCAAAACCTCAGAGCTTAAAGGCTGTGTCATAGGGGGAGACATTATTCCGACACTTATTGACGAGATACCTGCAATTGCTATTCTTGCTTGTTTTGCGGAAGGAGAAACAATAATAAAGGATGCTCAGGAGCTTAAGGTTAAGGAATCAAATCGCATAGATGTAATGGTGTCAAACCTTTCGGCAATGGGAGCCGACATAGAGGCTACAGATGACGGAATGATAATAAAGGGTGGAAAATCCCTTCATGGAGCAACTATAGACAGTAAGCTTGACCACCGTATAGCAATGAGCTTTGCAGTGGCAGCATTAAATGCGGACGGAGAAACGGACATACTGGGAAGTGAATGTGTGGACATATCATATCCGGGATTTTATAGTGATTTAACAAAGTTGATAAAATAAATGCAGTAAACCAACAGACAAAAAGAGATAAAAAGTCTATGCTGACAAAGAACGGAATCCCCCAACTGTGAGCTAATACAGTTGAGGGATTTTTTTGCTTTACAGAAACTTCCTTCAATTTCCTATGGGCACGCTCCAATGGAGCCTGCTAAGATGTGAACTGCAGCGTCGAAGGCGCATCGTTTTTCCTATAAAGTTTGTTTATACATATTCTTATCAAACTCTGCATTAAAGTAATAAAAATTTTTGCTGTCCATCTTTTCCTTAGTCATTTCAAGCGCTTCGCCAAATCTTTGAAAATGGACTATCTCCCTTGCACGCAGGAATTTAAGCGGAGCTCTTACGTCAGGGTCGTCAATCACACGAAGCAGATTTTCATATACGGTACGTGCTTTTTGTTCTGCGGCAAGGTCTTCAAAAAGGTCTGCCATTGCATCACCCTTTGACTGAAATTCAAGTGCCGTAAAAGGAACGCCGGCAGCAGCCTGGGGCCAAAGTCCGGTGGTATGGTCAATATAGTATGCGTCAAAGCCTGCGGTTTTTGCCTGTTCAGGTGTAAGATTTTTCGTAAGCTGGTAAACCATTGCACATATAATTTCCATATGGTTTATTTCCTCCGTGCC
>CAZWNL010000014.1:0-97189 GCA_964635615.1 uncultured Bacteroides sp.
GACAGGAATTACGAACTGCTATAGCTAATACGGAAGAAGTAAAAAAGCTTGTGCTGGATATGATCCGTGAGATGGATTTGGATATTGAGGACTTCCGTATTGAAGAAAAGGAAGAAAATTATGTAGAAGTATATACAAAACATACGATAAATGGATATAGTACGGAATTAACTTTATCAGAAGAATCCAGCGGAACAAAGAAGTTGTTTGGATTACTGCCTTTTATTGCCAGAAGTCTTGTTGTCGGAACAACATTAGTAATTGATGAGCTGGATGCAAAAATTCATCCGGTATTGTTGCGTTATGTCATTATGTTGTTTAATAATATGAAAATTAATAAAAATGGTGCACAGTTGATTTTTACTTCTCATGATTTGTCAACTATGAATAATGATGTATTTCGACGCGATGAAATCTGGTTTGTAGCAAAGGGAAAAGAGCAGAATTCTAAACTCTATTCTTTGGTTGAGTTTAAGAATAAAAAGGGTGAATCCGTTCGTATGGATGCCAAATATGATAAGCAATACTTAGAGGGCAAATATGGCGCAGATCCGTATCTGAAAACGATCATAGATTGGAGTGATGTCAATGCCTAAAAAAGTCGGAACTATACAGTGGAGAAAGCAGAGACATAAGGAGCATTTAGAGAAAAAGGAGTACCGCTATTATATTTTCTGTGAGGGAGAGCAAACAGAGCCGCTTTATTTTGAGAGTTTTAAACGATTGATAGAAGATAATCCGATTTATAAGGATATGGTTTTGATTGAAATTGAGCCCTGTGCTGCAGAGACTATGCGGGTAATTGGCATGGCAGAACAATATGTTCGCAAGAAAGGGATTGATAGAGGACAGATTTGGTGCGTGTATGATAAAGACAGTTTTCCACCAAAGGATTTTAATGGGGTGGCAGAACGGGTGGACAAGTTGAACTTGGAAAATCCGGAATTGCAGTATCATGCGGCGTGGAGTAATGAGTGTATTGAGTTTTGGTTTGTATTACACTTTGCATATTATACTTCGAATAATCATAGGACGGAGTATATTAAGTTCCTAAATGATAAGTGTAGAGAATTGGGGATTGGAAAGTATCAGAAGAATATGAAGGATATATTTAATATTCTGACGGAGAAGGGAAACCCGAGATTGGCGATACGATATGCGAAAAGGATTATAGAGGAAGGAAAAGGTAAGGCACCAGCTGAGATTGCCCCAGGGACGAAGGTATATGAGTTGGTAGAGGAATTGGCGAAGTATTTGCCGGAGGAAATAAGAATATATTTTGAAGAATAAGGGGAGGATAAAGATGAGAAAATCAAAATGTGTATTTTTAATTTTATCGCTACTATATGTTTTGATTTATATTTTGTATATTTTTCATATCGTTACTATAGATGATAGTATTATGCTGGGACTTACATCTTCAGCATTTTGTATGTCTTTAAGTGATGTATGTAATAATATTTTGATATATAGAATAACTCGAAATGAGTTGGGATATATATGCTGTTTTACAGGTAACGTGTTAAAGGAATACATATCTAGTGGAATAACCGACACACCTCTTGTGAATGTGATTAATCTGAAAAAAAATGTTGATCGGTTGGTTCCAAATTATAAGGAGATGATTCATCCAAACAAATTTTATATGAGCAAGATAAATAAAATGTTGAGTGTATGGGGAAATGTTTGCTTTGTTTTCGCTATTGCTTTTTTCGTTTTAACACCTTATCTTGCAGTTGTTGTAAATCAACAGATTTCTATTTATTTAACATTACTTGCTTTTTCGACAATATGTTTGAATATTTTTATTGAGGAAAAGACAGGAGACTATTTGGAAAAGAAAAACAATTTCTTTAATAATACCCAAATTATAATACAATCTTTTTCGCCAGAATTTACTCAATTGTTGATTAGAAGCCTTTTTTTCAACAATGACTTTGAAATGTAAAAATAAAAAGTCCTATACAGGAGAATATCTTAAAAAATAATAATGCCGTATGATACACATATATAACCGCATTATTCATCATTGTAAAAGAATGGTTTTTATTGTATAATATCTTGCGAAAGCAATTACCAGCGTGGCGTGACGCTGCGAATTACAAAAATACAATATAATGAAATGGAGGAATTACAAAATGTTAGTTTCAGCTACAGAGATGTTGAAGAAAGCAAAGGAAGGCAAGTACGCTGTAGGTCAGTTTAATATAAACAACCTTGAGTGGACAAAGTCAATACTTTTAACTGCACAGGAGCTTAACTCACCGGTTATCCTTGGTGTATCTGAGGGAGCAGGAAAGTACATGACAGGTTTTAAGACTGTTGCAGCTATGGTAAAGGCTATGGATGAGGAGCTTGGTATTACTGTTCCTGTGGCACTTCATTTAGACCACGGCAGCTACGAAGGATGCTACAAGTGTATTAAGGCAGGCTTTACTTCAATCATGTTTGATGGTTCTCATTATCCGATTGAGGAGAATATTGCAAAGACAAGTGAGCTTGTTAATGTAGCTCACAATCTTGGACTTTCTATCGAAGCTGAGGTTGGTTCCATCGGCGGTGAAGAGGATGGAGTTGTTGGTGCAGGCGAGTGCGCAGACCCTGAGGAGTGCAAGGCTATTGCTGATTTAGGTGTGGACATGCTTGCAGCAGGTATTGGAAATATACATGGTAAATATCCTGATAACTGGGCAGGATTAAGCTTTGATACTCTTGCAGCAGTTCAGGAGAAGACCGGCATTATGCCACTCGTACTTCACGGTGGTACAGGAATTCCTGAGGATATGATAAAGAAAGCAATCTCACTTGGTGTATCAAAGATTAACGTAAATACTGAGTGCCAGCTTTCATTCCAGGAGGCAACAAGAAAATATATTGAAGAGGGCAAGGACCAGCAGGGTAAGGGCTTTGACCCACGTAAGCTTCTTGCTCCGGGTGCAGAGGCTATAAAGGCAACTGTTAAGGAGAAGATGGAGCTTTTCGGTTCTGTAGGTAAAGCTTAATATATTGGTAACTGAAAGAGTGTGCACAAATTTTGTGCACACTCTTTTGCCCTTGAAATATTTAGTAGTAAACGATATAATATTTTTTGACATTTTTTGTCTGAAAAAATTTTAGGAGGGTTATCTATATGAGAGACTTTTTGGATTCAATTTTGGAAAAGGTTCCAGACGTGATTTACGCAATTGTGCTGCTTATAATAGCATTTATAGCTGCAAAGATTGTGAAATCTATTGTAACAAAGCTTTTAAAGGCAGTTAAGGCGGAGGAGTTTTTAGGTAAGCTGGGTGTTAAGGATACGGCTACAAACAGCTCGATAGAGTTTTTGGGAAAGCTTTGTTATTTTGTAACATTTTTGCTGTTCCTTCCGGGTGTGCTTGATAAGCTTGGAATGCAGAGTGTTTCATCGCCAATCACAAGTATGGTAAATGAATTCCTTGCATTTATACCTAAGCTTGTATCGGCAGGAATTGTCATTGCAGTAGGCATTTTCATTGCAAGGATTGTAAAGGATCTTCTTGTACCTATTTTGAAGGCTGTGAAGGTTGATGCGCTTCAGGAAAAGGCGGGCATTACGGCGGAGGGCAATACCTCGGTTTCAAGTATAATTGCAAATATTGTTTATGGAATTATTGTGCTTGTCGTAATAACGACAGCCTTTGATCAGCTTGGAATTAAGGCTATTTCAGCTCCTGCAAATGAGGTTGTAAATTCAATCTTCAATGCAATGCCGAATGTATTTTGCGCAATCATAATAATTGCAATCGGCGTGTTTATTGCAAATCTTGTAGGCTCACTTTTGGAGAGCCTGCTTGCAGGCGTAGGCGCTGACACCCTTATTGAGAAGGTTACGGGTGCTCCTGCCAAAAAGGTAGTTCTTTCAAAGGTAATAAGTGCAATTGTAAAATATATTTTGGTAGTTGTATTCTTAGTACAGGGCGTAAATGTTTTAAATCTCCCGATACTTACAAACCTCGGTGCGGCAATTATCGGTTATTTACCACAACTGATAAGTGCGGTAATCATTGTGGCAATCGGCTTCTTTGCGGCTAGTACTGCCGAGACGGCTATTGCCAAGAAATTCCCTGAGGCTAAGGGCACTGCAATCGGTGTGAAGGCAGCTATTTATGTGCTCACTGCATTCCTCTGCTTAAGCCAGCTCAATGTTGCAAACAAGATTGTTGAGACAACATTTATTCTTATTATAGCTGCCGTATGTGTTGCATTTGCCATTGCATTCGGCATAGGCGGACGCACATTTGCCGCAGGAAGGCTTGAAAAGCTTGAGAAAAAGATAGATGATAAGGAAGAAAAATAGCTCTTATTAATATTCTTAATTAAAATAAAACCCGTCTGACCAAAGCTGGTACAGGTGGGTTTTATTTTTAATTCTAATAAACGTATTTTTGTTTTATTCTTTCGCTGACTTATGATATAATATGTTATATCCTATGGAGGAACTTAATAAGGAGATTTTTATCACATATGAGTTTTTTTGCCGTTAATGCAATCAGCATTGTTATGTTTATAATTATATTGCTTATGCTGTCTGTATTCAAAAATACCATAAGCATAGGAGTCAGCATAGCTTTTGCGGTTGTGTGGCTTTTTTATACAATTGGAGCAAATGTTACGCTTTTAAAAGGTCAGAGAGCAAAGGAAAAGCTTAAGGACAGTGACAGAGGGGGCTTTTTTAAAAAGCAGATTGAAGCCATAAGCAGGCAATATGAGAGCATAAAGTCAAGAGAGGAATTTTTTGTAGAAAATACTGAGGACAGTATGAAGGACATGTATTATAAAATACTTGAACAGATGCACTCTAACATTGACAGTGCTACAGCATACATAGAAACCTACGATTATTATACAAGACCAAACCCTGTATACTTAGATAATTTGTGCGAACAGGGGGATATTCTTGTAAGTAAATTCAACAGGCTTGTCGAGCAGATTGTTGATATAGATACAAATTTAACGACACTTGATATGACATATGTGGATGACCTGCTAAGCTGCCTTGAGGAGGTAAAAAAGCAGGAGATTGGAATGTAACTATTAATAAAAGGGAGAAGGCGCAACATGAACAACAAAACAAGAAGTATGGTAATCTGTGGAGTTATCGTAATAATTATAATGGCGGGTACTATTATATCGATGCTGGGCAAAAATATTGCTACAAAGAATGAAAGAGATGATAAACCTGTTGAGGAGCTGCTTAAGGATATAAACGTTACGGAGGCAAAGCCTAAAAAGGGTACGATATCACTTGAGGATGATACATTGTATGAAGAGCTTCCAAATATTGACAAATATCCTCTTGCAGTGCAGGGATATGGTGATATTGATATTGAGATATTTACTTCCGGTGAAAAGGCGGGCAAGGATACGGACAATTTTCTTATTGAAGCTGCAGAAACCTTTAATGCAGGAGGATATACTCTTGAAAATGGGAAAACCATAAGTATTTCAGTACGATCGGTAAGTTCGGGACTTGCTGCGGATTATATCCGTTCAGGAAGATATTATCCTGATTTGTATACACCGTCAAATGAATTGTTTGGAGATTATGCAAAGGCGGACGGAGCAAATCTTGACATACTTGCAGAACGGCTTGTGGGAAACACGGCAGGAATATTGGTTAAGAAAAATTCAGGCTACACGGATGTAAATGCCGTAATAAATGATGTTAAATCAGGAAAGCTTAATTTGGGATATACAAATCCTCAGACAAGCGCAACCGGACTCAATCTTCTCATTGAGATTTTAAAAACCTCAGATGAAAGCAACATGTTCAGTGATACCGCAATACAATCATTCTCAACCTTTAACAGCAATATCCCTTACATTGCATACACAACCCAGCAGATGCGTGACAGTGCCGGAAAAGGGAATTTTGATGCAATTGTGTCAGAGTATCAGGCATACATAAATGACAAAAATCTTGTAAACCAATATGATTTTATACCATTTGGAATAAGACATGATAATCCCCTTTATATAGTTAATAAAAATAACAAGTCACCTGAAGAAATAGAGGCAATGAATACAATTAAGGATTATCTGCTCAGCAGTGACATTCAGACTATAGCGGCAAGAAACGGATTTAATGCCAATGATGACTATAAGGATGATTATACTACAAGCGGTTCCGAGATTGTTCAGGCTTTGGAGGTATACAAAAGACACAAGGATAGTGGAAATGACATTATAGCGGTTTTCGTTGCTGACTGTTCCGGAAGCATGTCCGGTGAACCGATGCGACAGCTTAAGTACAGTTTGTCCAATGGTGCTAAATATATAAATGACAACAATTATATTGGTATGGTAAGCTACTCAACCGATGTGACAATAGAGCTTCCGATTGCACCGTTTGACTTTGATCAGAGAAGTTATTTTCAGGGTGCCATTGATGGGCTTCAGGCCACGGGAAGTACGTCTACATATGAAGCTTTAGTTGTGGCAATCGATATGGTGCAGAAAAAGCATGAGGAAAATCCTGATGCAAAATGTATGATTATACTTTTGTCTGACGGTTATTCAAACGGCGACTTAAAATTAAATAATGTAAAGGGTACTATTGCAAATGCAAAGATACCTATTTATACGATAGGATATGGCGATGATGCAGATACAAATGAGCTACAGAGCGTATCAGGAATAAATGAAGCTGCAAGCATTAATGCAGACAGTGAGGATATTATTTACAAGATAAAGAGCTTATTCAACAGTCAGTTGTAGGAAAGATACCGGTGCGGAAATGGCATTAAAACATGTGATGATAAATGAAATAATATCAGAGCACAGTACAAGAATGCAGAACCTTAAAAAGTATTATCCGTTCTTTGTGCTAAGCGAGACTACGTTTTCCCAATATAAGGAGGGAAAATATAGTCTTCTTGACATGGGCTATATCACCATGGCATCTTTAAGATTTTTCATAAACGAAAATAATTTCCATGAAAAGGACATAACTTACGAGGAGTACGAGAAATTTCTCATGGAGCTGCTTCGGAGGGACTTTGGCATTGACGAGGAGCCAGAGGAAGAAAAGCAGCTTGTGCTTTACATATTTGACAAGCTGAAAAATGACGGAAGAGCATTTGAGTTTAAATTTTATGACCCTGAAACCAAGACAGGCAAAATAGCGAGAGTTAAGCTGATTGACAGCAGGGTGGAAAACGGAGCGGTTTACTATTACATAACCTCCGAGGGTATAGAGTTTTATCTTGATACAAAGGAGATAAAGGACGAGAGCCGGATTAACGTTTCCCAGCTCCTTTTAGAGAAGCTTATAAGCTCAAATAATTTTAAGGGTGGTATAGACGTTGTAAAGCGGATTAACAGTCAGGTAAAGCAGCTTTCCCTTGAAAAGGAAAATGTGTTAAAGCTCCTTGGCGTGGACATATTTGAGGGTACAAGGGCATATGAGCAGTACATGGAAACTACCGCAAAGTGGTTTAGTGACGAGCAGAAGCTTTTTGCAAAAAACAAGGCGCTGGTGGATAAGGCGATAGAGCGTGCAGGCTATGAGAAAAGCGGAGAAGGGATGCAGGGTCTAAGGTCAAAAACACTTGAGGATATAAGCAGCCTTGAGACAGAACTTAAGAAAACAATATATAACCACAGCCAGCTTATTTCCGAAACCGTGGAGCTTACAAAGCTTGCGGATTCCATAATAAGCAGGGCAAAGCTTAGGAAATTAAGACCCGTATTTGATTTCAGGCAGATGATGGCTAAGCTGATGGAACGGGACAAGCCGGCAGATATGGAACATATACTCATGCCTTTTTTTGCACCGAAGCTTAACAAGTCATTTTCCATAAAAAGCATAGACAATATGCTTTCATTGAAAAATGATGATAAGGACAAAGGGGAAAAATTGGAAAAAAATGCTTTGGACCCTGATTTTAAATATGATGACGAGATATTGGATGAAAAGATTGGAAAGAATTTCTATATGATATTTATGGAGCTTCTCGACCAGATTAAAAAGTGGGATAAAATAAATCTGAAGCAGTTTAATGGTATTCTTGAAATAAAGTTTGGAAATGAAATATATTCAAACAGGGATTATTACTCCTTTTTGGCACATTTGGCGGGGAAAACCGGCTACGATATCAAAAAAATGCTTGAAAAGCAGGATACCATGCTTGAGGAAATGATTGCCACACATATGACGGAGGAGGATGTGACAAGATTTGGAGATATGTCATTTTCTATAGAGATGCACAGTGATGAGATTATAAATCTTATGCCGGCAGACGCTTTGGGGGAGAATGAGGAGAATAATACGTTTGTAACGGATATGGTTTTTGAGAGGAGGAATGGGTAGACATGGAGGAAAAAAGTCTTGAAAAAGCACTGGATATATATTCCACACTTATAACAGGACAGGAGGTATCCCGTTCCAATGCAGATACAAGGGAGCTTTATGAGGAATATTACGGCAATCAGGCAGTTTACGACATTACAAACCGGCTTATGAAAAAGCTTAACCTTAATGTTTACGAGTATGAGGACTCTATATACATAACGGCAGGGGACGGAAACCGTATATTTGGGTACACGAATGACGATATGAAAAGACTGCTGGGACTCAGGGTAAACAAGGAGCTTTACATGGTGTATTTCATTATGTACAATGCCCTGCTTTCATTTTATCAGGATTCTGCCTCTTATCAGGTTAAGGAGTATGTTAAGCTTTCTGATATGCTTGAGCAGGTAAGCTCCTATCTTTCAAGAATAACGTCTGATTTGTCGGTTTATTCCATGAATGAGCTTGAGGAGGACAGCTTTAAGACAATCGCCCTTCTGTGGGATGAGCTTCCCGCTGTAACCTCTGACGATAAGGATAAAAATAGGGCGTCAAGGGCATCCCGCATAGGCTACATTAAACTTACCTTTAATTTCCTTGTGGCACAGAAGCTATTTGTGGAAGTTGAGGACCGATATTATCCTACAAAGAGATTTAAGGCTATAGCAGAGAATTATTTTGAGGAATATAAGGGCAGGATATATAAGGTGCTGGGAGGTGAAGCGGATGCCTAGTATAAACAGAATAAGGGTAAATAACGTAAAATACAATTTCGGCACCCAGTTTTATGACGATTTCACCATGAGAATGTACGGAAAAAACACCCTGTACGATTTGGCAAACGGCGGAGGTAAAAGCGTGCTTATGCTTCTTCTTATGCAGAACATGATACCAAATTGTACATTGGATGAGAAGCAGCCTATAGAAAAATTATTCAGGACGGGAAACGGAAATACGACAATCCACTCCCTTGTGGAATGGAGACTTGACAAGGAGGACAGTACAGAGGGCTACAAATATATGACTACGGGCTTTTGCGCCAGAAAGGCAAAGGAAGCAGGGGACGACACCGAGACGTCAAAGGACGTTGCCTCGGTGGAATATTTTAATTACTGTATTTTTTACAGGGAGTACAATAAAAATGATATTATAAATCTTCCCCTCGTAAAAAATGGGGAAAGGGTCAGTTTTCAGGGGCTTAGAACCTATTTAAAGGACCTTGAGCATAAGGACATGTCCCTTATGGTAAGGGTATTTGACAGAAAGGGCGAATATCAGAGGTTTATAAGCAGCTATGGGCTTCACGAAAGTCAGTGGGAGATTATAAGAGGAATCAATAAAACGGAGGGTCACGTAAGAACCTATTTTGAAAACAACTACAAAACAACAAGGCGTGTTGTTGAGGATTTGCTTATAGAGGAAATCATTGAGAAAGCATTTATGGTGAAAACCCAGCGTGAGGATACAGGCGACGATGTCATGGCAAAAATGCTTATGGATATACGTGAGCAGCTTACAATACTTGCCAAAAAGAAAAAGGACATGGCAGGCTATGACCGTCAGATGGAGCTTGTAGGCGTACTTTCTGATAAGGTAGGCTCATTTATGAATTTGTATGAGGAACTCAGCCGTCTTGAAAATCTTATGGCTGCCATATGTGTCACCGGCGAGGAGTTTGCAAAGGATGACGAGGAAAAAATGGCGGAGCTGGCAGGGCTTAGGGATGAAAAACGTGCAAAGAAGGATGAGCAAAGAAAATATATGGAATGCCTTAAGGTGGCAAGAGATAAGAATAAGCTTTCCGAAATGTATGATAATCTCGGTCAGATGGAGGCAGCCTTAAAGGAAACGGAGGATAAGCTTAAGGAGCTTACCGACGATTTGAATTTTAAGGAGGCCATGAACGAATATATAGATTACATGGCGGACAGAAAAAAATATCACAGGCATGATGCCATGCTGAAGACGATAACGGCACAGTCACCCTTTGACCAGGATATGCTTCATACATATGCATACAACATTAAAATGCGGACGGATGCCTCCATGGCCATTGTGCGGGAAAAGATTGACGTAATTAAGAAGCAGATGCAGGAGAAAAAGGAAAATGTTGAAAATAAACAGAGACTGCTTCAGGAGGCAAGAGTGGAACAGGCAGTTTCCGTAAGCACAAAGAAATCCTGCGATGAAGAGATCGTTTCCTTAAGCGAGCAGCTTGCAGGGCTTAAGATGTCCATGAGCAACTTAAGCTTTGCTACCTTTGGAGAACACAGGGAGCAGGTCGAGGAGGATATAAAGGATTTGGCATGGAAGCTCTCGGATAAGTCTGCAAAAATTAAGGAGAGCAACGAAAAGCTTAGTGAGGCAAGACTTGAGCTTTCAAGGCTTGAGGCTGCCAAGGCTGAAAATGACAAGCTGATAGAAAAGCTTGAGGCAAAGGAAAAACAGTATAATGAGGCAAGTCAAAAGCTTGACAACATAAAGACGGTTTATGCTTCAGGCGGGGAGGAGCTTCTTACGGTAATTACGGAAAGAATAACCTCCACCGTGCTTGAAAATGCTGCCATTGCCGATGAGATTAAGCACCGCAGGAAAAGGGTAAAGAGCCTTTCGGAGGGAAGAATCATTCCTGTCTCCTCCGCAGTTAAAAAGCTTATGGATTATCTTGAGACGAGACACGGCATACAGGCTATGTATGGTATGGATTACATTTCTGCACTTCCGCAGGATAAGCAGATGGAACTTTTGGAAATTAATCCAGAGCTTCCATATGGTTTGATTGTCCGGGAATATGATATTATAAGGGATGACCCTAATATTTCAGCGGTTGATACGGGCAGTGAAATGGTTCATATATTTGACATGGACGCCATCATGGAAAAGGCTTTCATTGTGGGAGAAAATGTCTTAAGCATACATGCAGATGCAGAATTTCTCACAAGCGAGGATACAAGGGTAAGGCTTCTCGAGGAGGAAGAAGGCAATATTAAGGAGCTTGAGTTAAAGCTTGAATTCAAGGAGGAAATGCTTGAAACCTACAGGCAGGACCAGCAGTTTATAATTCGTATGCAGGACAGCGAGCTTATGGATGCAGCTCGCAGACTTCGTGATGCAAGACGTCTTATGTACGAGCAGGATTCGGAAATTGCTGCCTGTCAGGAGAAAAATAAGGATATAAAGCATGGGATAAAAAAACTGGAGCAGGAGCAGGAAGAACTTAGAGAACGTTATGAGGAAAAGCTTGGAGACGTTGGAAGGCTTGATACTATTGCGAGGCTTTCCGACATGGTGGACGAAAAGGAAAAAACTTCCGCTGAATGTAAGAAAAACATAGACAGGCTTGAGGGGGAAATAAGAGAACTTACAACCGCCATTGAAGATGGCTCAAGGACGGATGAGGAAGCCAGTGCAAATCTTGAGGCACTTGAGAAAAAGCTTCAGGATATGGTTACAGAATGGGAGGTAAATTATAAGCCTTACTATAACATTGATAAGCCTTGTGACGTACTTACATTAAGTGATGATGACATAAAGGCAAGGTTTACGGCAATGCTTGACGAGGGCAAGGATGAGATAAAGACCATTGAGGATAAAAAGCTTGTTATGGAAACTCTGAAACACTCAATGGACAGAACGCTTAAGGCAATTGAAAAAAGGGGAATAAGCGTTGATACCTTAAAGGAGCATGAGAAAAACAACCAGATATATTCATCAAATGATAAAATGCTGACAGACTGCAAGGATAACATTGAAAAACAAAAAATTAGACTTAATACATTTCTGGATAAGAAAAAAGAATTGGAGGCTTCGGCAAGCAGGCTGGAGGGCAGCATTGAATACGCCATAAGCAATATTGAGACGGCATTTGGAAACTATGAGGAGCAGAGTGCAACCGCATCTGAGATAGTCACAAATCTGAAAAACGGTCAGGAGGTGCTGGAACGCCTTGAGGCGGAGGCGAAGCAGTGTGAAGAGCAGTATCGGAATTACTCAAAGCAGCAGGGGTATATGCTTGATTTGTACAAGGATGTTAAGCGTATCATTATTACAAACGACATAAGCCTGGAGCATGCCAAGCCTGTTTCGGAGAATAAGGATAAGCTGAGAGGGATATTTGAGGACAACCTTCTGGCTTACGACAGAAGCCGTAAGTCTCTGGAAAAGGCTAAAAATGAGCTGCTTAAGTTTAAGGGTAATACTGCCGTGTCACTGGATGAGATGGAGGTTTACGAGCTTGCGGCAACCATAAGAAAAGATGTTATCATACCTGACACA
The DNA here is from genome assembly GCA_964635615.1 of uncultured Bacteroides sp. GTDB lineage: Bacteria > Bacillota > Clostridia > Lachnospirales > Lachnospiraceae > Coprococcus_C. Next base: position 12,590 of record CAZWNL010000014.1, read on the forward strand.
TATGATGCAGCCAAGGAGCTTATGGACAACCTGAAATCCATAGTCGATTACATAAGGCTTGAAAGGGACAGAATTGAAAAAAGCCTTGTTGACATGGAAGCCATAAAGGCAAACTTTGAGGAGCAGTGCTTACAGAGATGCATGGATGTCCGCACTGAGCTTGACAAGCTGCCTAAGCTTTCAAGAATTATGGTTGATGATGAGGCTGTACAGATGGTAGGGCTTACTATACCATATGCCAAGGATGAATTTTTAAAACAGAGAATGTCCGACTACATTGACGGTATTGTATCGCAGGCTGACGACTATGAAAATGATAAAGACAGAATTAAATTTATAAGGGGCAGCCTTGCACTTAAAAAGCTGTTTGGAGTTATAGTGACGGACATGAACAAAATAAAGCTGAGCCTTTATAAGCGTGAGCGCATAAAGGAGCAGAGCAGGTATTTAAAATATGAGGAAGCTGTTGGAAGTACGGGACAGTCTCAGGGTATATACATACAGTTCCTTGTGTCCATTATAAACTACATTTCCGGTATGTATCAGCTTGGCAATGAGGAGATAAGGACAAAGACAATATTTATTGACAACCCATTTGGAGCTGCAAAGGATGTGTATATATGGGAGCCTATATTTGCATTGCTTGCTGCAAATAACGTACAGCTTATTGTTCCGGCAAGAGGGGCAACGCCTGCAATTACGGGACGCTTCGATGTAAATTACATTCTCGGGCAGCAGATGGCAGGCGGTAAGCAGCTTACGGTTGTGTGTGATTATACGAGCAGGGCAGACCAAGAGGAACTGGAATACAAGGATTTGGAGTTCGAGCAGGTAAGCTTTGATTTTATTTAGATACGTTAAAGGATAAGGGGACGGTGTTATGCACTATAAGGAAGTTAAGGCGATTTTATCACCTCAAAACGGCATGAATCTGTACAGGGGCTGTACACATGGCTGTATTTACTGCGATTCAAGAAGTAAATGCTACAGGATGGATCATGACTTTGAGGATATAGAGGTTAAGGCGAGAGCGGAGGAGCTTTTGGAGCATACCTTAAAGCGCAAGCGCAGAAAGGGAATGATTGCAACAGGCTCCATGACTGACCCTTATGTGCCTATTGAGAAGGAGCTTCTTGTGACGAGAAGATGCTTAAATCAGATAGAGAGATTTGAATTCGGGCTTGTAATACAGACAAAATCAACTCTTATATTGAGGGACATAGACATACTTGACAAAATAAACCGCAAGACAAAATGTATTGTAGCCATGACAATGACTACATATGACGAAACGCTCTGTAAAATACTTGAGCCCAATGTGAGCACCACAAGGGAACGCTTTGACGTTCTTATGGAGATGAAGAAAAGGGGGATACCGACCATTGTGTGGCTTTCTCCAATACTTCCCTTTATAAACGATACCGAGGAAAATATAAGAGGTATAATGGAGTACTGTAAAGAAGCGGGAGTATATGGTATAGTTTACTTTGGTGCGGGAATGACTCTCCGTGAGGGCAACAGGGAATATTTTTATGAGCAGCTTGATAAGCATTTTCCGGGCATGAAGGAAAAGTATATTGAGACCTTTGGTGATTCCTATGAGGTGGTAAGTCCCCGTGATAAGGAGCTTACGACACTGTTTAACCGCATCTGTGATGAAAATGACATTGTCAGGGATCAGGAGGAGCTTAAGCGTTATATGCGTGAATACAAAAATAAAACAACCTGCGACCAGATAAGCATGTTTGACTTTGGAATGGAAGCGTAGGCTGCAAAATAAAAAATACATTATGAAAGGATGATTTAACATGGCATTTAAGGATTTTGTGCAATCAGTAAAAAATGAGGCAGGAGACGCCGTAGGCATAACAAAACAGAAGACGAAAATAAGCAAGGAGAAAACAAAGATTAAGGAAAACTACGAGAATATAGGAAAATATTATTATGACCAGTATGTGAAAACCTCACAGATAGATGATGCTGTTATGCAGTATGCAAACGCAGTTACAGAATCAAAAAAGGTTATAGATGAATGTAATGCGGAGATTGAAAGAATAAAAGAGGTTTAATCTGAATTAAAATATAAGCGTTCTGACCGCATAATAGTCAGGGAATATTTAAAAGCAAAAAAATACAATTTGGAGGAATATATGGATTATAATCAGCTTAGTTTAAAAATGCATGAGGAAAATATGGGAAAACTTGAGGTAGTGTCAAAGGTGGAGCTTAAGACGAGGGATGATCTTAGCACCGCATATACACCGGGAGTTGCAGAACCATGTAGAAAAATAAGGGACAACAAAATGGATGTCTACAAATATACCTGCAAGTCAAACACCGTGGCAGTTGTTTCAGACGGAACGGCGGTTTTGGGACTTGGTGACATCGGTCCAGAGGCAGCAATCCCTGTCATGGAGGGAAAGTCAATTTTATTTAAGCAGTTTGGTGGTGTGGATGCATTTCCTATATGTCTTGACACAAAGGACACGGAGGAAATAATTGAAACCGTAAAGAGAATTGCACCTGTATTTGGCGGCATAAATCTTGAGGATATAGCGGCTCCAAGATGCTTTGAAATTGAGAGAAGGCTAAATGAGGAATTGGATATACCTGTATTCCATGACGACCAGCATGGAACGGCAATTGTCGTTGCGGCAGGACTTATAAATGCCCTTAAGCTTGTAGGCAAGAAAATGGGTGACATAAACGCCGTTATAAACGGAGCAGGCTCAGCAGGAATATCAATATGCAGGCTTCTTATGAGACTTGGAATAGGAAACGTGGTTCTTTTGAACAGCAAGGGAGCACTGTGCCCAGGTGTGGCAGGCATGAACCCTGAACAGGCTGCTATGGCAGAGATAACAAACAAAGACAGACAGACGGGAGGTCTTGAGGAGATTATAAAGGGCAAGGACGTGTTTATAGGAGTGTCGGTGGCAAATGTTGTTACTGCTGATATGGTTGCGTCCATGGCAGCAGACCCTATCGTTTTTGCAATGGCAAATCCTACCCCTGAAATTATGCCTGAGGAGGCAAAAAAGGGCGGTGTAAGAGTAATGGCCACAGGTCGATCCGATTTTCCTAATCAGATAAACAATGTTCTTGTGTTCCCGGGAATATTCCGCGGCGCACTTGATGCAAAGGCTACGGCTATTACGGAGGAGATGAAGGTGGCAGCGGTAAATGCCATTGCGTCCATAGTAAGTGATGAGGAATTAAATGAGGAGTATGTCATACCGGACCCATTTGATGAAAGGGTTGCAAAGGCAGTTGCAAAGGCAGTTGCAGACTGTGCGGTAGAGCTTGGAGTAATAAAGTAAGAAGGAAGATTTTATGAAAGAAAAATTAAATCGTATAAAGGACGAGGTTAATAAGGTCATTAAGGGAAAAAGCGATGTTGTGGAAAAGGTGCTTGCGGCAATTATTGCAGGTGGGCACATTCTGATGGAGGATATACCGGGCGTTGGAAAAACAACACTGGCAACAACATTTGCCAAAACCCTTTCCATGGAATACAAGAGGGTGCAGTTTACGCCTGACGTTCTCCCAAGTGACATACTTGGCTTTTCCATGTACAACTCCGCCACAAAGGAGTTTGAATATAAGCCGGGCGCAGTATTCTGCAATCTTTTCCTTGCAGATGAGATAAACAGAACATCACCGAAGACGCAGTCTGCGCTTCTTGAGGTTATGGAGGAGGGTACTGCAACCGTTGACGGAGTTACAAGAAGACTTCCTGAGCCTTTTGTTGTAATTGCAACTGAAAATCCTTACGGCTCATCGGGTACGCAGATGCTTCCTGAATCGCAGCTTGACAGATTTATGGTATGTCTTTCTATGGGCTATCCTGAGCATGAGGATGCAGTTGAGATTTTAAAGGGCAACGCCTTAAGTCTGGTTGATAAGGTGGAGCAGGTCATATCAGTAGATGACCTTACAGCATTAAGAAAAAGTGCAAACGACTTACATGTCCATGACGAAATATATGAGTATATAGTAAATATAGTTGAAACCACGAGAAAGCTGGCTGTCTTTTCAATGGGAGCAAGCCCAAGAGGAACAATTGCCCTGCTTCGCATGGCTAAGGCAATGGCAGTCATAAACGGAAGGGATTTTGTCACTGCGGAGGATGTGCAAAAATGTGCCAAGGATACTCTTGGGCATAGGATAAAGCTTTCCGCAAGAGGAAAGGCGCAGGGAATAACCATAAGTCAGTCAATTGCAATGGTGCTTGCCAATGTGCCTGCACCGAGAATTTAAAGGATGCACCGAGATTTGGATTGAAAGAATGGAATGGATGATTAGATGAGAGTTGAAAATATAGTCCGTATAATTGGGTATCTGATATTGTATGCCATTTGCGGTGTGCTCTATTATTTTCTTCACAGTCATTTTTACTTTATAGTTATGGTTATAATGACTGTGGCTCCCTTTTTGTCCGTTTTTATGGCATTCATGCTTAAGAAAAAGCTCACTGCACAAATTGTTCAGGGCATTGTATCCATGGAAAATGCAGATGAATCTGCTGTAAAATTGGAGCCGTATGGAAGACAGGGGGAGGAGCTTTTTTTCTGTATTAAGCTTAACAATCCCACACTTTTCGTTTCTCTTGACGTAAAGCTTGCATTTGAAATTGAAAATACATTTTTTGAGACGTCCGGGAAACGTATCATATCTGTCCCGGTAAGGGCAAAAAAAGGCTATGAGCTTTCCATTCCGCTTATTCCTACACTTCCCGGAATCATTAAAATTTCCCTGAAAAAAATATATATAAAGGATTTGATGGGCTTTTGTTTTTTTGGAAAAGAAATGGAGGAAAGCGCTGAGGCGACAGTGCTTCCGAAAGCCCAAGAGACAGTGCAGTATGATAAGTCGGCAGCACAGGCGGGTATGCTTGAAAGCGAGGAAAGCAATAAGCGGGGCAATGACTTTTCGGACGTTCAGGAAATAAGAGAGTACATCCCGGGTGATAAGCTAATGAGTATACATTGGAAGCTTTCGGCAAAAAGGGATATTCTCATGGTTAAGGACAGGGTGAGCATGTCGGATAAGCAGCTTGTCATTGTGCCGGAGCTTTACGGGGCAGACGTGCAGGGACTTAATATGGTTGTATCGGCGGCATACAGTATAATTTTGCAGATGCTTGAGGAGCATACAACCATAAGGCTTCTTTTTTGGAGCAAAAACAGATACGATTACGGTGACGAAAAAATTGAGTATAAGCAGGACGCAGACGAGGCGTTTTCAAAAATGTTTTACGAAAAAAAATATGACGTTTCAGATGAGGCGGCAAGCCATATGGCAACCGTTCATCCTGAGATGAAAGCATATTTATATATAAATGTGGATAACAGGAAGGTTAATGTTCAGGTTAAGGAGAACGGTTAGGTGGCAAAGAAGAAACCGGAAAAACAAAATAAGGTGCTTTGCGAGGGCATAGAGCTTTCCTATGATTTTTTTGAACAGAAGGAGAGCCGCTTAAAAACCCTTTTGCTCAAGGGCTTAATAGTCTATCTTATTTCAATGGGAAGCATAGGCTTTTATTTGTCTGCCTTTAAAATAGAATACAATGCGCAGCTGTGCCACGTTGTTATTTTTGTGATGGCTATAATATGTGCCATGCTGTATTACCGCCTTTTGGTGGAAAACCTTGGCTATACTGTGCTGCTTTTAGCATTTGGCGGACTTGTTATGCTGTTCAGATATTATATAAACAGCGGCTTTTATGCCATTGTAAATATAACCGTTGAAAATGCATCCGAATATTTTAATGTTGACATACAAAGGCTGTATCAGGAGCAGATATCGAACAGGTATGTAACGGTTACGTGTGTTGCCTTGTTTATCGGAATTGTGCTTGATATATTTATAAATGTATATATTTCCCGTAGAATGCAGTATGTAACGGTTGCATTTGTCGTTATGTTTTTTAATCTTGTACCACTTTATCTTGTTGAGGAGCCAAATCTTTTTTATGTAGGTATGCTTATGACCGGAATTGTGATGGCATACATTTTTAAGTCGGGTAAGCATTACAGTCCTCAGGTAACTACAAAGCGAAATGATAATGCCTTTATAGAAAAAGGGAGAGATGTTCGGAAAAGGAAAAGTGAGTTCTTTTACGTTTCTGATATAAAAGCAATGGTTCAGGCAGGTGTGACTGCATTTATATTTGTTCTTCTTGCGGTTATTGGTGTTAATGCCTTCAGACCTCAGGAAAGCTTCAATACAGGATATGCGGGAAACAAATACAAAAATGTTACAATGGCGGCAATGACTACTATCCTTTTGGACGGCTGGCAGGGCTTCTTCGGACAGTCTTATGATGTAGGAGGATTGTACAGCGGTAAGCTTGGCGATGTATCGTCAGTCAAGCTTGATTATCAGACTGATTTGATAGTTGAAATGACACCATACTGCTATGACAGAATATATATCAAAAATTTTGTAGGTGAGTTATATAACCCATATAAAAATGAATGGACGGAAATTCACGGGACAAATTACAGAATTGACGGTGTGGATTTGGAGCCTTTTACCCATGGCTTGGGGGATAAGGAAAATCCGGGAGCGGATTACGCTTCTGCAAATTACGGAGAGTATAAGGCATTAAAAGAGGCATATGATGAAAACAGGCAGTACAGTGCAAGAGGAGTGATGAATATACAGCTTGCTGATTATGGAGTAAGAAGTACGTATGCCCCATATTATGCGACAAAAATTGAAGATGATAAGTCTTCGCCGTATGTGGACAGCTATGTATATTATCCGTATTTTGATGCAAACAAAATAAATATAAAGCGTGAAGCTTATTTATATCTGGATTTGGATGTACCTGAGGAAAATGTTGATGCAATAAAGGAAACACTTGCGGCGGCAGGTGCGGCAGGTTCCGATGAACAGGTTATACAGGCAGTAATAAAATATTATCAGGAAAATATACCATACACCATACGTCCGGGACGTACGCCGAATAGAAAGGATTTTGTAAACTATTTTCTTACGGAAAATAAAAAGGGCTACTGTGCCCATTATGCAACTGCAGCGGTTTTGATGTTCAGATATATGGGTATTCCTGCAAGATATGTGGAGGGATATGCAATAGATTATATTCAGATGGCTGACGGTGACCTCGTTACCGGTGCAGAATATGCAGATTATTACGACGGCTACTCGGAGCTTGGAGAGACAGCTCTAATAAGGGTAAATGTAACTGATGCGGATGCACATGCATGGGTAGAGGTATACACCGCCGGAAAGGGTTGGCACATTGTTGACGTTACTCCTTCGGGAGAAATGGAGGAGGTTGAGGATTTCTGGACACTGTTTGAGCAGTATATGAATAATAATGGGGATGATAATAATGGTCCTGACCTTGATTTAACAAATGTGAAAATACCGGATAAGCTTGTGAGAGGGTTTTTCTATTTATTATTCGGTGTGACAGGTGCTGTAATCCTTTTCTTTGTCATAAGAAGCGGCGGAAGAAAGGCAATAGCATATATAAGATACAAAAATTCAGGTATAAATGACAAGCTTATATTTAAATACTCAGAGTTCCGAAGGGCATATACAAGAAAGCATAAGGATTTTGGTGAAAAGCTTAACTACCATGAGCAGGTAGAATATATTGCAGATGCAGAAAGAAAATCGGAAGCTCCATCGGAAAACATAATAGCTGACCGCAGTACAATAATTGACATATTGGAGCGTGCAGGGTTTTCTGCCAGTGAAATAACTGTGGAGGAATATGATAAGGTTATACAGTGGCTTGCGCAGGTAAATTAGTTTTTATTCAGCTGTAATTCCAAAGCCATATCCCTGAGGCTTCTCGTACTGATATATTGAAAAGTTATTAAATGGTGTGGAGGTTGTTTTAAGCTCTATATCGTAGGCATAAAGAAGGGTGGCTGAGCTTAGGTCCAGCTGAGTGTACGCATTATATGGCAGAGTGCTTCTTTTTGTTGATGCACCTAAGTCCACATAAGAATCATTTATCATTTGTGCGTAATTGTTTCTGTAAGTATAATAAATATTCGCAGGTCTTTCAAATGTCATGTTTGTATCTGCAGCAAGAATCGTTCCGCTTTCTGACATAAGCAGAGTGTGGTAGGTGGAGGAGTCAAATTTTGTAAATGTAATTTCCCAAAGATATGCAGTGTATGTGTTAAAGGAGTTGTCAGTATATTTGTATAAGTTGCATTCAAAGGAATACCAGTTGTCGTAGCCTGAGTATAAAGATACGGGATAAAGCCCTGCCTGATAGTAGTGCTCCATCTGTGTTCTTGCAAGTGCAACAGCCTCATCCATGGTTAAAAAACCATCTGAAACATCACACTGCGTCATGCTGCTGTCCCATACTCCACAAATTAACCGGATTTTATCAAGAGCGGAAAGCTTTGACGATGCGCTTCTTGCAGTTGCGGTCCGTGAAGTGAGATAATAGCTGTCAGGAGCCTCTACAACCTGGGAAAGAGAGCCTTCGGACTTTTTATCAAGAAGCAGCTTTGGAACAAAGATTGCAGAAAAAACGGCAATAAGGGAAACGATTACAACAAAAACTTTGAAAATGTATTTTTCTTTTTTCATAAAATATCTCCTCTATCATTTGGAACATCAGTCATTCCATATTTTAAAACGTCATGGTCCTCAATTTTAAATATAATGGATATGCTTGTCCCCTCACCCGGGGTACTTTCTATATGAAAACCTGTACCGTGCTTTTCAAATATTGCTGCTGCAAGTGAAAGTCCAAGTCCTGCACCTCCCTCACTTCGGGAGCGGGATTTATCAACCATATAAAACTCATCGCAGATTTTTGCCAAATGTTCCTTGGAAATGCCGATACCGAAATCTTGAACTGTAAATACATAGCCATCAGAGGTTATTTGCCCTGACAGTATAACCTTACTTCCTGAAGCCGATGCCTTTCTTGAATTATCAAGAAGATTTATAAAGGCGGAGCAAAGTAAAGCAAGGTCCCCCATGATAATGCAAGGCTCCACTTTTACGTCAAGGGATAAATTGTTTTTTTCGTATCCGGGCAAAACACTTTCGACCGCCCTTTTTGCAAGCAGCAGAGAGGAAATGGGGGAAAGGTCGATAATGTCATTTTTTGTGTGTATAAAGTCAAAAAGCTTGTGAGACATTGTCTCCAAACGCTTGCCTTCCTTAAATATATAGGAGGCTGCCATTATTTGGGTTTCCCTTGAAAGCTCCTTTGAGCGTATCGTGTCGGCATAACCGATAATCGTTGTCATAGGTGTTTTTATTTCGTGTGTAAAGTCGGCAACAAACTGCTCATGTCGTTCCATCATACTTTTAAGCTCATCAACATGGTCTGATACCGATTGTGCCATTTCATTGTAGGTTTCAGCAAGCATTCCCACCTCATCTCCCGATAAAACTTTCGCACGGGCATTATAATTTCCTTCGCCAAAGCTTTTTGAAACTGAGTTCAGATGCTCAAGAGGCTTTGTGAGCAGCATGCTTATGATGAACATTACTACGGAGCATATTATAAGCACAAAGACAAGCAGTATTCTGAAATAATTTGCCTGTCTGTCAATAAGCATGTAGGTTTCCGTTATGTCACGTTTATTAATAATATTAAGGGTTTTGTCAAGAAAGGAGGTGGATGACGTTGCAATTACATAGTTTCTGTCATTTTCCCGTGTAAGGACATATCCTTTTTTTCCTATATTCGTATTTTGCCACAGAGATGGCGGATAACCGGTAGTCTCCTCATCATTACAGTACATAATTGTATCATTATATACTATCATCACGGATGAATTGGTTGCTGACATGTTTAACATGGCATCCCTGCCTACTTCTTCAAAATCAATGTTGGCGGAATTTTGGCTTGACATACTTAAAAGATTGTATTCAACCAATGATTGAAGCATGTTATTTTCCTCAACGGCATTTTTAATCTGATTGTCAAGGGAAAGTGTAAAGCTTTTGTCAATCATCATATAACCGACAATTCCGATTGCTACTGACAGCAATATTATATTTGAAAAAAGTACTTTATATCTGAATTTCATAAAAACTCCAACTGTTAAATGTCTTTTAATCTGTAGCCCACACCGTATATTGTTACAAGCTCTTTGGACAGCCCTGCTTTTTTTCTGATACGCTGAATGTGAAGGTCAAGTGTTCTTGTGTCAAACGAGTAATCAGCCTCCCACACCGTTTCGTATATTTTTTCCTTGAAAAGGGTAATGCCCACATTTCTCATAAAAAGCACAAGAATTTCAAATTCCTTTGGGGTAAGCTTAAGAGGCTCGCCGTTTTTTACTGCCGTGCTGCTGCCTAAATCAATGACGATATCTTTGTAGGTAAGAATTGAGGAGGCTTTATTGTAACGGCGGAGAACAACATTAATGCGGGCTAAAAGCTCCACAATCTCAAAGGGCTTTACTATATAGTCCTCAGCGCCTAGTGTCAGCCCTTTTACCTTGTCCTCCAGGGCTGCCTTGGCAGTTATGAAAATAACCGGCATGTTGCTTGGCTTAATATATTCCAAAAGCTCATATCCGTCAATTTCAGGGAGCATAATATCTAATAACACAAGGTCAAAGCTTTGTTTCTCAAGCATATCAGCGGCTGTTTTACCGTCAAATGCGGTGTAGCATTTGTAGCCTGCATCAGTAAGGTTAAGCCTTATTAAATCAGATATGGGATGCTCGTCCTCAACTATAAGAATTTTAATCATAAAAATTGTTCCTCTCGTAAAATAACTCAATTATACTGAATACATAAAAATCTGTCAAAAATTTTTTTTGATGCATTTTTGATACATTTGGGTTTTATAATGACATTAAATTGATTACTCAAAAAAGAGAGGAAGCTTAATATGAAAAAAAAATCACATGTTAAAAGTAAGGTATTCATTGCCACACTGCTCATTGCAACAGGAGTATTTGCGGCATGCGGAAAGTCGGATAAGGAGGACATAGCAAGGGATTTAAGCGAGAATGTGACCTCTGACTCTGCCACGAAAAGTGATGCTGAATCTGTCACAGATGAACAAATACCTGAAAAACTAACTTATACATTAAGCGGAGCACAGGGAACTTTTAAGGTTAATGCAGACGTATATACTGATGGGTATGGAAATGTGCCAACCTATAATATAAAAAAGTGTGAAAAAAATGATGAATGGCTTGAGGGGTATGCAAAGAAATTTTTTGATGATGGAGAATATGAAAATGTCAAGCCGTATATGTTTTGCAGCTTCGATGAACTAAAACAGGAGAAAAGCTTTTGTGAGGAGCTTCTTTCGCAGTATGAAGCGTCAGACCCTGCATATGAGATTATTATGAAGGAAAAAATGGATATAGAATCGGAAATTGAGAATTATGTTGAAGATGATTATGTTCAATACCCTGATAAAAAGCTTATATATGAGTTTGATACCGATTTAGCATCACAAGGGGGAAAGGTTCTCAATTGCGAGAGAGCGCATCTGAAAGGCGAAGCGGATGGTAAACTGTGGTATATGAACTATGAACGTGGAATAGAGAATGAAGAAGTTGCTCTTTATGATGACTCTGTGGGATGTCTGTATGGAGTCTGTCTTGAAAATATACCGAATATTATGTATTCAACGAGAATCGATATAGGCTTTCCGAATAAGTGTGAACGTGAGACTGCTGAAAAGGAAGCGGAAAAGCTGCTTGAAAGTCTTGGGTTTAAAAATATGAAGCAGATTTATATAAGTCAGCTTCGTGTTGATACAGATGAGGATTATATGCTGGATGGCTATAGTATAACCTATGGTCCGTCGGTAAATGGAATTGACCTTTTGTATGGAACCAGTGCTGAAAAAATTATTGCGGAAGAGCAAGAAACGGGGGCACTATCGGATAACATGGCGGTACAGCCATTTGTTAAAATAGAGGTTTTCAGTGGTGGTATATTCGGGTTTTGCATATTTGAGCAGTATGAAATCAGTAATGTATTGGCAGAAAATTCGTCAATGTTAAGCTTTGAGCAGGTGGACACCCAAGTAAAAAGCGTTTACCAATCATTGATAGAATATAATAGAATAGATATGGAGATAAATGAGGTTCGGTTTGGATATGCTTGTATAACCTATGATGGAATTTCCTATGCAATGGTTCCCGTATGGAGGTATTATACGATTCCCAATTCGGGACCTGGAAAGTTTCCTATAGCTACCGTGTGTGCACTTGATGGAAGCTTTTTATTTCCTGGTGAAAGTATCTATAATGGGTATGATTTCTTTTGGATGGATTAATTTACATCGCAAATAGCGCATCATCAACCTACGGTTGACGATATGGTACAATATGAGGTGAATGAGGTGAGATATGATGAAACGGAATTGTAAAAAATGGTATTCGTTAAAAAGCATAGTATTCATTGCCATCCTGCTTATAGTAACAGGAGTATTTACGGCATGCGGAAAGCCCGATAAGGAGGACATAGCAAGGGATTTGGGTGGAAATGCGACCTCTGACTCTGCCACGAAAAGTGATGCAGTGCAGGAGGAAATTCCCCAAAACCTATCCTACACCGTAAAGTCAGGAGGCGACGGAGCAGTAAAGGTGGAGGCAGAGGTTTATTCTGAAGGTTATGGACAGGTGCCTACATATAAGCTTAAGAAAAAGGATAAAAATGATGAGTGGGTTAAGTCATATGCAGAAAAGCTGTTTGATAATGGGGAATATATAAACGTAAAGCCATATGATTTTTGCAGCATGGACGAACTTGAGACTGAGAAGCAGTTTTGGGAGGAACGGTTTATGGCTTTGGATGAAAGCAGTGCCGGATATAGTCATGTACAGTCAGAGATAGGTTATATTGAGTATACGATAGAACATTTTTCTGAGAGTGATTATGTTAAATACCCTGAAGGTCAGCTTGTATTTACAGGAAGCAATTCCTACTATCAGGATGACTTCACAAATTATGAAAGCTATGAAAGAGCGCTGCTTAGAGGTGAGGTGGACGGCAATGTATGGCTTTTAAATTACGATTATACTGTGTATGAGTACGAAGGAGAATCTGGAAGCCATACGACAATTTATGTGCCTGTTTTATATGGCTCCTATGTTGAAAAAATGGATTACATTAGTGACAACTATGGAATGGAGAATGGAATCTATAAAAATAAATGTGATAGGGAGACGGCAGAAAGTGAAGCGGCAAAGCTTCTTGACAGACTTGGTTTTAATAACATGGAGTGTGTTAAAATGACTGAGCTTCGGCCTAGTTGGGCTCCAGACTATTGTGATGGATACAGTATCATTTATGGACCGTCATTAAATGGTATAAAAATATTTTCCTGCCTCAGAGAGAGTGCAAATGCGGATGGTGAACATATTGCTGTACAGCCATATGTATGTGTACTTGTAAACAGTGAGGGAGCTTACAGCTTTTGTATTATGGAGGATTATGATGTTGAGGAGATACTTTCGGAAAATTCTCAAATGTTAAGCTTTCAGCAGATAGACGGTATAGCCCATATGGAATTTGAAAAACTGCTGGTGGAGTATCCTAAACTTAACTATGATATAACAAAGGTAAAATTTGAATATCTTTGTGTAACCTATGATGGGCTTTCCTATGCAATGCTTCCAGTCTGGACCTACTACATGGAATGGATTAATTTTGGCGATACAGATTTATATCCGGTTTTGATAATAAATGCACTTGACGGAGCTGTTATATCTAGCACGACGGTGTCCTGCGGTTGGGAGTATTACAACGGCATTATGCAATGATGACACGGTTAGGAAACTACATGGGGCAGGTAAGCGATATGGTATAAGAGGTGAGATATGATGAAACGAAATTGTAAAAAATGGTATATGTTAAAAAGCACAGCATTGATTTTTGCACTGCTTATAGTAACAGGAGTGTTTACGGCATGCGGAAAGCCGGATAAAGAGGATATAGCAAAGGATTTGGGTGGAAATGTGACCTCTGATTCTGCAATGAAAAGTGATGTGGGGCAGGAGCAAATTCCGGAAAACCTATCCTACACCGTAGAGTCAAGAGGATCCGGAGCAGTAAAGGTGGAGGCAGAGGTTTATTCTGAAGGCTATGGACAGGTGCCTACATATAAGCTTAAGAAAAGGGATAAAGATGATGAGTGGGTTAAGTCGTATGCAGAAAAGCTGTTTGACAATGGGGAATATATAAACGTAAAGCCATATGATTTTTGCAGCTTGGAAGAACTTGAGGCTGAGAAGCAGTTTTGGGAGGAACGGCTTATGGATTTGGATGAAAGCAGCAACGGATATAGTCATGTACAGTCAGAGATAGGTTATATTGAGTATAAGATGGAACATTTTTCTGAGAACAATGATGTTAAATATCCGGAAGGTCAGCTTGTATTTACAGGAAGCAATTCCTACTATGGGGATAACTTCACAAATTATGAAAGCTATGAAAGAGCACAGCTTAGAGGTGAGGTGGACGGCAATGTATGGTTGTTGAACTACGATTACACTATGTATGAGTACGACGATGAATCTGGAGACCATACGACAATTAATGCACCTATTTTATATGGCTCCTGTGTTGAAAAAATGAATTACCTTACAGGCAGCTATGGAATGGAGAATGGAGTCTATAAAAATAAATGTGACAGGGAGCAGGCAGAAAATGAAGCGGCAAAGCTCATTGACAGACTTGGTTTTAATAATATGGAGTGTATTAAAATGACTGAACTCCAGCCTAGTCATGCTGCATATTGTGACGGATACAGTATCATTTATGAACCGTCATTAAATGGTATAAAAATGTTTTTCTGCTTTGAAAAGGGTACAAATGCGGACGGTAAAAATATTGCCGTACAGCCGTATGTAAGCGTACTTGTAAACAGTGAGGGAGCCTACAGCTTTTGCATTATGGAAGATTATGATGTTGAGGAAACCCTTTCGGAAAATTCTCAAATGTTAAGCTTTCAGCAGATAGATGATATAGCCCATACGGAATTTGAAAAAAAGATGGAGGAGCATCCTGACAGTATCTATGATATAACAAAGGTAAAATTTGAATATCTTTGTGTAACCTATGACGGGCTTTCCTACGCAATGATTCCGGCATGGACCTATTACATGGAATGGATTAATAATGGCGATACAGATTTATATCCGGTTTTGATAGTAAATGCACTTGATGGAGCTGTTATATCCAGTGCACCGGTAAACTTCAATTGGGAGTATGACTTCATTATGCACTGATGACGCAGTTATGAAACTGCAAATAGCGCATTGCCAGGCGAAGGTAGGCGACACGGTATAAGAGGTGAGATAGGATGAAACGGAATTGTAAAAAATGGTATACGTTAAAAAGTGCAGCATTGATTTTTGCACTGCTTATAGTAGCAGGAGTATTTTCGGCATGCGGAAAGCCCGATAAGGAGGACATAGCAAGGGATTTAAGCGAGAATGTGACTTCTGACTCTGCTGCGGAAATTCCCAAAAGTCTATCCTACACCATAGAGGGCAGTAGCACAATAAAGGTTGATGCAGAGGTTTATTCGGAAGGATATGGACAGGTGCCTACATATAAGCTTAAGCAAAAGGAAAAAAATGATGAGTGGGTTAAGTCGTATGCAGAAAAGCTGTTTGATAACGGGGAATATATCAACGTAAAGCCATATAATTTCTGCAGTACGGAGGAGCTTGAAACTGAGAAGCAGTTTTGGGAGGAACTGCTTATGACTCTGGATGAAAGCAGCAGTGGATATAGGCATGTACAGTCGGAAATAGATTTCACTAAGTATGCTATGGAAGACTTTTTCGAGAGTAATTATGTTCAATATAAATCTACTGATGAAGGTCAGCTTATATTTACAGAAAGCTATTCCTGCGATGAGGGTCTTTTACCAGGCTATGCTGAAAGAGCACGGCTTAGAGGTAAGGTGGATGGTAATGTATGGCTTTTAGAATATGATAACAGTGTGTATGAGGTCGAAGAGGGAAACTGGTCAGCTAATGTGCCCGGTTTATATGGCACCTGTGTTGAAAAGGCGGATTACATTAGCTCCGAGAATGAGGGAATATATGAAAATAAATGTGACAGGGCGGAGGCAGAGCGTGAAGCTGCAAAGCTCCTTGACAGACTTGGTTTTAATAATATGGAGTGTGTTAAAGTGAGTGAGCTTTGTCCAAGGCTTCTTAGGGAACAACCCAATGACCTTGACGGAATCTTCAAGGATGCAGACTATTTTGACGGATACTGTATAACTTACGGACCATCATTAAATGGTATAAAAATGTATTCTGACATCGGAGTTGCCGTAAGTGCAGACGGTGAACATTTTGCCATACAGCCATATGTAAGTATACTTGTAAACAGTGAGGGGGCTTACAGCTTTTGCATTATGGAGGATTATGGTATTGAAGAAAAGCTTTCAGAAAATTCTCAAATGTTAAGCTTTCAGCAGATAGAAGATATAGCCCATACGGAATTAAAAAAAGATATGGAGGGGCGTTCTGATATGGACATGAATATAACACAGGTAAAATTTGAATATCTGTGTGTAACCTATGATGGGATTGATTATGCAATGATTCCGGTATGGACCTATTACACGGAATGGGTTCATTATAGCTATACACATACAACTCCATGGTTGACAATAAATGCACTTGACGGAGCTGTTATATCTCGAAACTGGATAGGTTTCGAATGGGAGTATGACTGCGCTAAAGATCTTTACTGATGATGCGGTTATGATTTTGTGGATAGATTAATTTACTTTGGCAATCATACAATATGAGGTGAGACATGATAAAACGGAATTGTAAAAAACGGTATACGTTAAAACGTGCAGCATTGATTTCCACCCTGCTCATAGTAGCAGGAGTATTTTCGGCATGCGGAAAGCCCGATAAGGAGGACATAGCAGGAGATTTAAGTGAAGATGTGACCTCTGACCCTGCTATGAAAAGTGATGCTGTGCAGGAGAAAATTCCGAAAAGTCTGTCTTACACTGTAGGGGCTGGGGGTAGCGGTACAATAAAAGTGGAGGCAGAGGTTTATTTTGAAGGATATGGACAGGTCCCTACATATAAGCTTAAGAAAAGGGACAAAAACGGTATGTGGATTATGTCATATGCAGAAAAGCTTTATGATAATGGGGAATATATAAATGTAAAACCATATGACTATTGCAGCATGGAGGAGCTTGAGACTGAGAAGCAGTTTTGGGAGGAACGGCTAAAGGCTTTGGATGAAAGCAGTGTAGGATATGAACGTGTAAAGTCACAAATATATGATATTGAGTATGCTGTGGAACACTTTTCCGAGAGTGATTATGTTAAACATGCTGAAGGGCAGATTGTATTTAGAAAAACTAATTACGGCTATGAGGATTATTCAACAAGCTATTCTGAAAGAGCACAGTTCAGAGGTGAGGTGGATGGCAATGTATGGCTCTTAAATTACGATTACAGGTTGAATGAATATAAGATGTATGAGG
This sequence comes from uncultured Bacteroides sp., assembly GCA_964635615.1. Taxonomy (GTDB): domain Bacteria; phylum Bacillota; class Clostridia; order Lachnospirales; family Lachnospiraceae; genus Coprococcus_C. Next base: position 30,060 of record CAZWNL010000014.1, read on the forward strand.
ACGGAAGAGAATTGGGCTGGGAAATTTTTCCGCCTGTTTTATATGGTTCCTGTGTTGAAAAAATGGATTACATTAGTGGCTACTATGGAATGAAGGCTGGAATATATAAAAATAAATGTGACAGGGAACAGGCAGAGAGTGAAGCTGAAAAGCTCCTTGACAGACTTGGGTTTAATAACATGGAGTGTGTTAAAATGACCGAGCTCAAGCCGAGTCAGGCTACAGACTATTGTGACGGATACAGTATCATTTACGGACCGTCATTAAATGGTATAAATATGTTTTCTTTCACCGGAGTTGGAGCTGGTGCAGATGGTGAACATATTGCTGTACAGCCATATGTATGTGTACTTGTAAACAGTGAGGGAGCTTACAGCTTTTGCATTCTGGAGGATTATGATGTTGAGGAAAAGCTTTCAGAAAATTCTCAAATGATAAGCTTTCAACAGATAGACGATATAGCCCATACGGAATTTGAAAAAAAGATGGAGAAGTATCCTAACAAAAGCTATAATATAACACAGGTAAAATTTGAATATCTTTGTGTAACCTATGATGGGATTGATTATGCAATGATTCCGGTATGGACTTATTACACGGAATGGATTAATCATGGCGATACAAATTTATTGCCGGTTTTGATAATAAATGCACTTGACGGAGCTGTTATACCCATCGAGCCGGTATACTTCGATTGGGAGTATAGCTTCATTTGGGGGTATTACATCATTATGTCATAGTATCAAAAAGGGAGGTAAAACTACATGTTAAGAAAATTAAAAAAAATTTGTCTGATAGCGGGTGTCGCCTTTTTTTCTGTGGCATTTACAGGGTGCGAAGGTGAGGAACACTATGAAAAGCCTAAAACCGTCATAGAGGAATATCAGCCGTGGACATATGATACGGCCGATGTCGCACGTGGAGACATAGAGCCTGTCGTTGAGCTTAAGCTAAAAGCAACAGAAAATGAAACGAAGACGTATTTTCCGCAGTTGGATGAAATGGAGGTTGAATCCGTAAATGTTTCAAAGGGTGATGCCGTATCCAAAGGTACAGTTATGGTGACATTTAAAGCAGGCGATTTGGAAGAAAAGATAGAACAATACAAAACGAGGCTTGAGGAGGATGAGCTTTTAATTGATCATTACGGAAGGCTTGCTGAGATTGATAAAAATACCGACTATTCTGAGGATATTAAGCTTATAAAGGACGATATGAATATTTGTCGGCTGTATATACAGGAGTTTGAGGCAAGGCTTGAGGGATATAATATTGTTGCAGAGGGTGATGGTATTGTTACGGAAGTTTCACAATCTGTTGACTATGGTACTGTGTGGGCAGGAACCGGAGTTGTGACCGTGAAGTATGGAACGGGACAATTTGTTGCTTCCACGGAGGATGGTTTTGATTTTAAGGAGGGCGACGTATTTGAGGCAACATACGCAAGTGCTGTTATTGATGTTCAGCTTACAAAAATTGAAACGGGTGAGGAAAGAGAAGATGGCAGTGTGATGCAAAAGCTTTACTTTCAGGCAATGAAGGATATTGGAAGTGTAGTTTCCTATGATACAGTTTATCTGAACATAAGGAAAAACGTAATTAAGGATGTTTTATATGTTCCTGAGGAGGCTTTAATTCAGGTAGGCAAAAAATATTATGTATATACGATGGATGACAGAAATATGAGACATGGCGTAGAGGTAACTATAGGTGATACTGAAAACGGATATACAGTAATAAAATCCGGTCTTTCAGAGGGTGATAAGGTGGTGATTGACTAATGAAAAAGCTACATATGAGATTTATTGTCGGCATTCTTTTGCTTGCAACCATTATTACCGGATGTGGAACAAAAATTCCTGATGCTCCTGCTCTTTTAGAGCCACTTGCTGCAAATGAGTCCTTCCGGCCTGTGGAATATGGTGATATAGGCTTAAATGTAAAACTTTCAGGAGTTGTTATGGGTATGGTTTCCCCTGAGGAGTATTGTCATTTCTTCCTTACGACGGTTCAGATAAGCGAGATATCCGTCAGTGTGGGCGATTACGTTTCAGAAGGGGATGTACTTGCCGTTGCAGATATTGAATCGGTAAGGAACATGATTGATGATGCAAACCGGCAGCTTGCAAATCTGACAAGCTGTCATGAGGCAGAGGAAAATATATATAGTCTTACAAGAAAAAAATTGGAATATGAAAGGCTTGCGTTTGCGGAAAGAGGCGATATTGTCCAGGCAACGGCAAAGGAAGCCGAGATAGGTATTTTGGATGAGAACAGAAGATATGACAATATGTTATATGAGCACAGGGTTAGTGATATAAAGGAGGACATAAGCAAAAAGCAGGATATTATAAGTGATGGCACACTTAAGGCAAGGGTAAGCGGAAGGGTTGTTTACTGCAAGGATTTATCGGAGGGAAGAAATGCAACAGTAGATGAAAATGTCGTTGTGGTTGCAGACTTTGATGACTGTTATATTGAAGTAGTTGACATTGCTGAGCTGGGTCAAGACATAAAATTTGACGCTTCAAATTATAATGCTATTTATACCATTCAAAACGGTGAAAAAAAATATCTTGACGAGTATGCTTACAGCAAGTCCGAGAAAATAGTCATAGAGAACAAAAAGAGTAATCCACCTGTAAGGTTTCGTTATGCTGACGGCACTAAGCCTGAAAATGCAGGAGAAACGGTTCCGATATTTTTCATGCTACATGGAAAGGAGAATGTGCTGCGTATTGAAAAGGACTCTCTTTTTAAGGACGGCGACGGAGATTATGTATATGTAAAAACAGAAAACGGAAAAGAGAAAAGATATGTGGAGTTAGGCACTCAGGATAAATACTATAAGGAGGTTGTAAGCGGTTTATCTGAGGGTGAACTTGTATATTACAGTGCGGAGCAGATTATGCCGGCAGAATATGATGAGTATATAGTAAGCGAGAGAAGCTATGAGGAAAGCAAGAAGCTTGACAAGTATAATATAGAAACCTCCGTTGCGACAGCGTATTATTCAGAGTATGAGGGCGTGTTTTTAGGTGTTAGATTTAATGCAGGTGATTATGTAAATGCAGGTGATATAGTTTGTGACATAAAAACAGATCAGGGAAACGCCGTGCTTACGGAAATAAAAAATTCAATCAACAAATTAAGCTCACAGCATACCTCCGCAATAAAATCTTATGACGAGCAGATTGCGACTGTGGACTCACAGATATATGAATTGGATTATCATGTGGAACAGACAGTGTCGGAAAATGAAACAGCGACCTCAAGTGATGCTGCAACAGCTACACCCGGTGACGCTGAGGAGGAATATGTAAATCCTTATGCAAGAGATATACTTGCCTGTGAACGGGACATAATTCAGTGGCAAAAAAAGATTGAAACTATAAACTACGAATATCAGCTTGCTGGTCTTAATGAGGAGTATGAGAAGATAAGCAAAGGTAATGACGGCAATGGAAATATTTCCGTTTATGCCAATTCAAGCGGAACAATAACTGAAATTTTTGGAGGTAATGGAAGAAACATACAGGCAGGAACAAAGCTGTTTTCCATAAATATACCGTCAAGCCCGCGTGTCAGCATAAGTGCTGATTCGTTGGGTGTAGGACAGAAGGTTACATTTAAGGATGACAAGGGTAAAACATATTATGGCGAGATGATAAGCGTAGGTGCAGGTGGGAAAAGCTATGTAACTACAGTGAATGGCAAGGTTTACATAACGACAAACATATCAACAAAAAACCGCACAAAATGTTATATAAGCATGGAGGATAAAGGCTTCTATGAGCTTGACGGCAAAAGTGCAAAGATGAATATAGAGTATCCGGTACGCAACATACCGGGGTGTGTTGTGCTGCCGGGAAAGGGGTTTGTCTATGAAGAAAAGGTCGATGGAGGCAAGGATATAAGATACTATGTCTGGAAGATAGTGGATGATATGCCTGTAAAGAAGTATGTAACCTTAGGCAGTAAAACAAACGGAGGAACTATTTGTGTCATTGAGGGCTTATCCGAGGGCGACATACTTGCAGGGGAACCGGGAGCCGGGGATATGGAGGAATAACAATGTTAAAATTGATAAGGCAAAAAATGAAAAATAAACGTTGGCTTACGGCATGTCTTACTCTTGGTATGACGTTTCTTGTGGCAGTTTTTGTGTGTCAGCCCATGTTCAAGCAAGGGGCATTAAATATGCTGCTTCGCTCAAGCTTTTATAATTATACCATAAGCGAAAATAAATATCCGGCGGTTATAGGGCGCGAGGGGACCCAAAAAGGTGAAGCGGGAGGATTGGAGGCTGTTTTAAATGAAATAGACGGATATGACAGGACATGGTTTAAATATTTGGAGGATACGGATGCTCTGGAGATTCAGACGAGAGTTAAGCTTAACGCGATGTCGGCGTCGGGATTTTACACAAAGCGTTCAAGTTTTATGGCACTAAGTTATATACCTGAATTTGGGCAGCATATTACAATGGTTGACGGACAATTTTATGACAGTGAAATTGATAACGCAGTGCCTGCCGAGGGAAACTATGAGCCAGCCATGACACAGGTTATGTCTGCAATTAATGACGGATGCTATCCCTGTCTTATTTCCCAAAAAATAATGGATGAGAACGGTTTTGTGGTGGGCGATATAATTACCTTTGAAACGTGGAAGAATAAGAATGGGGAAAGTCTTAAGCTTGTTGTTTCAGGTATATATAAGGAAAAGGATAGTTCCGACAGCTTTTGGTACATAGAGCCTGTCAAATTTAAAAATGAGCTGTTTATATCAAAGGAGGCAATGAGTGCTATTTTGGAGGAATATCCATGGACTGAGATGAGCTATATCCACTATGTCATGCTTGACTATGAGGATATAACAAGTAAAAATGTTGAAGATGTTAAGTATTATATAGAGCAGTTTGCTTTAGCTGACCCAAATTTTGTAGTTACATTTATGCCGATTCTTGAAAATTACATGGCTGACAAGCAGACGATTGGAATCCTGCTCTGGGTATTACAGCTCCCTGTACTTGGCATGGTGCTTGCGTTTATATACATGGTTTCCTCACAGATAGCGGAAAGTGAGAAAAATGAGATAGCCATGCAGAGAAGCAGGGGACTTAGCAGATTTCAGATTATTGTTGAGTATACAACGCAATGTGGCATCCTCGCATTGTACGGACTTATACTTGGCGTGCCTCTTGGCTATGGACTTTGTAAGCTGTGTGCAAAAACAACAGATTTTCTTACCTTTGGCGGTGGTGGCTCTTATCTTTATGTATTTACAGCTAAGATGCTTGCCTATGGAGGTATTGCTGTTGTTTTGGGGACCATTGTCATTATTACTCCGATTGTATCATACTCAAAAATAACGATAGTGGAACATAAAAATATGAATGCCACAAGGAATAAAGTATTGTGGGAGCGATTTTTCATAGATATTATTTTACTTGGTACATCACTGTACCTGTTGCGCAATTTTAATATACAGAAGGATAAAATCAGACTTGATGTAATGCTGGGAAATAAGATGGATCCGCTTATATTTCTTGATTCCACCATCTTTATAATAGGTTTTGGGCTTCTTGCCTTAAGACTATCACATTATCTTGTAAGGCTTGTATATAGGATTGGGAAAAATAAATGGCGTCCTGCCATGTACGCCTCCTTTTTGCAGATTACGAGAACCTTTGGAAAGCAGGGCTTTATATCCGTGTTTATGATTCTTACCGTTGCGATGGGACTTTTTAATGCAAATGCAGCAAGAACAATAAACCAAAATAATGTGGACAGGCTTGTATACGGCAACGGAGCAGATGCGGTAGTAATGGATAAATGGGTGATGAAAATCTTTAAGGACGTGGATGACAAGAGCGATTATAAATATGAGGAACCTGATTATGCAAGGTTTGAACGACTTACGAACAGTAGCATGGTGGTAAGTCAGACAAGGGTGCTTAGGTTTGACAATACAAAAATAACAAAGGACGGGATAGCTAACAATGTTACATTGATGGGAATTTACAGCAAGGAGTTTGGAGAAACTGCAAACTTTAAGGAGGAGCTTAATAAGGATGCACACTGGTATACATATCTGAATGAGCTTGCGAAAAATCCTGACGGCGTCATTATATCCTCCAATTTGGCTAAGGTATATGATTTTAAGATTGGGGACACGGTATCGACCTCACGTATGGGGGATACGGATCTTTTTGCTGATAAACCAAGGGGTAGCATGTCGGGCGTTGTATGTGCCATTGTGGATGACTGGCCAGGATATGAGCGTTACTATTATGAGGAAGGCGAGGAAAAGGAAAGATATTTGGTAGTTGCAAACTATCCAAAGGTTGTAAATGCATATCAGATTGCGCCATATGAAGTATGGGTAAAGTTGAATGGCGATGTGGGTATGGATGAATTTACAGAGCTCCTTGATGCAAGCGATATTGTGCCTAAGGATGTAAAGCTGCTGCAAAAGGACATTTCGGACATGAAGCAGCAGCCACTTATACAGATTACAAACGGAATGTTTACCCTTAGCTTTATAATAGCCATTGTGCTTTGTGCAATTGGCTTCCTTATATATTGGATATCCTCCATAAAGCAGAGAGAGCTTTTATTTGGTGTTTACCGTGCAATGGGACTTCCTGTAAAGGAATTAAACACAATGCTTACAAACGAGCATATTTTCTCAACATTTTTATCCGTTATAGCAGGAGGAGGCGTGGGTATAGTATCAACACTGCTTTTTGTAAAGCTTTTTGGAATCGTGTACCTGCCGGAAAAACATAACCTTGGCATATATATTTATTTCCAAATGGGAGATATTATGAAGCTGGCTGTAGTTATTGCACTTATGATTGTTGTATGTATGCTTGTTTTAAGAAGACTGATTAAGTCATTAAATATTACACAGGCTCTTAAGCTTGGAGAGGAATAGGAGGCACATATGGATAATATTATCATTGCGGAAAATGTAAAAAGGTGCTTTCGGCTTGGGGACGGAGAAGATTTTTATGCCTTAAAGGGTGTTGACATTGATATACCGAGAGGAGCCCTTACTATACTTAAGGGAAGGTCAGGATCGGGAAAAACAACCCTGCTTAACGCCTTAAGTACCCTTGATACGCCTACCGAGGGGGAAATCTTTTTTGACGGGGTAAGCTGTGCAGACATGTCGGAGTCTGATAAAGAAGCATTAAGGAGAAAGGATATCGGCTTTGTTTTTCAGTCAATTGCGCTTATACCGATTATGAACGCTTATGAAAATGTTGATTTTTCCTTAAGGCTTGCACAGTGTGAGGAGGAACGTAGCAGCCGTATAAAAAGAGTGCTTTCCCTTGTGGGTATGCAGGAGCGTATGCTTCATATGCCCGGGCAGATGTCAGGAGGCGAACAGCAGAGAATTGCGATAGCACGTGCAGTTGCGCCAAGACCAAAGGTGATATTTGCAGATGAGCCTACGGGAGCCCTTGACACGGATACGGGACTTAAATGTATGGCACTTTTTAAAAACCTTATAGCAAATGAAGGTGTAACAATAGTCATGACGACCCATGACCCAAACCTTATGGAGCTTGGGGATGTTATATATGAGATGGAGGATGGTGAGATTATTGACAGAAGAAGCAATATATAAAGAAAAAAATAAGGCTGGTGAAGCTTCTGAATATGATGATGAATTTAAAGAGAGTGAAGCTTCAGAAGAAGCATTTATAAATTGTGACGGGGTTGTCAAGATATATAAGACGACTGACATAGAAGTTATGGCGCTTCAGGGGCTTGAGCTTACGATTAACCGCGGTGAAATAATGGCTGTAATCGGCAAAAGCGGAAGCGGAAAAAGCACACTGATGAACATCATAGGAGGACTTGAGAAGCCATCTGCGGGTAAGGTAACCGTGGGAGGAGTCAGTCTCTCGGATATGTCCAAAAAAGAGATGGTAAGGTACCGCAAAAAAACTATCGGCTTTGTGTGGCAGAAAAGCGAGCGTAATCTTTTCAAGTATCTTACCTCCATTGAAAATGTGGAGGCACCTATGAATTTTTCGGGCATGAGCGCAAAGGAAAAAAGAAAAAGGGCAGAGGAGCTTTTGGAGATGGTAGGCATGTCTCACAAGGCATCCGCTTATCCTACAGAGATGTCAGGAGGGGAGCAGCAGAGGGTAGCCATTGCCACAGCACTGGCAAATTCACCCGACATACTGCTTGCAGACGAACCTACCGGTGCTGTTGATACGAAAACCTCAAACATGATACAGGACCTGTTCAGACGGCTTAACCGGGAGCTTGGAATAACGATTATCATTGTTACCCATGATTTAAAACTGGCGGGCAAGGTTGACAGGGTTGTTATGATTTCCGATGGTAAAATAAGCACTGAAAAAATCATGAAGGATAAATACCGTGCCGAGATAGACAAGCTGGGAGCAGATGGCTTTGGAGATGACAGCCATGAAGAATATTCCGTGCTTGACAAGGCACATCGGGTACAGTTTTCTGAGGATATGCTTGAAGCAGCAGGCATAGACAGCAATAAGGTAAAAATCACAGTTGAGGATGGAAAAATTGTAGTTGTGGGGGAAAATGCAAAATAGAGCTGTCGTATGCCATGCGGAGCTGTCGTTCTTTCGAACGACAGCTCTTTTTGTATTTATGGTAGATAGATTCAATGTTTGTATTTACAGGAATAATAGAATAAAATAAAGAAGTAATTGATGGCAGCAGTAATATTTTTATAAAATTTAAAAAAATACCCAATAAATTTGAATAAATAAGCCTCTATATATATGAGAACATATTATAGAGCTAAGGAGGAAAATGATGGATGAAAATCAAATCAGACAACTGGTTGAGGGAGTAAAACAGGGAGACCGTGCATCGTTTGAACAATTGTACATGGTAAGCAGCAGATCCGTGTATTTTATCTGTGTCAGTCTTCTTGGCAATGAGGAGGACGCAAAGGATGTTGTTCAGGAGGTTTATGCAACTGCATATGAGAAACTATGGCAACTGAATGATGGCGGGAAATTTGTTCCGTGGATTAACCGTATTGCAGTAAATAAATGCAAGAAGATATTGGTAAAAAAAACGCCGGACTTTGTGGATGTGGAGGACATGGATAGTCAATTGGCGGAGGAAAATGAGAACTTTCTTCCTGAGGAATACATTACCCAAAAGGAAAAAAGAAAGCTTGTTATGGATATTATGAGAAATACACTTTCGGATATCCAATACCAAACGGTAATTCTTTATTATTTTAACGGTCTTACCATTGATGAGGTAGCGGATATTATGGAGTGTCCACCGGGAACGGTAACATACAGACTTAGCGTTGCACGTGCAAAAATCAGGAATGGTGTACAGGCATACGAAAACAGAAATAATGACAAGCTTTATTCTGTTGTGGGATTACCTCTTTTGATGCGTCTTCTGTACGAGGAGGCAAATTCCATGATAGTACCCGATGTGCTGCCGGAGATTATAGGAACCATTATGTCACGTTTTGCAGCAGGAAATATGGCAGCGTATGGAGCTGGTGCTGCAGGTGAGGCGGTTGGAGCAGTTGCAGAAAATGCCGTGGGAAACGCAGTCGGAGCAGTTGCAGAAAATGCAGTTGGAAATACAGTAAAAGGAGTTGCAGGAGGAATGATGAAAACAGGAATAGGAGCGTTAAAGGTTAAAATAGCCATAGGAGCTGTCGTTGCAGCAGTTGTGGGAGTGGGAGCATTTGTTTTAATTAAAAATAACAAATCAGACGAGGCTTCGGACAGCAAAACAGCGACTGATATGGTGGAGCATAGTGTCGGTAATGAATTGGTGGATACAGAGGAACCGACTGCCGACACGCAGGAGGAAACGACAGAGTTTTCGGGCGATTGGGACACAAACGAGGAGTATGGCTATTCTCCATTTTGGTTAAAGTATGCTAATTTAGGTGCGTTGGAGGAGAAGGACTTAAGCGATGTGATGTTTTATGATAAGTTTACGTTCGGTACAAATTTAAAGGATATGATGGCGTCTTTTAATTATTTTAGCTGTCACACGTTTTTAGGCGATGCAATAGAAACATATTCGTTTGACGAGTTATTAAATTATACGGACGAGATGGTGTCACCAGGACATTCGTGTAGTATATGGGTATACGAAGAAAAGGATGCCAAGGATAAGTATATGCATATCGATGTGTACAATCTGACAGATTCACCACTTACATTGGCAGAATGTATAGAGAATAACCAGTTTGTATATGAAAGTGACTTTGATTATGAAGGATATGAAATTTTGAACGTGGAATACAAGAAAAAGGAACTACGAACGGGACTGTCATTGGTAATGGACATATTGGGAAAGCCGACAAAAGTATATGCCCAAAGGAATATTAGCCCTACGGACAGAGAAGAGCAGGATGAGAAATTTGCTGATACTGTGCAAAAGGGAGGCGGACAACTAACGTACGATTTATTTTATGATAAAGGAGATTATATGCTGGATATTTGTGTAATAGAATCAAATCCTACTAATTGGTATAACGGGGCGTGTAAGGTGATGTATTTTACAAAAGGTGTCTACGAGTATGACAAGACTATCTTGGGACTTTATGATCAGTATCCGGAATACGAATTTGAATAAAATAAAAATCAGGATGTTGCTAAATTTTTTGTGAAAATACAGGTGACGTAAAAATAAAACAAGGGGCTGTTGCACCAACAATATTTATATCATAATATAAAAAACCGTTTGGAGACGTCGGTACTTAGGTGACGTATTTTGGCACCTTAGTACCGTTACGTCGGAGACGAGCGAAAGCGTGTTTTTGTTATTATGATATAAATATTGTTGGTGCAACAGCCCCCTGTTGTATGCTTCTACAACGATACAAAGGAGGAGCTGTTCATATATTTGGCAAATTTAACCTTATTATAATCGATAAAGGTGGAAGCTCCAACTGCTCTTGTGTAATTCGGTATGCCGTTATTTGTTGTACTCCAAAAATTCATAAATTCTTCCGTATTGAGGGCTCCGCTTAAAAAATCCCTCCAGAAATTCTCATGTGCGGCAAACCTTAAGTTGTCGCGGGTGTTAAAATTGCTTAGGAAATTCATAACCTTTTCATATTGGTCCGTCTCAGAAAATTTCATGCTCCAAAGATAGTCTTGACCCTCTCCCATGCAAAAAATGCCATCCTTCGTATAACAGGTCATGTACACGGTATCATCGCTCGCGTCATTTGAATAGTAACTTATTGTAATTTCAGATATAAGGCATTTGAGAGTTGCAGTGGGCATATCATACAAAACATTTCCATTTAAGTCTAAAGCGTAGAGTTTATCATCCTCTACCGTTTTTTCCTGTTCCTCTCTGGTAAGCTCCCTTATGTCTTCCTGTATATTATCAAATTTTGCAAGTAGCATTTCCCATTCCTTTTCGGTCATGCTTTCCCCGCCTATCTGATAGGATACCTCCGTATCTCCGCTTATAAGCTTTTGATATATCTCCTCAATCTTTTCCTGTACCTTTTTCATGTAATCAGCTTGCGCGGAATCGGATGCGGACATATCGGTGTCGTAGTCATCTATCCTGTCATCGTTGGAGGTCCCCTTTGCATTAGAAGCAGTAGCCTCTTCAGATACACCGTTTGCACTGTCTGCAAGTCCGCCTACAGTTTCGTTTATCTCCTCATCAATTTCATTTTGTACCTGCTTGCTCTTTGCATCCTCAGCAATCGCCCTCATAATTCTGCTTACGTCCTCAGCACTGAACATGCCGATAGCCTGTGAGATGGAGCCGATATTATTTCTGTTAAAAACAAGATTTCCACCGCCGGAAAGGGGTACGGTTATGCAGTTGTCAGGATTGGAACAATCGCCCAGCAAAAGACGTTTGTTTTCTGCATCGCATACAAACATTACTCCCTGATATGTAATTACTCCGTTATTTGCTAAATACCCATAGGGTACGTCATTATCCTTTTTTCCAAAAAGCTCCTCGGTATTGTCCGCAAACTGACCGCTTTTTACTTTGTCTGCTTTGCTTGTGTAGTATTCGTATCTGCTGGTTGCTGCTTTTGCTACAATATTCATATTCGTAGACCTCCTAATAACGATAATATTTCCGTAAGCTTCCATCCGTGGAAATATGTCGCTATCCGTAGCTTTAGATTTTTGTCAATCAAGTTATATATCGGAGCTGGTTTTTGTTTTATTTATAAAAATGCACCTTCCTGTTACGAAGGGCTTGCAAAATATGCCGGTATTGAATGAAAGAAACTTGAATCATGGATTGCAATACGATATACTTCAAAGCATATAATTGATTATATTCCAATTGATGATGAACACAGTATTTTTGAGATACCCATACTGATTTCTTGGATAGGGAAAACCATGGAACAGAAACGGAAGAACTAAAAGAAAGAAATGGTAAGAAAAATGAACAGGCAAAATACAAATTCGGAAAATAAAGGAAAAGGACTTAATCAGCTTATAAGATTTGGAATGGTAGGGGTGTTTAATACATTTCTATCAATGGCAATATATAATCTGCTTTACCATTTGTTCGGGACGTCATATCATTTTGCCAATGTAATGCAATTTATAATAAGCGTTTTCAGTGCATTTCTTTTGCAGAGTACTTTTGTGTTCAAAAAAGAAGAAACGGAAAAACGTGTGTGGTGGAAGGTGCTTATTAAGACATATATTTCATATGCCCTTACGGGACTTGTGCTTACGGAAATCTTACTCACCATATGGATAGACATTATAAAAATTGAAAACTACATCGGATTTTTGGTACAATTAGGCTCCCGCGTTGGTGTGAATATGACGGCACATGGTATGGCGGTAACAGTGGCACAGATTATTAACATTTTCTTTACGGTTCCAATTAACTTTTTACTGAATAAAAAATGGACCTACCGTAAGAGTAAATCAACAAAGCAAACCCCAAATGAGTAACACCAAACTTAGTAAAATCAATTCTTACGAAATTGTAATTTTTCTGTCACGCCCATGTAATATAAACGGTTTATACTGAGCATATTACATGGGCGTAGTTTGTTTATGAAACAAAGTAAAAGAACAGGAGCAGGTGAATATATGGAAAAGTACGGAAGTCTTGCAAAGCTATATCTTAAATATCAGAAGAAAAGAACAATTCTTACAATGTGCGGTGTCGCATTTGCGGCAGGGGTTTTGTTTGTAATTTTAAACCTGTATTTCAGCAACTATATAAATCAAAGGGACAACCTTCGGAAGGAAGCGGACTATGAGATAGTTTTTTTTCCAGAGACTGATGAACAGGCGGCAAACATCATAAATGATGACAGTATAAAAAGTGCATATGCAGGCGAGTATTATTCAAGTAACGGGTATTCCACTTACCTTATTGAAAATGCAATTTTTGTAAATACAAATAATCCGTATAAAATTAATGCAGTTTATGAAAAGCTTACAGCAAAATACAGTGTTGAGGGAGAGATAAACAATGACCTTGCCTCCTATTATCTGCAGGGTGACAGAGGAGATTTAACATACATAGTTCTTATATTGTTCCTTTTTCTTACGGTAATAATTGCAATTATTGCCGTTGGTATCATAAGAAACTCAATCCAGTTAAATACCCTTGAGCAAATCAAGGATTATGGTATTTTAAGATGCATAGGCGCCACAAGGGGACAGCTTAAAACAATTATTTTCCTTATGGGCTTTTGGCAGGAGCTTGTGGGACTTATTTTAGGCGTGGCGATGGGTCTTCCGATTTCCATGATTATAGGTGTATTTTTACGCTTAAAAGTCAGGCTTCATATTGTGCCTGTTGCTTTTTTGCTTGTTGCGTTCTTTGGCGACCTTTACTTTGTTATGAGCGAGAACAGTAAAACCGTGAAGAAGATAACACCTGTTGAGGCGGTAAGAGGAAATTTAACTACAAAAGTGAAAAAGATTAAGGCAAGAAAACGCAGTATTTTTGGACTTATTTTTGGAACTTATGGAGATTACGCATATAAAAGCCTTATGAGCAACCGGGGAAGGTTTTATAAATCCGTTGCGGTATTCGGACTTGGAACAGCGGCTTTTATCATACTTTCCGTGTTTTCCCATTCAGTAAATGAGACAAATACCTATGTAATGGGGGTGTATGGAGATTATCAAATATATTTTTATTCAAGGCAATCTACAATGACAGATACAGAAACAGCCAAAAGTAGTCTGCCATCTTATGATTTGCTTGAAAAAATTGCAAAAGACAGCTGTGTAAAGGATGTAAAGCAGGTATATAATTCCAGTATGTCTATGGTTGACTATGATAGTCACATTGTAAAATACAATGAGGATTTTTTAAATAATACCACGGATGGAACACGGATTAAAAGAATAATAAGTGAAAATACTCCAGATACATTCATTTATTTTGATGTGTACGGATATGATGATGATGAGCTTAAAGACTATGATAGGCTCTTGATTGAGGGAACACTTGATGTAAGTGAAAACGGTATTGTAATAGCAAGAAAAATGCACTCTTATCCTGAATACGAAGATGACGATGAGTATGTACCAACCGCTGAGGAGATGTACGGAAAAATGTATGTAAGCAATGATTATCAGGTGGGGGACAAAGTAGATATCATTGTCAACAAGAAAAGAATGCAGGAAATATATAGTGAGGAGTATGAAAAGGGCAGTTATGCCAAAGTAAAGGATAGTGTTGATGTAGAGGATAATCTTCACAAAAAGTGTCGGAAAAGAATGCTGGAGGAAGGACAGTACAGAACATATACTGTTGAGGGAATCGTGGAGTATGAGAAGGATAAGCTTAATTATAGTGGTATTGCTGTGATACTGCCCCTTAAAAATTACTGTGACATGACGGGCTTTAATGAGGAGGAAAGCACGGGAGTTAAATATAAAATTGACGGCAGAATGACAGAGGACTTTATGAATATTGTTGAAACAGCGGAAGAAGAAGCGGGGGGCTCATTCTATGTAGAAGCTTACCGTATGATTAATTCCATGAAAAATGTAAGCAGGTATATTTTAATGTTTATAGTATTCATTATTGTTATGAGCTCGGTAAATATTATAAACACAAGCGCAAGCACGCTTCACTTAAGAAGAAAGGAGCTTGCACAGCTGAGGGTTTTGGGAGTTTCAAAAAAGGGTATGTACCGCATGGTTTTGCTTGAGGGCATAATAACAGCACTTACCGCAAACCTTGTGGGAAATGTGCTTGGATTTTGCAGTCTTAAGCCGGTAAGTAAAGTATTTATAGATTTGTTTAATCTGAATATTACCTATCCGTTTGGGGCGGCTGTTATCGGATTTATTATCTCAACACTTGTATTGTGTGGTTCGCTTTTTGTGCAGATAAGGAGAATGGGAAATAGTGTGCTTGAGGGATTGAATGCAGGAGGAGACTGAAAATAATATCAAATACGGCGATATTCAATGGGATGATGCTCAATGGGCTCATGTTCAACGGGAGGAGATGGTATTTTGAAAAAATACAGTGAACTTTCAAAAATGTATTTAAAATTTCAGAAAAAACGTACCATTGTTACCATATTTGGTGTGTCCGTTGCCGTTGCGGTTTTGTTTGCAATTCTTACCTTATATTTCAGCAGCTTTATCAATGCAAGGGACGAATTAAGGGACAAGGAAAACTATGAAATTGTGTTTTTCCCTGAAAGCTCCGAACAGGCGGCTGGAATTATAAATGATGAGTGCGTGAAAAGCGCTTATGCAGGAAGGTATTTTGCAAGATATAGTGCAAGCTACACGGATGGGGCATTATTTATTAACACAAAAAATCCGTATAGGCTTGATAAGTATTTTAAGACACTTACCAGCAGGTATGGTGCTAGCGGTGAGCTTAATCAGGAGCTTGCAAGCTACTATCTTCAGGGGGATGACGGTAGTGGCGTATATTTGGGACTTCTTATATTTCTCTTTATAGCATTTATATTTGCAATAGTGGCAGTGGGCATAATAAGAAATTCCATACAGCTTAACATGCAGGAGCAGATTAAGGATTATGGAGTTTTAAGATGTATAGGTGCAACAAGGAAACAGCTTAATACGATTATATACCTTATGGGATTTTTTCAGGAACTTGCAGGTATTGTAATCGGAATGATTATGGGATCTGCAGCGGCATTTTTTATAGGTAAAATGTCGGGAATAAAGGTATGGCTCAATATTATCCCTGTTTTGTTTGTGCTTGTGGCATTTCTTGGAGACCTTGCTGCTGCCATGGATGAAATCGGAAAAATGGTGAAAAAGCTTACGCCTGTTGAGGCAGTAAGAGGAAGAATGAAGCTTAAACGTGTTAAAGTAAAACGAAGAAAGCGAGGCATATTTGGTTTTATTTTCGGCGTGGAGGGAGAGTATGCATATAAGAATCTTATGGCAAATAAGGGAAGATTTTATAAATCAATCGCCTCCTTTGGACTTGGGACTGCAGCGTTTATTGCATTATCAGTTATTATATCCGCATTAAACGTTAAGGTGAAGGAGATAGAAAGAAGATATGGGGATTATCAGCTTTATTATTATAACTCTATTGGAGGATATTATGATGTGGATACTGCAAGAAGCGATTTGCCATCGTATGATGCGCTTGAAGCACTTGCTAAGGACAGCTCTGTTATAGATGTTAAGCAAATGTATGTGGCAAACCTGTACATTGCAGATTATGAAAATTACCTTATGAATTATTTTGATTATAAGGATGAATGGTATTGGTATACAAAGTCGGATATGGAAAAGTCTATAAGGACGGAAACAGCGGGTTTTGTTGTATACAATGAGGCAGGGTTTGAGCTGTATGGCTGTGACGAGGAGGAAATGAAGAACTATGAGGAGCTTTTGGTTGACGGAACACTTGATGTAAGTGATAGGGGAATTATTTTAACAGAATATGTAATGAATGACGTATATTATAGTTTTGGATATGGCAAAGGCGAGTATCGCATACATCATTACAAAGTGGGAGACACAATTGATATTGTTGATTACAAACGGCTGGTGGAGCTTTATAAAAAGAAGCGGAACGAGCCGGGATATGAGCCATCAATACCTGCCTATAAGGAGTTTTTTGATGTTGCACTTTATCAGGCTTGTATTACCGAGCTTATTGAGCAGGGAGCATATGCAACATATACAGTTGAGGGTATCGTAAAGTACAACAAAGATAAAATAGGTGAATTATCGGCGATTCTGCCCCTTGATAAATATTGTGCGATTACAGGTGTGAGTGAGACGGACAGCAGCGGAATTAAGTTGAAGGTAAAAAAAAGGCTGACTGAAAATTTTTTCGAGAAGGTAAATATGGTTGAGATGTCCTTAAACTGTTATCATTCCTATTATGTGCAGGATATGATACAGGTCAGGGATATAAAAAAGGCAATATTATATGTTGGATTTTTTACGATATTTATGCTTGTCATAAGCTCCGTAAATATAATAAATACAAATGCCGGCAACCTATATATGAGAAGACAGGAGCTTGCACAGCTTCGGGTTATAGGAATGTCAAAGGAAAGGCTTTGTCGTGTTGTTTTGCTTGAAGGAATAATAACTACAATAATTGCAAATGTCATAGGCTGTATTTCCGGTTTTCTGTGCCTATTTCCGTTATGCCTCACATTTGAGCTTCTGTTTGATATGAAAATATCTTTCCCGATAATTGGAGCTGTTGTAGGACTTGTCATTTCAATAATCGTACTTTGTGGCTCAGTGTACTTCCCGATTAAAAGACTGAGCAACAGCTTGCTGGATAATCTTAACGCAGGAGGAGATTAGCCGTTTATATAAATTTAAAACAATGGTATGAAAGGTGTATATTATGGAAGGATATAAGGGATTATCAAAATTATATTTAAAATTTCAGAAGCAGCGAACCATTCTTACAATCATGGGAGTATCCATTGCGGTTGCCATTTTATTTACAATACTTACATTATTTTTCAGTAATTTTATTAATGAGAGGGATAAGGTAAGGAAACAGGCGGACTATGAGATGGTATTTTTTCCTGAGACTGATGAGCAGCTTGCAGGTATTGCCAATAGTGAGCTTGTAAAAAGTGTTTACAACGGAAGATACTATGATGTGGCAAGTGCAGGTTATGTTGACGGAGCGGTGTTCGTAAATACAAAAAATCCATTTAGAATTAATAAATATTACGAGAAGATTACAGAAAAATACGGCATAAAAGGCAATATAAATCAGGAACTTGCAGCTTACTATTTACAGGGTGACACAGGAAATGATGTTTATATAACGTTTATTTTATTCTTCTTTGTTGCGGTTATATTTGCGGTGGTGACTGTTGGTATAATAAGAAATTCCATACAGCTGAATATGATTGAGCAGATTAAGGATTACGGAATACTGAGATGCATAGGTGCAACGAAGTGGCAGCTTAGGACAATTATATTTGTTATGGGGTTTATACAGGAAATTACAGGACTTATTTTTGGAATGGCGCTGGGGCTTGTGACATCATTTATTATAGGAAAAATATCGGGCATAAAGGTTGGATTACATATTATTCCCATATTGTTTGTGCTTGTGGCATTTCTTGGAGATTTGTATTTTGTCATGGATGAAAACAGTAAGACAGTCCGAAAAATATCTCCGGTTGATGCTGTAAGAGGAAACCTAAAGGCAGGACAAGGTAAGCTTAAAAGAAGAAAAGAAGGTATATTTGGACGTGTATTGGGTGTGGATGGAGAATATGCATACAAGAGCCTTATGGCAAACAAGGGAAGATTTTATAAGTCCGTTGCTGCCTTTAGTTTGGGAATTGCGGTCTGTATTACATTGTCAGTGATAATTGCATCCGCAAACAGACAAGAAAAGCAGCTTAAGAAAAATTATGGGGAGTATCAGTTGTATTTCTATCAGCCACTGTCTGAACGTTGTGACATTGAAAATGCCAAAAGCTGGATGCCGCCCTATGATGCACTTGATGAAATAGCAAGAGACGGCAGTGTATCGGTTGTCAAGCCTATATATCTTGCGAAGTTTTATGTGGCGGATTATGAGAATTATATTAGTAAATATAATAAGGAATATCTAAAATATATTAATGAAGAATTAGACTTTCCGTTTATATCAGATTATTTGGAAACCGCCGAAGACATGGTGCATTACAGTAATATAAATATATATGGCTGTGATGAGGAGGAAATGAAGAAATATGAAGACCTTTTGACGGAAGGAACACTTGATGTAAGTGAAAATGGTATTGTGATAGTAAAACAAACTCTTCTGCCTGAGGGTGATGATGGTGAATGGATAAACATATGGGAGTCGGATTATCATGATGTGACCGATTATAAGCTGGGAGATACAATAAGTGTAGTTGATTATCAAAGGGCAGGAACCTTGTATGATGACTTTTTAAAACAAAAGGCGAAGCTTGCAGAAAACGGCACATATTGTAATGATTGCTTTGAAGAAATAGTTTTGGACTTAATTGATAAGGGAATGTACAAAACTTATGTGATTGAGGGGATTGTAGAATATAATAAGGACAAGCTTGAGCTTTGGCATGGCGGTAATGGCTCACAGTTTTATTTATCAGCCCTGCTGCCTCTTGACAGCTACCTTGATGCCACGGGACTTGGGATGGAGGACAGCAACGGCGTAAAATACAAGCTGGGAAGCAAATTAAGCGACAAAATTATCAATATAATGACAAACGGCTCTGTAGCGGATTTCAATTGTATTATGTCGGATTATGTACAGGATAAAGCCATAACAGGTAATACAAAGAAAAAATTGCTGTATATACAGGTGTTCGCTGTATTTATGTTTATTGTTATCACAATAAACATAATAAATACAAGTGCAGGTAATCTATACATAAGAAGACAGGAGCTTGCTCAGCTTCGTGTAATAGGAGTTTCAAAGAAAAGACTTTGCAGAATCGTTTGGTTGGAGGGGATAATTACCGCAATTATCGCAAATGTTATTGGCTGGATTTTGGGCTTTGGATTTATTAACCCAATACGGAGTGCATTGAATGCCATATACGGAGCAAAGCTGTCCTACCCTGTAATTGCGGCAATTTTGGGACTTGTCATTTCAATAATTGTACTTTGTGGCTCAGTGTACTTCCCGATTAAAAGGATGAGCAACAGTGTGTTGGATAATCTTAACGCAGGAGGAGATTAAAAACTCTCAGTGGTGTAAATAAATTAAGAAAAAATGCAGTGATGATTAATAAGGAGGAAACATTATGGAAATCGTAAAAATGGAGCATGTAACAAAAATTTATGGAGCAGGAGATACAAGGGTATGGGCTTTGGATGATGTAAATCTTACAATAGACAAGGGGGAAACCCTTGCGGTCGTAGGTGCATCAGGCTCGGGAAAATCCACTCTGCTTCATGTTATGGGCGGGGTGGATACCGCTGACAACGGAAACATAGTAGTTGACGGAAAGGACATAACAACACTAAGTGATGATGAAATGTCAGTGTTCAGAAGAAGAAAAATAGGCTTTGTATTTCAGGCATATCATCTTATCCCGGTGCTTACGGTGGAGGAAAATATAAGGATGCCTATTCTTCTTGACCACAAGAAGCCTGACAGGGAATATATTGACCACATTATAGAAATGCTCGGGCTAAAGGACAGGAGAAAGCATCTGCCAAACCAATTATCAGGTGGACAGCAGCAGCGTGCAGCCATCGCAAGGGCGCTTGCAAACAGACCGTCCCTCATACTTGCAGATGAGCCTACGGGAGCACTTGACTCTGCAAATGGAAGCGAGGTTATGACCCTTTTGCATGACTCAGTAAAAAAGCTTAATCAGACACTTGTACTTATAACCCACAATATTGACCTTGCAAGGGAGTCTGACAGAATTATAAAGCTTGCAGACGGGAAGATAATAGAATAATTCCGTCATATGACGGATAAACGAATATGAGCATGAAGCACGAAGTGCGGGAATGCGAATATTTGTTTCGATTATGGAAGTGCGAAGCACGGAATAATCGTAATTATTCTAATTAATTATATAGGAGAAAAAATATGAAATCAGAAAAATCAAAATATAAAATTTCCATAAGCATAATACTATGTATTTTCGTGTGCTTTTTGGGATGCTTTAAAGCGCTTGACATTAAGGCGGCAGAGCCAAAGGTCATGGTAATCAATTACAAATTAAATCCCACTGAGGTAGTGTCGGGAGAGGATTTTAAGATTACGATTACGCTTAAAAACACTGCTTCAAGAAAGGTCAGAAACATGAAGCTTACAGTTGCGTCAGCGGAAGGAGAGTTCATTCCCGTAAATGGAGCGGGCACCGCATACATAAGCGAAATGGCAGCGGAGGAGGAGCTTGACATAGCCTTTGACATGACTGCAATAAACGGACTTCAGGAAAAATCCTATAAGCTCACGATTAAATCTGAATATGAGGATACTAACGGCTATTCCTATACTGTTGAGGATAATATTTACATTCCCATAACACTTGAGCAGAGAATTTCAATAACGGATATCATGTCGGATTCCTCAGTTAAGCTTGGCGATGACATTGAGATAACGGGAAGAATCAATAATATCGGAGAAGGTACCCTTTACAATGTAACTGTGAAAATTGAGGGTGAAAATGTAGATACACAGATAAGTTATGTTGGAAATATAGAATCAGGCAAAAGCGGCAATATTGATGTTCTTACACACACAATCCATCCTGTGGAGGAAGGCAGATACAGCAAAAATTATATGACTGTTACATATGAGGATAAGAATAAGGAAAAGCATAGTACAAAAGAACAATTATCTCTCAGTATTGTGGCAACAAATTACAGTAATCTTGAAATACTCAAAGAGCCTGAGGAAAAGGAAGTATCCTCGGAAACAATTATAATAATTGCAGTTGCTGCAGTCGTTTTAGTTGTGATAATTCTTTCCGTTATGAAATGGAGAAAGAAGAAAAAGATATTGGAGGAATTTTAATGGGATGGATGTTCCGATTAAGCCTGCTTAATATGAAAAGAAGAAGGGCAAGGACTGTTCTCACGATACTTGGAGTGACAATAGGCGTAATCTCAATTGTATCACTTCTTGCACTTGGACTCGGAGTAAAGAAAGAGCTTTTATCACAGTTTGAGGATGAAAATTCCGTAAAAAACATTACGGTTTACGGCTCTCAGAGTTATAAGGAGAAAAGCAAGCTTATTACTGATAAAACACTTGAAAAATTTGAACAAATTGACAAGGTTGCATATGTTTATCCTGAGTATGAGATTTTTGTGTCGCTTTCTATGGGGAAATATACGGCATATACAAATATAGTAGGGATACCAAGAGAGCAGCTTGAAAAGTTTAAGCTTGCTGATGGTTCTTCCTTAGGAGAAGGCGGACAAAAGCCACAGCTTATTTTGGGAAATTCCATGGGGCTTTTATTTTATAATTACAATACAGGCTTAAACTTTTCGGAGGGTGAGGACAAGGAGCTTGCATCAGTTGTCAATACCTCCATCCCTGCTGAGTTTGGTTACGGTGATAGCGCAGTTACGACAAAGTTCAAGGTAGCAGGAGTGCTTTATGGAAGAGAGGAGGATTATTCCATGCAGTCACAGAGCGTTTTCTGTGATTTAGAGGTATTAAAAAGGTATTTGAAATATAATGTAAACGGAGCCTCTGTATATGGACAGCCTATGGATGAAAATGGAAATACATACAGTGAATGGGTGTATACAAGTGCGGTTGTTACCGTAAATGATATAGAGGATGTGGATTTCGTCGTAAAAAAATTACAGGATATGGGATTTCAGATTTCAAATGATAAGGAGTACCTTGAAAGTGCAAAAAGGGAAATAAAAATAATACAGGTATTGCTTGGAGGGATAGGAACCATAGCCCTTGTGGTAGCCGTTATAGGTATAAGTAATACTATGACAACCTCCGTGTATGACAGGGTAAATGAGATAGGTGTACTTAAGGTTATCGGCTGTGATTTAGATGAGCTTCTCATGATGTTTCTTTTTGAGTCAGGCGTACTTGGCTTTGCGGGAGGCGTGCTTGGAGTAGGACTATCCTTTGGAATAAAAGGAATAATAAATAAAGTTGCCATAAGTCTTCTCGGTTTTGCAAAGGGGACAAGTCTTGCGGTAATACCGATATGGCTTATATTTGTATCGATAGGAGTGTCAACACTTCTGGGAATACTTGCGGGATACTTCCCTGCAAGGTGGGCATCAAGGCTTAATCCTCTTACAGCGGTAAGAAAATAGAAAAACGGACAAAATCCACGAAAAATATTGAAAAAAAACACGGGAAGGCTCATAATTAGTTTGTAGCGGAGGAAATTATGGCATACAAAATTTTAATGGTGGAGGATGACTTCGCCCTTGCAATGGGAACTGAATATGCACTCCTGTCTGAAGGTTACGAGGTTGTAAAAGCCGCAAATCTTGAAGCTGCTAGAAAGCTTTATGACCAATCAACAGACTTAATACTGTTGGATGTTATGCTGCCTGACGGAACGGGCTTTTCCTTCTGTGAGGAGATAAGGAAAAAGGGCAGCCGTGTACCCATTATTTTTCTTACTGCCGTTTCCGAGGAGGCAAATATTGTTCAGGGACTTGAGCTTGGAGCTGACGATTATGTCACAAAGCCTTATCGCGTAAAGGAGCTTTTGTCACGCATAGCTGCAAATATAAGAAGAAACACTTATAATAAGGGTTCGTATGGAAATGCATATACATTTGGACATCATTGCTTTTACCCTGAGGAATTTAAGCTTTTGAAGGATGAAAAACCGGTTGATTGCACCACAAGCGAGCTTAAACTTTTGCGTATTCTTCTTGTAAATAAGGGAATGGTTTTGGAAAGAAGAATACTGCTTGAAAGGCTTTATGATATAGACGGAGAATTTATAGATGATAATACATTATCCGTATATATGAAACGTCTTCGTGACAGATTAGGGGAAGACGGCAGCTTTATTGAAACCGTAAGGGGTGTAGGTTACAGATTTAGAATATGAATAAGCACAGCTATGAAATAGGAAAATTTAATAAATGGTTTGCAATTTGCGCAAGTGTTCTTTTGCTTGCGTTTTTTTGCTGTGCTTATGCTGTTCTTGAGGAATTTGGGAGGGCACTTTGGATTTTAACGGGCTTGTGCCTTTTCATAGAAGCTGTAATATACATTTTAGTCAGACTTGAGCTTGGAGCATTATGCAATGAAATTTCTTATGCATCAGACATAATGGTAAAACTCGTGGAGGAGGAGGATATACCCTCTGAGCCTTATAAGCAGGGTGAGATGGGCGAACTTTACACAAACCTTTACAAGCTTGTAGGGACGCTTACTGAAAGCAAGCAGAAGGAGCATGAGGAAAAAATATTCCTGCGAGATATCATGTCAGATATTTCCCACCAGCTGAAAACACCGCTTGCATCACTGAATGTCTTTATTGATTTGCTCTATGATGATATGGTTATGGAACCTGAAAAAAGAAAGCAGATGCTTGGGGAGTCAAAAAATCAGCTCAACAGAATGGAGTGGATGGTGCTTTCCATGCTTAAGCTGGCAAGAATAGAGGCGGGCGCCATACAGTTTGAAAAGGAGCCAAATAATCTAAATACACTTTTGCTTCAGGCTGTGGAGGTTGTAACATATCTCACTGACGGAAGAAAGCAAAATATAGCAGTGGATTGTCCGGAGGACATAACGCTTGTGTGTGACTCCGGATGGCTTGTGGAGGGCATCATAAACCTCTTAAAAAATGCTTCCGATTATTCTCCTGAAAATTCAGAAATAAAAATAGAAGTGGAAAAGACGCCTGTATTCACAAGAATTTATGTCAAGGATAACGGAATGGGTATACCTGACGAGGATTTACCAAATATATTTAAACGTTTTTACCGTGTGAACAAGGAGGTAAATCCAAACAGCGTAGGAATAGGACTTTCCCTTACAAAATCCATAGTAGAGGGAATGGGAGGAAAAATAACAGTCCGCAGCCGGCTCGGTGAATACACTCACTTCATATTGACATTTGTACATTAAAAGGGGCTGTTGCACTAAAATTTGAGCGTATGGCTCGCCTGTGGCTGTTACATGCTGCTATATACACATAAAACCGTTTGAAGACGTCGGTACTTGAGCTTGGGTTTCGACGCATATGTACATGGCATATAAAAACACGCTTTCGCTCGTCTCCGACGTAACGGTACTAAAAATTGCCGGTTTAAGATACCTCCATATAAAGGAATCTTAGACCGGCAATTTAAGTACCGACGTCTTCAAACGGTTTTTGTATGTCATGTACATATGCGTCGAAACACAAGCTCTTAGTACCGTTACGTCTGAGACGAGCGAGAGCGTGTTTTATGTGTATATAGCAGCATGTAACAGCCGCTGGCGAGCCATATTAAATTTTAGTGCAGTAGTAACCTGCAATGTAGAAGATGTCTTATCCCAAGTCCTCTCCGTTTGTTGCAATTACATTTTTGTACCAATAGAATGAGTCCTTTTTGTAGCGTGCCATATCCTTAAGGTCAAACTCGTCACGGTTTACATAAATAAATCCGTATCGTTTTACAATTCCCTCGTGGGTTGAAATAAGGTCAATGGCAGACCAAGGACAATAGCCCATCATGTCAACTCCCTCTGATACTGCAAGCTTAATCTGCTCAATATGTCTGCGGAGATATTCTATGCGGTAATCATCATGTATTTTTCCGTCCTCCGTAAGCTTGTCATATGCACCAAGACCATTTTCCGTAACAAGCATAGGAAGATGGTACCTGCTGTACATTTCACGCACCGTAGCCCTGAAACCGTCAGGGTCAATTTCCCAACCAAATTCAGTGCGTAAAAGATTCGGGTTTGAAAAATTTTTATAAACTCCCGGTTCGCATGAGCCTCCCTGCTGGTCTCCGGATGAGGCTTCCGTATTTGTCTCACTCCACTCAACTGTAGCGGTGGAATAGTAGTTAAAACCGATAAAATCAGGATGTCCCTGCGCCATAATATCCATATCCCCTTCCTCAATGTCAGGAAGGGCATCGTGCTCCTCAAGGAATTTCCACACAAGATTATTGTAGCGTCCCCATACTGCCATATCAAGATAGAGCCAGTTCCTTATGGCATTGAAATTTTGTGCCGCTAAAATATCCTTAGGCTTGCAGCTTGCAGGATAAACAAGAGAAATGTTAGGTGCAGGGCCGATTTTTGCACCTGGTATCATTTCATGGCAAAGCTTCATAACCTTTGCCTGAGCCAGCAACATATGATGATTTTCCTGATAAAGCTTTTTGTATTTATTTGATACATCCTTTAAATTGCAGGTTCCTATAACATCACCTACAAGTGTAAGCATATTTTGCTCATTAATCGTAAGCCAGTATTTTACCCTGTCGCCATAATTTTCAAAAAGTATTTTTGCAAAATTAACAAATTCATCAATGCTTTCACGCCTTGACCAGCCTCCCTTTTTTTCTATTTCATATGGGAGGTCAAAGTGGAACATTGTAACAAGTGGTTCAATGTTATATTTTAGACACTCATCGATAACATCACTGTAAAAATCAATTCCCTCCTGATTTATTTCACCGGAGCCTTTCGGCAGTATTCTTGTCCATGCAATGGAAAAGCGGAAGGTTTTAAAGCCCATCTCCGCCATAAGGGCAATATCCTCCTTGTAGCGATGATAAAAATCCGCACACACGTCAAGCTCACTTGTGCCTTCAGGCACTGTTTTGACATCCTGTACGCTTGGTCCTTTTCCGTGAGTAAGATTTGCACCCTCCACCTGGTATGCGCTTGTTGATGCACCCCAGAGAAAATTCTCAGGGAGCTTTTTGTTTTTTGTTATAATCATGAGATACCTCCTTATTCATTGTAAAGCTGGTTGAAATTCATCATTGCGCCGTAAAGGTTTGAACGATTGTTATATTTGCATGTTCCAATTTTTATATCCGTAAGTATCTTTGATATGTTTCTCAGCTTGTCAACGTATCGGCATATTCCCTCAAGAACAAGGGGTTGTGCGCTTATTCCGCCGCCTATGAGTATAATTTCCGGATTAAATATAACGTATATATTTACACACAATTTGGCAATTGCAAAGTACCAGTCTTCAAGTATATTCTGTACTCCGGCATCACCCTCTGATGCCCATTTGAAAATATCCTCGCCCTTTACGTCATGGTAGCTTAAACCCTTATATTTGGCAACCTTGCAGCGAAGTCCAAGCGTGGAAGAACACGCGCTTGCAATATATGGAAATGTATCAATGACATGGCTGATGTCACTAATGGTTTCAATTGGTGTAATTGTTTCCACCTGGGCTCTGTCCATGTTATTCAGGGTATAGGAAACTTCACCGGCTATAAGGTTGTTGCCGTGATGAACGTGGTGGTTGATTATCATACCTCCACCTACACCTGTGCCTAAAACAAGAACATAGGCATCCTTTACATCGCTGGCATTACCCTTCCACGACTCGCAGAGAGCAGCACATTTTCCGTCATTTTCAAGGGCAACAGGAATGTTGTCACATTTTTCCGACACCAGCCTTCCAAGGGGCACGCCTGCAAGAAATTTCAGTGCTCCGCCATTATGAACAAAACCGTTTTGCACATCAATAAGACCTGGGAGTGACATTGCAATTCCTTCAATATTTTTATCCTTGTACTTTGTATAAATCTCAAAAATGGAATTTATAAGTATTTCCAATCCACAAGTGTTATCAAGTTGTGTAGGAAATTTATCGGTTTCGTCTATTTCACCGTTTTTATCCATAAGGGCATATTTGATAAATGTACCGCCGACATCAAAAACAAGATACATATTTTTTCACCTCATATTATGCTCAATTTACAGATGAGCAAAACTCAACTTTCGCAGACATTCGTTGTACAACTATATTTTAGAAAGAGTACGGTTTCTTTCGTATACTCAATTATAAAGTTTATATGCAGTTACTGCAATATAAAAATTTATAATAAATGAAATTGAAATGTTGCAAAAACAGACTCTTAAGGCGTGGGTTTTAAGTGTTTTTAATTGTATGATTTAATCCTGCATTGTTTAAAAGGAGTGCAGTATATTTTTCATTTTGGGTTAATATTTTCTTAGCTCTTTTTCGTGACATTCTTATAGTGTTGTGGTATCATAAAAACTATAGATGTAGCATATATTTTCTGAAAAATTAGATTATTTACTATAATTGAAGTGACTGTTGCATTAAGGTCAGTTAAATCAGCCTGAAGGGTAGAAGTAATTGCACTGTGATAGAGTTTAGACGGCGAAATTGGATAAGATGCAAGAAAATTAGGGAGATAAGGCAAGCTGTAGTGTGAGTTGAGGAATGAATAATTGAGATGTCCTATATCAGTTCAAGTGGCTGATATAGGGTGTTTTTATGTAAAGAAAATAAAAAAGATTATTCTAGTATTTTAAAGAAATTTCTTATAGTTTATTGACATTTTGAAAATAAAAATGCATAATAATAAGAACAAATGTTCGATTAGAAACAGCCTTGTGTTTTTTCAATTATTAATTTATAATTAGAGAATAAGGAGGGTGCAAAAGATGGCTTTTAGTACATTATTTTCATTAGATTCAACTCAATTGAGGACGGAGGCAGAAGTTGAAACACGACTTTTAGCAAAACTTTTTGGTGACTTAGGCTATCCTACAAATGCTATAGTTCCAAAAAAAAGTATTAAAGCATTAAAAATATGCGATGGAACAAAATCAAGAATGAAACAAGTTGATTTTTTGCTAAAAGATATCGATGGTATAGCAAGAATAATAGTAGAAGCAAAAGATCCTTCCATTAATATTTTAGATGCATGGGGACAGGCTGCGAGTTATGCATTAAGTTACAATCGTGATAAATGTGAAGAAGAAAGAATAAAGTGGTTATTAATTTCAAACGGACATTTCACAGGACTTTTTCCACATGACTCAGAAACACCAATTGTAACATTACAGCTTGAAGATTTTGCGAGTGGAATGCCACCATATGTAACTTTGAGAACATATATTAAATATGGTATTGTTAATAGAAAAAAAGTTACAGCATTAGAATTTGGTTCATTGCCACCACAAAAGCTGAATATTTTATTTGCTGAATCACATAATTTGGTTTGGAAAAAAGAAAAATTAGCTCCAGCAGATGCCTTTTTCGAATTTTGTAAATTTATTTTTATAAAAATACAAGAGGATAAGAAGAGAGAAACATTATCAATTGATACTCCGGAATATATGATTCCATTAACAGAGAAATGGTTGGAAGTTCAAGAAAAGACAAGTACTCATCCTGTAAGGGATATTTTGTTTCAGAATTTGCATAAGCAATTAGAAGATGCAATAAAAAAGGATAAGAAAAAGCGGATATTTGAAAAAAATGAAACTCTTAAGTTATCTGCTGCAACATGTAAGGAATTAATAAGGACTTTTCAAACTGTAAATTTAAGTTCAATTGATGAAGATTTAAATGGTCGAATGTTTGAAGTTTTTTTGGCTGCATCAATCCGAGGAAAGGATTTAGGACAGTTTTTTACGCCACGTTCAGTTGTAGATTTTATGACTCGAATTGCATTAAGAAATGTGGATGTTACAAAACCACCTAAAGTGTTGGATGCATGTTGTGGTACTGCAGGTTTTTTGATTGAAGTCATGGCATATTTAACAGGTCGGTTAAGGGATGATACACGTTTGACAGATATTCGTAGAAAAGAAATAAAAGAAGAAATATGTAATAATTGTTTATATGGAGTAGAAGCAAACGAAAGAGTTTCTCGAATTGCAAGAATAAATATGTATTTGCATGGAGACGGAGGTTCACATATATTCCATGGGGATGGGCTTGATGTTAATTCTCAAGAGCTTCCGGATATGACATCTGAACAACGTGATAATGTAAAAGATTATCGTGAAAAAGTAGTAAATGGTAGTTTTGATTTAATATTAACTAATCCGCCATTTAGTATGAAATATGATGCGAGTAAATCTGATGAAGAAAGAATTATCATGCAACACAAGTTGACTCAAGATATGTCAAATGTCAAGTCAAGTGTATTGTTCTTGGACAGATATTATGAATTATTGGCACCATCAGGAGAAATGTTGATTGTACTTGATGATACTGTAATTAATGGAAAAAGTTTTGAAAATATTAGGCAATGGATAATGGATAAATTTATTATTTTAGGTGTGCATTCTTTACCATTTAATGCTTTTTTTAAGGCTAAAGCAAACATCAAAACATCTATATTACATTTAAGAAAAAAACAAGAAGCAAATGAAACTCAAGGGCATGTGTTTATGTCTATTTCAAATAATATAGGACATGATAATTCATTAAAGGATACACCTTTTAGAAATAATCTTGTTGAGATATTAATTGCATATTTAGAGTGGCAACGAACAGGGGTGCTTACTGAAATAATAAGAAATAATGCAGATGCGGAAGAAAATTTAGAATGTCCGCAACAGTATTGGATTGTGCCTCCTGATAAAATTACAACAGAAAGATTTGATGCATTTTTCTATTGTCCGGATTTGAGCGTTACATATAATACTATTCAAAATTTAAAAATAAAGAAGAAAATAAAATTATTAGATGCAACTAAGTTAACCTTACGTAAAAAAATGACAAGTGCGGATAAGAGAAAATTAAAAGAAAGTCAAAATAGATATAGATATATAGAAATAAGTGATGTCACAAAATATGGGCTGATAACAAATTATAAAGAAGCTATTTTTTCTGAATTGCCGACAAGAGGAGAGTATCAAATTCATGCAGGAGATATTTTGTTAGCACTCAATAATAGTTCGAGGGGGACGGTAGTGCTTGTACCTAAAGAATTTGATGGGGCTATATGTACTTCTGGGTTTTTGGTAATTGTTCCAAAGGATGAAGATGAAGGATTGCTGCTTTGGTATGCACTGCGAAGCGAGGTCTGTAGAAAACAAATTTATTATTTAGCACAAACAGCAAGCCAACCAGAATTAAAAATTGATGCATGGAACAGATACTTTCAAATTCCTTTACCTGTAGGAAAAGACAAGAAAGAAGCGATAGATAAAGCTCGAGAATTTTACTCATATTTAGAAAAGCTCTCTAATATTGATGAATACTGCTTTAAATTATAAGGTTTAATATAGATTTAAGAAGCAATAAATCAGTAGTTTTTTGCATGGAGGTAGTTGTTCCGTGGTGCAGTTTAGGCTGCAAAGCTGAGCATATGAAGGAAAAATAAAAAAGGACAGTGCTTTTTTTGGAGGGGATTTTATATTGAAGAACCTTGCCAAAAATGTTATTCTGTTAGAAAGATTTTTTAATCAGGCTTATGAAAGTCTGACAATCAAATAACACTGGAGGAGGATTATTATTTTATGGGAAATTATTTTCAGCCTGAGATAGAAACTGCATCTCAGGAGCAAATCAGGGCATGGCAGGATGAAAGGCTTGTAAAGCAGGTTAAGCATGTGTACGACAATGTTGCCATGTATCGTGAGCGCATGGATGAGCTTGGGATTAAGCCGGAGGACATTAAGGGCGTTGAGGACTTACATAAGCTTCCTTTTACGACAAAGGACGACCTTAGGGATCAGTATCCGTACGGACTTCTTGCAAAGCCGCTCAGCGACTGCGTGAGAATACAGTCTACAAGCGGAACAACCGGACGCCGTGTCGTTGCATTTTACACACAGCATGATATTGATTTGTGGGATGAATGCTGTGCAAGGGCAATCGTGGCAGCAGGCGGTACAAATGAGGATGTAGTACATGTCTGCTATGGATATGGATTATTTACGGGAGGACCGGGACTTAACGGAGGCTCCCACAAGGTAGGCTCGCTTACATTGCCTATGTCATCGGGAAATACGGAAAGACAGATACAGTTTATGACGGACCTTGGTTCAACAATACTCTGCTGTACACCGTCATATGCCGCATACCTTGCCGAGTCGATTATCGAGAGAGGGGAAAGGGATAACATAAAGCTTAAGGCAGGCATATTTGGTGCAGAGGCTTGGACTGAGGAAATGAGACATGATATTGAGGACAAGCTTGGAATTAAGGCTTACGACATATACGGTCTTACGGAAATTTCAGGACCGGGCGTTTCCTTCGAGTGCGAGGAGCAGACCGGAATGCACATAAATGAGGACCATTTCATTGCCGAGGTAATTAATCCAAAGACAGGGGAGGTCCTTCCTGACGGAGAGAAGGGCGAACTTGTATTTACAAGCATCACAAAGGAGGCATTCCCATTACTTCGCTACAGAACAAGAGACATATGTATTTTAAGCCGTAAGAAATGCTCCTGCGGAAGAACCCATGTTAAGATGACAAAGCCGCTTGGACGCAGTGACGACATGCTTATTGTAAAGGGTGTAAATGTATTCCCATCACAGATTGAAACCGTGCTTCTTAATAAGGGCTACGCTGCAAATTATCAGATAATCGTAACCCGTGTAAACAACAGCGACAACCTTGAGGTACAGGTTGAAATGACACCTGAGATGTTCTCTGACTCCGTTGCGGAAATAGAAAAGAACGAGAAGGAGCTTGTGGGAGCGCTTAAGGCAATGCTTGGAATATATGCAGACGTAAAGCTTGTTGCACCTAAGTCAATTACAAGGAGTGAGGGTAAGGCAGTAAGAGTAATAGACAAGAGAAATCTTTATCAGAACTAAAAATCAGCCCTTTGCTGAAAGCAAATTATAAATGGGCTGGTGTTCATAGTGAAAAGGAGGGTTATATATGGAAATAAAGCAGATATCAGTATTTGTTGAAAACAAGGTTGGAAATCTTGCTGAGGTTGCAAAGGTAATGTCTGATGCAGGCATTAGCCTTCATGCAATATCACTTGCGGACACAAGGGATTTCGGTGTGCTCCGTATGCTGGTGGATGATACCTACAATGCGGTAAACGTGCTTCGCGACAAGGGATATATTTTTTCACTGACTCCTGTTATTGCTGTAGCTACATCGGATGAGCCGGGAAGTCTTTATGAGATACTTAACATATTTGACGAGGCAGATATAAATCTTGAATATCTCTATGATGTAAACACAGGCAAGAAGGACAATGTATACCTTATATTTAAGGTAGGAAACATTGAGCTTGCAACGGACATACTAAAGAAGAAAGGCGTGAAGCTCCTAACTCAGGAGGACTTTAAGGAGTAAGGATAAATAAAGGGGCTGCGTGGGCAGCCTACGTGATTGGAGCTTATACTGTAACAAAAAACCACTTTCGTTCGATTCAAACGTAACGGTACTAAGAGTTGATGCTTGGGAATATTTATACAGGTGACCGCAAAACCGTTTGAAGACGTCGGTACTTAAATTGCCGGCTTAAGGTATCCATATGGATATCTTAAGCCGGCAATTTTTAGTACCGTTACGTCTGAGACGAGCGAGAGCGGGTTTTGAAGTCACCTGTATAAATATTCCCAAGCACCAACTCGAGTACTGACGTCTTCAAACGATTTTTTAATTACAGTATAAGCTGCAATCACGTAGGCTTAGAGCGGCAGCCCCTTTATTTATCCTTTATCATTGCGTGATGCTCCTGCAATGAAGCAATTGCACCATCTCCGTTTTTATTGACATAGTTAATTCCCTTTGCCGTTGCTCTTGCTGCGGCAGTGGTGGTCATGTAGGAAACCTTTGCTTTTATGGCTGCCTTTCTGAGGTAGCTGTCGTCGTTTACGCTATCCTTACCAACAGGAGAGTTGATAATAAGGTCAATCTGTCCATTTGTAATAGCATCAAGTATATTTGGACGACCCTCATAAAGCTTCTTGATTTTCTCTGCTTCAATGCCGGCCTCCGTAATAACCTCATAGGTATTTCCGGTAGCAAGAATTTTAAATCCGTCATCTTTCAGGTATTTTGCTATTTCAACGATTTCAGCCTTGTCCTTACGGTTTACAGATAAAAGTGCAGTTCCGCCAAGCGGAAGTGGAGACTGTGCTGCTTCCTGTGCTTTGTAGAATGCTTCTCCATAATAGGTGGAAAGTCCCAAAACCTCGCCTGTAGAACGCATCTCAGGTCCGAGAATCGGGTCAACCTCAGGGAACATATTGAATGGGAATACAGCCTCCTTTACACCATAGTATGGTATATCCTTTTCCTTAAGCTGTGGAACAGGTGAAGGACGTCCCGTAATTTCCGAGGTAATAATATCTGTGGCGATAGGCACCATTCTTACGTTACATACTTTTGAAACAAGAGGTACGGTACGGGATGCTCTTGGGTTAGCCTCAAGAACATAAACCTTTCCATTTTCGATTGCATACTGCATGTTCATAAGACCCTTTACATGCATTTCTTCAGCAATTTTTCTTGTGTATTCCTTTATGGTTTTAACATTTTCCTCAGTAATGTGTACGGAAGGAATAATACATGCCGAGTCACCGGAATGTACTCCTGCAAGCTCTATATGCTCCATAACTGCCGGAACAAATGCATGGGTTCCGTCGCTTATTGCGTCCGCCTCACACTCAAGGGCGTGGTTTAAGAAACGGTCAATAAGTATAGGTCTGTCAGGTGTAACGCCTACAGCTGCATTCATATATTCAACCATACTGTCATCATCATACACAACCTCCATGCCACGTCCGCCGAGAACGTATGAAGGACGAACCATAACAGGGTATCCGATTTTAGCTGCAATTGAAAGTGCCTCGTCAACTGTTGTAGCCATACCTGATTCCGGCATTGGAATTTCAAGCTTATCCATCATTTCTCTGAACAAATCCCTGTCCTCCGCAAGGTCAATAACGGAAGGAGAGGTGCCGAGAATTTTGACACCGTTTTTCTCAAGCTCTGAGGCAAGGTTCAAAGGTGTCTGACCGCCAAATTGAGCAATAACTCCAACAGGATTTTCCTTATAATAAATACTTAAAACATCCTCAAGCGTAAGCGGCTCAAAGTAGAGCTTGTCGGATGTATCATAGTCGGTTGAAACTGTTTCAGGGTTACAGTTTACAATAATTGTCTCGAATCCAAGCTTCTTTAATGCAAGAGATGCGTGGACACAGCAGTAATCAAATTCAATACCCTGACCGATACGATTTGGACCGCCTCCAAGTATCATAACCTTTGGCTTGTCTGAGTTTACAGGGTTTTTGTCAGGCGCATTGTAGGTTGAGTAGTAGTAAGCATTGTCCTTTGTACCGCTTACATGTACGCCCTCCCATGCCTCAACAACGCCAAGGTCGTTACGTTTAAATCTGATTTCATCCTCAGGTATCTCAAGAAGCTGGCTTAAATATTTGTCAGAGAAGCCGTCCTTTTTAGCCTGTGTAAGCATTTCATCAGAAGGAAGGTTGCCTTTACATGCAAGTAATGCCTCCTCCTCATCAACAAGCTCCTTCATCTGCTCTATAAAATAATGCTTAACCTTTGTAAGCTCATGAATCTCATCAATTGTGGCTCCCTTGCGGAGTGCCTCATACATGACGAAATGGCGCTCGCTGGAAGGAGTAATAAGAAGCTTTAAAAGCTCCTCCTTTGAGAGCGTATCAAAGTTCTTTGCATGTCCAAGACCGTAGCGTCCTGTCTCAAGACTTCTTATTGCCTTTTGGAAGGCTTCTTTATAATTCTTTCCGATACTCATAACCTCGCCTACGGCGCGCATCTGAGTACCGAGCTTATCCTCAACGCCCTTAAACTTTTCAAAAGCCCAGCGTGCAAATTTAATAACAACATAATCCCCATCAGGAACATATTTATCCAAACTGCCGTACTTTCCACAAGGAATGTCCGCAAGCGTAAGACCACACGCAAGCATTGCCGAAACAAATGCAATAGGGAAGCCTGTGGCTTTTGAAGCAAGTGCCGAGGAGCGGGAGGTTCTCGGATTAATTTCTATAACGATAATTCTGCCGTTTTCAGGGTTACGTGCAAACTGTACGTTTGTACCACCCACAACCTGTACAGAATCGACGATTCTGTATGCCTGCTTTTGAAGCTCCTTCTGAACGTCCTCGGAAATGGTAAGCATAGGAGCAGAGCAGAAGGAATCACCTGTATGAACGCCGATAGGATCAATGTTTTCAATGAAGCATACGGTAATCATATTTCCCTCTGAATCCCTGACTACTTCAAGTTCAAGTTCCTCCCAGCCAAGCACCGATTCCTCAACGAGAACCTGTCCAACAGGGCTTGCCTGAAGACCTCTTGCACATACAACCTTAAGCTCTTCCTTATTATATACAAGTCCGCCGCCTGTACCGCCCATTGTATATGCTGGACGGAGTACTACGGGATAGCCAAGACTGTCAGCAATGGTAAGGGCCTCATCAACACTGTAGGCAACATCGCTTCTTGCCATGTCAATATCAATGGCGTTCATGGATTTCTTAAATTCAATTCTGTCCTCACCGCGCTCGATAGCGTCTATCTGAACACCGATTACCTGAACACCGTATTTGTCAAGTATGCCCTTAGAAGCAAGCTCTGAACAAAGATTAAGTCCCGACTGTCCTCCGAGATTTGGAAGCACTGCATCAGGACGCTCTTTAGCAATAATCTGCTCAAGCCTCTTTGCATTAAGGGGCTCAATATAAGTAACATCAGCCATTTCAGGGTCTGTCATAATTGTTGCAGGGTTTGAATTGACAAGTACAATTTCATAACCAAGCTTATGAAGTGCCTTACATGCCTGTGTGCCTGAATAATCAAACTCACATGCCTGACCTATAATAATAGGTCCGGAGCCGATAATAAGAATTTTATTAATGTCTGTTCGCTTTGCCATATTTTTCCTCCCGGTATTATCTCATCTAAAATTACATTCTCTATATTGTATAACATAACGACAAAAAGTGAAAGAGAAAATAATTACTTTTTTACTTATTTTTTGTTTTTATTATTTTAGAAGAAATTTCCTATAAAATGAAATAAGGCTTGCTATTTTAAAATCCATGTGATAATATCTAACATTGTGATATAATTTATTTCATTGGGGAGCATGGCTGCCCATGAAGCCGGTTTCACAAAGACCGGAGAAAAGGTTCAGACATAAGTTAAGCTCTTGTGTTTAATTCCTTGCTTCGGACGCAGTTTCGAAGCCATTAGACCATAAGGAGGTGCAATGACATGAACAAGTATGAATTAGCGTTGGTTGTTAGTGCAAAGATTGAAGACGATGCCAGAACAGCAGTTGTCGATAAGGCTAAGGCTATCATCGAGAAGGCTGGCGGTACAATTACTAACGTTGATGAGTGGGGCAAGAAAAGACTCGCTTACGAGATTCAGAAGATGAAAGAGGGTTATTATTATTTTATAGCCTTTGATGGTAATCCTGAAAGCCCGGCTCAGGTTGAGGCCAATGTTCGTATCATGGAATCTGTTCTCAGATATCTTTGTGTCAGACAGGACGCAGAGTAGAATAAGGAGGAATTCCAAATGAACAAAGTTATTTTGATGGGTCGTTTAACAAGAGATCCTGAGGTTAGATACTCACAGGCGGCAGAGCCTTTAGCTATAGCAAGATATACCCTTGCAGTTGACAGACGTGGAAGAAGAGATGCAAACGGCAATGACCAGACCGCAGATTTTATTCCGTGTGTTGCTTTTGGGCGTGCAGGGGAATTTGCAGAAAAATATTTCAGACAGGGGATTAAGATAGTAGTCTCAGGAAGAATTCAGACAGGAAGCTATACCAACAAGGATGGAGTAAAGGTTTACACAACAGAGGTTATAGTTGAAGAGCAGGAATTTGCAGAAAGCAAGAGTGCCAGTGAATCAAACAGTATGCCTCAGGGTGAAAGACCTGCCCCTTCAAGCGCAAGCGCCGATGGATTTATGAGTATTCCAGAGGGGATAGAAAACGACTTACCGTTTAAGTAAAATATAAAATGGAGGTAAGAAAAATGGCTTACAATAAGACAGAAAAAAGCGAACACGCAGATGCTCCTATGAAAAGAAAACCAATCCGCAGAAGGAAAAAGGTCTGCGTATTCTGTGCAGAGAAAAATTCTGTTATTGACTATAAAGATGTAAACAAGCTTAAGAGATATATCTCAGAGAGAGGTAAAATTCTTCCTAGAAGAATTACCGGAAACTGTGCAAAGCATCAGAGAGCTTTAACAGTTGCCATTAAGAGAGCAAGACACATAAGCTTAATGCCATATGTAGTTGATTAATTGAGAGCAATGGAGCTCCAACCGCTGGACGGTTGGAGCTTTTTTACTTTATAGGAAAGTTCTTCGCACTTTCCTATAAGGCAGGATTAAAAATCCTGCTAAGACTCAAACTGCAGCGTCGAAGACGCTTTGTTTTTCAAAAAAATGTGGTATATAACATAAGTTGGTGGTATTATGTTATAGGAATTTGAGTTGTTGCACCGTATATGCGGTGGTGTTCAGTTAATTAAGGGGAACGGTGAACGGTTATGAAGTTTACGAAAATGGAAGGTCTTGGCAATGACTATGTGTATGTAAATTGCTTCAGGGAGAAAGTGGAAAATCCAAGTGAGCTTGCGAAAAAAATAAGTGACAGGCATTTTGGAATAGGCTCAGACGGACTTATTCTTATAAAACCGTCAGAGATAGCAGATTTTACTATGGAAATGTACAATGCAGACGGCTCTCAGTCGGAAATGTGTGGAAATGGCATAAGATGCGTAGGAAAATATGTGTACGATTATGGGCTTACGGATAAAACAAGCATAACAGTTGAGACATTAGCTGGGATAAAATATCTTGATTTTAAGATTGCCGATGGCAGGGTAAATCTGGTAACCGTAAATATGGGCGAGCCTATTCTTGCACCGCAGGATATTCCTGTAAGCGTGGATGAGATTATGAAAAACTGTGCTGCCGTGAATGAGTTTCCGGAAAATATCATAGAAGCAGATATTAAGGAAGCCGGCATGATAAGGGACTGTCCTGTAAGAATAGCAGGAAGGAAATGGAATATAACCTGTGTTTCCATGGGTAATCCTCACTGTGTTACATTTGTAAATGATACGGATTCATTTCCATTAGAGGAAATTGGACCTCAGTTTGAGACAAATTCCATATTTCCTAACAGGGTAAATGCGGAGTTCGTCCAAATAGTAAACAGGAAATATGCAAAGATGCGTGTTTGGGAGAGAGGAAGCGGTGAAACTCTTGCCTGCGGAACCGGAACCTGTGCATCGGTTGTTGCGGCAATTCTGAACGGACTTACTGAGGATGAGGTTACCGTAAAGCTTTTAGGAGGAGAGCTTATAATAAAATGGGACAGGGAAAGCAACAAGGTTTATATGACAGGACCTGCAAGGGTTGTGTTTGATGGTGAAATAGAATAAAAAATTGGAGGATTAAGACATGTTTAAAGTAAATGATAATTATTTAAAATTACCGGGAAGCTACTTGTTTTCCACAATAGGGAAAAAGGTAAGGGAGTTTCAGGCTGCAAATCCTGACAAGGAGATAATACGACTTGGAATAGGAGACGTGACCCAGCCTCTTGCGCCTGCCATTATAGAGAGACTTCACAGCGCAGTTGATGAGATGGGCGTAAAGGAAACGTTTAAGGGCTATGCGCCTGATCTTGGATATGAATTTTTAAGAAGTGCAATATCAAAAAATGATTATAAGGCAAGAGGCGTGGACATTGCTATAGACGAAATATTTATAAGTGATGGAGCAAAATGTGATTCGGGAAACATACAGGAAATATTTGCACTTGACAACAAAATAGCTGTATGTGACCCTGTATACCCTGTTTATGTTGACTCCAACGTAATGGCTGGAAGAACGGGAGAATATGACAGTGAAACAGGACTTTGGAGCAATGTGATATATATGCCGTGTAAGGAGGAAAATGGATTTGCCCCTGAGCTTCCAAATGATACGCCTGACATCATATATCTCTGTTTCCCAAACAACCCTACGGGAGCAACGATTAAAAAGGAGCAGCTTCAAATGTGGGTTGACTATGCAAACAGAGTTGGTGCGGTAATCATATATGACGCTGCATATGAGGCATACATAAGCGAGGAGGATGTACCGCACACTATATATGAATGTGACGGAGCAAAGACCTGTGCCATAGAGCTTAGGAGCTTTTCTAAAAATGCAGGCTTTACAGGAACAAGACTTGGCTTTACGGTAGTGCCGCATGAGCTTAAGGCGGCAGACGGCACGGCACTTAATCCTCTTTGGGCCAGACGCCACGGAACAAAATATAACGGTGCACCATACATCGTACAGCAGGCAGGCGATGCGGTATATTCTGAGGAAGGAAAAAAACAGACTGCCGAGCAGATAGCATACTACATGAAAAATGCAAAATACATATACAGTGGGCTTCAGGATGCGGGATATTCCGTGTCAGGTGGAGTAAATGCGCCATATATATGGCTTAAAACTCCTAACAACATGACCTCTTGGGAGTTCTTTGATTATCTTCTGGAGAAGGCAAATGTTGTGGGAACACCGGGCTCGGGCTTTGGACCAAGCGGTGAGGGATATTTCAGACTGACTGCATTTGGAACCTATGAGAATACGGTAAAGGCAATTGAGAGAATAAAGGGAATGTAATATATAGCAGAAAATATTGACACGGGAAAATGTTAAAAAAGTGTTAAATTAATTAAAATAATATTAATTTTTGTTGCATTAAAATTAAATATGTGCTACAATCCCATCTTGTGTGCGTGCAAAATATAAAGGACAATTTAAAAGCACATGAAAGATGAGGAGAATTAGCATGTTAAAAAGATTAAGAAAGCAAACATACATAATACTCTTAGGCATTACGATGCTCGGGGGAGTATTATTGACAGGAAAAGACACAAGAGCAGAGGAAAATTCACAATCGGACAGTACGCCAAATGAAGTAACGATAGAGGTAACAGGTATCACATGCAACATAACAGGAGTGAAAACTTATGCAGTGGGATGTGCATATGAGGTGTATGGTGGAGATTTAGACCCATTGGGCTTTTCCACAATATCACCTGAGGAGGCATACGAGAGGATGATTGCCTTAGAGGACGAGTACCCTACGGGTACCTCTTGGACAAATGCCAATTCATATGCATGGAGCTGCGGGTGGTCTGCAGCAGGCTGTATGGGATTTGCACATATGATAAGCGATGCCGCATTTGGAAATGCTGAATTTCGAACAATAGAAAATGACGGCAGCGGAAACATGTATGACAAAATTAAGGTTGGGGATGTTGTAAGAACAGATTACAACAGCCATTCCGTAATCGTTCTTGAAAAAAACAGTGACTGCATAGTTGTTGCCGAGGGGAACTGGGGCGGTCAGGTTGTATGGGGAAGAACCATATCAAAGGAAAAGATAAACAGTGACTGTGCTTATATTGAGACGAGATATGGAAGATAATTGCATAATCAATAAGAATATGTTAATATTGTGTTACAAATTAGTGATGAGATGAACGCTTAAATAAACATTTGCAATGAGCGTTGCTTTGTTTGGATTGGTGTTATATATGAAGGAAAGAGAATACAGGTTTGATAATTTAAAATTATTGCTTATTGTACTGGTGATTTTCGGGCATATTCTTGAGTTTGTTCCTAATTCCATGGATAAATATATATTTATTTATACATTTCATATGCCTTGTTTTATGTTTGTTACCGGATATTTTGCCAAATTTGACAGGTGGAATATAATACTTAAGCTTGTATACCCGTATTTTCTGTTTCAGACATTATACAACTATTTTGAAACTAAGGAATTGTTAAATGCCAATTATCAGCATACCTATATAGTTCCGTATTGGATTATGTGGTATTTACTAACCATAATTATTTATTATATTATGCTTCCGCTATTTGATGATGAGAAATTCGTAAACAGGATAGTGCTTTTTGCGGGGGCGTTCATATGCGCAATTATTTTTGCAAAGGATGTTTATATAGGGTATATTTTTTCGCTGGCAAGAACCTTACATTTTCTGCCGTTTTTTTTAGCAGGCTTTTATATAAAAGATACCAAATTGTATGATTGGCTGAATGACATACCGTGGTTTTTCAAGGTGCTTTACCTGATTTTGGTAAAGCTTTTAACGGATATTGTTTTAGGTAAAAATATAATTACCCATATGATGTTATTTGGTTCTACAAATTATCAAACGGCAGGATATTCTCCTAAAATAAAGATAATTATATATGCTATGGCATTTGCATGGATAATCGGGCTTGTTTTTATTATGCCTAATATAAAAATCCCGTTTGTAACCATGTTTGGAAGAGGGACCTTATCAGTATTTTTATTACATGGCTTCATTATCAAGCTTATTCAAAGAGAGGTTTATCAGAACGGATTGGTAATCTCACAGCGCAAGGCGTTTGGCATTGCAGTTTTATTGGTTGTTATATTGGGAAATCCATTGGTATCAAAGGTGTTTAATTTTATTTGCACAGGAGACTGGATAAAGAAGACTGCCGCATTCATAAAAAGTAAATTTATGTTAAAAAACGGTAAAAATTACGAAGATATTGTGTGACAATAAATGATGTGATAAAATTTGTATTTAGAGATAAAATGTTATACGATAAGGAGAAAATTATGAAGATAAACCTTAAGAAAAAAACATGTGTATATGCGATACTTTTTGGGATGGCTTGTTCTTGCTTTACCGGAATACAAAGCAAGGCGGATGAACTGTCAGAGGATGCTGATATGTATACTGCCACGGAAACGGATGCATATTATAATACAACTAATATATCTACGGATACTGATGCAGAATATGAGGAAATAAGTGAGGAGCATGAAACAGGATTGCTGCTGGCATATTCTACCATATCATCAGATGAGGCATATGACAGAATGATTGCCATAATGCCGGAATATCCTACAGGAATGACTTGGACAAATGATAATTATTATAAGTGGAATTGCGGATGGGGTGCATGGGGCTGCATGGGCTTTGCGCATTTGGTAAGTGATGCGGCTTTTGGGAATGCAGGCTTTCGAACATTATATAAAAGCGATATTACTGGTGATTGGTTTGATGCCATAAGGGTCGGTGATGTTGTTAGAGTACCATCCAATCATTCCGTTACTGTGTTGCAGATACATGAGGATTTTGTAGTTGTTGCAGAGGGAAATGCCAGCGGAAAGGTTAGATGGGGCAGGGTAATTTCAAAAGATGAAATAAATAGTAACTGTCAGTATATTGAAACGAGATATGCAGCAGATACCAATACGATAACTATTAGTCCATATTTGGGATACTATGGGTGGATTGCAGATGTTGGACCAAGGAGCTTCGAGATAGAAACTGGTGATACATACAAATTTCCGGTAACGATAATGCCGGCAAATGGCAATGCAACTATTAAGTGGACATCCAGTAATCCAAGTGCGGTAGAGGTTTCACAGAACGGAACGATAACCGGAAAGAGTCCGGGAAAAGCAGTAATAACTGCAACATATGTTGAAGCAGGTGTTTCTTCCTCTTGTGAGGTCATCTGTGAATTGGATTATACGACCAGATATTCTAATGTCGAAAGCTTTGTTACAAGACTGTATGAAAAATGCCTTGACCGTGAACCTGATTGGGAGGGTATGGATACATGGACGTACATTCTTATGTCTAAAAAAGGAACGGGTGCATCTGTAGCAAAGGGCTTTGTATACAGTAAGGAGTATATTGGGAAAAATGTATCGGATGAGGAATACTTAAACATGCTTTATCGTGTATTCCTTGACCGTGAGGCGGATGAAGAAGGAAGAAACACATGGCTTGGTCTTATGGAGCAGGGACTTTCAAGAGATTATGTATTTAGAGGCTTTGTTCAGTCACCGGAGTATACAAGCATATGCCAAAGCTATGGAATAGAGAGAGGTACGGTCACACTTACCCAGCCGAGGGATAAAAACCCTAACATGACAAAGTTTGTCAACAGGCTTTATATTTACGTGTTGGGAAGAAACGGAGAGGCGGACGGCTTAAATGATTGGTGCAAGGCTCTTCAGAACAAGCTTTACACGCCTGTACAGGTAGGAGACTTTTTCGTGCTGTCAGATGAATTTAAGGCTAAAAACTTAAGTGATGAAGAATACATAAAAGTGCTTTACCGTGCATATCTGGGAAGGGAATATGACGAGGAAGGACTTAATACATGGCTTGAACTCCTACAGTCGGGAGCCTCAAGGGAAACAGTATTAAGAGGCTTTACCAACAGTATTGAATTTGGAAAAATAATAAAAAGCTTTGGTTTATAAATGACAGGAGATTTTCATGAAAAAACAAATTGCTGTAAATCCGACAATAAAAATATGCGGTGAGATTTTCAGGGAAAGAAAGCTTATAAGCAGTCTGTCAAAAAACGATTTTAAAACAAAATTTGCCGGTTCGTATTTAGGGATTATTTGGGCATTTGTTCAGCCCATAGTAACAGTGCTTGTGTATTGGTTTGTTTTTGAGGTGGGATTAAAATCAGGAGGAGCCAGTAAGCATCCCTTTATATTGTGGCTTATGGCGGGAATTGTGCCATGGTTCTTTTTTTCTGAAGCATTAAGCGGGGGGACGAATGTGCTTGTGGAATACAGCTATCTTGTAAAAAAGGTTGTATTTAAGATAGATATACTTCCTATAGTTAAGGTTATATCTTCCCTGTTTGTTCATTTGTTTTTCATAATATTTGTAAGTATTTTATGCTGGCTGTATGGATACCTTCCGGGTATTCATACGCTCCAGCTTGTCTATTATGTAATATGTAATTTTGTGCTTGTGCTAGGAATTACTTATCTGACATCAGCTATTGTTGTTTTTTTTAAAGATTTAACGCAAATAATTAATATTATATTGCAGGTCGGAATATGGATGACTCCGAT
Source organism: uncultured Bacteroides sp. (assembly GCA_964635615.1). GTDB lineage: Bacteria > Bacillota > Clostridia > Lachnospirales > Lachnospiraceae > Coprococcus_C. The sequence continues at coordinate 74,886 of CAZWNL010000014.1, forward strand.
AATGTGGAATGCTGATATACTAAATTCCAGGATTCTAAAACTTATTTTTAAGTTAAATCCGATGTATTATATTGTTGATGGCTTCAGGGATGCACTGCTTGGTGATTCATGGCTTGGAAATAAGCTTAAATGGACATTGTATTTTTGGATATTTACAGTGCTTATATTTATGGTAGGAACCGCCGTGTTCAGACGTCTGAAGATACATTTTGCTGATGTGCTGTAACATGTTTACGGATGTACTGTTTTAGAGTGAGAATTTTATATGGATAATAAAACAATTACAGTAGAGAAAAATGAAAAAAATTCAAATATGGATATTTTCAGAGCCCTGTCGTTGCTGCTTGTATTTTTCTATCATTGCTGGGTATGCACGGGAGCTTATCAAATAAAAATTCCGATAATAAATTATTTGATTTTGTTAGGTGGTGAGCTTGGTGTTACGGCTTTTTTTATGCTGAGCGGATATGGTATTTTTTCTTCACTTGACAGAACGGACAAAACAATAAGCTTTAAAGACTTTATGATAAAAAGACTTAAAAGGGTGGCTCCACAATATTATCTGAATTTATTTGTGGTTTTAGTGTTCACAAGCTCTGCGGTTTATATGGGCAAGGAATATATTGCAAATATACTTGCACATATTTTCTTTGTTCATAATTTTAAGCCTGAGTACTCAGGGGCAATAAATGGTGTGTTATGGACTATGGCGGTTATATTTCAATTTTATATAATCGCAATTCCGCTTTTTAAGCTAATAAAAAAGGCTGGGGTACCGATTGTTTTGTTAAGCGTACCGGTTACCATTGTTATTAAGATGTCTGTATTTAAATTGATTGCAGCCGTTCCTGAATATAACGGCAATTTTGGAGCTTATGGATTTTGGGCAGGAAGGCAGCTTATAACAGCACTTGACAATTTTGTGCTTGGTATGGGCGTTGCCTATATATCGAAAAAGAAAAAATGGCGGGGGAATGCATTACCGGTGTGTATGATTATCACAGGGCTTATACTGCTGTATGAAGTTATGTTATATGGTATAAAAAACGGAATACACACCAATAACATATCCGGTTATACGTGGCACAGCATGGTGGCTGTTGCACTGGGAATTGTTATGTATGGATTTGCATTTTTAAAATATAAGTATTTTATAATATCAAAGCTGCTTATGTGGATTGCAAAATACGAGTATGGAATTTATCTTTGGCATTTAGTGATAATATACAATTTGCTGGCATATTCACATTTGATACAGGGCTGGATGAACACACAGCGGTATTTGCTGATTTCGTTGGTGTTTCTGATTATCAGCATTATGGCAGGAACTTTTTTTTCAATTGCGTCTGATGCATTGGAGAAGAAAATAATAAATGGGGATTAATGAAAAGGGAGATATATCTGATGGAACGAAAAGGCTATATAGATATATTAAGAGGATGTGCTGCAATAGGGGTAATAATGCTGCATGTAGCATGTAATAATTGGTACGGCTTTATTGGTTCAAAGAATTGGGTTGCCTTTACAGTTTATGCCGGGATTGCAAGAATTTCCGTTCCTGTTTTTTTTATGATTTCAGGCACTTTGTTTTTGGAGGATAAAAAAAATGTGTCTATAAAATATATGTTAAGACATGTTATTAAATTGTTTTTTGTTCTTATTTTTTGGGGAGTGGTTTATCAATTTGCAAATGGAAATCACAATTTTGTCAGTATAATAAAAAGTATTGTACATGCAGATACACAGTCCCATTTGTGGTTTTTATACTCCATTATGGGAATATACTTGGTAACTCCGATCATTAAAATATTTACACAGAATGCTTCAAAAAGAATGACAGAATATGCGTTGCTTCTGCTGTTTATATTTGGAAGTATATTACCACTTGCAGGACATATTCCTCATTGCTCGCCGATTGCAATATGGATTCAGAAAGTACAGCCGGGTAATTTGTCCATATATGTCGGATATTTCATTTTGGGACACTATATTGATAAATGGAAAAGGAAGGACAAAAAGGATTTTGTACTATATCTTCTTGGGTTTTTAGGTTGTATCCTGACAGTTTCGGCTGTGTTATATGATTGTATATCCACACAGGAAATTAATGAAAGATTTTGGAATTACAATATGCCATGGGTTGCCTTGTCAAGTTTTGGGGCCTTCATTTTTGTAAAAAATAATTTTTCTTATGGAATAATATATAAGCTGATGCATATTATTGCAAAATATTCACTTGGGATATATCTGACACATTTTTTGTTTATTATGCTTTTGTGGAATAATGGTTTTTCCACATTTTCTTTTACGGGTATACTTTCAGTGCCTGTAATAACATTGATTGTATTGCTGCTTAGCCTTGTAGCAGCTCTTGCAGTTTCGAAAATAACATATTTGTTAAGGAGGATTTTATATTGAGACTTTTATTATTTAGTTTTATGCTGATGCTTGTTCCGATAGCAATGTATTATATATTTGTATATATTTTCAAAAAAACAGGGTTTAAGCTTAAAATTAATAAATATATAATATGTGCTGCCTTTTTTGTGTGCTACGGTGTTGTAGGACTGCTTACATATTATGGAAAAGGCTGCATTTACCTTTTGCCGTATATTGTTCCCTTTGTTATTTTGTCAATGGCAGATATGAAAGAGACAAAGATAAATTTATTATCAGCCGTGAAGGCTATATTGGTTATCATTACAGGTACTGTTTGGATTATATGGAACATATTGAAGATACGAAGTGGAAAATTGATTCTTTTTCTAAAGACAGACGTGGATAACAGAATAAGCATAGCAGTAGTCCTGCTGCTTGCATGGTGCATTAACCTGGCGTTAATATATTTAATTGCCTCGGTGGCAGGTGCTTCTGAAACGGAAGACGGTGAAACAAAAAATATAATATCGCTGAAAAATGTAATTTCCGTAATTTTGTTTTTGCTTTTTATTGCCGTAGCCACTAATCGGTTTTTTGTTGTATTGATAACTAAGGCCGGATATTATGCTGATAAAACAGTTATGCAGACAGTGATGTCTTACTTTACAGGCGCACAGCAGCTTATAAATATTTTGTTACTTGTATGTATATGCTTTGTTTTTATAAGCCTGCTTGGCAGAGGTATAGGCGGGATTCTTTCTGTTGTTTTATGTCTGTTCATATGCATAACAAACTATATAAAAATTGTATATCATGATTCGTTTTTTTCATGGCTTGACTTGTTTCAGGCTAAGGAATTGTTTTTAATTGGAAAGGAATTTATTACTCCGCTGATACTTGCGCTGATTATATTGGCTGTGGTTGCCTTATGTGCAGTCATATTTGTATTCAGAAAGCGAATAGCAGGAATATTAAAACCAAAAATCCTGCCGGTGCAGTTGGCAGCAGCACTTGTTTTTACTGCTTTAATGTTAATAGGTATTGATAAAAACACTTTTGCAAATCTGAATATGTTCCCGCGTACATGGGAAAATGTGAAGGTAAATGTGTTGAATAACGGGTTTGTTGTAAACCTTTGGTACGATTATAAAAATGTAAAAAACGCGAAGCTTAAAGAACCGTCAGATTATTCCGAGAAAACGGCACAAAATTTAAATGTGGAATTTATAAATCAGTCAGACAATAGGACGGAATCGAATGAACAGCCAACGGTAATAGTTATATTGGCAGAATCGTTGTTTGATTTTGATGATATGCCGGGAATTGTATTTAGCGATGATACCGATGCAACCTTGGACAAATATTCGGGCACAAAGCTTATTTCACCAAGATACGGAGGATACACATCTGCCGTTGAGTTTGAGGTGCTTACCGGATTGACCTTGGCATTGATGCCGGAGGGACTTACCCCGTATACAACATATTTTAACAATACAAATGACAGATTTCCATCCGTCCCTCTGTGCTTTAAGGAAAACGGTTATATTACTAAAGCCGTACATCCTAACCTGCCGGCATTTTATAACAGGGATAAGGTATATGTGCAGCTTGGATTTGATGAATTTATATCAATTGTTGATTTTGCAGATTGTACATTGGATGATAAGACGGTCAACGGATGGGTTAAGGACAATGCACTTGGAGATAAAATAATTGAACAGATTCAATCTAGTGATGACCCACAGTTCATATTTGCAATAACAATGGAGGCACATTACGTTAATCAGGATAAATTTGATGAACCGCAGATAAAGGTGGTATCAGATGAGTTTGGATTGGATGAAAAACAGATTAATGAATTGGAGCAGCAGGCCGTGTCATATAAGGATACGGATGAAATGATAAAAAAACTAATAGAGTATATGGACGCAGAGGACAAGCCGATTCTTTTATATGTGTTTGGGGATCATCTGCCGCCACTTACATCATTTAGTAAAACAGGTTATTTGAATGATGTATATAACAAATACACTACACGCTATGTTGCATATTCAAACTATAAAAATATTGCTACGAATGATGAATATATAACCACGAATCAGATTGCAGCACAGGTAATTATTGATTCGGGTATAGAACATCCTGCATATTTTGATTATATTTTTTCGCTGCGGGATACCATGCCTGTATTGCATAAGGAATTTATTGATATAAACAGCACAGATTTGGAAACATATAAATTTATACAGTATGACATAATGTTCGGCGACAGATATCTTTATAATTGTGATTGGATAAAATAACGTTGTAATAAAGCAGGTGTGCTGCGGGAGGAATAAATGGGTGAATATGCGATAAATGTACAGAATGTGTCAAAATTATACAAGCTATACAGCAAACCCTCGGATAGATTTAAGGAATCCTTAGGATTATCCAAACAAAAAAAATATAAGGAGCATTATGCCTTACATGATTTGAGCTTTAAAATAAAAAAGGGCGAGTGCGTGGGAATTATCGGTACAAATGGTGCCGGTAAATCAACAATATTAAAAATAATTACGGGGGTGCTTAACCCTACTGAGGGAAAGGTTGACATAGACGGACGTATATCAGCTTTATTAGAGCTTGGCGCAGGCTTTAATATGGAATATACAGGAATAGAGAATATATATCTGAATGGCACAATGATAGGATTTACCAAAGAGGAAATTGATGAAAAGCTTGACAATATTCTTGCTTTTGCAGATATAGGTGATTTCGTATATCAGCCTGTGAAATCCTATTCATCGGGTATGTTTGTAAGGCTTGCTTTTGCAGTAGCCATAAACATAGATCCGGAGATATTGATTGTTGATGAAGCCCTATCTGTGGGAGATGTTTTTTTTCAGGCAAAGTGTTATCAGAAATTCGAGGAATTTAAGAAGCAGGGAAAGACGATATTAGTTGTAAGTCATGATTTAAGCAGTATAAGCAAGTATTGCGACAGGGCAATTCTTTTGGATAAGGGAAGAAAATATATGGAGGATTCCCCTAAGCTTGTAATAGATGCCTACAAAAAGATAATAACATTAGGAAGTGATACTGAGGAAGCGGGAAAAGAAGTACAAACTGAAAATGAGGAAAGCACTTTCTCAAGTGAAAAAAATTGGAATGAAAAGCTTGAGCTTAATAAGGACGTTCAGGAATACGGCAGCAAGGAGGCGCTTATTTCTGATTTTGCAATTATTGATGGCAATGGGAATATAACAAATACAGTTGAAGCAGGGTATGTGTTTAAGCTTAAAATAAAGGTGAAATTTGCAGCTGCGCTCAGTAATCCTATAGTGGCATTTACCGTAAGGGATTTAAAGGGAAATGAAATTATGGGTACAAATACGATGTTTGAGCAGCAGTATCTGGGTGAGGTTCAAAGCGGAGATGAGGTAACAGTTGAGTTTAAGCAGAAGATGATTTTAAGAGCAGGAAGCTACCTGATTGCTCTTGGATGTACCGGATATAGGGATAATAATTTTGTTGTTTATCACAGATTATATGATGTGTGTAGTCTTGAGGTTATAAATGAGAAAAATATTGTTGGTTTTTTTGATATGAATTCAGAGGTTTCTGTTAAGAAGGCTTAATGATTTTGGAGGGAAAAATGTCAAAATTAAATCTTGATTTTTATAAGGGAGCAGATTTATATTCCGATGGGGATATTGAAGATAAAATGCTTTATATTGCAAAAAATAATATAGATATAGATTTCTGCTCCGATGTAGAATATCCGGTATTTTATCATTTTTCCCCAATAAGACATAATATATTATCGTGGTATCCCTTCAGGGAAAATTGTACAATTATAGAGATAGGCTCAGGCTGCGGAGCATTGACGGGGTTACTGTGCAACCGGGCATCAAGGGTGGTTGCCATTGAGCTTTCAAAGAGGCGTGCTGAGATAAATTTAGAGAGAAACGGCAGCTATTCCAATTTGGAAATAATTGTTGGGAATTTGTATGATATAGTGCTTGAAGAAAAATTTGACTATGTAATTGTAAATGGTGTCATGGAATATGCAGCAGGGTTTATTGAGGCAGAGAAACCGTATGATGTTTTTCTTCAAAAGGTGAAAAACTTGCAAAAAAAAGATGGTAAGCTGTTGCTTGCAATAGAAAACAGATTGGGGTTAAAGTATTTTGCAGGTGCGCCTGAGGATCACACGGGAGAATTCTTTTTGGGTTTAAAGGACTATCAGGGTAATGATTCTGTCCGCACATTCTCAAAATGTGAATTGACAAAGCTTCTTGAAGATAATGGCTTTAAATGCAATAAGTTTTATTATCCTTATCCTGACTATAAATTTCCGGTAGAGATATTTACCGATGCAGAACTGACTGCCGATAAATATGGCAATGATTATTACAATTATTCAGGGGAACGCTTTGAGCTTTTCAATGAGGGGAGAGTTGCAAGAGCGTTTATTTCTGAGGGTATAATGGATAAATTTGTAAATTCCTTTCTGGTTGAGGCTTCGGTGGATGGCTGTCAGGATGATACTGAAATATTATATGTAAAATATTCAAATAATAGAAAAAAAGAATTTTCTATTATGACAATAATTAAAAGCAATAATGAAAAAAAGAGTGTTATTAAAAAGGCTGCATACGCAGAAGCAAATAAGCATTTGGAAAAGATGGCAGCTGTTTCAAACAATGGCTCTTTAACCGATAAAATTGTAAATCTTGCATGCGAGCCTGTGAAGGATGGCATAAGCTATGAGTTTATAGAGGAAGACAATTTATATGTGAAATTATGCAGGCTGGTTTTGACAAACTCCAAATCGGATATATTAAAATTACTGCAGAGGTTTTTTGATGCTATTTTTGAATGTTCCTATGAGGGAAAAGTGGACAATGTAAATTTTGAAAAGGTTTTTGGAGAAAAAACGAATTATGATAAAGAAATTAAGCTGTGTCATAACGTGGATATGATATTAGAAAATGTTTATGAGCTTAATGACAAGTATGTCCTTATCGATTATGAGTGGACTTGTGATTTTGGAATTCCTGCCGAGTTTGTCGTGTGGCGCTGCATAAAGGATTTATATGACAAAAATGTACGTCTTTCAGATGTTATTCAAATGAGTGATATGCTTCATGAATATAATATACATCTTGAGGAGCGGTCTGTTTATGAAAGGTGGAATAAACATTTCAGTGAGATATATGTTGGCACCAATGTAAACGAAGGAAAAGCTATTGATAAAAAAATATTATTCCTAAATGACGTTATGACAAAAATAATAAACCGTGACATGATAAATACAAGTCTTTATTATGATTTTGGTGACGGTTATTCGGAAGAAAATAAAATCTATTGTGACGTACATAGGGATGATGGGGTATATAAGGTAAAGTTTGAAACAGGAAGTTTGGAAAATGTTACGGCATACAGATGGGATCCTGCGGAGGGTTATCCGTGTAAATGTAAAGTGATAAAAACCTCAGGAATAGAGATAGTCAGGGCTGTAAATTCCGTTTCAAGAGAAAATGATGCGGATATATTTATGACAATTGACCCTATATATGAGCTTAAGGTCTGCGATAATGCTTCTGAGCTTATTATTGAGTTTGAATATATTCCTCTTGATATGAAAGCGGTTGATAATTATATAGTACAGCTTGAAGAGAAATGTGACACGCTGGCAGGAGAAAGGGACAACCTTGAAAGAAGTTATAATAATGTGAGCAGTGAGCTTCAGAAGATTAAAGAGAGTCCTGCATATAAGATGGTAAGTATGCCGTCAAAAATTAAAAATAAAATTGCTACAAAACCAAAAGGAGATATATAATGAGGGAAAGCAGAGGTCCGATTGATATAATTGTACCTGTCTATAATGCATATGAGGACTTATTAAAATGCATTGACAGCCTTAAAAAATATACCGATTTAAGCTTTGACAGACTGATACTCATTAATGACTGCAGTCCTGATGAAAGAATTGGGGAATATATGCAGTCACTGGAAAAGAATATCGTCGTTATAACCAATGAAAAAAATATGGGGTTTTCAAATAATATAAACATGGGTATGAAATACTCTGATGACAGAGATGTGGTGCTGTTAAATTCTGACACAATTGTAAGTCGCGGATGGGTGGATAAGATAGTGGAATGTGCATATTCCAAGGAGGAAATAGGAACGGTAACGCCTATGTCTAACAGTGCAACCTTGTGCTCCTTTCCTAACATGTGTCAGGATAATCCATTGCCTGAAGGAATAGAATTGGATGATTTGGCAGAGGTTGTAGAGCGATGTAGTCTCAAGGCGTATCCAAGGATAACGGTTGCCGTAGGCTTTTGTATGTTTATAAAGAGAAAAACCATAAGGGATGTGGGCTTTTTTGATGCCGAGGCATTTGAACGGGGCTACGGCGAGGAAAATGATTTTTGTAATCGGGCGGAACAGATGGGATATATACATGTTATGTGCGATGATACCTTCATATATCACAAGGGAACGGTTTCATTTATGACAGAGCAGAAGCAAAAGCTTATAGAGGCACATGACAAAATATTGCAGGAGAGGTATCCTGAGCAGATGAAAAAAAACCATTTGTACTGTATAACGAATCCTGACCAATATATAAGAGATAATATTATGCCGTATCTCCATGTGAAAAACGGCAGAAAAAATATACTCTACCTGTCACATTTAGATTTTATACCTAAAGCGGAGGGCAGTGTAGGAGGTACACAATTCCATGTGCGTGATTTGACGATGCAGCTTAAGGAAAAATATAATGTTTTTGTCATGTCAAGAGATAAAGAGCATATAAGACTTACAATTTACACGGATAAGACAACGGATTTCTTTATGTTTTATGTAGGAAAGCCTGAAATGTTTTTTACATTTACGGATTCACGCCTACGGGAAATATTTGCATCAGTGCTGGATGGTTTTGAAATAGATATTGTGCACGTTCATCATACGGACAGAATGTCCTTTGATTTGTTTTATCTGGCACATGAACGAAATATACCGATAACCGTCACTCTGCATGACTATTATTATATATGTCCCAATGTGAAGCTGTATAGTATTGAAAAGGGATATTGCAGCGGACGCTGTGACGATCAGGAATGCGCCAAATGTCTGAAAGACAATAAAAATGTTGCAACAAAACGGAATTACCTGAATAAGTGGAGATATGAATGTAAAAACGTGCTTGATTTGTCAGATGTTATCATATCACCATCTGAGGCAGCAAAAAAGATTTATGCATCCATATATCCTGAATTGGAGAATAAAATAACTGTAATTGAGCATGCAACTGAGATAAGGCAGGATGAAAATCCTCATATTGATAATATACAGAGAAATTTAAATATTGAGTATTGCTATGACAAAATAAAATATGCAGGTAGCGGTGTTTTGATTATAGAAGGCTGGGCTGCATTAAAAAATACGGATAATTCAGATGTTAATATATTTATAAAAGCGGATGCCGGTAGAAGCAATTGTCAAATAGTAAGGTGTAATAAGAATAACCGTGATGATATAGCAGAGCATTTTAATTCAAATAAATATATTCATACAGGCTTTTCCTGTAAAATATTTTTAGGAAAAAACATAAAGGCTGACAAAGTGAAGCTTAGTGTTATATGTGAAAAGGGCGGAGAATATTTTTCGGATTTATCTGTTCAGAGCGCTTCGCTTAACAATGTTTTTTATGATGACGGAAGGCATAAAATTGCGTTTGTGGGAGGCCTGGTTGAAGAAAAGGGTGCTAAATATGCATACAATCTAATAAAAAATGATGAAAAATATGTATGGTATATAATTGGAGATATCGGGTATGAGCCTCTTCTCACGCTTGAAAAGGATAATTTGTTTAAACTGGGAAGATATATGGTAGATGAACTGCCTATGATTACAAAATCGCTTGGAATAGAGCTTGTATGTGTTCTGCCCGTATGGCCGGAAACATTTTGTTATACAATTTCTGAAGCAGTGCTCTGTGGTTTGCCTGTGTTGGGCACGGACATAGGTGCAGTGGGCGACAGAATAAAAAGACATAAGTATGGCTGGACAGTGCCTGCAGATACAGACGAAAAAGAATTGGCAGGGTATATCGATGATATATTCAATAACGAAGAGGATTATAAGGACAAGCTTGACAAAGTAAAGGGCTTTAATGAGATAAGGCTTCAAAAAATGTCGGAGCAATATGATGAGCTTTATGGGTCTCTGTTTCGAAAAACAACATATAAAAAATCTAATACGCAATGCATATTTAAAGCATTGTTAAAGGATAATGAGTTTGTATATAAAATAAATTTATCTAAGGAGGAGAAAACTTGCAGGGAATATGAAAATCAGATTGAGGAATTATCTAATAAGCTTAACATGATTGAAAAATCAAGGTCATACAGGCTTATGAAAAAAATAAAGAAGCTCATAGGACGCTGATGTTTAATCGGTAATTTTTTACTTGTGTTGATATATGCTCGGCATAATGTTAAAATTAGATTAGTTCCAACATGTAAAATAAATAAGTAATATACAAGAGGAGAAATTATAATGAAAAAAATAAAGCGAGTTATTGCGGCATTATTATGCTTATGCATGGTTTTGTCCTTTGAAACGCCCGTGTTACATGCGGCGGAAACTGAGGAAATTGCATCGGAAACAGATGCGGACAATCTTAATTTATCGGCTTCACAGACGGATTTGAACTATTTTGTTGTGGGAAGTGATTACATAGAAAATGGTGATACACAGTTTGTGCTTGCAGATATAGGCGATGGAACAAAGCCCATTGAAGGTGCTGAGATAAGGTACATAAACAAGGAAAATGGAACCTCATATAAGGTACAGGCAGGTCTTATTTCAGGAAGCTCGGTTGTATTTTATATGGATTTCCCAAATGAAAGCTATACAGGTACATATGAGATTACAGAGCTTTCTTATACTGTATCGGGCGAGGAGTTTGTAATAGCGCTAAACGAAGTGAATATAAGGGCTTTGTTTGGAGTAAATAAAAAAGTGGAAGCAGACCCGATTGGATGGCTCATAGATGACAGCCAGTCGGTAAGTGCATATTCATTAAATGAAGAAATGATGAGTTCCGTGATATTATCCGGACCTGACGGAGCCGAAATTACGTCTGACGATTTTGCAATGGCAATATCGGAGGCAATGGAAAACCAGCCTATGCTTGTCGATGATGGTGTGCTCGTTGTATGCATAAGTCCGGGACATGGCGCTGATGACCCGGGAGCATCATTTACATGGAATGGTGTTGAAATTGCAGAGAGAGAATTAAATTTGAAAATTGCACAGTACTGTAAAGCAGAATTGGATAAGTATGAGGGAATTAAGGCATATCTTGTACGTTCGGATAATACGACTGATTGGAGTATTGCTGAAATGGTAAGCTATGCGCAGAGTAAAAATGCGGATTTGTATGTAAGTATACATTTAAATTCAACATCTCCAAAGGGACAGCCGACTGAAGCGAATGGTGCAGAGGTTTGGATTCCTCATGGTAATACCTCCTATCAGGCAGAAGCACAAAAAAAGGCACAGGAGCTTGCACAAAACATTCTTGACAGGCTTGTATCCTTGGGACTAAATAACAGAGGACTGAAGATAAGGTATTCAGAAAGTGGAAAAGAACCATATCCTGATGGAGCGGTAGCGGATTATCTTGGTGAAATATACAGATGCAGGCTTGCAGGCATACCGGGAATCATAGTTGAGCATGCGTTTGTAAATAACGAGCATGATGCAACTGGCTATTTAATGACGGAACAAGGCTTGAAGTCTTTGGGAGTGGCTGATGCGCAAGGAATACTTAAGTATTTCAATGAACATCCTGAAAAAGTAGACAGAAAGAAAATCGAACAGTTTGTGACAAGATTGTACAATAAGTGCCTGGATCGTGAGCCTGACGATGAGGGAATGGATACATGGGTAAATCAACTTATCAGTAAAAAGGGAACGGGAGCATCCGTTGCAAAGGGCTTTGTATACAGCAAGGAATATATTGCAAAAAATGTTTCAGATGAAGAATATGTTGATATGCTCTACAGGGTATTTTTAGACCGTGAGGCTGATGCAGAGGGCAAAAATACATGGCTTGATGTGCTGAATCAGGGTATGTCAAGAGATTACGTGTTCCGTGGCTTTGCACAGTCCGTAGAATATACGAATATATGTAACGATTACGGAATAGAAAGGGGTACGGTTACACTGACACAGCCGAGGGATAAGAACGTAAATATGACAAAGTACATCAACCGGCTGTATGTATATGTGTTGGATAGAAGTGGCGAAACGGAGGGTCTGAATAATTGGTGCAAGGCACTTCAAAACAAGCTGTATACACCTATGCAGGCCGCAGATTATTTTGTGCTGTCTGATGAATTTAAGGCAAAGAATTTAAGCGATGAGGAATACATAAAGGTACTTTACAGAGCTTTCCTTGGAAGAGAATATGATGATGAAGGGCTTAAAACATGGACGGATATGTTGAAGAATGGTGAATCAAGGGAAGTTGTGCTTCTGGGATTTACGGGAAGCGTTGAATTCAGGGGCATAATGGCTGACTTTGGATTTTATATGAACGATGCCTCTGTGCCTGTTATGGGAAAAGTGAACACTACGGTATCACAAATGGCAGCATATTATAGGGCAAATGCCTCATACCCTGCATTTTATCGGAATTCAGATGCACCTACCATAGAGGATTTCTGCCGTATATATATTGAGGAATGCGAGGCTGAGGGCGTAAGGGCTGATGTGGCTTTTACCCAGGCTATGAAGGAAACAGGGTTCCTACGATATGGCGGAGCGGTTAAGATTGAGCAATATAACTTTGCAGGTATAGGCGCTACTGACGATGGAGGAACACCTGCATCCTTTGAGTCGGTAAGATTAGGAGTAAGGGCACAGGTTCAGCATCTTAAGGCGTATGCAAGCAGTGAACCGCTTAATAATGAATGTGTAGACCCGAGATTTGGATTGGTAAAAAGAAGAACAGCAACATATGTAGAGTGGCTTGGCATACAGGAAAATCCGTCCGGAAAAGGATGGGCATCCGCCAAAAATTACGGATATAGCATAATATATGATTATATGGTAAAATTAAAGAAATTTTAAATAAAAAACAGCTTTGATGCAAAGATTAAGTTTGCAGAAAAGCTGTTTTTTGTGAGAGGAATAAGGAATGATTGGATTTTGCATAAGTATAATATTGTCTGCCGTCTATCTTGTTGCTGCACCATTTATTATCGGTGGTGTTATGTGTGATGTCTTGAAGCTTAAGAGCGGTATTGCAGAAAATTATGTAATAGGAACAATAACTGTTTGGGCGGTGTGTCAGCTTATATCAGTGCCTGTTATATTATTAAAGGGCTCTTTTGCAATAATTGCAGTTATGCTTGCTGGATGTATTATCATAACGTGCATTTATGGCATTGCAAAGAAAAAGTACAAGATTAATAAAGATGCTTCTAAGTCTAAAAGCTGGTATGAAATATCGGCTTTTGTGATTATGTTTTTAGCCATAGGAGGCATGGTGCTTTTAAATATATTTTTACAGCATATGGATGCAGATGATTCACGGTTTGTTGTAAATTCAGTGGATATACTTAGGACAAATAGGCTATTCCTTTTTGATCCTGCAACGGGAGAACACACAGATATATGGATGGGCGAGCTTATTAAGGATGTTACTTCTCCATGGGCTGTATATATTGCTTTTTGCGCTAAGCTTACAGGCTGCCATCCTACTGTAATGGCACATACTATACTTCCGGTGTCACTTTTACTTTTGACATGCAGTGTTTACTGGCTCTTGTCCAGAGAGTTGATCGGAAAGGATTATGTGTACAGATGTATGTTTGTGTGCTTTGCAATTTTGATAAACATGTATGGATATTATAGTCTGTACAGTGCTGAAACGTTTATGATGACGCGTATCTGGCAGGGGAAATCAGTTGTTGCATGTGCAGGCATTCCAATGTTTTTCCTGTTTTCCATGTGGATATACAGGGCTCAGGAAAAGAAACAGCTTTATGTCTTATTGGTCATACTGTCTACGGCAATGTGCCTGCTGTCAGGAATGGGTATAATAATAAGTGCAATGTTGTCGGGTTGTGTCGGACTGGCTTATGGTATAGGTAAAAAGAGTATAAGGGTGACAGGGAATATATGGCTGGCAGCAGTGCCGGGTGCTGTCTTTTATATTTTAAGCCATATGATTTAGTGCCTTAATGCAGACCTGCATAGCAAAATATTTATTTTGCCAATGAACATCGCAAGGAGAAAAAATATGATGGAATATTTTTCAAAAATGGCTGGATATATAAAATTATTTTATGGTAACGGGGCATTTCTTATGCTTACGATTGTTTCCTGCATAATTCTGTTTGCTATGGAAAAAAATACAAGAGTAAAATTGTTTTTTCCAATTATTTTAATTCTTATAATTGTAGTTAATCCTGTTTTATATAAATACGTGTATCAGAAAATAGTATATTGGAGACTGTTTTGGATGCTTCCTGATGGAATAATCATATCGGCAGCAATTGTACGGGTAGTACAAAAATGTAAATCTGATTTTGTAAAGCCGATTATTGTTGTGTTAGCTATGGCGGTAATCATTATACTTGGAACGAATGTTTACCTGAAAGGCGGATTTATTAAAATTAAAAACACTCATAAAATATATCCCCAGTCTAAAGACATTGCATGTGTAATGCTGGAGTATGATGCTTCGCCTAAAGCAATCGTGCCATATAATGTATCAACTGAAATCAGACAGTATTCAGGTGACATAAAGCTTTTATACGGAAGAAACGTAAAGTGGGGTTATATATTGGGTGCCAATGATTATCAGATGGATGTTTTCAGGAGTATTGAGGCGGGACCGCTTAATTATGATTATGCTTTTGAACAGGCAGCTGTAAGCGGATGCAATTTTGTTGTTCCGCCGATTGATGCCGTTATAGATGCTTCGATACCTGAAAGGTATGGCTACAGCATTGTTGCAAATATTGACGGGTTTGTGATATACTACAATAAGTCTATAGACTAGGTAATGTAAATAATTGCTTAGTATTAGGAGGGTACGCAATGTACGAAAGAAATCAAAAGGTATGGTATAAACATCTTGATTTCATGATATTGGATTTTTTATGCATAGAATTCAGCTTTATTTTGGCATATGTAATACGAATAAACATATCAGACATTATTTATTCATTAAATATCATAGTACATTCAGAAATTCATCAACGTATGTTTCTGTACATGGCATTAATGCATATAGTTTTAGCTTTATTTGCTGAGCCATATTCCGGTATATTATATAGAAATACGAGCGATGAATTTAAAAAAGTTTTTTTTTATAATGTATATCTGCTTATCGGAATCGTTATGGTTATGTTTTTTGAACAGTCATCAGTATTGTACTCAAGAATAGTTTTTGGTATTTTTCCGATTATTAATTGTACTATTATGATAATTTGCAGATACCTGTATAAAAAATTTTTATTGGTAAGATTAAATAAAGAAAAAAATCAAGGTTGTATTGTAGTTATAGCGCCATACAGGCATTTGGATACGATTATAAAAAGCATTGGGAATAACAGGCTTAATACACTCAGAATTGTGGGAATATTAATCACAGATAAAAAGGAAAACACTCTGGATGAAAACATTGAAGAATACAAAGGTATTCCGCTTATAAAGGATAAGGAAGAATTGTACGAATATGCAAGATCTAATGTTGTTGATGAGGCATTGCTGTATGTGAAGGATGGAGAAGAAGCTGAGCAGATGGCAGATGACCTGCTTAGCATGGGAATAACAACCCATGTCAGTATTAAGGGGTTGGTGCATCTTCCCAATGCAACCATGAATCGGATAGGGGGGATACCTGTCATAACAGCAAGTATGCATGTTGTGATTCCGAGACAAATGATCATGAAGCGTATCGTGGACATAGTAAGTGGATTTTTCGGGGTTATAATAACAATCATTCTTACAATTATAGTTGCACCTGTAATTTGGATTTCTGATCCGGGACCTGTGTTTTTTAAGCAGCAAAGGGTTGGAAGGAACGGCCGTATATTTAATATGTGGAAGTTCAGAACCATGTGCAGAGATGCTGAGAATAAGCAGGATCAGCTTATGGATAGAAATGAGATGAGTGGATTTATGTTTAAGCTGGAGGATGATCCAAGGGTAATAGGTTATGGTAAACGTTTTTCCATAGGAAAGTTTTTAAGGCGAACCTCTTTAGATGAATTCCCACAGTTTTTTAACATATTGGAGGGAAGTATGAGTCTTGTTGGTACAAGACCGCCGACAGTTAAAGAATATGAGCAATACGAAATGCACCATAAGGGGCGGCTTGCCATAAAACCCGGACTTACAGGCTTGTGGCAGATCAGCGGACGCAGCAATGTGACAGACTTTGAAGAGGTAGTAAAGCTTGACAAGCAGTATATAGATGAATTTACGCTTAGGTTGGATTTACAGATAATATTAAAAACAATAAAAGCGGTGTTTAAAAGAGATGGCGCAATGTAAATAATATGTACAAAAAGGAGAGGGTTATGAATATTATTTTACTGTCAGGCGGAAGTGGAAAGAGACTTTGGCCGCTCTCAAATGATGTAAGGAGTAAGCAGTTTGTTAAATTGTTTAAAAATGACAATGGTGAATATGAATCGATGCTTCAGCGTGTTTATCGGCAAATTAATGATGTTGATGCATCATCGCGTATAACCATAGCAACAAGTAAGTCGCAGGCAAGCGCCATAAAAAATCAGCTTGGAGAGAAAGCATCCATATGTGTTGAACCATGCAGAAGAGATACATTTCCTGCCATACTTCTTGCTGCTGCCTATCTGCGGGACGAGCTTAACGTAAATGAAGCTGAGGCTGTAGCTGTATGTCCTGTTGACCCATATGTGGACAACAGCTATTATGAGGCTGTAAAAAAAATGGGTGAGCTTGTGGCTTCAAATGATGCTAACCTTACACTTATGGGCATAGAGCCTGATATGCCAAGTGAAAAATATGGATACATTATACCCGAAACAGATGCTCAGGTAAGCCGGGTAAAGCAATTTAAGGAAAAGCCTGATATGGAGACGGCAAAGAAGTATCTAAAGGAAAATGCGCTTTGGAATGGCGGTGTGTTTGCATTTAAGCTGGGATATTTGCTTGAGAAGGCACACAGCCTTGTGGATTTTACGGATTATAATGATTTGTATAATAAATATGAAACGCTTACTAAAATAAGCTTTGATTATGCAGTTGTAGAAAAAGAGGATAATATTCAGGTTATGCGTTATAACGGGCATTGGAAGGATGTAGGCACATGGAATATGATGGCAGAGGTTATGACGGATAATACAAAGGGAAAAGCCATGCTGGACGATACATGTGAAAATACTCAGGTTATAAATGAGCTGGATTTGCCTATTATATGCATGGGATGTAAAGATATGATTATAGCGGCAGGCAATGACGGTATACTTGTATCTGATAAGGATAGAAGTGATTATATAAAGCCTTATGTGGAAAAATTAGATGCAGAGCCCATGTATGCCGAAAAATCATGGGGAGCATATACCGTTATAGATGTACAGCAGGGATCAATGACTATAAAAATATCAATGCAGCCGGGGGAGAGCATGAGCTATCACAGTCATCAATATAGAGATGAAGTCTGGACTGTTATATCAGGAACAGGAACAGCATGCTTAGATGACAGGGAGCAGGAGCTTATTGCAGGTGACGTACTTACCATACCGGCAGGCTGCAGGCATAAGATAACTGCGAAAACAGAACTAAATATTATAGAAATTCAAATTGGTGAAAATATATCAATAGATGATAAACAAAAATATTAATAACTGAAGGAGAACAAAATGAAAAAAGCATTAATAACAGGAATTACAGGACAGGACGGTTCATATTTGGCAGAATTTTTATTGGATAAGGGATATGAGGTTCACGGTATAATACGCCGCTCGTCCGTATCCACCACAGAGAGAATAGACCATTTGATTGAAGCGGATTCCATAAGGCTGCATGACGGTGACCTTTCAGATTCGTCAAGCATTATCAGAATCGTAAATGAAGTTAAGCCGGATGAAATATATAACCTTGCCGCTCAGAGCCATGTAGGTGTCAGTTTTGACGCTGCGGAATATACGGGAGACGTTGATGCTTTGGGAGTGCTCCGTATACTTGAGGCGGTTCATATGCTTGGACTTGAAAAAACCTGCCGAATATATCAGGCATCTACATCTGAACTTTACGGAAAGGTTGAGGAATGTCCACAGGATGAAAACACACCGTTTCACCCATACAGCCCATACGCTGTTGCAAAGCAGTACGGCTTTTGGATGATAAAAGAATACAGAGAGGCTTACGGCATGTTCGCCTGCAACGGCATATTATTTAATCATGAATCGGAAAGACGCGGTGAAAACTTTGTGACAAGAAAAATTACATTGGCAGCAGGACGTATAGCGTGCGGACTTCAGGACCATTTGGAGCTTGGAAATTTGGATTCGCTTCGTGATTGGGGATATGCAAAGGATTATGTTGAGTGCATGTGGCTGATTTTGCAGCAGGACGAGCCTGATGATTTTGTTATTGCAACAGGTGTTCAGCATACTGTAAGAGAATTTACCACACTTGCATTTGCGCATGACGGAATTGAACTTGAGTGGAAGGGCAAAGGCATGGATGAGAAGGGATACGACAAAAAAACAGGAAAAATGCTTGTGTGCGTTAATCCACAGTGGTTCAGACCTACGGATGTTGTTAATCTTTGGGGAAATCCTACAAAGGCAAAAACAAAGCTTGGATGGAATCCGCAAAAGACAAGCTATGAGGAGCTGTGTGCCATTATGGCAGAGCATGATCTTGAGCTTGCAAAAAAAGAGGCAGGGATGGCATAAGGGATATACGTAATGAAGAAAGTATTGATATTTGGAATAAGCGGCTTTGTGGGAACATATCTCGCAAGGGAATTTCTATGTCATGAATATAAGGTTTATGGCAGTGATATCAGAGAAAACGAATTGCTGGATGACAGTATTGTTTTAAAAAAAGCAGAGCTGCTTGATTATACTGCAGTAGAAAAATTAGTAAAAGAAATTTCGCCTGACATAATTATAAATTTAGCTGCCATAAGCAGTGTGGGATTGTCATGGAATATACCTCAGGATACGATTAAAGTTAATGTTGTCGGAACATTAAATATTATGGAAGCAGCAAGGAAATGTGAGCATATTCCAAAACTTATGCTTGTCGGCTCAAGCGAGGAATATGAGGTATCAGATAAGCCTGTTGGAGAAAATACACCTCTTAATGCAAACAATCCGTATGGTATATCCAAGCTGACACAGGAGCGTTTTGCTGCACTATATAGGGAGCGCTACGGAATGAAAATATATTGTGTCCGTCCGTTCAATCATACGGGAGTAGGGCAGAAGGATACCTTTGTGCTGCCGAGCTTTTGCAGGCAGATTGCCGATATTGCAAAATCAGGCAGCGAGGGCATAATTAAGGTGGGGAATTTATCTGCAGAGCGGGATTTTAGTGATGTAAGGGATATAGTAAGAGGATATAGGATGATTCTTGAGCAGGGAGACTGCAATGCCATATATAATATTGGTTCAGGTGTGGCATATTCCGTTAAGGAGCTTCTTGACTATATAATATCCCTTTGTCCGCAAAAGGTTATAACGGAAACAGACCCTGAACGCTACAGACCTGTAGACACGCCGAGAATATGCTGCGATAATAGTAAAATATGCAGTGAGCTTGGCTGGAAGCCTGATCACAATATTTTTGACACCCTTAAGGAAATGTATGAATATTATGCGTTTGGAGAACAGTAAAAATGGAAATATCTAAAATGAAATTTATGAATACCCATATTCATAATATTACCTTAAAGGAAGCTACCCGGCAAATTGATGCGTTTATATTACACAATGAATTCAGGTATGTTGTTACACCAAATGTAAATCATATAACCATATTAGAAAAAAGTAAATTGTTTCAGGATATATATAATAATGCATCTTTGGTATTGACAGATGGAAAACCTCTTATTTGGATATCAAAGCTTTATAAAACTCCCATAAAGGAAAAAATATCAGGCTCGGATTTACTGCCGGCAGTAATTGAACATGCTGCTATAAAAAAACACAGTGTATTTTTGCTTGGAGCAGCGGAAGGGGTCGCTGATATGGCAGCAAAAAATATGCTTGAAAAATTTCCTGAATTGAATATATCGGGTGTGTACTCACCGCCGATGGGTTTTGAGCGTGACAGAGAGGAAATAAAACACATTATAAGTATTGTAAAAAGTGCCAAGCCGGATATTTTAGTTCTTGGACTTGGGTCTCCAAAGCAGGAAAAGTTCATATACAAGTATCGCAAGAAGCTGGGGGTTCCTGTTACATTATGTACGGGAGCTGCCATTGATTTTTTGGCAGGCAGGCAGGAGCGTGCACCAAAATGGATGCAGGATTTTGGATTGGAATGGCTTTATCGTACAATAAAGGAACCGGGAAGGCTTGCTAAAAGATATATACATGACGGAATGGCAATTTTGCCATTGATATGGAAATACAGAAAATAAATAATAAGAGATGGTAAATAAGTCATGAAGGTGTTAATTGATTTAACTTCGTTAGCAGATAATTTTTCGGGAATAGAAAGATATGCAGCGAGTCTGGCATATGAAATGATTCAGCATAAGGAACATAAATTTGTGTTGCTGTTTAAAAAGGAAATACATAAGATGTTTGATGCTGTGTCTGATATGCAAAATGTCAGGACCGTCACAATACCGGCATGCAGTAAATTACTTTTTAATCAATGGCGTCTGCCTCAGGTAATAAGAAAAATAAAGGCTGATTGGTATCTTTTTATGGCATTTCCTGCACCTGTTTTGTTAAATAAGAAAAATATGGTGTCTACAGTACATGATATTTGCTGCTGGGACTGTCCGGAAACAATGAAGGGACTGAGTAAATGGTATTTCAGAATATCTGACAGAAGGGCATTAAAAAAAAGCAGATATATAATTACCATATCAGAATTTTCAAAGAAAAGAATAATGGAAAGGCTTAACTATCCTGAGAAAAAAATTATTCTGATATATAGCGGGATTTCAGACAGTTTTAAAAATACTGATTTCTGTAAAAATACAGATAAAAAAAATGAGGTCAGACATAAATATAAATTACCTGACAAATATATTCTTTGTCTTTCGACGTTAGAGCCGCGAAAAAATCTAAGGCTTTTGGTAGATGCATTTGAGCATCTTGTTTTAAATGAAAATTTTGATATTCCTTTAGTGCTGGCAGGGAGAAAAGGATGGAAAATGGATGACTTTCTTATGACAACGCCGCAAAAGGTTAAAGACAAAATACTGTTCACAGGCTTTGTTGATGAGGAAGATTTACCATATATATATAATATGGCGGATTTATTTGTTTTTCCGTCAAAATACGAGGGCTTCGGACTTCCGCCTCTTGAAGCAATGACCTGCGGGGCACTTGTGCTTTCCTCCGATGCAGAGGCTATGGTTGAGGTACTTTCTGAGGGGGCGTTGTACTTTTCCAATAACAATTTAACGGATTTGATTAGCAAGCTGAAAGATATATACAGTAATATTGAAAATAATAAATCCAAAATGAAAACCAGTGGGATGAAGCAGGCAGAACGGTTTGACTGGAAAAAACAGGCAGACAGACTTCTTTTATATTTAGGCGATAAAGGAAAATAATAATGAAAAAATATATTTTTGCAGGTGATTGGACAATCGGGAAAATGGCAGGGGCTCATCGTGTTGCTCATGAGATTTTATGTGCCTTGGATGATTATTTAAGTAAAAA
>CAZWNL010000015.1:0-96220 GCA_964635615.1 uncultured Bacteroides sp.
TAAGCTGGTAAACCATTGCACATATAATTTCCATATGGTTTATTTCCTCCGTGCCTATATCTGTAAGCAGACCGCCCACCTTCTTGACAGGCATGGAATAACGCTGTGCCAGATAACGCATGGATGCTGACAATTCGCCGTCAGGACCGCCATATTGGCTTATAATAAGCTGCGCCGTTTTCGGACACGTGTTTTTTATTTTAACAGGAAATTGTAATCTTTTTTCATAGCTCCACATTATAGTTTACCTCCTTCCCAAGGCATAGGACCTTCACCCCAGTCATAGCAGCAACTGTCGGGGTTACCTGTAATCATGGAAATCTGTGTCAACGGATAAAATTTACCTGCAAACTCTGCAAGTAAATCAAGACGCTTATTTAAAAGCTCCTTAAAAAGTGTAAGACCCTCCTTGCAATCAGGATGTGTATCCAAATAAAGCGTAAGGTCATTTATGGCAAAGCTTATTGTTGAAAGCTCTGTCATTTTTGCTTCTCTGTCCGCCTCTGCGGGAGTACCTGAAAGCGAGGTGGCTTTTAAGTTGCTTTCGCCTTTATCAGCCTTGAAAAATGGCATGTTAAGGCAAGGGAATATCGTGCCCTCCATAAGAGCTGTTTCAAAGTCATAAGGCTCACACCATTCCTGCATTGGCACAGTTGCCATGGCAAGGCTTTCAGGGCAGGAGCAGCATTTATCGTTGTTCATAAAGGTTCTCCTTTCGTTATAAAATGAAACAATTTAAAAAATTGCCATACATTTATTTTGTGTGGGGAGAAAAAATATATGTGAGAAGTTATTGGCAAAATGATTAAAACCTTCATAATGCAGTGTAAAAATCTGTTACACATTTAATTTTTGATTTTAGTGGGGATTTACACCCCCAAAAAGGAAAAAACAACAAAAAACGCTTAAATATGTCGTTTCACTTAAAATTACTTGATAGGGGAATATACGATGCTAAAATAAAAACGTAGCTGTTGACAAAGAAAAAGCTTATGGAGGGTTAAAGTTATGATGAAAAAAATGACAAAACAAAAAACAAAAGCAACGGCAGTTATTTTATCCATACTGTTCATATTTATGTGTATGTATTGCATAAAAGCAAATGCAATGGATGTAGCAAGTCAAACATATGAGGGCGTTACATATACGGGGAGTATAACGTATTATGGTGAATGGGGACCTTCAGGCCATTATAAGATGGAATTAAGTGCAAATCGTGCGTCTATGCAACTATATGAAAGTGTAACATTAAAGTCAGGCACAGGACAGAATAAGGATACAATTGCGGCAACTGCACAAAATTCGACGATTGTAGCAGCACAAACACCTACGTTTGCAGGTAATGTTTATACTACGCATGGATATTACTATTATGCCGTGATAAACAGTGCAGGACATGAGCATACATTCAGCGTTACCAGATAACAAATTTGTTGCGGTACTGGTTGCCACAGTACCGCAATGTTTTAATGAAAGGACAATATTATGAGAAAGTATTTGCTTGTTATGCTAAGTCTCCTATTGATGGTTATCCTTGTGGCATGTGATAAAAATGCTGATAAAAAAAATTTCCTTGGTGGATATGGCGATATAACATCGGGAGCATATAAGGAGGGTTTTTTTTCGGGATTTTTTGAGGATGACACTTATATTTATTTTGGAGATTTTAAAATCAATAAAATATCGGGAAAGGTCATAGGGCTTTGCGAGACTCCGGGATGCAGCCATAATAGCTCAGAGTGCGTAGAATTCATGTATAAGGAAAAGATTTTTCCTGGAAAAGACAGAATCTTTTATACAGAAGGAACAAGCTTATACGAATTGGACGATAAGGGGAAGAAAAGCCTGATAGCTGTGTTTGATACAGGAAGCAATGGAATATCCTTGGATAAGTCGGTCAAAATTGAAGGTGTGATGCCTGTTTCCGACAGCATTATATATGTTTCGTGTCAGGATGGAAGCTGTATATATAACTTAGATACGGGCGAAAAGGTATATGTAATATCCTATATGGTATGCGGAGATGATAAAAACGTATATTATTATGACAACGCAAGCGGAATTTTTAAGATTGATACGGCTACTATGCAAAGTAGTGCAATCGCTGATACAAAATTAATGTATCCCTGCTGCTGTATCAATGGCGTTTTGTATTGCAATACGGATGGAGGCTCTGTGTACAGCATTGATAAGGATAACAACATAGAGGTTTTTCTGACGGAGAGGAATAAAAAAATTATTTTGTTGGGGGCGACAGGAGAAAAGCTGTATTATATGTATACGGATTTGGACGCTATTACGAAACAGTATTCCTTTTGTGATATGTATTCCTGTAATACGGATGGTGAGGGCAAGGAAAAGCTGAATGAAGCTTCTTTGAACCCGAACATGCAGGCTTTTGTCAGGGATAAGGCACTGTATTTGCTTGATATGGGTCAGTTTGGGGAATGGAACTCTGTTTACCTATACAATATGGATAATAAAACATGGAATACATATGTGCTTGGTGGCAATGCCGGAGGCTATATCAGTGTGCAGGTACCACAAGAGGATGAAGCAACTGAGGAAGCAAATCATGAAGAACTCCCTCCTGTGAAAAAAAGCTTTTCTATGGGCGGAGGATTTTATTCCTACAGTATAGATGAGCTTACGGGAAATGCAACGTTAATTAATCAGAATAATGTACCTTTTAAGGCGGACGGCAGCAAACAGAAAACGATATATCAATATTATGTGGAGTTGGAGGGATATCCCGAGGAGGGAGAAATATATATTTTTGTCATGTGTAACGGTATTTTCCAGCCTTTATCCGTAAATGGAAATGAGGAAAGACTTATCAATTCGATTCCATATAAAAATAAAGAGAATATGAGTGCCGAGATTGAGTTTACAATCGGTAATTCCTCCGATGCCAATGAGATAATAATCGGAACGTATTTGTCGGATTCAATAATAGAGGATGATTTTGAGGCGTTTTATGATCATAATGAAACGGTAGGCTTTAGAAGCTTCACATATGAGAGGACAGATGGATACGAACTGGCGGAAAAGAAAAAACCGGAAATGGACGGGAATACAGTTTTTAAGGACATTTATACACATGAAACAGAAGAAAAAGAGCAAAATATTGAGGAGATCATTAATGTCAAGAAATCGGCAGGCTTTGCTGTAATTTCGGACAGTCTCCCTATAGGGGTGCAACGTGAACGCTGGAATATTGTATTTGATGAAAATACACCATGTTATGGTTTGTTTTGCGGTAATAGGGGAAGATACGACATATACCTGCTAGTTGACGATAAGCCTGTTTTGTTTTATGGGGAAGAATACTGTCTGACATGTAATATTATTTCGGAAAATGATACCGTTGTATTTGAGATGGATATAAATGATATTGTGGATGATGATGAGAAGCATATAGCCAAATTTTTGGTATACGATTATCAAACGGGAATGGTAAATCTTCATCTGGCACAGATAATTCAAAAAAAGGATTGATGAGATTGTTTTTTTCAGAGCTTAAAAAGTTTTTCAAAATAAAGGGAATAGGTATATCCATTATTTTAATTATAATGTGCATGTTCCTTAATACGATAAATAATGCGGGATTATTAAATAAGTACAAAAAGGGAATAGAACCTAGGGATGGTGAGGATATAACAAAATATGAAAATAAATTGTTGGACACTCATACAGGAATTATATTTTCCGAAGAAAAATATAAGGAGATGCTTTTGGTATCCGACAGCCTTTATGAGGGGACGGACAGTGAGGGTGAAGAACAGGGACGCTTCGGACCTGCAAAAAAATATGATAAATCGCTTTATGATACGCTTCTTGATACAATGCGGTATCTGGGGGAATTTAAGGACAGCTTAAGCGATGTGATTTATAATGCGGAGCAGGTAAAGGAAAACAATAAATATCTTGGCGAATACAGTGATACATATAAGGATAAGGAAGCAGATGCCGTAATTTCCGCCTATACCCGTATACGGGAAAATACAGAGCTTAAATTAGCAAATACCCGGGGTGCCTATATGTACTGCTGGAGTGAGTCGGAAGGAATAAACCAATTTAATTATCAGCTTTTGATTATATTTTTATGCTGTATAATTTCGATTTATTTTACGAGTGAATATGAGGGTGGAATGCATCAGCTGACATATACGGCATATAAAGGCAGGTTATACTTTTTTGTGTTGAAAAACAGAATAGTTTTTACGGCGACCCTGTTTCTCACACTGCTAAGCTGCATCATTGACGCTGTTATAATGGAATGGAGATTTGGTGGGTTGCTTGGGGCATTGAATCAGCCTGTTCAGTTAGTGTATTTTTTTCCAAATGGAGCCATTGCGCAGTTTTGTCCCTTTGACATTACCTTTGGACAGTATGTTCTTTTGACATTCTTTATGAAATTCACTGCGCTTTATTTTGTGGCGAACATAAGCGCATGGATGGCCGTATGGCTTAGGAATGCAATGGCGTCAATTGTTGCGTCTGTATTGGCAGGTGTTGGGTTGCTGCAATTTACAATATATACGGCTCAGATGGATTTACATTTGTATGAGCAGAAATCAATTTTTTTAGATAAAATATTCATATGGCTGAAAACCTATTCACCTATATCATTATTATGGCTTCAGGACTATACAAGGTCATATGATGCAATAAATTTATTTGGCACGCCTGTACACAGACTTTGCTTTGCGCTTACATTTGCGTGGCTGTTAATTGTTTCCGTTTTAATTATAAATTCATGCCTGTATTGCAGAAGGGGGTGCTCAAGTGAAACTGGAATTATTAAATATATCAAAAAAATATGGAAAAACAGAAGCCTTGCATGATTATAATGCAGTTTTTGAGAATGGTATTTACGGACTGCTTGGTCCGAACGGTGCGGGAAAAACAACGCTTATGAACATAGTTACAACGCTTATGAAACCAAGTGATGGTGAGGTTTTGTTTGATGGTAAAAATATATATAAAATGGGGAAGGAGTACAGAAAAATATTAGGATACCTTCCTCAGTATCCGGGACTGTACCCGTTTTATACGGGCAGGGAGCTTCTTTCTTATTTTGCAAAATTAAAGGATGTGGATGCTTCAAAGGAGCGGATAAATGAGCTTCTGGGGCTTGTTCATCTGCTTGATGCCGCAGATAAGAAGGTTGGGGGATATTCAGGAGGAATGAAAAAACGTATGGCAATTGCTGTTGCACTGCTGAATAATCCTAAGCTGATTGTTATGGATGAACCGACGGCGGGACTTGATCCAAAGGAACGTATACGTTTCAGAAGTATCGTAAGTAAAATAAAATATGAAAGCATAATAATAATATCAACACATATTGTTTCTGATGTGGAGCATATTGCGGATAATATAGTGTTAATGGATAAGGGCAGGCTGCTTGAGCAGGATAAATGTGACCGGCTTATTGAAAAAAAGAAGGATTGCGTATGGTCCTTGGATGTTAAAAATGAGGATGTACTTGGATATACGGAGAAATACAAGGTTGTCAATACGATAAATATAGACAGGGAACATGTCAGGGTGAGAATTATAGGGGATGAAAAACCAAAGGAAGAAGCGCAGTCTGTTTATCCTACGCTGGAGGATGTTTACATGTATTATTTTGGGAGTGATGATTAAGTGTTTAAATATGAATTAAAAAAATACATGAGTGTGCTTTTTGTTTTAGTCTGCATGTTTGGAATTGTATATTTTTTGATATTGACATTTAATCATTCCAAAATTGAAGCCAGCGTGCGGGATTTTTATAATGAGTACATTAAAATTTTGGATGGACCATTAAATGAGGAAAAGGAAACATATATATCGGAGGAATATCAGCGTGTTAATCTTGTTATTGAACAGGAAAATGCTGTTGGTCCGACAGCAGGGATAGATCGCGATAAGCTGTATTATGCATTACAGCATGAAATAGCATGGCAAATGGTATATGACAGATATCTGAACATGGTTTCAATGCAGAATGCCAAGGACTGCGTTTTTTATGATGATCTTGACATGCAGGATTTTTTTAAAAACAGCAGGGCAAATTATCTTGAAATATTTCTTTTGGTTGTAATTGCACTTTATTCCGTGACAGTGGATTTTCATGAAAAAAGGCATGCGGTTATAAAATCCTCATATAAGGGGGATACCGAATATATAGTTACAAAGCAAAATGTGCTTGTGTGTATTGCCGTATTTGTTTCTGTCTTGTTTTTGGCAATAGAATATCTGCATGTCATCCTTTCGGGAAATTTGAAGGTTTTGTCCCTGCCTATAAGAAGCATGACTGATTTCTCAAAATTGAGGTGGGGCATATCCGTGGGAGAGTATATATTACTTAGGGGAGCGGTTAATGTTTTGTGGAATGTGATAACAATGCTTGTGATATGCCTGATTGGAATGCTTATAAAACGACTTCAAACAGGAGTGTTTTTAAGTCTTTTTACAATAATAGTTCCCCTTGCATTAAAGGAAATGGTAAATTCAAAGCTTTGGGCGTGGATATACAGTGTGAATTTAGATAAGGATTTCATGCTGTGCACCCGTAACATGGTTACAGCCCCAAACGCAGTAATATTAATTCCTGTAGTATATATGATTAATATATGCTTATGGAAAAGACTTTCGTGTAATTAATTTAAGAGAGTAAATCTATTGCTGTTTTGGTATTGAGGCTATGACAAGACTTTTAAAACGGGGGCTGTTGCTCTAAGAATATTTAAAATTCCTAGAGCGACAACCCCCTTTTTGGTTAGTATTTTTAATTTAAGCTTTATGACTATGCCTCGTCAGCTTCATCTGCGTCACTGCTTGTCTCAGAAGCAGCATCGCCCTCCTGCTCTAATGTAACATAATCCCTTTCGCCAGGCTCGGAGTCCTCAAAGAAGATTTCATCCTCATCAACTATATCTTCCTCGTTTGTCTTTGGCAATTTTTCCTTTATTGCTGTTGTGACCTTCTTGAGCTTTTCATCCATGTTGTGTTCCTTATAAACCTTAGATTCCTTAATCTGGTCTTTAAATGCGTAGCAGATTCCGCCCACTGCTGCGGCAGCTACAGTAAATCTTACAAGTCCTTTTACTAATTTTCCCATGTCTAAATCTCCTTTTTCATATATATTTTACGCAAGTAAACTAGGTATTATTCTAATACATTAAAATATAAAAATCAAGATACCATACGTTGTTGAAACTGATTTTTTGTGGTATAATATCCACGATAGCAATGAGCAGTGCGTGAATGAGAAAAACAACATTATTGAGAATTTATTCTCAAAATAATGTTGTTTTGCGAATGAACATAGGGCGAACGCCCGTGACCGAGCCGTCAGGCGAGGAGCACTGCGAAGGTAAAAGTACATCGCTGTGCACTGTGCGAGGAGCACTGCGAAGGTATGTGAATTTTTTGAAAGGCAAAATATATGCAGATGGAACAGGAATATAAATATTACAGCGATTTAGCGTCTCGCCTTAAGGAGGAATGGAAAAACCTTGAGAAGAGCTTTTCCGCTATCTCAACAATGAGAATGGTAAGCTTTTTAATTGCACTTATACTTATGTTAATTGGCGTTGGAGACAAACACATTATTGCAGTTGTTTTTGGGACTGCCGTATTTGTGTTTTTTTTATACCTTATATACAGGCACAATAAGATTTATGCAAAAATGGAGTATGTAGGCGGTACCCTTTTGTCGGCAGAGAGATATGTTGAGAGATTTGGAGAAGGTTGGAGAAAATTTACTGACAATGGAGAACAGTTTTTGACGGCAGAGGATGTTGTTGCCCATGATGTGGATTTACTTGGACCAAACTCTCTTTATCAGATGATAAACGTATGTCACACGGAGCTTGGAAAGAAGTATTTTAGCGACGAGCTAAAGCTAAAAACGCCCGGTGTAATACATGCCGAAAGAAGCAGCGCCATAGCCGAGCTTTCAGAAAAAAAAGATTTTGCATTGGATTTTGAGACAGCGGGCATAATTGTTGAAAAGATAAAAAAGAAGCCGGACATTCAGGAATTTAAGAAATATTGCGGTGATAAAGAAGCCGGGCTGCTTCCTTCATGGTGTAAGATTTTTATGATTATACTGCCTTTGATGGAGCTTGTGTTTTTAGTGCTTGGGATATCCGGGATTGTAAATTACGGACTGCCCCTTGCAGGCTTTATTTTCAACTTATCTTTCACATATATTACAAAATCCGTTATTGATAAGGTTATGTCCCCTGCTGTTGCCATGAATAATGTTGTGGAGGGCTACAAAAGCATGCTGGAGTTATTAAGTCAGCAGGAGTTTAAAGCGGAATATTTAAAAAAACTTCAGCAAACCGTTGCAAAGGACACCGGTGCAGCACAAGGCTTTAAACAGCTTGATAAAATAGCTCAGGCTTATAATATTTCCTTCAATCCTCTTGTTCATCAGATTTTAAGCGGATTTGTGCTGTGGGATTACATGCTTGCGATGCTGGTTTCAAGATGGAAAAAAAGATATGGTGGAGCAATGGGCCTTTGCTTTGATGTAATTGCAGAGCTTGAAATGCTCCTGAGCTTTTCCGTAATCGGAAATGTAAGAAAATGCGGTTATGCTCATATTGAAAATGAATCAAATGTTTATTTGGATGGAAAAAATCTATACCATCCTCTTATAAAGCCTGATGACGCAGTGGCAAATTCAATATCACTTAAGGACGGAGTAACAATAATTACAGGTTCAAATATGTCAGGAAAAACAACATTTTTAAGAACAATAGCAATAAATCTTGTATTGGCATATATAGGAGCGCCTGTTTGTGCTGAAAGGCTTTCGGCAGGCAGGATGAAAATATTTACCTCCATGAGGATAACGGATGATATTGCAGGGGGGATATCAACCTTTTATGCAGAAATATTGCGCATAAAGGCTATGGCAGAATTTAAAAAGCAGAAGCTTCCGATGATATGCCTCATTGATGAAATATTTAAGGGTACAAATTCTGCTGACCGTATCGTGGGTGCAAAGCATGTTATTACAAGCCTTGGGGATAGTAATTGTATCACAGTTGTGTCAACTCATGATTTTGAACTTTGTACGTTGAAAAACAAAGCAGGACATGAGGCAGAAAATTACCACTTTGAGGAATACTATGAGGAGAGTCAGCTAAGATTTGATTACAAAATAAAATCGGGCAGGTGTACAACTACAAATGCGAGGGAAATTCTTAGATTGGCAGGCTTTGATATACAAAATTAACAAAAATAAACTTTGAAGTTGTGAAAAAATTATTGTGCATTATGCATAATGCTGATTATGTGAAAGTTACAAAAAGTTTATTGACACCTTGCAGGATTTTGGTATAGAATAAGCCTAGATTATTATAGAATTGATAAGGGGGTAAGTAACCTATGGCTTTACCAGCAAACATTACATCTGGTTCAGATAACAATGTTTTATCAATCGCAGCATCTAACAATAAGGGCTTGCTCATAAGATTTTTGAATGAGCAGGTTGAGGATGGCTTTTATGCATTGGTAATTGACTATTTAAAGGACAGTAACTTTGACCTGGCAAACATGATGGTAGACGAGGATGTTAAGGCACAGTGCAGCAAGCTGTATGAGCTTGGAGAGTTTGTTGACGAGAACATTAAAGCAACGGGCAGATATGAAATAGAGGAGTGGATTGAACCTCTTTTCAGATTTGTGTATGGTGATATTGACCCATCGGATGTTGATGCGCCTATAAGCACCTCCGGATTATACAGATACAGTATATGGCTTATATATTTGTATCAGAGAGAGCGCTTTTCGGATGCTATGAAACTTATTGGAGACAGGATCGCGCCTCTTCTTATTAATGTAAGCTATCAGATACTGGAGGATGATGACAGACCTAAAAACTATGACAAGGCAATGATGGGTTATCTCGATTTGATAAATGTTATCATGGAAATGGGGATACCTGCTGAGGGTCCAAATGCCGATGCATACATGAATAATCTTGAGGTGCTGTTCGACTATGTTGTTGAGGATCCGCATGTTGGCAATGACTACAAGATACAATTCAGTATAGGATTATTCAATACATACATAAGCAATAAGGATTTCAATAAAGCTTTTGAGTTTTATGGGCTTAATGCGGAGTACATTCCTATTGACAACATGGCGGTTTATGAGAGCTTCAAGGAGCTTATCAGAAATACAAACTCACCACAGAATACAACCGTACTCAGCAGAAGCGTTATAAATGCCATTTCAAAGCAGGAGATTTACAACAAACGTATAGATTCTCTTATTGGCGAGGTTTCAGGCTTTGTCAAGAAGGTATATCAGTACATTGAGAATGAGCCTGATATGAAGAAAAATCTTCAGATACTCGGTGCAGGAGCGGCACTTCGTGACAAGGCTAATATATTTGAGGGACTTTATGAGTATAACCTCGTATTCTACGAGTGTGGCATTAAGGAGCTTGTAAATCAAGATTTGTCAAGCCGTTCATGGGAGGAAAAATACGAGATACTTGAGCTTTTGTATACAACCCTCAATGTAATATTTGACGGATATAACGTATATGAAATTTCAAATAAAATTGAGCATCAGTATGTTGAGCTTACATGGATTGGAAACTATGTAAATGCAAATCCTACAATGCTTAAGCTGTTCTTCAGCGTTAAGGAGAAGATTAAGGCATTTAAGGTTAGAAAAAATTCAATCGTTGAGAAGTCAAAGACGAACTATGAGATAAAGAAGCTTATTGACGACAGACAGAAAGCACTTGTATTTATGGCTGCTGAGGACATGATTGTAAATGGACTTAACAGTGGCAGGGTGAACATAATAAACAGCGATTACGACCCTAAGAGGGCAGAGAAATATCTTATTAAGACATATGCCGATATTCAGGTTCCTGCAAAGTATAAGAAGGCAGAGGTACAGACGGGTGGAAAGCTTTTCGGAAAGAATTCAGCGCCTGCCATGGATGCTGATCTTAAGAGGTTGCTGTCAGATACTAAGATTGAGGAGATGCTCCTTAAATCCGAATGGCTTTGGTTCCAGCATGAGGGAAAGGAAAATGCAACACAGACTCCTGAAGAGTGTACCTACAGTGTGGCATGTCTTATAAAGGTTGCTGAAAAGCTTTTGGATAAGAAGGCGTCCTCAGCCAAGCCGGCAGCTGCACCTAACAAGAAGGTCATTATCACTAAGACCGGCAAGGTTATAGAGCTTTCTGACGAGGGAAGTCAGGCACCTGTAACCAACACTATAGCATCACCTTCCATTATTGAGAGTATAGAAAACATTATTGTTGCACTTAAGGATAAGTCAGACGAGAATGTTGAATATGTAAAATCATATATCAATGACTGGCTTGAGGTTATAGTGGATGCTAAGCTTGACAAGAGTACCATGCTTTCCCTGTATGAGGCAGAGGAGCTTAGGGCAAAGACACTTCAGGTTATTAAGAAGCTTAGAGTTGATCTTCTTTAAATAGACACAAAAAAACCTTTATTATAATTGGAGGTATTCTTATAGGGATACCTCCTTTCTTTCTTTAAAGCTTTAGGTGATTGCGGAGGCAGTAATGGAAGAAAAGTTAAACTTTGATATTGAAGCGGAATTAAAGAAGCTCCCCAATTCTCCGGGGGTATATATAATGCATGACAAATCGGATAATATTTTATATGTTGGCAAGGCAATAAATCTGCACAACAGGGTAAGGCAGTATTTCCGAACAGGTCATGGACACAATAATTCACCTAAAATAGTTAAGATGGTTGAGCAGATTAACTATTTTGAATATATTGTAACCTCCTCGGAGATGGAGGCACTCATACTTGAATGTAACCTTATAAAGGAACATCGCCCAAAATACAATACAATGATGACGGATGATAAGGGATATCCATATATACGGGTTACGCTTGAGGAGGAGTATCCAAGGCTTATATATAGTCATACAATGAAAAGGGACAAGTCAAAGTATTTCGGACCGTATACAAACGGCAAAGCGGTAAAGGATACAATAGAGCTCCTGAATAAATTGTTTAAGCTTAGAACCTGTAATAAAAGGCTGCCTCAGGAGACAGGGAAGGACCGGCCGTGTCTTTATTATCAGATTGGACAGTGCATGGCACCCTGCAATGCTTATGTATCGGCAGAGGAATACCGAAAAAGAATAGATGAGGCAATTGCATTTTTAAATGGCAATCATAAGGACATAGTAAGCAAAATTAATGCTGACATGAAGAAATACTCCGAGGAGCTTGAATTTGAAAAAGCCGCTGAATGCCGTGATTTGCTTGAAAGCATAAGGTGTATAGCCGATAAGCAGAAGGTTGATTCCCTTGGAAATGATGATAGGGATATTATCGCCTATGCTGCAAATGAAAATGATGTTGTTGTCACAATATTCTTTGTTCGTGACGGCAAGCTTTTAGGCAGGGAAAATCATCATATGAATGGAACTGCCGAGGATGCGCCAGGTGAGATTCTTGGAACATTTATAAAGCAGTTTTATACAGGTACGCCGTATCTTCCAAAGGAAATTGTTGTACAGGCTGCCGTTGATGACTGTGAGGTTATGGAAGAATATCTCACGAAAAGAAAAGGAAGCCATGTAAGAATATGCGTTCCCCAAAAGGGGGATAAAAGTAAAATGGTATCTCTGGCACGAGACAATGCAGCACTTGTTTTGAAGCAGGATATGGAACGCATAAAAAGGCAGGAAAAACGGACGGCAGGAGCGGCAAGGGAGATTGCGGAGGTGCTTGGAATACCTACTGCGGACAGGATGGAGGCTTTTGATATATCCAATATTTCAGGAACGCTCTCTGTTGCCTCTATGGTAGTGTTTGAAAAGGGAAAGCCAAAACGTAACGGCTACAGAAAATTCAGGCTTAGAACTGTCACGGGACCTGACGACTATGCCTCCATGAAGGAGGTTCTCAGCAGGAGATTTACTGATGAAAAGCTTGATGTGCTTCCTGATGTCATTATGATGGACGGTGGAAAGGGACAGGTAAATGTGGCACTTATGGTGCTTGACAGTTTGGGACTCTCCATACCTGTGTGCGGAATGGTTAAGGACGATAACCATAGGACGAGAGCGCTTTACTACAATAACAGGGAAGTGGAGTTTAAGAGAGGCAGCGAGGCAATGCACATGGTTACTGCACTTCAGGACGAGGCGCACCGCTTTGCAATTGAGTACCACAGACAGCTTCGGAATGCCAATCAGGTAAAATCCATATTGGATGATATACCGGGAGTTGGAGCCGCAAGGAGAAAGCTTTTAATGAAGCATTTTCAAAGCGTGGAAAATATAAAGAATGCGTCCGTGAGCGAACTGTCGGAGCTTGAGGGAATACCTGAAAGTGTGGCAAGAGCTATTTATAGTTTTTTTCATGAATGATGAAATGTATTGGCGGCATTGCACAATTGGCTTATCAAAATAGGGAGCTTCGCAATTGACAAAATATTATTATATCAGAGAGGAAAAGATCATGTTTAAAATATTTTACCCGACGGAATATTATGATTCAACATACTCAATAAATTTTGAAACATATTATAATAAAGGCTATAGAGGCGTGATTTTTGACATAGATAACACCCTTGTGGAGCATGATGCTCCGTGTGATGAGAGGGCGGCAAGGCTTATGGAAAAGCTGAAAGCCCTTGGTTACTCCATGTGTTTTTTATCCAATAACGATGAAAAGCGTGTGGCAGATTTTAATGCCAAGGCAGGTGCACAGTATATATATAAGGCGGGTAAGCCACTTAAAAAAAGCTACAACAAGGCTATGGAAATGATGGGGACCAACAAGGACAATACTCTGTTTGTGGGTGATCAGCTTTTTACTGACATATGGGGAGCAAACAACGCACATATAAGAAGCATACTTGTGCAACCCATCGCAAAGCATGAGGAAATACAGATAGTATTAAAACGTATCCCCGAAAAGCTGGTGCTACATTTTTATTTGAAAAAACATAAAATTAAGAAAAGAAAATAGTCGAAGTGTATATGGTAGCTTATGTATATGGCAGCCTGCATCCTTTAGAAAAAGGTTGAACTGCCATATACGAAAACATCACCTGTAAATCAAGCAGTAAAAAAGAAAGCCTGATTATGGCATGTGAGAGGAATAACCCTCAGCAACCATATACCCCTTAAGCCTTTTTAAAATGGCATGATGCCTGTAATGCAGGGTTGATGGGGCAAGCCCTAACTCATCTGAAAGCTTTCTTAAGGAAACCCTGCGAAAATATAAACTGTAGATAATCATATAATCTTTAGGAGGCAGCTTTTCTATGGCTTTGTAAAGCTGCTGCTTCTCAAGCTTCAAAATGACCTGTTCGTCTATGGGAACGTCCTGAGTATTGGAAAAAATATCCTCTCCGTTTATGTCCTCCGTGTCAAGGGCATCATATGAAAACACATGATTGTGCATATCACCCTCCGAAAAATATCGCTCCTTCCGTGCACCTTTCCAGTATACCCTGTAAACATCCTCGCTTACAGGAATTTTCTCGTTGTTAATCCATATTGAATAATCCATTTGTAAATCCTCCTTATATAAGCAATTAGGAGGAATGTGTAGAATTATCGGGAAATGAAAATTTGCTCTTGAATGATACGAACAAATGTTCTATAATCATATTAACAGGACTGCAAAAAAATGTCAATCGATAATTTTATATTTTTTTTTAACTACAATATCGAACATATATTCGTATAGACGGATTAATTATATGAGCAGTTTTATTTTAAATTATTTTATTGCTTTATTTATGTAACGGAATAGGTCTGCTGTTTCAAGCTGTTGGGGAGATGATGTGTTATCGGGAAATACCGTTATTTTGTTTTAGACCTAAATGTTACAGGGGATTTTAGGTAATAGGGCTATAAATTGTAGAGCTGTTCACGGCAGGAAAGGCTGCGTTGATTTGTCCATATTGTACAGCGGACGATGGCAAAAACGGAGCTTCGAAATTGCCTGATAAATTAAATAGGAAAGGAGCGTACATATGTATTTTATTTTAAATACATCGCACAGGTAACTGCAATGGCAAATATTAAGGTAAATATATCAGACAATGATTTAAAAACATTAAAGACAAACAAATACAATCTGTGTCTGGCATTTAGAGAAAAGAGCATAGGCTTTGATGTGGTGTGTATAGGGACAGATGAGTATTTCTCCTCCAACACATTTAAGGTGGAGGATGAATATGTAGTGTTTTTTTGTAAGTCACTGGAGAATGGCGAGGTCATAGATGCTTCGTCAGATGTTAAGAGTATTGAACTGGGGCAGCGGATTACAGTAAATGAGTTCGGCTTTTTTGGGAGTCCGGTGGAGGGACAGTATTCGGACAGGCTGGAGATTGTAAACGATTATGGCAGCATTTATCCGGGATTTGGGCGAAAGGTGAAATATGGAACAGATGAAAGCATGCGGTATGCATTTGTATCACCGTACGCTTCAATAAAGGGAAGCTTTACAATGGAACCGGAGAATAAGATTCGGATTTGGTTCCAGCAGTTTGCAAAGGTGGGTACATATTTTACGGACTTCATTAGTGAAAAAAGAATGTCGGGAAGAAGCACGTATATGGATGCTTTCATAGATGCTTCAATGGGGGCGGATACAGTTGTACTTACATATGCGGATGGAAAATGGCAAAAAAATAATTGAACACATGTTCGATTTATCGGATTAAAAGTGAGAGCAATGACGTCAGGCTTTTAAATTAAATAAAATATTAAGGAGGATTTACAATGAGTATGAATTTAGACAAGATGGTTTTGGAAAAAAACCATTCAGATTTTTTAAAGGACACAAGGCAATTAAAGTCTATGCTGGATGCTACCGCAAAGAGCATTACAGTCAAGATTGACGAGGCTGAATTAAAAGACCTTAAGCATTCGAAATATGCTCTTTGCTTTGCAAAAAAGGTGGGAAATGAAGACTATAATGTTATTTGGAAGTCTATGAAAAAGTATCTTGAAAATAACACGTTTACATGGACACCTGAATATCAGATTAGCGGAACGAATACATTTGAGGACAACGTTAAGGTTGTGACTAACACGAATACTCAGCGTATCGGGCTTGGAGAAAAGACAACGATAGATGAGGATGGTCATTTATCTGCCCCTGTTACCGGCGGTGATGAGAATTCTATCAACGTGGAAAATGAGTATGACAAGATACATGTGGTTATATCTCAGTCGTCAGTAAATGACAAGGGAAACCTGGAAACAACGCCTATATATGTGTCCAAAGAGGAGGTTATTTTGGGAGATAGCAGCTATGAGCCTGTGGAGAAGGTACGCATATGGTTTCAGGCAGATGTGGAGACAGCTACAATGTTTTCAAAAATGAAAAGTAAATTTATAGAGATTGATCTTACAGGAAAGAGCTCCGACACTGTTTTGTACAAAGACGGAAAGTGGAGCCGCATCTAATAGATTCCGGCAGGTATATTGCAGCATGTTGAAGAACAGCCGTCATACATGTTTTATCATGTGTGACGGCAATGTTCCAAATGAAGGAGGAAAGTTATGCCTAGAATTGATATGGAGGAGTACCTTAAGCTGCCGGTTCGTCAGACCCATAATATGACGCAAAAATTAGGGGCGGTAATAGGAGGAAGTGACAACAGAACAATGGTTGCTGACACTTCGACTGAGCCGTATAATGCCATAGTGCGTCTGCTTATAGTTGTGGATGGTGTAGAGTACAGAGGCACAGGATTTATGGTAAAGTCTAATATAATGCTGACGGCAGGACATAACATTTATGACCATGATGCAAACAAATATTGTGACACCGTTTATGTTGTGGATAGGAACGGAGATTTGCATCAAGTATATGATGCTCAGATTGCGTCGCAGTTTCAGTCAGACAACTCAGATAAATATGATTGGGCGGTGGCAAAGGTATCAGTGAAGTCGGGGGAGACCGCACATTATATGAATTTTATGAGAATGGATGAAAGTACATCCCCTAATGTGACAGGAAATGATGGGGAGGTTGCAGGATTTCCGATGGAGGTCAGAGATGTTGCGACAGCGGATATGTATACGGAAATAGGGGAAATAACCTCCTACGTTGAGGCAGAAAAACTGTTAAATTACAGCATAGATACCTCAGGGGGTAACAGCGGTTCTCCTTTAATCTATTACATAGACGGTACACCTTATGCCATAGGAATACATGTAAGCGGTGGCAACAGTGGCAATACGGCAAGGGCGATAGATAAAAATATTTCGGATATAATAAACAGCCTATGAGATAGTTAATTGGGTCTATACAGTAATGAAAAACATGCTTTCGCTCGTTTTAGACGTAGTGGTACTAAGAGTTGGTGTTTGGGATAGTTTGTATAGGTAGCTGAAAAACCGTTTGAAGACGTCGGTACTTAAATTGCCGGCTTAAGATATCCCCGTTTTATATAAGGATATTTAAGCCGGCAATTTTTAGTACCGTTACGTCTGAGACGAGCGGGAGCGAGTTTTTCAGCTACCTATACAAACTATCCCACACCAACTCGAGCACCTCGGTATTAACTTATTTTGAGCATTTAAACAGCAAATCTTCCCAACGTCTGTCAACTTCCTCCTGATACTGAACAAGAAGCTGTTCAGTATCAGGCTTGAAAAGGTGCTTGAAGCGACCCTGTGATTTAAGGAAGTCCTCAATCGGAAGTTTTTTCTTTGGCTCATAGTTTAGAATCCATTTACCTTCAACAACCTCAAAAAGAGGCCAGTAGCAGGTTTCTACTGCAAGCTTGCATATCTTCATAATATCGGCAGCATCATATCTCCAGCCTCGTGGGCATGGAGCCATAACATTTAAGAATGCGGCACCCGGAGTATATATGGCTTTTTCCGACTTTTCGTATAAATCCTTCATTGTCCCGATAAGTGTTGACTGTGCAACATAAGGAACGTCATGGCTTGCAATGATTGCCGCAAGATCCTTGCGGTTTTGCATTTTACCATTTGACTGACTTCCGACGGGAGTTGTGGTTGTATCCGCATACATTGGAGTTGCGGATGAACGCTGTATGCCTGTATTCATGTATGCTCCATTGTCGTAGCACACATATACTAAATCGTGGTTTCTTTCCATTGCCCCTGAAAGTGACTGAAAACCGATATCGTAGGTTCCGCCGTCACCGCCGAAGGTAATGAATTTGTAGTTTTCCTTAAGCCTTCCTCTTTTCTTAAGCGCATTGTAGGCTGTTTCAACACCTGAAAGGGTAGCACCTGCATTTTCAAAGGTATTGTGTATATAGCTGTCCTCCCATGCTGTGTAAGGGTACATGAAGGAGGATACCTCAAGACATCCTGTTGCATTGCCGATTACAGCCTTGTCCTCAGGCTTAAGTGCACGAAGAACCGTTCTTACTGCAATTGTGGCGCCGCAGCCTGCACACATTCTGTGTCCCGGAGCGAGACGTTCCGGTTTATTCATAACTTCTTTAAAATTAAATGCCATCTCGTTTTCCTCCGTTTACTTTCTAAGACCGATATATTTATAATTTTCTACAGGTTTGCTGCCGTCCGTGTAAGCAATAAGGTCGGAATATACAACCTTTGCTTCCGTAACGGTGTAATCACGTCCGCCTATGCCGTAGAAGTAATTGACGGCGATACCTGAAAACTTAAAATCAAACAGTGCAGCTTTAAGCTCTGAGCCGATTGGACCGCCGCATGCCGAAAAGCTCTCTGCCCTGTCCATAATGGCGATGGCTTTTACATGCGAAAGAGCCTTTGCCATTTCTTCACCCGGAAATGGGCGGAACACTCTTATTTTCAGAAGTCCTGCTTTTATACCCTGCTCACGCAGCTCGTCAATTGCGTCCTTTGTTGTGCCTGCTGCCGAGCCGATAATAACGATTGCATAGTCGGCATCCTCAAGCTTGTACTCCTCAAAGAAACCGTATTTTCTGCCTGATATTTTTTCAAATTCATCTGCAATTTCAAGTATGACCTTCTTGGCATTTTCCATTGCAAGACGCTGATTCATTTTCGTTTCCATATAAAACGGAGAATTTGCATAAGGACCTACTGCCATAGGCATATCAGGATTCAGAAGATAATTCTCAGGGTGATATTCACCTGCAAATGCCTTTACCTTATCATCTTCTATAAGCTCAATATTTTCAACTGCGTGGCTTGTGATAAAGCCATCCTGACATGCCATAAGAGGAAGTCTTACGTCAGGGTGTTCCGCAATTCGGAATGTCTGTATAAAATTATCGTATGCCTCCTGATTGTTTTCGGCATAAATCTGTATCCAGCCTGCATCTCTTGCACCCATGCTGTCTGAGTGGTCGCAGTTTATGTTTATTGGTCCTGTAAGGGCTCTGTTTACAAGAGCCAGCACAACGGGAAGTCTGTCTGATGCAGCAACATATAAAAGCTCCCACATGTATGCAAGACCGCATGAGGAGGTAGCAGTAAGGGCACGTGCACCTGCCGCATTTGCACCCATTGTTGCACTCATTGAGCTGTGCTCTGACTCCACAGGAATAAATTCCGTGTCAATTTCACCGTTTGCTATAAAGGTTGATACCATCTGTGGTATCTCCGTTGAAGGGGTAATTGGAAATGCAGGCATGACATCAGGATTAATCTGCTTGATGGCATATGCCACGGCTTCGTTTCCGGACATTCTTTCACGAATAGACATATTACATTCCCTCCTTCATTGTGATTGCTCCAAAGCTGCATGCCTTTTCGCATATACCGCAGCCTTTGCAGTGATCGTAATCAAAATCCTCACGTCTTCCGTTTGAGACAGGTATTGAGCTGTCAGGACAAACGGGAGTACAGAGAAGACACTGGGTACATTTATCCCAATCTATGACAGGAGTCTGTGTACGCCATTCTCCCGTGTTGAATTTTTTTGAACCGCCTCCGCCGTAAATCTGGTCTCCCGGTGTAATGTCATAATAAGGACTGTGTTCATTTATTTTTGTTATATCTGTTGCCTTTGACATTAGTTCACCTCCTCAAAAGCCATTTTTAAAGCGTTCATGTTTCCTTCGATAACCTCAGGTTTCTTTGCAAATTTGTGCATGTAGGAAGCCTCCATGTGTGACAAGAAAGTTTCCTTGTCTATAACCCCTGAAATTTTGACGATTGCCGCAAGCATCGGAGAATTAGGAAAATATTTTCCGAGAGTTGCCATGGAAACCTTGTGGGCATCAATTATGTAAACGTTACCCTCGTAGCCCTTTAACAGGGGTATAATTTCTTCCTTAGACTTTGTTGTGTTTATGACAATACCGCCTTCCTTCTTAAGACCATTTGTAACATCAACGGAATGAAGGAGGGTTTCATCAACGACAACTACATAGTCAGGCTCATAAATGTTGGAATGAACCCTTATGGGTTCGTCACCTATACGGTTGTATGCCGTTATGGGTGCACCCATACGCTCAGGACCGTATTCAGGAAAGCCCTGAACATGCATGCCTGTGGAAAAGGCAACGTCAGCAAGCAGCAAGGCAGCAGTTTTTGCACCCTGTCCGCCACGTCCGTGCCATCTGATTTCAATATTTTTTTTCATATAATTACTCCCTTGAGAAATATACATTTTGCATAAATGCTCACCTCAAAACCTTTGGTTTTTTGGTGTTCGTTACACTCACATAAGTCCTTGAACATTCGATTGACTGCAAGCCGTAATCGAATGTTCAAGGACCTGCGTTCGCATTTATGCGTTCATTATATCATTACAAGGAAAAAAGTAAATACCGTAAAACAAAAAAACAGATAAAAAAACACATATTTATACAATAAAAAACACATATTTCTTGATAATGGCTTTTGAAATTGTTATAATAGTATGGATTTTTTATTTGAATAGGAAAGTTTGTTACTGATAAACTTATAATGGGAGATAAAAATGAGTAAAAAATGCTGTGGGATAATTTATTCTGATGAAGAGCAGGTCTGCAAAATTTGCGGAAAGCCTCTCGGTGAAGAAATTGCTCATGAAAACAACGAAGAATTTAATATAGATGACATAACGGCGATGCTTGATAAGATAACCAAGGATATCGGTGGAGGCGCTGATGCTGTCGAAACAGATGCCGGTGAAATTAGTCCGGAGACTGCTGACATCGCAGGTAAAGGTAAAGATATTACGGATGAAGCTTCGGAGGATGACGGCTGGGTAACGGTAGAAGCTCCAAAGTCAGAAAATAAGTCTGACAAAAAGGCTGACAAGCCAAAGAAAAATGAAAATGAGAAAGCGTCAAAGGGACTTAAGGCGGCAGGAATATTATTTCTTACGCTGGCCGTTTTGGGATTTGTGCTTATAGGTTTGTGCGTTTATTTTATGGTGTTTAATCCGTACTATGACAAGAACGGTGAGCATTATTCTTTGAATTACCCGCAGATATCATCTGCTTCGGACGCATATGAGATGAGTGATATGCTGGAGCTTATGACGGATACAGATGCATCTCCTTCGGATGCGGAAGCAAAGGAGGGTGAATAATGAAGAAAACATGGAGAAGGATCATTATCATATCCTTTGTGCTTATTGCGTTGGAGCTTGTCTTAAGCATAGTTTTTCTAACCCCTTATTATCGGGTAAGGCGAGTTTTTGACAACATAGAAGCAGGAAGATGGCAGGAGGCGAGCGAGTGCTTCGGACAGCTTAATGACAGGCAGAAGGACGAGGTTATGAGCTATTTGGATTCCTACGGAGCGTGGGTGTGCCAACGCTACATTGATGGTGACAGAACATTTTTGGAGGCTGCTGCTTCCCTTGATGCTATAAACAGCATAGATAAAACGGGAGCAATATTTCAAAAATACAGCCCCGATTTAAATCATAACGAGCTTAAGGATGCCATGTATGAATATTGGCATTCCAGACAAAATCATAATGTGGACGTTACCCACAAAGCAAATGAACGGTCCATAAATGCCCAAAAGCGAATGCTTGTGGAGGAAAAGGAACAGATAATGATAGAGATGCTCAATGAGAAGTACGATGCCTTTCTGAAGGAGGAGATTTCCTATGAGCAGATGATAGCCTTTGCAACCATAATCACCAATTCTTCATTTTACAAAGCATACGATTATTCAGGTGTTATAACACACAATGCCCTTTGCGTAAGCGTTTACAGGGAAAGATATGATGAGCTTGTCGCTATGCGGAATGAGCAGAAGTATCTTGAGGTTATAATTGGATGCGGCGACATTATGATTGATCCGAAGGATGAAAATTATAAATCCAAAATACAGACGCTTCATGACGAGGCATACGACCTTGGCAAGCCCTATTATGAGGCGGAGCTTGATGCCCTTATAAGAAAA
Source organism: uncultured Bacteroides sp. (assembly GCA_964635615.1). Classification (GTDB taxonomy): domain Bacteria; phylum Bacillota; class Clostridia; order Lachnospirales; family Lachnospiraceae; genus Coprococcus_C. Next base: position 22,343 of record CAZWNL010000015.1, read on the forward strand.
GGCGAAAAGGGAAAGGCCTCACTGCTTATGGAGGAGATAGAGCAGGTATACGGCGAGGACTTTAGTCTTGATTCCATGAAGGAGGCAATGCTTGAAAGCTGGCAGCTTGCATATCTGAATTATATGGATAACTATGAGGAAAGGTTAAAAACCGACCTTACGGGTACTGAAACAGGCACATATATACTTGAAAACAGGTATGATTCCTATAAACCTGACAATGTGTTGCTTTACGATATAGATGATAACGGAGTGGCAGAGCTCTTCCTGTTCAACTCATCACAGCTTGACCGTGATTATGTGGGCTGTTTTATATACACCTATGACGGCTCAAGCATGAAATATGTGGGATTTGCAAACGTAATAAGCTTTTGCAGGGACAGTTATCTTATTACTTTCCCTGTGGCATTTACAAGAAGTGAGGGAACGGAATACAGCTTAAAGGAGTATAACGGAGAAAGCCTTTCAGAGACTTCAAGCTGTCAGGATATGGGTGGCACATATTATGTAAACTATGCTGAGTCGGATGAGATAAATTACATGTCACAGAGGACGATTATACTTGCACACCAAAGCGAATACAATATAAAAAATTCCAAATATCAAAGCATTGATGATGCAAGAAAATATATTATGTCGTATTAAATATTGTCAGCCCTTGGAGTTCTCGATTTACAAAGTAAATCGGAACATATGCTGTAAGCAAAATTCCAATGGGCTGACGTTCAAGTCAAGAAATGGAGGATATAAAATGATTACACTGTATGACACGGGGGCCTATTTATTAAACGGAAGTGAGCTTGTGAAGGCGGATTCCGAGGGCGAACATACACTGAAAAACAAAGGAATTAATATTTCAAAGGATGAAGCTGCAAAAAATACAATGGCTTATGACATATTAGAGAAGCATAATACATCGGGAAATATGGAGCAGCTTAAAATAAAATTTGATAAGCTTACATCCCATGACATTACGTTTGTGGGCATTATACAGACGGCGAGAGCTTCGGGACTTACTGAGTTCCCTATACCTTATGTTCTCACAAACTGCCACAACTCCCTCTGTGCGGTAGGCGGAACAATAAATGAGGATGACCATATGTTTGGACTTTCCTGCGCCAAGAAATACGGCGGCGTTTACGTTCCTCCTCATCAGGCAGTCATACATCAGTATGCAAGGGAGATGCTTGCAGAGTGCGGCGCCATGATACTTGGCTCTGACAGCCATACAAGATACGGTGCGCTTGGAACAATGGCAATAGGAGAAGGAGGCGGAGAACTTGCAAAGCAGCTTCTAAAGAGAACCTATGATGTGGCAAAGCCTGGTGTTGTTGCCATATATCTTGACGGTGAGGTTGCAAAGGGAGTAGGACCTCAGGACGTAGCGCTTGCAATTATTGGAGCAACCTTTAACTGCGGTTATGTTAAAAACAAGGTTATGGAATTTGTGGGTCCGGGTATCGATAAGCTGTCTGCGGATTTCAGAATCGGTATTGACGTAATGACTACGGAAACTACATGCCTTTCCTCCATTTGGAAAACGGATGATGAGATTAAGAGATGGTACGACGTACATTACAGACCTGAGAGTTATAAGGAAATGAAGCCGGGTAACGTTGCATATTACGACGGAGTTGTATACGTTAATCTTTCAAAGATTAAGCCTATGATTGCAATGCCGTTCCACCCGAGCAACGTATATACCATTGAGGATTTAAATGCAAATCTTACGGACATACTTAGTGATGTTGAGAAGAAGGCGCTTGTATCCCTTGACGGAAAAGTTGACTTTACGCTTAAGGATAAGGTGAGGGACGGAAGGCTTTACGTTGAGCAGGGAATTATTGCAGGCTGTGCAGGAGGCGGTTATGAAAATATTGTTGATGCCGCAGACATTTTAAGAGATCGCAATATTGGCTCGGATGAATTTACACTTAGCGTATATCCTGCAAGTACGCCGATTTACATGGAGCTTGCCAAAAATGGACGTCTTGCCGACCTTATCGGAGCGGGTGCCGTTGTAAAAACTGCATTCTGCGGACCGTGCTTCGGTGCAGGGGACACTCCGGCAAACAATGCGTTCAGCATAAGACATTCAACGAGAAACTTCCCTAACAGAGAAGGCTCAAAAATACAAAATGGACAGATATCCTCCGTTGCGCTTATGGACGCTCGTTCAATTGCGGCAACGGCAGTAAATAAGGGTTATCTTACGTCTGCAACTGATTTGGATGTAGAGTACACATCACCAAAATATTTCTTTGACAAAACCATATATGAAAACAGAGTATATAACGGCGTTGGAAAGGCAGACAGCTCCGTGGAGATAAAATTCGGACCTAACATAAAGGACTGGCCGGAAATGATTGCCCTTACGGATAATCTTTTACTTAAGGTTGCCTCAGTTATAAACGACCCTGTAACAACGACAGATGAGCTTATTCCTTCGGGAGAAACATCCTCCTTCAGGTCAAATCCTTTGGGACTTGCAGAGTTTACTCTTTCAAGAAAGGACCCTATGTACGTTGGACGTGCAAAGGCTGTGCAAGCTGTTGAAAAAGAGCGTGAGGCAGGTGGCTGCCTTTGCAAGACAAGTGATGAGCTTCATGACATTGTTCATACAATAAAGGAAAAATACCCTGACGTTAAGGGAAAAAATCTTGGATACGGTAGCACGATATTTGCCGTAAAGCCGGGAGACGGCTCTGCAAGAGAGCAGGCTGCCTCATGTCAGAAGGTGCTTGGAGGCTGGGCGAATATTGCAAAGGAGTACGCTACAAAAAGATACCGCTCAAACCTTATAAATTGGGGAATGCTTCCGTTTGTACTTGAGGAGGACTTTGAATTTGCGGTTGATGATTATGTATTTGTACCTGAAATAAGGACTGCCATAATAAACAAGAACGAAATTATAAAGGCTTATGTTGTAAATAAGGGCATGAAGGAGCTTGAGCTTAAGCTTGGTGATTTAACTGACGATGAGAGAGACATAATACTCTCAGGCTGTCTGATAAATTATTACAAGGAAAATTAATTAAAAAATACAATATTTTAGATATTATGTTGTAGAAAAAGTATACCTGTTTGTGGTATACTTTTTCTAAATGCAGTTTTAATTAATTTTTTGATTTGATAAGAGGTTATCGTCAAATAATAATGAGAGGAGGTCTTTAAATGACAGCAGTATGGTTGGTTGTGTCAGCGGCACTTATTGTTGCTGAGATTATATCACTTGGACTTACTACCATATGGTTTGCCATAGGAGCTTTGGCTGCGGCACTTGCAGCTTTTCTTGGAGCAGGTATAAGTGTACAGCTTATGGCTTTTGCGGTGATTTCTGTTGTATTTCTTGTATTTACGGCACCGGTGGCAAGAAAGCATTTGATGGGACAGCCGGAAAAAACAAATATTGAAGGTCTTGTAGGAATGATCGGAGTAGTAACAAACACCATTGATAACCTGAAATCTGAGGGAACGGTTTTCTTGAATGGTCTGGAGTGGTCAGCACGTTCGGAAAACGGAGAAAATATCGAGAAGGACTGCAGGGTTTCGGTAGTGTCAATAAGTGGAGTTAAGCTGATTGTAAAGAGGGAAGCTTAAATAATTTTCAAAAATATCAGGAGGGTCAACAATGTCAGGCGGACAGATTTTTATTTTATTTTTAGTATTTCTTGTAATTATTGGAGCAGCAAGCTCAATAAGAATTGTACCACAGGCACATGCTTATGTTATTGAGAGACTCGGAACCTATCGGGCAACATGGTCGGTAGGATTCCATATGAAGTGGCCGATTGTTGAAAAGGTTGCACAAAACATATCCTTAAAGGAGCAGGTTGTGGATTTTGCACCTCAGCCGGTTATCACGAAAGATAATGTTACCATGCGTATCGATACTGTTGTGTTCTTTCAGATTACCGACCCTAAGCTTTTTGCATATGGTGTTGAGAGACCTATCATGGCTATTGAGAACCTTACGGCAACAACGCTTAGAAATATAATCGGTGATTTGGAGCTTGACCAAACACTTACCTCAAGAGAGACAATAAACACAAAGATGAGGGCAACTCTTGATGTGGCAACAGACCCTTGGGGAATTAAGGTTAACCGTGTTGAGCTTAAGAATATCATTCCTCCGGCTGCTATTCAGGATGCTATGGAGAAGCAAATGAAGGCAGAGCGTGAGAGACGTGAACAGATTCTTATTGCAGAAGGTGAGAAAAAATCCGCAATCCTTCGTGCAGAGGGACAAAAGGAATCGCTTATACTTTCTGCAGAAGCGGAAAAACAGTCTGCAATTCTTCGCGCTGAGGCAACAAAGGAGGCTACAATCCGCCGTGCTGAAGGTGAGGCTCAGGCTATCTTAACTGTACAGAGGGCAAATGCAGACGGTATAAAATTCTTAAATGAGGCTGCACCTGAAACTGCAGTGCTTACCCTTAAGAGCCTTGAGGCATTTTCTAAGGCGGCAGACGGAAAGGCTACAAAGCTTATTATTCCGTCAGAGATTGCAAGCATTGCAGGACTTGCATCTTCACTTACGGAAATAGCAGTTGATAAGAATGAGCCTAAGGCATAATAGGTTCTTGGGTTTTTATTTAGGAGGACATATGAAAAGCTTAATGAGTTTTTTGTTGGGCATAGTGCTTACAATTGTGGGGGCAGTGCTGTTTTTGTCTAATGTAAGAGTTTCAACCTTTACATTTTTCTACAGGTACAAGGAAGTGAATGTGACGGCAATCCTTATGCTGCTTATGTGCATTTTCTTTGTTGCCTACATTGTATATACAAACTTTGTCACGGGACTTATACTTGGAGTTTTGTTTTTACTGTTTATAATTTCAATTATACTCAGCATGAAATTCCACATAATGTATATGTCTGCCTTTGAGGTGATTCTTATTCTAATGACCTTTTTTGGAGGAATCGGACTTACACTTAGAGGAATTGTACATTCAAGGGATGAGCTTGGTGATGATAGCAATATCAATAACAAGGTGAATCGTAAATAACAGGAGGAACATCAGATGGCTGATAAGCTTGAATTACAAAAAGAGGCGCTTGCCCAGCTTGTGGATTACAGCGAGCATATAATGAAAGCCACACGGGACGTTATAAAAGAGTTTCGGGAAGACAGAAAAAAGGATACAGACGAAATGTTTGATCTTGTCATTCAGGGGATAAACTGGGAGATAGAGGTTTTCAACAATTGCGAACAGCTTATAAATAGAGAAAAAACATACGTTGACAAAAGTAAGATGGCTGCCGCAGTTGGAAGACTTGGAGAAGTGCTTCAGGAGAAGGATGATATTAAGGTGGCTGCGTGCCTTGAGGTTGACTTTCTGCCATTTTTGGAAAAAATGCTGGAGGCAGGGAAAAATATAGCCATAAAGGTGTAAAAAATGTACAAAAATAAATAGAAAAATTGTACAAAAACTATTTCAAATATTTACTATTAATGTTATAATATAACTAAATTATGCTAAAAAGGGGTGACTATATGATTAAAAAAGAAATGATAGCCATGCTTTTAGCAGGTGGACAAGGAAGCCGTTTGGGTGTTTTGACGTCCAAGCTTGCTAAGCCGGCTGTAGCTTTTGGAGGAAAATACAAGATTATTGACTTCCCACTCAGTAACTGTATTAATTCCGGAGTTGACACTGTGGGTGTCCTTACACAGTACAGGCCTTTAAGACTTAATCAGCATATCGGTATCGGTATGCCTTGGGATTTGGATAGAAGCGTAGGCGGTGTCACTGTGCTCCCACCTTACGAGAAAAGTACAAACAGTCAGTGGTACACGGGTACTGCCAATGCTATATATCAGAATTTGGAATATATTGATTATTACAATCCTGATTATGTGCTTATTTTATCGGGAGACCATATCTATAAGATGGATTATGAGAATATGCTTGATTTTCATAAGTCAAGTAAGGCAGACGTTACGCTTGCAACATATCAGGTTCCTATGGAAGAGGCAAGCAGATTCGGTGTGGTTATCACTGATGAGTCGGGCTGCATTATGGAATTTGAGGAAAAACCGGAAAATCCTAGAAGCAATAAGGCATCCATGGGAATTTACATTTTCAACTGGAAGCTTCTTCGGGAGGCACTTGTTGTTATGAAGGATCAGCCGGAATGTGATTTCGGCAAGCACATCATTCCATATTGTCATGAGCATGGAAGCAAGATTTGCGCTTATGATTACAAGGGCTACTGGAAGGATGTAGGAACTCTTGGCTCATATTGGGAGGCTAATATGGAGCTTGTTGACATTATACCTGAATTCAATCTTTACGAGGAATTCTGGAGAATATACACAAGGAGTGATATTCTTCCTCCACAGTATATAGCACCTGAAGGTTCGGTTACAAAGAGTATTGTAGGTGAGGGTACTGAGGTTTACGGAGAGATTGAAAATTCAGTTGTCGGCTCTGGCGTTTCCATAGGCAAGGGTGCCGTAGTAAAAAATTCAATTATTATGAACGGTGTTAAAATAGGTGACGGCGCAGTTATAGACAAGGCAATTATTGCAGAGGATGTTGTTGTGGGAGATAATGCTGAGCTGGGAGTTGGAGATGAGGCTCCAAATGAGCTGGCACCGCATATTTACGCATATGGGCTTGTAACTGTAGGTGAAAACTCAACTATACCTGCCGGAGTAAGAATAGGTAAAAACGTTGCAATCTTTGGCGAGACAACTATAGACGAGTATCCGGACGGATTATTAAAGAGCGGTTCAAGCATAATAAAGGCAGGTGAGTAGATATGAGAGCAGTCGGTATTATTTTAGCAGGCGGCGGAAGCAATAGAATGGGAGATTTGTCGGCAAAGAGAGCGGTTGCCGCAATGCCTATAGTGGGAAGCTATAGAGCCATAGATTTCACTTTGTCAAATATGACAAATTCACACATTCAGAAGGTTGCCGTATATACACAGTACAATTCACGTTCATTAAATGAACACCTTAATTCTGCAAAGTGGTGGGATTTCGGAAGAAAACAGGGCGGTCTTTATGTATTTACACCGACCATTACGGCTACAAACAGCTATTGGTATAAGGGCACGGCAGATGCACTTTACCAAAATATTAATTTCCTTAAATCGGCACATGAGCCATATGTTGTTATAGCGTCAGGTGATGCCGTATACAAGATGGATTATAATAAGGTGCTTGAGGAGCATATTGCAACAGGAGCAGACATAACCATAGTATGCAAGGATATAGAGCCAACAGATGACGACATAAACAGGTTCGGTGTTGTAAAGCTTGCAGATGACAACAGGGTTATCGGCTTTGAGGAAAAGCCTCTTGTGGCTGAGACAAACACTGCATCCATCGGTGTTTATGTAGTGAGAAGAAGACAGCTTATTGAGCTTCTTGAAGCTTGTGCTGCAGAGGGACGAAGTGATTTTGTCAATGACATTCTTGTAAGATACAAGAGTGTTAAGAAGATATATGCCTACAAGCTGGAGTCGTATTGGAGAAACATAGGAAGCGTTGAGTCATACTTTAAGACCAATATGGATTTCCTGAAAAAAGACATCAGGGACTACTTCTTCAGGGAGTATCCTGGGGTTTATTCAAAGGTTGAGGATTTACCTCCTGCAAAATATAATAGTGATGCAGTGGTAAATAACAGTCTGATTGCAAGCGGATGTATTGTAAACGGAACCGTTGAAGATTCCATATTGTTCAAGAAGGTATATGTTGGCAATAATTGCGTGATTAAGAATTCCATTATACTTAATGACGTTCATATCGGTGACAACTGTTACATTGAAAACTGTATTGTTGAGAGCAGGGATACACTTCGTGCCAATACGGTCAGGACAGGTGAGCCGGATGATATCAAGGTTATTGTGGAAAAGAACTTTAGGTACGCATTGTAAACAAGTATATGACTAAAGGGGGATGTGTATGCAGATTACAGATGTAAGAGTAAGAAAGGTTACAAAAGAAGGTAAGATGAAGGCGATAGTATCCATTACTATTGACAATGAGTTTGTCGTTCATGACATTAAGGTCATTGAGGGAGAAAAGGGGTTATTCATTGCCATGCCGAGCAGAAAGGCTTCTGACGGAGAGTATCGTGATATAGCTCATCCGATTAATTCAGAAACCAGAGAAAAAATACAGTCACTCATACTTAAAGCGTATGAGGAAACTGCCAGTGAAACTGAAGAATAGCAGACTATGAATACAGGGGCGTTGATAAGTTCCTGTTTAGGAAAAGGGTTGCCGCAATATCTGGTAGTCACATTATGTGATTTGATATGTGACAGCCCTTTTGATTTTAAGTTTTTGTATGGAGGCATAAAATGGAGGAAGAATACAGCGTAACAGTGACAGAGCTTATTGAGAAAATGAGGCTTGTAAATCATACACCAGAAATTGACACAGACAAAATACTTATAAAGGACCCTAATATGAATCGGCCGGCAGTTCAGCTTGCAGGCTTTTTCGAGCATTTTGATGCCGCCAGGGTGCAGATTTGCGGAAATGTAGAATATGCCTATATAGCAAATATGCATACGGAGGAGGAAAATGTTGAAATTTTTGACAAGCTCTTTGCATACAAGATTCCATGCCTTATATTTTGTAGAAATATAACACCCTTTGATTTTATTATTGAGGCGGGCAAGAGACATGGTATTCCCATACTTACGGACAAATGTGAGACAACCTCTGAGTTTGTTCACGAGATAGTAAAGTGGCTCCATGTTAAGCTGGCACCAAGGATTTCAATACATGCGGTTTTGGTTGATGTATATGGCGAGGGTGTGCTGATTATGGGAGACAGCGGAATAGGAAAAAGCGAAGCCGCCCTTGAGCTTATAAGGAGAGGACACCGTCTTGTGTCCGATGATGTTGTGGAGATAAAAAAGGTAAGTGATGAAACGCTTGTGGGAGGCGCCCCTGACATTACGAGACATTTTATCGAGCTTAGGGGAATAGGCATAATTGACGTAAAAACAATGTTTGGAGTTGAGTGTGTCAAAAATACAAAAAATATTGATTTGGTCATTAATTTGGAGGAATGGAACAAGGAGGCAAACTACGACAGACTTGGCTTGGAGGATCAATATACGGAGTTCCTCGGCAATAAGGTTGTCAGCCATTCCATACCTATCCGTCCGGGAAGAAATATAGCGGTTATAGTAGAGTCCGCAGCGGTAAATCACAGACAGAAAAAGATGGGGTATAATGCCGCACAGGAGCTGTATAACAGAGTTACACAAAATATTGCAAAAAATTCAAAATAATACCATAAATATATTGTAGTAGGAGGATAAAAAATGGCAAATTATGTTATTGGAGTTGACCTTGGAGGAACAACAGTTAAAATAGGTATTTTTTCCGTTGACGGTACCCTTATGGATAAATGGGAGATAACTACAAGAGTTGACGAGGGCGGTATGTATATTCTCGGCGATATTGCAAAGTCCATAGAAAAGAAACTGACAAAAATGGATATTGCAAAGTCGGATGTGGCAGGTATAGGAATGGGTGTTCCGGGACCTGTGAAGGAGGACGGAACTGTATTAAAATGTGTAAATTTAGGCTGGGGCATTTTCAATGTTGCAAATGAGCTTTCAGGCATAACGGGACTTCCTGTAAAGGCCGGAAATGACGCAAATATGGCAGCCCTTGGAGAAATGTGGCAGGGCGGTGGCAAAGGCTACAGAAATATAGTAATGGTTACGCTTGGAACAGGTGTAGGTGGAGGCATTATTATAAACGGTAGGATGCTTTCAGGCGTAAACGGAGCCGGCGGTGAGATAGGACACATTCAGGTAAATGAGGATGAATCCGAGGTTTGCGGCTGCGGACGCAAGGGCTGTCTTGAGCAGTACACGTCGGCGACAGGTATTGTAAGGTCTGCAAATATTGCTTTAAATAATACGGAAAAGCCTTCAAGCCTGCGTAACCTCCAATATGTTTCTGCCAAGGAAATATTTGATGCGGCTAAAAACGGTGATGAGCTTGCAACCCAGCTTGTAGAAAATCATGGTAAATGTCTCGGAAGGGCGCTTGCACAGATTGCATGTGTGGTTGACCCTGAGGTATTTGTAATAGGCGGAGGTGTTTCAAAGGCGGGAGAAATTATCACTGACACGGTTGAGAAGTATTTTCAGGAATATGCATTCCATGCGTGCAAAAAAACAAAATTCACTCTTGCAACACTTGGAAATGATGCGGGAATGTACGGAGGAGCATGTGCAATTCTTAACCCATAATTGTTAAAATAAACGAAGTAAAAGGGATTATTTCCTTAAAATTGTTTAGTTTTTCACATTGAATTAAAATAATCCATAATGTATTATAGTATGGGTGTCATACTATATGTATTATGGATTTTTTTATTTGGAGTAAAATATGAGTGGAAATATTTTTGAAAAAATAAGCTATACCAAGGAGGAACCGCTGAAGAAGCATACAACGTTTCGCATAGGCGGTGCGGCAAAATATTTCTTTACACCGAAAAATTCAACCGAAATTTATGATATAATCTGTTATTGCCGTGAAAATCATATGCCTTATTATATATTAGGAAACGGAAGTAATGTTCTTTTTTCCGATGATGGGTATGATGGGGCAGTAATTAACATATATAATTCCATGAACGATATAAGCGTTACCGGAGAGAGCATATATGCCATGGCAGGGGCGCTTCTCTCTAAGATAGCGGTGACGGCTAAGGATAATGAACTGCATGGAATGGAATTTGCAGCAGGAATACCGGGAACCATAGGCGGAGCCATGGTTATGAATGCGGGAGCTTATGGGGGAGAAATGAAGGACATAGTGAGCTATGTTGATATTCTTGACATTGACGGAAATATAAAGAAATATAGCTGTGAGGAGATGCGCTTTGGATACAGAAAGAGCATTGTAAGCAGTGATATGGTTGTTGTGGGTGCAGAGCTTAAGCTTCAAAAGGGAGACAGGATGGAAATTGAGACAGAGATGGAACGGCTTAAGCAGCTTAGAGTGTCAAAGCAGCCATTGGAATATCCCAGTGCAGGGTCAACCTTTAAGAGACCGGAAGGGTATTTTGCAGGAAAGCTCATAGAAGACACAGGACTAAAGGGTTACAGAGTGGGAGATGCCATGGTATCTGAAAAACACTGCGGCTTTGTTATTAACTGTGGAAATGCAACATGTAATGATGTTAAAGCACTAATTGGTGATGTTCAGGATAAAGTATTTGAAAAATTTGGGGTACAGCTTATGCCGGAGGTTAAAATTGTAGGATGAGATTTGTTATAGTTACGGGGATGAGTGGAGCCGGAAAGTCTACGGCACTTAAAAAATTGGAGGATATAGGTTTTTTTTGTGTTGACAACCTTCCTGTTATGCTTATAGAGAAATTTGCGGAGATTTCCCATGATGATAAGCTTGAGGTGGATAATGTAGCCATAGGAATTGACATAAGAAGTGGAGAAGCCTTGGGACAGTTATCCCTTTGCCTTGAGGAGCTTAAAAGACACGACTATAATTATGAAATACTTTTTTTGGAAGCAAATGAGAAGGCACTTGTAAAAAGATATAAGGAAACAAGAAGAAAACACCCTCTTTCAAGAGGCGGACGCATAAATGAGGGCATAGAAAGAGAGAGAGGGAAGATTGAATTTTTAAAGCAACACGCCGATTATATTATAGATACGTCGTCACTCCTTACAAGGGAGCTGAACACGGAGCTTGAAAAAATATTTGTCAAGGGAGAGGCATACAGTAATATAATTATTACGATCATGTCCTTTGGCTTTAAATACGGTATTCCTAGAGATTCGGATTTGGTTTTTGATGCAAGATTTCTACCCAATCCTTATTATGTGCCGGAGCTTCGCCCGCTTACGGGTAATGACTCTGCCGTTGCGGATATGGTGAAGGACTGTGAGGAATATGGAATATTCATGGATAAGCTTTTTGACATGATTAAATTTACGCTTCCTATGTATAAAAGAGAAGGAAAAAATCAGCTTGTTGTATCAGTTGGCTGTACGGGCGGAAAGCACAGGTCAGTGACGGTTGTAAACGATTTATACAAACGATTTGATACATTGCCATATACTGCCAGAATATATCATAGGGATATTACTAAGGATAGAATTGTAAAAGGGGAATAAAATATGTCTTTTTCATCGCAGGTAAAGTCCGAGCTTTATGAGCATATAAGCAGCTCAAGACATTGCAGACTGGCGGAGCTGGGTGCTTTGGTTACGTTGCAGTCAGGTGATGGTGATAAAGTAAAATCAAACGATAGGGAAAACAAAAAAAAGATTAATAAGCTTGCAAGGCTTTTAAATATAGATATAAATTCAGAAGAAGCGGCAAAAGCATTAAAGCTTGTAAGTAAGGACGGCAGCATTTGTGCAGACCATATGCTTGTAGAGCGGTCATGCTGCAAGCAGGCATTTATGAGAGGTGCATTTCTCGCATGCGGTTCTCTTACAGACCCCAATAAGGGATATCATTTGGAGCTTGTATGTGAAAATGAGCAGGGTGTGGAGCTTATAATGTATATTATGGGTCAGCTTCAGCTTTTCCCCAAAAGGGTTACAAGAAAGAAGTATGAGGTTGTATATTTAAAAGACGGATCCATGATAGTGGATTTTCTCAACATCATAGGAGCCCATAACGCACTTATGGATATGGAAAATGTCCGTATTTTAAAGGACATGAGGAACTCGGTAAACAGAAGGGTAAACTGCGAGACAGCAAACATAAATAAGACGGTAAGCGCAGCGGTAAAGCAGATAGAGGACATAAGATATATAGAGGAGACAAAAGGGCTTAAATATCTGCCCGAAGGCTTAAGGAAGGTTGCGGAGCTTAGGGTTGATGAGCCGGAAATGTCTCTCAGGGAGATTGGAGAAATGTTAAATCCGCCTGTGGGTAAATCAGGCGTAAATCATAGATTAAGAAAAATTAGTGAAATAGCGAGTGAGCTAAGGAGGAAATAAGATGATTAACAAAAAGGCAGTTGTAAACTTCCCTGTAGATTCAGAGGCAAGGCCTGTTGCAATGATGGTGCAGATTGCAAGCCAGTTTGAGAGTAAGGTTTATATAATTGATAAATCTAAAAGAATAAATGCCAAAAGCATTATGGGGATGATGAGCGTTAATTTCGGCAGGGGAGACGAGCTCGGTGTTGAGGCTGAGGGCTTGGATGAGGACAAGGCTGTTGATACAATAATAAAGTATATTGAGACGGGTAGCCTTGCATAACATACTTCTTTGTGTTAAAATAATTAATGTGTATGCATATACAATTCAAGGAGGATAATGTATGGGAAAGCTTAGCAATTTTTTTGGTAAACTCCCGTTCCTTTCAGGATTAGGGGGTAAAAAGAAATCAAATAAGAGCAATGTTGAGCTTCAATATGAAAAAGCCTTAAATCAGATGGAAAACGGTAATCATGAGGAAGCCGTTGAAAATCTTGAGAGAATAGTTGACATAGCAATCGTGGACCCGCAGTATAAGCAATTTGGCATTGATGCTTTAAAGATTATGGGACAGCTTTATGAGACGGGTAAGTACAGCAACTGTCTGGTTGACGTTGATATGAATAAGGCTTGCAAATATTATGAGAAGCTTGTAAATCTTAACAAGGATGGGGAAATGATTTATAAGCTTGCTAAAATGCTTTTGGATATCCAGAATTTTTCTAAGGCGATTACATATTTCGAGAAGGCAACGGAATGCGGTATAAAAGCAGCATATATGAATCTTGGAAGCATATATGAAAATGGACTTAACAGAATTGACCAATATGGAAACAAAAGTGATTTTGTTGTTCCTATAGATTACGAAAAGGCGATGAGGTGGTATAAGAGACTTGCGGATATGGGCGATACGAAGGCAAAATCCGCATATGACAGGGTTGAATATGCCAGCCAGCATACGGACAGTATAGAGTTTGAGGAGAAGGACAAACTTTATACTCAGATTGCCGAGTCAAGGAGGGAAAAGGGCAAGGAGCCGCGCTACAAGGCTATCGAGGCTTCAAGACTCCAGTATCAGTATACATACGTGCACAATCAGGTGGACGGATATATACATAAGCTTCCTAAGGGCTGGGTAAAGACTATAAATGAAGAAACTGATGAGGAGTATTACGCTCCAAGTCTTACATATAAGGATTTTGCCATGTATGTATCCTACGACAGTATTCCAAGGGATTCCAAAAAAACTCTTGAAAACTATTTAAGATACTGCAACGATGCCTTTGAGGAGGAATTGCAGCTAAAGGCATACATAACGGATTATGCAGATGGTATATGTACGACCTTTTACCACAAGGAAATGGAAAAGGGTATCGTTACGTTTGCATTTTATCAGGGAAAAAGACTTGCATGTATGAAATTCATATGTGCGACTATGGATATTATAGAGCAGTATGAGGAGATTATTTTTGAGACTGCCAATTCCTTTGCGTTTGTTGACCCTACAATGGTCAGTGACCAAAGTCTTAATCGTAAGGAAAATCAATATTACAGTGAGGCTGTTTACTGCTATTACCTTGAGGACTATGAAGGTGCCATGGCTGCGGCAAAGCAGGCGCTTAAGCTTGGAAGCATAAAGGCAAGCTACCTGCTTATTGAGCTTTACTTTGACGAAGATTCACCATACAAGGATATAGAGAAAACAATAAGCTATGCAAAGCAGCTTTTTGATGCTACAAAGGATCCTGACCTTGCGTTCCTTTTGGGAAATATACATGACCAGCAGCTTAAGGATTACATGAAAGCATTAAACTGGTATGAAAATGCACACCGGCTTGGACATAAGAGGGTTGCATTTTATCTTGGAAGGCTTTACTACTATGGCGTTTTAAGGTCAAAGCGTGACGGTGTAAAGGCATTACAGTATTTCAAGGAGGCAGCTGCAAACGGTATTCTTGAGGCGGAGGCATACATCAAGGATATTGAGGAGCTTGGTGGCGAGGACCTTCAAAGCTCGGTTGAAAAATGGGAGAGGGCTGTTGAGGCAGGAAGCGGAGCATCCGCACTTAAGATAGCACTTTACAAGCAGAGTCAGGTATTTTACATGGCTAACTCCTATGAGATTGAAAAGGCATTTAATGAGGCTCTTGGACTCGGAAGCTATCAGGCGGCATATGAGCTTGCTAAAATATATCAGCACCAGGAAAATGACGAAAATTATCATGGTGAGATAAAGAGCTTAAAATATTTTGAGAAGGCATACGATAATGGCTATGACGGCTTTGACAAGGAAAATCTTTTCAAGATTATTGAGTATAAGGCTGAAAAACTGGAAAGTGACAGCGAAAAAATACCACTTTATCTGCAAAGCGCAAAAATGGCTTACGTGCCTGCCATAGATGTGCTTATTAATATTGTGCCGTCTACTACAGATGAAATAAGAGCGCTTTATGATGAGCTTATTGGGATAGCGGAGACCGGTGATGATTCAGCAATCATATGTATGCACAAGCTTGAGCTTAAGTTTAACGACCTTGTTATCATGGAGCCTGACGAAGGTGAAAAGATAATTGATAACAAATTCTTCAGGCTGTGTGTTCCAAAAGAATGTACGGCAAGCATAAATGATGAGGGCGGCACAATTAAGTTTGCTGATTCCGTTGTTGAATTTGCTGTTGCGGAGCTGCCTGTAAGCGCTGACAATGAGGAAGGCTACCTTAAGATATACAAGCTTATTCTTTCAGAGTATCTTCCGGATGAAAATGCGGAGATTATAATTGCAAACTCACGTATGATAGGCTCGGGCATGAGAGACACTAAAAATAATGTACATACCTACAGTGTGCTTCTCATAAGCTCCAAAAACCAGTATATGTTCAAGCTGAGTTCAAGAGACAGACGTGAGCTGATGATGTTTAAGGACAATGTAACAAAAATTGCAAGGTCTCTTGTTGAGACGGGAGAAATATATGTTGCAACTGAGGATACCAAGAAGAATATCGGACTTTCCGTCCTCCTCAGGTCAAATGAAAATGGATTTTTGTCCATTGGCAAGATGGATTAGTACAAATTAAATATATACTTCGGGGCAGGGTGAAATTCCCTACCGGCGGTATAGCCCGCGAGCCTTATGGCATGATTCGGTGAAATTCCGAAGCCGACAGTATAGTCTGGATGGAAGAAGTGAGCAGAGTTTCATTGTGCTTTTTACAGCCCCGATTTATCGGGGCTGTTTTGTTGTGACACTTTTTGTTGATGGTGTATATACGCAATATAAAGAAATCAGTGATATACCGGTGGCTGTATATACACCATCAACAAAAAGCTGTGAATCACAAAAAGAAAAATAAAAGATATTAGCAGGAGTTTTGTATGTTTGATGAAAAATATATGCAGCGTGCAATTGAGCTTGCAAAGAAGGGCATAGGAGCTGTAAACCCGAATCCGCTGGTTGGTGCAGTTATTGTTAAGGAGGGCAGGATAATCGGTGAAGGCTATCATGCAAGATATGGTGAGCTTCATGCTGAGAGGGCTGCATTTGCAAATCTAACTGAGGATGCAAAGGGAGCCGAGATGTATGTTACCCTTGAGCCATGCTGTCATTTTGGAAAACAGCCCCCTTGCACGGAGGCGATTGTCCATCATGGAATATCACATGTGTATGTGGGCTCGGATGACCCGAATACAAAGGTTTGTGGAAAGGGAATAAGCTATCTTCGGGAGCATGGGGTTGTTGTTGACACACAAATGATGAAAGAAGAATGCGATAAGCTGAATGAGGTGTTCTTTCATTATATTACAACAAATACTCCTTATGTTGTAATGAAGTATGCTATGACATTAGATGGGAAAATTGCTACAAGAAGCGGCAAAAGTAAGTGGATTACAGGTGAGGCGGCGAGATATCGGGTTGCGGAAAGCAGAAACGAATATATGGGTATAATGGCAGGTATAGGAACTGTTCTTGCAGATGACCCAATGCTAACATGCAGGATGGATAGAGGAAGAAACCCAATAAGGATAATATGTGACAGCAGTCTCAGGATACCTTTGGACAGCAATATTGTTAATACCGCAAAGGATGTAAAAACAATCGTAGCAGTTTCGGATGAATGTAAGGATATAAGCCAAAAAGCAGAGCAATTAAGCAACCATGGAATTGAAATTATTACTGTAAGCCGAAATGCAGACGGGCTTGATTTAAAAGAGCTTATGATAAAGCTTGGTGAAAAAGGCATAGACGGCATATTACTTGAAGGGGGAGGCACATTGAATTACAGTGCCCTTACGGCAGGAATCGTAAATGAGCTTAACGTATATATTGCCCCTAAAATATTCGGTGGAGCTTCCGCCTTAAGCCCTGTAGAGGGAATGGGTGTGGAAAGTCCTGATGAAGCGAAAAAATTTATTTTAAAAAGGACAGAGCAGATTGGTGAAGATATACTTCTTGTTTACAAAAGCAGGGCATGACATGTGGAGGTTTTTATGTTTACGGGACTAATTGAAGAAATAGGGACAATAAAATCCATAAAGAAGGGGGCAAAATCTGCCGAAATTTCCATATTGGGAGATTTGGTCACAAAGGATACACATATAGGTGATAGCATAGCTGTAAATGGTATATGCATGACGGTTACATCCATATCAGAAAATATATTTACCGCAGACGTAATGGCAGAGACGATGAGAAGAACATCACTTAACTCACTGAAAGAAGGAAGTAAGGTTAATCTTGAACGGGCAATGCCTGCAAATGGACGATTTGGCGGACACATTGTGGCTGGGCACATTGACGGCACGGGACAGATAACTAGGCTTGAAAAGGAAGACAATGCGGTTTGGATTACAATAAAAACCGATACGAACATACTGAAATATATAGTGGAAAAGGGCTCAATAACAATAGACGGCGTAAGCCTTACCGTTGCATATGTGGATAACATCTGCTTTAAGGTTTCAATCATCCCCCACACTGCAGCAAATACAATACTCCTTGACAAAAAACAGGGAGACATCGTAAATCTTGAGAATGACATAATCGGGAAATACGTGGAAAAGCTGATAGGGATGAATAATGTGAATGATGCTGGCTCAAAAATTGACGAAGACTTTTTAATGCAGCATGGTTTCTTTTAAAAAAATTGTTTTAATATACAGGAGGAAAACACCATGGAATTTAACTCAATCGAGGAAATTCTTGATGACCTGAAACAGGGTAAAATCGTCGTCATATTAGATGATGAAAACAGGGAAAATGAAGGTGATGTAATATGTGCGGCAGAGTTTGCAACGACAGAAAACGTAAACTTCATGGCATCATATGCAAAAGGACTTATATGTATGCCGATGGCGCCTGAGTACACGGATAAGCTTCACCTTCCGCAGATGTGCCTGACAAATACCGATAACCATTGTACAGCATTTTCCGTATCGGTTGACCATGTGGATACAACCACGGGAATATCGGCGGCAGAGAGAGGTTACACTGCAAGAAAATTTGTGGAGGACGGTGCGAAGCCTTCGGATTTCAGACGCCCCGGACACATGTTTCCGCTTGAGGCAAGAGCGGGCGGCGTTATTGAAAGGCAGGGGCATACGGAGGCAACCGTTGATCTCATGAAGCTTGCAGGACTTAAGCCTGTGGGACTTTGCTGTGAGATAATGCGAGAGGATGGCGAGATGGCAAGGCTTGATGATTTGGTTTCCTTTGCCAGGAAGCATCAGCTTAAAATCTCCACAGTGGAAAAGCTTGTGCAGTACCGAAAGGAACATGAGGTTTTTGTGGAATGTGTTGCAAAAGCCAAAATGCCTACAAGATACGGCGAGTTTACCATACACGGATATGTGAACACATTAAATGGAGAGCATCATGTTGCCCTTGTAAAGGGAGATATTACGGACGGAGAACCTGTGCTCTGCCGTGTTCATTCAGAATGTCTTACAGGAGATGCCCTTGGCTCTGCAAGATGCGACTGTGGCCAGCAGTATGACGCTGCAATGAAAATGATTGCAAAAGAGGGCAGAGGTGTTTTATTATATATGAGACAGGAGGGCAGAGGAATCGGCCTTATAAATAAAATACGCGCCTACGAGCTTCAGGATAACGGGCTTGATACCGTGGAGGCAAACCTTAAGCTTGGCTTCCCTGAGGATTCAAGGGATTACACAATAGGAACTCAGATACTTGTTGATTTGGGGGTAAGAAAAATGAGGCTTATGACAAATAACCCATTAAAGGTTTACGGGCTGGCAGGCTATAATCTTGAGATAGTGGAGAGAGTCCCAATACAGATGGAGCCCGGAAAATATGACATGTTCTATCTTAAAACGAAAAAAGAAAAAATGGGACATATACTTGATATATAATATAAATGTATGTAAAAAATGGTTTAAGGAAAGGAAGAAAAAATGAAAACACTGGAAGGAAAATTAGTAGCAGACGGAGCGAAAATAGGAATAGTTGCGGCAAGGTTTAATGAGTTTATCGTATCAAAGCTTATAAGCGGAGCCGTTGACGGACTTGTGAGACATGATGTAAATGAGGATGATATTACCCTTGCATGGGTGCCGGGAGCCTTTGAGATACCCGTCACTGCAAAAAAAATGGCTGAGTCGGGTAAATATGATGCAGTTATATGTCTCGGAACGGTTATAAGGGGTGCAACAACCCATTATGATTATGTATGCAACGAGGTATCAAAGGGTATTGCTGCCGTATCAATGTCAACAGGCGTGCCTGTAATGTTCGGCATAGTTACAACGGAAAATATCGAGCAGGCTATAGAGCGTTCAGGAACAAAGGCAGGAAACAAGGGATATGACTGTGCCCTTGGTGCGTTGGAAATGGTTAATCTTATGAAGCAGATGTAATCTGCTCATGAAGCATGTAATGCGGGAATTTTAAAAATGATGGAGCGGTTTTATGAGGGATAAAAAGCTTAAACAATTAAATCTGCTTGTTATTATTGCAATCTTCTGCTGTCTGTTGTTTATAGGCTTATTTGTATTTGTCTTTGCACCTGACGGTCAGAAAAAGCTTAAGGCCAATGAGCTTACGGAATTTAATGATGGCTGGCTTCTGCGGGATTACAGGGGACAGCCCGACCAGTTTGTGGATTTACCTAAAAAAATAAAGGGCGATGCCGAGGAAGTTATCGTTATTGTAAATGAGGTGCCTGAGGATGTGGGACCTGACAGCGTCATGGTTGTCAAGACCAATTTCCAAAATATAATGGTTACGATAAACAATCAAAAGATTTATACAAACGGCGTCATGACCGATCAAAAGCTTATGAAAAATGCAGTGCCGTGCTATAATATGATAGAGCTTACGGATGCACAGCCCGGCGACCTTATTACAATATATCTTGTATCCTCATATAAAAAATACAGCGGTGATCTTCAAGGTATTTACTATGGCGCCAAGGGTGACGTTGTTTCAGACATAATAAGCAAAAACTGTATCGGCATGATATTTTCCATATTGCTTATTGTAGTTACGCTGCTGCTTGCCATATCGCTTATTTTTTTGAAAAATATAAGAGTGAACAAGGTGAGGGCGGCATATGGCTTTGGCTTTATAAATGCAGTTGCACTGTGGAGCTTAACCTCAAATCCCATAATGCAGCTTATAACCTCAAATACGTTCGGCGTTTACATGACAAACATGACGATTCTTCTTATGCTGCCGATACTTTATATTATGCATCAGAGATGCTTTGCCATAAAAAGGCGGTATGGGCGTATATTTGAAATAGGAATCTATATATTTGCCGTAAACATGCTGACGGGAGTTGTATTTCAGATGCTGCATATATGTGATTTTGCCACATACATTATATTTACAAAGGTGTTTATAGTATTGGGACTTATTCTCCTGTCGGGAATCATGTATCTTGCCGCAGACACCTACGGAGATAAAACGATATACAGCAATCTTGTTGCAAATGCCGTACTTACGGTGGCTGCACTGCTTGAGAGCATGCTGTCAATTTTCAGCTTTTACAGGGAATATGACGGAGTTGTTCTTCAGATAGGCGTAGGCATTTTCATGGTTCTGCTTGTAGTTTCCGTAGAAAAGGGAATAATTAAGGATATGAACCATACGAGGAGCCTTGCTGAGGAAAATGTTGAAAGCGAAACAAACAAGGCTCTTAAGAAGATAAATACAAACTTTGTCTATAGCACATTAGGCATTGTCGTAAATGATTTAAAAACGAGAGACATGGAAAACAGCAGACTTATCTATGACACGTCTGTTTATCTGAAATACAATATTATGTCAACTGTAGAAAAAAATATGGTTCCATTTTCGCAGGAAATGGAGTATATTAAAGCATATCTGGGTATGCAGAAAAAAAGAAACGTGGCGCTCGATATAGAGGTTGAAGATAAAATCGTTGATTTTAACGTTCCTTTTAACACGATAGAGCCCCTTGTGGAAAATGCAGTAGTAAATGGAGCGTTATGTGCAGACGCAGGTGGCAGGATTGTAGTGAGAAGCTATGAAAGGCTTGACTGCTTTGCCATACAGATAGTTGACAACGGAAAGGGAATCGGACCTGATAAGCGTTTTGAGGGTAAACAGAGCTATAAATCAATAAAAAAGAAACTCAAAAGTATGTGCGGTGGCGCCATTGAAATTAAAAATAAGCCTGGCAAGGGTACAATTATTACCATAAAAGTGCCTAAGGAGGGCTATGTTGTAAAGGAGAACTAAAGCATTGAATTTTTCGGAACAGATAGTATATGCAATGTTTAAACCGTCAAAATATAAGGAAATGATTAAGCTTAAGACAAGCAGATTTGTAGGTTTTACGATTGTGCTTATGCTTGTGCTGGGCATAGTTACGTTTGTTGTGCCTGCAGGTGCATATATAACGGGCTTTGGCGGCTTTGAAAAACTTTTTGCAAATAAAATGAGCAGGATAGAATATAAAAATGGCACGCTGTCCATTGAAAACCCATTTAATATATCAATAGAGGGCATGAATATCATTATAGACACGGAAACGGAAACAGTGCCTGATGAGAAAATGACTAAAAACGGTGCATATATTGCACTCGGTTCTAAAAATATGAGAATGGCAATTGTTACAGGAAAAGATATACTGAACTATCAGGTAGTGTCATTGAATAAGTTTCTTCCTGAGGGACTTAACAACGAAATGCTTACAAGCTTTATTCCGTGGATATATGTCTATCTTGTTCTGGCATTCCTTGTAACCTGCATAGGCTTTTTCCTTAAGTACGGATTGATGGCGCTTTTATTCTCAATTGTAATAAATTCCATGAACAAGCGTATGGAGCTTGGGCTTTCCTATGGTCAGGTATTTGCCATATGCTTTTACGGACAGACGCTTGCAATGATACTTGTAAACTTTAACTCTGCAATCGGTTTCCTTCCTGCTATACTTGTGAGCCTTGCAGGTGTATTTATATCGGTTAACATGATTACGCTGTCAGTTGCACTCATTCATCAGGGTAAGCAGGTCTGATATATCGTCCTCTGACATGGTACTCATTACGCTGTTGTGAAAGCGTTCATCCAATGTAACCTCTCTGCCAATAAATGCAGGGGGGTTATATTTTTTTGCACTGTCCTCGTCAGGGAATTCTATTTCGCCCATGACAAGTCCCTTGAATATGCCCTGAAATATGTCAAGCTCAAGGGAAAGTCCCTCCGTAAGGGGAATTAAATATCTGCATTTTGTAATTACGTTACCTTCGGCTTTCTGAAGGAGATTTTCATATTCATTTTTTTCTAATGTAAGCTCAAATTCCTCCCGTTTAATAAGCCCCTTGCCTTTCACGGTCAATATATATGTGAGGCTTAAATTACCGTCTGAATAAACGCCCTTTTTTCTTACACGTATTGCAGGACTTGCGGATATGTATGCCTGCTCTATGTCATAGTGCCTGTAATTATCAAGGTTATCAGGAATGCTTTTTATGAGATATTTTTTTTCTATTTCCATGTTTTTCATGATTTTTTGTTTTCCTTTCTACCCGTATATATGGTGTCAAGCCCCATTGGAAGGTATTACCAAAATGCTTTTGACAACAAACATATGATGTATTATTATATACAATGTATTATTAATTATAAAGAAGAATTTTGTTTTGTAGGAAATTCCTCTGAATTTCCTACAGGCAGGATTAAAAATCCTGCTAAGACTTGAACTGCAGCGTCAAAGACGCTTTGTTCTCAAAAATTAGTATCGTCATGTATACAGGAGGTACGGTATGAGTAAGGTAAATATTTTTTTTGCGGAAGGGTACGAGGAGGTTGAGGCATTAACTGTTGTTGACCTCTTAAGAAGAGCAGAAATAGAAACGGATATGATTTCCGTTACGGGAGATTTAAACGTAACAAGCTCCCACAAGGTAACAGTAAAAATGGACAGGCTTTTTGAGCAGGCGGACGAAAATGCAGATATGCTTGTTCTGCCGGGTGGAATGCCGGGAACGACAAATCTTGCAGCACATAAAGGTCTTGCCGATATGATTAACCGTTTTAACGAGGCAGGAAAATACATTGCTGCCATATGTGCGGCACCTACTGTTTATGGAAAAATGGGACTTCTGGAAGGAAAGAATGCAACCTGCTATCCGGGCATGGAGGGGGACCTTACAGGAGCAAATAAGCTTACTGACAAGGTTGTGATAGACGGAAACATTATAACAAGCAGAGGGCTTGGTACAGCCATAGATTTCGGACTTGCTCTTGTAGCTCTTTTAAAGGGCATAGGAACAGCGGAGGAATTGGCGAGTAAAATAGTATATAAGGCTGATTGCTAATGTTATAAGGAGTAAGACGTGTATAATATAAAGGTTAAAGACATAGTGGAGGCAACGGGAGGAAGACTTCTTTCCGGTGATGAAAATACCCCTCTTGGTGATATTTGTATTGACTCCCGCAAAATAAAAGAGGGAGATTTATTTGTGCCTATCGTGGGGAATAAAATAGATGCACACAGATTTATAGAGAGTGCGCTTGAAAAGGGTGCGGCAACGCTTACACAGCACCACAGAGGGGTTGTTATATCAGATAAGCCGTACATTCAGGTTACAGACACTGAAAAGGCATTACAGGATATAGGAATATACATAAGAAACAGAATGAATATACCTGTTATCGGAGTTACGGGCAGCGTGGGAAAGACAACCACAAGAGAGATGATAGCGACTGCCCTTTCCGGCTGTGCAAATGTATATCAGACTTCAGGCAACTACAATTCACAGGTAGGCGTTCCTGTAACAATATCGCGAATGCCTGAGGACGCAGAGGTTGCGGTTATAGAAATGGGAATGAGCGAGCAGGGAGAGATGAATAATCTTTCAAGGATTGCAAAGCCTGACATATGCGTAATTACGATTATAGGGGTTGCTCATATTGAGAATTTAAAGACACAGGAAAATATCCGCAGGGAAAAGCTTGCCATTACGGATTACATGAATAAGGACGGAGCCTTGTTTTTAAACGGTGACGACCCACTTCTTTTAAAGCTTGAAGGGAAAACGGGCGTTACGACATTTTATTACGGATTATCCGACAAATGCGAATACAGGGCAGAAAATATCCGTATGGAGGACTACAAAATAAAATATGATTATGTGCATGGAGATGTGAGGGTTCCCGTACTGTTAAATGCACTTGGAAAGCATAATGTAAGCAATTCTCTTATAGGAATGGCAATTGCAGATTACATGGGCTACAACCTTAATGATGCGGCCAAGGGCTTTGAGGAATTTCACGGAATAAGACAGAAAATCATTTCAATACCCGGCAAATATACAATTATTGACGACACCTACAATGCAAGCCCTGATTCCATGAAGGCAAGCATAGAGGTGCTTGCGGATATGGAAAATACGGGAAGAAAGATAGCAGTGCTGGGCGATATGTTTGAGCTTGGAGAAAACAGCGAAAAGTATCATTATGAGGTGGGAGAGTTTCTTGCGGATAAGCCTATAGATGAGCTTGTTGTAGTGGGAGAGCTCACACAGCATATAAGAAGGGCTGTGGAGGAGGCAGGCTCAGACATGAAATGCTATTCATTTAAGGATAATGGTGAGGTTGCCCTATATCTTATGTCTGTCATGATGCCCGACGATATTGTTCTTATAAAGGGCTCAAACGGAATGAAGCTTGAGGAAATCGTAAGCAATATGAGAGGATAAGTCATGAAGCACATATGGCTTGACACTAAAATTTTACTGTGATATATTAATATTACCAAAATGATAATGATTATTAATATCAAAATAACATATAAGTGAAAGGAGAAAATTTATGAAGTTTGTATGTAGTGTATGCGGTTATGTTTACGAGGGAGATGCAGCACCGGAAAGCTGTCCTGTATGTAAGGCTCCTGCTGACAAGTTCAAGGCTCAGGAGGGCGAGTTGTCTTGGGCAGCAGAGCACGTTGTAGGAGTTGCACAGGGTGTAAGTGAGGACATTTTGGCTGACCTCAGAATGAATTTTGAGGGTGAGTGCTCAGAAGTAGGTATGTATCTTGCCATGGCAAGAGTTGCATACAGAGAGGGCTATCCTGAAGTTGGCATGTACTATGAGAAGGCTGCTTACGAGGAAGCAGAGCATGCTGCTAAGTTTGCAGAGCTTCTTGGAGAGGTGGTAACAAACAGCACAAAGAAGAACCTTGAGCTCAGGGTTGCCGCTGAAAATGGAGCAACAGCAGGCAAGACTGACCTTGCAAAGAGAGCAAAAGCTGCTAACCTTGACGCAATCCATGACACAGTACATGAGATGGCAAGAGATGAGGCAAGACACGGAAAGGCATTCGAAGGACTTCTTAAGAGGTACTTCGGCTAATAATTATATATCAAAGGTAAGTAGGAAGGAGACTAAAGATATGGATAAGTATTTTTGCAACCCATGTGGTTACACCTATGATCCTGCTGTAGGAGATCCTGAGCATGGAATTGCTCCGGGAACAGCATTTGAGGATATACCTGATGATTGGGTATGCCCTAACTGTGGAATAGACAAGAGTATGTTCCAGCGTTGCATAGACAATTATAATTAGTAAGAAAAAAGGGACCGCATAAGAGGTATCTTATGCGGTCCCTTTTTTACGTTATGTATTTAACAATATGAACCGCAATGTGTGTATGTGGATTATTATGGGAATAAAAACGTGTCGTTCATGCAAAAAACGTGTCGTTCATGCATAGAAAGTTGAAACAGCGTTGGTAAATTGGTAGAATATGTTAATAAAAAATGTAAATTTAATCAAGGGAGAATACTTTATGGACAACCTGGAAAGTTCAAAAAGAGCAAAGAAGGCTCTTGAACACATAAAAAAAACATTAGAAAATGGTAAAAGCACAAAAACGTCTGATTGGATTCCTTTATTTGGTGCAGGAGGACCTCCGAATAGTGGATATGATGGTGGAAAATTCAGATATGGATTTATAAGTAAAAAAAGGTGTAAAGAAATATGCAAAATGAAAATAGGTGATCCAAATAGATGTAGACCGTATTTTGATGCAAATAGGGAATATTTTGTGGCAAATAAGGACGAGTCGCTTCTTTTCTGCCAGGCTTTTTCACCAAGACCTGATATGCGCGATACACATCCATATGATATTTTTTTGTATTTTATTGAAAATGATTTTTATTATATTAAATATGAGCATCTTGAGGTTCATGATGAAGAAAGAAATAAGATAATGTATCGCATTGAAACTATAAATATTTTCAAAAATGAATTTATTGATAAAAGAAACGATAAAGAGTATGTACTTAGTAATTTGAAAGCCATGATTTCTAAAAATGAAGAGAATTCAGTATGGATTCCAAATTTCAAAAGAGTATATGAATTTACATTTTATTATGATGGGGAGAAAATTTAATGAGGTAATTATTATGCCAGATAGAGTAGACGAGGCATTAAAAAAGATAAAAGAAAAAATCTCAAGTGGAAAACAGACAAAGGCATCTGATTGGTTGCCGATATTTGGAGGTTCTGAAAAAATCCCAAATCCAAATGATGGTGATTACAAAAGTGATTTTACATTTGGATATATAAGTGAAGAAAGATGTAAACAAATTAATAGTTGTAAAATAGCTGACCCGTATAGACAAAATCCTTATTTTGATGCTGTTGGACATTTTTTTGTAAAAAATGTGGATGAATCAGTTCTTTTTTGTCGTGGCTTTAGTTCGAGGGTGCACGATGAGAGTACATATATAGTTTATATTTATTTCTTGAAAAATGAATACCATTTTATAGAATTTGAGTTTTATGATATATCTGATATAGAGCAGGAAGGTAAGTCTTTAAGATGTACAAAAATAGGTATAAAAAAGTATGATTTTATAGAAAGAATGGAAAACAAAAAAGAACAATTAAGGATATTAGCAGATGCAGTATCAACATTTGACAGAAGAAGTTATTTTGTACCTGTAAACAGAATTTTTCAATATAATATATTTTATGATGGGGAGGAGATTAAATAAAACAGAAAAAGTAAAATAATTTTTAGCGGGGGGAGTTATTATGACAGAAGAATCAAAAGAAGCATTGAAAAAGATTAAAGAAGCATTAAATAATAATGGGCATACAAGCATGTCTGATTGGATAACGGCAATGGGAGGGACACCTCTTGGATTGGCTTTCCCAAAAGAAGAAAAAGCTATTCATAATGAAGAACAATCAGAGGGAAAATCAGGCGATGAAAAACCAGATATAGAAAATATGGAATTTAGATATGGTCGTATAAGTGATGAGAGATGTGCGGAGATTAATAGTTGGAGAATACCTGATCCATATGGGTATGGAAAAAAATATAATGCCAGTGGTAACTTTTTAGTTACAAATGCAGATGAATCAATTCTTTTTTTTCGGGCATTTTCGCCAAGAACGGATGAAAGAGAATATTATAAAAATGCATATATGCTTATATATAAAAATGAGTATTACTATATATATATTAATGCTGAGCTACCTGTTGGGCATTATGAAGAAAGAAACGGAGTACAATATTGGGTTGATAAAATTGATTTTCTACATAGTGAGGCTATAGAAAAAAGTCAGGAAAAATCAACAATCTTAAAGTTATTAAAGCGTGTATATCAAAGGTTTAGAGAATGTGTTAAACGAACAAGAGGACCAAAGCCAATATATGAATTTACATTTTATTATAACGGGGAGGAGATATAAATGGATAATTATGAAGTAGTGCTTAGCAAAATAAAATATGTGTTGTCATGTGGTAATGCAAAAAAACGTGTCGTTCATGCAAAAAACGTGTCGTTCATGCATAGAGAGTTGAAATGTGAAGCTAAATAAGTAAAAATGTTAAAAGAAATTTCAGAAGGAAACTATTATGGCAGAGGAATCGAAAGAAACATTAAAAAGGGTTGAAGAAGCTAAAGAGGCATTAAAAAAGATTAAAGAAGCATCAAATAATGGTAATATTGAGAATGTAAGCATGTCTGATTGGATAACGGCAATGGGAGGGACACCTCTTGGATTGGCTTTCCCGGAAGGGGAAAAAACTGTTCATAATGAAGAACAATCAGAGGGGAAATCAGGTGATGAAGAATTGGATATAGAAAATATGGAGTTTAGATATGGTCGTATAAGTGATGAGAGATGTGCGGAGATTAACAGTTGGCGAATACCTGATCCATATGGGTATGGAAAAAAGTATAATGCCAGTGGTGATTTTTTGGTTACAAATGAAGATGAAACAATTCTGTTTTTTTGGGCATTTTCTCCAAGAACGGACGAAATAGAATATTATAAAAAATCATATATGTTGATATACAAAAATGAATATTATTATATATATGTTAATGGCTTTGATGGATATTATGAAGAAAGAAACGGAATACAATATTGGATTGAGAAAATTGATTTTTTGTATAGTGATGTTATAGAAAAGAGTCAGGAAAAACCAACGATATTAAAGTTATTAAAGCGTTTATATCAAAGGTATAGAGAATGCTTTAGTCAAGCGAGAGGACCAAAGCCAATCTATGAATTTACATTTTATTATAACGGGGAGGAGATATAAATGGATAATTATGAAGTAGTGCTTAGCAAAATAAAATATGTGTTGTCATGTGGTAATGCAAAAAAACGTGTCGTTCATGCAAAAAACGTGTCGTTCATGCATAGAGAGTTGAAATGTGAAGCTAAATAAGTAAAAATATAAAAAAAATTTTAGGAGGTAACTATTATGACAGAGGAATCAAAAGAAGCATTAAAAAGGATTAAAGAAGCATTAAATAATGGTGAGCATACAAGCCTTTCCGATTGGACAACGGCAATGGGAGGGACGCCTCTTGGATTGGCTTTCCCGAAAGAAGAAAAAGCTGTTCATAATGAAGAACAATCAGAGGGAAAATCAGGCGATGAAGAATTGGATATAGAAAATATGGAATTTAGATATGATCGTATAAGTGATGAGAGATGTGCGGAGATTAACAGTTGGCGAATCCCTGATCCGTATGGACATGGGGAAAAATATGATGCTGATGGAGATTATTTAGTTACAAATGAAGATGAATCAATTCTGTTTATCTGGGCATTTATGCCAAGAGCAGATGAAAGAGAATATTATAAAGATGCATATATGCTTATATATAAAAATGAGTATTACTATATATATATTGATGATGGGTTACCTGTTGGGCATTATGAAGAAAGAAACGGAGTACAATATTGGGTTGATAAAATTGATTTTCTACATAGTGAGGCTATAGAAAAAAGTCAGGAAAAATCAACAATCTTAAAGTTATTAAAGCGTGTATATCAAAGGTTTAGAGAATGTGTTAAACGAACAAGAGGACCAAAGCCAATATATGAATTTACATTTTATTATAACGGGGAGGAAATATAATAAGAAAAAATGGCTGTCGCACCTGTGACAGTTCTTTTTATTTTTAAAAAGGTTGGCTTATAAACGTCGGTTTTTACAACTAGATATAACGCCTTTTTTGTGGTAGAATTTTTGCATGTTTATAAAAGATTTTCAACAACATTAAGATGATAAAGGATAAGGGGAAGAAACATTATGCAAAATGAAGCAATCAGTGTTGATGAGTTGAAAAGGTCAACAACAATAGTCAATAACATATTGGGGTATTACAACAGCAAGGTGGTAGGGCAGCCGTTTTTAGGTGCGGCAATTCTTGTGGCTATGATGTCAAACGGACACATTCTTATGGAATCTGTTCCCGGACTTGCCAAGACAACCGCGGCAAAGGTTATGACAGATGCCGTAAACGGAATATTTTCAAGAGTACAGTGTACGCCGGATTTGATACCTAGTGATATTGTAGGAACGCAGATATATAACTCTATGACAAACAGCTTTGAAAATCGTATTGGGCCTATCTATGCAAACTTCGTCCTTCTTGATGAGATTAACCGTTCAAGCGCCAAAACGCAGAGCGCCATGCTTGAGGCTATGCAGGAGCATGCGGTTACTATTGGCGGACAAAAATACAATATGCCGGATGTATTTGTGGTCATTGCAACGCAAAATCCCAGCGAACAGGAGGGTACGTACGTGCTTTCGGAGTCACAGCTTGACAGATTTCTTCTTAAGGTAAAGCTGGATTATCCGAATGTGGTGTCGGAGCTTGAGATATTAAACCGAATAGAGACAGGGGTGTTGTCAAGCAGCAGCTGTGTTGCTACTATTGAGGATATGGTGTTTTTACAAGATATGAGAAAGCGTATTTACATGGATGATTCAATAAAAAGATATATTGTAGATATCGTACAGGCAACGAGACATACGGATAACATTCTTCCGTCAGAGCTTGCACAGTATGTTGAGATGGGTGTCAGCACAAGAGGAGCAATTACATTTATGGAGGCTGCCAAGGCTGTAGCCATTATAAATGGTAGAACATACTGCACGCCGGATGACGTTAAAACAATTCGCTATGCGGTTTTGGGGCACAGAATAAGCCTTAACTATGCAGCCATTGCAGATGAGATACAGGTGGAAAAAATTATTGATGCGATTATAGGAGCTGTTCCAACGCCATGAAAATGAAATATGTTTCCAGGATACAGACAAATATAAAAAACTACAAAATGATACCTTCAAACAAGCTTACAAAATGTGTGCTGGACGGCTCTTATGCCTCTGTATTTAAGGGAAAAAGCTTAAATTTTGATGAGCTTAGGGAATATGCTTTTGGGGATGACGTTAAGGACATTGACTGGAAATCAACCGCAAGAAGCGGTAAGGTGCTTGTTCGTCAGTTTATTGCGGAAAAAAAGCACAATATAATGTTTGCCTTTGACACAAACCGAAGGATGCTTGCCAATTCGGAGGAGGCCGTTGAAAAAAAGGAGCTTGCCATTATGGCTGCGGGCACCCTTGCGCTTTTAGTCAATCGAAACAATGACTTTATAAGCTCCATACATAAGACTGCAAAGGGCTGGGCGTATTTGCCGTTCAAGACAGGTCTTGGAAATATTGAACTTATGCTTGAGGGGTACGGGAATGCCGTAGCAATGGACAACCACACGGATATAAATGATACGCTTTCCTATATTGTCCGCAATTTTAAAAGACAGATGATACTTATAATTGTTACGGACTTAGAGGGGCTGTCAGGTATATCGGAGGCTAATCTGCGACATCTCAATGTGTTAAATGACGTGCTCGTTATTTGTGTTAAGGATGCCTGCCTTCGCGGCGACAGAATGTATGACATAGGCGAGGACGCTTATTTGGAGGATTTTTTTGGAAAGGATAAAAAGCTTCGTAAGCTTATCACAGCCGAAAAACAAAGGCTTGATGATGAATGTCATGTCAAGCTTTCACGTTATGGAATTGCCTGTGCCGAAATCGGCAGCACCGTAAATATCGAAAAAGAAATTATTAATATGCTGGAACAGCACAAATATAAAAAGAGGTAGCTATGCGAATCACAGTACACTTACAGGAAAAATACGGGTATATTATATTGCCGGTTATTATATTCATCTTGGCAGTTTCCTTTGTGTGTGCTTTGATTTTATATTTGAAATACCGTCCGAAGAATAAAAAGAAGCAGGTTGTGGATGGTGAAAAAGCATGGCGCGCACTTTATGACGATGAAAAATACAGACTGCGCATGAAATATTTACAATTACTTGATGCGCTGTATTACAAGGTAAGCTATGATAAGATTTCAAACCGTCAATGTTATTTGATGATAAGCAGGTACGTCAGGCAGTTTGTTTCCGAAATTACGGGTGTAAAGGTCAGCCGGTGTACCTTGAACGATATCAGGTGGATGAATATGCCTATGCTTGCAGCATTGATTGAGGAGCTTTACGAGGCTGAATTTTCCAAGTCGTCCTTAGGTGATCCATATTGGGCAATAGAAAAGACAAAGAGGGTAATTGAGGTATGGAATTAAAGCATGTATATGTGCTGGTTGCAGGTATCGTTTTTTCAGTCATCATGGTTTTACTGCACATTCTGTTGAAAAAAAGAAATAAGCCCTATAAAGACGGTACAAAAATCTACAACATGGCATTTGTAAGGGATAATTCATATTTAAAGCGGAGAAAAAAACTGCATAAGCTCCTATCTGTTTTCGTGGTGTTTTCGCTTTTTACAGGCGTTATTGCAGCGTCTGTCTTAGTGGCACGCCCGTTTAAAAGCAAGGTAAAAAAGGAAAACATTCATTCAAGGGACATTATACTCTGTCTGGATGTTTCAACTTCGGTGGATTCCACCAACGAAAGCCTTGTTGACGAGCTGATTGACACTGTCAATTCTCTTAAGGGAGAGCGGTTTGGCATTATTATATTTAATACCTCTCCAGTGCTTCTCTGCCCGCTTACTGATGATTATGAGTTTGTGGTAGAGCAGCTGCAAAACATAAAAACTGCCTTGCAGGTTCGTATCGATTTTGATACGCATGGTAAATGGAATGATGATTACTTTTATTGGAATGAGTATATTTCCGGAGGTACTTTAGTCGCAAATGAACAGAGAGGAAGCTCCCTTGTCGGTGACGGACTTGCCTCTACGGTTTACCATTTTTCAAATAAGGATAAGCAACGGACGAGGATTGTTATATTTACGACGGATAATGATGTGTACGGCACGGAGATTTTTGATTTGCCTGAGGCTGCCGAGCTGTGCCGGGAAAATAACATTATTGTGTACGGAATCGGTACAAAGGAAATGTATAAAAAGGACAAACAGGAAATGACGGAATCCGTGGAGCTTACAGGAGGAAAGTTTTACTTAGAGGAGGAAAAGGAAACATTTACGGATATTGTAAATGATATTCAAAGCCAAAGTACATCTCTGGTTCAGGGGAAATCCTATGTGGTAGATACTGAATTTCCAAGAGCGGCATTTATTGCAGCGCTGTGCTCTGTTTTTGTTTTATTTATGAGTCTGCGTCTGCTTAGAAGATAATAAAAGTTTTAGTAAGAGAGGTTTCCATGTTTTTTAGACCAATGATACCAATATGGCTTATGGCATGTCTCTGTGTGTTAATGCTCTTTTTTAAGCGTAAGGGCATATTTGCATATATAAGACAGATTGTTATAATCCTGCTGTTATTTGTAATTAATTTAAGACCGATGTTTCCGGGTGAGGTAGTCACAACAGGAGAAATGCGTACCAACATAAAGGTGCTTTTTGTAATTGATGATACAATCAGCATGCTGGCGGAGGATTGCAGAGGAACAAATACAAGGCTTGATGAGGTTAAGAAGGATTGTGAATATATTGTTTCCCAGCTTTCCGGTGCGAGCTTTGGAATTGTGTCCTTTCACAATTCCGCAACTATATTGTCTCCGTATACGGACAATTCTGAGCATATAGTTAATACTGTTTCGGCAATATACCCCTTGGAGGATTTTTATGCAAGGGGAAGCTCACTGAATACTCCTAAGAATCTCACGCTTGAAACGCTCAAGCTTGCACGGGAAAAGGAGGGCAGTAAGGTTATTTTGTTTTTCATCAGTGACGGCGAGATTACTGACGGAAGTACATTAGAGTCCTACAGTGAGCTTAAAACCTATGTGGACGGGGGAGCAGTACTTGGATATGGAACAAAAGAGGGTGGTCATATGCATGTTGTGTCTTATTATGACGATGAGCCCGTAGAGATACAGGATACCTCGGTCTATCCCTATAAGCCTGCGGTTTCAAAGCTGGATGAGGAAAATCTTATGCAAATATCAAGAGATGTGGGTATTGATTATATTCATATGACAGACAAAGACGAAATCGCTCCGGTTTTAGAAAAAATAAAGAATATGGAAACCGTTGTGTCCACATCGGAGAAAATTATAAAAACAAAGGACATTGAGGGAGCAAGGGAAACATATTATTATTTTGCCATTCCGCTTATGCTTCTGCTTGTGGCGGAGGCAGTACTTGCATTTGTAAAGAGAAAATAAATGAGGGATAAATGTGAAAAAACTGATTATTGGAATTGGCACGGCACTGATTCTTATTGCAGTGGCTGTAGCCGTATATTTACAATTATATATTTATCATTATAACAGGGGCAATGAATTTTATGAACTTGGACAGTATGAGAAGGCTGCTTCCGAGTACGAAAAGTCCTTGAAGCTTCATGTTCCGAAGGGCAGAGAGTGTGATATAAGGGTAAATTATGCACTTTCCTTGTGTGCTGGGCTTAATTTGAATGATATTAAGGCATTGACGGAGGATGAAAAAACGGAGATGATTAATACTCTTGAGACGGCGATTGACATTCTTGTTGAGGAGGAGTGTGCCCACAGGGATGATGATAACGGACATGACAAGGAGGCGCAAAAATTAAAAAACGAGCTTCAGGAAATTATTGATATGTTAAAGCAGGAGCAGGAACAGGAGCAGCAACAGGAATCTGACGATGATGAGGAGGAAATGGAACAACCTCAGGAGGAAGAACTATCTGAGGAACAGCAGCAGCTTCAGGAAATAATGCAGCAGGGGACAAATGAGCATGCCACTGGAATGGAACAGATGGAGATGTACGATGAGTATTCCTATTACAACGGACAATGCTGGTAAACAGTAGTAAACTGTCATATGATTAAATAATATATGAAAGATGTTGAATATTTTATTTAATTTTGATAGAATAGTGTAGATACTTTACGGCGTGTGGCTCAGTTTGGTAGAGCGCGTGGTTCGGGACTACGAAGTCGCAGGTTCAAATCCTGTCACGCCGATTTGTTTTCTATTTTTTGGTTGGCTTTGTGGGGAATATCTATGTAAGGTCGTGAAGTTCAGGATGGAGAAGCTTTTATATTTTGAATACGCTGCAATATCAATTATGTTAATAATGCTTGCAGCTATTATATGCAGAAGGCATTTTTATGGAAAGGTTAATAAAAGCTTTCTTTTTTTGTTGCTTGTTGCCATTCTGACAGCTACGTTTGACATATTTGCAGTTTCGCTTGACAATGCAGGAGAAGGGCACAGGCTTTTGAAATACATAACCAATGATATTTATCTTATTTCAAGAAATCTTTCCATAGCTGTTTTCGATTTTTTTCTTGTTGCACTCACTGATACACGTCATAAGATTTACCGGAACACTTTTTTAAAGCTGCTGATGCCGGTGCCGTTTTTTGTGGTTTTTTTTACAGTTATAATAAGCAACCATACAGGCTGGATTTATTATTTGGATGAACATGATACATATACAAGAGGAAGCTTTTTTTGGATACTGTATGTGGCAGTTCTTGTCTATGGTCTCTTTTCTTTTATATATACAATCAAATATACAAAATATCTTGGGAGAATGAAAATATTATCGCTGTTTACTATATATCCGTTTATAGTAGGCTCTACGGCAATTCAGGCATTTTATCCGCAGATCCTTCTTGAACAGCTTGCCATGGCATTGGGACTTCTTTTTATTATGCTTATGGTACAGCGACCTGAGCAGCGTATAGATTCCATGACGGGTCTTTACAAGATGGCAGCATATGTGGAGGATATGAAACGGGCATTCAGAAATAAAAAGCCAATGAATATAATAATGGTTACACTTGCAAACTATAGGGCGCTTTTGGATGTTCTTGGATATGAGGGTGTCCATGTGGAAATGAAAAAAATAAGCTCCCGTTTTATAACCATGAACCGAAAAAACAGGCTTGGAGCAGAAATGTATTACATAGGTAACGGACGTTACAGAATTGTGGTTGACCAATATCATTTTGATAATACAAGTGAAATATCTGAGCTTATTAATTCCGAGGTCAATAACAGACATAGTGACAGTGATATTGATGTGAGCATTCAGGCATATGTATGCGTTGTAAAATGTCCTGAGGATATAGATGATTTAGAGACAATTATGGAATTTGGACGCAGGCTGGAGAAAAGCGAATTTACGGCAAACGTAATCTATGCGTCAGAGCTTCTGAAAAGCAGAGAGTATAACATTATAAAGGAAATTGACGTTATTGTGGAGGATGCGCTTGCCAATAACAAATTTGAGGTTTACTATCAGCCGATATATTCTGTTAAGGATGAAAAATTTACTTCAGCGGAGGCACTGCTCAGACTTAAAAATGAAAAATATGGCTTTGTATCGCCTGATATATTTATACCTGCTGCTGAAAAGAGCGGTGCAATCCACAGAATAGGCAGCTTTGTATTTGAGGAGGTATGCAGATTTATTTCAAGCAGCGAATACAAAATGCTTGGCATTGAGTATATAGAAGTTAATCTTTCCGTCATACAGTGCATGCAGAAGGGGCTTGCACATAGAATATTGCAGATTATGGAAAAATATAATGTCAGTCCCACGCAGATTAATCTTGAAATAACCGAAACGGCAACTACATATTCCCAAATGGTTATGACAGAAAACATAAATGAGCTTACAGGGGCGGGAATAAATTTTTCATTGGATGATTTTGGAACAGGCTATTCCAATATGAAAAGGATAGCGTCGCTTCCGCTTTCAATCATTAAATTTGACAAGTCCTTTACGGACATAAATTCAAGTCCTAAAATGGAAATAATATTAAAAAACACTATAAAGATGGTAAAGGACATGAACATGAAAATTGTTGTTGAGGGAATAGAAACCGAACAGCTTGTCCGGCATTTTTCAGATTTGGAATGCGAGTACATACAGGGATATTATTATTCAAAGCCAATACCGAAAACGGAATTTGTGAAATTCATAAACGCACATAAGGTATAACAGCTGCTTTGTGCAATCTGTTGTGTTTTTTCAGAATATTAATATTTCAATTGGTAAATACTTAAGAAATTTTTTAAATGTCTTGCAAAATCAAAACAAAAAGCGTAATATCAATTTTGCAACAAAAAAGAAGACAGCATAGTATAACATATAGTTTTTTATTTATTTACGGAGGAGATTAAAATGGCAGTTAAGAAAGCGACAGTTGATTCAACTATGGCCAAGGTGGAAGCAGCAAAGAAAGAAACAGCAAAGAAGGAAACAGCAAAGACTGAGACAAAGGCAGCACCTGCAAAGAAGGAAGCAGCAAAGACTGAGACAAAGGCAGCACCTGCAAAGAAGGCAGCAGCTAAGCCTGCAGCAAAGGCACCTGCAAAGAAAGCAGCACCTGCAAAGAAGGCGGCACCTGCAAAGAAGGCAGCGCCAGCAAAGAAAGCAGCAACTGTAGCCAAGGTATTTATAGAGTTTAATAACGGACAGGTATCTGCTGATGAGATTACTGCAAAGGCAGTTGAAATCAGTGGAAAGAAGTCAGTAAAGGACTTAAACGTATACTATCAGCCTGAAACTGGTATGGTTTATTTCACTGCTGATGGCGAGGAAGGTTCTTTCGCATTATAATTAATGACAAATCAAAGACTGCCACATTGGTTTTTTGGATATATATTTCCTAAGCCGATGTAGGCAGCTTTTTTTGTGTTTTTTTTCGTACAAAGTCTTATACATCAAGTATTCTCTTGGTTTCCTGATGTTTTTCCCTGTGCTATAATGCAATTTTTGTCGTTTAAAATGCCTGTTTTTGTAATTGTAATTCGTTGTAACGAAGAAATACAAATGATATAATTTAATAGTAACAATATGCTCATATATATTATGTCAATGTCAAAATACAGGAGAGATTATGAATAAGTACGAATTGAGAGTAAAAATAAACAGGGCACAAAATGAGATTGGTGAATTACACTATAACATACAAAGATTATATGACAGAAGGTATGAATACGAAGCTGAAAAAAGAAAGGCTTACAGTCTCATAAGTTATACAGAGGATTATTATACAAAAAAGCAAAATCGGATAAGAGCATTGGAGGGCGTTAATGGCAGGGCAAACAATACCATGCTTGCTAAGCTGACGGAGCTGTTTACCTATGAAGGCATGAAAGCGATTATTGACGGATATGACTACATAGCAGACTGTATTCAAAATAACATCCGAATAGCGGATGATAAAATTAAGGAAGCAGAGAAGAGAATCCGGCAATTGGAAATAAATATATACAATTGGGAAAATGAAATAAGAAATACAATAATGGAAGGGGAGAAATAAAATGCAGGGTGACAGCAACTTAAAAATAAATGATGATGAATTTTATACATACAGTACATTGATAAATGAAATGGCAGGTCTTTTGGAGGAAAAGATATCAGCATACATGTATATTATGCAGACGGTGTGCAATGACGGCATAATATCGGGGACTGTACATGATAACCTTCAAGAATATATTGAAGCCATAAAGCTTATGGAGGGGCAACTGCTTCTGCTTAGTGCAGAGATGGGGTTAAATGTTGATACATTTATCACAGAGGTAGATGAATTGGATAAAAATTTATATTACAGTTATTAACAAGGGGGAGACTTATGGATGGAAATTCTACAACACAAGTAAATTTTGAAGTGCTTGATACAGAAATTTTTAATTTGGCAAGACTGAGGGAAGAATCAAAAACAGCCGTTAAAAATAAGTATAATGAGATAAAATCAGTTTTTGTAGCTTCGGACAGCCTGACGGCGGAACAATTTTATGCCTCTGCCGATTTACTGTATTCGGTGGATGCCATAATGAATGATATGATAAATCAAACCATCATTACTATGCAGTATGTCAAGGCAATCTTTCGGAATATGGATACAAATATTGCTGATGCACTTGGAGGATGAAACTATGGAAAGAGACTTTACAGAAGAAGTTGAGCAGCAGATGCTGGAAATGTTAGATGCATATAATGATATGGAAACCCTACAGAATACAGATGAAAAATGGAATGCATATGTGGAATATCTAGATAATTGGTGTGATATGGAATATGCCATGAATCACATAGAGGCGCATAAGCAATACATAATCCAGGAGATGATGTATGACGCAGAAACCATAAAGAAGATATTTTATGATGTAAGGGAATATGATGCGGAATATTCAAAAACCGTAGAAGAAAATACAACCGAATTTTTCACACCATATTTGGAATCCTTAAATGGTTTGTTGCAGACCATAAGGGTTTCAGGTGAAGGAAGACCGTACACAAATGCTGAGGACTTTGCCATAATGGTGCAGAATCAGTACGAAAAAAACGGATATGTATGTGGAGCCGGTATGTTTTCCTCCACGGATTTATTCTCGATTGAATTGGAAGCTTTAGGTGGGGGAGTTGTTAAGTCTTGTTATCTATCCATAAGGGATATTGAGGGAGATGGATTTCAGGAGCTCATAAACAAACCTGTGGAGGATATAAAGCCATGGGAGGTTGCGGCGCTGTCCATGGTGTACGATGATTGTGTGGATGAGAATGGAAAGGTTAATATATACAAGTTGCAGAAGTTGGTAAACCGGTGTTATATCATTGAGCATCATCTGGAATCATCAATTGATTGTGTAATAAGAGAAACGAATGTTACAGCTGCACCGGTTATGTCCTTACTAAGCAGTTATAGGACAGAAAAATCCGCACAAATGTCCATGCTTTATGGTAATTTGGATACGAAGAACCATTACGGAATATCATTGCCGGATGTAAAGGCTGATTGTTATATTACGGATGTAGTTTTTTCCATAGATACATATTGTCATGAGTGGACTGACACAAGCTTGCCGGGATATCCGTCCGATGAATTAAAAAAAGTGGAATATATGTATCCCGTTGCTTTAACGATGGATAAAGATAAAATAACAATTGATTTTAAGGGTTCAAAAGATATTGTAACAATTTATGAGTATACATTAGATTTTGGTGAGGAGGAAAAGCAATCTGAAATATCTACAACATTTAATGATATGGTGAAAAACCCTGAAAATGAGGTGTATGTGGATACTGCAAAGTTTGCCGTGGATCAGGCTGTTGGATTTGTTCCTGTAATTGGCGATATATACAGTGCTGCTTCGGGCGTCTATGGCATAGGGCAGAATTATAATGAAAATTTGAAAAAAAATGAGGAGGCTTTGAAAAAGATAGAGGGAAAAAAATTACAAATAGCCGTGTATACCACAGGATGTTCAGGGTCTATGGTGCAATGCGGTAACAGATATGATGTTCGTAATTTGGGAATAGATACAGGATATGTGATACAGCAGGTTGCGTTATATAATGAGTGTATTGATAGAGATGATAGACAAGAGGGGGAGAAGATATCAGGCTACACAGAGGTTCAGGAAGAATTTAATGATTATGTGAGCGGAAGAAGGACATTTGAGGAATGCAGAGCCATAAATGCCCTGTTTAATTTTGAGAAAGCAGAGAATTGCTATGGTGATTATGAGAATACGAAACAGGGGATAAGTTATAACCCTGATTATTATACAATACTGATTGGGGATGAATTAGGGACTGGAAAAGAACGTGATTATAAGCTTCACACTAACAGTGAGGTTGAAGCAGCATCTAAGGCTGCGGCAAAAAATTGGTGTGATTATATGGAAGGAAAATAAGGATTTAGAGGAGTAGTATATGAAAAAAAGGAGATTTTTAATTGCAGCTATCATTACAATCAGCATATGCAGTATTATAATTTTTACCGTTATATATAAAGATTATCAACAAGAAAAAAGAAAGCAGCAGGAAAGAATGGAAGCCATACA
The DNA here is from genome assembly GCA_964635615.1 of uncultured Bacteroides sp. GTDB lineage: Bacteria > Bacillota > Clostridia > Lachnospirales > Lachnospiraceae > Coprococcus_C. The sequence goes on from CAZWNL010000015.1 coordinate 63,339, forward strand.
TCGCCGTGAATTAAAATGCGTAGTGTATGTTACAAGTGGTAAAGAGTTTGTAAGAGATGAAGATGATATCAGCCCGGAGTTTGATGCAGGATATGTAATTATGCAGGTTGCATTATATAATGAGTGTATTGACAGAGGGGTACAAAGGGGTGAGAAGATATCAGGCTACATGGAGGTTCAGGAAGAATTTGATGATTATATAAGCGGAAAAAGGACATTGGAGGAATGCAGAGCAATAAACGCCTTGAGTGATTTTAATAAAGCAGAGTGTTATAGTGATTATGAGAATACGAAACAGGGGATAAGTTATAACCCTGATTATTATACAATACTGATTGGGGATGAATTAGGGACTGGAGAAGAACGTTCTTATAAGCTTCACACCAACAGTGAGGTTGAAGCAGCATCAGAGATTGCAGCAAAAAAATGGTGTGATTATATGGAAGGCAAATAAGGAGAAGATGGCTATATGAAAAAAGGTAAAAAGATAGGAATTATAGCAGGCATTATTGCGGTCCTTGCATTTATTATTGTATTTTTGATTTGGCTTGCAGGTCCGGGTGCTCTTACTCAGAAAGACGCCATAAAGTCCCACATTCAAGCGATGATAAATCATGATGCAGATGATTATTTGGACGCATGCTTTCCAAAAGATTTACAGGAAAGTTTTAAAAAGAAATATGACACTTTGGATGATGATGGACCTTTTAAGAAATTACTGTTTGAAAATGGGGTTTCCGATGCAGACGATGTTAGAAAAATAAATATTATTGATAAAAAAATAGGAGATTATGACACTGATATAAAAAAACGTGAGGAAGCAATAAAGGATTTGTTTGACGTTGAGATAAAAATATCAGAAATGGTTTGTATTAAGTATGAATTTGAGATAAAAGTGGATGGTAGATGGGAAATGCGTAGCCATGTCAATTGGTTGTATAAAACTAGTGGAAAGTGGTTTGTGTCATGGTTTTGACTGCATTATATAATGAGTGTATTGACAGAGGGGTACAAAAGGGTGAGAAGATATCAGGCTACATGGAAGGTCAAGAAGAATTTGATGATTATATGAGTGGAAGAAAAACATTAGAGGAATGCAGAGCCATAAATGCCTTGAGCGATTTTGAGAAAGAAAAGAATTGTTATGATGAAAAAAAGGAATACCATATAGCTGTTCAAACTATTATACGTTAATTAATAATGAATTAGCTAAAAACACTGGCAGGGCTAACTATAAAGATAATTCTTATGGCGAAATTGAAACAGCCTCAGAGATTGTGGAAAAAAATGGTTTGATAAAATGCAAGGCAAATAAGGTTTAGAGGAGTAATATATGAAAAGAAAGAGATTTGTGATTGTAGTTACACTTATCATCAGCGTATGTAGTATTATAAGTTTTATGGATATTTATAAAGATTATCAAAGAAAGCAGCAGGAAAGAATGGAAGCCATACATCGTCTTGAATTAAAATGCGTAGTGTATGTTACAAGCGGTAAAAATTTTGTAAGAGATGAAGATGAAATCATTCCGGAGTTTAATGCAGGATATGTAATTATACAGGTTGCATTATATAATGAATGTATTGACAGAGGAGTACAAAAGGGTGAGAAGATATCAAGCTACATGGAGGTTCAGGAAGAATTTGATGATTTTATAAGCGGAAGAAGAACATTAGAGGAATGCAGAGCCATAAATGCTCTGTTTGATTTTGAACATGCAGAGAATTGTTATGGTTTTAACGAGAATGCGGAATTGGGAATAAGGTATAACTATGATGATTATACATACCAAGTTGCGCGTGAATTAGGGGCTACTATTGGAGAAGATATAAGTTTTTATAAGCTTCACACTAACAGTGAGGTTGAAGCAGCATCCAAGATAGCGGCAAAAAAATGGTGTGATTATATGGAAGGCAAATAAGGTCTTAGTGCGACAACCCTATACTCAAACATCAAAAAACATCCTATAGCCTACATATGAAACGATTTCTCAATGCGGTTTTGCATTTCGTCGTATTGGACGTACATTCTCTGCACACTGTTTTCCAACAGGTAATAATGCATTATGTAAGGGACAAGCAATACAAGGATGGCAAGGGTAAGTGCAAGAATGATCATGCTTCCTGTAAAATTAAGATATAAAATACAAATGATTGCAGCAATTGCAAACAATGCCATAACAATAAGATGCACCTGTCTTTCATGGGCAAAAAAGGCAATCTGTACAAGGTGCTTTTTCGATTCCTTTTCCCAGTCAGCATCCTCTTGTTCCAAAAGACTGTCTATATAGGAAAGATATGCAAGTATTCTTTTTTTCATAAAAAACATCTCCATTTCATATAAAAAGTAATATAAGGAAAAACTTTACATAGTTATCAAAACTTATCATATAGAAATATATCGAATTTAGTGCTATACTGTCAATATCTTATATACATACTTTGGAGGATAAATATGTCAGATAACAATAATAATAACAATAATGAGGAGGAGTACGAATCCTACTGTTATCTGTGCAGACGCTCAGAAACAGTAACCGGCCCTCAGATTAAGCTGCCAAACAACGTAAGTGTCTGTAAGGATTGTATGCAGAAAAGCTTTGATACATTTGGGGATAATCCGTTACAATTTCTTGACTTTGCCAAGATGCCGAACATAAACCTGTCACAGTTTATGAACTTTGATGATATGTTTAATTCAAAAAAGGTAAAGAAGAAAAAGAAAAATAAAGCGGAACAGGAGGAAAAGCTCCCTGAACTTTCATTGGAAAATATTCCCGCACCACATAAAATTAAGGCAATGCTGGATGATTTTGTGGTGGGTCAGGAGTATGCAAAAAAAGCAATATCCGTTGCCGTATATAATCATTACAAGAGAGTAATTACAAATACGATGGATGATATAGAGATAGAGAAATCAAACATGCTTATGCTCGGACCTACAGGTTGTGGAAAAACATATCTTGTAAAAACCGTTGCAAGGCTTTTAAATGTTCCTCTTGCAATTACGGATGCTACCACTCTTACGGAAGCGGGCTATGTGGGTGATGACGTGGAGAGCATTTTGTCAAGGCTGCTTTCCGTTGCTGACAACGATGTGGAGAAGGCTGAACGTGGAATTGTATTTATAGATGAGATTGACAAGATTGCAAAGAAGAAGGAAACACATACAAGAGACGTAAGCGGTGAAGCTGTACAGCAGGGACTTTTGAGAATGCTTGAGGGCGCAGAAATTGAAGTGCCTGTAGGAGCAGGAAGTAAAAATCCGCTTGTCCCTATGGAGACAATAAACACAAAAAATATACTGTTTATTTGCGGAGGCGCATTTCCTGAGATAGAGGATATTATAAAACGCCGTCTTTCCAAGCAATCCTCCATGGGCTTTAATGCGGAGCTTAAGGATAAGTATGATAATAATGACAACATTATACATGAGGTCACACTGGATGATCTTCGTGAATTTGGAATGATACCTGAGTTTTTGGGACGTCTTCCTGTCATGTTCACGCTGGATGCGCTTGACAAGGATATGTACATAAAGATATTAAAGGAGCCTAAAAATGCCATTTTAAAGCAGTATAAAAAGCTGCTTGCCCTTGATGAGGTTGACCTTTGCTTTGACGATTCGGCATATGAGGAAATTGCAACGCTTGCAATGGAAAAGAAAACCGGTGCCAGAGCCCTGAGGGCAATTATAGAGAAATTCATGCTTGATATTATGTATGAAATTCCAAGGGATGACAGTATAGGCAGAGTAACCATAACAGGAGATTATATTAAGGGCACAGGTGCGCCCGTTATTGAGCTTAGGGGAACAAACATATAATGAAAACTGCTGTTATTGCCCACAGAGGCGCCTCCGGCTTAGTCGGACATGAAAATACACTTGAGGCATTTGAAGCTGCCATCAGGCTTGGTGCTGATTACGTTGAATTTGACGTGAGGAAAACCGTTGACGGCTGGCTTGTGGTGTTTCATGATTCCAAAATCGAAAATGTGTCCATATCAGAAATAACATATGGCAGGCTTTGTGAAATGACTGCAAGGCTTGGCTATACGGTTCCTCTTCTTAAGGACGTGCTTAAGCTTTGTCAGGGTAAAATAAAGCTGGACATAGAGCTTAAGGAGGCAGGCTATGAGAGGACTGTTATTGATATGGTAAAAAGCATGTTCAGATATAGCGATTTTGTTATGAAGTCATTTTCAGATGCAGCAATTACGCATATAAAAAAATATGACAAAAATATAAAAACAGGACTGCTTGTAGGAAGAAAACATGTGCCGATTAAAACATTTATGAGCGACATTTTTCCTATGAGGCGACTTAAAAAGTGCCATGCAGATTTCGTTTCGCCTCATTATTCGCTTTGTTCTAAAGCATATGTTAATTACATGCATAAGCACGGACTTAAAGTATTTGTTTGGACTGTCAATTCACCAAAGACAATAAAAAGATGCCTGTGGTTAAATGCAGATGCAGTTATAACTGACAGACCTGACATAGCAATGAAGATATTTTACAAATTACGGCACCGTAAATGCGGTGCTGTTCATAAGAGGAGGGAAGCTTAAATTATGAAATACAAGGTTGGATTTATAGGATGCGGAAACATGGCATCTGCAATTATCGGAGGACTTAAAAAAAATGCGGATATAGCTGCCGGTGAGATTATTGTGGCAGATGCTCTTTCTAAGGCTCTTGAAAAAGCAAAATCGGAGCTTGGTGTTGATACAGGAGATAACAAAGCTGTTGCAGCATCCTCAGATATACTTTTCTTATCGGTAAAGCCTCAGTATTATGAGGCGGTTATAAATGAGATAAAGGATAGTATTCCTGCAAATCAGGTTATTATTACAATTGCTCCAGGTAAAACCCTTAAGTGGCTTGGTGAAAGGCTTGGCTTTGATAAAAAAATAATAAGAACAATGCCTAACACGCCTGCCCTTGTGGGAGAAGGAATTACCGGGGTATGCAAAAATGAAAATGTCACAGATGATGAATTTTCCTATGCAATGTCCCTTTTATCAAGCTTTGGCATGGCAGAGGCAATAGATGAACAGCTTATGGATGTATGCGTGTCCGTAAGCGGTAGCTCGCCTGCATATGTATTTATGTTTATTGAGGCTATGGCAGATGCTGCCGTTGCAGACGGAATGCCTAGAGCTTCAGCATACAAATTTGCTGCACAGGCGGTTCTTGGAAGCGCAAAAATGGTTCTTGAGACGGGAAAACACCCGGGCGAGTTAAAGGATATGGTATGCTCACCTGCCGGAACAACCATAGAGGCTGTGAGAGTTCTTGAGGAAAAGGGCTTCAGAAGCGCAGTTATTGAAGCAATGAAGGCATGTACGAAAAAGGCTAAGGGGTTGTAATGCTGTCGTACTAGGGAAAGATTACACTTTATGGCTCTCCTGCGGCAGTTGCATGCTGCTATATATGCATAAAACACACTTTCGTTCGTCTCAGACGTAATGGTACTAAGAATTGACTGTACGGATACGGTCTATACAGTAACGAAAAACCGTTTGAAGACGCCGGTACTTAAATTGCCGGTCTAAGAATCCTAATATTGGATTATCTTAGACCGGCAATTTTTAGTACCGCTGCGTCTGAGACGAGCGAAAGCGTGTTTTTTTTGTTACTGTATAGACCGTATCCGTACAGCCAATTCAAGTACCAACGTCTTCAAACGGTTTTATGCATATATAGCAGCATGCAACTGCCGCAGGAGGACCATACAGTGTAATCGTTCCTTAGTGCATGAATACTATCTTGCACCTGATGCGGCACTTCCTCCGCTTGTCACGTTACCTGTGCTGGTTCCGCCACTAGTACCATTACCATTTGTGCCATTACCATTTGTTCCGCTGCCATTTGTGCTGCCATTCGTGCCGCCATTTGTTCCATTACCATTATTGTTGTTGCCGCCGTCAAGTATATCCTCAGCGCCATCAATAACATCCTTGCCCATATTTTCAGCATCATCTAAGATGTCCTTGGCATCATCCATAGCTCCGCCTGTATTGTTGTTATTGCCCCCGCCATTGTTGTTGCCTGACTGGGTTGTTCCATTACCATTACTCCCGGCATTATCCTTGCTTGTCTGATCTTTTCCGCAGCCTGCAAGTGCAAGTGAAAGCGTTAAAAGTGTAGCAGAAAGTATTAATGTAGATTTTATTTTTTTCATTTTTTTGTCACTCCTTATTTATCATAATGTAGTTATAGTATTACCTGAAAATAAACAAATATTTATATTTATGTATAAATTTTAAAATTGAGCAGTAACTGCGATATTTTTGTTATACCGCAGTACACTGCTCAGATAAAAAATAAATATTAATCGTCAGGCGTCAGACATGCACAGTCATTCGGGTCTGTACATGACTCGCAGGATTTCTTACTGTCGTAAGGATTGCATGGCTCCAAAGGCTTGATGGTTCTGTCAAGAAGGCTTCCGGTGACAAAGCTCATGCACAATGAATCTTCTTCTGAGGTAAGATCGCCCTTTGAAACGATTGCCCTGCCGTTATGAGGAAGTTGATATTGTGTAAAGTAAACGGTTTTTACTATAAGCGTAAGTCCCACGGTCATTGAGTTGTCTGAAATATCAAAATCCAATACCTTTGCAATTGACATAAGGTTAAGTCCCTGAACAAGCTGGTTGTTTGTGGTTGAAAATCCAATGTAGTTAAGTACAGGATTATCCACATTACCATTCGTATATGCCACACCGTAAGGAGCAAAAAGGTCAAGAGTAACTGAGCTTGGGTTTGTATCTTCGTCGTAGCTTTCATCACAGGTGTCTGAAGGAAGATATACAATATCAGTAACCGCAGCAGTAGTTAAAAGCCTCTTGCAGCAGTCATAAAGTCTCACGGCAAAGGTTACGGAAAGATCTGTAAGTGTTACTTCGTAGCAGTTTGGTCTTGAATTAATCGGGACAATTGTAACATTGTCAGCGCAACGTGTAGAAGTTATGTCAATTACTTCGGCACTGGCATAGGCCGCAGTAGGATAGCAGTTGAGTAAATCTTCAGGAAGTGTAAATGAGCGACATACATTTATTCCAATTTCGTCATATACTACAGGTGTAAGAACGGTAAGGTATTCAGGTGTTCCACACTGAGGCTCTACGCACACATCATAACAGTTATTATCATTTGCCATGCATGCCCTAACGGCATTACTCATTATTCTTTTGTTACAACCACAGGATTTAGACATAATGTTTTTCCTTTCAAAATATGCTTACAATAATATATTCGCTTTAGTTATTTTTGTTCGCTGACTTCCATATATTGTATTTAAAGATAATTTGGAGAAAAGCATGCAGAAAATATTTATGTCAACTGATGAAAAGCGTGTTGCTGTAATGGACAACGGTAATAATATAAATTTAGTATTTATAGCAGGGAAGAGAAATATACAATGGGTTCACTATAGAAATGATTACCATTCCCAGCTTTGTGCGGTTGAAAGTAACGGTAAAATAGGTCTTGCCTATATAAATGTATCCAATGAACTTGTTTGGGATGTTGTGGGAAAAGACAATAGAATAGTTTTATTGTCGGATATGGGAAACATATGGAATGTAAGACATTTGTGTTTAATGCAGATAAATCAAGAAAATATTCTTTTTTATAAAGCAAATAATCCGGTAAATGGAAACTGCGAGCTTATTTATACATATCCTGACGGAGAGAGAAAGGGAAGGCCGCTTGTTTCAGGCAGCAGCTATATAGAAGATTATCATATTTTTTTTGATGGTGAAAAAAATATAATAAAATATAAGCTTCAGGGAGAAGAAGGCTTTAAATGCTTTGTAATGAATACTGACAGGTCTGATGAGATAAGACTTGAGGCATATGTATTAAGCAGTGTGCGTTCACTTGCGGAAATAGAGGAACGGTGCATGCTTAAAGAGAAGGAATTTGAAAAGGAAAGAGAAAAATTAAGGAAGGAATTTGACAAAACCCTGAGAAGCCAGGCTGAGGAAATGGAGAAAAAATATAAAAAACAGTATGATGAGCTTGCGGAATTTGCAAAGCAGCTTCAGGCGGAAGGGAAAAGATGGAGAGAGCTTTACTATAAAAGTGATAAACAATAAATTTATGTAAACTGTTTGTAACAATTACGTAAACCTGACTTAACATAATTTACTTGACATAACATAAAAAAAGGTTTACAATAAAAAATACAACCTTTTTTGGCAAAAAAGCCCATTGGTTGTAGGATATATCTTGTATACTATAGACATTATAACACAATATATGGATTTGTAAAGGGTTTTCTTATGAGAAATGAAAAATATTTTGAAACTGAAGAATGGACGGAAATTGACTATAACAGAAAAAATGTGGATGCAATAAAAAAATTTATTATTACGGCACTTCTTATGATGTTTGTTGTACCGATACTTTTTTCCATTTATCTTGTAATACGGGTAAATAACATTGATGAGAGAATAGAAAATCTTATTATGGATATGAGAAAGGATTATGCGTTTGCGGCAACGGATTCTGATGCGGAACGACTTGTAAAATCCGATTTGGATAACGATGCAGCGGCTGATATACAAAAAAGCGATAAGGATAATAATGACCTTTTATCCAATTCCTTTGCATCAGAGGAGGGGATTGCTGATGTTCCTGATACACCGGCAATAAGCAACGGTAAAAAGGTATACTTAACCTTTGACGATGGTCCGAACAAATATACAGATGAGCTTTTGGATATTCTCAAGGAAAAAAATGTTAAGGCAACCTTCTTTGTTGTGTATAATGATGATGAGGACACATGGCATGATTACAAGCGTATCATTGATGAGGGACATACGCTTGGAATGCACTCCTACACACATATATATGACCAAGTATATGCATCAAAGGAATCCTTCATGGCAGATGTTTCAAAGCTTCATACCTTCCTTTATGAGCAGACGGGAATTGACTGTCAGTATTACAGATTTCCGGGAGGCAGCTCAAATACAGTTTCAAATGTTGATATACAGATACTGATAAGCTATCTGAACAATAATGGTATTACATATTTTGACTGGAATGCATTAAGCGGAGATGCTCTTACAAATGCAATGTCCCCTGAAGAACTGAACGAAACTATTTTGGAGTATGTGAGGACAAATGAAGGTGATTCCATAGTGCTTATGCACGACCTTTCAACAAACCATGCAACGGTAGATTCCATCCCGGCTCTTGTAGATACACTTAGGGCTGAGGGCTATGAAATTTGCCCTATAGATGAAACAACCGTACCGATACAGCATGTAAAATATAATTCAGGTAATTGATAAAAGGCGGGACAGCATGGATTTTACACAGGCAATGAAATATATAGAGGAAAAAAATAAGCTCGGTCAAAGACCGGGCTTAGAACGTATAAAAGAGCTTTTGCTAAGGCTCGGCAATCCGCAGGACAAGGTTAGGTGTCTGCATATTGCCGGAACCAACGGCAAAGGCTCTGTTTTTGCATTTATGCAGGATTTACTTATGGAAGCAGGTTGTAGTGTGGGAAGATACGTCTCGCCCACAATCTTTTGTTATCTTGAGAGATTTCAGATAAACGGAAAATATATTGATGAGGATGTATTTGCAGAAGCTTTGACGAAGGTGGCAGAAAAGGCGAAGGAGATGGAGAAGGACGGATATATGTCTCCTACGGCATTTGAAATAGAAACTGCTGTGGCATTCCTGCTGTTTCTTGAGGCCAAGGTGGATTTTTCTCTTGTGGAGTGCGGTATGGGCGGTCTTATGGACGGAACAAATGTTATTTCCAATCCATATATGACCGTTATGGCACAGATTTCAAGGGATCATATGCAGTTTTTGGGAGACACCTTATCGGAAATTGCATATCAAAAGGCAGGAATCATAAAGGAAAACGGTATATGCGTGTGTGCACCGCAAGTGGATGAGGTAAAAGCGGTAATTAAAAAAACATGTGAGGAAAAAAACACAAGGTTATATTGTGTGAATAATTCGGATATAAATATTGTTGATACGGATATAAACGGAAGCCGTTTTTTGTATAAGGGCGAGGAGTATTTTATTTCAATGCCGGGGGATTTCCAGATTATAAATGCCGTAACGGCAATTGAGGCGGCAATGCAAATTGGCAATAGTATGAAAACTGATGAAAATATCGCTATGAAAGCCATAAATACTGATATTATACGAAAAGCAATAGCAGGTACAAAATGGTTAGGAAGATTTACCGTTGTCAGGAAAAATCCCTATGTCATAGTTGATGGAGCACACAATGAGGCGGCATGGATAAGTCTTAAAAATTCTCTGCATAAATATTTTACAAATCAGAAATTTATTTATATAATAGGAGTATTGAGAGATAAGGAATACCAAAAAATGGTTGACATAATGCATGACGCCATGAAGTATGCTGTTACGGTGACGCCTGACAATGCGAGAGGGCTTGAAAACACTGTGCTTTCGGAGCTTATAGCGGATAAAGGCGTGGAAACGGTCACTGCCGATAATAACCGGGATGCAATGGAAAAGGCACTTGCAAAAGCCTCAGAGAATGATGTGATTGTCGTGTGTGGCTCCCTGTCCTTTATAGGTGCGTATATAATCGAGGTTAGGACATATGAAAAGGATAGATAAGATACTGTCAAATGACAGTTACAAAAGCTATATAAGTTATATAGAAAATAAAGAAAAAAGCAGAAAATTCTGCTGCCACGGCATGGAGCATTGTCTTGATGTGGCAAGAATAGCTTATATCATAAGCCTTGAAGAAAACATGGGAATAGACAAAGAGCTTATATATGCTGCGGCGCTGCTCCATGATATAGGTCGGGCAATGGAATATAAGGACGGAAGCCCGCACCATGAGACGGGAGCGGAAATAGCTGAGAAAATTCTGTTCCACACGGACTTTAGCAGTGACGAGATAAAGATAATATGCCATGCAATAGCCTGTCATAAAAGTGAGAGCGATGGTGACGAATTGTGCAGCCTTCTTTACAGGGCAGACAAGCTTTCAAGATGTTGCTTTAGCTGTGATGCTTATGATGAATGCTATTGGGATGAAGGCATGAAAAATAAAACCATATTATATTAAAATATAGAATTATGTATGTGAAAGGAACTTGTTATGAAGATAGGCAACAGGGAATTTAAAACAGGCAACCGTCCATATATAATGGGAATACTCAATGTGACTCCTGATTCATTTTCTGACGGAGGAAGCTATACGGATATTGATAAGGCACTTGCACATACTAGACGGATGATAGATGAGGGCGCTGACATAATAGACGTAGGCGGCGAATCCTCAAGACCGGGGCATGTGAAAATATCCGAGCAGGAGGAGATTGAGAGAAGTTGCTTTGTCATAGAGGCAATAAAGGAAAACTTTAATATACCCGTTTCCCTTGACACATGTAAGTCCAAGGTGGCACAGGCAGGTATACTTGCAGGTGCTGACCTTATAAATGATATATGGGGTTTTAAGTGGGACGATAAAATGGCAAAAACCGTTGCGGCTTCCGGTGTCGCCTGTTGTCTTATGCACAACAGGCATGAGGACATATACGGTGATTTTGTAAACGACGTGGTTTCCGATTTGCAGGAAAGCATAGACATTGCGCTTTCTGCAGGAATTCCAAGGGATAAAATTATAATAGACCCGGGAATTGGCTTTGCCAAAAGCACAGAGGAAAACCTTATTATTATGAACAATATTGATAAGCTTACGGCAATGAATTATCCTGTTTTGCTTGGTGTGTCAAGGAAATCCGTTATCGGAAATACGCTTGATTTGCCGGTAGAGGAGCGTGAAGAGGGTACAATGGCAACGTCCGTAATCGGTTTTATGTCAGGCTGTACGTTTTTCAGGGTACATGATGTGAAGGCAAATTACAGGGCGCTTAAGATGGCTTATGCAATTATGAAGGCAAAAATATAATGTTTTATTAAAGGGACCGTTAAGAATATAAAAAAGTGGTAATGCGTATGGGGTATATGGATAAGATAGTCATAAAGGATTTGGAAATATTTGCATATCACGGTGTCCTGCCGGAGGAAAAAAGGCAGGGGCAGACTTTTATTGTCACTGTTGAGCTGTTTTTGGATTTAAATGATGCAGGAGCCTCGGACGATTTAAGTGAAACGGTAAATTATGCTGATGTATGCGACACGATTTCAAGGGTTATGACTGAGGAGAAATATAATCTGATAGAGGCTGCGGCTGAGAACATTGCAGGTACCATACTTCTTGAATATGAAAAGGTAAAGACTGTGCATATAATGTTATGTAAACCAGAAGCACCGATAAACATGACATTTGACACTGTATATATTGATATTACAAGAGGCAGACATACAGTGTATCTTGGACTTGGCTCAAACCTTGGAGATAAGGAGGGCTATCTTGATTATGCTGTAGATCAGCTTGGGAAGGATGATTACATAAGGGTAAACAGAGTGTCTTCCTATATAGTGACAAAGCCCTACGGCAATGTGGAGCAGGATGATTTTTTAAACGGATGCATTGAGATTGAAACGCTTTACTCACCGCAGGAGCTACTTGAAATTATAAACGACATAGAGCAGGGTGCAGGCAGGAAAAGGGTTATACATTGGGGACCGAGAACGCTGGACATAGACATACTTTTATATGACAGGGAAATAATCATGGAGGAAAATTTAAAAATTCCCCATGCAGAGATGGCAAGGAGAAGCTTTGTTTTAGAGCCTCTTTGCGAGATTGCTCCCTTTGCATATCATCCGGGATATAATAAGACTATAATAGAGCTTTTTGATATACTTAAGGAAAAGGAAAATACGAATCGGGAGGTGTAGAAATGGCATGTAAAACATTTGCGGCAATTTATGTTGGTTCAAGTGAAATTGCCATGAAAATTTACGAAATTACGGGAAAGAAAAACTTTAAGCATATTGACGGGGTCAGTAATTTTATTGAGCTTGCAAAGGATACCTACAGCAAGGGATATATTTCAACTGAACTTATACGTCAGATAACCGATATACTGGACGGCTTCAAGGAGAAAATGAAGGAATATCAGGTGGCTGATTACAAAGCATATGCCACAAGTGCGGTTCGTGATGCTGAGAACAGGGATATCATAATTGATGCAATAAAGAGAAAAACAGGAATTTCCGTAAAGGTTTTAAGTAACTCTGAGCAGAGATACATGAACTTTAAGGGGCTTGTTGCAAAGTACGAAAATTTCCATGAGGTTGTATTAAAGAATACTGCATTTGTAGATATCGGAGCGGGAAGCGTCCAGATTTCCCTTTTTGATAAAAACAACCTTGTTGTTACGGAAAACATCCCTATAGGTGCTGTCCGTATCAGGGATTATCTTTCCATTATAGGTACAAAAAGCGGACGCTTTGACAGACTTCTTGAGGAGTATGTTGACAGCGATATAGAGACGTTCCGAAATATATATCTTAACGATAAGGAAATTAAAAATATTATAGCCGTGGGGGAGGTTGTCAATGCCCTCAAAAAGATTGCCCCTGAACTTGACATACGCGAAAAGGTCAATCGGGCGCAATTTGATGCAATGTGCCAGAGAATTATCAGTATGCCCCCTCAGGAGCTTGCTGAAAGATATGGAATACCATATGAGCGTGCAACGCTTATGCTCCCTAACATAATTATTTACCAGTCTTTCTTAAATAACAGCAAGGCAGAGGAAATATATGTGCCGAATGTTGATTTCTGCGAGGGAATAACTGCGGCGTATATGGATGAGAGAGTAAAGATTGTATTTAACCACAACTTTGATGAGGACATAATTGCCTCCGCACAGTACCTTGCAAAGAGATATAGATGTGACAGGGAACATGGTGACAGGGTTGCAGAGTATGCCCTGAAAATATTTGACAGCATAAAGAAGGAATTCGGAATGGGAAAGACCGAAAGGCTTCAGATACAGATAGCTGCCATCCTGCATGAGTGCGGAAATTATATAAATATGCATGATGGGGCAAGAAATTCCTATTATATAGTTGCAAATACCGAGATAATCGGCTTATCCCACAAGGAGCGTATGGAGGTTGCAAATATAGTAAAATATAATGTTCTTTATCTGCCGGCAAGAGAACGCATGGAGGATGACCTTGGTGAATGCGATTATATGGTTATTGCAAAGCTTGCCGCCATAATAAGAATAGCAAATGTTTTGGATAAAAGTCATAGTCAGAAGCTTGAAAATCTCTCCGTTAGTGTTAAGGGCGATGATCTTGTCATATCGGCAAAGACCTACGAGGATATATCACTGGAAGCGGGACTTTTCCAGATGAGAGCTGATTTTTTTGAGAGGGTTTATGGCATAAGACCTGTTTTGAGACTGAAAAGGAGCGTGTAGTTATATGGATAAAAAACAATATGAAAAATATGAAAATTATTACAACAGAGAGCTTAGCTGGCTTCAGTTTAACTACAGAATTCTTGGTGAGGCAAAGGATAAAAGCCTGCCGCTTTTTGAGAGGATTAAGTTTTTAAGCATAACAGCCTCCAATCTTGATGAGTTTTTTATGATAAGGGTTGCATCCCTTTTTGACCTTGTACATGCAGGGGTAAAGAAAAAGGATATTGCAGGGCTTACGCCTGAGGAGCAGCTTGAAAAAATTATCCCTGAGACAAAAAATATGATGAACGCCCAGTATTCTACATTAAACCGTGCCCTGCTTCCTTTGATGGAGGAAAATGGAGTAAGGCTTATTAAAAAATATACTGACCTAAGCGAAAAACAATCGAAATATGTGGATAAATATTTTGACAAGGATGTTTATCCTGTGCTTACACCTATGGCGGTTGATTCCTCAAGACCGTTTCCGCTTATAAGCAACAAGACTTTGAATATCGGAGCGCTTATACGTGATAAAAAGAAGGATGTGGTTGATATTGCAACTGTGCAGGTTCCTTCCGTTCTTCCGAGAATAGTCGAGCTTCCGTCAGAGAGCGGGGGAAAGGAGATAATCCTTCTTGAGGAAATTATTGAGAAAAATTTAAGCAAGCTTTTCCTTAACTATGAAATTGTCTGTGCGCATCCTTATCGTATTATGAGAAATGCGGATCTTACCATAGATGAGGATGAGGCGGCAGATTTGCTTAAGGAAATAGAAAAGCAGATAAAGAAAAGGGCATGGGGCGAGGTTATAAAGCTTGAGATAGAGGCTGATATGGATAAGCGCCTTTTAAAGGAGCTTAAGAAGCAGCTTCATGTTTCGGACAGGGTTGTGTACTCCATAAACGGTCCCCTTGATTTGACGTTCCTGATGAAGGTAAGCGGCATGGAGGGCTTTGACCATCTTCGCAATAAAAAATACATTCCGCAGCCTGTGAAGGCTATAAATAACGATGAAAGTATATTTGAGCAGATAAAGAGAAAGGACATACTCCTGCACCATCCTTATGATGAATTTACACCTGTAATTGAATTTATAAAGCAGGCAGCAGCAGACCCTGACGTGCTTGCAATAAAGCAGACCCTCTACCGTGTCAGCGGCAATTCACCTATAGTTGCTGCGCTTGCAAAGGCTGCTGAAAACGGCAAGCAGGTAACCGTTCTTGTGGAGCTTAAGGCAAGATTTGATGAGGAAAATAACATTATATGGGCAAAGATGCTTGAAAAAGCAGGCTGCCATGTTATATACGGACTTGTGGGTTTAAAGACCCACTCTAAGATAGCCCTTGTGGTAAGACGTGAGGAGGAGGGCATAAAGAGATATGTCCATCTTGGAACGGGAAATTACAATGACGTAACGGCAAAGCTTTATACAGATATGGGAATGCTGACGGCATCTGATGCAATAGGCGAGGACGCAACGGCAGTGTTTAACATGCTCTCAGGTTATTCAGAGCCGCCTTCATGGAACAAGCTTTTAGTTGCCCCTATTTGGATGAAGGACAGATTTGTAAGTCTCATAAACCGTGAGGCGGAAAATGCAAAAATGGGCAAGGAGGCTCGGATTGTAGCTAAAATGAATTCTCTCTGTGACCCTGTTATTATAAAGGCACTTTACGAGGCGTCAGCTGCAGGAGTAAAAATAGAGCTTATCGTAAGAGGAATATGCTGCCTTAAGGCAGGAATAAAGGGACTCAGCGAAAATATAACGGTGCGTTCCATAGTAGGAAATTTCCTTGAACATTCAAGAATATTCTATTTCTACAATAGCGGCTTTGAGGATGTTTACATGGGAAGTGCAGACTGGATGCCGAGAAATCTTGATAAGCGTGTTGAAATAACCTTCCCTGTAGAGGACGAGGATTTGAAAAATGAAATTATAGAGATATTAAGCATTCAGCTTGCAGACACGTTAAAGGCACACTTCCTTATGCCTGACGGAAGTTACGCAAAGCAGGATTTAAGGGGAAGGGATAAGCTTGAGGCACAGGCATATTTCTGTAAGAAGGCAATGAACGATGCCAAGGTGGACAGTAAAAAAATAGTTTCAAGGGTGTTCGTTCCACGCACATCTGAAAAATAAAAAAGAGGGAAAACAATGTTAAAGACTTTAGCGGCACAAATCAAGGAATATAAAAAACCATCCATACTTACACCCATATTTATGATATTTGAGGTTATATTGGAGACACTTATACCATTTTTCCTACAGTCACTTGTTGATAATGGAGTTAATAAGGGTGACATGGGACATATAGTTTTAATGGGCGGTATTATGGTGGTTCTTGCAGCCGGAGGGCTTACCACGGGTATACTTGGCGGAGTATATGGTTCAAGGGCGTCTACCGGATTTGCAAAAAACTTACGGGAGGCTATGTATAACAACATACAGACCTACTCATTTTCTAATATAGACAAATTCTCAACGGCGGGACTTGTAACAAGGCTTACAACAGATGTAAGTAACATTCAGATGGCATATCAGATGTTGCTCAGAATGTGTATGAGGGCACCTACAAGCCTGATATTTGCAATGGTTATGTCCTTCGTTATAAGTCCGAGGCTTGCAAGTATATATCTTATAGCCGTGCTTATACTTGCAGTCGTACTTATGATAATTATAAAATTTGCAATGAAGTATTTTATGCAGGTGTTCAAAAAATATGATGACTTAAATGCAAGCGTACAGGAAAACGTATCTGCAATAAGGGTTGTAAAGGCATTTGTCCGTGAGGATTTTGAAAAGAAAAAATTTGCAAATGCCAGTGATATGGTTTACAGCATGTTTCTTAAGGCGGAGAAGGTACTTTCCTTCAATGCGCCTATTATGATGTTTACCGTATACGGATGCATCATGGGAATAAGCTGGCTCGGGGCACATATGATAGTTGCCGAAACTCTTACGACGGGACAGCTTATGAGCCTTCTTGCCTACTGCATGAATATACTTATGAACCTTATGATGCTTTCCATGATATTTGTAATGATGACAATGAGCGCTGCAAGTGCAAGACGTATTGCAGAGGTTATAGATGAAAAGGCGGACATAGTTAATCCTGAAAATCCTGTTATGGAGGTTCGTGACGGAAGCATAGATTTCAAAAATGTATATTTTAAATATGAGAAGAAACGCACATTGGATGATATTGAAAAGGAAAAAGAAATGGGCGTTAAGAGTGATTCGACCTTTACAGAGGAGGACAAATATGTTCTTTCTGATATAAATGTTCACATTAATAAAGGAGAGACAATCGGAATTTTGGGCGGTACGGGAAGCTCAAAGTCAACCCTGGTAAACCTTATAAGCAGGCTTTATGATGTTTCAAAGGGAGAACTTCTTGTAGGAGGTGTAAATGTAAAGGAGTACGATTTGGAAACCTTAAGAAATCAGGTTGCGGTTGTGCTTCAGAAGAATGTCCTTTTTTCTGGAACAATTTATGAGAACTTAAGGTGGGGCGACAATAACGCAACCGATGAGGAATGTATCAGGGCATGTAAACTCGCCTGTGCCGATGAATTTATAAGTGCACTGCCTGATGGGTACAACACGCATATTGAGCAGGGCGGTACAAATGTTTCGGGAGGACAAAGGCAGAGGCTTTGTATAGCGAGGGCACTCTTAAAGAAGCCCCAAATACTTATACTTGATGACAGCACAAGCGCAGTGGACACTGCCACGGATGCAAAGATAAGGAGAGCGTTTGCGGAGGAAATACCAAATACCACTAAGATAATTATAGCACAGAGAATAAACAGTATAAGTCATGCAGACAGAATAATTGTCATGGAGGACGGACGTATAGATGCCGTGGGAACCCATGATGAGCTTCTTGCAGAAAATGAGATATATAGGGATGTTTATGAGTCTCAAACAGGCGGAAGCGGTGACTTTGACGAGGGAGGTGAGTAAGTATGGCTGGACCAAGAGGGCCTAGAGGTCCTATGGGACGTGGCATGAGGGGCGGAAAAAAGGTTGAAAATCCGGGGAAGCTTTTCGTAAGGCTTATGTCCTATGTTGGAAAAAAATATAAAATACACTGTATTTTGGTTGTTGTATGTATAGTCGTTTCAGCACTTGCAAATGTTCAGGGAACATTGTTTATGAAAACCCTTATAGACGAATATATCCAGCCTCTTATCGGAAAGGAAAATCCTGATTACAGCCAACTTTTAAGTGCAATATTAAGGGTTGCCACCTTTTATCTTGCAGGAATAATTGCAGCCTTTGTACAGGCGAGACTTCTTATGTATGTGGCGCAGGGTACGCTTAAAAGCATAAGGATAGAGCTGTTTAATCATATGGAAAGCCTGCCGATTAAGTATTTTGACACACACGCTCATGGGGATATTATGTCTCTTTATACAAATGACGTTGATACCCTAAGACAGATGATAAGCCAGAGTATACCGCAGGTAATATCAAGCGTCATAACGGTTGTGTCGGTACTTATCAGTATGATTGTGTTAAATATACCGCTTACTATTTTAACCCTTGTGATGGTGGGAGTTATGCTTAAGGTTACGGCATCGGTTGCCGGAAACAGCGGACGGTATTTTGCGGCTCAGCAAAGGGACCTGGGAGCATTAAACGGATATATTGAGGAAATGATAGAGGGACAGAAGGTAATAAAGGTATTCTGTCACGAGGAGGAGAGCAAGGAGGGCTTTGCAAAGCTCAACGGGCAGCTTTTTGACAGTGCGGATAACGCAAATAAATTTGCCAATCTGCTTGGTCCTATCAATGCGCAGCTTGGCAATATAAGCTACGTTTTATGTGCCATTGTGGGCGGTGCACTTGCCATAAACGGTGTGGGAGGCTTTACGCTTGGCGGACTTGCAAGCTTCCTTACATTTAACAAAAACTTCAGCATGCCTATCAATCAGGTGAGCCAACAGCTCAACTCCGTTGTCATGGCGCTTGCAGGTGCAGAGAGAATATTTAATACCCTTGACGAGAAGCCGGAGACGGACGACGGCTATGTTACTCTTGTAAATGCAAAGGAAGAAAACGGAATCCTGACTGAAACAGCGGAGAGAACAGGACTTTGGGCATGGAAGCATACACATCAGGCGGATGGCTCCGTAACATACGTGAAGCTTACGGGTGATGTTGTGTTTGATGATGTTGACTTTGGCTACAATGAGGAAAAGCAGGTGCTTTACAATGTGGATTTGTTTGCAACTCCGGGACAGAAGATAGCGTTTGTAGGCTCAACAGGTGCAGGAAAGACAACAATAACAAATCTTATAAACCGTTTTTATGACATTCAGGATGGTAAAATAAGGTATGACGGAATAAATGTAAATAAGATAAAGAAGGATGACTTAAGGCGTTCCCTTGGAATGGTTCTTCAGGATACCCATCTTTTCACTGCAACAGTTATGGAAAATATAAGATACGGAAGGCTTGATGCTACTGACGAGGAGGTCATTGCCGCAGCAAAGCTTGCTAATGCACACAGCTTTATAAAGAGGCTTCCTGATGGCTATAACACGGTGCTTACGGGTGATGGTGCAAACTTAAGCCAAGGACAGAGACAGCTTCTTGCCATAGCAAGAGCAGCAATAGCCGACCCGCCTGTGCTTATACTTGACGAGGCAACAAGCTCCATTGACACAAGAACGGAGAAAATCGTTCAGGAGGGCATGGATAAGCTTATGAAGGGCAGAACAACGTTTGTAATTGCCCATAGGCTGTCAACCGTAAGAAACAGCGATTGCATAATCGTGCTTGAAAAGGGACGTGTAATCGAGCGTGGACCTCACGACGAGCTTATAGAAAAACAGGGAAAATATTATCAGCTTTACACCGGAAATCAAGTGCAGGCTGTGTAAATGAAGAAAAAATAAATTATAATTAAAAAATTAAATAAAAAACTATGGCAATAAATACAAATACAGCTTGGCTGCATCATGAATACACAAAGCTTTTTTGAGGAATACTTTCTTTATAAAAACATAAAGGAGGGAATGCCATGCGCAGCTCAGCTCAGGTTTATGAAGAAGTAGCAGAAAGATGTTCTGCATATGATAAAAAGACAAGAAAGGACTGCTTCTGCAATATAGCAGAGGGGACACAAAGCTGTCTTAACTGCAGACATTTTTCTGATGATGAATATTGCCTGCTTGATTTGTATGACCCGATAGTAGAAAAATTGGATAACTAACAAAGCAGTTAAAAGGGGCTGTGGCAGTAAGGATTTAAAGTGTTTCCAAATTATGCTGACAAGCCTCTTTTTTTTATATTCCCTTGACACCTTGATGCATTGGTTGTTATACTCAAAATTGATTTTTTAATATGAGAGTTAAAGCGGTAAAGCAAAAGATGTTTTGCCCTGAGGAAAGGAATATAAAAATGATTAGTGCAAATAACGTAACCCTAAGACTTGGAAAAAAAGCGTTGTTCGAGGACGTAAACATAAAGTTTACTGAGGGAAACTGCTACGGACTTATAGGTGCAAACGGCGCCGGAAAGTCAACATTTCTTAAAATATTATCAGGCGCATTGGAGCCTACAACAGGCGATATAATAATGAATGCAGGAGAGAGACTTTCCGTGCTTCAGCAGGACCACTACAAATACGATGAGTATAATGTAATGGATACGGTCATTATGGGCAATGCAAGACTTTATGAAATAATGAAGGAAAAGGATGCCATATATGCAAAGGAGGATTTTTCCGATGAGGATGGTGTGCGTGCATCAGAGCTTGAGGCGGAATTTGCTGATATGGACGGTTGGAATGCAGAGGCGGATGCTGCAACTCTTTTAAATGGTCTTGGCGTTGATACTGATACACATTATAAAATGATGAGTGAGCTTGACGGAAACCTTAAGGTTAAGGTGCTTCTTGCACAGGCACTTTTCGGAAATCCTGACGTGCTGTTGCTTGATGAGCCTACGAACCATTTGGACCTTGACGCCATCGCATGGCTTGAGGAATTTCTTATTAATTTTGAAAATACCGTTATTGTCGTATCACACGACAGATACTTTTTAAACAAGGTCTGCACACATATTGCAGATATAGATTATGCCAAAATTCAGCTCTATGCAGGAAATTATGATTTCTGGTATGAGTCAAGTCAGCTTATGATAAAGCAGATGAAGGAGGCAAACAAGAAGAAGGAAGAAAAAATAAAGGAACTTCAGGAGTTTATACAGAGATTCTCCGCAAACGCTTCCAAGTCAAAGCAGGCAACCTCACGTAAGAGAGCACTTGAGAAAATTGAGCTTGACGAGATTAAGCCTTCAAGCAGAAAATACCCATACATTGATTTCAGACCTAAAAGGGAAATCGGAAATGAGGTTCTCACCGTATCAAACATATCAAAGACCATTGACGGAGTTAAGGTGCTTGACAACATATCCTTTACAATTGGTCATGATGATAAGGTGGCTTTTGTTGGTCCGAACACAATAGCAACGACTACGCTTTTTAAAATACTTGCAGGTGAGGAGGAGCCTGATGAGGGAAGCTACAAGTGGGGAGTTACAACCTCACAGGGTTATTTCCCTAAGGACAATACAAAGGAATTTGACAACGACCTTATTATTGCTGACTGGCTTGCGCAGTATTCCGACGACAAGGATACCACATATGTAAGAGGCTTCCTGGGACGTATGCTTTTTGCAGGTGAGGACGGAGTGAAAAAGGTTAAGGTTTTATCGGGAGGAGAAAAGGTAAGATGCCTTCTCTCAAAGCTTATGATTATGGGTTCAAATGTATTAATACTTGACGAGCCTACAAACCACCTTGACATGGAGTCCATTACGGCACTTAACAACGGACTTATAAAGTTCCCGGGTGTTGTGCTTTTCTCATCACAGGACCATCAGTTTGTACAGACAACCGCAAACAGGATTATGGAACTTACAAATACGGGACTTATAGACAAGCAGACAACCTATGACGAGTATTTGGCAAGTGATGAGCTGGCAAGAAAGCGTCAGGTTATGAATATGATGAGCGAGGAAGATGATTAAGCTTGTAAAAATGGCTAAAATATAAAGCAATCCGAAAGGATGTAAGAATGGTTGAAATATAAAGTAAGCCAGCAGAATTGGGAGGAAATATATGATAGACGGAAAAAAGACAATGCTTTCGGGCATGCAGTCCACAGGAATAATAACACTTGGAAATTATCTTGGAGCACTTAAGAATTGGGTAAATCTTGCAGATGAGGACGACATAAAATGCTTTTACGGCATTATGGATTTACATTCCATAACCGTGAGACAGGAGCCAGCTAATCTTAGGAAAAGTGCAAGAAATCTGTTATTGCTTTACATTGCGGCTGGACTTGACCCTGAGAAAAACTGCATATTTTTCCAATCACATGTCCCTGCACATCCTCAGCTTGCATGGATACTTAACTGCTACACATATATGGGTGAAATGAACCGCATGACCCAGTTTAAGGATAAGGCTGCAAAGCATGCTGACAATATAAACACAGGCTTATTTACTTATCCCGTACTTATGGCGGCAGACATACTTTTATATCAGGCAGATTATGTTCCCGTAGGTAAGGACCAGATGCAGCACCTTGAGATAACAAGGGATATAGCCATGAGATTTAACGGAATATACGGTGATGTATTCGCTATACCTGAAGCGTACATAGGAAAAAGCGGAGCTAAAATCATGAGCCTTCAGGAACCGACGAAGAAAATGTCAAAGTCAGATGAAAATCCGAATGCAACCATCTCACTTCTTGACGATAAGGATACGGTTATGCGGAAATTCAAGAAAGCGGTCACGGATTCAGATGGATTTATAGCATATGATGATAATAAGCCAGGAATTAAAAACCTTATAGACATCTACTGTGCCGTGACAGGCAAATCCGTTGAGGATGCATTAAAAGAGTTTGATGGTCTTGGATACGGAAAGCTAAAGGAGCTTGTGGGAGAGGCGGTTGCAGCAGAGCTTGAGCCCCTTCAGCGAAGATTTAAGGAGCTTGAGCAGGATAAGGCATATGTGGATAAATGCATTAAGGAAAATGCGGAGCAGGCTTCGTATTATGCAAATAAAACGCTCCGAAAGGTCATGAAAAAAGTGGGCTTTACTGAGCTTCCGAGATAAAAAATGGGTTGCTGTATACATACAGCAACCCATTTTTTATTCGGCTAGCTCGATTCCAAGTACATATTCAAGCAACTGAAGCGAATTAGTCATATTTTCCTCCGTTACACCGGGGAAAGCCATATAAACCTTTGAATATTCAAGATTAAGACCCTTTGCAAATTCCGTGTCGCTTATGTCTATTGCATATGGATAAAATGTGTAGGACGAATCCTGAAATTTCACTATATAACCTTCTAAAGCGGCATATTGCTCCTCGGTAAAATACAGGTCTAAAGGCTGTACTATTTCAACAAATGTACAATATTTAATGCCTGCTCCGTCACCGATAATAACGTCAAAGGTGCCTGTCTCACATGTGAGGGCAAGAGTGCTGTAGTCTGTGCCGTCTCTTGATGCTGAAACCATATTTTCTTTGTAGTAATCGTAATTAACGATATATCCTGCGGTTGCCTGTACAACATGATTTTTAGGAATATTAAAATAGCTCAGGTAATCCTCATGAAAGCTCTTGTCAAATTCAGATGCATTTAAAACTACATATGATAAAGCCTTAGGTCTTGAATTTTTGTAAAATGCCATGCCGTAGCATAAAATTAATAAAATACAGCATATTGGAATAATAATATGCCATTTATAGCAATAGAAGAAGTAGGAAACTTTTTCCTTTCGTGACATGGCGCTTGTATATTCTTTGAATGCGGCTTTTTTTGCAGCACGCCGTTCTTTTTTTGACATAACCGCCAGTTCTAATTTGTTTTCAAAAAATGAGTCTCTTTCTGATTCTATTTCATTACCGGTATCACTGAAAATAAGCTTATTGCCCTGTCTGATAATATTTTTGTCAATATCGCCATTTTCGGTATTGCTGTTATTATTACCTTTATCTGATTTTATTTTTTTTACATCATCTTTTTTGTTCTTAACGTTTTTTTCTTCGACTTTTGTTTTCTTATTATTGGAAGAAACACTTTTTTGTTTATTTTTTTTCTTTTTTGTTTTCTTTTTTGACATATTTTCCCTCCTCATGAAGATATTGACATTTTAACATAAGAGCAGTTATAAGTAAAATAAGTTTGCACATAAAAATCTATGCGTAATTACTAAATTTAGCTTGGAATAATTAGCGATTTGTGGGCGTATAGTTATAATGTACCAAAAAAAATTGGAAAAAACACTTGCAAAATTGTTTAATATGCCCTATAATTACCTTGTCATTAAAAAAATGACGAATACTATTGTATGGACTGACGGTTCTATAAACTAGAACAGTTCATAAAAACACATTTAAAAGGAGGGTTTTTTTGTGAAAAAAATCAAAAAGGCGTTAGCTCTTTCTTTAGCTCTTGCAATGGGACTTTCACTCGTTGCTTGTGAGAAGAAAGATGACGGAACAACCGCAGCACCTGATACAAGTGCAAATACTAGTGGAGATACGACAGCTCCAACACCAGATAATACTGACGAGCCAGCACCAGCATCAACTGGTATTGAGGCTCCAAGCACTGATGGATGGGATTCTTCAAAGAAGATTTATGCTTATTCATGGGATGATGACTTTAAGAAGAAACTTGATGTAGTTCTTGAAGCTTATCCACAGTACAAGGATTATGTAGAGTACAATATCCTTGGTATATCAGGTACAGGTGATGAGTATAAGACTGCTATTGATACTGCACTTGAAAATGGTGACAAGTATCCATCACTTATTCCAGCTGATAATGACGTTGCTAAGTATTGGTCAGAGGATGACAGCAAGACTATGGATCTTAAGTCTTTAGGCTTCACTGATGATGTAATGTCAAACTCATACGACTTTGCTAAGCAGTATGCTACTTACAATGGACAGCTTAAGGCTGTTACATGGCAGGGTTGTCCTGGTTCAGTGTTCTATAAGAGAGACATAGCTAAGGAAGTACTTGGTTCAGATGATCCAGATACAGTTCAGGCTGCTCTTGCTGACTGGGATAAGTTCTTTGAGACTGCTGACAAGATGAAAGAAGCTGGATACTACATTGTTTCTGGTCCAGATGAGGTTAAGTATCCTATTTGGGATAGCCAGAAGCAGCCATGGGTAACTGATGATGGCTCAGCAGAGAAACTTACTCTTGACAGTGCTGTAACTGATTATCTTGAGATGACTAAGAAGCTTCATGAGGGCGGATACACTACTAACACTTCAATGTGGACATGGGGCGACAACATGATGCCAGATGGAAAGGTATTCTGCTGGTTTGGTTGTCCTTGGTTCGTTGGTTCTATGAAGGACAATGGTGCAGTTGAAGGTGATTGGGGAGCATGTGTTGGTCCTGTTGGTTATCACTGGGGTGGTACATATGTTATGGTAGGTAAAGATACTCCTAACCCAGAACTTTGTGCATTCCTTCTTTATGAGCTTACTTGTGACCCTGATATAGGTGTTCAGATTTGCAATAAGTATGGTGACTTCGTAAACAACAAGGCATCTAATGACAGACTTGCAGCAGGCGAGCTTGCTTCAGACAATGCAGCATTATTATTCCTTGGAGGACAGGACCCTATCGCAACTTGGGCAGCAGCAGCAGCAGCTTATGATGCTAGCAATGTTACTTACAATGATTCAACTATTAAGGGATACATTGACGAGGCTGCAACTGGTTATAGAGAAGGTACTATTGCAACAGTTGATGACGCTATCAAGTATATTGAGGATAAGGCAGAGTCAGAGCTTGGTATCTCAGCACAGTAATTCTCTAAAAATTGTTATAAAGTAACAATAGTGCACGCATCAGTAGTACAAAATGCTGATGCGTGTATACTATAAAAAATCATTAGGGGGTGTCTTTACACGATGAAAAAAAACAAGACGGTTGAATATGGAAAGTATGGACTTATGTTCTTAATTCCGTTTTTCCTTGTTTTCTTAATTTTTCAGTTGTACCCGCTTTTGTACACCTTTTATTCTTCATTTATTTATTCTGCTAAGAATGGTAGATATATGGTTAGAGAAGTAGGCCTTGGTAACTTTACACATTATGTGTTTGCTAAGACCGGTAGCGAATTTTGGAATTCTCTTTTGATTACTGTTATACTTTGGGGATTGAACTTTATACCACAGATACTTCTTTCAATTCTTCTTGCTGCTTGGTTTACGGACATCAAGATTAAGTTAAAGGGTGCAGGTATATACAAAGTTATTATGTACATGCCAAATATTATAACAGCAGCTACAATAGGTTTCCTGTTCTACAGCTTGTTTGACGTTCGAGGTCCACTTACTATACTAATTAGAAATTGGGGACTTACTGATGCGTCAGGTCCTCTTACAAAGGGTTGGACTTCATTGGGAATCATTGCGTTTATACAGTTTTGGATGTGGTACGGTAATACGATGATTGTTCTTTGCGCAGGTATTTTAGGTATTAACCCATCACTTTACGAGGCGGCAAGTGTGGATGGTGCAACATCCAGGCAACAGTTTTTCAGGATTACACTCCCACTCCTTAAGCCGATTTTACAGTATACGCTTGTAACTTCAGCTATCGGTGGTTTGCAGATGTTCGATATTCCGCAGTTGTTTAATGGCGGTGGTCCTGTTGCTCAATTTTTTGGCAAACCTACTATGTCTACTACAACTGTAGTTATGCTTATTAAGAAATATGTAAGTGCAGGTGGAACTCAGGATTATGGTAAAGCGGCAGCATATTCAGTTATGCTATTTGCCTTTACGCTTCTTATTAGCTTGTTCTTCTATAGACTTACATCTAACAAGCTGGAAGATGGAAGGTAGGTGAACAAAGTGGAAGAAACAAAATCAACAGGAACAAAGGTAATTAGGTATATTGTATGTATCTTTCTTTGTTTCTTGTCAATAATGCCATTTTATATAATGATTGTAAATTCAACATTAGATAACCCAGCTATTCTTACAGGACTTAAATTTATTCCAGGTAGTCACTTTTTTAAGAATTTTACCGGTTTATTAAAGGGTACTGCAAGAACAAGTGGTGTTAATGTTCTTACGGCGATGCTTAATTCGCTTATAATTACTGTTCCGGCGGTAATATTGCAAATTTATTTTGCTTCACTTACTGCATATGCGGTTACGGTTTATAACTTTAAGCTGAAAAGATTTGCATGGGGTTTTATCTATGCAATTATGATGATTCCTACTCAGGTTTCTATTGTAGGATTTATCAAGGTTTGTAATATTACACATCTGTATGGCTCATATTTAGCCATGATTATTCCTGCAGTGGCTGCTCCAACTACTGTTTACTTTATGAAACAGTATATGGAAACGGGACTTTCCGTAGAAATAGTAGAAGCAGCACGTATAGATGGTTCGAGCGAATTGCATACATTTAATCGTATTGTGTTACCTTTGCTTAAACCAGCTATGGCAACTCAGGCTATATTTGGTTTCGTTGGTTCATGGAATAATCTTTATACGCCTTCTATTATACTTGCAACAGAAAGACAGAAAGCTACAATGCCTATGTTCGTTGAGGCTTTAAAGTCTAACGACAAGGAAAGAGATTGGGGAATGATTTACTGTGGCCTTTTCGTTACAGTTCTTCCAATGCTTGTTATGTACTTTGCTCTTTCTAAGTATATTATTTCAGGTGTGGCTCTTGGTGGAGTTAAAGAGTAATATAATATATAAATCATATGAGTAAATATAATGTAGGTGTCATTTATATTGATACCCACATTATATTTATTTTATGACAGAAATTTAGTTTAAAATTAAATCAAATTGTATTTTTTTATGTGGGATTGTTGTGGTAAGAACAAATTGTTATATGGAGATAATATCAGATAAAAGAATATAATGGAAAATGTGAGGTTTATGTATGAGCGATAAGAAGAAAAATAAGCTTGAGTCCGAAACGGTAATGAAAAATGATAAAACTCAAATCGAAGATGGTGATAAATTAAAAGAAGTCAGTGCAGAAAACTATAGGAAAAAAATAGACGATATAGAGGCAAAAAAGGAGCGTGAGCTTAATAAATATAAAAATCAGGAACCTTTCTTAAAAAGAGCTTTGGACGCATTTGGAAATATTTTTGCACTGAATATTTGCTTTGTCATAGGATGCATTCCGATAATTACAATCGGGGCATCTCTTTCGGCACTATATGCTATGTGTATCAGGCTTCAGGAGGAAGAGGAAGAGACGGTTGCAGCTGGCTTTATTCACGAATTTAAAAGAAGCTTTAAGCAGTCAACTGTTGCTTTTTTAGCAATTCTTTTGGCTCTTTTTATAATGTTTTTTGAGTTTTTGGTTGTTAAGACGGTTCCAGGATTCCTTTCCACACTCTATACGGGAGTTCTTATTCTTGAACTTATTGTGCTTGCACTTATTGTTCCGTTTTTATTCCCGCTTATTGCACGATATAATAATAAACTTTCCATATCAGTGAGAAATTCAATTATTCTTGCTTTGACCTACAAATGGTCGTGGATTAAGGTTATGGTGGCATGGTTTGCACCTATTGCCTTGTGTATCATATATCCGGAGATATTTGTTTATATTTGGTATTTATGGCTGTTGCTTATTTTCGGAGCTATTGCGTATGGGACAAGCGCTACCATGAGAAACATATTTCGTTTGAATGAGCAGCGTATGGAGGATGCTGCAAAAAAAGCCGAGGAGGAAGCTCGCAAGGCTGAGGAAGAAGCTGATGAGGATGATGATATAAATGAAGATGATATAGATGAAGATAGTGAAAAATGACAATCATATTTAAAAAAAATAGAGGAAAAAGTAAAAGTCTGTAGAATAATATAATTGTACGGACTTTTTACTTTATAGGAAATTCTTCCGAATTTCCTATAGGCAGGTCCTTGCGGACACTGCTAAGATTCGAACTGCAGCGTCGGAGACGCTTTGTTCTGTGAGTTTAACGTATTTTTACATAAAAATGACAGATGCTCTTGGAGGTAGATGTTTTCTATGCTTATTCGGGAAGAACAGGAAAAAAGAGAACATGATATATTAAGTCCTCATGCGTCCTTTAGTGATTTAAGCAGGGGGCGAGAGAGAGAGGAAGCCTTGTGTGACATCAGAACCTCATTTCAAAGAGACAGGGATCGTATTATTCATTCAAAGGCTTTTAGGAGAATGAAGCATAAGACCCAGGTCTTTTTATCTCCCGGAGGGGATCACTACAGGACGAGACTGACCCACACACTTGAGGTTTCACAGATTGCCAGAACTATAGCAAGGGCACTTCGGCTTAACGAGGATTTGACAGAAGCCATTGCTTTAGGGCATGATTTGGGACACACCCCTTTTGGACATGCGGGCGAAAGAGCCTTAACAAAATGTACCGGCAGACCATTTTTACATAATGAACAGAGTGTCCGTGTAGTTGAGAAGCTTGAGAAAAACGGACGGGGACTTAACCTTACATGGGAGGTAAGGGACGGTATTTTAAACCATAAAACCTCCTGTAAGCCGGCAACACTTGAGGGGGATATTGTAAGAATATCCGATAAGGTTGCATATATTAACCATGATATTGATGACGGCATAAGGGCAGGTATTCTTGCCGAGGAGGCATTACCACATGACTGTACTGAAATTTTGGGACATAGCACGAGAGACAGAATAAACAGTATTATTCATTCCATAGTGTCATGTAGTATGGACAAGGATTATATAGCCATGTCAGAGGATTGCGAAAATGCCCTTAAGGAGCTTAGAAAGTTTATGTTTGCGGATTTATACATAAATCCGATTGCAAAAAGTGAAGAGGGCAAGGCGGAACATGTTATTGAGATGCTTTATTCTGAGTATGTAAACGATATTTCAAAACTTCCATCCGAATACATAAAATATATTGAGGACGGCGAGGATAGCAAAACGGTAATATGTGATTACATAGCAGGTATGACTGATAATTATGCTGTGGCAAAGGCGAAGGAACTGTTTTTGCCAAAGTCATGGGAAGGTTAGATAGAGGTAATGAAATTTGTATTATTCAGATGATATTATAGAGGAAGTCAGAAGCCGCAATGACGTCGTTGATGTTATAGGCGGATATGTAAGTCTTAAAAAACAGGGTAATTCCTATTCTGCATGCTGTCCCTTTCACCATGAAAAGACACCCTCTTTTCATGTGAGTCGTGACAAACAGTTATATCACTGCTTTGGCTGTGGTGCAAGTGGAAATGTATTTACCTTCATAAGGGAATACGAGAACCTAAGCTTTGTGGAGGCGATGAAGCTTTTGGCGGACAGGTCGGGCATGACGCTGCCGGAGTACGAGCTGAGTCCGAAGCAAAAGGAGCAGGAGAATTACCGTACTGAATTAAAGGAGCTGAACAGAACTGCTGCGGCATACTTCCATTATCTCCTGACAAAAACGGAGCATGGAAAAAAGGCGCTTGATTATTTACATAACAGAGGACTTAATGATGACACCATAACGGCATTTGCAATGGGGTATTCGGACATTTACAATGACGACCTTTACAAATACCTTAAAAATAAAGGATACACCGACAGGCAGATGGTTGATGCCGGACTGGTGGATATATATGAGGATAGGGGCGCAAATGATAAATTTTGGAATAGGGTTATGGTTCCCATACTTGACATAAACGGTAAGGTTATTGCTTTTGGAGGACGTGTTTTGGGTGATGGCAAGCCTAAGTATGTAAACACAAAGGAAACCGCTGTTTTTGATAAAAGCCGTAATTTGTTTGCAATGAATATTGCAAGACGATCTAAACGTCGTGGAATTATAATATGTGAGGGCTATATGGATGTTATAGCCATGCATCAGGCAGGCTTTGACAATGCGGTTGCATCACTTGGAACTGCATTTACAATAGGACAGGCCAATATTATAAAGAGATATACGGATGAGGTGTATCTTGCCTATGACAGTGATGGGGCGGGAACAAATGCAACCATGAAGGCGATAGGCATTATGCGTTCCGTCGGGATTACTACAAGAGTAATAGACATGAAGCCTTACAAGGATCCTGACGAGTTTATAAAAAATATGGGAAGGGAAGCCTATGAGGAACGTATCCTTAACGCTTCCACAGGCATTATGTTTGAGGTGGCATGTCTTGCCGATAACTATAATCTGAAGGACCCTGAGGAGAAAACAAAGTTTACTAAGGATGTGGCAAAAAGAATTTCAGCCATTGAGGAGGTTGTAACACGTCACAGCTACATTGAGGCTGTGGCTGAACAGTACAGGCTTGATGCTGATGGCTTCAAGAGCATGGTTACGAAATACGGCACCTTAGGAATTAAAGAGGCTGAGGTTACAAACAGTACACCTAAGAGAACAGCACAAAAGCAGGAGGACACAAATATGCCTGAAAGGCTGCTGCTTACATGGCTTGTAAATGACACAGGGCTGTTTGAAGTGCTTTCAGGGATAATATCCGAGGAGGATTTTGTGGCAGAGGATTACAGAATCGTTGCGGATACTCTATTTTCACAGTATAGAGAAACGGGACAGGTAAAGCCTGCTGCGATAGTAGATATGTTTCCCGATATGGATAAGCAGAGGCTTGTAGCCTCCATTTTGCAAACAGAACTTGCCTTTGACATGACCCTTGAGGAGAGAGAAAAGGCTGTAAATGATGTTGTAAAAAGAACAAAGCTTGCAAAAATTGATTATGATATGTCTATGTGTATGGATGACATGGCAAGGCTTCAGGAGCTTATCAAGGCTAAGGCCAAGATAGCAAAACTGCATATTTCGTTAAAAAGTGGATAGAATATAAACACTATGGAAGGATGGAAAAATAATGGATGAAAATGTAACAAAGGATCAGGCATTGGAGGAAAAGTTTCAGGCAAAGCTTAAGGAACTTTTGGAATTTGCCAGGAAAAAGAAAAATGTCATAGAGGATACAGAGATAATCAATCATTTCAATGACTGCAAGGAAATTGAGCTGACAACGGACAGGATGATTAGCATATTTGAATTTCTTGAGGAAAATAACGTTGACGTCCTGACTATTACGGATGATGCAGATGATGAGGAGCCTGATGACGCACTGCTTGCAGCCGGTGACGAGGAAATAGACGTTGATGTTGAACATATTGATTTGTCTGTTCCTGACGGAGTGAGTATTGAGGATCCGGTAAGGATGTATCTAAAGGAAATCGGCAAGGTGCCTCTCCTCAGCGCAGAGGAGGAAATTGAGCTTGCAAAGAGAATGGAGGATGGAGATGAGGAGGCAAAGAAAAAGCTTGCCGAAGCAAACCTCAGACTCGTTGTGAGTATTGCCAAGAGATATGTAGGGCGCGGTATGCTCTTCCTTGACCTTATTCAGGAGGGTAATCTTGGTCTTATTAAGGCTGTGGAGAAGTTTGATTACCGCAAGGGATATAAGTTTTCAACCTATGCCACATGGT
>CAZWNL010000016.1:0-93090 GCA_964635615.1 uncultured Bacteroides sp.
CTCAATCTCCGATTAATGCAAAAAAAATTGGAACATTTATAGTAGATTTTGCAACGGAACAATTAATTAGAAAAATATATATGACAAATTTTTGATATAGAGATAAATAAAATAACTATTTTGGAGGATTTATTCATGAGATTACTATTTAAACAAAGATTTTTTTCATGGTTGGACAGCTATGATATCTACGATGAGAATGGGAATACCGTATATACAGTAGAGGGGAAGCTGTCATGGGGGCATTGCCTGCATATTTTAAATGCATCCAGACAGCATATCGGCACCGTACAGGAGGTAGTGATGACCTTCCTTCCCAAGTTTGAACTGTATATTCAGGATTCGTATGTGGGGTGTATTGCCAAAGAGTTTACATTCTTTAAACCAAGATATAAATTTGACTTCAATGACTGGAGGATTAATGGGAAGATTGATAGTGACTTCTTGGCATGGGATTATGAGATTACCGATGGTGCAGGTTGCCATATTGCTACCATCAGCAAGGAGTTGTTCCATTTAACGGATCACTATGTAATTGATGTTGAGAGACCGGAGGACAGCCTGATGGCACTGATGGTAGTGCTGGCTATTGATGCAGAGAAGTGTTCGAGAGATTAATGTTTGCTTTGGCATTTAAGCCAGTTCTGTTGAAAATAGTATATTGTGGAGGAAATATGGTATCCAAGAAAAATAAACGCAAAATAGTATATGAAGGAATAAATTATTATTGGTATGTGAGAATCAATGAGCATGGTCATAGGGTGCATATTATATCCGAAGACAAAAAAGTGCAGTTAGAATATCCTTTCCTAGATACAGAAATTCCTGTTACATCACAAGATATTAAAAACCATTTGAAAAAATATTTTACTAATATCTTATAGGGAACACCTTTTTGAAAATAGAATCATGTATTTCTGTATTTGTAATTTCTGAAATATATATGCTTTTATGGACAAGTTTTATAAATTGGGAATATTTATGCTTATTTATTTGTTTAATGTCTTTTTTCGCTTTTTAATGGCAAAGAAATACCAAAATGGTGATAAAAATATGCCGATTATAAAAGAAATAAAGGCTTTGTACCCATTCTTTTTTAATACAATACTTTTAATTACGGCGTCAATTAAAAATATTATAAAACAAGTATCATTAAGAATTGGGTCATACAAATCAAATGCAGGATCATTGTAAGCCGGTCCGAATAAAAAAAACAGTAACCACGTCAGCTTCGCTATTGTTATTATAGTAAAATACCCTATTTCAAAAATTTTTCCCCAGTCCAAAAATTTATTTATTATTTTTGCATCGTATAATGCTGCTAGTCCGGGAATCCATAATAGACCATAATTTCTAATTTTCAATTTTCCTGCCAAAAGTGTCATGCCAATTCTTTTAATAATAAGTAAAGTCACAAAAATAGAAAATATAAAAAACATAAAAAGAGAACTCATTATAAAAATCGAAAAAAACGCCATATCTATTACCTCACTTGTATTATTTTTTCACTTTCTTCCTAATTGGAATTTTATCATTTATAACTTAAAAAGTGAATTGTTTTATACAAATCTCAAGTACCGATGTCTTCAAATGGTTTTGTGTTGAACGAGCCACCAAAAACCGTTGAAAAATACATTGAAACATTTATAATAAAACATGACATATAGTTGTCATGTTTAGTGTAGTATATTTAATTTATTCAGAGGGTGATATATATGAAAATCGACAGGCTGATTGGTATTTTAGCAATACTATTACAGCAGGAAACAGTAACAGCGCCATATCTTGCTAAGCAGTTTGAGGTTACAAGACGAACAATTAATCGTGACATTGAAGATTTATGCAAGGCAGGAATTCCGATTGTAACAAAGCAGGGAGTAAATGGTGGTATTTCCATCATGGAGAATTATAAAATAGAGAGAACACTGCTGACGAATAGGGAAATGCAGGATATACTTGCAGGACTTCACAGCCTTGACAGCGTGAATGGTACGAACCGGTATGGACAGCTCATGGAAAAGCTGTTGGCTGGTTCATCGGATTTTATGTCGGGAAGCCAGTCTGTACTGATTGATTTATCATCCTGGTATAAGGACATGCTTGCTCCGAAAATTGAATTAATCCGGACAGCTATTGAGAGTGGTAGGGAGCTCGGATTTTTATATTATTCTCCAAACGGTGAGAGCACTAGAAATATCGAGCCTTATTATTTGATTTTTCGTTGGTCAAGCTGGTATGTATGGGGATGGTGCAAGAGACGGAAGGATTTCAGACTGTTCAAGCTAAATAGAATGGATCGTTTGAAATTATCAGAGAAAACCTTTGATAAGCGTTCCGTACCATTGCCTGATTTAAGCAATGAACGTATTTTTCCCGGAGGTATACATGTAAAGGCATTGTTTGATGCTGAGTGCAAATGGAGATTGGTGGAAGACTTTGGCGTGGGTTGTTTTGAAGAACAGCCTGACGGTAAACTATTGTTTCATGCTGATTACACTGACAGGGAAAATTTAATTACATGGCTGTTTAGTTTTCAGGATAAGGTAAAGCTTTTAGAGCCGCAGAATCTTGCGAATGAGATTCAGCAAATAATAAAAAATATGGAGGCAAGATATTCAAAGTGAACTATATTACAAGTGAGATATTATCAGAAAAAAAGCTCATTGCTTTAATAAAAGAATTGAGAGGTGATTAAAGTGGCATCAAATCCTGAATTTGTTGAATACGTTGCTGACCAGTTAAGTGATGCAGGAAATATTACATACCGCAAAATGTTTGGCGAATATGGCATGTACTGTGATGGTAAAATATTTGCCCTTATATGTGAAAATCAATTATTTATTAAGATAACTGATGCAGGAAGGCAGCTTGCGCCGGAGCTTGAAATGGCACCGCCATATGATGGCGCAAAGGATTATTTTTTAATTGAAAATATTGATGACAGAGAATTTCTTACAAGCTTTGTGATGGAAACGTGCAAGGAATTGCCAATGCCGAAACCGAAAAAACCAAGGAAAAAGAAATAATCGCTTTTAGGATAAAATAAATTATATTTGTTTCCGATTGTGAAAATATTAGCAATATTATTGATTTTGGTGGAATATCCATTATAATATTAATTGGTGATGAATATGAATAAAGCGACAATTATTGCTGTTGCAGGTAAGGGCGGAGTCGGCAAGACCTCTCTTTCTGCAACAATTGTGCGTTGTTTGGTAGAAAAATATCCAAACAAAAAAATACTTGCTATTGATGCTGACCCTGCAGTGGGACTTTCAACAGCACTTGGCATAGACGTAAAAATGACAATAGATGACATAAGAAAAGAAATTATTGCATCTGTTGACGAGGGCGATACAAGAGGTGCTATAGAACTTTTAGGCGAGGCTAAGTACCGTATATTCGATGCTCTTGTAGAAACAGACGGCTATTCATTCATAGCTGTCGGCAGACCTGAAACAGCGGGCTGTTACTGCAAAATTAACTCATATCTTAAAGAAGTTATTTCGATATTGTCAAACGAGTTTGATTATGTTGTGATTGACGGCGAAGCAGGTATTGAACAGATTAATCGCAGAGTAATGGAAAAGGTAACACATCTTTTGCTTATTACAGACCCGAGCAAAAAAGGCTGTCAGGTTATAAATACTATTAAAAGTGTTGCGGATGAGCTTGTTATGTACGATAAAATCGGTGCAATTGTCAATCGTATGGCAGATGAGTCACTTAAGAATTATATAAACACAAATGGTATTGAGGTTTTAAGTTATATTGATGATGACAAAAATTTGTCAATGTTTGATATACAGGGTGAAAATGTATTTAATCTGCCTGCTGAGTCTAATGTAGTTAAGGGTGTCAAAGAGGCACTTCGCAGAATAGAGGTACTGTAATGAAAGATTTAAAGCATTTAATTTATTTTGAAAATTTGCTTCAGGAGGCAAATAATGAGCTTGTAAGGCAAGCAACATCAGAGGGCAAAAAGGCTCTTGCGTATACCTGTTATCATATACCTGAGGTTCTGCTTAATCTTGACAACTGCTTTTCCGTTCGTTTAAGAGCACCGCGAACAGGCTCAATGGATATTGCAACATATTATCTTAGTTCATATCTGTGCGGATATTCAAAGGCTATTCTTGAACGTGCAATTGAAGGTGGTTATAATTTCCTTTCTGGTCTTATCGGCTCTGAATCCTGCTCGGAGATGAACAGATGCTATGAGCATTTTACATTGTTGAATCTGGTTGAGAATGACAAGTTCTTTTTATCTGTTTCGGATATTCCGTTTAAAATAGAGCCGCATACGATTAAGCATTATAAAAATCAAATGCAGATTAAGGTGCTTGATAAGCTTAATGAAGTTTATGGTGTTGATATCAGCGAGGCATCTATGCGCAAAGCAGTTGAGGAGCATAACGAGATTTGCCGTCTGATTACCGAAATCGGAGCATATAGAAAAGAAGAAAATCCAAGAATTACAGGCTATGAATTCCATGTGATTAATCTTGTTACATACTGTTGCCCTAAATATTTAATTCTCGACAAGCTTCGCGAAACTGCCGAGGAGTTGAAAACCCGAGTTCCTGATGAAAAGAAAAGCTACCGGGCAAAGGTTGTAGTCGTCGGCTCTGAGATGGATGACCCTGATTTTACAAAGCTTATTGAGGAGTCAGGTGCGCTTGTTGTTGCAGACAGATATTGTTTTGGCTCATTGCCGGGCAGGGAGGAAATCAATCTTACCGACAACGGTGATGTGCTTGAGCAGATTGTTCTTCATTATATGAAAACCTGCCAGTGTCCACGCTATATGAGTAAGGAAAAGGTTGACGGCAGAAAGGAATATGTAAGACAGCTTGTAGGCGACTATCACGCTGATGGTGTTATTTATGAGCAGATTAAATTTTGTGAATTCTGGGGATATGAACGAGCACTTGCATCACATATTATGACTAATGAGTATGGTATTCCGTCTATTACGGTTGACAGGCAGTATACTGCGAGTGCATCGGGACAGCTGAGAACAAGAGTACAAGCTTTTGTTGAAAGCCTTGAAATTAAAAAAATTAAAAAGGCAAAGGAGGCGGAGTAATATGGCAAATCAGCCTAAGAATTTAGGTAATCTGCATGAGCCTAAAACAGGCATACTTAAGCACAGAGAATTCCGCGGACTTAAGGACACAATGTACGATTATTACCGCTGGCTTATCACTTGGAAGGATATGATTAAAATGGTGCTTAAGGAACCTGTATCAACAATCAAGGGCTTGTGGAATTACCGTTGGATGGCAAGCTACCTTTCAGCTCCTGCGTGGGTTGACCGCCATGTTGAAGGACTGCGTGGTACACATCTTCGTATCGCTCATTTGCATTTTGATGCTATTATTAAGCATACTACCGATATGATTCATATGCTCTTTAAGCATGACAAGCATTTTCATCCGAATGATAAGTTTTCGGATAAGATTGTTTGTATGGACGAGCTTTTTTCATTTGAGCTGATGGCAGGCTTCCCGAATCTTTATGGTGTGCCTGTTCAAACAATTCCGATTTTCCTTTCATCAATGGTGGATCAGCACATCACACCTCCTTATCTTGATTTGACAGAAAGCTATGGTGTTCCTGCTGATGTCTGCCCTTTGCCATCTGCAGAGGCAGGTGTTGCAATCAATGATGATTATCCAATGTTCGGCAAATGCTTTTTATCTTGCAATATGCCGTGCGACGGTTCGACAATGAATTCTTCATATATTGACAGACGCTTTAATCTTCCGTCACACGTTGTTAATGTGCCGCTGCGATATACGGAAGAGGAGGTACAGGAATATGCTGTTGATGAGGTTAAATCCTGTATCAGATTTATTGAAGAGCAGACAGGCGAAAAATTTGACTGGGATGCATATTTCAATGCAATGAAAATTTATAACAAGCAGCTTGAATACGAGTTGCAAAAGTGGGATGTCAATAAGACTGATTATCCGCAGATGACAGGTGCTACATTCTGGCTTTACAGATTATTCTATTTCCACCTTTCAGGCGGATTTGACAAGCGTTTCCTTAAAACCGATAAAAAGGTAAACAAGCTTATGATGAAGGGCTTCAAGAAAAAGGAAAAGGTTTCCAAAGAAATGCGCCACAGGGCAATTGTTTGGTCCTGCCCTGCCAATTATTACACAAGTCTTGCAAACTGGCTTGAGAATTGCTGGGGCATAAATGTAGTTATGGATATGGAAACAATGATTTCCTACATAATGTATGATACCGAGAACAAGGATAAGTCACTTGCAACCTATGCAAAAACTCTGCAAAGAACAACTATGAGAAAGCATACCAAGGGCGGTTATCAGAATGTTGTTGATGAGCTGTGGAGAGTTTGTGAAGAATTCAATGTAGATACTGTAATTATGTATAACCAGATATCCTGTAAGGGTATGGACGGTCTCAATGGTATTTTTGATGACCAGGCAAGAGAACGAAAGATTAATTTCATTTGGGTTGACCAGGATCTTATGGATCCG
The DNA here is from genome assembly GCA_964635615.1 of uncultured Bacteroides sp. GTDB lineage: Bacteria > Bacillota > Clostridia > Lachnospirales > Lachnospiraceae > Coprococcus_C. The sequence continues at coordinate 6,516 of CAZWNL010000016.1, forward strand.
AGAACTGTTTCAAGACGTGATATGCGAGAGCAGATTAATAAGTATATGACAACTGTTTTGCAGGAGGAACCTGTAGACCCGACACTAGTTGATTTTGATGACACAATGGCATGGTAAGGAGAGATACATATGAAATATTTTGGCGGATGTGACGTGGGCTCAACCTACACAAAATGTGTAATACTTGACGAAAATGGAAAGATTGCTGCTGATGCAACAGTAAGAAGTAAGATTAATCCGGTTAAAAGTGCCGAGCTTGCACTTGAAGAAGCAATCGGCAAGCTGAAAGATATCAAGTCAGCTGAGGAGCTCAGCTATTTAATCGGTACAGGTTACGGCAGAAATAAAGTGTCGTTTGCTGATGAAAATATTTCCGAAATCAGTTGTCATGCAATGGGTGTGCATGTAACTAACCCAAATGTTAAGGCGATTATTGATATCGGTGGACAGGATGTTAAGGGTATTGCTATTGATACAGACGGTACTGTTAAAAACTTTGCAATGAATGATAAGTGTGCAGCAGGTACAGGTAAATTTTTTGAAGCAATGGCAAATGCGTTTGAAATGACACTTCCTGAATTCTGTCAGCTTTCATTAAAGGCAAAGAATACAATTCCTATTACAGCGCAGTGTACTGTTTTTGCCGAGTCAGAGGTTATTTCACTTGTAGGGGAGGGTAAGCCTATGGACGAAATTGCAGCAGGTATTCAGCTTTCTGTTGCCAAGCGTTGTTTTGTTATGGCTAAAAAAGCAGGAGCAACTGACAGTATTACGCTTACAGGCGGATGTGCAAAAAATGCAGGACTTAAAAAAGCTATTGAGCATGTGCTTAAAATTAAGGTTGTAGACCTTGATACAGACCCTCAGCTTATGGGTGCGCTCGGTGCGGCTGAATATGCAAGACAGAAAGGAATGGCATAAATGTTAAAGGTTTTAATTATTATTTTAGTTATTATTGCAGTACTTTTTGTTTTGACTTTCGGTATTTATTATTTTAATCTTGATATGAAATTAGTGCGTAAGGTTTATGATTTGCTTGGGAAGCACTATGATAATCTGGAAAAGGACAAAAAGTTGTAATGATACTGTATAATCAGCTTATTAATCAGATAAGAGCTCTTCTGCCGGCATGCAGCAATAGTTTTAAATATAAAAAATCTGTACTTAAGCAGGGCGATAAAAACTCGATATTGCTACTGAAGGATACTGCATATGAGCTTGGCGGCAGCCAGAAGCCGTGTATCAGCACAATGGCTGTGACAAGTACAATTCGTTTTGATAATTCGATTTATCTTTACGGCAAGGATATTCCTGAAATAAAAGAGGATACCGCCTATGGCAAAATTGTTTTTTTGGAGATTGAGGATATTGATGAGGATACAGCCTTTGATAAAATAAAGGAGCTTGAGCTTGTCAGATATAATTATTGTCCTGACGGCTTTATGGCGCGTGCTTCAGCACTCAGTATGCGTGAACAGCTGCGTGTAAGCAAAAAAGCAGTAAAAAAGAAGATAAGCTTTGCAGATTTGGGTTGTTCGCTGATTGACGAGTATCTTAAAAATCCAATTGTAAAAAGCGTACAGATTATTTTTATTACACAGTTTGATAAATTTGATGAATTGTTGATGCTTGCAGATAAAATAAAAAGTACCACTTCGGCGCTTAATCATATCCTTGATAATATTCTGTTTGATTGCTCGACCTGCAATCTGAAAGAGATTTGTGACGAGGTTGAGGGTATGAAGGAATTGCATATGAAAAAAGCTAAAAGCTAAATGATATAGGTTGTAATAAATGAAAATATCCAAATGAAAGGGGGACAACATGGCTTTTGATTATAAAAAAGAATACAAGGAATTTTATTTGCCACCCCAAAAGCCGGTAATAGTTGATGTGCCGGACATTAATTATATTGCAGTTGATGGAACGGGAGACCCAAATGAGCCAGACGGAGAATATAAGGCGGCCATAGGATTACTGTATGCAATTGCATTTACAATTAAGATGAGTTATAAGGGAAAGCATAAAATTGAGGGCTATTTTCCGTATGTTGTACCACCTCTTGAAGGCTTGTGGAAACAAAGCGGAGGTCATATGATTGATTATGCCCATAAGGAAAACTTTGAATGGACTTCCATGATTCGGCTTCCTGAGTTTGTAACAAAGAAAGAATTTGATTGGGCGCTTTGCGAAGCAACAGAAAAAAAGCAGATGGATTTCTCAAAGGTGAAATATTTTAATTACTCTGAGGGATTATGTGTGCAATGTATGCATATCGGAAGCTATGATGCTGAACCAATGACGATTCAGATGATGAACGACTTTATCAGTGAACAAGGTTATACTGTGGATTTTTCAGATATAAGACGGCATCATGAGATATACCTCAGTGATCCCAGAAGGGCGGCAGAGGATAAGCTGAGGACGGTAATTCGTCATCCGATAAAAAACATTGAATAATTTGTTATATCGTTTCGATATTATAGGCTGTGATATTAAGAAAATTTTCTTATTGTCGCAGCTCAATTTTTATATGTACGATTATAAGATTTCTGTTATAATGATTGAAAGTACTCAATAGACGTTCGCAAAAACTTAAGTTTCGCAATTGTCTAAAAATGTTCAAAATTGAAAGGGGTAGAACATGGAAAAAGCAAAGGTTTATTTTACGGAAACAATTACACCAGAGGCAGTTGTTAAAATGTATAACGTGCTTGGAATAGAGCTTAAGGGGAAGGTAGCAGTTAAGGTACATTCAGGTGAGAAAGGAAATCAGAATTATTTAAGACCTGAGTTTATGCGTCCTATGGTAGAAGCGGTAAATGGAACCATTGTGGAGTGTAATACAGCATATGATGGTGCCAGAAATTCTACAGATAAGCATAGAAAGCTGATTGAGGAACATGGCTGGAATAAATATTTTGATGTTGATTTGCTGGATGCCGAGGGACCTGATATAGTTCTTCCGATTTCAAATGGAACAGTACTGAAAGAAAATTATGTTGGCAAAAATATTGCCAATTATGATTCCATGCTTGTTTTATCACATTTTAAAGGACATCCGGCAGGCGGATACGGAGGAGCAATCAAACAGCTTTCCATAGGCTGTGCGTCCAGTGAAGGAAAGTCACTGATTCATTCAGGTGGATATACAAATGATCAGACAATTGTCTGGGATCATATGGCAGAGCAGGATGTATTTTGTGAATCAATGGCAGATGCGGCAGGCAGTATTATGGAGTATTTCAAAGGAAATATTGCATTTGTAAACATGATGTGCAATCTTTCTGTAGACTGTGACTGCTGTGCTGTAGCGGAGGACCCATGCATGAAGGATATCGGAATTTTGTCATCCCTTGACCCTGTTGCACTTGATAGGGCATGTATGGATTTGATCTATAAGTCAGATGATCCGGGACGTGACCATTTTATACAGAGAGTGGAGTCACTTCATGGTACTCATACGATTGATGCGGCAGCAAAGCTAGGATATGGCACCACAGAATACGATTTAATCCCAATTATTTAAAGGAATGCAATGATTAGTTGGAATTCTTTGTGGGTAAACACATAAAAAATACTCCTGCTATTGGTACAATTTCGTACATGGCAGGAGTGTTTTTAGTTGATACTATTTTTCACACCATTTTTTACACTGGGCAATTCTTGCACCATTATCGCTTTGCTCCATGTCGTAAGCAAAGGTATGTAATAGTGAACAGACAAAATTATCACATTCTCCGCAATGATTTTGTTCCTTTTCCTCACAACAGGACTTAACGGGACATTTATCCGCCCAGAATGGTTTATCTATGTTTGCGCATCCTTTACAATTCATTGACTCCCGAAAGCTGCATTCGCTGCACAGCAATCCACATCTTGACTCAATCATAATGTATACCTCCAATGTTTATATCTACAGCATAACATAGAAAACATGACAACTGTATGTCATCTTTTTTAAGGCTCTGCTAAATTCCTATACACAATCTGAATATAATAGTCCAGCAGCTCAAAAAGCCATGTGTGTATATCCGTAAATTGCCATCCAAGCTTCTGTGCCTGGTTTGTATTTATACTGTAATCAGCCATCCCGTTATAAGGCATAGCTACACCATTTTCGCTTAATACCGGTTGTTTTCCCGTTTGCTGGCAGATATAATCAATAATTTCACGGACGGAAACCGTCCCATCATTTGCACCATTGATTGCTCCCTCATAATCATGGTCAACCAGATACGCCAAAAACCTGCCTGCCTCATCACATAAAATAAAGCTCATGCAGCTGTCCATATTATCTATGTACATCGGTTCCTCTTTTATAATATTTTCAACGTATGCACGTAAACGATTTGTGTAATCTGTTTTTCCCAGTACAATCGGATATCTTACAAAGGTGGTTTTAATGTCCGGATACATCTGTGCAACCGCACATTCTGCCTGCCGCTTGACTTCACCATATTCATCATCTTCTCTGTCAATCATGCGAAGCATATACGTTTGAGGATTAAATTGCTGCTCCTCGGTATTGATAGTCAAATCCGTATATACTGCTGTTGAGGACATTTGAATATATCTCTCGCAGTGAACCGCATTCAGCAAATATTTCACATCATTAGAGCAATACGCGATTTTATCAATGACAATATCAAAATATTTTCCGTCAAGTGCAGCCTTCACCGATGATTCATTATGCCTGTCCAGAAAAATATAGGAAACCCGTGAGCCAAACACAGCCTTTGTATTCCCACGAATTGCAAGGGTTACGTCATGTCCGTTTTCCAGTAAAGCATTTACCATATCAATTCCGAAGAACCTTGTTCCACCTAAGACTAAAATTTTCATTTTGCGTACTTTCCTTTCATTTTAAAATCCAATTGCAAAATCATTGTGAACGCATGTCACCATGTAATAGTACTAAATTAGTTCCAATTAGTCAACGATAGGGTCACTTACATTAACTAGAGTGCTATGGCGTTTCTATTGAGAATGTAACGACTTTGATGTATAATTATTACTAAGATAAATCAGAATTTGGAGGATTACTAAATGAAATACTTTGTGCATGATTCTGAACGAAAAAATACAGTATATCATGAATTTCAAAAAGGAAAATTTGACGGACATACATTCTGGAAAAGCGACTCTATTTCTTTAAGTGATGATATATTTTTCACACTTGGAATTGGAAAACTCTTTGCAGATGTTATTCCTAATTATAATCCATATGAAGAATTTGAAATAGATAATGAGCTATGGAACAGTATAATGCTGAAGGCTCAAGAAATTGGTGGAGAGGTATTAACGTGTATTTTAGAAGCTGATGAATGGGCAAAAAACACCTTTCTTGAATATGGTGTTTTTACTATATTAGACCTATAAATTCTGATTTATGCAAGTAATCAAATATTAACAATAAGCCCCGAAGCAGCTATCAATAATTGCTTCGGGGCTTAATCTTCCTTACGAGTATCCAACTAACTAAGGCCTTTTGTTTTTTACAGCAACCGCAATGGATAAATCCGTACGATTGTAAGGAATAAGTGTTGCCTGAAGTGCATGGTAAATATCTGACTTACCTGGCCATACGGTACCGATTACATTATTATTTTTATCTAATTGATGAAACCATGAGCCATTTTCGTGGTCCAGTACCTTTTCATCTAAATATTCTATGAATGCAGCATATTCTTCTGCATATTTTTCTTTGTTGGTCGCTCTGAATAATACTGCAGAGGTATTGATTGCTTCTGCGAGTGTCCAATGCATTCTGTCATGAACAATCGGATTGCCCTCCCAGTCTGTAGTATAAACAATACCAGGTGCACCATCTGCATTCCATGCATCGGCTATTGCACGGTTGTATAATTTTTCTGCGGCGTCAATATAAGGCAAAGTGGCATCTGTATCATCAGGATAAGAAGAAAAAGCCCACTGGGAAATTAATCTTGCCCATTCAATTCCGTGTCCGGGTGTTGCACCGTATGGCTTAAACTGGTCGGCAGGCTGCTCCTTGTTGAACTCTAAATCAACATTCCATTCCTTTGTAAAATGTTCAGGGATTCGCCATTCGTTCCCGGATGCCCAGCCAATTACGTGCTCAATAATTCTGCCGGCTCTTATACGATACTTCTCGTCGCCTGTTACATCGGCAACTGCCAAAAAAGCTTCTACCGTATGCATATTGGCATTCAATCCACGGTATTCATCCATAACCGTAAATGATGTGTTCCATGTGTCACACGCCAAGCCTTCTTCCTCGTTCCAGAATTTCTTATCATATAGCTCTAATGCTTCCTTCAACAGTTCCTCTGCATGTGGACGTCCTATCAAAAAAGCTGAAGTAGCAGCCAAAATGACAAAAGCATGTGCATAGCATTGCTTGTCGGGAAGTATTTTTTGGTCAGCGGTGATTCCCGGATACCAGCCGCCGTTTTCCTTGTCACAGAGTTCTCCCAAAAGTCCTTTTAATGCGGCATCAACAAGCTTCTCACTCCCTTTATGTCCTAGTAGTGCACCGATGCTGTAAACATGTGCCATTCGGCATGTAATCCATGTTTCACGAGGGCGCTCCTTCCACGGTGTTCCGTCATCTCCTAAGTAGTAGGAGGAGCCTGCATCTGATGGGAACCTGTGTCCGAAATTCAGCAGGTTATTTCTCGCTTCTTCCATAAATGCCTTATTTTCAGGTGTATCTATTATGTATTTTTTCTTCATTCTATATCCTCCTATCAATGAATATCATATACACTTCGAATTTTTATTTTATCTATATTTCCGCTTAAAACTTCTACGGTTTTGCTGTCTCCATTTAAATCAAAATAATTATCCGATAATATTAAATCTTCATTCTCATTTAATATCTCAACGCTCTTGACATAGCTTGCTGCAGATACGGTAATATAGTTTCCCTCCATCCTTACGCTGATTTCAGGATTTTCATAGCGAAAGTATTTTGGATATGAGAAAATCACGGTACCTTCCGAAATTACCTGTTCACCTTTGCATGCCTGATAGCTTACATATTCATCATAAATATTTACATCAGGAAGTGCTACCTTCTCAAGCCACACACTGCTTAATGCAGGAACATGAACAAGCAATTCCTCTTTTCGCAATATTTTAGAGGAGGCGTCCCGAAGCTGCCATTTTACTGTAATATCCTCGTCCTGCATTGTTTCATTTGCCACATTCAGGCGGATAGATTTTTCAAAGTCAAAGGGAAGTCGTACTAGCTCCTGTCCACTGCCAAGCATCCCCTGTTCCTCACAGGAAATCATAATTGGTGCAAAAAACCGTCTTGCATAATAATGAAGTGCCTTTAATCTTTGACAGTAATCTACACTTGACCAGGATGCCACCGGCCAACAATCGTTAAATTGCCAGTATACAGCCCCCATGCAACGGCTGTCATTGCGGTTTCTTCTAAAATGCTCCACGCCATAGCGTATTGCGTCTGCCTGTAATAATTGCGAAGCATAGATGACTGTCTCAAAATTTGACGGATATTTGTAGGTCTGCTGCATATAGTTCATTATCTTTCCGTTTGCAGAGCCATTTCTCTGATGCTTTTCCATGATGTAAGAAAAGATATTCATATCCCTTTCGTCATCGGTAAAGGTTTCCACTGTCTTCCTTGATGGAAATGATTGAAAGCCAAATTCGGAAAGATAGCGGAAATAAAATTTACGATATTCGGAAAACGGTTTATTTCCATGCCATACATCCCAATAATGTACATCACCCCGATTTTCATCCTGCGGATTATCAAAGGAGCCACCCGATGATGGGCTTGCCGGCCAATAATAAATCTGCGGTGCATATTCCTTCATGATTTGTGGGAGAATACGCTCGTACATGATGATATAATCCCTTACTTCGCTATCCTTACTTACCCAGTTACGCTCCGATACAAACTGTTCCATTTCATTATTGCCACACATAAGACCTAAGGATGCGTGGTGTCTGATTCGCTTCAGATTATCGATGAATTCTGCTGTAATGTTGTTTTCAAATTCAGGTGTCAAATCATATACGGCACATGCAAACATAAAGTCCTGCCATACGACGATTCCCATCTCATCACATAAATCAAAAAACCAGTCATCAGGATAGTACCCGCCACCCCATACACGAATGGAATTAAAGTTTGCGAATACCGCTTTTTCCAGTAATGCTTTTGTTGTTTCTTTAGTAACACGACCGAATAAATGATCCTCAGGAATATAGTCTGCTCCCATTGCAAAAATATTTACACCATTAACACAGGTGGCAAACCGTTCTCCCCACTGGTCAGGTGTGCGGTCCATTGTGATGGTTCTCAGACCGATACGCTTGGACCATGTATCAATTTTTGTCCCGTCCGCTTTTTTCAATGTAACGGTAACCGTATACAGATTTTGTTTTCCATATCCGTTTGGCCACCAAAGTGCAGGATTTTCAATGATAATTTCTTTATCACAGGAATCATAGACTGATTCCTCACAGGTTGGCGATATAATACTAACTTCTGTCTTTAAGTCCGTAGGGGTAGTAGAGACACCGGGTGCCATATCAATTTTCGGCGTGATTTTTAGGCGTACCTTTCCGTTTTCGTGAAATTGCAGTACCTCCACACTGTCAAATCTTGCGGTGTCGATTCCTAACAGGGACACCGGTCTCCAGATACCTGCGTCGGGCAGATGTGCACCCCAATCCCATCCAAACATGCAATGTGCTTTTCGAATATGCACAAAGCCGTTCATGGCATCCTCTGTTCCCAGGGTAGGTGCTTTTTCAAATGCCTTGGCAATATATTTAGTGGGAGAGTGAAAATATACACGCAGTACATTTCCTCCCTTTTTCAAAAGCTCTTTGACAGAATATTCCCATGTGTGGTGCATGTTTTCGGCATGACCCAACATTACATCATTCAAAAAAATATCTGCAATGGTATCCAGACCGTCAAAATGAAGTATTATCTCATCCGAAGAAAGCAGCTCACCGTCACAATCAAAAACAGTGCGGTATTCATAATCTTCGTCCATCAATTTAAGCGCTTTATCCTCATTGTCCTTCCAGAACGGATTATCCATTTCTCCCGCCGCAAGCAAATCTCCGTAAACGGAACCCGGTATTTGGGCAGGAATTATTTTCTCTGATCCGATTTGTTTCATTGTCCAATTTTCATGCAGTGTAACGGTTTTCATTAATGTGCACCTCCTGTATTGTAGCTTTATTATGCACTACATATTATAAAATGGATATGAAAAACACTTCAAAAAATTGTACAAATCTATCATTTGAAATTGACACTGTTAAAAAACGGATTATAATTTATATATTACTATACGAGGAGATGATAGCTATGGAATTGTTTGAGTACATTGATTTATTACAACAGCCTTTTGATATTTTTTATACAGATTCCGTAAATTCTCCCCTTCATTGGCATTATTATAGTGAAATATTATATATCAAAAAAGGAAGTATAAAATTAATTTGTAACAATCACAGCTTTGTATTGGAGAAAGATGATATATGCTACATTTATCCGATGCAGCTGCATGAAGTACAAAAGGTGAATGATGAAGAAGTGGAATATGCAGTTATTAAATTTGATATCCATACAATCCATATTCCCAAAGCATATATTCAAAAGCTGTTTGACTATTTTGTTCAAAGGACATCGGATGAAGATTATTGCATTATTGTAAAAAATTTTTGTAATCAAAACACGGGTATTGAACACTGCATAGACGTAACCATTGAGGAATACACGTCGAAAAATGATTTTTATATGTTGCAGGTACAGGCTAATATTTTTTCCATTTTAATTGCGATTGCAAGAATGTGTTCTAAGAAACCATTTATTTCACAAAACAAACATGCTGATAATAATATTTCCTTTTATCATATATTGGAGTACATTGATGTACATTCCGCAGAAAATATTGAAATTCAGGAGCTGGCAGATAAGTGTCATATGAGTTATTCACACTTTGCCAGATTGTTTAGAGAGAAATACGGTCGTTCCTGTAAAGAATACATTACATATATACGGTTAAATAAAGCGGAAGAGCTTCTTATACATACGGATTATGATATTGCCTACATTGCAAATGAAACAGGCTTCTTTGACAGCAGCCATTTCATTCGTGCATATAAAAAATGGAAGGGGATAACGCCTAAACAGCAGCGAATGATTTAGGTAGATTGCAAAATTATATAAAAAATTCAAATCTTCATAATAGATTCAAAAAAGTATGTTATCATTCCATATCAGGAGGTGACTCTATGCAAAAAATTTTAATTGTAGAGGACGATTTATATATACAGGCACTGCTGCACGATTTTTTAAAAGATGCGGGTTATGATATAACAGTAGCTGCCGATGGTGTAGAGGCTCTTGCAAAGTATTCTGAAAAGGATTTTGATTTGGTACTGCTCGACATTATGCTTCCGAAAATTGATGGTTACGGTGTTTGTGAGGTTATTCGCAAAAAATCTGATGTGCCTGTTATTATGCTTACTGCATTGGATGGGGAAGAAAGTCAAATAAAGGGACTGGATTTGCAAGCAGATGATTATATCACAAAGCCTTTTTCTATGCCCATTTTAGTAAGGAAAATTGCGGCTGTTTTGCGCAGGTCATCAAAGCAGAATGATGCACATCGGACTATGAGTTACAAAGATTTGACACTGGATTTAGATGGATACAAAGCTTTTGTGGGAGATGAAAATATTGATCTTACTCCTCGTGAGTTTGAAATACTGTGGGAATTGCTGACCCATAAAGGAAGGATTTTAACACGACAAAATCTTTTGCAGACACTTTGGAAGTATGAGTTTTTCGGTGAAGAACGGATAATTGATACGCATATTAAGAACCTGCGAAAAAAACTTGGTGATGCTGACTATATAGAAACGATTAGAGGGGTGGGATATAGAATTGATAAAGAGAATTAGAAGTAAATTATCGGTTAAAGTATTTTTAATCACTTTACTACTAATGGTGAGTTGTTGTACCGTAACATACTCGTGTATAGTCCGTTTTGCGCCATATATCTATTCACATGAATTATCTGAAGCAGAAGAAATAGCAAATGGTTTGACCGTTGAATCATACTATACACCGTTTGATGAAGCGAAATATCTTATTTTGGCTTATAATGATATATTTGTATCAGAATATGATGACGAGTTTGTTCTTCACCTGTTTAAAAGCTCTGGCGAGGAAATCGCTTTGCCTGATTTAGATATTTTGACTGGCGAGGAAATTACTTTGTCTGATTTAGATTCTTTGACTGGTGCACAGATTGAAGATTATAAAAATATGGAAAGGACAAGCGAACATAAGCTATATTTTGCAGATAGTACAGATGAATATATTTTATTTTTGACCAAAAATACAAATAAGGAAAGTCAGGTTATTGAAGCACTGCAAAAATCCGTTCCTATATTAAGCATAATTATTTTTGTTGTATCGGTAATTGCCGCCTTTTTCTATACTTGGTATATGACGAAACCAATAAAAAGAATTAGTAAGTTGTCAAAACAAATGGCTGATATGGATTTCAGTGGGCTTTGTCTTACCAACCGTACAGATGAAATAGGTGTTCTTTCTCACAGTTTAAATGATTTATCGGAGAAACTTGTGTCTGCTCTTTCAGAATTACAGAATGCCAATCAAAAGTTGCAAGCGGATATTGATTTAGAAAGACGACTTGAAAAACAGCGGACAAAGTTTTTTTCAGCAGCTTCCCATGAACTGAAAACACCCATTACTATTATTAAAGGACAGCTTCAAGGTATGCTGCATCAAGTGGGACGCTATAAAGACAGGGAAACATATCTTGCACAATCTTTGGATGTGACCGACACTTTAGAAAAAATGGTTCAGGAGTTATTGATAATATCACGATTAGATACGCCAGACTATAATTGCAACAAATGTAATTTTAATCTTAGTAAGCTCATAAGCGACCGACTTGTAGCATATGAAGATTTATTTATGCAAAAAGAATTAACAGTTGAAAAAACTATATCCCCTGAAACTTACATTTTAGGTGATATACAACTGCTTCAAAAAGTGTTGGATAATCTTTTAGGAAATGCAGCAACATATTCGGGTGCAGGAAACCATGTATTCGTGAAGTTGTGGAAAGATACTGAAAAAATAAACCTTACAATAGAGAATACGGGAGTACATATTCCGGAAGAGGATATTCCTAAATTATTTGAAGCATTTTATAGGGTAGACCAGTCGCGAAATCGGCAAACCGGCGGTACAGGCTTGGGCTTATATATTGTGAAAACCATTCTTGATTTGCATGACGCGGAAATTAAAATTGCCAATACAATTCAAGGTGTTATCATTTCTATACAATTTTAGAAGATACTTCATAGGCGGCGGGCTTTGCCGCCTTTTTCATCTCCACATAAAAAACATATTCAATACAATATCAATTCATGTAATGTCTGTATTCTTATAAGTAGTACCCAGAAAAAATAAACGTACAAATCAATTATTTATGGAGAGGAGATTTGATTATGAAGAAAAAAATCGTATCAATTATTCTTGCCACCCTTTTAACGGTACATGTGCTGTCAGGGTGTTCAGGACAGAATAATTCACAAAAAAGCAGCAAATCAAGTGCAGGCACCCCTATTAGTATGTTGGTACAGGGGGATATTCCAGACAGTTCCTTTAGTCAAGAGGACTATCAAAAATTATTGGCTCTGCAATTTGACGGTTATGAGGACATGACAGTTTCAGATTATCAGAACCGTGTTGCAAAACTGACAGACACAGCAGAATACAGAGATTTGTTGGAACGCGTTTCAAAGAGTGAAACTTTATATGAGTTGAAAGACATTGATGAAACAGCCGCTTTCCTGTTTTATGTGTTGGAACCACTTACCGGAGAGAAATGGAAATCGAGAGATTACAGCGGCTATGCAACATCCGGATTTCCCTATCTTGAAGATAACGCTATATTGGAATACGTCTTTACACTGACGATTTTGAATGCCGATACGCTAACTATACGGGAGTACAATACCACACGGTTAAGTGTGATAAGTGGCATGCAGGATATAGTAAGTGATAAAACAAAAGAAGAATTACAGAACATAAATTCCATGTTGGCCACTATTCAAACAGATACAGATTACCTTATCAAGCAATTAAAAACAGAAAAAATCGATGTTTCTATTGATTATGCATATTTCCCTTTATCTGCTCCAGATGACAATGATGAAAATGGGTATTTTGAGGATACCAGGGAACAGCGTAGATATTCAAACGGTACAGAAGAAGATTATCGTTCCCTGCTTTCTTTGAAAACACAAAATTATCAGAATATGTCGCTTGCGGATTTTAACAATACTTTATTAGCGTGGGCAAATGAGAATCACGAAAGAATGGAAAGAATTGCTGAAGATACTGGTTGGAATGATTTTCAAGTCGCTTTAAGCGACGAGGAGCTTTCTTTTGTAAAACTGACTGTATTTTTGTCTGGTATGGAAAATGGGAAAGCAGTCCAAAGTATTTACACTGGAACACAACCGAGTAATCCCTACTATGCTGAAGAACTTCCACAAAAGATTACAACTAAAAATGGAACGGCATGGTGTAGTTTATATTACCGATTTTTTTACAGTATTTCAGACTCGGAAACGATTACGGTCGGTGAGCGTGACCGGCAAATTGTGGGTATGATCAATGCTGTACATGCATTTTGGAATGATACAGATATTGAGAGCATACTAAAAATGGAGGAAAGTGATATTGTGGCAGAACTTCAAAGGATTGCATCGGTATATAGCACGGATAATATAACAATTACGATTAATGCAGAACAAGTGCATTTTGAGCGTATGGATGAAAGAAATATTCTAACTAACTGATACTGACTTTTTGTTGAAAGAGAAATATTCACACTGGTTATTTATGGAAAGGAAATTTTATTATGAAGAAAAAAATTGTATCAATTATTCTTGCCACCCTTTTAATGGTACATGTTCTGTCAGGATGTTCAGGACAAAATAATTCACAAAAAAACGATACATCCCAAACTGCGTATGCAAAGTTAATGACGTATAAAACAGAAAATTATTTACAACAGAGTATAGCTGATTTTAATGCTGTGTTGGATAATGATTATCCGGAATTTGGAGAAGTATATGAAACAGTCGTAAAGGATATTTTACCTGATGATGAAAACTATGATTTTGTTATGCTGACACTTTCTGCATCTGTTAGTGAAATATATTTTAAGAACGTAGAGAAAAGTGACGAATTTGGCATGAATTTTTGTGTCAAAAAACAAACAAAACCTATAAAACCTTTGCCTGGTGAGGAACTTATTTTTTTAGCACAGGAGCCAATATATGATTTCAACTTTTGGGGTTCCTGTTATATTAAATACACAATTCCTAATCCGTCAATTCTAACTGTAGAGGAAAGAGATAATGCATTAAGAACAATTCAAACAGAAATGCAGGAATATGTTGATGGATTGAGCGAAGATGAAATTATGAGTGGCAATATCAGAATGTTGCTTACAGATAAAGCTACCCAACTTGCAAATAACGTTTCCTCTGATAATATCAGGTTAAGCTGCGAGATTGACAGCATTGAAATCTATAATGAAGGAACAGAAATTTTGCAGTAATGAACAAAGAATTATGTTCTGTTTTTCAATCTATAAAAGAAAAAGACTCTCTATTTCAGATACTGTTTTTGTGTTATAATATGTTCTAAGGAGAAATCCGGCAAAGCAGGGAGGATTCCTTAGGGCAAGTCCCACGGAGCAATACTGAAAGATAACGAAACAGAGAGGGAAAACGGGATGAATGATTTAATTCAAAAGATTCAAGAGGGTGCGAAGGAAAAAGGGGACAAAAAGGTTTTTATATCTTTGGATTATGAAAGGGAACATCAGGAGGTAAGTTATAGGAAACTGTGGGAGAGTGTCAGTGCCTATGCCGTCACAATGAAAGAAAGCGGTATTTGTCATGGAAAGCGGGTTATTATTCTATGTGACAATTCTCTTGACAATATTTATATGGTGTACGGATGTATGATGCTTGGGGTTACATTTACCATACTTCCGGTTCCGATTGATGAAGGGAAATTTAATCGATATCATTCGGTTGTAAAATCCTGCTCTCCGGATGCAGTTTTGATACCAAAACATATATATGGGATGCTTGGAGAGAAGATAAAGGGGCTTATGGTGCCAGGTGTAGAATTTATTTATGACTGGACAGAGGAAGCGCCAAAAGAGGATGAAGTAGAGGTGTATGACACCCAAGGTGATGATATTATTTATTTGCAATACTCATCAGGCTCTACAAATGAGCCGAAGGGTGTCATGATTTCATATAATAATTTAATGGCAAATCTGTCTGATTTTCAGCGTTTGGTTCCGGGAGAACACCAGTGCCTTGTTTCCTGGGTGCCGTTTTTCCATAATATAGGGTTATTGGCAATTATTTTTAAAACTATATATGATGAAAGATATGCATATTTAATCAGAACAACTGATTTTATCCGCAATCCTCTTCTCTGGCTTAAGGCAATTACGGAGTTTAAGGCAGATGTTACGGTAGCACCGAATTCTGCGTATGATCTATGCACAAAGATAGTAAATGAGGAGACCGCAAAGCAGTTTGATTTAACGACAGTAAAAATATTCGGCAATGGTTCTGAAATGGTTTTGCCAGATACGATTGACCGTTTTTGTCATTTGTTTCATGTTAAGCCTGAAACCTTTATGTTTTCATATGGTCTGGCAGAAACAGTATGTATAGCCAGTGGCGCTCATGATGGATATGAAATGAGGCGGATAGACTACGAGGCATATAAGAAAAACCGTTTTGTTGTGTTGTCCGAGGAGCAGACAGACAATCATACCTATAAATCGATTGTGTCAAATGGACGTCCTGTAGAAACAACAAAAGTAGTGATTACGGATATGAAAAATCCAGCGCATGCGGTGGAGGACAGTTGTCAGATTGGCGAAATTTGTATGCAGGGAACCGCAGTTTCAAAAGGCTATTTGGGTGATATTGAGGATAATGCAAATTTCCATCATAGGATTGACGGCTATGATGGTGAATTCTTAAGAACCGGAGATATGGGAGTATTGCATGAGGGCAAGCTGTATATAACAGGACGTATCAAAGAAATGATTATTATAAATGGACATAATATGTATCCTTCTGATATTCAACATACTATTTTTAAGACGGTGCGTGAGCTGGCAGGTCATGCTATTTGTGTATTTTCTTATTCTGTGGAGGGAAAGGAACGTGTCGTAATCATAATCGAGGCAGATGCGAAAGAAAACCTCAACTATGAAGCTTTATCGGAAGTAATCAATCATACAATTACAAATGCATTTGAGGTTTCACCTTATGACATTGCTTTTGTACAATCTGGTTCTTTAATCCGTACCGATAACGGAAAGTTGCGCATTCACAAAATAAGACGTGCGTATAAAACAGGCGAATTGAAACTTTTGTATTCAGGTCGTCATGTGCAAGAGAATGTTAATGTTAATGAGCTGGAAGAATGTACGGACTCGGTTGAGCGGGATGTCAGAAACGCCTTTGATAAGATATTAAGTATTTCCGGTGCGGACATGCATACAAGCTTTTTGGAGTTGGGCGGAAATTCATTTGATACGCTGGAGTTGATCGTAGAACTGGAACAAAAATTTTCCGTAAAATTTGATGCAAGGGAAATATTGATGAATCCTACTGTGTGCGGAATAGCAGAGCAAATCCGCAGCAAAATAGCAGACAAAAAAACGATGAATGTACAGACAGATTTGTATGCGGAATGTGTACTGCCGGATGAAATTTCAGTGATGGGCAGTTATGAAAAGAAACCATCAGAATGTTCAGTATTTTTCATAACGGGAACGACAGGCTTTTTGGGTGCATATCTGATTTCCTCAATTTTGAAGAATTCCTGTGTGCCGAATATCAAAATATATTGCCATTGCAGGGCAAAGAGCCGGGAAAATGGTATGGAACGAATCAGAAATAATATGCAGCATTATATGTGTTGGGATGATACATATGAAAAATATATTTATCCGGTTTTGGGTGACCTTACAAAGCCTCATATGGGGATAGAAGAATATTTATATCAAGAGCTTGCAAGCGAGGTTGAGATTGTTTATCATAACGGCGCATTACTAAATTTTATGTTCCCATATGAGCATTTGAAGAAATCAAATGTATATGGAACAGTGGAGTGCCTGCGTTTTGCCTGTGAGAAAAAGCCAAAATATTTTAGCTATATATCATCCTTCAGTGTCTATGACAATCCAAGTCATTTTAGAAAAACTGTCTATGAGGATGATTTACTGGAGTCGGCAGAAGGCTATTTCCTCGGCTACTCCCAAACAAAATGGGTATCTGAGAAGCTCACGGGAATAGCAAGGGAGCGTGGATTGAAGACAATTATATTCCGACCGGGTGATATTACAGGCGCAAAGGACAATGGTATATGGGAAATGGGAGATTTGATAAGCAGGATTTTGGTATCGGCAATTCAGACTGGAAAACTGCCAGCCGTAGATATGAAATTTTTCCTTACGTCAGTAGATTATGTGGGTGATGCGGTTACTTATATTTCAAATATGGAGAGTGCATATGGAAAAGCCTTTAATCTGGTCAACCAAAATATTGCATCGGCTGCGGAAATAAAAAAAATAATGGAGGAGTGCGGATATCCGTTGGAAATTATTCCATATGATATTTGGCAGAAGGAATTAGAAATATCAGATACAGAGCATAATGCGTTGAAAATATTGGCTTGCCTATTTGAAAGCGATGGGGAACGTGAGGACAGCATTATAAGGAGGTATTCTGATAATGTAGCAATATTTGATACAAGTAATGCCGACGAATTTTTGAAGGATTCAGGTATTGTGTGTCCACCGGTTGATAAGGAACTGCTCGTCAAATATTTCCAGTACTTTGCAAGAAAGGGATATATAGGTAAAGAACCGGAATGTTGTTGATGAGATAATCTATTACGACAAAACAAAGCATGAATTGTCGGGACGCCTCTGTGTAAAAACAGTATACTAAAGCCATAATCAGATTGGAGGTTGCCGGATGGACTGGGCTAAAATCATTGAAAATGCCATAGAGTATATTGAGGAAAACATTACGGAAGATTTAACGGTCAGCAGGATAGCCATGGAAGTGAATATATCCGCATTTTACTTTCAAAAGGGCTTTTCCATGCTGTGCGGGTATACCGTTGGAGAATATATCCGTATGAGAAGATTATCGCTTGCCGGAAACGAGATGCTCTCATCAGATATTAAAGTAATTGATCTTGCAATGAAGTATGGCTATGATTCACCGGACAGTTTTACAAAGGCATTTATGCGGTTTCATGGCAGCACACCAACTGATGTAAGGCGTAATGGTGCAATACTTAAATCATTTGCTCCATTACATATTAAACTATCATTAGACGGAGGTAGCATAATGGAATACAGAATTGAGGAAAAATCAGCGTTTAAAGTAATGGGTGTGTCACGGAAATTTTCTTATGAAAATGCAAATGCGAACATTCCGAAATATTGGGATGAGGTATTTATCCAAGTGGCGGAAAGACCAGTAATGGGAATGTATGGAGTCTGCTTTGATGAAGAAATGGCTGGCAATGAGTTCCGTTATATGATTGCAGACGATTTCGTTGCCGGACAGGCAGAAAAAAAGAACCTTGAGGTTTATGAGATTCCGGCACATACGTGGGCAGTTTTTCCATGTCGTGGAGCAATGCCGTGTCCTTTGCAGGAAACCAATCATAGAATTTTTACCGAATGGCTTCCGGCAAGTAACTATGAGATTGCTGAGGGATATAATATCGAGTATTACAGCAATCCGGCAGACTTTAAGAATGGAATGCAGGATTCAGAGTATTACTCGGAAGTATGGGTTCCTGTTAAGGAAAAATAATAAATAGTTGCTGAGATTGTATTATTAAGAAAAACAAGACTTCCCGTTGTCGGCATATGTGCCGGTAGCGGGAAGTTTTTTGTTTGAGGGCGAAAAGAAAATAATAGGAGCAACTATAAATGGCATGTAATGCATACATTTTACAAAAAATGTCATACTGAATAAAAAGAGGTTGAAGAAAAGAAGGTTGATAGTATGAAATATGTTTGTACGGTATGTGGATATGTTTATGACGAAGAGGTAGGAGACCCAGAACATGGTATTGCACCGGGAACAAAATGGGAAGATGTTCCGGAAGGCTATTTGTGTCCTCTTTGCATGATGGGAAAAGAGTATTTTGAAGCGCAGGCGGATTAAATAAGGAGGAGACAGGTGGAAAAGAAGGTTGTACTACCGATTACGGATGAAAACGGCTATTATCAAATCCGTCTGGAAAGCATTGGCGGACTGGGTGCCAATTTATGCGGAAAAATGTTAGGGGAACTTGGTATTAAATATCTCGGCTTAAATAGTGCCAGCTTTTCCAGCTATGGTTCGGAAAAGACGGGAACACCGGTGAAAGGCTTTATCCGCTATAGTTCTGCAGATTTAGATATTAAGCTGCACTCGCCTATAAAAACTCCTCATCTTCTGGTGATATTCCATGATGCTCTTTTATCCGACACGTCTGTTTTGAAAGGCTGTGGAAGCAATACAGATATTATTGTTAATACGGTAAATGGAAAAGACAGACAGGAACTTTTGGAGTTGGAAGAGTATCACTGCGTTTATTTTCTAGATGCCCAGAAGATAGCCATAGAAACCAAATCCCGAATTAATGTAGTTATGCTGGGTGCTATTGCCAAGGTCATGGGTTTTGTGGAGCTGGAAGACCTGAATGCAATATGTAAGGACACCCTTGGGAGAAAATATCCCGCTTCACTTTCACAAAACATGGAAGGAATCAGGAGAGGCTATGAGGAAGTGGATATTGCTTTTGAAAGTGACCGGAGCAAAAGTCCGAATGGAAAAAGGAATAATGATGAAAAAATAAGCAAAGAAACCTGTGATAATAATCAGGATTCATCCATATGGGGTTATGAAACTGCTCCCCTTGGTGGGATTAATCCCTGTTTCGGAAATAGTGTTGTAAATGATTTGTCACCTTCCAGACAGGGATATTTCCCCATATTTATACCGGAAAAATGTATCAACTGTGGGATGTGTGATACAACCTGCCCCGATATGGTATTCCAATTTCAAAAAGGGGAATTTAAGGGAAGAGAAATGATGCTCAATAAGGGATTGGATTATTACCATTGTAAAGGCTGCTTAAGATGTGTGACTGTATGTCCGGTACAAGCTTTGGTTCGTGGTGTGGAGGCAGAGCATCCACACAAAAAATATTTTATGCCGAATCAGGAACTTTTAAGAAATCCCGACAACTATGAAAAAGTGGGATATGATGGTTATATTACTTCGGAAGCCTTTCTGACGGAGCAGCGTATAAAGGGAGGGGAGGTATGACATGCAGGAATGTAAACAGATTATAGAGTTTGCAAGTGGGAACGAAATGGCATCTATGGCAATCAAACAGATAGGCTATGATTTAATGGGATATTATCCCATCACACCATCTACACAGATAGCAGAAAATCTGGATTTAATGAAAGCAGAAGGAAAGACGGATTTAATTATGATTGCCGCGGAAGGAGAACATAGTGCAGCGGGAATCTGTTATGGTGCAGCTGTAGGGGGAGGAAGGGTGATTAATGCAACCAGTGCTAACGGGCTGCTTTATGCCCTTGAGCAGTTCCCTGTCCAGTCAGGAACCAGATTTCCGATGGTCATGAATGTGGCTTGCAGGACTGTTTCGGGACCGCTTTCCATAAAAGGTGATCACAGTGATATCATGTACATGTTAAATGTTGGATGGCCTATATTATTTGCTCATTCCGCACAACAGGTATATGACTTCAATATTGTGGCTCTCAAACTGGCGGAGACTGTAAGGCTGCCTGTAGTGGTAGCCTATGATGGTTTTTTCACCAGTCATCAGAAACGAAGGTGTATGCGTTTTGAACATGATGAGGATGTAAGGAATTTTATAGGGGAAAAGCATGAGCCATATCCATTTTTGAATCTGGAACATCCTATTACCGTAGGGTCTTATATGAATGAGCCTGATCTGATTAATAATCGTTATCAGCTTCATCTTGCCATGGAGGAGGCAAAAAAAGTTCTGCCAAAGATGTTTGAAGAATACAGCACCCTTTGTGGCAGAAGTTATAAATGGTGCGAAGGCTACTGCCACGAGGATGCAGAAACACTTCTGGTAATCCTCGGTTCATCCTTTGATACAGCTACAGTAGCGGTGGATAGGTTGAGAAAGCAGGGAAGAAAAGTGGGTGTGCTTACATTAGGGGTTCTGCGTCCTTTTCCAGAAGAAGAGCTTGCAGAAATGCTTCGGTGTGCCAGTCATATTCTTATTGCCGACAGGCAGGACAGCTACGGTGGAGTCGGTGGTAATCTTTCCATGGAAATACGTGCGGTAATGCAGAAGTATGGCTGTGCGGGAAAGGTAAAAAGCCTTGTTTATGGACTTGGTGGGAAAGATTTTTATGTAGAGGATGCCATTACTATGTTTGATATTGCAGAAGAAGAAAGTCCGGAAAATTTATTTTATTATGGTGTGGAAAAGGGGAATTCCCAACAAGCGGAATTGGAAAAACAACAGTTTTTTGCTCCTCTTTCAGCAGAAAAGACAAGAATTTTACAGCAGAGCAACCAGGTTATGGGAGGGCAGATTAATCAGACGACAGCCATGCCAAAACGGCTTGCGCCGGGACATGGCGCTTGCCCGGGTTGTGGTATTCCTGTTAATATCAATATGCTTCTAAGAGCTATTGAAGACCCTGTTGTCTTATTGTTTCAGACGGGCTGTGGCATGATTGTAACAACACCTTATCCAAAGACAAGCTTTAAGGTACCTTATCTGCATAATCTCTTTCAAAATGGTGCTGCAACCTTAAGCGGATTAGCCGAAATCTGTTATAGAAAACAGGAAAAAGGAGAAATTCCCCGTGGGGATATTGTATTTATCATGGTAAGTGGGGATGGTGGTATGGATATCGGTATGGGATCTGCCCTCTCTACGGCAATGCGGGGACATAGACTGCTTATGTTTGAGTATGATAACGGTGGCTATATGAATACAGGATACCAATTTTCTTATTCTACACCAAAAGGGGCTGTAAGTGCTACTTCACATGTGGGCAGGTATCAGTTTGGAAAACGGTATTTCCATAAGGATATGCCACAGCTAATGGCGGCAGCCAACATTCCTTATGTGGCAACAGTGGCGGAATCCAATCCTGTGGATTTTATTAAAAAGGCGGCAAAGGCAGCAGATTATGCAAAAAAAGAGGGCTGTGCTTATGTAAAAGCAATTTCTGCGTGTCCCTTAAACTGGAATGATGCACCTGACAAGGAACGAAAGGTAATTGAGGCAGCAGTCGATTGCTGCTATTTCCCGCTTTATGAGGTAGAACGGGGAATTACGACGCTGAGCTATGATCCGCAGAAAAGCGGAAAAAAGATTCCGGTACTGGATTGGCTCTCTATGATGGGAAGAACAAAGCATTTAAAAAATAACGAATATAATGCGGTGGTTGAATCCTTACAGGAAGAGGTTGACAGGCGGTTTCAATGCCTTTTGGCAAAGTCAGAAAATCCTTATTTATAAAAGCCAAGTTGTGCTTACAAGTCAATATATTTTAAAAACAGCAGACAGTAAGGAAATAAAAACCTGACTGTCTACTGCTTTTTGAATACTAAAGATCATCCTTTAATTGTAACACTTGTTCAAGAGTAAGCCCTGAATATATAGAGATTTCCTCCATGGATAGTTTGCCTGCTTTTAACATTCTTACTGCTGTTTGCATTTTCTCCTGTTCGGAACCTTGTTCACGCCCAATTTCAAGCAAGGTTTTTTCATGAAGTTCAGCATCATATTCATCTATTCCCATGGCTATAACCTCCCTCTTATTCTTTCTTAAAAATTCAGAAAGTATATTTTCCTTTATACATTCGTTAACAGCACGGTTAACAGCTGTATTTATATCCGTATCCTGTCGGTATGTACGTATCCGTTCAACAAACAGCATATATTCCTTAAGGGTAGGACACTTTTGCATTAATTCATCATTATACCCCGGATTGATATTGAGTTGGAGTACAATAAGCTCCAGACATGGAGTTTCCTCCTGATGTGTATATGCATCTGAAAGTTTAAATTCTCTTCGTTCAGGTTGCTCCCTTACACCGTTGTAAAATACAACAAACTTTGGGTTTGGTAGCTTAATAAGCCGTTCTGAGTAGATATCATGTCTGTCATAAAATCGTCGGAAACTCCGTGATACATAATCCAAATCCCGTAAGGGCATATTCGGATTTATGGATGACTGTTGTTCGAAAATATTTAACCGCATATCAATGACACAGGATAAATCATTTTTAACAGTCATGTAAATTGCATTTTCCAAAGTCGTAATTTCCAGTTCATCAGGATTATCGTAGTTTGTTTCATTTACTGCATTGTAAAGTGTAAGCAGTTCTTTCTTGTCAGAAAATAACATTCTGAAAACTGTGTCCTTATACTTTTTGTTGGTACGTAAAATATCAGAATTGTTGCTGTATTTCGTTTCTGTTTTCATATTCATTTTTCCCCCTTTTTGCGGCAGGAAGAAGTAAATGAAAAACTATTGTTCAGACAATTTCCAAAATAGTTTCTTCTCTGCCAATATGTGTTGTGAAATAAAGCATCGAAGTAACTTGTTTTGCTAGACTCGAATTACAGCGCCAGATGCGCCCTTTTCTTTGAATGTCTGAAATAGGATATACCCATGAAAGAAATACTGTAATAATGCTTTGATAATATAATACCATATGCGTATTTATATTGCAACTATTATTAGGATATTTTAATATATTTTGACTTTAATGCCTGCTTTGTATATTATAATAGCATGTAAGGGGACAATCCGATGTTGGGGAGGATAAACGAATGGAAACATTTTATTTGGTAGATTTCGAAAATGTACATAACGAGGGATTAGAGAATATTGCTTCTTTAAAGAAGGAAGATCATATTCATATTTTTTCAACGGAAAATGCATTAAATATCAGAATGGACATTATTTTTTCAAGAGAAATAGATATTCAAGGGCACATAGTTCCGATTCGCAAGCAGTCATTAGATATGCATTTGGTTTCATATCTTGGACACTTACTCGGAAAACATGGAAAAAAATGCTCATATGTTATTATTAGCAAGGATACAGATTATGATAATATCATCAAGTTCTGGAAAAAAGAAGGCTATCAAAATATTTCCCGTAAACAAAAAATATGTGAAAGCTCAGCAACACAAAAGAAAGTAACTTCACAAACAACAGAGACCATACAGGCAGCCAATAGCAAGATACAGGCAGGAATGGCTTATAATTTTTCAGGAAATGAGAGAAGTGAATTGAATCAGTTTATGCAGCATGGTCTCCTTGCCAAGGGATATTCAGCAAATAGTTCCAATTCCATTTGCAAATATGTAGTTGCACATTGTAATGATGAGAGAATATTAAACGGAATTTATAATGATTTAAGAAAAAAGTTTAATGACTACTCAGAGGTTTACGAGGATGTTAAATTGATTCTTGGTAAGTTTGTAGATAACAGGAATAAGAGTAAAGTACCGCCAAAGAGAGAATCACAAGTACGTTCTTTCTTTGGACAGCATTTTAAAAAGAAAATATATGTAGATAAAAAAGAAAAGATAATAAATATTATTTTAAATGCCCAAACCAGGCAACAAGTTAATAATAATCTGTTAAAGTTGTATTCTGATGGAAATGTTGTGAAACATATTTATCAGACAATACAACCTATAATTAAAGATTTACCCGGAAAATAAAATCTGTATGAATCTATTAGTTATGTAGCTAAAGGTTTTTTTTCTATGGACAGCAGGGCTTCCGTAGTAGCAAGGATAACCTTGAGCTGGTTTTCATCACAGCGGGTCAGCATTCGCTCTATCTTCTGGTATGTGTTATCGGATAAATTTTGGTTTGGATAAATTACCTTATCCGCTGAAATATTGAAATAGCGTATGACCTTCTCAAAAACCTCATAGCTTGGATTATTTCGAAAACGTTCCAGATCTTTTAAGTAAGATAGAGAAATATCTAATATTTCGGCTAGTTCTGCCTGTGTAAGTTTATTGTCTAATCGTGCGTTTTTTAGTACTATGCCAAATTGCTTTGGATGAAAATCCATAGTATCACTCCCCTCGCTGATATGATAGCATCATACTTTTTGTAAGTAAATATGGTGAAACAATACTTTTCGACATATTTTGACATTGTTTGTGAGTGTTGATGAAGAGCTTTGGAATGGTTGAAGAAATAGTATTGCGGATAAAGTAGGATGATGAATTTATGCAGATTTTATGCCGGGCAAAGTGTGATTACACCATACTTTTTTCAAAATGCTTGAATATGTTTTTACTTTATTGCTTTATTTGTAAATTATATTAAGCAAGTTAAATTGAAAAGAGATTGCCTTGAAAGTAGGAATACCATATAATGAATGTGTATAATTTTTACCATTTTTTAGGAGCTAAACAGGATAAAATGAAAATAGAGATTGATGAAGATATAATAGAGTTCTTGAAAACCATTTATTTTGGGAATCTTTCGGATCCGCTAAAAGCTGCAAGTAATCGTGCATATCGAGATATGAATAGAACAATTAGATTTAATTCTCTCCAATCTACAGAGAGGAGAAAATTGAGGGAATGTACAACTACAAAATTTTCAGAAGAAATTGATTACTTATGTTCATGTGCAGTTAAAAGTCAGGATGATTACGATTCATGGCACTATAATGTTTGTAAAAGCATTATTAAGACTTATGCCAAATCAGATGTGAAACTGACTTATGGGCAAGCACAGAAATGGGTGAATATGACTATCAAGTACTTGTATATACTTGAGGCTTATACCTTTGATGATGTTTTTGAATATCTGCATATACCGATTGATAGATATATATTGGACATTGTTCATGATGAATTAGGGATTGAAAGTCCCAAAGTTGTATGGAGTAAATGGGATGATTATGACAAGGAGTACCTTGATTATCAAAAGAAAATTAGAAATAAAATTATAGGGTGTGAGCCATTAAGATGGGAATTTAGTAATTGGTTAAAACGAAGGTTTTTTTCGTCAGAAGATAAATGAACATAATGATAATTTTTATGTATAATTAAAACGGCAAAGAGGGGAGATAACTGTATGGCGCAGAGAACAGTTGCATTGTGTGACGGAAAATATATTGGCATAGAAATGATTTATACGGTTATTAATGGTAAACAAATTAATATTCCTGAAAAACTACAAGAATTAAGATTAAAAAGTAAAAAAAATGAGCTGTTTTGTCCGTGTGGATGTGGTGCTAATTTAATTCTTGTGGCTGGAGATAAAAAATTGAGAGAGCAGCATTTTAGATTGAAGCATGGCTCGGGTAATCAGGATTGTCATGTTGTTGTGGAAGGGAAGACATCCATTGATGCTAAAATTGTTTTGAAGTGTTGGTTGGACGATAAACTTCAGGTGCCTAATATAGACACAAGAGTACCAATTCATGCAGTAGATGATAATAATAGAAAATATGAATTCACATTCTTATCTAGAGATAAGAAATTGGCATTAAATTACTGGCATAAGAGAACAAATATATCAGATGAAAAAATAGAAATATTGGAAAATAATTCTAAAGACATATATATTCTTTATGTAGTGGATGGTTCGAATGGTGGAAGTGAGGGACAGTACCCAGAAGGTTTAATGAAAATACAAGACAGACAAGGGTATTGTTTGCTTTTGGATGTTATTTCTTCTGACTATAGTAAAGCAGTTATAAAGACAGTGTTTTATGCTAAAGACTGTGATGGATTGTGGACAGAAATTATTTTTGTAAAAGGTGCTCTTAGAGAATTTTCATTTGGTGATAATGGAAAGTTGACGTATAAGGGAGAGGCACTTGAATGCTTGAAAGATAGGGCCATAGCGTCTTTTATGCAAAAATTACAAGAAGAAAAACAACGAAGAATTGAGGAAGAAAAAAAGCGAATCGAAAATGAAAAGAAAATTCTTGAAGAAGAAAGAAAAAGAAAAGAATATAAGAGGTTACAAGAAGAGGAATATGAAAAGAAATTGCAACAACAAAAAGAGGAAGCTGATAGGCGTAAAACAGAATTGGAGGAACAACGTCGTATAGAAATTGAAAGGCAACAGAAAGAAAAACGCCAAAGAGAAGAAGATTTTATGAAAAATATGGATGCTAATTTTTCTCAACAAAAAACGCAAGTTAGAGATGCAGAGGGTAGACGTTGGATTGAATGTGAATTTTGTGGAAAAAGGGCATTGGAAGATGTGTTTAGCTCATATGGTGGGAGAGAGCATATTAATCTTGGAACTTGCAAAGAATGCGATAGGAGAAAAAGACTGAAATTGTTAGAATAGATTTTGATATGATGATATAAATAATGTGGTTCAATTATAATAGTGATAATGGCTCAGGAGACTATATTATCAAAATAGGAATAATTATGAGAAGGGGAGTATTATAAGATGAGATTATTTTTAAATGTGCCTTACAATGAGAAAGATGAGGCAAAATCTTTAGGGGCAAAATGGAATCCTAAAGTGAAAAAATGGTATATTGACACTAAGCCACATGATTATGTAAAATTTTCAAAATGGATTTTAAAAGATACTGATGATGCTGTTATTGCTATGGAATATATTTATATTATTGAAGGTAAGCAAAAATGTTGGAAATGTGGTAACATGACAAGGGTTATTGGATTAGGGATAGGCGAATTTATTCATGTTTATGGAGAGGCAGATGCTCCACAATATGAAGTGGTCCAAGATTATATTGATCCAGGAGAAGAATTGCATCTTGCATGGGTAGAAAAGGAGGATGATATACCACCAAAACTTTTAATGTACATAAAAGAAAACTATTCTGTCAAGACAGGATATTCAAAAACAATTGGAGGAAAATGTTTTGCAAATCATTGCGATTGCTGTGGTTCATTACAAGGCAATTGGTTTGTGTTTAATGAGCCAGATAGTCCTATTTCATCTTGTGTGGGAGGCAATGAGCTTGCTGAAAGAATAAGCAAATTGAGAATAAAAGGAATACCAATCGAAGATAACTTACAACTTCATTGGAATGTGGGATTTTGTTCAAATGATTATGCATATTTTAAGTATGGAAAATTTGAAGAGTTAGTTTTATCAAGTAATCCACGAAATGAATGTATATCATTTGAAGAACTTTATAATATTTAATTATGATAATCTAAAAGAAAATGGGGAGAGGCTAAAGATGAATAAAAAATTTCAAATTTTTATTAGTTCTACATATGAGGATTTAAAAGAGGAACGGGCAAAAGTTGTTGCTACAATATTAAAATCTTATCATTTCCCAATAGGAATGGAAATGTTTAGTGCAGATAATATAGAACAATGGAAACAAATTCAAAGAACAATAGATAGCTCAGATTATTACATATTAATAATAAAATGTAGATATGGTTCAATGACAAAAGAAGGGATTAGTTATACAGAAAAAGAATACAATTATGCAAAAAAAAGAAAAATACCAACTTTAGCATTTATTGTTGGCGAGGATGCACATATATCAAAAAAGGATATAGAGGATGACCTTGAAAAACAGGATTTATTATCTAAATTTATAGATCGGGTAAAAAAAGATAATCCGTGCGACTTTTGGAATAATGCAGATGAGTTGTGTACCTTAGTTAACCAAGCATTGCAGAAACAATTTGATACTAATGAGCGCATTGGCTGGGTTAGATCTGATACAAAATATACACTTTCAAATATTGTTAAAGAATATGTTGATAGTCAAGTACCATCTTGCTGTTACGGGCTTGCAGATATTATGACAGCTAGATTAGAGAAAATGTTGCATTTTAAAAATGTTATAAAGAAAATAAAAAGAATAATAAATGTAATTTTTTTAGATGAAAAGTCAATTAAAGTATTAATTACAAACTTAGAAGAATACTATTGTCATCCAAACAAATTTCAAATACTTTTTAATGCATGTAGACAACAAGCTGAAACGTTTGAAGTTACACATTTAAAACTTAATGATATTGATTATTTGAATGACGTGGTAATAAATAGTAATTGCATTAAAAATAGTGATGCCTTTAATTATCAAGTACAAAGTAATGAAATAATTTTGGATAAACCCATACATAAAATAGAGTATTCAAACAGTTATAGCTCTAATATAGATGATTTTTTTATTTCATATAGGATACATAGCCCTTGTTATGAGTTCAATGTTACTGTTACATTAAATCATGCTGATGACGATTATTCTGTATTATGTTCTACATTTTCTTCTGCTGAACGAGTTCAACAAAAAGATTATAGTGATTATGAATTGCATGCAGGTAATACTTGTGACATAAATTTTCCTACATGGTCATTGCCGGGGTCTGGTTATGTAGTGACTATTAAAAAAAATGAAAAATAATAATCCTTTAACTCAATATAACAGATTGATAAATAGAAATTTATTTTTTATAATTTAAAAAAAATACGTTGTATTTTAAAGGGCATAAAAAACTATATTTTATGTAAATACACTTTCTCTTGACTTTTAATTCTTACAGATGTAATATTTGTATGAATGCCATAAAGACTAAAAAAAAGAAATTTTTTTACTTTGAAATCTTACAAATGTAATATTAAAGTGATTCCATCAATTGTGATCTATTCAATTGTGAAAGCAAATTATAAATGGGTTGATGCTCATAGTGAATCAGGAGGAAAAGGTTATGTCATTAAAAAAAACAATTTTATTTTGGAAGAGAGGTTTTATTGCAATTAGTTTAACTTTGCCACTTGCCCTCTGTGGCTGTAGTGCTAAACCATCGGAGGAAAAGCAAAATGTAGAAACCACAAGTGAGATTCAGGACAATCAGATGAATGAAATACAAAATGACGAGGAAATGATAAATATTTGTCTGGCACTATACAAAACGGCTGCAGAGGAAGATAAGGTAGATGATTTAGACATGATTCGCAATATTGTAAACCGTTTTGGAGAGAACGGATATCCGACTGTTGACAGCAAAAATCAAATTGATATGACTCAATCGGAGCAGGTAATCAGATTTTGTGAACAGGTGGATGCCGGACAGGAAGCCCAAATAACGATTATTCAAGTTAACTATCGGGGTGGATTTTTCAAATACGAATTGCAAACAAAAGATGGGAATGTAGATGTGGTTAAAAGCTGTTACAAATACGAAAACGGAAATATGCAGCAAGAATTTACCGGAAGCTATCATGCAGAAAATTGGAATTATACGGAGGAAGGTTATTTAATGTTTACCGGAGTATTGATTTCGGATGTAGTATATGCCATGACGTTAAATGGAGTAGAGGAATATGTGGCGTTTCGGGTAGAGCCGTTGGAGGAAGTATACAGGGAATTAAATCGGAAATATTTGCTTCCAATTGGTTATGGGATGAATAACATGTTTATTGTAGATTGGAGTGAAGATGATTTCGGAGAGTTGGATTTCTATGATATGTATTGCATTCTTTATCCTGAAATAAATGGGGAGTATATTCCATATGTTCCGGATGATAATGTGGGTGTAGGTGCCATTTATCAAATACCAAAGGATGAATTTGAACATGTTATTATGTCATATTTCAATATTGACAGCGAGACCCTGCAATTAAAAACAACGTATTATTCAGAAAGTATGACCTATGAATACAAACCGAGGGGGTTTTATGAGATAGAATATTCGGAATACCCCTATTCAGAAGTGGTGGGGTATTCAGAAAGCAATGATGGAACGGTAACACTTAAGGTTCAGGTTGTATTTCCTTATACTGGAAATTCTAAGGTATATGTTCACGAGGTAGTGATTCGTCCGTTAGAAGATGGGGGAGTACAGTATGTATCAAATAGGATTATCCCAGATGCAGAAAATAAGGAGGCAACATGGCATACCCCTCGATTAATAAAAGAAAAGTGGGAAGAAATATACGAAGTTACTCCACAGGTTGAAGATTGTATTATTTCAAACGAGGAAGAAAAGGAATTGCAAAGTAAGGCACTGTCGGCAGCAGAATTGGTAGGTGATATGTACAAAAATGCCGAAAGTACGAATGGGTCAGACTGTTACAATATTAATGAATTTAACTGTCAATATAAGAAAACATTGGTGGAGAAATTAGGGGAGCAGGGTTTTGTGAGCGTGGCCGCAGACACCAATATGCAGAACTATAAAGCAGTGGAAACCTTTTATGAGGAATATTTGAATGGTCAGGATTCAATGATTACAATCATTGAAATACAAAAAGATGGATTCCTCGGAGCAGTAACCTTTATCTATCGAAAGGATAAGTTACAAGCCTATTATGTAAGAGTTTGTTGGAAGGAGGAAGGCAGTCCGGAAGTAAAGGGAACTTCAGTGAATAATATAACTGAAATAAATCTAACCGAAAAAGGATATTTTATTTATAAGTATGAGACAGTAATTGCGCTTGCGGGACTAAGGCAGTATTATAGAATAAAACCACTTTCAGATGATTGCAGAGAGATGACAAAAAAATATATATCAGGGCTTAGCTATGTGAATTACAACATGCTTGTTACGAATTGGGATAGTAGCAATGTGGAAGATATTTTGATGCCTTGCATGTTTGAAGATATTTATCGTATTTATTCAGGAAAAAAATTAAAAACGGAAAATTGGGAGATTCCGGCGGAACAATATGAACGAATTATGACTACCTATTTTCCGGTATCCGTGGAACAGTTAAGAGAACACTGTGGATATGACGTAAGTAATGCCAGCTATCCATATAAAATGATTTATGCAAAACCTTATCCGCCCTTTGGAGAGGTAATTGATTATACGGAAAATGCAGATGGGACGATTTCCCTTACTGTAGATGGAGTATGGACCGACTATAATTCTGACTGTGCATTTACGAATACGATAGTAGTTCAGCCATTTGATGATGGAACGTTCAGGTACTTGTCCAATTCTATAGAGCAAAAGGAAATGGAACTGCCCACAATAGCATCTAATGGCATTCTTTCCAATGAAACCATCCTCAAAATGCAGAATAGTTTAGGAGAAGCAGGATATCCGGTTTATACAACGGTAGCATATTCTGATATGGAAAACTATGAGAAGATGGAACATTTTCTGAAGGAATGCATGGATGGGAACCGTAGCTCAATTGTTGTATATGAAATTCGTTCCCACGGTGGTATAGGAAGAACAAAGTATATTTTTGACGGAACAGATATGTATGTTTTAAATGCAAATGTCACATGGAATAAGAAAAATAATATAGAGATTTCCTATGTTTCTTATACCAAAATAAAGGAATGGAGATATTCGGACAAAGGGTGGTTTTGCTATGAACTGTGTGTCCCGGAGTATCCTGAAGTGTCGGAAATAATTGACGGCAGTTGTATGATAAGAGTAAAACCAATGGACAAAGAACATCGTGAGATGTCTGAAAAATGTGTGCAGGGGCTGGGATATCAGGGGAATAATTTATTATGTTCTAACTGGGATACAGAAAATTTAGACAAGTTAGATTACAATGGAATGTATGAATATCTATATGAGATGAAATATCAGGAAAAGCTCAATTCTGAGGATTATCCAATCGGAATACCCAAAGCTCAATTTGAGAGTTTAATTATGGAGTATCTTCCTGTATCAGCAAAGCAGATACAGAAATATGCGGTTTTTGATGAAGAACATCAGACATATGCATGGATGCAGTTGGGATGCTGTAACAATGCTCCAACATTTTTTGGAACATCGTTACCGGAGGTTACTGATATAAGAGAAAATGAAGATGGGACAGTTACATTAACGATAGATGCAGTATGTGATATGGTTATATGTGATGATGCAGTTATAACCCATGAGCTTACAGTGCGGTTTGCGGAAGATGGGAGCTTTCAGTATCTGGGCAATAAAATTCTAAATGATGGCATTAAGGATATACCACATTATCAATATCGCATTAATATAATCACTTCCAGATGTTCATGTCAGATAATATAGACATAGTTATTTTTGCTGCATTACTTCCGGTAGCATCTTTATCAGCCGCAATGTTTGTGGCAAAAAAGTATGTGTTATCTGCTGTTTCAATAAAACCAACAAACCATCCGTTCACATCCTGATCATTTACACGTCCTGTACCGGTTTTGCCATAGAATGTTCCGGTATCGTAAGTGTAAAGGCAGATGGCATCTTTTACAGCGTTGATGTTTTCAGAAGCAAAACCGAAATCGTTATTATGCAGTTTAGTTAAAAGTTCGACCTGTTCTATTGAGGAGATTTTTAAGGTTGACTCCATCCAATAAGTGGATAAATCGCCAATTACGCTTTTGTTACCATACCCAATTTTTTGTATATAGTTTTGAAGGGTGTTTGTTCCAAGCTGTTCGTCCACCTCTTGAAAATACCAGTTGACAGAGGATGTCATGGCAGATTCTAAGGTCTGGTCGGTATTCCATGCGTCAAAAGGATAGGTTTCCCCATCCCATTCAATAAAGGAATCGTCTGGTGTAATAACGCCTTCTTCTAACCCAAACAAAGCATCATATATTTTGTAAGTGGAGTCTGGTGATACCCGCAAGGTGGCATGTTCCATATTATGTATGCTCCAGGAATCATTTCCCGAATCATATAAAACAAAGCTTCCCTCGTATTCTCCAAAGTATGCAGAAAGATCTATGTAAGAAATATTCTTGGAAGAAGAATTCCATTGGTAGTGACTGCTTTCCGCCCCATATGTAGAAATAAACGGAGCAAGTTCGAAGAGAAGAAAAGCAGTCAGTATAAAAGCAGTCATGCCCTTGATTCTTTTGGTAAATGTTGGCTTTTCGTAACAGGCAATGTTGAGAATACGTTTTTTCATCTGTTGCATGCTTCCGCCAATACCTGCGGCAAAGGGGAAAGGAGTAAAAGAAACCTTCTCAGCATGGTTAATCAATGCGTTGCCATAATCTTTGTAAGCATCCTCTTCAAGCATATTCAAAACGGAGGAGTCACAGGCAATTTCCCTGTCATTACGCATTTCCTTCAGGGCGTACCAAATAAGAGGATTGAACCAATAGACAACGCCTATCAGGTTCATCAAATAATTTACAAGTACATCCCTGTGTTTGTAGTGTTGCAGTTCATGTAGAAGCATATACCGCATATCCGATTCATTATAATCAGAGATTAGATGAGTCGGCATATAAATACATGGTTTCATAATACCTACTATAATGGGTGATTTCAAAAAAGCAGTACTATAGACAGGAATATTCCTTGTTATTTTCACTTCATCCAGACAGCGATGATATAGACAGCGGACCTCTGGGGCTTGTAGAGGAAGTGCAGATTTTTTCAAATTGGATAAGTGTAGAGCTGATTTTGTTATAAATAAAATCATTGCAATAATACCCAATATCCAGAGTCCTAACAAAAAATATCCGATAACAGATGGCGTTTTACTATTTATGGAAAGGGCAAAATCATTAATCCAATTTTCGGTTTGTGTAGTATTTGTACCTGCTACTTTTAATATAGTTGTTATGTTATTTGAGGTAGGAAATTTTTTCATGTTGCCCAGCCACGAGAAAATTTGTGAAAATCCGATGAGACGGAAAGGCAAAAAAGGAACTGCTAAAAGTCCTAGTAACAGGAACCATAGGTTATACTGCAAACGACTGGATAGATTATTTTTGAAAAAGCGTTTAAGAATTAAAAAAAATACTATAATACCGCTAATAAATATATTGCATACGAAAAAACATATTGTAAAACTAGCCACGTTAACGGCCTCCCTTTTTTTGCTTATTGGAAAGGATGGAACGGAGTGTGTCTATTTCTGCTTCTGATAACTTGTCGTTCTCTATGTAAGCGGTTAGCATGGCAGATATATTTCCATTGTAGAAACGTTTCAGGAAAGAATTACTTTCCTGACCGATGTATTCGCTTTCTTTCACTATTGGAGTATAGACAAATACGCGGCTCTGTTTTTCGTAGGTTAACACGCCTTTGGTCACGAGACGTTTAATCAGGGTATGTATCGTTTTAGCGCTCCAATTTGTAGTCTGCAATAATTTGTCTGTTATTTCGTTTGTACTGATTGGTGCATGTTTCCATACGATTTTCATAACTTCAAATTCCGCTTCCGAAATCTGTGGTAAATTGTTCATTTAAAAGCTCCTTAAATCTTACGAATGTAATAAATATATTATAGGTACTACCGATAAAATTGTCAATTTAATAAATTTTGGAATTCCCGTTGCATTTTCCACAGAACCACCACAAAACAACAAACAAAGTGATTTTGACCATGCAGTAAAGCAATTCCAAAAGAATGTATAAATGCACTGCTTAATCGCAATAAAAATATTGATTTTCGTATACAAAAGGGTACAATATAATCAAAGAAGGCAGTAGTTGTTCTTCAGGAAAAAATCTTTAAATTAATTTACAAATACCAAACCGCTTTGTATAATTAAACCAGTAAATATATTTCGTAAAAGGGGTAATGCTATGAGAAAAACAAAAATTGTATGTACTTTGGGACCTGCAACAAAGGATGAAAATGTATTAAGAAGACTTATCGAGGAGGGCATGGATGTTGCCAGACTGAATTTTTCACATGGCACTCATGAGGAACATAAAGAACGCATAGAAATGGTAAAGAAGCTGAGGAGAGAACTGGACAAGCCGGTTGCAATTCTTCTTGATACAAAGGGACCTGAGATAAGGACAAGAGACTTTCAGGGAGGCAAGGTTACTGTTGAGGACGGACAGACATTTACATTAACACCAAGGGAGCTTTTGGGCGATAATACAGTTGCCTCCATAACATATAAAAATCTTGCAAAGGATATTCAGGTAGGCACGACAATCCTTATTGATGACGGACTTATAAAGATGGAGGTTGAGGCCATAAACGATGAGGACATCCGCTGTAAGGTCATAAACGGAGGCACAATTTCCAACCACAAGGGTATAAATGTTCCTGGTGTGCATCTTAATATGCCGTATGTAAGCGAGCAGGATATTGAGGACATAAAGTTCGGAATCGAAAATGACGTTGATTTTGTTGCGGCATCTTTTGTAAGAAGTGCAAAGGATGTTCTTGAAATAAGAGATTTGTTAAATGCAAACGGCGGCGAGAAGATAAACATTATTTCCAAGATTGAAAATGCCGAGGGCATTAACCATATAGATGATATTATTTATGTTTCTGACGGAATAATGGTTGCCAGAGGCGACATGGGTGTTGAGATTGCAGGTGAGGAGGTTCCTATCATCCAGAAGATGATTATAAGGAAGGTTTACAATGCAGGAAAGCAGGTTGTAACTGCAACACAGATGCTTGACTCCATGGTGAAAAATCCAAGACCTACAAGAGCTGAGACAACCGACGTTGCAAATGCTATATATGATGGGACAAGCGCAATCATGCTTTCAGGAGAGACGGCAGCAGGACTATATCCGGTTGAGGCTGTTCAGACTATGGTTAGGATTGCAGAGAGGACGGAGCAGGATATAGACTACTGCAAGAGATTTTTCCAGAGGGAGAGAACTGCCAATCCAAATGTAACAGATGCGGTATGCCATGCAACCTGCACTACGGCAATTGACCTTAATGCAACTGCAATCGTAACGGTAACAAAGTCGGGAACAAGTGCAAGGATGGTTTCAAAATACAGACCTGACTGTAATATTATAGCCGGAACGACAAGCCATAAGGTATACAGACAGCTCAACATGTCATGGGGTGTAACACCGATACATCTTGAGGAAAAAAATGAAATATTTGATTTGTTTGACCATGCCATTGAGACGGCAGAGAAAAGGGGACTTTTAAATTCAGGAGAAACGGTAGTTCTGACGGCGGGCGTACCACTGGGAGTTTCAGGTAATACAAACATATTAAAGGTTGAAATCGTAGATTAAAAATATCGCACATTGACGATATGATATTTTATTAAATTCTGTACGAAGGAAGTGTAAGTAATGTATAATCCAAAATCCTTAAAGGCTGAGGAGTTTATTAATGATTTGGAGATAAGGGAAACGTTGGCATTCGCTGACGAGAACAAGGATAATTTAGAGCTTATCGACAGCATTTTGGAAAAAGCAAAAGAAAGAAAAGGACTTTCCCACAGGGAGGCTTCTGTGCTCCTTGCATGTGATAATGAGGACAAGATTAAGGAAATGTATAATCTTGCCGAGCAGATAAAGAAGGACTTTTATGGAAACAGAATAGTAATGTTCGCGCCTCTTTATTTGTCCAACTACTGCATAAACGGCTGCAAATACTGTCCGTATCATATATCCAATAAGCATATTGCAAGAAAAAAGCTTACACAGGAGGATATAAGACGGGAGGTTATTGCCCTACAGGATATGGGGCACAAAAGGCTTGCCATTGAGGCAGGGGAGGACCCGCAGAACAATCCTATTGAATATATCCTTGAATGTATAAAAACCATTTACAGTATCAAACATAAAAACGGCGCCATAAGGCGTGTAAATGTAAATATTGCGGCTACAACCGTGGAGGAGTACCGCATGCTTGCCGAGGCAGGCATAGGTACATACATACTTTTTCAGGAAACATATAACAAGGAAAGCTATGAGGAGCTTCATCCTTACGGACCAAAGAGCAACTATGCATATCACACTGAGGCGATGGACAGAGCCATGGAGGGTGGCATAGATGATGTGGGACTTGGAGTGCTGTTCGGACTTGAGCTTTACAGATATGAATTTGCAGGACTTCTTATGCATGCGGAGCATTTGGAGGCGGTACACGGCGTAGGACCTCATACAATAAGCGTTCCGAGAGTAAAACATGCAGACGATATTGACCCTGATGCATTTGATAACGGCATAGATGATGAGATATTTGCAAAGCTGTGCGCCCTTATCAGAATAAGCGTGCCATATACAGGCATGATTATATCCACAAGGGAGAGTAAGCAGGTAAGGGAAAAGGTTATCCGCCTGGGAGTATCACAGATAAGTGGAGCCTCAAGAACCAGTGTTGGCGGTTACTGTGAACCGGAACCTGAGGATGAAAATTCCGAGCAGTTTGATGTCAGTGATAAGCGTACCCTTGACGAGGTTGTAAAATGGCTTATGGAGATGGGCTATATTCCAAGCTTCTGTACAGCCTGCTACAGAGAGGGAAGAACAGGAGATAGGTTTATGTCCCTCTGCAAATCAGGACAGATACAAAACTGCTGTCATCCAAACGCCCTTATGACATTAAAGGAATTTCTTGTTGATTACGCCTCGGAGGATACAAAACGTATTGGAGAGGCTCTTATAGAGGCGGAACTTAACAATATACCAAAGGAAAAGGTAAGGGAGATATGTAAGGAAAATCTCGTTAAGATAGAACAGGGTATAAGGGATTTCAGATTTTAATAATGATATGGTCAAAGGTTGTGTTAAATAAGGAGGGCATGGGTATGAATGGAACACCTTCAGCAAACAGACTTCATATTGGTTTTTTCGGCAGAAGAAATGCAGGTAAGTCATCTGTTGTGAATGCTATTACGGGACAGGAACTTTCGGTGGTTTCTGATGTGAGCGGTACAACAACCGACCCTGTCACAAAGGCAATGGAGCTTCTTCCCATTGGACCTGTTCTTATTATTGACACCCCGGGCTTTGATGATGAGGGCAGCCTTGGAGAGCTTCGAGTGAAAAAGACGAAGCAGATACTTAACAAGACGGATGTGGCAATACTTGTTGTTGACGCCACGGAGAAAATGAGCGAAACCGACCATGAGCTTATACAGATATTTAAGTCAAAGGGCATAAGCTACCTTGTTGTGTACAATAAGTGCGACCTTCTGTCGGTGAAGGACATGCGAAGCCTTATGTCTGAGGAAAATGCAGTACTTGTCAGTGCCAAGGATAAGAAAAATATAGACCAGCTAAAGGAAAAGATAATACTTACTGCCGGAAATACAGTGGAAAGACCTCTTGTGTCAGACCTTGTGAGCAGGGGGGATATGATTATTCTTGTAGTTCCCATAGATTCGGCAGCTCCAAAGGGAAGGCTTATACTTCCCCAGCAGCAGGTAATACGTGATTTGCTTGATGCAGGAGCTATACCCATAGTTGTAAAAGAAGACGGAGTTACGGATGCCATTAACAAATTAAATGTAAAACCACGCATGGTAATAACCGACAGCCAGGCATTTAAGGAGGTAAGCGGTCAGGTGGAGGAAGACATTGACCTTACATCCTTTTCCATACTTATGGCAAGGCACAAGGGCTTTCTTGAAACTGCCGTGAGCGGCATAAAAGCAATAGATACGTTAAATGATGGTGATAAGGTGCTTATATGCGAGGGCTGTACACACCATAGGCAGTGTGAGGATATCGGAACAGTAAAAATCCCTGCATGGCTTAGTAAGTATACGGGAAAGCAGCTTGATTTTCAGTACACCTCAGGAGGAGATTTCCCTAATGATTTAAGCAGCTATAAGCTTATAATACATTGCGGTGCATGTATGCTGAATGAACGTGAGGTGCTTTACCGCATGAAATGTGCCATAGATGCAGGTGTTCCGTTTACAAATTACGGAACGGCAATCGCGTATATGAACGGTATATTGGAAAGGTCTATAAAGCCGGTTATGTAAGAGGGGCTGTTTGCTTCCTATAGTAGATTTACGCTATCGAAACATGACGCCTTGACAGAAATATGGTTGAATGTTATTATACTAACAGAAAGGTGCTACCGATAGACGGTTAGCCCGGATAATTTTTGGTAAAAAATAACCGCTCAGTTTCTAGGCTGGGGGCGGTTATTTTTTATGTGAATTACTATTTCGACCAATGGTATAACCAAGACCGAAACAGCTAATGCATAAACTTATAACTGTAATAAGGCTTTCAATGGTTAGCATTGGTAAAATCCTCCTAAATGCAGATTTCCACATGAATGGATTTCTATGTAAACGGAGGTCACAGTCCTCCGGAGAAGACTAACCGCCTACCGAGTAGGGTAGCACCATATATATTATAACAAATATACGTTATGTGTGCAATGACGTCTTTGAAATAGTTGCTTAAAAAATGAAAATTTTTGACTTAAGTGGAAGGAACTCTTAATAAGGAAAATATAGGTGGAACATATACCAGATAATGTTGCAATAATAGATTTTTGTAGGATGTTGTATAGGAGTGGATTATGAGTAAAATTGTTGTTTTAGTTGGCAGTATGAGAAAAGGTGGAAATACAGATTTGCTAGCGCAGGCATTTGCACAGGGAGCTGAAAAAAATAATACTGTGGAAATGGTGTCTGTTGCTGATTATAAAGTAAATCCCTGCATTGGTTGTAATTCATGTTTTACGAGAGAAGGAAATCAATGCTTTCAAAAAGATGATATGGCAGAAATTTATGAAAAACTGAGGAATGCTGATATGGTAGTAATCGCATCGCCGGTTTATTTTTATGGGATTAGTGCGGAATTGAAAGCGATTGTTGACAGATTACATACACCTATGAGAAATGAATTTCAGATAAAGAAGTTGGCTTTACTGTTGGTAGGGGCGGCAACATTGCCGGAATTGTTTGACGCAATCAAATTGCAGTATCAGCTTGTGCTTAATTTTTTTCATCTAGAAGACGCAGGTATGGTGCTTGTGAAAGGTGTTAAGAATATTGGTGATATTAAAGAAACAAAGGCACTGGAGGAAGCATACAACCTTGGAGCTTCTATACAATAATGTATAAAAGCCAAAATAGAGATTTGAAGGAGTGAGTTTATGGCAAATGCTTTTAAGATAATAGATGAGCAAACATGGGAAAGGGCTATGCACTGTATGGTTTTTAGAAATAGTGTTGAACCTGCATTTTGCGTGACATTTGATGTAGATATCACAAATTTTCTGGAAGAAACCAAAAAGAAAAAGTTTTCATTTACACTTGCATTCGTATATGCTGTGTGCAAATGTGCAAATGAAATTGAGGAATTCCGATACCGTTTTTTGGATGGCAAGGTTGTTTTGTTTGATAAAATTGATACCGCTTTTACGTATTTGAACAAAGATACAGAATTATTTAAAGTAGTTAATGTTCCGATGCAGGATACAATGAAGGAATATGTAGAATTGGCAACACGGACGGCAGAACAACAAAAAGAATATTTTACAGGACCTCTTGGCAATGATGTATTCCAATGTTCTCCAATGCCGTGGGTTACATATACTCATATTTCCCACACAAATTCAGGGAAAAAGGATAATGCAACGCCATTGTTTGACTGGGGAAAATACTATGAACGAGATGGACGGATTATTATGCCGGTGTCTGTTCAGGCACATCATTCCTTTGTAGACGGGATACATATTGGTAAGTTTGCAGATAAATTGCAAAAATATCTGGATGACACCACATTATTGTCTGTGAATTGAAAGTGTGATAGTATATAACTGCAAAGATAAAAACACAACGCAAGTGAATCTTGCAGAACCGGTAGGTAGTCCGGTCGCACCATTTTGGTGTAAGTAGCCCTCCCTCCTTGGGTCGTCCGTTCTTTGTTCATTACCAATCTTAAGGAGGAATTGTCATGGACAAGGTATCAGGCAAGCTGACAGTATTTTTTGAGGAACCATTTTGGGTGGGAGTGTTTGAACGTGTATCGGATGGAAGGTTATCTGTATGTAAGGTTACATTTGGTGCAGAGCCAAAGGACTATGAGATATACGATTTTATTTTGAAAAAATACTTTCATCTAAGATTTAGTCCAACTGTGGAGACTGATGTAAAAGATTTTGGTCGGAACCCTAAAAGGGTACAGCGAGAGGTACATAAGCATGTAGAGTGCAGAGGAATCGGTACAAAATCGCAACAGGCTTTGAAATTACAGCAGGAGCAGATGAAAATTGAACGTAAAACAATAAGCAGGGAGCAACGGGAAACGGAGAAAGAACGTCGGTTTGAACTGAAACAGCAGAAAAGGAAAGACAAGCATAGGGGCAGGTAATACTGCCCTAATTGTTTTGAATTTGGAACTGGAAAATGGAGAAAATAATATGAAAATAAACCGTGATTTTTATAATAGGGATGCCTTGACAGTATCAGAGGAAATATTGGGAAAAACGTTAGTTCATATTAAAGAAGAAGGTATAACAAAAGGAAAAATTGTGGAAGTAGAAGCCTATATGGGAGCACAGGATAAAGCTGCCCACTCATATGGTAATCTGTATTCGGAAAGAACAAAAATTCAATACGGTGAAGGTGGATTTGCTTATGTGTATCTGATATATGGCATGCATATTTGTATGAATATTGTTACAAACAAAGAATCTATTCCCCATGCTATACTGATCAGGGCGCTTGAACCGCTTGAGGGCATTGATTTAATGAAAAAGAGAAGAAAAACGGATAATATAAAAATGCTATGCAATGGGCCAGGAAAGCTAAGTCAGGCTATGGGGATAACTAAAGAGAATTATGGTGATGATTTGTGCGGAGAATCGTTATATTTGGAGGATGGAATTGTTATACCAAAGAAACAGATTTTAAGAAGCAAGCGAATTAATATAGATTATGCAGAGGAGGCAAAGGACTATTTGTGGAGATTTACAATTAAGGATAATCCGTATGTCTCGAAATAAATTGGCATCAGATAATTTGTTTAAAGGAGTGAAAAAAATGATTCGAACAATGAATATCGAAGATTATGATAAGGTATATAATCTATGGATAAATACAGAGGGTATGGGATTAAATACAACGGATGATTCAAGGGATGGGATTGCCCAATATTTGCGTAGAAATCCCAATACGTGTTTTGTAGCTGAAGATAACGGAGAAATAATTGGTGTTATCATTAGTGGACATGATGGACGCAGAGGGTTTATATATCACACTACTGTGAAACCAGAATATAGGGGAAAGGGAATCGGAAAAAAACTTGTAGATGCAGCATTAAAAGCACTGGAACAGGAAGGAATACATAAAGTTGCATTGGTAGTATTTGATGATAATACGAATGGAAATGTTTTCTGGGAAAAGGTTGGTTTTACCGTAAGGGATGATTTGGTATACCGAAATAAAAACATACATGAGCTTAAAAAAATTATATTAGATTAAGAATTATGCTTGCTTGTGGGTAAGCTAAGAGGGAAAGTCATAAAAAATGGTTTTTCCCTCTTTTTTAATTTATTATTAAAAATTTTTCAGGCAGGAAAAGCAGCAAAAAAGACAAAATTCTTTCGCTACATTTCAAACCGCCTTTCGCTACATTACGCAAAAAAGCATAATTTTTTTGCCGATAAATTAAGCAGAGATATAGCAGATTGGGAGTGAGAAATTTGGATATAGCAGTTGTTGATGATGAAAAAATAATCCGGGAACATATCCGCGAAATAATAGAAAAACAGAAACTGAACAACAATGTGGCTTGTTTTTCGTCCGGCGAAGAACTACTTGCCGCAGCAAAGCCGTTTGACGTTATTTTCCTTGACATACAGATGGACGGTATGAATGGCATTGAAGCCGCAAAGGAAGTGAGGACAAAGAACGCAGATGCCGTTTTAATCTTCCTTACGGGCATAAAGGAATATGTATTTGAAGCCCTTGACATATATGCATTCCATTATTTGTTAAAGCCTGTCACAGAGCCGAAATTAACGGAAGTTTTCCAGCAGGCATTGAGAGAAGCTGAGTTGCGGAACGTGCGCCGAAAAAAACAGCTTTTTATAAACACAAGAAGCAAGGGAATTACCATAGATATCGATAATATCCTGTATATCGAAAGTGCATCAAGAAAAGTGCAAATCCATACATTACAGGAAGTCATTGAAGTTTACGGTGCACTTGGCGAACTAGAAACGCAGCTTGGCAGGACATTTTATCGCTGTCATCGGGGGTATCTTGTGAATATGGCACATATTACAGAATACAAAAGTGACAGTATAACCCT
The DNA here is from genome assembly GCA_964635615.1 of uncultured Bacteroides sp. Classification (GTDB taxonomy): domain Bacteria; phylum Bacillota; class Clostridia; order Lachnospirales; family Lachnospiraceae; genus Coprococcus_C. The sequence continues at coordinate 50,608 of CAZWNL010000016.1, forward strand.
AACAAACGGAGATACTATTTATCTGACAAAGAAGAAATATGGCGAATTTGTAAATGCGTATATGTGGTATCTGCAGAATGGAGGGGCTTCTTGTGTATAGTTTCACACATTTGATTTTTACGGTTTTCAGGGTGGTTTCCATTTTGCTTCAAGGATACTGCCTGCAATATTTTTTAGGCAGCTTTTTAGAAAGTAGGACAAGAAGCCGTTTTCATAAGTTTTATGTCACGGCTGTATATGGACTGTTGCAGCTAGGGATTTATTGGTTTCCTCCGACAGGATATGAAAGCATTAAGGCGGTTTGGAAAACGGCCGTATCCCTCTGTGTTTTGGCTGTCATAGCAATGTGTTTTTATAAGGCATTTCATGTGGTTACAGTCTTTCTTGTGACTGTTTTCCGTGCAATCGCTGATATCAGTGTTTTTGTGGCAGTTATCCTGTTTGATAAACTGGGGGATAAAATGCTTATGGTATGGAACTGGTGCGTGGAGAAGGGGCTTATCACTTCGGAAAGAAAACTTAAAACAGTAATAAACGCCAGTGTAATTGGAACTCAGTTCCTCATGGAAGCAGTCGTTGTCCTAATACTATACCTGTCATTGAAAGGAATTGTACACAGCTATAGGGAAAAGGATTATGCCATTCGGAGAACAGAACTGTTATCTATCCTTACCCCTGCTGTTGTCAGCCTGCTGTTATGTGCACTGCTTCGCACTATCATATTTACGGTGGAAGAAAATACCGTGGAAGCGGTGTATGATAAATATCCGTTGCTATTGGTGCTCCTCCCTGCAATCCTGCTTTTGTCGCTGTTGTCTATTCTGTATGGAGTAAAGCTGTTTCAGGACACGGTTTATCTGAACAGGGAGCGGAGCAACCAAATTGTACTGAAAAAGCAGATAGGTAGTATGCAGGAGCATATGGAGGAAATGGAACGTATCTATTCCGGCATACGGAGCATGAAGCATGACATGAAGAATACGCTTTCCGTTGTCCTGCGGCTTGCCGCCAAAAAGGGGGAAAGTGAAAATGAAGAACTGCAAGCCTATCTAGGGGAACTAAACCAGACCTTTGATAGTCTGGACTTTCATTTTAAAACGGGAAACAGCGTAATTGATACCATGCTCAACATGAAATACCATGAAGCGTTACGCATGGTTCCTGACTTGCAGGTAGATGTAAGCAAACTGCTTCTTCCCCGTAATCTGGCTATCCAGAGCTATGACATAGGCGTTATTTTAGGCAATGCTTTGGACAATGCAATGGAAGCATGCCGGAAGCTAAGGGAAAAAGAACCGGAAGCGCCAGCCTTTATACGGCTTTCATCTTTTCAAAAAGATAGGCTGTTAATATTCAAGATAGAAAACAGTTTTGACGGAACGCTGAAACGGAAACGGCAGTCGGGGCTTCCCGAAACAGATAAAACAGACAAAAAAACACACGGAATCGGTCTTGCCAACATAAAAAACACAGCAGAGAAATATCAAGGCACAATGGATTATAAAATAGACGGCAGGGTATTTATCCTTTCCGTGATGCTGAAAAATGAAACGAATATGGAGAAATAACAATTCATATTAAAATTTTATCAAGGAGGACAAAATTATGGCAGTTAAAGGAGTAACAGATTACACAAACACTTATGTAGCAGGTAATACGAATGGGTGTAGAGGAAATACACAGGATTACCTGAATGGATTAAAAGCAAAATATCCCAACGTGAATATTACGGTGGCAGATTTTAAAAACGAAAAACAGGAGGACAATTATATGTTTGGCAGCAGTGGCGGAAATAACATAGTCATTGCTTCCAATATTATTGAACAGATGGCTTCTGACCCAGCGACAGCGGAAAAATATGAAAAGTATATTGCTGAAGTCCCGGAAGCGGCAAAGATCATAAAAGATGGAATTGCATCGTATGGAGGTGAAATGATTGCCTGCGGTACATCCATAGACAAGAATGGAAAAGTTACCTATTGGAGCATCGGCAGGAGCAAAGATGTGATAGAGAACCCTGGAACAGCCTATAAAGAAAAAGTACAAAAGCAGATAGAGGAAAAACGTGCAAAGAAGAAAAAGGAAGAAGCCATAAAGAAAAAGAAGTTGGAAAAGGAAGAAACTCTGGAAAAATTGTTAGAAAAGATAAAAAACAGGGTGTCGGAAAATGAGCCTGCGGCAGACGTGAAAATAAAAGAAACAGGCAAGGGTGAACAAGTAGATTTATCTGTATAACCATAACCCATTGGGAGCAACCGGATTAATACATATCAAGGAGGATTATATTATGCGTATAGGAAACAATTATCAAGGGATTATGTGGCTTTTTTCAAAAATGTACGGAGGAAAAGCAAATATAAGTATGCCTTTCGGTAGCGGAACATCAGCAAAACGCTCTGGAGCAGGCGGCAGGAACACATTGGAGGATTTGCTTTCCGGACACCACAAAAATTCTTATGGTGTTGAGGGAATGTGTGTCACAGGTAGAAGTGATTACAAAAAAATCATTCCGGTATCGGATGAAATGAAACAGCATGTTTTGAACGATGTAAAAATGGCATATTACAAATACAATGGAATGTCAGGAGATAACGAAGCCGAATGGGATGCATATTATCGTAAAAATAATGAATATTATAAGACGCTGAAAAAGGAAGACCGTTTATCGGCATGCTGGACTTTAAATCAACTACATTTAGGAATATCAAAGAAGGTTATAACGGCTATTAAAGCAGAAATCCCCGGCTGGACTGCTGGAAAACCTATTTCGGAAGAACTGTTGGATAAGATTTTTGCAGATGAAAGCATTACATCTATGGTATCAGGAACGTCCGGAGGAACAAAAGGGATAGACCTGCAAATCTGAAATAATAGGAATAAATTTTATTGGGCAAAAGAACATCTTGCGTTCTGAGTACGCATATGGTATTATCTCTTTAAAGCATTATTACAGCATTTCTTTTATAGGGAACACCTATTTCAGATATTCAAAGAAAAGGGCGCGTCAAGCGTTGTAATTCGAGTCTAACAAAACAAGTTACTTCGATGCTTTATTTCACAACAAATATCGGCAGAGAAGAAACTGTTTTGGAAATTGCTTGAACAAAAGCCATTCACTTCTTCCTGCCACAAAAGGGGGAAAGGAAATATACTTTCTGATTTTTTAAGAAAGAATAAAAGGGAGGTTGTCGCTATGGGGATAGATGAATATGATGCTGAACTACATGAGCAAACTCTTATGGAGATTGGATATGAGAAGGGCATTGATATCGGGCGCGAGCAGGGCGTCACTAAGGCAATTATAAATACTATCTCAATCTTAAAGAGAAATGGTTTCCCTGACGACAAGATTATTTCTGAGCTTGCATCTGATTTTGATATTTCTGTGGATAAAGCCGCACAATATGTTCTTGGGGAAAAATAATTACCACATATAACAGACACACATTCGCAGAGAATATAGGCTTTCCGATGCATACATACATCAGGAGGGAAATCTAAGCCTTGAGCTTGTTGCTTATACTATATGAGTTTTGAACGATATACATTAGCCAGGAAATGTTGAATTTACGACATTTCTTGGCGATGTTTATATTGCGTGGCAATTGATTGACAAAATCATTGAAAAACGAGAAATAAAATAATAAAAATAGGTATTGACTCCTACGTTGCGTAATAGTTTATGGTATATTTACACGGACTGATGTTCATAGCTAGCAGGAGGGAATGAAAATGATGACGGTAAATGAGGTAAGTAAATTGACCGGAGTGAGTATACGCACTCTGCAATATTACGACAAAATCGGGTTGTTAAAACCAACCGGATATACCGAAAGTGGATATAGGCTGTATGACGATACAGCTTTGAAAATGCTACAGCAGATTTTACTGTTTCGGGAATTGGAATTTCCTCTTAAAGAAATCAAGGAAATCATATCCCAGTCGAATTTTGACAGTGGCAGAGCATTAGAACAGCAGATTGCTTTGCTCACCATGAAAAAAGAGCATTTGGAGAATTTGATTAATTTTGCCCGTGGAATACAATTGATAGGAGTGAATACAATGGATTTTTCAGTATTTGACACAAAGAAGATGGATGAATACGCACGACAAGCAAAGGAACAGTGGGGAAAGACTGACGAATACAAGGAATATGAGCAGAAGGCACAAAATAGGAGCAAAGTAGAGGAGCGAATGCTTTCAGAAAACTTTATGCAGATATTTGTGGATTTCGCAAAGCTGAAAGGGATGGCACCAAACGAACCGGATGTTCAGGAACAGGTAAGGAGGCTGCAGGATTTTATTACGGAACATTTTTATAAGTGTTCAAATGAAATTCTTTCCGGGTTTGGAAAAATGTATGCCGGCGGTGGAGAGTTCACCACAAATATTGATAATTACGCAGGAGAAGGAACAGCAGAATTTACGGCTGAAGCAATCAAAATTTATTGTGAAAAATAACGCTGAAAACAATGGCTTCCGCCACATCAAATTGTTGACATAGATTTTACCTATTGCTAATATATCAGTATGAGCTATTTACAGTAAGATATAGGAGGCAGGGTTATGTATTTTTGTCAGCTTTGCATATATTTAATAGGTGATTCGTGTAATGCATTTGAAATCATTAAGGGAATGAAACCACTTGAGCATTTTTCCCATACATTTTTTGAAAATAGAATATTTGATGAGGCTGCGATAGATGATGCAGATGTGATTTTTATTAACCTGCAGGATGCAAATGACTGTGATGCAGTACAAAGTCTCATAAGAAAGAAAAGTGACAACATACAAATTATTTTATTGGCAGACAAAACCATGATTCGTGTATTGTCAGATAACCTGTCGGTATTTACAGATATTTGGACACTTCCTATGTCAGACGAAGAAGTTGAATTTCATTTTGTAAGATGGCAGAAAAATTATAAAATGCGTACGGATTTTTGGCAGACAAATCAATATTTGGAGGCTACAATGAACAGTGTGCCGAATTTGATTTGGTATAAGGATAAAGAGGGAATACATAAGAAGGTTAATGACAGCTTTTGTAAAACCGTAAATAAAACCAGAGAACAGGTGGAAGGCAGAGACCATAATTATATTTGGGATGTTGACCCGAATGACCCGGAAAATGAAGGCAATGACTGTATGGCATCAGATAGGGAGGTAATGGAAAAGCAGGTTGTCTGTGTATCCGAAGAAATAGTCAAAGCAGGAGATGGTGTAAGGCTTATGACAACTTACAAGGCACCCCTGTATGATTGGGATGGAAGTGTAATGGGAACAGTCGGGGTAGGTATAGATATTACACAGGAACGTGCTTACGAAGAAGAAATTGTAAAAAAGAACCGCACACTGGAGACTATTTTTAATACATTGGAGTGCGGAGTCATATACCATACCATGGATGGTTCACACATATTAAGTATTAATCAGGCGGCACTTAGTATTCTCGGATATGAAACCTTAGAGGAGCTTGTTTCAGATGGCTTTCAAATGGTTGCTGCGACAGTTTTGGATGAGGACAAGCAAACGCTCAGAGAAAAAATAAGCAAGCTGAAAAAGGCAGGAGACAGTGTTAACGTTGAATATCGTGTACTGCATAAGAATGGAGAAATCATTCATGTTATGGGAAATATTGAGCTGTTGGAGGAAAATGGGGAATTGTTTTACCGACGGTTCCTTTTGGACGTTACGGCTCAAAAATTACAGGAAAAAGAAAATGAACAACGGCAAAAGGAGCTTGTAAGGGCTCTCAGTATAGATTATAATTTGGTGTTTTATTTTTCCCTTGATACGGAAATCGGTACAATCTTAAGAATTGATGAGGAAAGTAAGTATGTGTTTGGAAGCTCCTTTACAGGAGGGGTTTCATTAAAAGAAAGCATGAGCTGTTATATTGAAAAGCTTGTCCATGAGGATGACAGAACAATGCTTTTGCAGGCATGCTCAAAAGAAAATCTCAAAAAAGAGCTGGGGAGAAGGGAAACCTTTAGTGTGAATTATCGTGCCATTATAAATGGTGAAATAAAATACCATGAAATAAAGGCCGTTCGTTCTGGAGAGCGTGAGGACAGCCATGGTATTGTTTTGGGTATTCGTAATGTGGATGAGGAAATCCGAAATGACATGGATCAGAAAGTGTTTTTGGAAAATGCACTTGCACAGGCGAATATGGCTAACAAGGCGAAAAGCGCATTCCTTTCCAATATGTCACATGATATAAGGACACCGATGAATGCAATTGTTGGTTTTACCGATCTTGCGCTTAACAACATTGACAACAGGTCAAAGGTACAGGAATATTTACAAAAAATTACTTCATCTGGAAGACATTTGTTAGAGCTTATCAATGATGTATTGGACATGAGCCGTATTGAAAGTGGCAAGATGCAGATTGAGGAGGCATCTTGCAGCATAATTGACATTGTGCAGGAGATCGGGAATATTGTACAGGCGGATGCAGACAGAAAACAGCTCAAGCTTATTATTGACATTTCGGAGGTGTCAAACGGAGAGGTGTATTGTGATAAGCTAAGACTGAATCAGGTGCTTCTAAATTTAATTAGTAATTCAATCAAATATACAAATCAGGGAGGGACAGTGCACATTTGCGTAAAGGAGAAAACGGGAGCAAGTGCAGGTTATGCAGATTATCAATTTTGTGTTGAAGATACGGGGATGGGCATGAGCAGTGAGTATCTGACCCATATTTTTGAGCCGTTTGAGCGTGAAAAAAACACAACGATAAGTAGGATTCAGGGAACAGGGCTTGGTATGGCTATTACGAAAAATATTGTGGACATGATGAATGGTTCCATTGTTGTGGAAAGTGAGCAGGGTGTTGGAACAAAGGTGACGGTATCCTTTACGTTCCGATTGAATGGGCAGGCTGACAAATCTCAGCAGACATCGAAGCAGAAATATATTACCCCTGATATAAGTACATGTGAGAAAATAAGCTCGGATACCGCAAATGAGCTAGAACGGTTTAGGGGAATCAGAATTTTGCTGGCAGAGGATAATGAACTGAATCAGGAAATTGCAACACAAATTTTGGAAAATGCAGGCTTTGAGGTTAATATTGCGGATAACGGACAAATTGCAGTTGACATGATAAGCGCATCTGAACCGGGATATTACAAGCTTGTACTGATGGATGTGCAGATGCCGATAAAAAATGGGTATGATGCAACAAAGGAAATTCGGGCATTAGAGAATGAAAAATTAGCAATAATACCTATTTTGGCAATGACAGCAAATGCATTTGAGGAAGATAAGGAAAATGCATTAAGGAGTGGAATGAACGGTCATATTGCAAAACCAATTGATGTGAAAAAGCTGTTTGCGGCATTGACAAACATCCTAGGTTGATACATTCGCTTTAACGTGCATTTTACTTATATAAGAAGAATTCCATGAAATACAAAATTATTTGACATTAGCATCTGATTGAGAATAGGGCAGTTTGCACGCAAAAGCAGACTGCCTTTTTTAAATAAAAAGTAGAAAATATTAAACCTATTTGAAAAAATATGACTCTATATATATGAAACACAATATATAGAGCAAGGAGGAAAAAGATGGATGAAAATCAAATCAGACAGCTGGTTGAGGGAGTAAAGCAGGGAGATCAGGCATCGTTTGAACAATTGTACATGGTAAGCAGCAGGTCGGTATATTTTATCTGTGTCAGTCTTCTCGGCAATGAGGAGGATGCGAAGGATATCATGCAGGATGTTTATGTAACTGCATATGAAAAAATTTATCAGCTGAATGATGCGGGGAAGTTTGTTCCGTGGATTAATCGGATTGCGGTGAATAAATGCAAGAGGGTTCTGTTGAAAAATGCACCGGTTTTCATGGACGTAGAGGATATGGATAGTCGGTTGGAAGAGGAAAACGAGAATTTTCTTCCTGAGGAGTACATTACCCAAAAGGAAAAAAGGAAGCTTGTCATGGATATTATGAGAAATACACTTTCGGATATCCAGTACAAGACGGTCATACTTTACTATTTTAATGGACTGACAATTGACGAAATAGCGGATATCATGGAATGCCCGCCGGGTACGGTAAAGGCTAGGCTGAGTCTTGCCCGTGCCAAGATAAGGAACGGTGTGCAGGCATACGAGAACGGAAGCGGTGATAAGCTTTACTCCGTTGTGGGACTACCGATTTTGATGCGTCTTCTGTATGAGGAGGCAAATTCCATGATAGTACCCGAAGTGCTGCCGGAGATTATAGGAACCATCATGTCACGCTTTGCAGCAGGAAGCGTGTCAGCGTATGGAGTGGGTGCTGCAGGTGAGGCAGTTGGAACGGTTGCAGAAAATGCAGTTGGAAACGCAGTCGGAACAGTTGCAGAAAATGCAGTTGGAAACGCAGTCGGAACGGCTGCAGGAAATACAGTAAAAGGAGTTGCAGGAGGAATGATGAAAACAGGATTAGGTGCATTAAAGGTTAAAATTGCAATAGGAGCTGTTGTTGCAGCCGTTGTGGGAGTCGGAGCGTTTGTTTTAATTAAAAATAACAAATCAGACGAAACTTCGGATAGCAAAACAGCGACTGATATGGTGGAGCATAATGTTGGTAACGAAATGGCGGACACAGAGGAACCGACTGCCGACACGCAAGAGGAAAGGACAGAGTTTTCGGGTAACTGGGACACAACCGAGGAATATGGATATCCTCCGTTTTGGTTAAAGTATGCTAATTTAGGTGCTTTGGAGGAGAAGGATTTAAGCGACGTGATGTTAGATGATAAGTTTACGTTCGGTACAAATTTAAAGGATATGTTTGCCTCGTATAACTATTATGTTTTTAATACTTTTTTGGGAAAACGCATAGAAACAAATTCTTTGGATGATGTAATGAATTATTCCGATGAATTGATAGAACCGGGAGATTGCTGGAATATATTTTTATATGAAGAAGAGGGAAGCTCTGCTTATGATATTGAAATAGAGGTGTATAATCTGACGGATTCGCCGCTTACATTGGGAGAATGTATAGAGAATAATCAGTTTGTATTATATCAAATGAACGGCTATGAGTATAGGGGATATGACATTTTGAACGTGAAATACGAGAAAGATGAAATCCGAACGGGACTTCCATTGGTAATGGATATATTGGGAAAACCGACGGCGGTATATGCCCATAGTAATAGTGCAAGTTATACGGACAGAGAGGGTCAGGACGAAGAATTTGCTGATACGGTGCAAAAGGGAGGCGGAACAATAAATTATGATTTATTATATGATAAAGGAGATTATATGCTGGATGTTACTGTGTTAGAAATGTATATTAGTAATACGTATTATGGGTCATATACTATGAAGTATTTTACAAGAGGCGCCTACGAGGATTCCAAGACAAGGAATTATTCTACTTTGGGATTCGAAAATACATATCCGGAATACGATTTTGAATAAAAATAGAGGGATGTACCGCATTTGGTGTAGCTATATATACATGGCACTGCCAAATGCGGGATTGCCACAATCTATCATTCTTCCAACGTTATCAATAACGTTATAAAACCCAAGAAGCTTATAATAAACTGAAATAGTAGTTGACAAATGCCTACTATAAGACTATATTATTAGTGTACAAATGTACACTAATTAAGGAGATTATATTTAATTATGGAAAAGTTAAGTGACGCAGAATGGAAAATCCTTGACCTGCTATGGCAGAAGGGACCGATGACATTGATGGAGATAACATATGCCTTAGACAAGGAAACAGGATGGCAGAGAACCACGGTGGTATCCTTTTTAAAGCGTATGGAGGCAAAGGGTGCAGTATATCATATTGAGGGAGAACGGGCAAAGATGTTCTACCCAAAGGTTGAGAAGTCGGAAACAAGACTGAAGGAAACGCAGACATTTTTGGATAAGGTGTATAAAGGAAATGTTGGGTTGTTGCTGAGCAATATGATTCAGCAGGATGCACTTTCCGAAGAAGAAATAGAAGGACTTTTTTCCATTTTGAAAGGGGAATCATCAGGTGAGTGATTTTCTTTATTTGAATCTTTTGATACTGGTACTTTATATTGTAAAAAGACTGCTGGCAGGAAAAATCAGCCAAAGACTGCAATATGCGTTATGGTTGTTGATACCGGTATATCTATTTACCTGCATTATGAATGTGAATAGCCTGCCGGCTTGGGTTATGGCGAATAGTCCGAAGCTTGCACATAATTTTGTGAAGCTTGAAGTAATGGCTGGCCATGCTGTAAATTGTGTTGTCACAATGACAATGGAATTTCTCGCTGCAAAAGGAATTAACATTAAAGTAAGTATCTTTTCCATATTTAAAGTATTAAGATATGGCATACCAATTATTTTGGCATGTGCATTTTTGTTATACAATGTTATATTTGCAGTTCGTTGTGTAAGCCGGAGACGTTATTATAAACGGGATAAACAGACGGGAATGAAAATATATCTTTTAGATTATCCGCAAACTCCGTTTTTGTTAGTGAAAAGTATTTATGTGCATCCCGATATGACGCAGGATGAGGAATTGCTGAATCATGCAATCTGTCATGAGCATTCCCATTATAAGCAGGGGGATTTTGTCTGGACGATTTTAAGGTTGTTGCTTTTTAGTTATTACTGGTATGACCCGATTGTATGGCTTGCAGTCAACCGTATGAGACAGGATAGCGAGCTTTCCTGTGATGAGCGGGTTATTTCTGTTCTTGGTGAAGAAAGCAGAGTGTCATATGGTGTCAGTCTGATTACCTTAATGAATAAAAAAGCTAAAAATACAAAATTTGATGTTATGTCAACTATGGGCGGAAAGAAAAAACAGCTCAGAGAGCGTGTCGAAGCCATAGCTAAGCCACGGAAACGTAGTATTATAACCATATGTTTTATGGTGGCATGCATTGTTGGTATAGTGTGTTATGCGTGGATTGGTTTAGAAAAGAATTCAAATCAATCTGAAACGGAGTCGGTATTTATTTGGGATGGAACAAAGGTTGACAGGGAAGAAATTGCAAAAGTGACGTTGTATCATTTTATGGAGGATATAACTTATCCAGTGGTTGATGATATTACGGAGGACGTTCTTGCCGGCAAAGCAGTTGTGCTTACCGAACCGGGGCGGTATATGGTTATAGTAACTACGAAAAATAATAAGAGGATTGAAATATCTGATTGTGGTACGGATGAAACCGCATACAGCAAAGGATTATTACCGTCAAATGTAATAAATATTGGCGGGGATGATAAATGAAAAGGATTTCAAATTTAAAATCAAGGAGGAGAATATTATGGTTTACATTAACTCATCAGGAACAACAGAACTATTTACAGGTGCTTATAACAAAAGGATTGAGCGGAATAAAAACAAGGCTGCAGCTGAAGCACAGAGAGCAGAGCGCGAAAACACTGGAACTATGACAGCACGGGATGTGCTCGGCACAAGCGTTAAAATTTCAGAGGAATCAAAGGAATTTATGGCAGGTGTGGCAGAGCGCAAGGCTGCACAGAGAGCTGAAAGAGAAGCGGCAAGGGCAGCAGAAGGCGGAAATGCGTTTAGTGGCACGGGAGATTTTAAGCAGCAGTACCTTGTGTTAAGTGAAAACCTTTATAACAATGGTTTTTATGACAAGCTGAGTGATGATGAAGTGCGTGATATGGAGCAGATGCTGAAAGACATTACTTCCGGCATGGAAAGTATTAACAAGAGCAGTCTGAACAGAAATTTTTCAACGGAAATGTCACATGAAGCGGCAAAGTTAGAGTTAATTTCTTCTGTAAATGCCCTGAACTATTTTGCGGATAAGTATGTGCCGGAGGAAATGAGAGATTCCTTTAAAGAAATGATAAAGCAATATGAAAGCTATAACAGTGAAAAAGTGGCAACGCACAAAAACATTTATGACTTACGTGATGAAAGTATGGCAAAAATGCCTGCCCCTAATGCTGTAAATGTAAGCTCGGCGGTGAAGAAGTCGCAGGAGGATGCGAAAGCCAGTATGGAGATTGGACGTGTAAAGCATACCAAAGAGCAGGAACAGAAAAACAAAGACGAATATCAAGCTCTTTTTAACAGCCTTATGCAGAGGCAGAACAGTATAAGCAATATCTTTAACAGCTTACAGAATACGCTTGTTAATTATGCTTCCGGTGGCAGCAAAAACAGTAATGTATTGGCGATGTTACATGAAAGAAACTTTGCAGCAATTCACAATATGTCAAATTATTGGTCAAGGCTTTTAGGGTAATAGAAAGAGGAAAATCAAATTTTCAATACAATGGAAAGACGTAATAGGAAAAGGATTTCAAATTTAAAATCAAGGAGGAGAAAGAAATGAACATGAACATGGACATGGCATTAGTCAATTACCAAGATATCTTGGAGAGAGGCAGAAGGGATTTAAAGAAAATTGAAAACAAAGGTGTTTCGAAATTGGAGACACTGGAGGATATCAGAGATACGACAGGCAAATCGTTCAGATCCGCAGATTTAGAAAAGCTTATGGAAAAATATGATCCGGATGCATATGCAAAGTACAGTCAATTTGCAAAGGGACCGGATGGTGTCAGAACCCGGAGCGCAATGACGTTTCTTGACAACTGGATGGACAGTGTAAAAAAAGGACTTAAGGACGGAACCATATCATCTGACGGTACGAGAAACGTGACAGGCACAACAGAGTCGAAGCTTTCATCCCAAGCACAGGATTATCTGAAAAAGCTGCGTAAGCAGTATAGTAATTATGACTTTTTCGTAGGGGACAGTTCCGATGATTTGAAGTCTCTTGCAAAAAGCGGAACAAAGGAATTTTCTGTAATCTTTTCCAGTGCAGAGCTGGAGCGCATGGCAAATGACGAGAAATATGCAAAGGAAAAATTACAGTGTGTAGAAAGAGCAGTAAAAATGTCCGAGGAAATCAATAAGAAATTTGGATATGAGAGTGCTTTCGGCAAGGACGGTGTATCAATTACGAAAATGGGTATTGTCTTTAATGAAGATGGTACGACAAATTTTTTCGCTGAAATGGAAAAGTCCAGTGCAAAGTCGAGAGAGCATCTTGAAAAGCTCAGAGAAGACAAACGGGCTAAGAGGAAGGAAGAAGAAAAGAAAGCGGAAAAGAAGGCAGAAAAGGAAATTCAGGGATATTCAAGGAGCAATGAAACTATGAAGCGTACGAATGTGCAGGCAAACAGTATGGAGGAGCTTTTTGAAAAAATATCAAAAATAGATTGGGATGCTGTCGAGTCGGAGGAAATACAAAAGGCCGGCAGTAAATATGATTTTAGTGTTTAGTAAATCGTAAATTCGATTAAAGTGTCAAACTTGTTAAAAACGACAGACAAGGGAATGATTATTCCCTGTTTGTCGCTTTTTTATTGGATAAATTTTTATAAATCTGTATCAACGCTAAAAAAGTATAACAAACATTAACAAATTTAGGAACAAACATTAACAATCATCGAAAATTGTCCGATATAATTACTAAATATAATAAAAGGGGATTAACAACATGGAAAAAGAAACTACGCCTAGTCAAAGTGAATGGTTAATTATGGAAGTATTCTGGGCATGCGATACATCTTTAACAGCAAAGGAAGTTATTAGGAAAGTGCAGGAAAAGTCAGATATGTCGCCTAGAATGGTGCGTGTTCTTCTGAACCGTTTATGGCAGAAAGGCGTTTTGAGCTATGTCGTAGATGAACATGATTCAAGAGTTTACCACTATTCTGTCCAGAAATCCAAAGAGGAATGTCAGAAAGAAAAAAGCCGGAAGTTTGTAGACAGCTATTTTGAGGGTAGTCAGAAAAATGCAATGGCGTCACTATTGCAGAGTGCAAAATTGACGGAAGAACAGCTTCGGGAATTACAAGAAATTTTGGAACAGTGCAAAAAAAAGGATAATGATAAAAAATGACGGTACAGGAATTTTGGGAAAGAGGAATATGTGTCTTAAATATATGCACTGTCTATTACGTGGTACAGCTTGTAAGATGTGTGCTGCTTTCTTTCGTGGTGTTTGCGTTCGTTTTCACGTTGCGGAAAACAGCACTGAAAAATAAGGTATTCCTAAAGGGTGCATTATGGAGTTTGTTCATTCCTGTATTGTTTGTTGGCAAGATGAAGTTTTTTTATGAAAACACAATAGGTGTAAAGCTTTTTTCGGGATTTACGGAACTGTGCATGAATTATATATGGCTCCGTTTGTTGTATTTATGCGGTGTGTTGGTATATGCCGCCCTGATGTTCTATAGAAGAAGAAAGCTGAACAAAATGATTGCAGGCATGGAAAAAAGAAAGGTGGAGGGTACTGTTATCTACGTTACAAAAATGCCCATCACACCATCTACCGTAGGGGTTTTTAGACCAAAAATAATCATGCCGGAAGTCATACTGAAAGAATATGACAGAAAAGAGATTCAGACAATCCTGCTCCATGAAAAGACGCATATTCGGTTGGGGCATTTATTGTTTTATCTTTTATGGGATATATTACGGGCTTTATTATGGCTCAATCCGCTGCTTATCGTAGGCACAAAGTATTTTCGGGAGGATATGGAGGAAATCTGCGACTTCGTGACAATTAAGCAAAGTGAGGGAAAAGCATACGATTACGGCCAACTGTTATTAAAGAGCATGTGGGTTTTGCAGGCAGAAAGTAAAGCTTTTAATATGTATGCCACCTTTGCCGGAGGCAACGAATATCAGAGTGTAAGGCAGAGAGTGAAAAGGATTGCTGCATATAAATCATATAAAGGTGCTGTGGCAGTGGGTATACTGATTGCGGCAATGTTCTGTGTGGTGACTTCGGTCTTCCTCATGCATAATGTTTCTTATGACAGATGCAATCGGCATGACATCATTGTTGTGTGTGATATGGAAACAGGTACAGAGCTTATAAGCGATGGGAAAGCATTAAGGGAAGCAGTCAGTTATGATGAAAGCTACATCTACGTAAATGTAGAAACTTTTCAAGAATTGATAAAGGATAGTACCGCATCCCGTGAGTATATCTGTTTTTATGTGGCCGGTTATTACAAGCTACCGGGAATAGGTGCCGGAGGCGGACGCTTTGGATATTTAGAAACGGGATATTTAGAAAATGGTGTATTGAAAATAGAATATGAAAAGCATGAGGATATTTTGGATTGTATTTTGAAAATACTCTAAGGCAAATAAACAAATATTTTAATTTTTAGGAGGGCTAAGCTATGGCAATGGAAATCAGTAATGCATACAGCAGCTATGCAAGCAGCTACACGAACACAACGGACAACAAGAAAAAGACAACTGAAAGCAGCACGACAAAGGAAACTGCGGAAACAAGCAGTATCACAAGAAAGACAGCAGCAGATGAATTAGAATATCTCTCTAAGAAATTCAGCAATTACAGCTTTGTAGCAGCCAGTTATACTAAGGGAATGAGGTATGGTTCTAATTCAACTGTAAATGTTGCTATTGACCCACGTTTTTTGGCAAAAATGGCAAATGATCCGGAATTAGAGAAAGAGTATGAAAAACAGATTGCAGGTATGCAGGCATGTGATGAGCAGATGTGCCAATCGGAAGCTGCTCATGGTTGGCGTGTTGTAGCACAAGGTTGGGCGATTGATAAGGATGGCGGTATCAGTGGTTGGGTAATAACCACAAAAGATCCAAATGCAAAGTCCCATTTACAAACCATGTCTGAAAATGCGGAGAAAATTCGCAAGCAGAATGAGGAAAAGAAACAGGAAAAAGCAGAGTTTGAAGAAAAACGGCAGGCAAAACGAGAAGAACAGGAAAAATTGCAGGAGAAAATGGACGAAACCGGCAAGGAACTGTTTGGCGGTAAGTGGAAAGGCTTGGTAGTCATTGACAAAGATGATAAAAATGTGGCTGTTTCCAAAGCAGATAAGATCAATGCAGGAGTTACAGGCTTGAATATGGATATAAAGGCATAACAGGAAAAGGATTAAATTCCGCCGGACAGGTAGACGATATGGATATTCTGAAAGAAAAAACCCCAGACCTGTACAGAGAGCATCTTGAAAAGCTCAGAGAAGAAAAACGGGGCTGTCACATTTTTATGTGACAGCCTATTGTATTGACATGAAAATTTGTAGTGCTATAATTCTAAGTTATATTAATGACATTTTCAGCAAAGGAGAAGACACGATGAGATTTTTAATATTAAGGGAAAATGGTTTTACAACATTTATGTCATGCATAGGTGTTATAAGCGGTATATTTGCTATTGTCAGCTGGCCGGAGGTTTTTGACAAGGATTATATGTTTCTTGGTCCGGCAATTGTTTGTACTGTCATTTGTATTGTATTTTATGGTATTGCATTCATTTCGTATAGGAAAGCTGTAAAAAAACGTGCACAGGCGGAAGCACAGTATAGGGCTGACCATCCGGAATTTTATAATAAGTAAATATGTTTGATGTGTTAATACTTGACAAACTTTTTAGGGTATTTTAACATTGTATTTAAATAAATCAGCATAGAGTGAAATGGATTTCACGTTTTGCCACAGGGAGGTATGTGATATGCAGATAACCAGAGATAATTATTCCTATTATTCTAATTTGATACAGCAGATGTCAGGAAATAAGAAAAAAACAAGTGACCCATTAGCACAATGTGATTATGGTAATTTTTCTTTGCGTTTTAAGCCAGTTGACATCAGCTTTGTAAAACCAAATTGGAATAATATCATGACAAAGCGAAATAAGCCTGCAATGTCGGAGGAAGAATTTGAGGAAGCTATCAAGGAGCTTGCAAGGAAAGAGTTTTCTACCGGAAAAAGGGATGATGCGGCATATAGGAAATTATGTATGCAGCATGGAGAAACAGTATCTCCGGATAGAAAAGCCATTTATGAATCGAGCATGAAAAAAACAGGCGGTAAGATGAATGCTGCATGTATGTTTTGGGATTCAAAAGGAAATAAAACTCTGTCGTACAATCCGGTATCAAGAAATTGGAAAGCTATAAGCACAGACGAGGAATTTGCAAGGGCAAGGCAGTTTACATCAATTTACAACGATGAGCTGGCACGTCTGAAAAATGAGTATGGGGAACAGGCAAGAGGAACCGTATCATTTCAGCAGATTCAGTCTGATTTGACAACAGGTGTAAAAGTAGCATCTGCGGCAGGTAGTGGAAGTATGGTTGATTATACCGTTTAGAATTGATGAATTAACACTTAGACTATGAAGGGGTTGTTGGAAAAGTAGAACAATAATCTACTGGAACAATGGCCCCTTTCTTTAATTATATGGAGGAATAAAATTGAGTGCTATTAGTATTATCAATAACAGACACAGCTATAGAGGAAAATACAAATCCATTCCTGTACCTAGGAAGGATTTAATTACAATTATGAAGGCAGGGCTTAATGCCCCTTCAGGATGTAATAAACAAACAACAAGCTTGATAGCGGTAGATGACCCGCAAATATTGAACAAGCTGTATGAGGTAATAATCCCACCAGTTGGGGAAACTGCGCCTGCCATTATATGTGTTCTGACTCAAAGAATAAATGCATATAGAGATAGATGCTTTGCAATTCAGGATTATTCCGCAGCAATTGAAAATATGTTGCTTGCATTGGTGGAGCTTGGCTATCAAAGCTGCTGGTATGAAGGTCATATTACGGATGAGGATAAAATTGGTTATAAAATGGCACAAATATTAAATGTACCAGACGATTATGAGTTGGTCTGTTTTCTTCCAATTGGCATTGCAGAATCGGAAACGGTTGCAGTAAATAAGCTGCCTTTTGAGGAAAGAGCATGGTTTAACGGATTCAAATTAAAGTAATATATTGTGCATGTTAGTCAATGAGTCTGGAAGGCATGCTGAAAGGACAGAAGAAGACATATCCCAGCTTTAGAAAGAAATCAATAAGGAGGTTATTTTATGAGGATAGAACATATTGCTATGTATGTAAATGATTTGGAGAATGCAAAACAGTTTTTTGAACGATATATGGGGGCTGTTTCCAATACTATGTATCATAATAAAACGACAGATTTTAAATCATATTTTTTAACATTTGATGATGGCGCAAGACTTGAGATAATGAATAAGCCTGTTATGGATGATTCTGAAAAGTCAATGAACAGAACAGGGTTTATACATATTGCATTTAGTGTAGGAAGCAAGGAGAAGGTTGATTTACTGACGGAACAATTAAAGAAAGATGGATATACAGTTGTTAGCGGACCCAGAACTACCGGTGATGGGTATTATGAGAGCTGTATTGTAGCTGTTGAAGGGAATCAGATTGAGCTTACAGTTTAATAAAACGAGTGTAATTGTTGCCGGAGGTGTTGATGAACTGTTATGAAAGATATGATATTATTTAACTCGATATATGAAAGAAGAAGCATTCGAAAATTTCAGCAAAAGGATGTGCCGACAGAGCTGTTAAATAAAGTATTGGATGCAGGCAGAGTTGCACCCTCGGCGAAAAACAGACAGCCGTGGAAATATATTGTTTTTGGAAATGAACCTAAAAAAGAATTGCTCAAAGCTATGGAAGATGGACTGCAAAGAGAAGAAAAGGGCATAACTGATTTACCAAAATCTCAGCATGGCATAGCGGATGCTAAAAACACATTGAGAATTATGAGGGAAGCCCCCATCATAATTGCGGTGATTAACACAAATGCCCAATCTCCGTTTTTGCCGATTGACAATGACGGGAGAATTACAGAAATATGTGACTCCTTATCCATTGGGGCGTCTATTGAAAATATGCTGCTGGCGGCACAGCAGTTGGGATTAGGTGCGTTGTGGATTGCTAATACATGTTTTGCCTATAGAGAACTAACGGCATATATCAATACAAATGAACAGCTTGTCTGTGCAATTGCTATAGGGTATGCAAATGAAAATCCAAGTCCAAGACCAAGAAAGTTACTGGATGAGATAGTAGAATATAGATTGTAGAATTATAGGTGAGGTGGAGAAGTAATGGAGTACATAAAAGCGAAAAAAGAAGATATAGATATTATTTTTAATATTGTTCAGAATACGGTGACAACAATTTATCCTAAATACTACCCAAAAGAGGTAGTAGATTTTTTCTGCCAGCTTCATAACAAAGAAAATATTGTGAAGGATATAGAAAACGGAAATGTAGGCATTTTGGTAGTCGATAATCAGATTGTTGGAACTGGCAGCCATGAGGATAATCATATTACCAGAGTATATGTTTTGCCCGAATTTCAGGGGAAAGGATATGGTAGTTTTATTATGCAATGTCTGGAAGACGAGATTTCAGCAAAGTATCATACGGTGTTGTTAGATGCATCACTCCCTGCCAGCCATTTATATGAACAAAGGGGTTATCGCACCATTAAACATGAAAAATGGAATGTAGAAAATGACGTGGTTTTAGTTTATGAAGTGATGGAAAAAAGCCTGCCTCCAATGACTACCGGTATTTGTTACGAAGGAAAAAGATTTTCTCCGAGGATGAATACTGAAAATGGAGAAGTGAATAGCAAAACTATTTTTTGTTATCATCAGAGAGGTAATGAATTATGGGCTGAATATGCCGGAGGTGAGATAAGCAAAGGATATCTTGTTGGATTTGTTGAAGAAAGCGGGGAGTTGGATTTTTACTATCAGCACATAAATATACAGAATGAGATTCGTGTAGGGAAATGTCACAGTATTCCAAAGGTTCTTGATAATGGGAAAATAGAGCTTACCGAGGAGTGGCAGTGGCTAAATGGAGATATGTCAAAGGGTTCATCGATTGTAACGGAGATATGAGCTATTGGAGATAGGCGGATATGAGAAACAATATTACATATTATAAAATGGACGATAATATTGAGTACATTTATTATCAGAAATCGAAACAGTCTTATCCTATGCACACACATGCAAATCATGTAACATACGGATACATTTTGGATGGGGCAGTTTGTATTATTTCAGGTGTGAAAAAATGTATATACCATGCAGGAGAGTGTTTTTGTATTATGCCGGATACTCCACATGCAGTGGAGACAGTAAATGATACAGCTTATTCAATGATAATCATGTGCATAGCTGAAAATAAAATTCAGGATGAATCAGAAAATGATAGTGCCTGCTTAAAGAGCTTAAAGCAGGCTATTTTGGATGCACCGGAAAATATATTTTTCATTGAGGATATGGCGCGGAATATAGGGTTGAGTTCGTATTATATGATAAGACGGTTTAAGGCTGCGTGTGGCTTGCCACCTCATCAATTTCAGATACAGTGCAGGGTCAGAAAAGCACAGAAATTACTGGAAGAAGGAAAAAGCGTAATCGAAGTGGCTTATGATACAGGATTTTGTGACCAAAGTCACTTCGACCGATGCTTTAATAAAATAGTCAGACTGACACCAAGTGAGTATAAGCAGTCTGTTAAAAGATTGGTTTAGCACAATGCCGGAATGAATTTTGCAAACAGGTATAGTCCGTCATCTCCGGCAGTTACCTCGTGTGGAATTCCAGATGGCATTATGCAAATAGTGCCAACTTCATAAGGTAGAGTAATACCGTCGTTGATACATACCCCGAAACCGGCTACTATCTCATGTGTCTCTAATTGCGTTTCGTGGGTGTGGTTTTCGATGCTTTTTTTTGGCGCAATGCGCACGAGGTGGTAACTGAACTTACCATCTGTATCTTTGGATGTAACAATGTGCTTAAGCTCGACACCTTCAAAGACAGGGTGCTTTGACCACGGAATGTCTGCAAATGCCACCGTTTGATTAGTCAGTTTGAGGAATCCATTGTTAAATGCTTCAAATAAATTATTGTTCATATTGTTTATCTCCTTTGCGATTACCTGATAAATGTATTATAAGTGAGGATGAAAAAATAAACTTGGATAAAATTGCGGTGTTGTCGGTCTGTGAAAACAGAGGAAAATATATTAGAATATATGATTTTATTGGTGATTA
Organism: uncultured Bacteroides sp.; assembly: GCA_964635615.1. Classification (GTDB taxonomy): domain Bacteria; phylum Bacillota; class Clostridia; order Lachnospirales; family Lachnospiraceae; genus Coprococcus_C. Next base: position 71,543 of record CAZWNL010000016.1, read on the forward strand.
ATGGAACAGTATGTTATACTTGGATTAATTGGGAAAATATGTTGAATAAGGAGACGTTGTTATGGGTGGAATGAAAAATATCAGCAAAGCAGAGGTAATGGTTTTAAAGGAACAGGTGGCTTATCAGCAGGGACAGGTTGTAAGTAAAACACTGGCACAAAATGAGCATTTAAGTGTCACATTGTTTTCCTTTGACAAAGGGGAAGAAATAAGCACTCATGAGTCAAAAGGAGACGCATTCGTTACTTGTCTGGATGGTGTCGGCAAAATTACCATTGACGGAAATAGCTATGAACTACATGAGGGAGAGTCTATTGTAATGCCTGCAAAGCATCCCCACGCTGTATTTGGACAGGAACAGTTTAAAATGCTGTTGGTGGTAGTGTTTTGAGTTGAAGATTTCAAAAGAAATAATATAAACGGAGGATAGTGTTAATATGAGAAATCCGGAACAAACAATTGGAAAAATAATTGATAAATCGAAAACAAGTTATATTGCATATGTAGATGCGGATGGCTTTCCTATTACGAAAGCCATGTTACAGCCGAGAGAAAGGGAAGGTATCAAAACATTTTGGTTTTCTACCAATACATCATCAAATAAAGTGCAATGCTTCAGGCAGAATAATAAGGCAAGTATTTATTTTGTGGATAGGAGATTTTTTCGCGGAGTTAGTCTCGTGGGAACGGTAGAAGTATTGGAAACGCAAGAGGCGAAAGAGAGGATATGGAAGATGGGTGACACCATGTATTACAAAAAAGGTGTTACGGATCCGGATTATTGTGTATTAAAATTTACTGCAACAAAGGGAAGATATTACAGTAATTTTAAGTCCGAGGACTTTGAAATTTAAACAAATTTTACATTTTTATTTAGAAAAGAGCTGATAGAATGACGCAAGACAGGTTAAATGAATTAAGAAATGGATTTGAAACTGCATATATGGATGAGGCATATGCTTCTAATTTAGCATTTAAGCCGAAAGTAAAAATAGGCTCCACTCTTTCTAATAATGATTTGCACGTAATCTTTGGTGTTGGAAATATGGGTGGTATGCGCAGGTCACGAAACAATAATTTGTTGTTGATTGTTAGCGATCATACGAAATCTTTTTATGAAGATAAATGGTATGGCGATGTACTTTATTATACAGGAATGGGAAAGTTTGGAGATCAGCAACTTACAAGTCAAAATAAAACATTAGCTGAATCGAATACAAATGGTGTTGCCGTATATTTGTGCGAAGTACTGGAAAGTGGAAAGTATATTTTCCACGGAAGAGTACAATTGGTGCAGGAACCATTTCAAGAAGAACAGAAGGATTCAGACGGTTCGCTTCGTAAAGTATGGATATTTCCAGTAAAGGTTGTGGACTCTAATGATGCTATTGATAAGGATATATTAGATCGTTATGAAGCAACGAAAGAGCAGTCTGCTAAAGGAATGTCAGAGGCAGAATTGAAACAGAAGGCCAAAGAGCATTCTGGGAAAAAAACATCATATCGTACAGTATCATCAACTACCTACGTTAGAGATCCATATATTGCAGAATACGCAAAAAATCGTGCAAAGGGTATTTGCCAGCTTTGTGGACAGAAGGCACCATTTAATGATAAGGATGGTAATCCGTATTTAGAGAACCATCACATAATTTGGCTTTCAAAGGGCGGAGATGATTCCATAGAGAATACAGTTGCTTTGTGCCCGAATTGTCATAGAAAAATGCATATAATTGCAAGTGAAAAAGATATCAAATTACTTCAAGAAAAAAATAAAGAAATGGAATGATGTATGAAAACAATTAGAGTAGTTGCAGCAGTTATCTGTGATTCTGTAAAAGAAAAGCAGAAGATATTCGCTACAGCCAGAGGCTATGGAGAGTTCAAAGGTCAATGGGAATTCCCTGGTGGAAAAATAGAAGAAGGCGAAACACCACAGCAGGCTTTGATACGGGAAATTAAAGAAGAGTTGGATACGGAAGTTGAAGTGCATAATCTGATACATACCGTTGAATATGACTATCCAAATTTCCATCTTTCAATGGATTGTTTTTGGTGTGAAGTGGTATCAGGCGATTTAGTTCTGAAGGAGCATGAAGCGGCAAGATGGCTGACAAGGGAAGAACTGGATTCGGTGGAATGGCTGCCCGCTGATATTGAACTGGTTTCCAAAATAAAGGATGAAATGCTAGTGATGGAGTAATATACATTTAGGAGGTTCGACTATGGTTAGTAAACTTACAGAACAATGTACCAATACAGAGATGACCCGGAGTTTTTATAATAATTTGGCTTCCCAGTATGACAAGCTTTTTCTGGACTGGAAGGTGAGTGCATGTGAGCAGGCTGAGCTTCTGGATACGATTTTTAAGAATTATGGGTATGACCATCATGCGCAGATTCTTGATTGTGCATGTGGAATCGGAACACAGGCAATCGGGCTTGCCATGCTTGGCTATGTTATGACTGCTTCTGATATCAGTGATGAAGAACTGGCTGAGGCAAAGAGGCGGGCGCTAGAAAATAATGTGGATATTCATTTTGAAAAGGCAGATTTCTGTGCCTTATCAGAGACATTTCAACAGCAATTTGACATAGTTATTACAATGGATAATGCTTTGCCGCACATGCTTTCAAGCGAAGCACTGGAAAGTGCAATCAAAAGCATTACAAATCAAATTGTACCGAATGGAATATTTGTTGCAAGTATAAGAGACTATGACAAACTATTGGAAGAAAGACCCGCATATTCTGCGCCGTATATTCATAAAACGGAGCAGGGGCAGAGGGTTTCATTTCAAACATGGGATTGGATTGGTGACAATTATAAGTTTACGCAGTATATTATTGATGACGAAGGTGAACCGCAGCTTTACAGCTTTGCATGTGAATACAGGGCTACCCGCAGAAAAGAGCTTACAGAGTTACTCTTAAAATATGGTTGTAGTGAAGTGGTATGGAAAATGCCTGAGGAAACAGGATTTTACCAGCCGATTGTGGTTGCACGGAGGTGAATTTTATTGCTGGAACAAGATTATATTGCGGAAGCATTTTTATCAGAATAATAAAATTACACACCATTCGGTGGCGAATTATGATATACTAAGTCAAAGACATTTTTTAAAAAATAAATTTTGAACAAAACACCTGGAGGGGTTTGCACATATTTTCTATTGCGGCAAAGGAGGAGAAATATGGAAAACCATGTAGTATGGCAAGACCGGTTTAATATCGGAGTAGATATCATTGATAAGGAACACCAAAAGCTATTTCGGATTATTAATAAACTGTTTGAGTTTGGAGATGACGAAGAAAAGAGTCAATGGGTATGTCAGGAGGGTATTAAATATTTTAAAGACCATGCCATTAAGCATTTTGCGGATGAGGAAGAGTATATGGAATCCATCAATTACAGTGGATTGCAAATGCACAAGCGTATTCATGATGATTTTCGTGAGAAAACCCTGCCTGCACTTCAGAGAGAGTTGAAACAGACGGATTATTCTGAGGATGCGGTCAGTCATTTTTTAGGCGTTTGTACCGGCTGGCTCCTGGGGCATTCCTTGACGGAGGACCATGCCATAGTAGGAAAAACTACAAGTAAGTGGGAAGGACTTTTAACGAAGGAAGCAAATGATGTTCTGAGGCAGGCACTTCTCCAGCAGGTGTATGATTTGTTTCAACTGGATGCTCAGGTACTGAGTGAGAGTTATAGTGGGGAGAAGTTTGGAAAGGGAATATACTATCGTGTCATTTATACTAATGATGAGGGTAAAAAATGGGAGACAATTTTTGTATTTGAGGAGAAGATGCTGATTAATACAGTAGGAAAGCTGATTGGCATTAAGACGGATCAGGTAAATGTAATGCTGCTGAATGCCGTGAGATATTCAGCACGGCAGACCGTGAAGGGGTTGATGGATCTTTTTCCTGCCACAGAGGGATATAAGCTAAAATCGGAAAATCTTCTTACATACGAACAATTCAGGAAGGTGTTTGAAAGGGAAAAACTGCAGTTCAGTATGCTATTCGATACAGGTGTGGGATATTTTGCATATTGTGTTATTGCACCGCATTTGCATGAAGTCAGTATTGGAACGGACATTAAGGATGAAAACGCAATGGCTGAAATCGAGAAGTACCTCAAGAAAAATGCGGCAAAGCAGGAGGCAATCAGCGGAAAAAAGAAAATTCTTGTTGTAGATGATTCCAGTGTGATGTTGAAGGCAATGCAGCAGCTGCTTGATGAAGATTATGATGTGTCAGTTGCCACTTCGGGCTTATCGGCAATCAGCAGTCTTACGCTCAACAGACCTGATTTGATTTTGCTTGATTATGAGATGCCGGTATGTGATGGCAAACAGGTGTTTGAGATGATTCGCTCCGATGAAAACTTTGCGGATATCGCAGTAATTTTCCTTACAGGCAGGGTGGATAGGGAAAGTGTAGAACAGGTGCTGGCCTTAAAGCCGGAAGGATATCTTTCGAAAAGCCTTAAGTCTGAGGAAATTAAGGGAAATATAGATAAATATTTTAAACAGGTTAGTGGAATCAGGTAAGTACCACGGCCATAAGGCTGATATGTTCAGTGAAAGGAGTAGAATTTCGTGGCACGTAAGAAAATAGCGTTATTGGTTGGACAGCCTGATGAAAATTATCAGGGATTATTTATAAAAGGTTTTCTTAAGCAGGCATATGCATGTGATTTTGACGTATGTATTTTTGCAATGTATCAGAAGTACCAGGAGACGAAATCAAGGGAACGGGGCGATGCAAATATTTTTTCATTGCCAGATTATGATATATTCGACGGAATTGTAATTATGGCTGACACAATACAGACTCCGGGGGCATTGGAAAAGCTGGAGACAGAGCTTAATGAGAACTATCACAAGCCGGTTATCTGCATTGACAAGGAAAGCGAAAGCTTTAAAACGATAATCACAGATCATTATACTCCTGTAAAGCAGGTGATTTCACATTTAATTGAGGTGCATGGTTTTACCGATATTGCATTTCTTACGGGTAGAAAGTCACATCCTCATTCTACACAGCGGCTTCAGGGATTTTTGGACTGTATGGAGGAGCACGGACTCAAGGCCTTGGATAATAGAATTTTCTATGGGGATTTTTGGTATAACAGCGGCGTGGGAGTTGCGGAGCAATTGCTAAGGAACAGGGATAACCTTCCGCAGGCGATTGCCTGTGCAAATGATTATATGGCTATCGGTCTTGCAGGAGAGCTTGTCAAGGCAGGAATACGTGTGCCTGAGGATATTGCAGTTACGGGGTATGATGTTCTTCCTGAGGGACGTACAAGCCCTGAACCTGTGACATCAGCGCCAATACCGGCGGAGGAATGTGGAGCGTATTCTGTAAAATGTCTAGATGCAGAATTTGAGGGTAAGAAAATTCCGGAATTTCATGCAAGCGTGGAGCTTTTTATCGGCAGCAGCTGTGGCTGTACTGTTGAGAAGAAAAAGGTGAGCGTTTTAAGAGAAAAATGGGAAGTGGAAAAAACCCAGGAGGGTTTTGATTCCGTTGCAAATCATATGGCAGATGACCTTATGCTGCAATATGATGCTGACGGAATTTTAAATACAATATTTTCCTATGTATATCAGATAAGACCCTTTGACAGCTTTCATTTATGTCTTAACACGGACTGGATGGAAGAAAATAAAATTATGGGTGCATACACGGGAAACATGATACATGCTATTTCATGCGGAGAGGTAAGATCAGGCATAAATAAGGTTGACATCTCCTCCATGTCTGACAGAAGGTTGCTCATAGAATCTTTTTTTAAGGAGAACGAGTACCCCGCTGCTTACATTTTCACTCCGTTGTTTTTTGATGAGCATTGTTTTGGCTTTGCAGCAGTCAGTTATGGAAAAGACCTGCGGAGCTATGACGTTATATACAGAAAATGGCTGGATACCGTAATGCGTGGTTTAGAGGTGTATAGACGTGTAAACATACTTAAAAAGACAAACTCGCTTCTTGAAGTACAGCAGGTTCGTGATACACTTACAGGCTTTTATAATTATACGGGATTTTTGGAAAATGCAGCAAGAGTGCTTAGTGAGCTTCCGGGCGGATGTGGTTTTGCAGACATAGTTTCAATTGATGTTTTGGGTACACAGGAAATAAACGGAAAAAGCGGTATAAAGGGCAGCAACCAAATGATTATTGATTTTTCACATATGCTTGCCGGTGCTGTTGTAAACGGATATCTGTGTCACCTTGGCAACGGTGAATTTATTGTTGCGCTTATTTCTTCCGAGCAAAAGGAAAGCATCATGAATGAGCTTGAGAATAAAATGCAGGAACAGCTTGAATTATATAATATGGACATCGGACTTATAGGTGGACTTTACGTTTACGCAGGCGGAGCATATGGCATGGCGGAAAATGCAGATGCCTTTGAGGATTTGATAAATGATGCCGTAAGCAACAAAAACGGAAACAAGTCAAAGGCACAGCGCATAAGTCAGAGTAAGATGACAAAAGAGGAACAGAAAGAGGCTGATATTGTCTGTGACATTCTTGATGACAATAAGTTTTTATATCATTTCCAGCCGATTGTCTATGCTGATACAGGGGATATTTTTGCCTATGAGGCACTTATGCGTGCAAATATAGAGCAGAAGATTTCACCCTTGCAGGTGCTTAAATATGCCGATTATATGGGAAGGCTTTACGATGTGGAAAAGGCAACCTTTACAAATGTGCTTGCTTTTATAGAACAAAACGAAGATAAATTTAAGGATAAAAAAATATTTATAAACAGCATTCCCGGCAATCGTCTTAATGAGAAGGATATTGCCCTTGTGGAGCCAATGCTTAAAAAATACAACGGAAAAATAGTTGTGGAACTCACGGAGCAGGCGGAGCTTGATGACGATGAGCTTGCATCCGTTAAGGAGCTGTATAAAAAAATAGGGATAGAAATTGCAGTAGATGATTACGGAACAGGCTATTCAAATATTACCAATCTCCTCCGGTACATGCCGAACTATGTAAAAATTGACAGAATGCTTCTGTCGGGCATACAGCTCAGTCCGCAAAAGCAGCATTTTGTTAAGGAGATTATTGAGTTTGCACATGATAACAATTTTAAGGCTCTTGCAGAGGGCGTTGAGACAAAGGAAGAATTAAAAACGGTTATTTCTTTGGGAGCGGATTTGATACAGGGCTTTTATACTGCTAAGCCGTCAGCAGAAATTGTATCCGGAATCGACATATGGATACAAAATGAGATTATACAGTATGGACAGTTAGCTCTTGAGCAGAGCGGACTTAAAATTTTTGAAGCAGGTCTTGAAAGCAGTATTTCGCTTGTAAAGCTTGTTACGGGACATTATTCAACAATAAAATTTTCAAGGGATATGGCTCACAGAGATATTGTAATTGTGGGACTTCCGGGATTTACCTCCAATATGGATATAGATATAGGAGATTATTATGTGGGAAGGATAGAACTGCAGGATGCAAGTCTGTGCAAGCATAAAAATCAGCCGGCTATAAGGATTGGAGAGCATTGTGATGTGACCATTGTTCTTACCGGCGATAATGTTTTGGAACAGGGCGGAATTTTAGTGCCGGAAAGCTCAAAGCTTACGATTCAGGGAGATGGAAATCTGACAATAAAGCAAATGGCGGTTGACGGCTATGGCATTGGTAATGACAAGGATGGAAAGCATGGTGACTTGTATTTTGAGCATGACGGAGCCATCCAAATCGACGGAAATGTAATGCATGGTGTAGCCATAGGATCAGGAATGGGTGGAAACATATATATAAACAGAGGAAAATATGTAATACATTTATCGGGCGAGGAAGGTGTAGGAATCGGTGCGCTTTATGCGGATGTAAATCTTATGATACAAAAGTGCAGCATTGAGTTTGACCTTATAAACTCCACAACTGTAGGAATCGGCTCCTTATATGGAAGCGCTACAATAAGCATTGCCTACATAGGGCTTAACGGTTATTTTGGAGCCAACAAGTGTGTCTGCATTGGCAGCATGGAGGGAAAATATTGTATATTTGATGAGACACAGGCAACGATTACGTTAAATGCACGTGCAGATGTTATGTGCGGAGTAGGCTCCCTTAACGGAGATGTAAGTATATACATTAACAATGCGGCAATGATACTTGAGATACAGGGAAAGGAAGCCATTGCAATGGGCAATCACAATAAGACGGCAAATATACAAACAAAAAATGCAGATGTGTCCTCCAAGGTTAAAAACAGTATTGGAATAGATGTGGGGGCAGAGATATTTTATTCAATAAACGGACGAGGAAGATATTTCCTGAATGGAAAAGAGGTTACAAGAGAGAGTATTGAAGGAGATTTTTAAATAAAAAGAGGTATAAAAATGTTAAAGCATACATTTGTGGTATGTGCGTATAAGGAAAGCCGTTATTTGGAAAGCTGTGTCAGGTCGCTTGTGAATCAGACGGTAAAATCAGATATTATAATGGCAACATCCACGAAAAACGAACACATAAAAAAAATTGCAGAAAAATACAATATTCCCTTATATATAAACGAGGTGGGGGAAGGGATTGCAGGCGATTGGAATTTTGCATATTCCAAGGCTGAAACGGAATATGTGACAATTGCCCATCAGGATGATGTATACTCACCGACCTATGCGGAGACTATGATAAGTATGCTTGATAAGGCAGAAAATCCATCGATAGGTTTTACGGGATATTTTGAGATAAGAAAGGGAAAGCGTGTTGTGAAAAACACCAATCTTATCATAAAAAGGCTGATGCTTCTTCCGTTAAACATAAAGGGTGGCGGAAAAAGTAAAATCTTCCGAAAAGTGTCCATAGCCTTCGGCAATCCAATATGCTGTCCCTCTGTAATGTATGTAAAGAAAAATCTGCCGTCCGCTCCCTTTGATGCAGAACTGAGAAGTAATCTGGACTGGCAGCTTTGGGCAAGGCTGTCCAAAAAGAAGCATTCCGAATTTGTTTACTGCTCCAAGCCTCTTATGGGACACAGAATACATGAGGAGTCGGAAACGAGTGCAGTGATAAACGACAATCAAAGGTCTGATGAGGATTATAAAATATTTCGTATGTTCTGGCCGGCACCAATTGCAAAGGCTATTACAAAAGTATATGCCAAAAGTGAAAAATCCAACAAGCTGTAAAATGAGGAACGATTGTGCCATATGGTGCAATCGTTCCTCATTTTACGTTTCATTGATTTTTATTTTCGTTGTCCTTAATGGCAATGTTTTGTACGAGCTGCTTTAAGCGCTCCTCCAAATCGGAAACCTTTCGTGACATTGTAAACAATTTAATGATAAGCAAAAATATAATTACGAGATAAATGAGGTTTACCGTAGATACAAATCCTATTTTAAATGCAATCCAGGCAGGAAGTTGTGGGAAAAGGCTCATTATAAGCAGTATGAGGGAAAAAACAATCCAAAAAATTGCTTCGTCCATTTTAAGCTTCGACTGCCTTATTTTTTTTCGTATATATATAAATGTACCAAGACATGCAACAATAAGCATTATTCTAAGTGTAAGTGACATTTATTCTACCTCCCACGCATAATCTGTAAAACAAGAATGGAACAGCACATTTTCCACATATATTTTATGGAGCTGGAAAAATTAAGGTAGCTTTCACCGGCCTCGCGCTCCTTCATTTCCACTTGGAACTCCTTTACGGATGCCTTGCATTTTAAAAAGTAGGAAATTGTGTCAGGCTCAGGTCCGAGATTTATGTCAGATGCCATTTTTGCTATTATTTTTTTGTTGTATAAGCGCATCCCTGACGTGGGGTCTGCAATTTTCTTGTGGGTAAACAGCCATATAAGACCTGACAGCAGGCGGCTTCCAAGCATCCTTGCCGAAAATGGCTTTTTTTGCTCCACAAAGCGGGAACCAATTACAATATCCGCACCTGTTTCCTCAGCAAAGGAAACCATACCATCAATAAATTGAGGTTGATGTTGACCATCACCGTCAAACTGCAGGGCGTAAGAATAATCATTTTGCAGTGCATATTTAAGACCGGTCTGAAATGCACCTATCAGTCCGAGATTAACGGGTAAATCTATAAAATTATAATTGTTCTGCCTGCATATGTTTGCCGTGTCATCAGTGGAGCCGTCGTTTATTATTATATAGTCGCGCCCCTCAATGCTTTTGACAACCTTTTCAATATTTTCAGCCTCGTTGTAGGCAGGTATTATGATAAGAACCCTTTTATCCATTGCAAAGTTTACCTTTCAAAAGTAAAAAATCATTTTGATAATATGAAAAACACAGTGATAAAGCTGTGCTGCTCAAATTATACATCATTATTTTTAGAAAATAAAGGATTTTTAATACCTGATGCAGTATTGTTTAAACAGACGACATAAAAAGAGAAAACGCATTTTTTTGTATAAAACAATGCAAAAGCGTACAAAACAAAAAAATACTTGCCATATCGACAAAAATGAATTACAATGTCATAGTATTGATAAAGATTATCAAAAAGGTTTAATTATAAAGGAGGATGTGTCATGGCATACGTTATTGGAGATGGCTGCGTTATGTGCGGGGCATGTGCAGGAGCTTGTCCGGTAGGCGCAATCAGCGAAGGTGATGGAAAGTACGAGATTGATGCGGACACTTGCATTTCATGCGGAGCATGTGCCGGTACTTGCCCTACAGGAGTTATATCAGAGGGTTAATCATCCACACTAAAGATGAAGGGAGTGCGGTTTTTCTGCACTCCCTTCTTGTTATAGGAAATTCCTCCGAATTTCCTATGGGCACGGTCCTTACGGACCCTGCTAATATACGAACTGCAGCGTCGAAGACGCTTTGTTCTATGTGTATGTTTTGTTATGTGTTATGAATAATTTTCGGATATCACCTTCCATGTTTAAAATTTTTTAATTTGTTTGGTTATTTGAACCGGGTATATGCATATCATAATTTTAAGACCTAAGAAGAAAATACTGTGATATATTTATTTCATAAAAGGAACATTATTCCTCAAAAAATGATATGCATTATTATAAATATCGTTATGATAAATTCCCATTTGTAAAAAACGTATTTTATATGCTGCTGATGGGTAAAATGTGGGATATCCACAAAATACAGAAAATTATATATATACAGGAAAGTTTTAAATAAATCATTCCGATATTTACAATAAGAATTTACTATAAAATGGAAATAAAAGCAACATATTTTTGCTTAATTTCCATTAAAAACTTGTGAAAAAAATAAGAATTGTCTTTACATGTAAACATTTTGTGATAAACTAATAATATCATTTTGCGAAGGAGTGACTGACATGAAGATTGAAAGATTAAGCGAAAATCAAATAAGGTGTACTCTTAATAAGGCTGACTTGGCAGAAAAGGAACTTCTCCTATCAGAATTAGCATATGGAACTGATAAAGCAAAGGAGCTTTTTCGTGAGTTGATGCAGCAGGCATCTAGTGAATTGGGTTTTGAGGTTGATAATATTCCTCTTATGATAGAAGCTATACCGGTATCGGCAGAGTGCCTGATACTAATTATAACGAAGGTAGAGGATCCTGATGAGCTGGATACAAGATTTTCAAGGTTTACCAAGCATTTGGCAGATGTTGAGGAATACGAAAGCTCCGATTCTGATGATGAAGAGGTATCTGAGGAAACTTCAGGAAATGCGGCTTTAAATGCTGCGGATGGTCTGCTTGAGGCGTTAGGCAGTCTGGCAGAGGGACTTAGCGCTTTGGGGAATGCAAGAACCCCAAAGAAAAAGGAGACGGTGCAGTCGGCAAATACTCAAGAACTGTTCAGGGTGTATTCCTTTAAAAACATGGAGAATGTAATAAACGCCGCTAACAGCGTAAATGGAATGTATAAAGGCGTGAATACTCTCTATAAGAATAATAAGGATGGAAGATACTATCTTTACCTTGTAAAAGGAAAGGCTGTGGACAGCGATTTTGTCAAGGCATGTAACATGCTTAGCGAATATGGTGACAGCATGAAGGTAACCTACGCTACATTAGAGCATTTTGAGGAGCACTACAAGGTTATAATAGAGAATAATGCTGTTCAGACCTTGAACGAGATTTAGCTTTTTTACGAGGGAGAAAAAATATGTATATTACATGCTTGGATTTAGAAGGGGTACTTGTGCCTGAGATATGGATTGCTTTTGCTGAGGCGAGTGGAATACCGGAATTAAAAAGGACCACAAGGGATGAACCCGATTATGATAAGCTTATGAACTGGAGACTTGGAATACTTAAGGAGCATGGACTTGGGCTTAAAGAAATTCAGGATACGATAGCAGGTATTGATCCATTGCCCGGTGCAAAGGAATTTCTTGATAAGCTGAGGGAGATTTGTCAGGTTATAATTATAAGTGATACATTTTCACAGTTTGCGGGACCGCTTATGGCAAAGCTTGGGTATCCTACGATTTTCTGTAATTCCCTTGAGGTTGCACCTTCGGGAGAGATTACAGGCTTTAAAATGCGTTGTGAGCAGTCAAAGCTTACTACGGTGAGAGCGCTTCAGTCAATCGGATACGATACGATTGCAAGCGGTGACAGCCACAATGACCTTGCCATGATAAAGGCAAGTAAGGCCGGATTTTTATTCAGGAGCACTGAGCAGATAAAGGCTGATTATCCTGAACTTCCTGCCTATGAGGAATATGACGAGCTTTTTGATGCTATAAAGGCTGCAATAGTTTAATAATAAAAAGGGACTGCTGCACTGTATGTGCAGCAGTCCCTTTTTTAGTGACAAAATCTTTAATTTCTGTTTGATCTTGCAAGAATTTGTAACAGTTTCATAAATAATACAGCTATGTCAACGTAAAGCTCGGCGGCCGCGTCAATGGCATTGTCAACTGTACGTACCATTGCATTGGCTCTTGCCCAATCAAAGCCGATGTAGCCGCAGAATATGAGAACAACTATATAGTCAATTATACCAAGTGATGCGCCTACAAGTGCCAAAACAAGCTCAAGTATAACTGTGATGGCAAGGGTGACAAAAAGTGTTCTTCCCATGCTCAAGAAAAAGTTAGGGAATAATGTTGATGCAACCATCATGGCGATTGTAACAATAGCTGTTATACCAAAAGCAGTTACAACTATATCAGTAGCTCCCGCATATGCCAACAACTGCAATGAAGCAGAAATTATAAGTCCGAGAGGGATAACGTAAAAGTTGTATCCTATAAAGCTTACGACCGGATTGCGTGAACCATGAACCATAAGTCCGCCTACTATACACATAACAATATAGCCAATATAAAACATTAATGTATTGTTATAAACAAGATCAAAAGCCGTATCGGACAAAAAAGCAACCATAAAACAGTTTACTAAAAACCCATACAACAATACACCGCCTATAACAAGGTTATAAGCTCTTTCTGAAATTTCAACATCGCCCTCGTTTAAAAGGGATCTGTCACGTACCTGTGCCATAAAAATTACCTCCTAAAAATAAAAATCACTCTGATTCCTTCTTTGCAAGATATCCATTGATGGATTCTATAACTTCATCAACATTCATTCCATGAACCATGCATGCTTCCTCCAAGCTTTCCATAGCGGCTGAAGGACAACCTACACAATGCATTCCTGATGCCATTAAAATGGCAGCGTTTCCAGGGTCTATTTCAATGATTTCATGAATCAACATTGACTTGTCAACTGTCTGTGCCACGTTAAGACCTCCTTTATAATATTGTACTTTTATAAAACAAAATATATAAGTATTTTGTTCATTCCGTAGTAATATATACTATATCGCTGATTTCTTTGGTGTATTATAACACTATATATAGGAATATGTCTATGCAAAAACTAATTGTATACTGTATACAATTAGTGTATCAAAAAAAGTACAAAAAAACGCTCATATTACATTGACGTGTATACAATTTGAAATTATAATATAAACATCATCAGAGTTTGGCGAGGTAAAATACAATGGGGGTATAGCCTATATGCTGAGTTCTGATACAAACAGTTTAACTATTTTTAATGAAAATCCGCATAGTGACAGCGGAAGAAAAAAGGAGGAGTAAAACACAATGTTATTAAAATTTGATGCATTGGAAGCAGAGGGATGGAACGGATTTGTACCGGGCAAATGGCAGAAAGAAGTAGAGGTTAGAGACTTCATCCAGAGAAACTACACTCCATATGAGGGTGATGACACATTTTTAGCTGAACCGACACAGAACACTAAGGACTTATGGCAGATGGTTCTCGATCTTTCAAAGAAGGAGAGAGAAGCAGGCGGTGTTCTTGATATGGATACTAAGGTAGTTTCCACACTTACTTCACATGGTCCTGGATATCTTGACAAGAGCAAGGAGACTATCGTTGGTTTCCAGACAGATGCACCTTTCAAGAGAGGTATGAACGTATACGGCGGTATCCGTATGGCTATGAAGGCATGTGAGGATAACGGATACAAGGTTGATCCTGAGGTTGTAGAGTTCTTTACCACACATAGAAAAACTCACAATGCAGGTGTATTTGATGTATACGATGAAGAAATAAGAAGATGCCGTTCAAATCATATTATTACCGGTCTTCCTGATGCATACGGACGTGGACGTATTATTGGTGACTACAGAAGAGTCGCTCTTTACGGAATTGATTTCCTCATTGAGGATAAGAAGATTCAGAAGGAGTCCTTCGGTGATGTTTACACTGATGACGTTATAAGAGGCAAGGAAGAAATTTCTGAGCAGATAAGAGCTCTTGGCGAATTAAAGAAGATGGCAGCTGCATATGGTATTGATATTTCCAAGCCTGCAAAGAACGTGCAGGAGGCTATTCAGGCAGTTTACTTCGGCTATCTTGGAGCAGTTAAGGAGCAGAACGGTGCAGCTATGTCACTTGGCCGTACAGCTACTTTCCTTGATATTTATGCTGAGAGAGATCTTAAGAACGGAACATTTACTGAGTCACAGATTCAGGAATTTATTGACCACTTTGTTATGAAGTTAAGATGCGTTAAGTTCGCAAGAACACCTGAGTACAACTCAATCTTCGCAGGTGATCCTGTATGGGTTACTGAGTCACTTGGTGGTATGGGTGTTGATGGACGTCCACTTGTTACAAAGATGAGCTTCAGATATCTTCATACACTTGATAACTTAGGTACTTCACCAGAGCCAAACCTTACAGTTCTCTGGTCAACAAAGCTCCCTGTAAATTGGAAGCAGTACTGTGCTAAGATGTCAATCAAGTCATCCTCAATTCAGTATGAGAATGATGACCTTATGAGACCACTTCACGGTGACGATTATGGTATTGCATGCTGCGTATCTTCAATGGTTATCGGTAAGGAGATGCAGTTCTTCGGAGCAAGAGCTAACCTTGCAAAATGTCTCCTTTACTCTATCAACGGTGGTGTTGATGAGTGTACAGGAGTACAGGTTGGTCCTAAGTACAGACCTATCACTTCTGAGTACCTTGATTATGATGAGGTTATGGATAGATTTGACGATATGATGGAGTGGCTTGCAAAGGTATATGTAAGTGCACTTAACATCATTCACTACATGCATGACAAGTATGCATATGAGAGAATTCAGATGGCGCTTCATGACAGAGACGTTAAGAGATACTTTGCAACAGGTCTTGCAGGACTTTCAGTTGTTGCTGACTCACTTTCAGCTATTAAGTATGCTAAGGTTAAGGCAGTAAGAAATGAGCAGGGTATCGTTGTAAGCTACGAGACAGAGGGAGATTTCCCTAAATATGGTAACAATGATGACAGAGTTGATAAGATTGCTGCAAGTCTTGTATCAACATTTATGCACAAGCTTAGAAAGCATCATGTATACAGAAATGGTTTCCCTACCATGTCAATACTTACTATTACTTCAAACGTAACTTATGGTAAGAACACAGGAGATACTCCTTGTGGAAGAAAGCATGGTCAGCCATTTGCACCAGGTGCAAACCCAATGCATCAGAGAGATACTCACGGCGCACTTGCATCACTTTCATCAGTTGCTAAGCTTCCATTCATGGATTCACAGGATGGTATTTCAAATACCTTCTCAATAATCCCTGGAGCACTTGGCAAAGAAGATCAGATGTTTGCAGGAGACCTTAACGTAGACCTTAAGCTTGACTAATTAAAGGTAAAATCATGAAAGGTTAGGTAAAACCTAATGGATAATGGTTTAAGTAATGTTGATGATATAGTTGCAATGCTTGACAATATGGTAGCAGACGGTCATGGACACATTAATGTGTCCTATGACCCTGACAAGGAAGGAAATGAGGTTGAGACCTTAGGATGTCTCGACTGTGCAAAAGGTAATCTTGCATGCTCGGTTCCTACGCTCCATGAAGGCATTGACGACGCATTTGAAGAAAATTAAATTTTTTGCTGGCACTCAATTTGTCAGCACCATAATATTTATTTAGAAATAGGAGGATTATAATTATGGCTAGCACTCAGCAGATTGACAACTTAGTTGGTATGTTAGATGGATATGTAGAAAAAGGTGGATACCACCTCAACGTAAATGTATATAACAGGGATACACTTCTTGATGCACAGAAGCATCCTGAGAATTATCCACAGCTTACAATTCGTGTATCAGGATATGCAGTAAACTTCATTAAGCTTACTCCTGAGCAGCAGGCTGACGTTATTTCACGTACATTCCATGAGGGCATGTAATTTACTGCTGGTAAGTTGACATATCCTTAAAATAAGGGTAACATAGAGAGGTACTCAAGGCTTTGAGTGCCTCTTTTATGTTATTGTATAAGTATAAAAGTTAGGAGAGATGCGACGTGGAAGGAATGATACATTCAATAGAAACCTTTGGAACGGTGGATGGTCCCGGTGTAAGATATGTGGTTTTTGTAAAGGGATGTCCAATGAGATGTCAATATTGCCACAACCCTGATACATGGGAAATGGCAGGCGGAACGAAAATGTCCACAGATGAAATACTTGAGGACTATGAGAAATACAAACCATTTTTAAAGGGCGGCGGTCTTACGGTTACCGGCGGAGAGCCTCTTGTGCAGATAGATTTTCTTACAGAGCTTTTTGAAAAAGCAAAGGAAAAAGGAATCCACACCTGTCTTGACACTTCAGGCATCATGTTCAGAAGAAACGATTCTGAAATTTACGAAAAGTATGTAAGACTTATGAAGTCAACGGATTTGATTATGCTTGACATAAAGCACATCGACCCTGAGGAGCATATTAAGCTCACCGCACAGCCGAGTGAAAATATATTTGATTTCCTTAAGTTTTTAGATGAACAGGAAAAGGAAATATGGATAAGACATGTGCTTGTGCCTGAAATAACGCTTGTGCCTGAATATCTTGAAAGACTTGGAAGGTTTATTGCGCAGTTTAAGCATATAAAGGCGCTTGATGTTCTTCCTTATCATGACATGGGTAAGGAAAAATACAAGAAGCTTGGCATAGATTATGTTCTTAAGGATGTTGCTCCTGTGGAGAAGGAACAGGCGATAGAGGCAAGAAACATAATACTTGCTGCAATGAAGGAAGAAAGACAAAGACTTGAAAAAGCATAGACGGTTCATTGTTCTTTTTGCAATATAAAAATCATATATTTAACCAAACGCTTTGTTTTGGGTTTGTATGATTTTTCATAATTTTTTGTTAAAGGTAAAAGAAATATTTTATAAAATAAAAAGTGTATTTGGGAAAAGAACAATACGTTTGCTTCTTGGAATTTTTTTGATGTTCCTGCTTGTCATTATAAATTTGTGCATTTATTTTTCGCAGGCGCTTAAGTTTCCGGAGCAGATAACGGTAGTTGTGGACGCAGGTCACGGTGGAAATGACCCCGGCAAGGTTGGAGTAAGCGGTACATTGGAAAAGGACATAAATCTTTCCATTGCCTTAAAGCTGAAAACGGAATTGGAGAAAAAAGGCATAAAGGTAATACTTACCAGAGAAAGTGATACAAACCTTGCCATGGAGGGTGCTACGAACAAAAAAACCTCTGACATGAATAAAAGAATGGAAATTACAAACAGTGCGAGAGCCGATTTGCTTGTAAGCATACACCAAAACAGCTTTACCGACCCTAAAGTAAAGGGGGCGCAGGTTTTTTACTACAAGAATTCTAAGGAAAGTGAGGCCATAGCGGTAACGGTTCAGGCAGAACTTGTAAATTCCTTAGACAAAGACAATAAACGAAAAGCAAAGGCAAATAACGATTATTATGTTCTTAGAAAAAGCACCTGTCCTGCAATTATTGTGGAATGTGGGTTTCTAAGCAATTCCGGAGAAGAGGCAAAGCTTGTATCTGAGGAATATCAGCAGAATATTGCCGAGGCAATTGCAGAGGGAGTATATAAAGGTTTGAGGCAGTAAATGCCTGCAAAAACAAAAAAAGATGTCCGCCTTTTATTAAAGGCGGACATCTATGTTTGCTCCGATATTAGGATTAACTGACTGCTCCATCATCTTCGTGATCATGTCACCGCTCATTTCCACTGAGTCAAGAGACTTCTTCAACATGGAAATGTCAATGGCATTCATGTTTCTTGTATCACTGACTGCTAAGTTGGTAGCTCCAAGTGAAGTTATGTTCATAAGATACATCTCCTCTCGAAATCATTTTAATGTATTATAGCCTAATAACCAAATATATGCAACAAAAAAGAAAAAATTTCCTAAAATTTTTAAAAACACAAAAAATTAAGAAATAATTTTACATAAAGTGGTTGACAATAATTTTTTCTAGTGTTAATATAATTTTGTAATAAGTTGTAACATTTTTGTAACAAATAATCGGATTGTTTTAAGGCAGTATTCTGAAGCAAAAAGCGGAGTATTTTCATTACAATTCAAATATAAATAAACAGCACATTTATTAGATAAAATTTGGAGGCGATACCATGCGAAGGACATGCAGAAAATGGCTTAAGGTCATAGTGTTATCCGGCATGTTTGCATTTGTATCAGCAGCAGTTGCTTCAAACGCACATGATATTCTTTACACAGATGAAAATGTAAGCTTGTCAACTGCAATTGACAGATGTATAGCATCAGGGACGGATATATTAGAAACAGAAGATAATGCAAACTTTGTTTTGACAAATGAAGCCGTAGCATCAAAAACTGATGCGGAAAATGAGGCGGATGCCTGCCCGGACATAAAAGCCACATTGGAGATTACGGCTGTGTCACAGGTGGAAAATAAACCTGAAACGGAAGCAGAAATAGAAGCTGAGGATAATCGAAATGTTGCAGCTTCAGAAAACGGCAATCAGGAAACCTATGATTTCTTCTCGGGCAAGGCAATTGTAGTAGCTTCCGATTATGTAAATATCCGAAAGGGAGCGGGAACTGATAAAGAAATTATCGCAACGATACTTCCTGACGGAATCATAAAGGTAAAAGAGATAGGCAGTGAGTGGACATGCATTGTTTCAGCCGGACTTGAGGGATACATAAAAAATGATTATCTGCTTTTTGGAAACGAAGCAGCAGATTATGCAATGGCAAATTTGGATGACATAAATGCCACATATAATGCTATAATGGCTAAGCCTGTTCAGCAAGCAGCTTCAAATAATAATGACGGACAGACAAATGACAATTCCTCATCGCAGGCGTCTGCTGCTGAGACACCAGCTGCAAGCGGTTCAGGTGTGGGGACTGACATTGCAAACTTTGCACTTCAATATGTGGGTTATCCTTATGTTTACGGTGGTACAAGCCTTACAAACGGAGCTGACTGTTCAGGCTTTGTAATGACCGTGTATAAGAATTTCGGTTACAGCCTGCCTAGAACGGCTGATGACCAGTCACTTGTGGGAGTGGAGGTAAGCAGGGAGAATATTCAGCCGGGCGACCTTATTTTCTATGATTATGGTACGGGAGTGGTACAGCATGTTGCAATATATACAGGAAACGGACAGATGGTACATGCCGCTAATACAAGACTTGGAATAATATCGGGCAATGCATTTTACAGCTCGATAATCTCCATCAGAAGAGTAGTAAATTAACCCCCCTCTTGATAAATGTGTCAAAGGAGCTTTCATTAAAAAATGAGGCTCCTTTATTTTTGGTAATTTTTTTTTGATTTTATGTGACAGAATGTTCCATATTTGGTATACTATCCTGTAGTGAAATAAAAATATAATAAACTTAACGGAACGGAGGTAACGACATGAAGGCATATAAGGATATGAGTAAGGAGGAGCTTCTTACACTTAAGGATGCTCTTATGGAAGAATATAAAACTGAGGAGGCTAAGGGACTTAATCTTAATATGGCAAGAGGTAAGCCCGGCTTTTCCCAGCTTGATCTTTCCATGCCAATGCTGGACGTAGTAAACAGTGGCTCAGACATGAAAACCGTTTTGGGCAATGATGTCCGTAACTATGGAGATTTGGATGGAATCGGTGAGTGCAGAAAGCTTATGGCAGACATGATGTCCGTAGAAAAGGACAATGTAGTTGTTTGCGGTAATTCAAGTTTAAATATAATGTATGATACCATATCACGTTCCATGACACATGGTGTAAACGGTTCCACGCCTTGGTGCAAGCTTGATAAGGTTAAATTTTTATGTCCTGTTCCGGGATATGACAGACATTTTAAGATAACGGAATATTTTGGTATAGAGATGATTAATATTCCTCTTTATGATGACGGACCGGATATGGATTTGGTAGAGAAATATGTAAATAATGATGAAGCTGTAAAGGGTATATGGTGTGTGCCGAAGTATTCTAACCCTACAGGCATTTCCTATTCCGATGAAGTTGTAAAGCGCTTTGCAGGACTTAAGCCTGCGGCAGAAGACTTCCGTATATATTGGGATAATGCATATTGCATACATCATTTATATGATGATGTACATGATGAAATACTTAACATATTGGATGAGTGCGAGAAGGCAGGAAGTCCTGATATGGTTTACATTTTTGCCTCTACCTCAAAAATAAGCTTTCCGGGTTCGGGTGTGTCTGCAATAGCGGCATCACCTAAAAATATTGAATTTATAATGGGACAGATGACGATACAGACAATAGGGCATGATAAGATAAATCAGCTTCGTCACGCAAGATTCTTTAAGGATATAGATGGTTTGAAGGCTCATATGAAGATACATGCCAAGCTTCTTCGCCCTAAGTTTGAAGCTGTACTTAACACTCTTGAAAAGGAGCTTACGGGACTTGAAATAGGCAGCTGGATTAAGCCTAGAGGCGGATATTTTATATCCTTTGATGCAATGCCGGGATGTGCAAAAAATATAGTTGCAAAATGTAAGTCGCTCGGAGTTATATTGACGGGTGCAGGTGCAACCTTCCCATATGGTAAGGACCCGAAGGATTCAAATATCCGTATAGCACCGACCTTCCCTACACCTGAGGAGATGGAACTGGCGGCAAAGATATTCGTGCTCTGTGTAAAGCTTGCAAGTGTGGAGAAACTGTTGGAAGAAAAATAAAGATCATATAAAAACAGGGGCTGTCACAGTGTGACAGCCCCTGTTTTTATATGATTTA
>CAZWNL010000017.1:0-56445 GCA_964635615.1 uncultured Bacteroides sp.
CAAAATACGTCACCTAAGTACCGACGTCTTCAAACGATTTTTTTATATTATGATACAAATATTGTTGGTGCGACAACCCCATAATACTAAAACTTACTTTCCTATTTTCTTTTTAAATACTGCTATTGAAAGCGGCGGTACATTTACTGATATATAATGGTTCTGTCCGTCACATTCTTCCTTTTTAGCCTGCTTTGCTACCTTGTTATTTCTTCCCTCACCGCCATATTTTGAGCTGTCGCTTGAGAATATCTCCTGCCATCTTCCGCCTAATGGAACACCAAGCTTATAAGCCTTATGCTCTATCGGAGTAAAGTTACATATAACAACAAGGGTATCTGTTTCCTTTTTTCCACGTCTTATATATGACAGCAGACTTGTGTTTGCACTGTTGCAGTTTATCCATTCAAAGCCTTCCGGATTGCCGTCAAGCTCATAGAGTGCCGGCTCCGTTTTATAGAGATTATTAAGCTCCTTGACATATCCCTGCATAAACACATGTGCATCAAATTCAAACAGGGACCAATCAACCTCCTGACCCTCGTTAAATTCTGCAAACTGTGCTATCTCCTGTCCCATAAAGAGAAGCTTTTTGCCGGGATGTGTTGCCATATACCCATACGCAACTCTCAGGTTTGAAAATTTATCCTCATAGCCTCCAGGCATTTTGCTGATCATCGAGCCCTTTTCATGTACAACCTCATCATGCGAAAGCACAAGCATAAATTTCTCGCTGTACTCATAAACCATGCTGAAGGTAAGCTGATTATGATGATATTTTCTGTATAACGGGTCAAGCTTAATATAGCCAAGAAAGTCATTCATCCAACCCATGTTCCACTTGAAATCAAAGCCAAGTCCGCCCTCCTCAACGGAATGGGTCATCATAGGCCACGCAGTGGACTCCTCGGCAATCATCATAACTCCCTTGTGAAGCTCATGCATTTTGCTGTTAAGCTCCTTAATAAAATCTATCGCCTCAAGATTTTCATTTCCGCCATATTTGTTAGGAATCCATTGTCCGCCATTTCTTCCGTAATCCAAATACAGCATGGAGGCTACTGCATCCATTCTTATACCGTCAACATGATATTTCTCTGCCCAATAAAGTGCGTTGGCAACAAGGAAGTTTTTCACTTCATTTCTGCCATAGTTATATATATAGGTTCCCCAATGAGGGTGTTCCCCTCTCCTTGGGTCCTCATGCTCATAAAGACATGTACCATCAAATCTTCCAAGTCCATGCTCATCCTTTGGAAAATGTGCAGGTACCCAATCTATAATTACACCTATACCCTTGCTGTGAAGATAGTCCACAAAGTACATAAAATCTGTAGGTTGACCATACCTTGAGGTAGGTGCATAATACCCAGTAACCTGATAGCCCCATGAAGGGTCAAATGGATGCTCCATAATCGGCATAAGCTCAACGTAATTGTAATTCATCATAATAAGGTAATCGGCAAGCTTTACCGCTAAATCCCTGTAGCTGTAGAATTCCCGTCCATCCTCAGGCTTTTTCCACGCGCCAAGATGCATCTCATATATGGAAATCGGCTTTTCAAGCAGGTTTGTTTTTTCCCTTTCAGCCATCCATTTGCTGTCCTTCCACTTGTATGACAAATCAACAATCTTTGAAGCATTTGCAGGTCTTACCTCACTGCTAAAGGCGTAAGGGTCACTTTTCATAAACACATTTCCGGACTTTGCACATATTTCGTATTTGTATATTTCACCTATATATTTACCTGGTATAAAAAGCTCAAATATACCTGAGTAATCAAGCTTTCTCATAGGATGCCTTCTTCCATCCCAATTGTTGAAATTACCCACCACAGACACACGTTCCGCATTAGGCGCCCATACTGAAAATAAAACTCCGTCAACTCCGTCAACAGTCATAACATGTGCACCCATTTTTTCGTATATTCTGTAATGCTCGCCCTCATTAAAAAGACTTATATCTATAGGGTCAAGAACAGGCTCAAAAATATAAGGGTCAATATAAGTAATTTCTTCACCATTATCAAACTTTACATCCAAAACATAGTCAAAGCTTTTTTTATTTTTTATGACAACAGAATAAAATCCCGGAACTCTGTCTGATACAAGAGTATACTTTTTATCTGTGGTTGAATCTATTGCAGTGACAACCTTTGCACCCGGAAGATACGCATTTATATATATATCATCTATACATTCATGCATCCCAAGTATATGATGGGGATTATTATGTCTCCCATTCGCCAGTGCTTCAACCTCCATCCAGTTTATTGCAAATACTTCTTTTCTTTTGGACATAACCACTTATCTCCTCTCTACAGTCTGTGAATAAATATTCCGCTTCTAAGCTTAGGTTCAAACCAAGTAGATTTAGGAGGCATCAATAATCCTGCATCCGCTACGTTAAAAAGCTCGTCTATGGAGGTCGGGTACATTGAAAATGCAACCTTCATATCCGTATTAACTCTTTTTTCAAGTTCTCCAAGCCCTCTTATTCCACCAACAAAATCTATTCTTTTATCCGTTCTCGGATCTTCTATTCCAAGAATCGGTTCAAGTAAGTAGTTTTTCAATATTGAAACATCAAGTCCATTTACAGGGTCATTCTCCCTTATGCTTTCATCTGCCGTAAGACTGTACCATTTACCTTCAAGATACATTCCATAAGTATATTTCTCCTGAGGAGAAAAGGCTTTATCGACAGCTTTCACTTTAAAATGTTCAGATACCCTATTTAAAAACTCATCCTTATTATATCCATTAAGATCCCTTACAACTCTGTTATACGGCAATATTTTAAGCTGGTTATCAGGAAATAATACTGACAAAAAGTAATTGTACTCCGCTTCCGGATCCTTTGCTTCTGCTTCCTCCCTGCGTTTTATACCAACCTTTATTGCAGAGGCTGCTCTGTGGTGTCCGTCAGCTATGTATATATGTGACATTTCTCCAAATGCCTTACTTATGGTGTTTATATGACTGCCATCGCATACAATCCATACATTATGGGTTATGCCGTCCTCCGAAACAAAGCCGTATTCAGGCTCTGCCTGCTTTATGGCAGAAACGATATCGTCGATTTCCTTTTTTGCCCTGTATGCAAGAAATATAGGGCCCGTCTGTGCATTACATGTGTCAACATGCCTTATTCTGTCCGCTTCCTTATCCGCCCTTGTATTTTCGTGTTTTTTTATTACTCCGTTAATGTAATCGTCGATAGATGCACACGCCACAATACCGGTCTGGCTTCTGCCCTCCATAATGAGCTCATAAATATAGTATACAGGCTTATGTTCCTGAAGATAATCTCCTCGCCCAATCATATTGTCAAGCAATTCTCTTGCTTTTTCATAAACACAATCTGCATATGTATCTACAGAATCATCAAACTGTGTTTCTGCACGGTCAATGTTAAGGAATGACAATGAGTTACCTTTTACCGCTTGCTTTGCCTCCTCACGATTATAAACGTCATAGGGAAGCGCAGCTACCTGACTTACTATATCTTTTCTTGGTCTGTACGACAAGAATGGTTTTACAACTGCCATATATGGTTTTCTCCTGTTTTTATAGTATAGTCTAATCTCTTATAGCCTTTACCGCTGCATCAATGGACTTTTTATAGTCCTCTTCAGATGAATTATTAAATACAAAAAGCTCCGGAATATTGTCCGGCTGTTTGAAATTCTGTGTTGCTATATATTCATCCCAATGTTCAAGCTTCCATTTGTCGCGGTCTGAAGCTCTCTTAATCATTCTCTGATGAGCAACCTCCTCATCAGTGTGAACCCACACTACAAATAACTCGGCATCCTTCTCCCTAAGCTTTGCCCTGAGCTTGTCCAAATATTCATCATCCCTGATTTCATCCGTAAAAGGAGCATTTATGAGTACGGTATCATTGTACTCAAGTGCCTCAAATGCAAAATCGAGCACAGCATAATACTCATAATCCCTAATTTCTTTTTGGAAGAAATCCGAAGAACGGTTATACTCCTCTCCTGCAACTTTAAATATCTGCTTGGAAAGCACAATAAGTGTATCCTTATCCAGATACACACAGTTCGTAAGAGCCTTTGCAAGCTTTCTTGAAATAAAGGTTTTTCCACATGCCGGTGGCGATGTTACAAGTATTAACTTCTTCATTATCTGTAAACTCCTCCTGAATTTTTTCCGATTTTTGGCATTTTAAGAACAAAATGCAAACATTTAAAGTATTTTATCACAAAAAGCCTATACAAACAAGCGTTAAAATGTCAATGTGACTTAACATTGCTTTTCATTCTTAAATCAAAAAGAAAACGACTGAAAAAATTGCAACAATGATAAACAATATGGGACGATACACATAAAACAGCTCATATACATCCTCATCCGCATACCTTCCGACATATTCACATTCTGAATATATTTTGTACGGCATATCCGGCTTCAGCTCTTTAAGCTCTTTAATAAACCTTGAAACCTCGGAAAGCTTATCAGTGCAATACCTTGCTTCCGCCTTAATGGTAAAAATGTCGTATTTTAAAATATATTTCTTTAGGAAGGGCTTTTCAATATGTATAAGATATGCAAAAATATTTTTAAGCATGTTCTTTCCTGTTTTTATAATAGCAATAAACAGGAAAACAGCCGCTGCCCATATTTCCCATGCAAGACCGAGTATAGCTCCTCCAGGTGCACTTATAATTATTGTAAATATTATGTCAACCATTGCCACAACCATAAACAAAGCAATACTGCCCCACATTTTTGAGTTGCGGTTTTCAAGCCTTTTATCTATTCTATCGTACTGCTCCTGATACATCATCCTTGTATATTCTAATTTATCAAGCAGCTCCTTGCACATAAATTCAAACTCTTGAAGCTGTTCTTTTTCCGTTATGTTTTGGCTTTCTTCCTCTGTAGTTTCCTTAAGCTTCAATTTATAACACCCCTTCCTGCATGACAAATTTACTTTCCAATTCTACCATAGAACAAATGAAACAAAACGACTGTCACACAAAGGATATGATATATTACCCTTTGTGCGGCAGTCACTTTTATGAAAGCCTTATTTTTTTTCAATATATCCCTGTGCCTTGAGAAGCTCGGCACAAAGCACTGCACCTCCAGCAGCTCCTCTTACCGTATTGTGTGAAAGTCCCACAAATTTCCAGTCATATATACTATCCTCACGGATACGTCCAACGCTTATTCCCATTCCGTTTTCAAAGTCAACGTCAAGTGTAACCTGTGGTCTGTTATCCTCCTCAAGATACTGTATAAACTGCTTTGGAGCACTTGGAAGGTTAAGCTCCTGAGGAACGCCCTTAAAACTTACAAGCTTTTCAATAAGCTGCTCCTTTGTAGGATTTTTCTTAAACTTAACAAATACTGCCGCTGTATGTCCGTTTAAAACCGGAACCCTGATACATTGGCATGTAATCTTTATGTCATCTGCAGGAGCTATGACGCCATCCTTAATTTCGCCCCATATTCTGAGAGGCTCCTTCTCGGATTTTTCCTCCTCACCTCCAATGTAAGGAATAATATTTCCTTCCATTTCAGGCCAGTCCTTAAAGGTCTTTCCTGCTCCCGATATTGCCTGATAGGTTGTTGCAACAACCTCATATGGCTCAAATTCCTTCCATGCAGTAAGCACTGGTGCATAGGATTGAATGGAGCAGTTTGGCTTAACTGCAACAAAGCCTCTTGTTGTTCCAAGTCTTTTCTTCTGGAATTCTATCACCTTCATATGGTCAGGGTTGATTTCAGGCACTACCATCGGTACGTCAGGCGTCCATCTGTGAGCACTGTTGTTTGATACAACAGGAGTTTCAGTTTTGGCATACTCCTCCTCAATTGCTTTTATCTCATCCTTTGACATATCAACGGCAGAAAAAACAAAATCCACTGTGGAGGCTACCTTTTCAACCTCATTTACGTTATATACAACAAGCTTTTTTACTGCCTCAGGCATAGGTGTTGTCATCTTCCATCTGTCACCCACTGCCTCCTCATACGTCTTTCCCGCACTTCTCGGGCTTGCTGCAATTGTCGTAACCTCAAACCACGGATGGTTTTCAAGCAGTGAAATAAAGCGCTGTCCCACCATTCCCGTTCCGCCAAGTATACCTACCTTTAACTTTTCACTCATATTTTACGTCCTCCATGTACTACTTTACAACTCTTACCTTAACAACGCCATCAATAGCCTCTATAGCTGAAACAATACTGTCATCTGCCTTTTGACCTACGTCAAGTATTGTATAAGCCCAGTCGCCCTTTGACTTGCTTACCATATCCGATACATTTATTCCTTTGGCTGCAAATGCACCGGTAAACTGTGTAATCATATTAGGAATGTTCTTGTGGCATACGGTTACTCTTGACTCTGCCGTGCATACTCCTGCATCACATGCAGGATAATTTACGGAATTTTTGATATTGCCGTTTTGCATAAAGTCCATAATCTGCTTAACTGCCATTATTGCACAGTTATCCTCTGACTCTGCCGTGGATGCTCCAAGATGAGGAAGTGTAATTACACCATCAACTCCTGCAATCTTTGCATTAGGAAAATCAGTTACATATTTTGATACCTTTCCGCTTGCAAGAGCCTCTATCATATCATCATCATTTACAAGTATATCTCTTGCAAAGTTTAATACTTTAACTCCATCCTTCATCATTGCAAATGCATCCTTATTAAGCATACCCTTCGTGCCGTCCAAGGCAGGAACATGAATGGTAATATAGTCACATTCCCTGTATATATCCTCCACATTTGTGATATGCTTTACATGGCTTGAAAGCCTCCATGCAGCGTCGACAGATACATATGGGTCATATCCGTAAACCTCCATGCCAAGTCTGAAGCCGATGTTTGCAACCTTTGCGCCGATTGCTCCAAGTCCTATTACGCCAAGCTTCTTTCCCATAACCTCACAGCCTGCATACTTTGCTTTCTGCTTTTCAACAGCCTTTGCAATGTTTTCGTCAGAAGCATTTTCCTTAACCCAATTGTATCCGCCCATCAAATCTCTTGATGCAAGAAGTAAGCCTGCAATGACAAGTTCCTTAACGCCATTGGCATTTGCACCTGGCGTATTAAATACAACGATTCCCTGCTCGGCACATTTGTCAAGAGGAATGTTGTTTACACCGGCACCTGCACGGGCAACTGCCACTAATTTGTTAGAAAGCTCCAGGTCATGCATTGCCGCACTTCTAACAAGCACTGCCTCCGCCTCTGCAAAATTATCCGTAGTCTCGTAATTATCAGTAAATAAATCCATTCCACATGCTGCAATTGGATTTAAGCAATTAACCTTTATCATTTTTGTTTTCTCCCTGTCTAATTATTAAAACATTATATCATATATATATCACGTATTAAGAGTTGGCAGCCTCAAAGTCCTTCATGAACTGTACAAGCTTCTCAACACCCTCAATAGGCATTGCGTTGTAGATGCTTGCTCTCATTCCGCCAACGCTTCTGTGTCCCTTTAAGTTTACGAAGCCTGCTGCCGTTGCCTCCTTGACAAACTTTGCGTCAAGGTCGTCATTTCCCGTTACAAAAGGAACATTCATAAGTGAACGGTCCTCCTTAACAACAGTTCCCTTAAACATCTTTGAGCTGTCAAGGAAATCATATAATATTGCTGCCTTCTTTTCATTATGTACCTTCATGGCCTCGAGACCACCCATTTCCTTAACCCACTTAAACACAAGACCGCAAATGTATATTCCGTAGCATGGAGGTGTATTGTAAAGCGAATCGTTGTCCGCCTGTGTCTTGTACTTTAACATTGTAGGCGTAAACTCCATTACGTCATCCCTGATAAGGTCCTCTCTTATAATTACTACAACAACACCGGCAGGTCCTACATTCTTCTGTACACCGAAGTATATAAGTCCGTAATCAGATACGTTTACAGGCTGTGAAAGTATGTCTGACGACATATCAGCCACAAGTATTTTTCCCTTTGTATTAGGAAGCTTCTTGTAGGTTGTTCCGTAAATTGTATTGTTGTGGCATATATATACATAATCAGCATCCTCAGATATAGGAAGATCTGAGCAGTCTGGTATATAGGAAAATGTCTTATCTGCTGATGATGCTATAGCATTTGCCTTACCATACTTTTTTGCCTCCTCATAGGCTTTCTTTGCCCACTGTCCCGTAATAATGTAATCTGCAACACCATTTTTCATAAGGTTCATAGGTACTGCCGCAAACTGCTGGGAAGCACCGCCCTGAAGGAAAAGCACCTTGTAGTTATCAGGAATATTCATTAAATCCCTTAAATCCTGCTCTGCCTCCTTTATAATGTTGTCATATACCTTTGAACGATGGCTCATTTCCATTACGCTCATTCCTGAACCCTTGTAATCCATCATTTCCTCTGCTGCCTGCTTCAAAACGACCTCCGGCAAAACAGATGGTCCCGCTGAAAAATTAAATACTCTTGACATTTTTTTATCCTCCTACTACTTATTATCCAAATCCTGCTGGTCAAAGCATGTTTCAAGTGCAGCTCCCGCAGCAACCATCGGGAATACCTTGTCATCCTTGTCGATTACACAGTCAATTACAACTGGTGCATTCAACTCAATCGCCTTCTTTAATGAATCCTCGAATTCCTCCAAGGTTGTTGCTCTAAATCCTGTTGCTCCAAGTGCCTCTGCAACTTTAACAAAATCAACCTTATCCTCCAATATTGTGCTTGAGTATCTCTGCTCATAGAACAATGTCTGCCACTGTCTTACCATTCCGAGAACATGGTTATTTATAACTACCTGAATAATAGGTACATTATATCTTGTTGCCGTTGCTATCTCATTCATGTTCATTCTGAAGCATCCGTCGCCGGCTACATTGATTGTGATATTGTCAGGCTTACCTACCTTTGCGCCGATACATGCTCCCACACCGTAGCCCATCGTTCCAAGACCACCTGAGGTAATAAGCTTACGTGGCTCCGTGTAATAGTAATGCTGTGCGGCCCACATCTGATGCTGTCCTACGTCTGTAGATATGGTAGCCTTACCCTCCGTAATCTCATAAATCTTGTTTATGATTGCAGGACCTGTCATGGACTTCATATCGCTATGGTCAGGATATTTTTCCTTAAGACCTCTTATCTCCTTCGCCCACTCAGGATGCTTTATTGCCTTTATTCTTGTAGCAAGCATCTTTAATACTTCCTTTGCATCACCCACAAGGCTGCAGTCAACAACTATGTTTTTATCTATTTCCGCTGCATCTACATCTATATGTATTATTTTTGCATTATGTGCAAACTTAGATGCATTTCCTATAACCCTGTCTGAAAATCTTGCGCCTACCACTATTACAAGATCAGCCATATTGATACCAAAGTTTGAAACCTTTGTTCCATGCATGCCAATCATTCCCGTATATCTTATGTCAGTACCTGGAAATGCACCTTTGCCCATAAGAGTATCACATACAGGGGCGTCAATCTTATCCACAAACTTGGCAAGCTCCTTTGATGCGTCTGCCGCAATAACGCCTCCTCCACAGAGAACAAATGGTTTTTCAGCTTTCTCAATCATCCTTATGGCAATATCCAAATCATCTGCATTTATTGTGCTTGTTATCTTCTCGATAGGTTCCGGCGCCTTCGGTTCAAAATCTGCAACATTTGCAGTTACATCCTTTGTTATATCAACAAGGACAGGACCCGGTCTGCCTGTCTGTGCAATCTTGAACGCTCTCCTTATTGTATCTGCAAGCTCATGTACATTTTTAACAATGAAGCTGTGCTTTGTAATAGGCATAACAACTCCGGCTATGTCTATCTCCTGAAAACTGTCCTTTCCAAGAAGTGACACACCTACATTTGCAGTTATTGCCACAAGCGGAATTGAATCCATATATGCCGTAGCAATTCCGGTTACAAGATTTGTTGCTCCCGGTCCTGATGTAGCCATACAGACACCTACCTTGCCGGTAGCCCTTGCATATCCGTCAGCCGCATGTGCAGCTCCCTGCTCATGGGAAGTCAAAATGTGCCTGATTTCATCCTGATGCTTATAAAGAGCATCATAAACGTTAAGTATTGTTCCTCCCGGATAACCAAAAACCGTATCAACACCCTGCTCTTTTAAGCATTCAATAACAATTTCTGAGCCTGTTAATTGTTTCATTGTATTTTCTCCTTTTTCCAATTAAATGTTAGAATAACACATTAGCTTCTATATATCAAGTACCGCTCCTCTGTTACCTGAGGTAACCATTTTTGCATATCTTGCAAGATATCCGGTTGTTACCTTTGGCTCTCTCGGTGTCCATTCGGCCTTACGTTTTGCAAGCTCCTCATCGCTCACCTTAAGGTTTATTGCACAGTTATCTATATCTATGCTTATTATGTCGCCCTCCTTGATAAGTGCGATAGGTCCTCCCACAGCAGCCTCCGGTGATACATGTCCGATTGAAGCTCCACGGCTTGCTCCTGAGAAACGTCCGTCAGTTATAAGTGCAACCGATGAGCCAAGTCCCATGCCCGCTATTGCTGACGTAGGATTTAACATTTCTCTCATACCAGGACCGCCCTTCGGTCCCTCATATCTTATTACTACTACATCTCCCTCAACAATCTTACCACCCTTGATTGCCTCGATTGCGTCCTCCTCACATTCAAATACCCTTGCAGGACCTTCATGCTTCATCATTTCAGGCACAACGGCAGAGCGCTTTACAACCGAACCATCAGGTGCAATATTTCCCTTTAATACCGCAAGTCCTCCAGTTGTACTGTACGGATTGTCAAGAGGTCTTATAACCTCAGGATTTTTATTTGCAACACCGGAAACAGCCTCGCCGATTGTCTTACCCGTTACGGTCATGCAGTCCTCATTTAAAAGTCCTGCTTCTTTAAGCTGGTTCATAACTGCATATACGCCGCCTGCCTCATTCAAATCTTCCATATATGTAGGACCTGCCGGTGCAAGGTGGCAAAGGTTAGGCGTCTTTGCACTTATCTCATTTGCAAGTGAAATATCAAAGTCAAAGCCTATTTCATGTGCAATAGCAGGGATGTGAAGCATGGAGTTTGTAGAGCAGCCAAGTGCCATATCAACGGTAAGGGCATTTAAAATTGCCTCCTTTGTGATAATGTCCCTTGGTCTTATATTCTTTCTGTACATTTCCATAACAGCCATACCTGCATGCTTTGCAAGCTTAAGTCTCTCTGAATAAACGGCAGGAATTGTTCCGTTGCCCGGAAGTCCCATACCAAGTGCCTCAGTGAGACAGTTCATTGAATTTGCAGTGTACATTCCCGAACATGAGCCGCATGTAGGACATGCCTTACACTCAAATTCATTTACGTCATCCTCACTCATTGTTCCTGCGGCATAGGAGCCTACTGCCTCAAACATGGATGAAAGACTTGTCTTATGTCCCTTAACATGACCTGCAAGCATTGGTCCTCCCGAAACAAATACGGTAGGCACGTTTACTCTTGCAGCCGCCATAAGAAGACCCGGAACATTTTTATCGCAGTTTGGTATCATTACAAGCGCATCAAACTGATGAGCGATTGCCATACATTCCGTTGAATCTGCAATAAGGTCTCTGGTCACAAGAGAATATTTCATTCCGATATGTCCCATTGCTATACCATCGCAGACCGCAATTGCAGGAAACATAATCGGTGTTCCCCCTGCTGCCGCAACTCCAAGCTTTACTGCCTGTGCTATTTTATCCAAATTCATATGGCCCGGAACTATTTCATTATATGAGCATACAATACCTACAAGAGGTTTTGAAAGCTCCTCCTCCGTCATACCAAGTGCATTGAACAGACTTCTGTGTGGTGCCTGCTGCATACCTACTTTTACGTTATCACTTTTCATAGCTTATTCTCCTTTTCATTTTCTTACATCTTTAACCTGTAAATTCTCATCCGTTGTATAATATTAATTTTTTTAAGTGACTATATGATATAACATATAATATAAATTTATTTTTTAATTTCTTCAAGCTTTATGTTGCACATGGAAAACATTACATTCTTGCTTATTGTTTCACCGTCTGCACCTATCATATCATCCACAATAACATAGGAGACTGCTGCACTTACTGCACCGTCGCCCTCAGGAATAAATGAAGCAAAAACAGGATACGCATCATCATATGTATAAATATATAACTCCATATCCTTTGCCGAAGTGTTTACAAAGCTTGTGTCTACAACAAACATTGACTGCACAGCAAGTGCAGACGTACCTGTATACATTGCGGTAATCCGAGTTGCAATACTTACCGCAAGCTTCTTTTTTATTACCGTCTCCACACTGTCTGACATATCGCCGATATAAACCTCTAACAAAAGCATAACATTTGGAAGCACCTCATCCATATTTGATACCCTGTAAACATGTACCGGTGAGGAATAATCCATACCGCCTATTGTATCTATGATTTCCCTAAGGTCATCCATCGCTCCCATAGCCTTAATGTAACCTTCATCACATACAAGCTCATGCATGGTAAGTATCATTTCCTGACCCTTATCATAAAATGATGTATTACTGCTTAAAACATTGTTATCCTTATTTCCACAGGCAGAAGAAAGTACAATAAACAACATCATCATGAAAACAATATAAATTTTTCTATTATTTTTCTTTTTGTTGCTCATTATATATTCTCCACAATAAGGTTGCCCATCTCATCACATGCAACTAATTTTGTTCCCTGCTCACCTGACATTATGTCACATGTACGGTA
Organism: uncultured Bacteroides sp.; assembly: GCA_964635615.1. Classification (GTDB taxonomy): domain Bacteria; phylum Bacillota; class Clostridia; order Lachnospirales; family Lachnospiraceae; genus Coprococcus_C. The sequence goes on from CAZWNL010000017.1 coordinate 12,749, forward strand.
TCCGTCTGCAAGCACCTTTTTTACGGCATTTTCTATTGCATCTGCCTCCTTATCAAGGTCAAAGCTGTATCTTAACATCATTGCTGCAGAAAGAATTGTGGCAATAGGGTTCGCCTTATTTTGTCCTGCTATGTCAGGCGCAGAGCCGCCGCTTGGCTCATACATGCCGAATTTTGTTTCATTTAATGATGCTGATGCCAGCATTCCGATGGAACCTGTAATCATTGATGCCTCATCAGAAAGGATATCACCAAACATATTCTCAGTTAATACTACGTCAAACTGTGCAGGGTCCTTTACAAGCTGCATTGCACAGTTGTCAACAAGCATGTGCTCGTAAGTTACCTCAGGATAATCCTTTGCCACGTCCTCAACAATCTTTCTCCAAAGTCTTGAGGAATCAAGGACGTTTGCCTTATCAACGCTCGTAACCTTTTTCCTTCGCTTCATGGCTATGTCAAAGCCTTTGATTGCAATTCTTCTTATCTCGTTCTCGTTGTATGTAAGTGTGTCAACCGCTGTCATCACACCATCTATTTCCTCAGTTTTTCTCTCTCCAAAATAAAGACCGCCCGTAAGCTCACGCATAATCATCATATCAAAGCCCTTATCAGCTATCTCCTTTTTGAGAGGGCATGCATTTTTAAGCTGTTCATATAAAAATGCAGGTCGAAGGTTTGCAAAAAGTCCAAGTTCCTTTCTTATTTTAAGAAGTCCCGCCTCAGGTCTTTTGTCAGGAGGAAGCTTGTACCAAGGTGATGTTGATGTGTTGCCTCCTATTGAGCCGAGCAGTACCGCATCGCTTGCCTTTGCCCTTTCCACAGCCTCATCCGTAAGCGGCACGCCATGTACATCTATGGAACAGCCCCCCATAAGAAGCTGCTCATAGTTAAACGTATGTCCAAATTTTGCACCCACGGCATCCAAAACTTTCATTGCCTGAGTCACAACCTCAGGACCTATTCCGTCTCCTTTTATAACGGCTATATTACAATTCATTTTTTCATCTCCTTCAATACATCAAAATACATAATAAAAGCAAATGTCTAAACTGATACAAAAATTTAATATTAATTGATAAATAAATGCTTTCTTTTTCCAAAATATACTATATTACATATTAAGAGCGTTATCATCACTACAGCATTTGAAATCATGCTTGAAAGATTAAGCTGAATTCCAACTACTGTTGCCTTTACCAAAATACAGTAAATTACAGCTACTAAAATGTTAAAAAATAAGCAAAGGTAATACATAAATGGTCCATGCTTTTTAAATCCCGCCAGGAAAAACCTTGTTATAATTGCATATACGCCAAGAGCCATCATCATGATACCCACTGCTATATCAATCGTCTGCAAACCGTCAAACATATTATATATATTTTGAAGCTGGCGATCACTTACATTATAATGTTTACCCATACTGATTCTATAGCCATTGTAAATATTCAGTATACAATTTAGAAAAAGCTGAACCCATATGACAAATTTAAACCATTTCATTCCAAGCTTTTCACCATTGTTTTGTGTAAATGCCGATTGCTGCAAATTATTCCACTGCATATTTTGCTGTTGATACTGATTTGGTTGGTATGTCTGCTGTGGCTGCTGATACTGATTCGGCTGGTATGTCTGCTGCGGCTGCTGATACTGATTCGGCTGCTGATACTGGTTTGTTCCCATCCCCTGATTTACTGGTGCCCCACACACATTACAGCTTACCGCTCCATCAGGAATGTTATTTCCACATTGACTACAATACATATTCTTTCTCTCCTTCTCTCCTAGAGTATTTTCATAGGTAAAACTCTCTGTTACCTGTTTTTACTGTTTATATTATTGATAAGACCACCATTTTGGATAATCTCCTGCATAAACGGCGGAAATGCCTGACCTTTAAACTCCGTACCCTTTGTCTTGTTGTAAATCATTCCGCTGTCAAAATCTACCTCGACCATATCTCCTGCCTCTATACCCTTTGCAGCCTCAGGACATTCAATAATCGGAAGTCCGATATTGATTGCATTTCTGTAAAAAATCCTTGCAAATGTCTCTGCTATAACAACACTTATACCTGATGCCTTAATTGCGATTGGCGCATGCTCTCTTGACGAGCCACAGCCAAAATTCTTGTTTGCAACCATAATATCGCCTGGCTTTACCCTGTTGACAAAATCCTTGTCAATATCCTCCATACAGTTTTTTGCAAGCTCAGCAGGGTCTGATGAATTAAGGTATCTTGCAGGGATTATAACGTCTGTGTCTACATTGTCACCATATTTGTGAACCGTTCCGTATGCTTTCATTTATATGCTCCTCCTGTTTACAAAACATTATATTTATTTAACTAAAACCGACTGCCAAAGCTTACAAAAGCAAGGCTAATTCGATTTACATAATGAGTAATTTTTACAAGTCGCTTGGACTGCTTATTTTTCCCGTAATTGCAGATGCCGCTGCAACCGCAGGGCTTGCAAGATAAACCTCTGAATCAACGTGTCCCATACGACCTACAAAGTTACGGTTTGTTGTTGACACCGTTCTTTCTCCTGCCGCCATAACGCCCATGTGTCCGCCTAAGCAAGGACCGCAGGTAGGGGTTGACACAACTGCGCCTGCCTTTATGAATATCTCGGTAAGTCCCTCCTTAATCATTGTAAGGTATACGTCCTGAGTTCCCGGAATAACAATAACTCTCACGCCATCTGCCGCATGCTTATCCTTCATAATCTCTGCCGCAATTCTCATATCTGAAATACGTCCGTTTGTACAGGAGCCGATAACAACCTGATCAATCTTAATATCGCCAACCTCATCTATTGTCCTTGTATTTTCAGGAAGATGCGGAAATGCAACTGTCGGCTTAAGTGTTGAAAGGTCAATGGTATATTCCTCATCATACTCCGCATCTTCATCAGCCTCATACTTAGTAAAGCTTTTTGACGAATGATCCTTCATATATTCAACCGTAAGCTCATCTACAGGGAATATGCCGTTTTTGGCTCCAGCCTCAATCGCCATGTTTGCGATTGTAAATCTGTCATCCATTGTAAGGTTCTTTATACCCTCACCTACAAACTCCATCGACTTGTAAAGTGCTCCATCCACACCAATCATACCGATAATGTGAAGTATAACATCCTTGCCGCTTACCCAAGGTGCCTTTTCCCCTACTATATTAAACTTAATTGCAGACGGTACCTTAAACCATGCCTTGCCTGTAACCATTCCTGCCGCCATATCCGTGCTTCCTACACCTGTGGAAAAGGCTCCAAGTGCACCATATGTACATGTGTGTGAATCAGCACCGATACATGTCTCTCCTGCAACTATAAGTCCCTGTTCCGGAAGAAGCGCATGTTCAATACCCATAGCTCCCACATCAAAGAAATTCTTAATGGAATTGGCACATGAAAATTCTCTGACGCATTTACAATGCTCTGCACTCTTTATATCCTTATTTGGAGTAAAGTGATCCATTACAAGAGCAATTTTCTCTTTGTCAAACACTTCCTTTTTATCGAACTTTTCCATTTCATGAATGGCAACCGGTGTTGTTACATCATTTCCCAGTACCAAATCCAAATCAGCTTCAATCAGCTGTCCTGCCGTAACGCTGGGAAGTCCCGCATGTGCAGCAAGAATTTTTTGTGTCATAGTCATACCCATAACCTTTTCCTCCAAAACATATCAAATTTGTTTTTTACTTAATTATATCACTTAAAAATTATAATAAAAATATATATTATTGATATTTATTATAACTTGAAGTTATATCTCTTGTATGATATATTAAAAATACATTTAAATTGTTGCAAAACCTGCTATTTTAAAGTGCGAAATGTAGATTTTATACAACGCACCATATAAGGAGTGTTACTATGTACGAAAATTTAAATAATTACAAAGTTTTTTATACCGTTGCAAAAAAGGGAAATATAAGCCATGCAGCCGAAGCCCTTTTCATAAGCCAGCCTGCCATCAGCAAGGCAATTTCAAATTTAGAAAACGGACTTGGCACAAAGCTTTTTGACAGAACATCAAAAGGTGTTAAGCTTACTGCCGAGGGTGAAATTTTATATAATCACATTTCCAAAGCTTTTGACAGCATCACACAAGGCGAGGAGGAAATTAAAAGAATAAATGAGCTTGGGATAGGTGAACTTAGAATCGGTGTAAGCACATCACTTTGTAAATTTGTGCTTCTCGATTATCTTCAGAATTTTATAGTCGCAAATCCTCACGTCAAAATGTTTATAGACTGCCATTCTACAGTAGATACTATAAAACTTTTGCAGGAGAATAAAATTGATATAGGTCTCATATGTGAGACAAATATTCCAAACGGATTTCATTTTGAGCCTATTGCTGAAATACACGATATTTTTGTGGCAAGCAGAGCCTATTTGGACAACCTTAACCTCAGGGAGCAGGAGGAGGACACATCACCAAATAATCCTTGGATTTTTATGGGAAACTATACAAACCTTATGTCAACCGAGATACAGAATACACAAACCGATAATGATTTGGGGGAAGTCGCATCCACCGGTATATTCTCCATGTCAACGAAGGAAATTTTGGAAAAATCCAACCTTATGCTTCTTGAAAAAAACAACATTACAAGAACCCATATTGACGCTTATCTTTCTGAGAATGGTGTATACCCGAATCAAGTACTTGAAATAAACAACATGGACCTGCTTATTGATTTTGCATCTATTGGTATGGGTGTTGCAAGCGTTGTGAGAGAATTTGCAGCCGAGCAGTTAAATTCAGGTGTTATTGTAGAGCTTCCATTAGAGAATGAAATTAAAAAAAGAGCCGTAGGCTTTATTTACTCAGAAAATAAACAAAAGCCTGCTGCTCTTAGCTGGTTTATTGAATTTTGCAGAGCAGAATGATTTGAATACCCCTTTCTTGGCTAATCTATCGGTTTCAATATATGAATAAATATATGCCGCATTATAATATTAATCTCTATTAAAACTCCAAACTATCTGCATTAAGAAGAAAATATTTCATACCCATGATTACAAATCCTTCATCATTTCTCCAAGGCTTTTTCGTTCCATTTACTATAACAATCTTCTTGAATGAATCCGGAATATTTCTTAATGAATTAAACTCCTGTGTCTGTTTTTCCTCAGAAGTCATATCATAAGCCACTTGAATGTAATACCTCTGGCTACCTTGATTTACAACAAAATCAACCTCTAACTGCTTATGAACTCTCTTTCCTTCACTGTTCTTTGCAAATACATCCACAATACCAACATCCACATTGTAACCACGCACAAGCAATTCATTATAGACAATGTTCTCCATAATATGAGTAGGTTCCTGCTGTCTAAAGTTCAATGCGGCATTTCTAAGTCCCACATCCGAAAAATAATATTTCAGATTTGCACCCACATATTTTCTACCTTTTATATCATATCGGTTAGCTTTAGAAATCAAAAATGCTTGCGCCAAATAATCAATATGGTTCGATATGGTTTTATTACTATAATTGATACTTCGTTCACTTTTGAAAGTATTTGATATTTTGGTTGGATTTGTAGGCGCCCCTATAGCAGAAGCAAGAACATCCACCAAAGTTCCAATCTCATCAACATTCTGAATCTTATTTCGCTCTACTACATCCTTGATATAAACATTTGTAAAAATATTCTTTAAATATTCTGCTTTCTGCCTTTCCGTAGAAAACAGTGCTACCTGGGGAAGTCCGCCATATATCATGTACTCATTCCAAGCATCATCATAATCTCCATCATAAGCATCATAGAATTCAGCAAAGGATAACGGATAGATTCTGATTTCATCTCCTCTACCTCTAAATTCAGTTACAATATCACTTGATAAAAATTTAGAGTTACTGCCTGTTACATATACATCAATATTGCTTATGCGAAGCAAACTGTTCAGCACTTCTTCAAATCGTGGCATAAACTGTACTTCATCCAAAAGTAAATAATACTTCTGTTCATCTTTCATTGTACCTTTAATATACTGATAACACTTCTTCGGATCTCTCAGCTCATCATTTTCAATGCCATCCAGCGCAATCTCAATAATGTGTTCATTATCCACACCATTCTCCAATAAATACTTCTTAAACAATACAAATAACAAGAAGGATTTCCCGCATCTCCTAATTCCTGTGATAATCTTAATCATTCCATTATCTTTTCTTATCTTTAACTGTTCAAGGTATGCATCTCTCTTAATTTCCATAGTATCGCTCCTTATTTGTGTGCATTGCACAAATTTTAGTAATTGTATTTTACTACTAAATCTTTTGTACTTCAATAGCCATTACTATTTTTTGTGCATTTGCACATTTCAGCATCCCTGCTTACCTCTGGAAAGAAGCAACGATTGAAACCCATTCCCCCATATAAAGCGTATCAATAATTTTAAAACCATTTGATAACAAAGCCTGTGATACTGACTCCTCCTTCTCCTTTATAATGCCTGAGGTTATATAGCAGCCATCCTTTTTTAAATACTGCCCAATTACCGCTGACAATGGAATAATTACATCCGCAAGTATATTTGCCACCACAATATCATATTTTCTGTTCAAATATGGATTGTCAGAAATATCCGGCTGTTTCCCATAGGCACCTGTCAGACTGTAAGAATCATCCCTGCCTATAACATTTTCACCTAAAAGGTTTCCGCACGTAAACACAAGCTTATCTTCACCTATACCATTGATTTCTGCATTTTCCTTAGCAGCTTTTACTGCAACCTCATCTATATCCATTCCGTGCACGAAGCCAGCCCCTAAAAATGAGCTTATAATTGACAATATTCCGCTTCCCGAGCCCACATCAAACACTGTGTCACCGGCTTTCAAATATTTCTTTATCTGTCCTATGCAAAGCTTTGTCGTCTCATGGGTGCCTGTACCAAATGCCATTCCCGGGTCTACTTCCACTACTATGTCCCCGTCTCTTTTATCCTCAAGTTCCTCCCATGTAGGCTTTATCACTATGTTGTCATACAGTCTGAATGGCTTGAAAAACTTTTTCCAGTTATTCATCCAGTCTGTATCCTCGGTGATTGAAGTTTCAATGCTCATTGAACCTATCGGTATAAACTCTTTAAGGCGGATAAGCTCTGCCGCTATATCCGCCTTTAAAAGTTCAATATCAAGGCTTATATTTTCCATATCCGATACGTCACCCTTTTGCTCCATAGGAACAAAGCATGATACCCTTGCCGTACCGTCATCCTCGCCTGTCATAAGCGGAATGTCTACATACATAGCCTTTTTATCTTCATCGGTAAGTGGAACATTATCCTCAATCATAATTCCCTCAACGCCCTTCCCATCAAGAAAGGCACTGAGTAAATCTACAGCCTCACAGCTTGTATTGATTGTTATTTGTGTCCACATCATAATTTTTTAAATCCCTTTTTCTTCTTATGGTCACCAAAGCTGAAGCCTCCTGCTGAATCCGTTGATGACCTTGCATTTACGGTTGTCGTATTTGCGTACTGGTTAAGTATTGACTTCTGTTCCTCCGTAAGCTTATCAGGTACCTGTACCACAAGAGTAACATAATGGTCGCCTCTTACCGTCTTGTTACGGAGAGTAGGTACACCCTTGCCCTTAAGCTTAACCTTTGTATCAGTCTGAGTTCCAGGCTTTATGTCTATCTCGTAAGGTCCGTCAATTGTAGTTATTGTAATTCTTCCGCCTAATGCAGCCTGTGTAAAGCTTATAGGCTCAGAGGAGTATATGTCATACTCCTGTCTTTGGAATACGGGATGTCTGTCAACCAAAACCGTAACAAGAAGATCACCACGTCCTCCGCCATTTATACCAGGCTCACCCTTTTCTCTTATACGGATGCTCTGACCATTGTCAATACCGGCAGGAACGGCAACCTGAATTTTTTTCTTGCTCTTAACAAAGCCCGTGCCTGCACAATTACTGCACTTATATTTAATAATTTTTCCTGAACCGCTACAATCAGGACATGTCTGCACAGTCCTTGTCATACCAAAAAGTGACTGCTGTGTAAATACAACCTGACCCTTTCCTGCACATTTTGAGCAGGTTTCAGGCTGGTGTCCCGGCTGAGAGCCGCTTCCCTTACATACATCACACTCATCCTTAAGAGGAAGCTCAAGCTCCTCCTGTGTACCGAAAACAGCCTCCTCAAAGGTAACACGAACTGTTGTCTTTATATTGGCACCCTTAACAGGTCCGTTTGACTGACGGTGTCTTGAACCGCCACCGAACATATCTCCGAAAATATCTCCAAAAATATCTCCCATATCTGCGAAATCGAATCCGCCAAATCCGCCCGGACCGCCATTTTGATCAAAGGCTGCATGACCATACTGATCATACTTAGACCTCTTTTCCGGATCAGAAAGTATGGCATAAGCCTCGGCAGCCTCCTTGAACTTTTCTTCGGCTTCCTGATCTCCCGGATTAGTGTCAGGATGATATTTTTTTGCTACTTTACGATATGCTTTTTTTAATTCGGCATCATCGGCGTTTTTTGCAACGCCGAGCACCTCATAATAATCTCTTTTATCAGCCATCTGAATTCACCCATAATTTCTTTCTTAGAAATATTAATAGTTTAAGGTTAAAATTATATCTCTTTGTAATCAGCATCCACAACATCATCATCTGAGAAGTCAGGAGTTCCGGTTCCTGTTCCTGCATTTGCTCCCGGACCATTCTGCTCATAAAGCTTTGAGAACAGATTTTGTGCGCTATTCATAAGAGTTTCCTTGCCTGCCTTAATCTTCTCAACGTCATACTCTGTCATTGCATCAGGGTCTGTTCCTTCTATAATTTCCTTAAGAGCCTTTAAGTCTTCCTCAACCTTGCTCTTGTCTGCTGCTGAAAGCTTATCTCCAACATCTGAAAGAGCTCTCTCAGTCTGGAATACCATAGCATCGGCATCATTTCTAACCTCGATGGCTTCCTTACGCTTCTTATCCTGTGCCTCATACTCAGCAGCTTCCTTAACTGCTCTTTCGATATCCTCATCAGAAAGTGAAGTACCTGAGGTGATTGTAATATGCTGCTCCCTTCCTGTTCCGAGGTCCTTAGCAGAAACATTTACGATACCGTTTGCATCGATATCAAATGTAACCTCAATCTGAGGAACACCACGTCTTGCCGGAGCAATACCATCAAGTCTGAATCTTCCTAAGCTCTTGTTGTCTCTTGCAAACTCTCTTTCACCCTGTACAATATTGATATCAACTGCATCCTGATTATCCTGTGCTGTTGAGAATATCTGACTCTTGTTTGTAGGAATTGTTGTATTTCTCTCAATCAGGTGAGTTGCAATACCGCCCATAGTCTCAATTGAAAGTGTAAGTGGAGTAACATCAAGGAGAAGAATTTCACCTGCTCCTGCATCACCTGCAAGCTTACCACCCTGAATTGATGCACCGATTGCAACACACTCGTCAGGATTGATACCCTTGAATGGCTCTTTGCCTGTAATCTTCTTAACCATATCCTGAACAGCTATAATACGTGTTGAACCACCAACGAGAAGCACCTTATCTATCTCTGAAGCAGTGAGGCCGGCATCCTTAAGAGCTGAGTGTACAGGCTCTCTTGTCTTCTCAACAAGGTGTGCAGTAAGCTCATCAAACTTAGCACGTGTGAGATCCATATCAAAATGCTTTGGTCCTTCATTTGTTGCAGTAATGAAAGGAAGGTTGATGTTTGTAGTAGTTGATGATGAAAGCTCCTTCTTAGCCTTCTCTGCTGCTTCCTTTAATCTTTGCATAGCCATCTTGTCGCCTGAAAGGTCAACACCCTCATTCTTCTTGAACTCAGCAAGCATGTAATCTGTTATAGCGTTATCAAAGTCATCACCACCAAGCATGTTATCACCAGCAGTTGCAAGAACCTCTATAACACCATCACCAATCTCGATAATAGATACATCAAATGTACCACCACCAAGGTCATATACCATTATCTTCTGCTCTTCCTCATTATCAAGACCATATGAAAGTGCTGCTGCTGTAGGCTCGTTTATGATACGCTTAACATCAAGACCTGCAATCTTGCCTGCGTCCTTTGTAGCCTGTCTCTGTGAATCTGTAAAGTATGCAGGAACAGTAATAACTGCCTCTGTAACCTTCTCACCGATATAGCTTTCTGCGTCAGCCTTGAGCTTCTGCAAGGTCATAGCTGAAATCTCCTGTGGTGAGTACTTTTTATCATCAATATTTACCTTGTAATCAGAACCCATGTGTCTCTTGATAGAAGCGATTGTCTTATCTGCATTTGTAACAGCCTGACGCTTAGCTGCATCACCGACAACTCTCTCTCCGTTCTTTAAAAATGCAACTACTGAAGGTGTTGTTCTTGAGCCTTCTGCATTTGTGATAACAACAGGCTTACCACCTTCCATAACTGCTACACATGAATTTGTTGTTCCTAAGTCAATACCAATAATCTTTCCCATTTTATTTTCCTCCATTTTATATTTTGTTATAAGTTATTGTTAAAATGTATTGTCATTTTAGTTTGCAACCTTAACCATACTATGTCTTAAAACCTGATCCTTATACATGTAACCCTTCTGCATTTCCTCAACAATAATGTTTTCCCCATACTGTTCATCCTCTATATGCATAACTGCATTATGAAAATCAGGATTAAAGTTTGTTCCCTCTGCATTCATAGGTACTACCCCCACATCTTCAAGAGATACCATAAGCTGTCTGTATATCTTGTCAATGCCCTGCTCAAAGGCTCTGTCTATATCCTCCTCAGGAACACTTTCAAGGGCTCTCTCAAAGTTGTCTACAACAGGTAAAAGCTTTTCAAGAACCTCCTTTGCACCTATGTCATACATTTTCTTGGATTCTTTTTCATTCCTCTGCCTTGCATTGTCAAACTCTGCAAGAAGTCTCTTATATTTATCCTCATTTCCCTGGGCAAGCTCCTTAGCTTTTTCAAGCTCTATCATAAGTGACTTACTGCCCCTTCTACTTCCCTTAGGAACCGGCTTTGGCTTTGCATCCATAGCTTTTTCAGGATCATCGGCAGATACTTCCTCCACCTCGTCAATCTGTACATCCGTACCTTCCTCGACAGGTGTCTCGGCAGTTACCTCAACATCCTCTGCGGCTACATCTTTAACCTCAGGATTCGTTGCAACCTTTTTACCGGCCTCTCCATTCTTTGAGCTATTACTCTTAGCCATCATTATTCACCCCTTTGCTTTTCTTAAATATCTCATCTAATTCTATAGTCAGATTTTTTAATGTACTGACTACTTTTTTATAATCCATTCTCTTTGGTCCCAAAATACCTATGGTTCCCTCTGCTCCTTCAGGCATCTTGTAGGTTGCTGTTACAATTGAGCAATCCTTCATATCCTGATCCGGGGCTTCCTCTCCAATATACACCTGAATACCTGTACCGTCCGCCTTGTTTGTTGTCTCTTCTATAAGATGTGACAGTTCACTCTTATCCTCAAACTTTTCAAGCAGCTCACTTGTCTTACTTATATCACCAAGCTCAGGATACTTGAGTATGTTTGTAGCTCCGCTTGTGTATATCTCAAGCTCATTTGCATCATGTATCGCATCAACAATACCTGAAAAAATATCCTCAAGAATAGGCGCATACTCACCGGACTGTGTCTTCATCGCCTGAATCATTTCAAGGTTAATATCCTCCAATGACGCACCCTGAAGAAATGTATTAAGCAGAATATTAAACTTTAAAACATCCTCGTTATCAAGCTCAACACTTACCTCAATCATCTTATTTTTGATGATGTTTCCTTCAACAACAATAACTGCTAAAAGGTTATCCGCATCGACCTTGGAAAGCTGTATGAATTTAACGGTTTTCCTGTACTTTGGAGCAGTAACCATCGTTGCATAATTTGTATTGCTGGCAAGCACCTTTGCTACCTGCTTAAGCAAAAGCTCCATTCTGTCAACACGCTCAAGCAGTGAGCTTTTTTCCTCCTCGACATCAGCCTTCTCCTCCATAACACTGTCTACATAAAATCTGTAGCCCTTATCTGTCGGAATCCTTCCCGCTGATGTATGCGGCTGGACAATATAGCCCATCTCCTCCAAGTCAGCCATCTCATTTCTGATTGTTGCCGAGCTGAGTGATAAATCCGTATCCGTGTATTTTGAAATTGTACGCGAGCCTACAGGCTCACCGGTTTCAAGGTAATTGGCTATAATGGCTTTAAGAATTTTCTTCTTACGCTCATCCAGCTCCATTTCATCACCCTTTCATTTATTATTAGCACTCATTAAATACGAGTGCTAATCCATATAGATAATCTATCACTACATATAGTTATTGTCAAGCATAAAAACACACTTTTTACAAAAGCTTTTAAAAAAAGCTGTTCGAATAAAAAATAAAAAAGCTGTCTGTCCCATATAGCGAACAGACAGCATAAATCTCATATTTAATTATCACCATACAGGATAAAATCCATCTTAGAACCATAATAATCCCTCAACGAATCTAAGACCTGCATAGATGCCCCCTTCTTCCCTTGCTCCAGTTTACGAATTGTTTCAATCGATACTCCGATTTCCTTTGATACTTCCATTTGTGTTTTCCCTGTCATATGTCGAAGACATTTCAGTCTCCTTCCAACGGCAATTTTGTCATACATTCCCCAATCTCCCCTCTTTTGTAGAATTTTCTGACAGAACAAATATACGTAAAAAATACTAAAAAATTTCCTATTGAATACAAATTATACACCATACTTTTGATTTTGTCATTATACTACATTACAAAACTTATTTTTCATCAGCACTTTTTAGTTCCCCATATTTCATTGTAATTTGTGTTTTGCACATATTTGCCATATCTGTATCGTGAGTGACAATTACTACAGCCTTTCCATTCTCGTTTAACTTCTGGAGAAGCTTCATTACATTGTAAGCATTTTCCTCATCAAGTGCACCTGTAGGTTCGTCTGCCAAAATAAGCGACGGATTATTTACCAATGCTCTTGCAATAGCAACCCGCTGTTTTTCTCCTCCAGAAAGCTCATTTACAGTTTTTGTTGCATACCCCTGAAGTCCAACCTCAGCCAGATATTCTAAGCAGTGCTTTTTCATTTTATTTACAGGTATTTCATTCGAAAACAACAGTGGCAATGAAACGGCATCCAATACACTTTGGTATTCCAAAAGTCCAAAATCCTGCAATACAAATCCAATTTTTTTATTTCGGATTACTGCCTTTTGCTGCTGAGTCATATCTTTTACATACTCTCCGCAAAAATAGTAATGACCTGAGGTTTGTGTATCCATACATCCAATGATATGAAGCAATGTAGATTTTCCTGCCCCCGAGCTTCCTCTTATGGCAATCATATCTCCTTCATCGACACTGAAGTCAACCTCATTCAATGCCTTGAACTGATTCTTTTTACCCTTATTGTATATTTTACTAATCTTATTCATTTTAACTAATGTCATACAATCTTCCTCCACTGTACATTTATGTCCTTTTTAAGCAACCGGTTAATCGTGATTACTTCCATCAGTCCACAGCATACAGAAATAATAATGCACAAAATAAATGGCAGAACATACATATCATTAAATTCAAATATTCCCATAAATTTTACCATCATAAACGCTGCCCCACATCCCAAAAGCAGAGATAGCAACTGCATAAGCATATACTCTCCTATATAAAACCGCCGCAGATGCCTTATACTTGCTCCGCAGAGCATAAATATAATTATTTCCTTTTTCTGCTTCTGAATCGTATAGCTCACCAATATTCCAATTGACAGCAATGCAAAAATAATGATTCCCAGTCCAAGCATAACCGAAGCTTTATAATATTCCACATTTCCTAACAGCCATTTAAACTCTGTCATGTAACTTATATGAGCCTCAACATTTATTTCTTTAAATGCTTTTTTAATTTTAACCCTGTCGCTATGTGTAATCGGTTTTGTGCAGGATATAACCATACTGCTTACCGCCTCCGACTTTGCTGAATCCAAAGATACAATAGCTCCAACAAAAAGCGGTGTGCATCCGCATACCACAACATTTGATGTCGAAATTCCTATGTAGCCACTGTACATTTCCTCGAAGATGGGCAAAAAAACGGACATGACAATTGCTTGATCAGCTTTGAGTACTTCGGCATCTTTACAAAGTTTTGCTTCATCTCCCCGCTTTACAGCGATGATGTTAAATCCATCTACTTCATCCACAATATATGCTAACATGTCATAATCAGGTATATTTTGAATACAATAATCTTCCACATATGACAGCTCACTTATAGCAACCGGCTCAGAAAAAGAAATTTCGCATTGATTGTATCTTGTTTCGTCCTGATTTGATATAATATCGTGGTAATAATATGTAAGCATCACCTGTGTCGCACCATAGACAAGCATTGTAACTATAATACATGCAATAATCAATTTTCTATAATGCCTTATGCTTTCTTTTAATAATTTCCACATATTACTCCTCTTTTTTTATCAACTCAACAGGATCCAGTTTACGCATTTTAAGTGAAATGGGTACGATTGATATGAGATAAATCACCAAAACACCTGCAAGAATACCAAACTGGTTTTTCCATATAAATAATAAATCCTGACGTAATGAGCCATGGTATACAAATGAGCTTCCAAGTAAAAAGCCGCATACAAAGGCAAATACATTTTGAAGTGACAACAGGGCAACAAGCTTGCTCCAACTCATTCCAAGCATGTAGTAAATACCATATTCTCTTTGATTTTTTACAATTGACAGATAATTATGCACAATGACTCCACATATGAATATAATCAAAAGGCATATCTCAAGTATAGACTCATCTCTATCCCAAAAGGATATTTTGTTCTGTTGCAGGTCACTCACTAAATCCAATTCTCCATACTCCGCAAACTCACGAAATACTTCTTTATTATTTGGAATATCAGATTTAGCTGTAAAAATATAGTTAACATTTTTACTATTATAATTATATGCCAATGGATTCTTTGGATTCAGAAACAATGTTTCTCCATCCACATCGTTTCTGTAATTTTCCATCAAAGAATAACAAGTTATTTGACATTTAAAATCATCATCTTCATCTTTTGTACCCAAATCTATGCCTTCGGACAAAAAAACAGGATATCTGTTTATTCCCACAACCTCACATTGACAAATAATTTCATCATCAATATTTTTAATACTTATTATATCTCCCACCTGATAATATCCTTTATTACCTAATAAAATAACCTCGTTAGGATTGTCAGTAAACCCTTTGCCCTCTGATAAATTCCAGTTTATATGTGTAGCAAAAAGCTGTGACGATGATACGATATCTTCGTAATCTTCGCCATATATTTCCATAAAGCGAAAAACCCCTGCATCATATGTAAAATCAACTTTCTGCGGTAATTCATCCAATGTAATAAACCCTTTTTCATCATCTGACATAAATGAATCCGTAACATATGGGCGGATATAACAACAATTTTCCATATCCTTAAGTAATTTTACACTCTCATTTTCATAACTGACATTCCCTAATGTAAAACCAAAAAAAGCTGTAAACAAACCAATCAGTATGGTATACATGAGAAATGTGACAAATCGCTCTTTATTTTTTTGTAACAAAAAATATATGTAGTTCATTGCCGATTATCCTTTATTCTATGGCATTTCTTGTACAGGTTTCATATGCCCCACATTTATTACATGTAAGCGTAAAATTACAATATATTGACATTGCATATACATCCTCGTATTTTTTATCAAGTTCCTTTCCTTTCTTTTTTACTATCACAAATTTTTCTCCTGATTTTGTTATAGTACCTGTATTACTAAAATTATATGTGCAATATTCCATTTTTGTTGGGCTATAATAAAATATGTAACCGTTTCCTGTTACACTACTATTTGGGTTTCTATTTGTATTCCTATTACCTTCAACACAAGCATAACAATATGCTTCTGCTGTATCACCCGCAAAAGGATTTAAATTTCCCGATGTAACATTAACTTTTGCCGTACCATTATAAATTGCAGTTGCTCCTACAGTATTTCCGAAAAAAACTAATACCATTGCTAATAAACATATTGAAATTCCAATTTTTTTAATTTTCATGCTTATTTTCCTCATATATCTTTCTTAATTACATATTTACAAGTTATCATTGTATAATTTTTTACCCCCTTTATTTATGATAATTTAAATTATAATGCTATGATTTATTACATATTCTGCGTTATATTTTCAAAATCTTACATACAATAAAATTATACAACAGCATCCCCTAAAAATCACCTCATAACTTTGTACCACTTTTAGTACTTCAAATACTATTTATATTACTATGAGTACTACCTAAAATTAAACAAACTAAATTGTGAACAAATATAACATTTTCTTATAATAATATTGTGCAATATCTTTTTTCTGACAAACAAGCAAAGAAAAAATCGACAGTATACTACTCGTAGCATATACTGCCGATTTTTCTAAATCATATCATTTTGTACATTTTCCATGTTTCTATTTAATAATACAGCTTCTTCTCAAAATAAGCCTTTAAATCCTCTATCTTTATTCTCTCCTGCTCCATTGTGTCTCTGTCTCTTACGGTTACCGCACCGTCATTTTCAGAGTCAAAATCGTAGGTTACACAGAACGGAGTTCCAATCTCGTCCTGCCTTCTGTATCGTTTTCCAATAGTACCTCTGTCGTCAAACTCACAGTTATAATATTTTGAAAGCTCTGTATAAATCTTCTCCGCACCCTCATTCAGCTTCTTTGAAAGTGGAAGCACACCTATCTTTACAGGTGCAAGTGCCGGATGGAAATGAAGTACTGTTCTTACATCTCCTCCTTCAAGTTCCTCCTCGTCATATGCAGAACAAAGAAATGCAAGGGTTACACGGTCAGCTCCAAGTGATGGCTCAATTACATATGGAACATAACTAATCTTCTTCTCATCATCAAAGTATTCCATAGGCTCCTTTGAGGTATTCTGATGTTGTGTAAGGTCGTAGTCGGTTCTGTCAGCGATTCCCCAAAGCTCACCCCAGCCAAATGGGAATAAAAATTCAATATCCGTTGTCGCCTTGCTGTAGAAGGAAAGCTCCTCCTTATCATGGTCACGGTATCTCATCTCGTCTTCCTTCATGCCAAGCTCCTTAAGCCAGTTGATACAGAAATCCTTCCAATATTTAAACCACTCAAGGTCAGTGTCAGGCTCACAGAAAAACTCAAGCTCCATCTGCTCAAACTCTCTTGTACGGAATGTAAAGTTTCCAGGTGTAATCTCATTTCTGAAGGATTTACCTATCTGTCCAATACCAAATGGAATCTTCTTTCTTGATGTTCTCTGAACATTCTTAAAGTTTACAAAAATACCCTGCGCCGTTTCAGGTCTGAGATAAAGCGTAGCGGACGAATCCTCAGTAACACCCTGAAACGTTTTAAACATGAGATTAAATTCTCTTATATCAGTGAAATTATGCTTGCCGCAGCTTGGACAGCATACATTCTTTTCCTCAATAAAATTTACCATTTCATCTTTGGACCATGCATCAACGCTGCCCTCTAAGGCAATACCGTTTTCCTGCATAAAGTCCTCTATAATCTTATCCGCCCTGAATCTCTCATGACATTCCTTACAGTCTATAAGCGGGTCAGAAAAGCTTCCAACATGTCCTGATGCAACCCATGTCTGAGGGTTCATAAGTATAGCACAGTCAACGCCTACGTTATATGGATTTTCCTGTATAAATTTTTTCCACCAAGCCTTTTTTACATTGTTCTTAAATTCAACGCCGAGATTTCCGTAATCCCATGTATTGGCAAGTCCTCCGTATATCTCTGAGCCCGGATATATAAATCCTCTTGATTTAGCAAGCGCTACTATTTTGTCCATTGTCTTTTCCATTATCCAAATCACACCTCTCGTATTTATTTATAGGAAAATTTTACAATCCTATCCTTAGGCAGGATATATCCTGCTAGCACATGCCACTTATTTTACATATAATATCCAAATATTGCAAGCTTTAAATTCAAACATGTATTGCAGACATCTCCCAAATTTATATTTTTACGTCAGGCAAGTGACGATAAAATCTCCAGCGACTTAAATTTTTTATCTACATGCTCATTTAAAAAGCTGTCAGTCACATTTATAAGCTCCTTCATGGCATCGTCTGAAAGTGAAAAGCCATAAAGCTGTCCAATGGACACCGACTGTATAAACTGAAGTGTATAAACAATTGTGGGACTTACCCCTTTTGTAATATTTAACTCCTTTGCACATTTGTCACATAAAAGTCCCCCTCGTTTACTGCTTATATATGTAATTTCCTTTGATGAGCATTTAACGCAGGAATAACAGTGTATCCCTTCCCCCTCTATATCCATAAGCCTTGTTTCGTATATTGCTTTTATAAGGACGTTAGGCATACTTCCCTTTATTAATGCCTTAAAAGTGACATAAAGAAGATTTAAGTTGTTTACACAGGAATCGCCCTCTCTTGTATAATAGGACATAAGCTCACAAAAATATGAGGCATAACACATTTTTTCCATATCAAGTGGCAGCTCACTGAAATATTCCCTGACCTCAACCTTATGAAGATTATAGTAATCTCTCCCTGCCGTAACGGTAAACGCTCCCATGACAAAGCTTTGGCTTGCCGCACGGAACTGACTGCCGGGACGTCTTGCGCCATTGGCAAATATTGTTATTTTGCCTCTCTCCTTTGTAAGCACCACAAGACGTTTATCGTACTCTCCCACAAGAGTTGCATATAAAACTATTCCGTTTACAATAAGTTCTTCCTTCATGATTTATCTCCGCACATGACCCATCTACGCATGGCTGTAACAGCTCCGCAATTAATCCCTGCCTTGTACATATCCGTAATTTTTGAGCAGTATCTCGCTGTCTCTCCAATCCTTTTTCACCTTGACCCAAAGCTTTAGGTTTACCTTGGCATCAAGGAGGTTTTCCATGCTTATTCTCGCCTTGGTGCCTATACTCTTAAGCATTGCTCCCTGCTTACCAATTATAATACCCTTATGGGAGTCACGCTCACATATGATGGTTGCATCTATATCTATAATAATTTTACTGCCACTGCCATCTCTGTTATTACCGCCATTTCTGCCGCTTATACGTTCCTTCATGCTGTCAATAACTACCGCTATTCCATGTGGTATTTCCTTGTCAAGCTGTCTTAACGCCTGCTCCCTTATAAGCTCAGCAACAATCTGTCTTTCCGGCTGGTCTGTTATGGTGTCCTCGTCATAAAACTGCGGTCCGTATGGCAGCAGAGCTTTGAGAGCTTTTAAAAGCTCCTCTGTATTTTTGCCCTTCAAGGCGGAAACCGGCACGATAGCCTCAAATGTACATACATCCTTATAACTCTCAATGGCATCAAATATCTTCTTTTCCTCTACCGTGTCCGTCTTATTAATTACGAGTATTTTAGGAGTTTTCACCTTTCCAAGCGTCTCTATAATCTGCCGTTCTCCCGCACCGATAAATGTCGTAGGCTCCACAAGCCACATAATTATGTCAACTTCTGTGAGTGTGCCATATGCCACATTCATCATGTATTCTCCCAGTTTGTTTTTCGCCCTGTTTATACCGGGTGTATCAAGAAAAACAATCTGAGCCTCATCATCCGTATATACGGTCTGTATTCTGTTTCTCGTTGTCTGAGCCTTGCTGCTTGTTATGGCAATTTTTTGTCCGATAAGGCGGTTCATAAGTGTTGATTTGCCCACATTCGGTCTGCCTATAATGGCAACAAAGCCCGATTTGTAATTGTTTGTCATATTTAAAATACACTCTCCACAACCTTAAAATTATCCTTCGCAGCAGAAATCTTATCCTCATTTCCGATTGCACAAATAAGACCTCCGTCCACAGCAGCCTCAACATACGGCGCAAGACCTCTTATGCTGCTGGCATTTGCCGCAAGCACCTGATCACGCTCCCTCTGCAAATCCTCATCTGTTATTCCCATAAGATATGCCGCAAAGGAAAATGCACCCTCAGCAGACGGAGAAAGAGGAGCGTCCAGCCTGCTTATTGCGCCGATAACATATTTTGTCATATCTCTTTCCTCTGCATCAAAGGTTCTCACATACTCAGGCGCATTTTTATATATATTGTACGTCTCCATAAGATTTGGGTCCCTGTAGGAGGTAAAATATGCATTTCCGCTTCTTGCAAACGCACACATGCATCCATATGCACCGCCCTTCACCCTGACGTTAAGCCACAGATACTCATATGAGAATATTGACTGAAGCACATACAAATCTCCCTTAAATTCAAGTCCCCGTTCCTTGTAGTTTCCTGCGGTTGCCACATACTGTACCTGACTTGCGGTTTTAAATCCCTCATTTAAAACTTGCGGCTTTATAACCTTAGGATTATCAAACCTTGCCCTTGTGGAAAGCCTTTTTGAAAGCTCCGTAACGGATGCACCCATAATATCCTTTGGATTTTTGTCTCCCGTGTAGGATATTGTAAGTCCGCCCCGTCTTAAAACCTCGCCTAAAATTGACTTTAAGTCTGACGAAAGTTTCTCATATCTTGCGTCAAAATCCTTTTCAAGTGCCTCTAAGAATTTGTAATAATCAACACCCTCCGTAAGCTCCTTCACAACACCTAATGGAGATACATAGGAAAGCGCCCTTCCTGCGGCTGTTGTATGTCCTGTAGCCACAAGTTCATTTTTAAGATTTACCCTTGTCTCACATATAATCTCCTGCAGACGTTTTTTGTCATCAAGCTTAGATGTAAACAAAATCTCATTTATAAGCTCCATTGCCCTGTCAAGCTTATCGTCAAGCATTTTTGCATTCACAATAAAATGAACATTTATTTTGTCAATGACCTCAGTGTTTGAAACAGTAACGTCAAAGCCTATGCCTCCCGTGTGGAGATTAATTTCATTTGCAAGCTCATTGTATGTGTAATTTTCAGTGTCAACATATTTGAAAATCTCTGCCAAAAGTGAAATATACGGATATTTGTCGTAATCAATATCTCCAATGTCAAAGTTTAAGTTTACATAACTTATTCCGTTTGTAAAAATGTCATGGCTTACAATCTTAACCATCTCAATCTCAGAAAATTGATTATTTATTGTCCTTGCCTTTTTGTCAATATCCGAAATCTCAAGCATAGGTATTGTTTTAAGCTCCTCCTGACTGCTTGGCTCGCTCTGATATTTTTTAAGTGCCTCCATGTTTTTCTTTATGTCGGAAAGATCGGACTCCGTAAGGGTTTTCTTATATTTATCAAGCTTTTCCCTCTCACGCTCCTCAAGTTCCCTGCCAAGTCCCTTTTTAGGAGCAAGCACAACGTAGGTTTTATTTTTGTTTTCAAGGATGTAATTTGTTATAAGCTCCTCAAAATATCCTTTTTCCACATCGCTTTTAAGCTCGTCAAAAATCTCATTGAGTGAAAAATTTGTCAGTGCCATATTATCATCGTAAAGCCATGTGTTAAATGCATTAAGTCCAAGCATAAGCCCCTTTGGATATCTGCCAAAATTACTTTCCTTATGCTTAAATTCAAAATAATTTATTGAGGCAAGAAATGAACGTTTATTGATTCCGTCCTTTACTATACCCTCAAGTGTTTTATCAATAATGCTTATGAATTTGCCCTTGTCATCCTCATTTGCATTTTTTGCAACAATCGAAAATGTCGGCTGTTTTATTCCGTCATCATAGGAGGAAAAAACGTCCATTCCTATACCCGCATCAATAAGTGCAGTTTTTAAGGGTGCTCCGGGTGCCTCCAAAAGCGCATGCTCGATTACCGCAAATGCCATACAAAGCTTCTTGTCTGTACTCTTTCCCACAGATACGTTATAAGTAAGATATGTGTTATCACGTTCCTCCTCCGCATCCGAAAGACTGTACTCCTCCCTTACCTCCTTTGCCCCCGCAAAGTCAGGCTCATCCGTAAGCTCAGAAGCTATTTCCAGATAATCATATGAGGAAAGATATTCCTTGTCGATAAAATCAAGCTCTGCCGCCGCATCCATATCCCCGTAAAGATAAATATAGCTGTTGCTCGGGTGATAATATCTCCTGTGGAAATCAAGAAATGTCTCCCTGTCAAGGTCAGTTATATATGCAGGGTCACCGCCTGACTCATAGCTGTATGCGGTATGTCCGTGAAGGGACTTCTCAACAGCCCTGAAAAGCTGCTGCTCAGGTGATGAAAATACACCCTTCATCTCATTGAAAACAACACCGTTATATTTTAAATCACCGGTTACCTCATCCACCTCATAGTGCCAGCCCTCCTGCATAAGTATCTCATCATGCTCATATATATTCGGATAAAAAACCGCATCAAGATAAACATGCATAAGGTTATGAAAATCCTTTTTGTTAAGACTTGCCACCGGATATACCGTCTTGTCCGAATACGTCATTGCATTTAAAAATGTATTGAGTGAGCCCTTACAAAGCTCAACAAACGGGTCCTTTACAGGGAAGTTCTTTGAGCCGCACAAAACTGAATGCTCCATAATGTGGGGTATTCCCATATCATCCTCAGGCGGCGTCCGAAATCCTATTGTAAAAACCTTGTTGTTGTCCTCATTGCATACAACACATACCCTTGCTTTCGTTTTCTTATGTCTTAAAACATATCCCGTTCCCTTAACCTCCGGTAAATCCTGTTTTTCAATCATCTCATAAGCTTTTAATTCCTCTAAATTCAAAATAGTTACCTCCTACTGCATGTAAAATATATAACCTGATATTCCATAGAAATATCATCCAAAAGCTTCCTTGCACAGGAAGCCTTATCATCATCCAAATAAACAAAGGGGTCGTCAAAGACAACAAATGGCTTTTCTTCTTTATACATTGCCTCCACAAGAGCCATTCTCATACATACTCCTATAAGGCTCCTGTATCCGCTGCTTAAAAGCTTTATGTCCCTATAATTCCCAAGCTCCTCCTTCGACACCTCCAAATTGGCGTTTATGCTGTAACCCTTTGCATCCCCGCCTGTAAGCATATTGTAATACTTTTCAAAGCCTTTCATAACAGGCTGCATGTACCTCGCAGTAAAGCTTTCCTTGGCTCTGTCAAGATACTCCTTGGTCCTTGCTATAACCTCAAGCCTTTTTTCATCAGCAGCTATCTCCTCGCTTAAAACTGCAAGCTCTGCCTCATCCTCTGAAATAAGCTCCCTCTCCTCCAAGTTCTTATCTATCTGCCGGTTGTAATGGGAAATACTTTCTATTACCGCTTCAAGTTCTCTGGCTGTACTTTTTAGCTCGATGTTGTATTTGTCAAGAGAGCCTTTTTCCTCACTTATATCCTTAAACATTTTAACATCATGATTTGCCTCAAAAAGATTTTTTTCCTTTTCTGCCCTCTCACACCATTTTGCTGCCTCGGAAATCTCCTTCATCATGTCCTTAAAATTTAAAAGCTGTCCATGCACATCCTTGCCGACATCAAAGCCAAGCCCCTTTATATAGGTACTTATTTCCTCGAATAATCTGTCATGCTCCAGCCTGTCACTTTCATACCTTTTAAAATCATTTACATCGGACTTAAGCCTGTATAAATATGATGCGTCATCTTCTCTCACGGTAAGGTTGTATTTAGCTGCAAAATCCCCAAGCCTTTTATCTGCATTTTGTATGTACTCCTCATCCGCTTCTATTTCATGTAATAAGCTTAAAAGTCCCTCATTATCAGCATTTTTATTTTTACATTTTTTTGAAGTTATTATTCCCACGGCAAGTATTACCACTCCCAAGGCAAGAGCCACAATTCCAAGCATGGACGAAACAGTCCAAAACATACCTGCAATAATGAATACAATTGAAACCGCCATTAAAATATTCCCGGCATTACTTTCCTTCTTATTGGAGACAATTTCAAAGGTCAAAAGAGATGCTTTCTTTGTACCAAGTATATTTTTCCGTTCTCTTGCCATATTATAAAGGCTTATATGCTCATCTATTTCCTGTTCGCTGGGACAACCGTTTTGAAAGCTGTCAAATGCAAAATCTGCTGTTTCATTATTTTCATTTTTTCTTCTATAGGATATAAGATTATTTTTATATCCCTCAAGTCTGACACTTTTACTTATATATTCCCCAAGCTCGGCATCATTTGGAATGCCATTTTTAAAATAGCCACAGCTTTCCTCATATTTTTCCTTTGCCGCATTTAATCTTTTTATTATATCATCATAGCTTCTTTTACTGTTTATCAAACCCGTATCTGCAAGTTCCTTATCAAGCTGCTCCTGAAGCTTTTCCTGCTTTTTTTTAAGCGTGTCTCTCCTAAGCCCTGCCTCATCCCTTTTTATTGTAAGCTCTGATATTGCTCTTTCTACTGCCTCTCCCCTTCTTACATTTTCCTTAAGCTCTCCAAGCCTGTCCTTTTTCTTATATATAGAGCCTGTTCTTCTTTTGGGAGACATTGCATTTATTATATCTCCAAGCCTTTTACTTACGGTTTCATAATTATTTATATCATCTGTATTATCTGCAAGATTTCCAAGCTTTGCACTTATCTTGTCCGTGCCCTCCGTCTCACAGTCTCCTGCGGCAATGTAAACCGTTCTGCAAAAGGAGCCCTCGTCTATCATAAGCAGCTCTTCACCTATACAGTCGGAAAATTCATCTGTTTGCATATTTGTCTTATTATCATAAAGTGCAAATGTGTCATCAATTTCCTTTATTCCAAAGGTTCGTACAAGCTTATATGTCTTTCCATGATGCTCAAATGTAAGATGTCCTCCATAGACACCGCCCTGCCAAGGCTTAAATCTTTTTCTTTCATTTTCAAGGTCGCTTCTTTTTTTCTCCCCTGAAAAACCGAAAAGCATAACCTTAATAAAAGCAGCAAGGGTGCTTTTTCCTGTACCGTTAGGCTCGCATATAACATTTAAGCCTGCATCAAAGCTATAGGAGACATCGCTTAATTTACCAAAGTTTTCTATATGACAATCCATAATTCTCATGTTAAATTATCTCCTCCCCTGAAAGTGCAAAAACACCGCACCTTATAATTTCCGCCTTCATTTCCTCCGTGAGGCTGTCGTCGTCCATAACAGTTCTCACAAATTCACCTTTCAGGGATTCGTCATGCCTAAACTCATTAAAATCAACCGCAAGGCTTGTCTCATCATATATTTTAAGGAAATAATAATCCCCCTGAAGCTGACTTAACAAAACGCTTATATCTTTCTCGCACAGTGCGTCAACCTTCCCTGTAAGAACAAGCTTAACCATATCCGTTTCAGGTATATCCTCCCTGTCAAGAACACCCTTTATCACCTCAGAAATATCAGGTGTAGTCATGCAGCCCGTAACATCTGCATATACAGTGTGCAGTCTCCTCTTTGCAAAGGGAACAAAGCTTCTTTTTATGTTTCCTTTCTCCTCATCTATATCAAGAAGTACAAAGCCGTGTTCTCCACATTCATCAAATCCCCTTCCCTCAAGGCATCCCGGATAACAATATACCCCTCTTGTATCAAGAATTTCCTCTTTATAGGAATGAATATGCCCAAGGGCCAAATAATCTATTCCCTTGTTTTTAAGGTCACCGATACTTATATTTTCTGTCTTATTCTTTACTGCATAATTACTCTCCTGACCGTGTAACACAACAATGTTTATTTTATCATTGTCAAGCACAAGTGCGCTGTAAATGTAACTGCTGTTATCGTTGTTAAGCTCAACGCCTGTTATCGTTACATTACATCTGTTTACATGGGTATTATCCTTTGAAGGACTCATCTCCATGTCTTTATCATCACCGCATAATTCATAAGACGTCCATGTATCTGCAAAAAGCTTTAAATTATCAGGTATAACCTCAAGCTGATTTAAGAAGCCGTCTACGTCATGGTTTCCCTTAAGATAATAAAAGGTTATATCGGGATTGCTTATTATCGCCTGACTTACAGTATTCCTTGCCGTAACGGAAACATTCTTCGTGTCAAACATGTCACCTGCTATTATAACTGCCTTCACGTCATTTTTCACGGCATAGTCAATCAGACGTGTAAATGTATTTAAAAGCTCTGCTTTTCTCTCACGTTTTTTTGCCCCGTCCAGATTGGTATTTAATTTTGAATCAAGGTGCAAATCGGCACAATGAATAATTTTCATGGTATTCTCCCCCTGTAACTGATATGTTTCAGATAAGTTATCCTGCTGGAGCTGTCGCACTAGCAGGATAACTTCTACAATAAGTACTCAACCACAGCCTTAATATCCTTTGCCTCGTTTCCGGATATTTTAACCACAACTCTCTGTCCCTCATCCGTGTTTTCAACTGCCGTGGCAAGCAGAAGCTTTTCTCCGTATTTTGACTGATTTTTATATTCGACCCTTATACGCTTAACAACGGCTCCCTGCGGAATGTATTCGTCTGCAAGCTGAATATATTTTGCATTTCCCATATGTCCGTTAAAGTCTATATATGATTTTCTAACCTTTACCGTCTCCTCGTCAGAAAAATTATCGGGAAGCTTGATTTTTCTTCCGAGGCTTGCCATTGGATACTGTTCCTCAAGATCGTACCCCTCCGTATCACTTTCCTCAATTTTTACAGGTCTTCCTGTAGCTATGTCCACCATGCTCCAAAAGGAATCGGCACATATAATGTCCTCACCCTTTGCATCTGTAATCACCACATTTCTATAGCCCATTGACGTAGTGAAGGCATACGGCCATGTCTTAACCTCAAGCTCCTCGAACAGCTTGGGAAATCTTTTAACCTCAATATTCCAGCTTATGGCAAACCAAGCCTTTTTCGTGCCGTGCATGTAGGCTATGCCCTTGCCGATTGCTTCCGAATTAATGTTAATGCAATCCTGAATGGCATCCATTATGCCTTCAATCGACATATTAGAATTTGCATCTATGTCCGAATAAAGAATTTTTTTCTTGTATATATACATTTTTTCACCTGCTTTTTTAATATGATTTCTAAAAGTACGGCTCATATTCAATCTTGTATTGACTGCCAGGGAAAAGATATTCATGCAGTGAAATAAAATAATCATCCGTCATACTTGCTATGTAATCAACCACAATCTGATTATTTTCCTCCTCCAGATAGTCAATGTCCTGATATTTCTTTAATGAGCTGCCAATCGGATTTATGTGATGCTTATATATTATGGAATTCTCATCCTTTTTTTCCACATC
This sequence comes from uncultured Bacteroides sp., assembly GCA_964635615.1. GTDB lineage: Bacteria > Bacillota > Clostridia > Lachnospirales > Lachnospiraceae > Coprococcus_C. The sequence continues at coordinate 39,982 of CAZWNL010000017.1, forward strand.
CGAAAGAAGCTTGTAATATAACTCCTCAAACATCGGTTTAATTATATCGTTATATTGTGCATTAATTTTATTATCCTTATATATAACATTATTGTTTTCTTCCTTTGCCTTACTTAAATCACGGAAGGCTTCCCCGCTTAGCAGTATGTAATCCTTCCCGTAGCTGTTTTCAATAATATCAACCGTAAGATTATTTATTATCATGGCATTTTCTTTCCCGATTGCTTCCGTTGTAAACGGATAATCCTTCTCAATCATTCCTGCTAATTCAGCATCCTGTCTGTCCTTTCCCAAATATGCAATCATATCGCATATCCTTACAACGCATCCCTCAAGGGTTGCGGGAATAAGCCTGTCAATTGCAGGCTTGCCTTCTGTATAACATTCCTCAATTTCCTTATCATAATCTTCAAAGGTTTTATCATATCTTGGTCTGTATTCCTGTTGCTCAAACTCGCCGTTGTGACATAAAACCCCGTCTAGTGTCTGCATTGTAAAATTTCTTGCAAATATAGTATCTAAAACTCTTGCACTGTGGACATTATGATTGAAATATCTACCTGTCTCATTATGATACAGTTCATTTAAAAACCGTTCACCTGCATGTCCAAAGGGAGTATGACCGATATCGTGTCCCAAAGCGGCAGCTTCAATTAAATCTAAATTTAATCCCAAAACTGCACCGATATTTCTTGCAATTCTTGAAACAATCTGAACATGCTGCGCCCTTCTTGTTATATCATCGTTATATTTGAAGGAAAAAACCTGCGTTTTATCAGCATATCTGTTGTAATATGGCAAGTGCATTATCTTTTCAACATCCCTCACAAACACAGGACGCCACAAATTAGCCTTATCTTTTTTCTTATTTCTTCTTATTGCATTTTCATCTTTAAAGGCATAAGGATTTAGCCTGTGGTTTTCCCTGTCACTTTTAATCTGATTTTGCAAATCCTCATTTATTTTTTTATATTTAATATCGTCTGCCATGAATAAAACTCCTTTTTCAAACGTCACAAGCCTATAATATCAAATAAACACATGCTTACATTTTATGCCATTTTCCTTAATAAATCAATCGAAACACAAAATCACTTTTTTCTATGATGGTACAACAATAAGATTTGCTACAGATTTCCCACTTAACTAAAAAACGTTTGAGGACGTCGGTACTTTAATTTAGTACCACTACGTCCTCAAACGTTTTTGTTTTTATATATTCCTAAAAGCATCGGGGCTGGGAATTTTAATATCCCATTCCGCCCATTCCACCCATTCCGCCAGCCGGCATTGGTGGAACATCCTCCTTAATATCAGCTACTACTGACTCAGTAGTAAGAAGTGTTGAAGCTACTGATGTAGCATTCTGAAGTGCTGTTCTTGTAACCTTAACAGGGTCGATAATTCCTGCCTCAATCATATTTACATATTCTTCCTTATATGCATCAAAGCCGACTCCTGCCTCAGACTCCTTAACCTTATTTACGATAACTGCACCTTCAAGCCCTGCATTTTCAGCGATGTGCATGAGAGGTGACTCCATTGCCTTGCAAACAATCATTGCTCCTGTCTTCTCATCACCCTCAAGTGTATCTGCAAGAGCTTTAAGCTTACCGATTGCATGAATGTATGCAGAACCGCCGCCTGCAATAATTCCTTCCTCAACAGCAGCCCTTGTAGCATTAAGGGCATCCTCAAGACGAAGCTTAGCCTCCTTCATCTCTGTCTCAGTTGCAGCACCGACTCTTATAACGGCTACACCGCCTGCAAGCTTTGCAAGTCTTTCCTGAAGCTTCTCCTTATCAAACTCAGAGGTAGTCTCAGTAAGCTGATTCTTAATGAGATTAACTCTTGCCTCAATATCCTCCTTGTTGCCGCATCCGCCTACAATTACAGTATTCTCCTTTGCAACCTTTACACTCTTTGCACGACCGAGCATCTCCATTGTAGTTTCCTTAAGGTCATATCCAAGCTCCTCAGAAATAACCTCACCACCTGTAAGGATGGCAATATCCTTGAGCATATCCTTTCTTCTGTCACCATAACCAGGTGCCTTAACGCCGACTACTGAGAAGGTTCCACGAAGCTTGTTTACAATAAGGGTTGTAAGCGCCTCGCCCTCAATATCCTCAGCAATAATAAGAAGCTTCTGTCCTCCCTGAACAATCTGCTCAAGAAGTGGAAGAATATCCTGGATATTTGAAATTTTCTTATCTGTAATAAGCACGTATGGGTCATCAAGCTCTGCAACCATTTTCTCCATATCAGTTGCCATGTAAGCTGAAACATATCCCCTGTCAAACTGCATACCTTCCACAAGGTCAAGCTCGGTTTTCATTGTCTTTGATTCCTCAACAGTGATAACTCCGTCCTTTGATACCTTTTCCATAGCGTCTGCAACAAGCTCACCAACACCATCATCACCTGCTGAAATAGATGCAACCCTTGCAATCTGCTCCTTGCCGCTTATGCTCTGGCTCATCTCTGAAATAGCCTCAACAGCTGCATCGCATGCCTTCTTCATACCCTTTCTTAAAACGATTGGGTTTGCGCCTGCCGCAAGATTTTTCATACCCTCGTTAATCATGGACTGTGCAAGAACCGTTGCTGTAGTAGTACCGTCACCTGCAACATCATTTGTCTTTGTTGCAACTTCCTTTACGATCTGTGCACCCATATCCTCAAATGCATCTTCAAATGTAATCTCCTTTGCAATTGTCACACCATCATTTGTAATAAGAGGTGTTCCAAATGATTTTGCAAGTACTACGTTTCTACCCTTAGGTCCAAGTGTAACGCTCACTGTATCTGCTAATTTATTTACGCCTTCCTCAAGAGACTTTCTAGCCTCTGCTCCAAACTTAATTTCCTTTGCCATTTTAATTTATGCCTCCTATAAAAATTATATTGTATATACTGTTTCATAACAGCAGAAGTTATAGTATTTTATGTGCTGCTTTTTATTCAACAACAGCAAGAATGTCTGACTGCTTAACAATAATATACTCATCATCGCCAAGCTTAACCTCTGTTCCCGCATATCTTGAATAAATAACCTTGTCGCCTGCTTTAACCTCCATAGGTATCTTCTCACCATCAACTACTGCTCCCGGACCTACTTCAACAACCTCTGCATACTGTGGCTTCTCCTTAGCCTGTGACGGAAGCACAATTCCTGACTTTGTAGTTTCCTCAGCTACTGACTGCTTTAAAACAACTCTGTCTCCAAGTGGTAATAACTTCATTTTATATTCCTCCTAAAAATTATATTCTATTTTTAGCACTCACTTCTTTTGAGTGCTAACATAAGTATTATTTTAAACAATTTATGGAAAAAATCAACCCCTAATTTAAAATTTTACAAATTATACACAAAGTTAATACAATATTCCTATTTTCCTATTCCCATATCACGCCCATATGTAAATAAATATTGCTGTGCATATCCTGCATATTTACCAAAAAGCTCGGCTGCAAACGTTTCTATTACATCCTTTTTTGTGTCCTTATGGAAATACATTTCCTCCATAATTCGTTTCATCCATACATCTACAGGAAAAGCAGAGGTAAAAGACAGTCCGAAAAGCAGAACACAGTTTACAACCTTCTCTCCCACTCCTTTTATTGACATAAGGCGTTCTCTCGCCTCATAAAACGGCATATTCTTAAGCATATCACCCTCAATTTCCTTTTCATGCACCCTGCATACAGCTTGTCTTATGTACGGTGCACGAAATCCAACCTTACACTCACGAAGTTCCTCCTCACTTACATTAAAAAGCTCCTCCACAGTCGGGAAAGCATATGCAGTCCTTCCGCTCGTTGTGAGAATCTGCTGACCGTATTTCTCGGATATGATGTGCACAATCTGCTTTATATGGCGAATCTGCTTATTTTGGGATATGATAAAGGATATAAGCGTCTCAAAAAAATCCTGCCTTAATATCCGTATTCCCGAATGCTTTAAAATAACATCCGCCAGTCTTGCATCTGCCTTAATTATACTCTCTTTTATAATTCCATAATCCGTGTCAAGGTCAAAATAGCTTTTCCATGTCTCATTAAAATCCTTCATGGATGTATCATATAAAATAAAGCTGTTTGCCTTTGAGGCTTCCCCCTCCCCACACTGTCTTATGTGCAGGTATTTTCCAAATGCCACAAGGTCGTACTCCTTTTCGGCAAGCCTTGTAAAATGAAAGCACTGCCCGCATTCCAATGTATCCTCTATGTCAAAATCCGGAACATCCTCAAGTATCAGGTCATTATCTCTGCAATATATATTCATATTCATCAACCTTTCAAAATATTACTTAATTTTCACAAAAATACATAGAGGAATTTTACCACAAATAGTCGAAATATCAAAGAGATGCTACCTGGGCGTAGGTATATAATTTGCATATTTTTCTTATGTATTGTATTATTATAATATATTTTCATAAAGGAGGATACATATGGCTGAACAGCTTTATACAATACCCGTAAACGATGCATTTGATTCGGACTGCGAATGTCCTATATGTGCCATGCGCAGACAGCTTGAACAAAACGCAATTGAATATACAATGGGACCAAGCTACATGGAGGATGATAACCGCGCCATGACGGACAAGCTGGGATTTTGTACACACCACATCAAAATCCTGAATGCCAATAAAAACAAGCTTGGACTTGCCCTCATGCTTAAAACCCACACGGATAAAACTATTAAGGATTTAAAGGCACTCAGCGAGGGAAATACTCCCGCATCCACAGGCTTTTTCAAAAAAGCCTCCGCCTCCTCGGTGGGTGAATATATAAAAAAGCTTGACAATAGCTGCTTTATATGCGGCAGAATAAACGGAACCTTCGACAGATACATAGATACAATTTTTCATTTATGGAAAAAGGAAAGCTCCTTTAAAGACAAATTTAAGGCATCAAAGGGCTTTTGCGTAAAGCATTACGGTATTTTATATGATTACGCACCAACAAAGCTTTCAAAGGATTCCCTCACAGATTTTATTAACACATTAAACACAGTTTTCTTTGAAAATATGGAGCGTGTAAATGGTGACGTAGGCTGGTTTATTGATAAATTTGACTACAGGTACAAGGACGAGCCGTGGAAAAACGCAAAGGACTCTATTCCGCGCTGCATCACAAAAACGAACTCGGCAATTGTTGAATAAAAAATGAGGCTGGGCTGCCCCACTAAGGAAACGGGCTTTCCTGCAGCAGCCTCATTTTTTATACTACTGCTGTTACTGCTACCTGCTTGTGGGCAGCTCCCACAGTCCCTGCATCCTTTGTTTCTTTTTCCTTAAGCCTTTTCATCATTAAAAATTCCCTGTATTTGTTAAGCTTTCCCTCATATATAACTTCAAGCTCATTCCATGTTCTAAAGTCCTCAGGTCTTACCAGTCCGGGTTTTTTATTAAACATTTTTACACCTGATTTTTGCAGTATATAAAATACAAACTGGGAACAGAAATAATTGTATTTACGCTCAACCGCTTTATTGAACATGACTCCGAAAATGCCAAGGTAATTATACTTATATGCTGCTTTATTTTCCTTGAATTTATTAAGATTTTTAATAAGCTTTTTATACTGCATTGTTGTTATAGGCAATCTGCATACCCTGCATACCGTATCTACATCCCTTCCAAAAACACCTGTTGTAATATCTTCGGATATAAATCCGCAGTCAAAAGGATTGTGGAGCTTTTTACGCGCAAAGCTGTACATCTCATTAAGCTCTATATCAAGGGCAAGAGATGTATGTGCATAGGGCTCCTTTGTCCACATTTTTATTACATTTGAAGGTAAGGTTGATGTTTTTGAGATAACAATGTATACGCTTCTCGTTTTTTCTGTCTTATTTTTCTTGTTGACCTTTTTTATATTTTTTTTGGAAACTTTGGTTTTCCCCATTAAAACCACCCCTAAATTATTGTTGATATTAAGGCGTTTCTGCCTTCATTTCTTCCTTAATCTGGTCCTTTAATGTAAGTGCCTGGTCCTTAAGCCTATCACCTGTGGAACGGTTTGTTATTACACTTCCTATCAATCGTGCAGCATCATCATATTTTTTCAGTTTTCTTGCAAGCTCCGCAAGTAGATATTTCAAAGTATTTTCGTCCATGCCGGCTATCGGCAACGGCTCATTTGAAAGTGCCTTGCTGAATGTCTCATATGCATTTTCCACACATTCAAGCTCATCACGATAAAGCTCATTTGCCTTATCCTTTTCCTCCTCAGGAAGTGACTCTCTCATTCCTCTGTATATCCATGATGTCTTGAGGCATATGTATCCAAGCTCACTGTTTTTTGCTTTCTTTACCATGGCACATATAAGTGCAAGCTTATGTCTTGCCAATGCGTCTTCATATGAATATACACTCATGCTGTTATCAATTCCTGAAAAGTTGTTGCCTACTTGATCACGTATGTCACGCATCTGCCTTGTGGAAAGTTTTCCAAAATATTTTATGAGTGAGGAATAACCACATTTATCACACGTAATTATATCATATTTTAATGGATCCATAACCTCATATATCGGTCTCATATCTGTATCCTTGCTTGAAAGCTTAAGCTTTCCTGCCCTTACAAATTTTGTGGAAAACGGATAGTCACAAACAGGACATGTAAAATGCTTATCAAATAAACAGTCCTCCTCCGTCAGCTTCGGCTTTGCAGCTTTTGCCTTTTCATCGGCATCATTTTTTTCCTCCTCAATAATATGTGCATCATTATATTTGCCAAGACCAAATTTTTCCATACCTGAAAAAAGTCCCATAAGTTATCCTCCTAATTTTAAAAAATATTTACTTGCCATTATGCAGGCTTGTATGAGCTTTTCAGCGAAACAATCCTGTTAAACACAATTTTACCATCTTTCGTGTCCTTTGTATCAACACAGAAATATCCGTGTCTTAAAAATTGGAATGAATCCCCCGGTCCTGCATCTCCTAAAGCTGCTTCAAGCTTACAGTTTGAACGAAGCTGTAACGAGTTAGGATTATAATTTAATGTTCCGTCATCGTTAAGCTTACCCTTTTCCTCATCAACTATATTCTCATAAAGCCTGACCTCTGCATCCACAGCATCTGCAGCATTTACCCAATGAATGGTTCCCTTAACCTTGCGCCCCTCAAAGCCTGAACCGCTCCTTGTCTCAGGGTCGTAGGTACAGTGAACAACTGTTATATTGCCGTCCGAATCCTTTTCAAAATCCACACACTTTACAAAATATGCCCCCTTTAATCTTACTTCATTTCCAGGGAACAGCCTGAAATATTTTTTTGGAGGCACTTCCATAAAATCCTCTCTGTCAATGTAAAGTTCACGACTGAATGCAACCTTTCTCATTCCTGCCTCAGGATTATCCTGATTATTGTCTATATCAAAATATTCCACCTTATCCTCAGGGTAATTGTCTATTATAAGCTTAACAGGGTCAAGAACCGCCATCATACGGTTTACCTTTTGCTTTAAATCCTCCCTGATACAATACTCAAGCATTGCATAATCTGATTCGCTTTGGGATTTTGCAACTCCTGAAAGCTCCATAAACAGTTTTAATGAAGAAGGCGTAAATCCCCTTCTCCTAAGCGCCGCAATCGTTACAAGCCTTGGGTCATCCCAGCCATCAACAATTCCATCCTCAACAAGCTTCTTTATATATCTTTTTCCCGTAACAACATTTTTGAGATAAAGCTTTGCAAATTCTATCTGCCTTGGAGGGTATTCGTATTCCAGTTCATTTACAACCCACTCATAAAGAGGTCTGTGGTCTTCAAACTCTAATGTGCATATGGAATGAGAAATCCCTTCTATTGCATCCTCAATCGGATGGGCGAAATCATACATTGGATAAATACACCACTTATCTCCTGTGTTATGATGCGTCATCCTTGCAATTCTGTATATGACAGGGTCACGCATATTCATGTTTGGTGATGCCATATCAATTTTAGCTCTGAGCACCTTTGAACCGTCCTCGTATTTGCCATCCCTCATATCCTGAAACAGCTTTAAATTTTCTTCCACAGTTCTATCTCTGTAAGGACTGTTTTTCCCCGGCTCAGTAAGTGTTCCCCTATACTCCCTGATTTCCTCTGCAGTAAGGTCGCACACATATGCCTTGCCTTTCTTAATAAGCTTAATTGCGGCTTCATACATCTGTTCAAAGTAATCTGATGCGAAAAATACCTTATCTCCAAAATCCGCTCCAAGCCACTTTACGTCATCAATAATTGACTGTACAAACTCTGTTTTTTCCTTTGTTGGATTTGTGTCATCAAATCTGAAATTAAATGTACCCCCATATTGCTTTGCAAGCCCGTAATTTAAAAGTATTGACTTTGCATGCCCAATGTGAAGATATCCGTTAGGCTCAGGAGGAAATCTCGTTACAATATTTGTATATTTACCTTCCTTAAGGTCCTTATCTATCTCCTGTTCTATAAAATTCCTAGAAACAACTTCGCTTTCCATATATGCCTCCACTTCTTAATTGACTAAACCTATACTATCAAATAACTTGCTGTACGTCAAATCTTTGTTTATTCATCAATATCAAATGCACTGTCCAGATTTGCATTATAGCTTACTTTAATTTTGTTTTTTATTTCCTGTGACTGTTTTTCATATTCAGCATAATTTTCAGCCTGATTATCAGGATTTATTACATGTTCGGCATTTACTTCCATACTTTTGTTTATATCAAAATTTTCTTTTTTTATTTCAATTTTTTCCTCTTTTTTCTCATTAGCTTCCACTTTCTTCTCATAAATTTCTTCTTTTTTCTCAGATATTTCTTCTGTGATTTTCTCCTCATTAATATCAGGTTTTTCCTCTATGATTTCACTCTTTTCATCTGCTTCATCAACGGAATTTACTTCATTTTCATCTTCTTTATTTATATCCTCCTGTACCGATTCCTCTTGTACCGATTTCTCCTGTAACATTTCCTCCTGTGCTGTTTCCACCTGTACGGTTTCTAGCTGCACAATGCTTGGAAGCTCATCCGGTTCATCCATATTTTTAATCTCCGGAATTTCCGTCTCTAAATTTTCCGTCTCCGAATTTTCCGTCGAGGCATCCTCTACCGTTTCTGCTTTCCTTAGCCTTCTGTTTTTTGACAAAAGGCAGAGTATCGTTATAAGGAAAATCAAAATAAGCACAGCAGCACCCATAAGATAATAAATAAGCATCTGCCTTGTAAAAAATCCCTCATTCTCCATTTTCTTATCTGTAGTATCACCTGCGGTGGCATCATCAGGTGTTGCCTCCGTCTCGGTTGCAGTTTCCTGCTTCTCGGTAATCTGCATATATCTCATAAAGGTTTTTTCTTTGTAATCATACAAATATATACCCTCGTCACCTTCTATATTCATGGCATATAAAAGATAAAAATCACCCTCAAGCCTGTAGCCTTGTATAAGCTCACCATCAATTCTAAGCTGTGCCTCCTCACAGCCCTCAGGAAGGGCTATATCCTCTCTCCACGCAAGAATAACATATCGGTTTTCCCCTGCAAAATACTCCTTGTAAAGGGTAAATATATTTTTTCCCTTATCATATATATATAGACTTCTTTTTTCATTTTCATCCACAAGACATACAAGCAACAGTTTTTTATTTGGTGACAGAAAGGCAACAATATCCCAATCCTCGTATGTCTCATCAACTGCCTTAAAACCTTCCGGTATATCCTCTATATCCTTGTCCAAAACAAAATCGAGTTTTTTCCCGTTTATTGTGACAGCAGGGTCGCCCTTTTCCTTACCCGCCATAACCCGTATATAATAATTCTTTGTTGCACCGTTTTCAGAGGTAACAGTAATGGTAATATAGTTTTCACCCTGCGATATGCTGCTTGCGCCGCTCACATTTACTCTGCTTGAGCTGTATTCCGCAATTGCATTTACATCTATTGCCGTAACATCCTCCTCAACCTGTACAAAATATGAGGTTGTACGAGGTGAAAATGCAGGTTCAAGGGTTCCGGGAGAAATGCTTAAGGACTTTAAATAGCACTTTCCATCATCTTCCTCCTCAGTTGTAGCTTCCGTGGTGTTTTCTGTTGTCGCCTCAGTTGAGCTTTCAGGTTTTTCTGTTGTTGGAGGTGTCTCAGTCGAGCTTGGTGATATAACCGTGACATTTACACCGGCATGAGATATGGAAAGCGGAGCTGCATCAAGACTCCATGCATCATCTCCAGAGGTTGATATACTTGCCGTACCGCTGCTTATTGCAGTAAAGGTAATACTTACGGAACCTGCTCCCGTTCCGCTTATGATTGCAGTACCCCCTCCTCCGCTTACCATGCCGCTTCCGGAGCTATAGCTTAAAATTCCTGATGAATAAGACACGTATATTGTGTATGCAGATATATTTGACCCGCTTACGCTTATGGTTGCAGTAACCGTATCACCCACATTTACCGTAGATGCCGAAAGTGCAATTGTAACATTTACATCTGCCGCTTTTGAATTAAATACGGGCACATTAATACACAATAACAAAATAATAACAAACGATAAAATTTTTTTCTCAATCTTTTTCATTACAATTTTCCTCATCCTATGAACATCATCACATTTAAAGCTTTGCTCCACCATACATGCTGGTGCTATAGCATCTCTGTACGTTGTAGCGACGGCAAATCTTCTAATTAATTAACTGTAATCCTACAATATGCCTCTGTATCATAACAATATCAAGCGCAGTTATCTTTCCGTCTCCGTTTATGTCCGCTATTGCCTTTCTTCCCTCATCTACACTGTCAATTCCCACAATTATTCTTTGCACAAACACAATATCCAGAGCCGTTATCTTTCCGTCTCCATTTAAATCACCTTTTTTTGCTCCCGTTTGATTTCCACGATTAACGGTAATCGTGTAATTTCTCACATTTCCGTTCTGTGCCTTCACGGAAACCGTAAACACATTTGAGCCGGAGCTTAGCTGCTTATTGCCTGTTCCGCTTATGGATGCTTTTGCATTTACTGCTGTGGCAGATATATTTATATTTGCCACGTTGCTTGGCACCGTTACCGAATAGCTGCTTGTCTCATTTACTGAAAATGAAGGCGCAAGAGGATAGCCGCTTACATTAAGCGCCGAAAGCCAATTGTTCGGGTTGCCTGAATCTGCCGGCTTTGTGACAGCAGCCTGAGGCATGTCGGTATAAACTGGAATTTTAAAAACCATGCTTGTATTTAAAAGATTATTGTTCTTATATGCATTGTAGCTTGTAAGACACTCTGTTGAAGGTGCCTGAACATTTGTCATGTATTGATGGCTGAACAGACAGCTCTTATTTGTCACATTAAATTTTTGGGTGTAAAGAGTGTCCTGTCCCACATTTATGTAAGCAGTTCCAAGGAACTGTGCTCCTCCCACAATTGATTTTTTAACCGTGTTCCAAGGTCTCCCATAAGCTCCTGATTCAGATGCCCACTTAAGCCCCTTTTCCAATGCATTGCCACCGTCAGTGGCGCCAATATTGTAGAAATTATAAATGCCGGGATATTTGGAGCTGTTACCCTTTGCAGCAGTTCCTGCGGTTGTTCCCATTTCAAGCCTTATTCTTGAGGCAATATGATACGGGCTTACTCCGCTTGCAGAGGCAGCTTCCATAATAATCTCGGAATATTTTTGTGTCTCATTTGGAGGTATGGTATCATACATAAATGTACCTTTAAGAATTGCTTCAACGCCTTCCTTTGTCTGCACACCATTCTGATAGGAAAGACTTTCAAAAAGAAAAATATAATTTTCATAGAGATATGTTCTCGGGTCAAGATAATAGCTTACAAGCTCATCTGAGGCAGCAAACCATATAGTTCCGTCATAAGGAGTCCATTTGTCGGTTGCCCAATTATAGCCTACCTGTGTAGAGCGCCAATTATAGTGAGGATAGGCATTTGATGTCCATACAAGATTCTTTATCTGTCCATTGCGATTAACTTCTTTTTCAACAAGAGTACTCCATTTTATACCGGTCTGTATTGCCTCAAACCTCCATGCCGGATATTTCTCATGCAGCGTTCTTAACATTGTCTTATAGCTTTCAGGAAAGCCCTGGTTGCTTAAATACGCCTCAAAATCTGTATCAGGGGAAGGTGCATCTCCTCCCGATGACTCGTTTAAAGTAACATAATCTGCACATACATATCCTGTGTAAACCGTACCGTTATATGTAACATTTACCTTATACCATGTGTAATCTGAACCTTTTTCAGTAGCAAGTATCTCAAGAGGTGTGCCGCCATCCAAAAGAATATTGCCTCCATTTTGATCCTTCTTTATGCTATATCCTGTTCCCGGTCCCTCTCTGAAGTTTACATAACTCCCGTATTTAATAATGCCTGTAGCGGCAGCATCTGAAGTCATATCATAATGCCACGGAAAAATGTTAATAAGCATTGATATTACTAGGATAATCACAATATTTATTCTTTTTCCCACACGAAATTTATCCATAAAATGCTCCTTGGAAATCTTGTTTATCCGCTGTTACGTCAATTTATGTAAACCAAATAAAAACTATACGCAAATAAATTATACCACAATATTTCGTATATTGCACTACTTTTATACAAAATACACACTTTTTTTACATTTTTTTCCTATAATTTTAGAATGAAAAAATATTAGGGTTTTATGTACACTATTACAATTGAATAAATAATTGTTTTATAAGGAAATATAATGTATAATTTTTAATGTATGCTAATATAAATGTTGAATTTTTCCATATTTTCAATATTTATCCGGAGGATTATATGAACAAAAGAGCATTGCTGGTTGCAAATTCCGCATCCATGATTGATCATTTTAACAGAGACAACATTGCCATTTTAAAATCATTAAATTACGAGATTACCGTTGCCGCTGACTTTGATCATGGAAACTCAAGTACGAAAGAACGCATAAATGAATTTAAGACTGAGCTTCTGGAACAGGGAATAGAGCCACTGCCCCTTTCAATTCCAAGAAGCCCTACCCATATTCCTGAAATGTTCAAATCCATTTCAAGGTTAAAAAAACATATTGCAGAGAATCCGTATGAAATTATCCATACACAGACACCGTTTGGCGGCGTTGTGGGAAGGCTTGCGGCGAAAAAAACCCGAAAGCAGAACAAAACCAAGGTAATCTATTTTGTTCATGGCTTTCACTTTTTTAAGGGTGCTTCCGCAAAAAACCATATTATATATTACAATATTGAAAAATATCTTTCACATTATACAGATTGCTTAATCACCTTAAATCATGAGGATTACGCTGCCGCATGTAATAAATTTAAACATCCCAATGCCAGATACGTTCCGGGAATAGGCGTTGATACGGATATGATTAATAAAATACATGTGGATAAGACCGCAAAATGCTTAATTCTTGGGATACCCACCGATAAAAAAATTATTTTAACGGTTGCTGAGCTTATCCCCCGCAAAAATATAGAGGGAGCCATACGTGCATTTGCAGGAATTAAAAATCATGACAGCGTATTGGTTATATGTGGCAAGGGTCATCTTGCAGAGCAATTAAAGAAATTAGCGAGGGATCTTAATATAGCTGACAGAGTGTTTTTCCTCGGCTACAGAACGGATATACTTGACATATATCATATTGCAGACATATTTTTGTTTACAAGCTATCAGGAGGGGCTTCCTGTGAGTGTTATGCAGGCAATGGCTGCGGGACTTCCCATAATTGCCTCTGACATACGTGGAAACCGTGATTTGCTCGGTGCAGGCGAGGAAACATTATCATCTGATTATCTCATTGATGTAAACGATATAAACGCATTTACAGAAAAGCTTGATTATCTGCTTACAAAGCCTGACATAAGAAATTCCCTTGGCAGCGAAAACGTAAAACGGTGCAGGGATAATTTTGATATTTCAATTGTTCATAAGGATATGCTTGCTATTTATAAGGAACTTGCTTCCGAACGGGAGGATTCGTTATGAAACCTAAAGTTTATGTCATGATGTCAACCTATAATGGTGAAAAATATATAAGCGAACAGCTTGACAGCATACTGGCTCAAAAGCATGTTGATGTATGCCTTGCTATCCGTGATGACGGCTCACATGACAATACATCAAAAATCCTTAATGAGTACGAAAATAAATACAAAAATATAAATGTATATCACGGCAAAAATATTGGATATGCCGCCAGCTTTTGGACCTTGCTTTTATCGTCCCCTGATGATTATGACTACTATGCCTTTGCTGACCAGGACGACATTTGGGAAAATAATAAGCTTTCTGCCGGAATACAGGCATTAAAATTCAATGAAAATGATGCGCTTAAGCTTTATGCCTCCGCCTTAAATGTCATGGACGAAGACATGAATTTTCAATATACTAATGTATTTAAAAGACTCAGGGCAAAATTTGGCAGTGCCGTAACACGTCCAAGATTATCAGGCTGTACAATGATATTTAACTCCTCTCTCCTATCAATTTGTAAGAAAATGGATTTGGTGGAAAAGAGCGGAAACTGTATAAGCCATGACGCATTAGTTTACATAAGTTTTCTTGCATGTGGCGGAAGGCTGACCTTTTCCCGAAAAAGCTATATTAATTTACGGCGCCACCCCGAAACGGTAACCGGTCACGGAAAAGGCATTCTAAAAAGAGTTTCAAGCGTTCTCGACATTTTTACATCAAGAAAAAACGAAGCACTAAAGCAGGTCACATTTATTTATGAAAGCATTAACAACTGCCTGACTGATGAAAACAGGAGGCTGTGCATGGACATTATAAATTATAGAAGTTCTTATAGCTCCACACTTCGGCTGTGTTTTGACAGACGCATAAAATGCGGACTTTTAAGTGTGGATTTAACAAACTTTTTTGCTATTTTGTTTCACTGCTATTAAAACATTACTATTAGGAGCAAAAAATGAAAGATTTAACTGCTGCCGGTATCGTGCTGTATAATCCGGACATTAACAGAATGAAGGAAAACATTAATGCAATAATCAATCAGGTTGATTATGTTATTCTTGTTGACAACGGCTCTAAAAATAAATCAGACATAGAAGCTGCCATTGAGCATAGCTTCTATAACTCTGATAAACTGATTATAAATTTCAGTCAAAAAAACAATGGTATCGCATGGGCGCTTAACCAAATTTTTAAAATTGCAGAGGAACAAAATGTTAAATGGGTTCTGACATTAGATCAGGACTCAGTCTGCCCATCAGATATAATTGAAAGTTACATAAACTACTCCACCTCCATAAGCAAAATCGGTATACTCTGTCCTACAATCGTAGACAAAAATGCGGGCATCCTTGAGGGAGATGTTCATAAAACCGAAGAAATAAAACGCTGTATAACCTCCGGCTCCTTCACATCCCTTGCAGCTTGGAAACAGCTTAGCGGCTTTGATGAAAAAATGTTTATTGACGGTGTGGATTTTGATTTCTGTGACCGTCTGAGAATGAATGGCTATAAGATTATCCGAATAGGCTCAATTTCCCTTACCCATGAGCTTGGCAAAATTACGACTCATCGTTTTCTTTTTAAAACGGTAAAGGTACAGAACCATTCCGCCCTACGCAAATATTATATTGTGCGCAACCGTTTTTATCTTTCAAGAAAAGAAAAAAATACTTTTGCAATAATAACATCCTTTTTCTTTGTAATAAAATTTTCAGCTACGATTGTTTTGTTTGAAAAAAACAGACGTAAGAAGCTTAAAGCTGTGTTTAAGGGAATGTATGATGGTCTTAAATTATAAAATAATTTCTTGACATAGCAATACAAATAAAGTATTATCATGTCTGTAATTAAATTAATTACGTTGCTGTTGTGGCACAGTCGGTAGCGCACATCATTGGTAGTGATGAGGTCACGGGTTCGATTCCCGTCAACAGCTTTTTCTTATAATTCGGATTTGTTCTATTTTTATGAAAAACTTACAAATATTTGCTTGCTTCTTTTACACTCAATTTATTCATTTTATCTTTATGTAATTCCACAAAATTTCTTACCCTTTTTGGATTTGTTTTGGAATAATATCGCAAGCCGGAAAGGGAGTGAATTTTGCAGCTCGCAATGTAAAAATCAGTTTAATGTCTATAAATTAAGGGAAAAGAAAAAGGGAAACAAAAGAGATGATTGAAAATAGAAATGTAAATATCATAACCGATGCCGATGGCAAAAAGTTGGTTCTGATCAACGATATCCGGTTTAAGGCAAAAGTGCGGGATGACTGGGCGGCTATCGAAGAATATCTGAAAGAGTATATCGGGGATTTTTACGAAATTGAGGAAACTTCCGAAAAAATATATATTTCGGCAGATTTTCCCGATGAATATACAAGTTCAGAAAGTCGTATTTCCTTAAAAGGTGCAGTAGCAAAGGCTAAAGCAAATGCTGCACAAGCCATTCCTGAACTTATACGGATAGCGACCAATCCGAAACATGAGGTAAACCG
>CAZWNL010000018.1:0-38873 GCA_964635615.1 uncultured Bacteroides sp.
AGAGCAGCTGACTTGTAATCAGCAGGTTATCAGTTCGATTCTGATCGTCGGCTCTCAGATACATATGTATCTGTTAAATGGGTGGATTCCCGAGGGGCCAAAGGGGGCAGACTGTAAATCTGCTGCGTAATGCTTCGGTGGTTCGAATCCACCTCCACCCATTTTCTCCATTAATGGGGAATGTAATAACATAATATCGCGGGGTGGAGCAGTCTGGAAGCTCGCCGGGCTCATAACCCGAAGGTCACAGGTTCAAATCCTGTCCCCGCTACTATTTATTAAGCACAGCTTAATATTTAAACAAAAGAATAATGAAATTTGCCCAGATAGCTCAGTTGGTAGAGCAGAGGACTGAAAATCCTCGTGTCGCTGGTTCGATTCCGGCTCTGGGCATTTTTTTATGTGTTACTTCTGCTAAATAATCTGACACAGCTTTTCAATTATGGAATTTATGTCATTTACATCTATTCCCGAGTAGTTAATAATAATGATGTGCTCATTGTCGTTTACATGGTGATGCATATAATAATCTGACATACAGGAAATAATAAGTCCATTTGATTTGGCATCCTCTTTAAGCTGTGCATCTGATTTATCGGTATTTATTTTTAAGAGAAAATGAAGTCCTGAGTTTTCTTCAAGAATTGTACAGTTAGAATTAAGCGGACTTTTCCGTATCGCATTAAGTAATGTGTCTCTAAGCTTTCTATAATAGTTTCTCATTCTGTTTATATGCTTTTCAAAATATCCTTCGCTTATAAATTTTGCAAGTGTTGCCTGCTCAAAGGCTGACACCGTGCATGAATAAAACGAGAGGGTTTCATTATATATTTTCATAAGCTGTACAGGTAAAACCATATAGCTTATTCTTATGGTTGAGCTTAAGCTTTTGCTAAAGCTGTTCATGTATATTACCTTTTCATGGTTATCAATGCTAAGAAGGGCAGGTATGGGCTTTCCCACAAGGCGAAATTCGCTGTCGTAATCATCCTCTATAATGTAACGGGTTTTATTTTCATTTGCCCACTCTAAAAGCTTATATCTTGTTCCCACTGATGTTACAATTCCTGTAGGAAAGTGATGGGAAGGTGAAATATGCATTATATCAGCGTTGCTCTCTTTTAAAATATCCATATTTATGCCTGAGGCAGTTATAGGTATATATGTGCACGCCACCTTATGGCTGTTGTAGATTTTGGATATCTTTTTATATCCGGGATCCTCTAATCCGTATACAAGCTTACGTCCCATGAGCTGAATAATTATACTGTAAAGATATTCTGTTCCTGCACCTATTATAATCTGTTCAGGACTCACCTTTAATCCTCTGTAGTCTAACAGATGCTTTGCTATGGAGCTACGAAGCTCATATGAGCCTGCGCTTGGCAGAGGTCTCATGAGAGAGCTTTTTTCATTTGAAATAACCTCACGAATAAGCTTAGACCAAATTGAAAAAGGAAAATTATCGGCATTTATATGATTGGCGGTAAGATTTATGCCGCTGTCATCTCTAAGCGCGTCGTGGCTGTTTATAATGTCAGTATCGAGAGATTTAGCCTTAATATCGGCATTCGGGAAATTAGGAATAATACCAGTATTATGAAAATCAGATTTATTATCAATATTTGGAAGCAGAGGATTGGAAAAATTTGAAACATAATAGCCCTTTTTTGGGATAGAAAAAATGTAACCCTCAGCTAAAAGCTGAGAGTATGCATTTTCAACGGTAATAGTGCTTATACTTAAATTCTTTGCAAAGCTCCTCTTTGACGGGAGTTTTTGCATGGGAGTAAGAGTACCATTTAGTATGTCGTTTTTAACAGCCTTATACAAGTGTTCGTACAAGGTATCATTTCCAATATCTTCAAATGAGTATGTAAGCATTTTAAGTACCTCAGGTAAGATAAATTTTACTGTATTCTGTCTGTACCTGTAAATGTAGTGCTGGTACTTACATTAAATTCGCCATCCTCAAAGTGAATGAGAACATTTTCCTTGTAGTATTCCAGCATGACTATATTTCCCTCTACATCATATACTACGATAACTCCGGGACAATCATATGCATTAGAAAATGAGGAGCATACCATACCGATAGGATTGTACACGGCACCATTAAAATTTAAAAAGTTATATCCACCCGGATTGTTGCTGCTAAGAGATTCCAAAATATCTTTTGCAATAAGGTAGTCACAATAGTCGGCAGCATTTGGATTAATTGTATCTCCTCTTTGTACGGATGCCAGGTGATAGTTGGTAACTACACCACAAGGGACTGTGCTGCCATTAGATTTTGTAAATGTTTTTACAAGATTCAAATCTGTATCGCTTGCAACCATATTAACATATGCGTGCTGACCTGCATCATGTATTACCCTTGCCTCCTCACGCACATTTCCTTCCCTTGCCTTTTGTATGTAGCGTATAATTGCTAATCCCACCGCTGAGGAAAGAATAGCTATAATTGCTACTACAACAATAAGCTCAACAAGGGTAAAGCCTTCATTTCCTTTTTGATTTATTCTTTTTTTCATAACCCGTCTCCCTGATATTTAAATATACTGATATCAAAGCTAATGAATAAAAATTCTTTAGATGGATATCAAAATGAATAACTATGTGCTTCAATGTAAATATATATTTATAATACAATATATTCACCATATATTCAATTTAAAAATTAAACTATTTTAAGAAATATAATATAAGAAATACAAGTCAGCAACAAAAACTTGATTTTTAAATGGGTGTATTGTAGAATGGCATAGCAAGGTATGCAAAATAAAATGCTATTGGATGGTAAAAATAATGCTTCGTTTTATTATAAGCCTTTGGGCATCAAAATTATGTCTGCTTTTTTTCAAGCTTACAGGCAAAGAGAAGGACGACAGACCGGGTATTTTGGCTCTGAAGTTATGTGATGATTTTATAGACAGGGTAAAAAAGCCGAGACTTGTTGTTGCTGTCACGGGAACAAACGGAAAGACAACAATATCTAATCTTGTAAGTGACATTCTTAAGCTTGAGGGCAAGCGGGTTGCTTACAATAATTGGGGAGCAAACTATAAGGCAGGGCAGGCAAGATGTCTTTTGGACGCGGTAAATATTTTCAACAGACCGACAAAGGACGCTGCGGTTGTTGAGGTGGACGAGCTTTTATCCTATCAGACTCTTCCGTGGATAAAGCCGGACTATATTATAGTAACTAACATATGCAGAGACTCCATCAGGAGAAATGCACATCAGGAATATATTTTTAACAGTATCAATAAAGGGCTTGCACTTGTCCCTAAGACAAAGCTCATATTAAATGCAGACGACCCTGTAAGCAGCTTTTTGGGTGAGCGTTATGGCGGCGCGGGCGAGGAGGATACAAGACTTCCAAATAAGCGCATTTATTTTTCCATTGCCGACCAAAAGCAGGAACTTCTTCCTACAAATGTTTCTGATTTTCCCGTATGTCCGAAATGCGGTACAAAGCCTGAATTTCTCTATAAGCACTATAGGGATATCGGCAAATTCAAGTGTCCAAAATGCGGTCTTGAATCAAAGAAACCTAAGTATGTTGGAACTGCGATAGATTTCGAAGAGAGGACAATATGTGTAAGTGAGGCAGGACAGAAGGAAAGCAGCTATCCACTTGTATCCGATACAATATTCAACGCATTTAATGTTGTGGCAATCATAGCACTATTCAGAGAACTGGGCTTAAGCTCGAAAAAGCTTGCAGAAAATATAAGCAGGATTAAAATTCCGGAATCAAGAATGGCATTTGAGGAGTGCGGTGGAATAAAAATAGCAACATTTACGGCAAAGGGACAGAATGTGTCTGCTGCGTCTACTGTATTTGGATATATTGCAAAAGAGCCGCAGGACAAGGAGCTGATACTTCTTTTGGATGAGCATTACGGCGATGACAAGGCAATTGAAACGATTACGTGGCTCTATGAAAGCGATTTTGAAAACCTTAATCAGCCAAGCATTAAAAAGATAATAGTTGCAGGTCACCGCTATCTTGATTACAGGTTAAGGCTTAAGCTTGCGGGTATACCTGAGGAAAAGGTTGTATGTGTCAGGGATGAAAATACAATACCTGAATATATGGAGTTTGATGGTATAGATTCGATATATATTCTTCATGATGTTTATACGGTTTCAAAGGCGAAGAATATCAAGGAAAGAATAAAGGAGAGAATGCTAAATAATGAGCGGTAGAAATATTAGAATAGAAGTGCTTTACCCTGAGCTTAGCAATCTTTACGGTGATTACTATAATGCAAAATATCTTGCAAAATGTATTCAGGACTCGGAGATTATATATACTTCAAATGATGCTAAGCCTGCATTTGCTTCAAGAAAGAAGATAGACATAATTTATATGGGTTCAATGTCCGAGAGAAATCAGGAGTTTGCCATAGAGCGTCTTATGCCATATAAGGATAAGATAAGGGAGCTTATTGAGAGCGGAACGACCATACTTGCAACAGGTAATGCCCTTGAGATATTTGGCAATTATATTTTGGATGAGGAAAGGAAAATTCCTTGTCTGGAAGCACTTGATTTTTATGCAGTGAGACAGATGAATGACAGAAGAAACTGTTTCTTTCTTGGTAAATATAAGGATATGGAAATTGTGGGACACAAGGGACAGTTTTCATTTTGTGAGGGAAGGCTTGCGGAAGAAAAAAATATTAAGGTTCTAGGCGGCTTTGGAATTAACTTAAAGTCAAAGTACGAGGGAATATTCTACAAAAATTTTTATGGCACATATATATTAGGGCCTTTCCTTATACTTAATCCATACTTTGTAAAGCATATACTAAAGAGCTTAGGTGTGGAGGAGAACCTTGTATTTGAAAAGGAAATAATTGACGCATATAATGACAGGCTTGCAAGATTGAAACAGCCGGGAACAGAGTTTTTGATGGGAGCCGAGTAGCATGAGAAAAATAAAATATTTAATAGAACGAATCATAAAAATGGACTATAAGGGATTGTTTTCCACAATAAAAAAGGTTCATAAGAAAAGCGGTAAAAACAGTATATTTCTATTTTTTGATGTGATTTACTGTGGCTTTAAATATCAGGCAGGCTATATGGATTATGAACTTTTTAACATGTATGAGCTAAACAGAAATGAGCGCAGGAAAATTCTCACAAGAGGAAAAAATGACGAATATGTGGAAAGATTAAATGACAAAAAGGCACGTGAGGTTTTTAACGAAAAGCAGAAATTTAACGAGCGTTTTAAGGATTATGTAGGTCGTGACTGGTTTTTTATTAACGGTGAAAATGAGAAGGAATTTGAGGAATTTTTAAGGGATAAGGATAAGGTCATCATAAAGCCTGTAGACCTTTGCTGTGGCAAGGGTATAGAAATTATCCGTCTTGAGGATAAAAAACCAAAGGAACTTTATGATTTTCTTGTTGAGACAAACAGACCTCTTGTTGAGGAGGTTTTGGAGCAGAACGATGAAATGTCAAAGCTATATCCTGACTCCGTAAATACTCTTAGAATTGTCACGGTAGTAAGTGACAGGGGTACGGCTTCCGTTGTGGGAATGTATCTTAGGATGGGTACAGGCGGAAATGAGGTTGATAACTTTAATCATGGTGGGATAAGCGCACCGGTAAACCGCAAGACAGGTATAGTTGAACACAAGGCCAGAAATAAACAAAACATATACTTTGACAAGCATCCTGATACAGGAACCCCTATTGTGGGATTTCAGATTCCATGCTGGCGGGAGGTGCTTGATTTTGCAAGAAAAATGGCGAAGGAAGTAAAAGAGGTAAGATACGTTGGCTGGGATATATGTATAACAAAGGACGGTCTTGCAGTTGTTGAGGCAAATGATTATCCGGCAAATGATTTATGCCAGCTTCCAAAAGAAAATATAGGAACTGCAAATATTATTGAAGCAGCACTTGCAAGATGACAAAAAATGCACTACAATATATATGGTATTAAGCTACTGTGGCTCAGTTGGTAGAGCAGCTGATTCGTAATCAGCAGGTCGTCGGTTCGAGTCCGATCAGTAGCTTTTTCTAATTGTCTGAATGTGGAAGGAAAATTCATTATGGCGAAGAAACAAAGTGTAGGAAAACCACAGAATAAAGCTTCAAGATGGGACAAGCTTGATAATACGGCTAATTTATTTCCTGTTATTGTAAGTGAGGATGTAAGTAATGTCTACAGGGTTTCCGTAACTTTGAAAGAAGATATTGACGAAGGAATTTTACAGCAGGCTCTTGATCGGGTACTGCCTTATTTTGATGTATTTCAGACAAGGCTTAAAAAGGGAATGTTCTGGTATTATTTTGAGACGAATAATAAGCCGGCGCCAAGGGTACATCAGGAGGACAGATATCCATGTGCATATATAAACCCATATATAAATAATGATTATCAGTTCAGGGTCACATATTATAAAAAAAGAATAAATCTTGAGGTATTCCATGTGGTTACCGATGGAAACGGAGCCATTATGTTTTTACGTGAGCTCACATATCAGTATTTGAGATACCGATATCATGAGCTTGAGGTTGCTGAGGGAGATAACCTTAAACCGGAAACCTCTCTTGACAGGGAGGACAGTTACGTTAAAAACTATACCCACAGTGCAAAGAAGGGATATAAGACAGAGCGGGCATACATTGTTACCGGTGAAAAATTTTCTGCAGGCTGCTTTGGTATAATGCACGGATATGTTAATTTGCCGCAGCTCAAGGAGGTTTGTAAATCACATGGAGTAACAATAAACCAATATCTCATATCACTTTTTATTTATTCCGTTTACAGGGAATGTCTTAAGTCACAGCCCTGTGATAATCCTATAAGTGTATGTGTTCCCGTCAATTTAAGACCATATTTTGATTCGGATACATTGAAAAATTTTTTTACGGTTGTTTCGGCTGTTTTTAAGGCGGAAAAGGAAAGCTATACCTTTGAGGATATTTTGAGGGAGGTTTCGGAAGGGCTTAGGGAACAGATAAATAAGGATAATCTTGAAAATCTGTTTTCCTATAATGTTTCAAATGAAAAGAGCATGATGATAAGGGCTGTTCCCCTTTTTATTAAAAACATTGCAATGAAAATGATATATAAGTCATCGGCAAGAGCGAATACCTCCACGATAACAAATCTTGGAATGATAAAGGTGGATGAGGCATACGAGGAATATATTGATAAATTCCACGTTGTCCTTTCCATGTCAAAGGGGCAGAATATAAAGGGCGGTGTATGCACATATAAGGATACGCTTGTGTTTACCTTTAGCTCGGCAGTGCGGGAAACATATATCCAAAAAAGGTTTTTCAGACATTTGGCAGAAGCGGGGATAGAGGTTTCAGTAGAGACGAATGGAGTGTTCTATGAATAAAAAGACATGGAGGCGAAGACGACATGAGTAAATGTAACAGATGCAACATACAGGTCTTGGATAATTCACATATCTGCCCTATGTGCAACGGTGTGCTTAAGGACGCAGAAAGTACGGATTATCATTCAAAATCGAATATGTATCCCGATGTGACACCTGCAATCAAAAAGCTAAATCTGTTCATAAAAATATTCGTATTTGCCTCGGTAATTATTGAGGTAATACTTATGGTTATAAACAGTCTTACCAATGATGATGTAAAATGGTCGCTTATATGCGGTGTGGCACTTGGCTATGCCTGCTTTACGGTTATATATACACTTAGGGCAGACAAAAGCCATAGAAATAAGCTTTTTATGCAGACATTTTTTGCAATACTTATGGTGTATCTTATTGATGTTGTACTTGGATATAACGGCTGGTCCGTTGATTATGCAATTCCCTGTATCATTATGTCCATTGATGGTGTTATTGTTATCCTCATGGTTGCAAATAGGCGTCATTGGCAGAACTACCTGCTCCTCCAGATTATGATGTTTATTACAGGCATATTTTTTGTTATACTTGCCGCCTGTGGAGTCATAGCACATCCCCTGCTTACAATTATTGCAGCGGGAGTGAGCGGAATAGCCTTTCTTTCAAGTGTTATTTTTGGGGATAGGGCGGCAATGAGGGAACTGACCAGAAGATTTAGAATGTAGATTTAATATAGAGTGGATGACGTTCTATGGATAGGGATAAAAATTATGGAAAATAAACTTAGTAAGCGTGCAAAAATAATAAGGGATGTAGTATATGAGTTTAATCATAACTCTAAGCTTAAGGATATATTTGTCAATGATACGAGAAGCATCAGTGAGATGGATAAAGCCTATAAATATCCTGTATATATTAAGTCAGAGAGGATATCTCTGGATAATTTTGAGATGGAGCTTATATCAAGGGAAGCAACACAGGATGATAAAATGGGCAGCGCAAAATCCAAAAACGTAAAATCCGAAAGCGGCAGACTTGTCATATTGCAACTTCACGGAGGCGGATATGTAAATGCATTTAAAAATAATTACAGGACAATGGCAGGTCTTTACAGCGAAGCAGGGGATGGTGCAGATGTTTTAAGCATTGATTACAGGGTGGCTCCGAAAAATCCATATCCTGCTGCTTTGGAGGATGCTCTTGCAGCGTACGACTGGCTGCTTGACAGAGGCTATGAGGAAAATAAGATAATACTTGCTGGGGATTCTGCAGGAGGCGGACTTGCCATGGCAGTGTGCCATTATTTAAAGGACGCAGGAAGAAAAATGCCAGCGGGAATAATTGCAATGTCCCCTTGGACTGATGTGGCTGCAACAGGCTCCTCCTACAGGGACAACTATGAGATAGACCCTGTTTTCGGACAGGCTGAGGACAGTCTTATATACGATAATCCTTACATTGGTGAAAATGACCCTGAAAATCCGTATATATCACCTATGTATGGAGACTTTGCGAACTTTCCTCCTATGCTTATTCAGGTGGGAACACATGAGATGCTTTTAAGTGATTCCGAGACCGTGGCAAGAAAGGCGAAGGAGGCAGGGGTAAAGGTAAAGCTGTCATTATATGAAGGGATGTTCCATGTATTTCAGATGGCTGCAAAGCTTATGCCTGAGTCAAAGCAGGCATGGACGGAGGTACAGGGCTTTATAAAATATATAGTATCTGAGGGCAGATAGTTTTTTTTCGCTGTCTTAATGAAATCTTAAGTATTCAAATTGTTTTATCTTAAAAAAATTTCTGACATAATAATTCCAAGGAGGTAAGAGGATATGTACAACATACTTGTATGTGATGATGAAAGGGATATTGTGGAGGCTCTTAACATTTACTTATCCAGCGAGGGGTATGGAGTTGTAAAGGCTTATAATGGAATTGAAGCGGTTGACATAATGAAGGACGAACAAAAAGGAAAAGACATTCAGCTTGTTCTTATGGATGTTATGATGCCGGTTATGGACGGAATAGCAGCAATGGCTAAGATAAGAAGCATTTCAAACATTCCCGTAATATTACTTACGGCAAAGAGTGAGGATACCGACAAAATACTTGGACTTAACATAGGGGCTGACGATTATGTCACAAAACCCTTTAATCCGGTTGAGCTTATAGCACGTGTAAGGGCACAGCTAAGGCGTTATATGCAGCTTGGCGGCGGTGGTAAAACGGAAAATAATGATAGGCTTGTGTATGGCGGAATAGAGCTTGATGACAGGAAAAAGGAGGTAATGGTAGACGGTGAGCCTGTTGCCCTTACGCCTACGGAATTTCAGATTTTAAAGCTTCTTATGAACAATCCGGGAAAGGTTTATTCTCCAAAGGATATATACAGACTTGTTTGGGAGGATGCCCCGATTGGGAATGAAAACACGGTTGCCGTACATATAAGGCATCTTAGGGAAAAGGTTGAGATTAACCCATCAGAGCCGAAATATTTGAAGGTCGTCTGGGGACAGGGTTATAAATTGGAGGATTGATTTGAATGAAAAAATTGAAGAAAAGTGCAGTGGCTAAGCTTATAGCCTGTATTTTAATGTCAGTGTCAATTTTGTTTGCTGGGGCTTCTACTGTTTTTCTTTTAGCCATGTTTGATGAGTTTGGGGAAAAAATGTTTAATACGGAAGCTATGAAGACAGAAATAAGGGATGCGGAAATAAGGCGAATAGCATATGAAAAAGTAAATGATATCATTTTCTCCTACTACCCTGCTGTGCAGGCAGGAGACGAGCAAATGATTGATTTGTATAGGGAAAGGTACTCAGAGGAAAATTCAAATTTTGCTTTTGTTGTTGAACCGGTTGAACCGGTTCAATCGAATAAAGTTGACTTTCCAACATTGTCTAATTATGAATTATCAGACTATCAGTTTTATAATTCCGTTGATACATCTGTTGACTACTCTGATAATATGAACTTTACATTTTATGTGGGACCGAATGACAAGGGAAGATATTTGCGTACTGAGCCTCTTGTTGTAGAATATTATGTGGAGCAGTATGAAACAGAAACTGATAATACTGATTCAACTGAGGTTCCGGATGATGGGTCATGGGACGAAGATGTAGCAACAACTCAGCAAGAAATTGTAAGATATGATACCCGGCAAATTGAAACTCATGATTTGACTAGAGAATATTATGATGATTCTAAGAGGTATTATTCGTATTTTCGCGGTATAAAAAGTGATGTTCGTAATGAATTCTGGACGAATGATATCTGGGTGGAAGGGAAAACACAGGTGGTAGTTCATATTACCGATGCTGATGTAGATGAAAGAGGTAATTATGTTGTATCCAACGGTATTCATGCTTATTTAGATGATAATGGACAGTGGAATTACCTTGATATGGATGTTAATTTCTGCAAGGAATATAATGACTTTTTCAAACGGGCAGAGGAAACATATGGTACGTGGAATGCAGAGGAATGGTATGACCCGGAAACGAACACCTATATTGTTGAAGTATCGGGAACAACCTTTTGTACACTTAATGTAACATCATATGTTAAAAGCAACTTTACGGCGCATGATGATTTTTACTATTCAATTATTCTTAAGTATGGGGATATGATACTGGATTATATTTATGTCATATTCGTCATGTCAATCATCCTTACGCTTGTGTTTGGTACATTTCTTGTTGCGGCCGCAGGCTATGGAAAAAAATCAGATGAGCCGTATGCTTCGGAATTTAACAGTGTTCCATATGATATAATACTTTTTGCCGTGGCTGTTGTTGTCATAGGGTTAATGGCGGTAAATCCTTACATGGATTTAGTTAATATTATACTAATTTCAGTATGGCTGGCACTTGCATTTCCGGTTCTATTGCTTATAACCTGTGGCAGAATAAAAACAAAAACACTTGTAAGTAGTATGGCATGTACCAAAATAATAAAGTTTTTATGGAGAGAGGTAGTAAAGCGTTTATTCAGATGGATAAAAAAGGCTTGGGAAAATATATGTAAGGTTATAAAAATATTGTGGAACAGCATAGGCATATATGGCAAGTATCTGGGTGTATTTGCGGCAGTGGCGTTTTTTGAGGCCATTGTATGTATGTCAGGTGAGCCTGAATTTGTTTTGATGATTCTTTTTATTGAAAAGCTTGTATTTGGAGCTATCCTTGTAGTTGCCTGCATAAACCTTTCAAAGCTTAAGAAGGCGGGAAATGAAATTGCAAAGGGCCAATTGGATTTCGAGGTGGATACAAATGGAATGCTTGGCGAGTTTAGGGCGCATGGAGAAAATTTAAACAGCATAAGAAACGGTATGGCAAATGCCGTTGAGGAGTCGCTTAAGAGTGAGCGCATGAAAACGGAGCTTATTACAAATGTGTCCCACGACATAAAAACGCCGCTTACATCGATAATAAATTATGTTGACCTTTTGGAGAAGGAGAAGCTTGACAATGAGAAGGCAGGCGAATATATAGAGGTTTTGGATAGACAGTCTGCAAGGCTTAAAAAGCTCATACAGGATTTAATTGATGCCTCTAAGGCTTCTACGGGCAACATTGACGTGACGCTTGAGAAAACGAATGTCAATGTGGTAATAAATCAGGCACTTGGAGAGTTTGAGGATAAGCTTGTAGCGAGAAACATAAAGACAATAATAAAGAGTGATAAGGAAGAATACTTTGTAATTGCAGATGGAAGGCATTTGTGGAGGGTTATGGAAAACCTTATCAATAATATTGTCAAGTATGCCTTGGAGGGCTCAAGGGTTTATATTGACGTGAAGGAGCAGGATGAGTACATTTCTGTGACTTTTAAAAACATTTCAAAGGAGGAGCTTAACATTTCCGGTGATGAGCTTATGGAACGGTTTGTGAGAGGCGACAGCTCAAGAAATACTGAGGGAAGCGGACTTGGACTATCCATTGCAAGAAGCCTCATGGAGCTGCAGAAGGGTAAAATGGAAATAATTGTTGACGGAGACTTATTTAAGGTTGTATTATTGTTGATAGTGGGTTAATTTACGAATTATGGGAAATATAAATTCCTATAATATTATCGACAATAAGGAGAACCGTATGGATATATTTAATATCTTATCCATGATAGGAGGACTTGCACTTTTCCTATATGGAATGCATGTCATGGGAGAGGCTTTGGCAAAGCTTTCCGGAGGCAAGCTTGAAAAGATACTTGAGAAGCTGACATCAAACAGGCTTTCCGCTGTTTTGCTTGGAGCAGGAGTTACTGCAGTTATCCAATCATCAGGTGCAACTACGGTTATGGTTGTGGGCTTTGTAAATTCGGGTATTATGAAGCTGAATCAGGCTGTAGGTATCATCATGGGTGCCAATATAGGTACTACGGCAACCTCGTGGCTGCTTTCCCTTACAGGAATAGAGGGAGGTAACTTTTTTATACAGATGCTGAAGCCTACCTCTTTTACGCCTATACTTGCAGTTATAGGAGCCATATTTGTTGTATTCTGCAAGAGTGATAAGAAGCACAATATAGGAACAATACTTCTTGGCTTTGCAATTCTTATGTATGGTATGAATGCCATGAGCGCGGCGGTTGAGCCGCTTAAGGATGTTCCTGAGTTTACAAGCATACTTACAAAGTTTGCAAATCCGATTTTGGGACTTATTTTAGGTTTTGTTCTTACAACCATTATGCAGTCTTCCTCGGTTTCCGTCGGTATTTTGCAGGCACTTTGCTCTACGGGGGCAGTGTCCTACGCGCTTGCAATACCTATTATAATGGGTCAGAACATTGGAAGCTGTACAACGGCAATGCTTTCAAGCGTAGGCACAAACAAGGACGCAAAAAGGGCGGCAGCAGTACATTTTTACTTTAACATACTTGGTACAGCCATTTTTATGATAGGCTTTTACGCCTCAAATGCATTTTTAGATTATGCATTTTTGGATTATGCGGCTAATCCGGCAGGCATAGCTGTAGTTCATTCACTGTTTAATATTGGAGCAACAATACTTCTCTTCCCGTTTGCAGGTTTTCTTGAGTATCTTGCGGTTAAGACTATCAGGGATAACGGAGATGAGGATGAGAAAAAGCAGGACAGCGTTCTTCAGCTTTTGGATCCTGTTTTCCTTGAGCGGCCTGCATTTGCAGTTGCACAGGCAAGAAAGGTTGCAATTTATATGGCACACATATCAAGGGAAAGCGTGTTACAGGCAGTTTCCCTTATCGGTGACTACAATGAGGAAAAGGGGCAGAAGGTTCGCGACATAGAGGATAAGGTAGATAAATTTGAGGACCAGCTGGGCACATACTTACTCCGTCTCAGCAGCAAGGATTTGTCCAAAGAAGACAGTCATATGACCTCGGTACTTCTTCATACAATAGGAGATATTGAGCGTATATCGGACCTTGCAGTTAATATACTTCTTGGCGTGGAACAGATGCATGAAAAGGAGCAGAGCTTTTCTAAAAAAGCCATGGAGGAGCTTGCAGTATATGGTAAGGCACTCAGCGATGTTCTTGATATGACGGTTAATGCCTTAGAAAATAATGACCTTGAAATGGCTGCACTTGTACAGCCTCTTGAGGACCTTATTGACGACATGAACAAGGAGCTTAAGAAGAGACATGTAAAAAGACTTAGAAAGGGCAAATGTACAATTGAGCTTGGACTTAGTCTTTCCGATATAACGGATACCTACGAGCGTATATCCGACCACTGCTCAAATATAGCAGTGTGTATCATTCAGGTTGAGGAGGATGATATGGATACTCACGGATACCGCAAGGAGGTTAAAGATGATGCGGCATGGTTTGAGAGACAGTATGCGGTATTTGAACAAAAGTATATGCTGCCACAAAAAGCAGCTGATAAATAAATGAAATTATAAGTTGGGAATCGTTGCGCTGAGATTTTAGTGCAACGATATCCGACTTTTTATTTCTTTATAGGAAAGAAGGGGGATATGCAATGGGTGAAAACACAAATATGATTAAGCCGCCTGTGGAGGTGGCATACAGGGAGGAATTAGAGGCGCTTATTAATACGGATACGGCAAAAAAGCCCATGAATTGGAAAATGTCGCCTCAGGCAGTAAGGACATTTATACTTGGAGGAGATAAGCCGGTAGCTTATAACGGAAAGGAATATTACATAAAGAAAAAATATCTTGGAAACGACACCCTTGTTGAACGATGCATTGTTACACTTGCGGGAAACAGAGGACTTATGCTTGTGGGAGAGCCCGGAACTGCAAAAACGATGCTGTCGGAGCTTTTGTCTGCGGCAATAAGCGGGACAAGCACAAATACAATTCAGGGAACCGCAGGAACAACGGAGGACATGATGAAATATTCATGGAATTATGCGTTGCTGCTTGAAAAGGGACCTGTCCGTGAGGCTCTTGTGCCGGCACCCTTATATATAGGGATGAGCCAAGGGATTATTACAAGATTTGAGGAAATTACAAGAACGCCTGCGGAGATACAGGACAGCCTTATAAGCATATTGAGCGATAAGGTTTTAAATGTGCCGGAGCTTAATGAAGATGGCTTTGTATTTGCCAAGCAGGGCTTTAACGTAATCGGTACGGCAAACACAAGGGACAAGGGTGTTAATGAGATGAGCAGCGCCTTAAAGCGAAGATTTAATTTTGAGACGGTTTTCCCAATAAGGGAGGCTGCATTGGAAAAACAGATTATCATAAACGAGGTAGAAAAGCTTGCAGGAGAAAATGGTATAGAGCTAAGCCCTGATGAAAAGGTGGCGGAGCTTCTCGCATCAACATACCATGAGCTTAGGGAAGGCGTTTCCTCCATGGGACATCAGATTGATAAGCCAAGTGCCGTTATGAGTACGGCGGAGGCTGTTTCGGTATATTATCAAAGCATGATGTCCGCATATTATTATGGGGACGGAACAATAAGCATGGATATGCTTGTGCAAAATCTTGTGGGCGCAATTGTAAAAGAAAATCGGGATGACTTGGAGAAGGTAAAGGGATACTTTAACACTGTCGTAAAGGACAAGAGCAACAAAGAGGGTGGACTATGGAGCAGATATTACGAGGCGAGACGCTGGCTGAAATAGATAAAGAGGCGGAGGATATTATAAGCGGCGCACGGTTTGAGGAAATATATAAGCAGGCATTTTCCATGAAAAATCAGGTGGTATATTTTCCTGTAAGACACCACAGCACAGCCTGTGCCTATCATCTTATGTCTGTAATTGAAGAGTATAAGCCTGACTGCATTTTGATAGAGGGACCTGAGGGCGCAAATGAGCTGCTTCCCCTTATGGCTGATAATGAAACACAGGCCCCCTTTGCAGTTTATTATTCCTACAAGGACAGCAGTGGGGCAGTAAGCAGTGAGAAGAAGGAGTACAAATGCTACTACCCCTTTCTTGATTATTCCCCTGAGCTTGTTGCTGTAAGGGCCGGCAGTAATATGAATGTACATACTGCCTTTTTTGATTTACCCTACGGAGAGATTCTTGCAGCCTCTGAGGAAAACAGGGGACTTCGCAAAAGTGAAGAAAAAAATAATTATAATGACGATTACTATTTATCCGAAAGCTTATTTATGAAAAGGCTTGTGGAAAAATCAGGCTTCAGAAGCTTCGATGAGCTTTGGGAAAAATATTTTGAGATAGACGGAATGCTTCAAAGTGATGAGGAATTTGTCCGCAATATGCTTTATTACTGTGTGCTGTCCAGACTTACCTCAAGGGAACGTGACCTTAAGGAGGAGGGCTGCATGGCAAGGGAAGCATATATGAGAAAAAACATTGAGCAGGCAAGGAAAAACTTTAGTAAAATCCTTGTAGTGACAGGCGGCTTTCACACATACGGGCTTTTATACGGAGATGAGCAATACAGTCTGCACAATATACCAAAGGATAATCAGGCAGTTTATCTTATGTCATATTCCATGGAGGCGGCAGATGCATTAAACGGATATGCAAGCGGTATGCCTTATCCTGCCTTTTATCAGGAAATATGGGAGGGCATTTTAGAAAATGAAAAAACACCGGAGCAGGTGTATGAGGATACGGTACTGAAATTTCTTGTGTCTACGGGAAAGGCTGTCAGAAGAAAGGAGGGTTACCCCTCCACCTATGATGAGATATGCGCCTTTCATATGGCAGGAGGTCTTGCAAGGCTGAGAGGCAAGCCTTGCATGGGAGTATATGAGCTAAGGGACAGCGTTTTATCCTCCTATGTTAAGGGTGAATATACAATGGCAACTGATTTGCCGATGAGAACCCTTGCCAAAGAACTTACGGGAAAACAGATAGGAAAGCTCTGCAAAAATGCAAAGGTACCGCCGCTGGTTCAGGATTTCGAGGAGGCATGCCGAAAATACAGGCTTAAAATCGGAAGCACAATTAAGACAGAGCTTACACTTAATGTATTTTCCTCCGAGAGACACAGACAGATTAGTGAGTTTTTTTATCAGATGGATTATCTTAACACAGGCTTTGTAAAGCTTGTGAAGGGTCCGAATTTAAGGACGAGAAGGGACCGGAATCTGATAAGGGAAATATGGAGCTATAAGTGGAGCACGCAGGTTATTGCGGCGCTTATTGATGCATCCGTTTACGGAGGCACGCTGCCTGAAGCTGCCATTAGCAGAATAAAATCGGAGCTTAGAGAAAACACAAGTAGTCAGGCTGCCTCGGAGCTTTTAATAAGGATATTTGAGATGGGGCTTAAAAGTCAGCTTGGGGATGCATTTATCAGAATGGAAAAGCTTATATCGGAGGATGGCGATTTCTTTTCCCTTGTAAAGACATTTTCAAACCTTATTATGCTTGAGGAGCTAAGTACACTTTATCGAAGTGAGCTTAATGTGACAGAGCTTCTTAAGTCAGTGTACAGAAAAATAATGACGTCTCTTCCTCATATGGCAAGCATAAAGGAGGAAAATGTGCCTGAGACTATGACGGCACTTAAGACGTTATTTACAATACTAAACAGACCATGCTACAGAGAGGACAGGCAGGTGTTTCAGGAAACACTGTATGACCTGCTTGAACGGGATGACCTGAATCCAAGCCTTGAAGGCTGCGCCATGGGTATTTTGTATGGTTTAGGCGGACTGAGCGCTGAGCACATAGGTAAAAAATGCGCAGGCTACATGTCAGGTACTAAGGAGAAGCAGAAGTCGCTTGCAAATGTATTTCACGGATTATTTTTTACTGCAAGGGATTTGCTGTTTTCAAGTGACGATTATATAAAAATAATAGATGATTTCATTGCGGGAACGGATGACGAGGACTTTATGCAGGTGCTCCCAGGCTTTCGTCTTGCATTCAGTTATTTTACACCGGTGGAAATAGATAAAATAAGCGAGAGGGTGGCCTCCTTATATAAAATAGAGCAGAAGGCTTTTGAAGGACTTAAAAATGTAACGCCTGAGGAAAGCCGTTATGGAAAAGAGCTTGAGGAATATGTTTTGGAAAGGATGAAGGAGTATGGACGGTAAAACAGATATTGAACAGCTTAATAAATGGCGGCTTATACTCGGCAAATATTCTTCGGAGCAGCTTCCCTTCGATGACGATGGAACAGGCATACGGTATGTGGAACTTGAGGATGTGTTGGATTTTCTATATTCCAGAGAGTATGGCGAGGAGGACGGAGTAAGACAGCAGACAGGTGGAAGCGGCGGAAGCAGTATTACAGTGTCTGAGTGGATTAACAAAATCCGGGGGCTGTTTCCTAAGGAAACGGTTGAGATTATGGAAAAACAGGCGCTTGACAGGTATGGAATGACGGAGCTTTTAACCGACAAGGACGTGTTGGCAAAGCTTGAGCCAAATCAGGAGCTTTTAAAGACTATATTGCAGCTTAAGGGCAGCATGAATCAGGATGTGCTTGCGGAGGCAAAGAAGATAATACGTCACGTTGTTGACGACCTGACAAAGAAATTGGAGCAGGATATACGTCAGTCAATTATTGGGCGTGTAGATAGAAACAGGACAAGTCCTGTAAAATCCTCAAGAAATTTTGATATAAAAAAAACAATTGCAAAAAATTTAAAGAATTACGACAGGGAAAATAACCGGCTTGTTCTTGAACGGGTCTATTTCAACGCAAGAGTGAAAAAATACAATACATGGCGTGTTATTATAGCCGTGGATGAGAGTGGCTCAATGATGGACTCGGTTATTCACAGTGCCGTCATGGCAGGAATATTTGCAGCCCTTCCCATGCTTGATACTAAACTTGTGATATTTGATACAAATGTGGTGGATTTAAGCGGATATGTGGATGACCCGGTGGAAACCTTAATGTCCGTACAGCTTGGCGGAGGAACGGACATAGGAAAGGCTGTTGGCTATTGTGACACGCTGATTGACAATCCCGACAGAACAATTGTTGTTTTAATAACTGATTTGTATGAGGGCGGAAACGTTGGAAACCTTTACGCTGCCACACGTGGCATTATTGAGGCGGGAAGCAAAATGATTGTACTTACTGCGCTTGATATGAATGCAAATCCAAATTACAACAGAAACATAGCTGCCGATATGGTGCGCCTTGGGGCAAATGTGGCGGCAATGACGCCGAATCAGCTTGCAGAGTGGGTGGCAGACATTGTGAAAGGATAGACATTTGTATATGGATGAAATATATCAGATGCTCAGTCAGGTAGATGACGATTATCTTATTGGGCTTTCAAACAAGGGAATAGTGAAAAGAGCTTATAAGGATTTGGAAAATGCCGCTGTAAGCATTGAAAATGAGGCTGAAACCGTAAGCGGCACGGCTAAGGAGCTTACTGTTTTGGTTGATGATGTGACATGCAGGCTTACCCTGCCCATAGGGGAAAGTACATGTACATGTCCCTCAAGGAGCATGTGTAAGCATATTGTCATGGCTGTGATATTCGCTAAGGAAAAATTTGCGGGGGAAACACCTGATAAATCTGAGGCAGATGAAAAACCACAACCTGAAAAGAAACCGGCAGATTTTACGGAGCTGCTTGAATATCCTCTAAGTACCATAAAAAAACAGCTTGGCATAAGTAAGTTAAAAACAATATATGAGCATATAGCTATGGAAAATAAAGTGTCCATAGAGGAAAGCTCCATTGTGACCGTTGACCTTGCTGATGAGGGAATGACGGTAAAGCTTCTCGTTCCCATTGAGTATTCCACCTGCTCATGCCACAAAAAAGAGCTGTGTGTACACAAGGGTGAGGCAATTATCCGTTATCAGCTTTCCAAAGAAAAAATTACCATAGACGATATCGCTGAAATAATTGCAAATCAGGACGAGCAGAGCTTTGATTATGAGGCGGCTTCTTTGCTTGCAGACAAAATAATGGACATGCTTGGAGAAATTATTTCAACGGGGCTTGCAAGAATTTCGCCTGAGCATATGGAAAGCTGTGAGAGGTTTGCTATTATGTGCCATAACCTGCGCCTTGCAGAGACTGAAAAGAAATTCAGAGGTCTGTCGGAGCAGCTTAAGCATTATTTTAATAGGCATGCCTCCTTCAGGGTGGAAAGGCTGTTACGTGACATAGCCTATCTTTATGGAGACATGGAGCGCATTTCAAAAATGGATGGTAAGGCTTTGTCTGAAATTGCAGGAAGGCTTCGGACAGAGTATGTTGCCTCAAAGCCGTTAAATCTCATTGGAATGGGATACAGGTATTTTAAGT
This sequence comes from uncultured Bacteroides sp., assembly GCA_964635615.1. Taxonomy (GTDB): domain Bacteria; phylum Bacillota; class Clostridia; order Lachnospirales; family Lachnospiraceae; genus Coprococcus_C. Next base: position 20,034 of record CAZWNL010000018.1, read on the forward strand.
CAGAATCAGGCTATGAGGGAATAACGGTATATTTTATTGAGGAAAATACAGGCAGATTTTATACATACACAAGTGCAAGACCAATGTACTACGAAAAAAAACGAACAGCAAAAATGACCGAGAAGGAGGTGGCTCCGTGGGGTCTGTCCTTTAGCCTGGAGCAGCTTGCACAGTCACGCATACATTTATCAAAATGTAAGGTAAATGATGAGGGCAGGATTTCTTTATCTCAGGAAACAGTTGCAGAGTATTTGGGCGTCAGAACATTTGATGCCGAGGGCATAAGAAAAAACAGCTTTTATGATTTTGGCGCTATGTTTCAGAAGAAATTTTCTCCTGACTGGGAGAAGTACATGGAGGAACGGCTTGTGCTTGTGTATCCTGAAACAATAGAGGACGCTTTTTTTGATAACATAAGGCAGCAATTTTTCATGCTCCTTAAGGACGGTAACGGAAAATATCTTAAGGTGCGGATTGCATACAGTGCAGAGGAAAGCTATAATATAAAATATTTGGAGCGCATATATAAACATATAAGTGATGGCAAAAGTAAACCTGCTTGCTTTTTAGGCACAGTGTACATAAACGACGGCCAGCTTATGCTGTACCCCATTGAGTATTATGAGGATATAACAAAGGAAAAGACAGATGAAAAGATAGCAGGGAAAAATATTGAGAACGGAAAAAAAGATACACACAAGGAAGCTGCAGATGGTAATGCTGACGACCAAGAAATATCATATGACGGCACATTTTATAAGGGTATACGGGAACAGCTTGATAATTGCCAAAATCTTATGACCCATGTTTTCCAAAGCGGAATGCAGGCTGTTTCCAATCAGACGATAAGTGACATAAAGCAAAATGCCGTAACATCAATGCAATATGGAATGGAGAAGCTGTCACATATGCTGAATAGTCTGTCATCTGAAATGGAGAATATGAAGCACAGTATGAGTTTTTCTGACAATAAGGAGCTTGTGTCGGCATTTGTTGGTGTGAATATTTACATTGCCGAGGCAGTATCTAAGGTTAAATATGATGAGATTGCTAAGAATATTATGAAAAATTAAAGGTAAATAAAAAGGAGAAGTGTGAAATGAAGAACGCCAAGGAAATGCAAATGGAAAAAATAATTGCCACACTTGAAAAGGCGGGGGTAAATTCAAGCCGGATTTCACTTGCGGAAAGCTATCTTTTGGGTGAAACCGAGCTGCCTGATTTCGGTATGGGGCAAAAACTGGATGCAGCAGCTGTGGATTATAAGATGATAGATGGCATAACAAAAATATGTATAAAATATTTAAAAGCGAAACGCTATGATGAATTTTTAAGACTTTTTCATGTAGTTTTTGAACTGTTTTATAATGTGCATCGTATGATACCGCTCTATGAGTTTCGTGAGGCAATAAAGGCGGATGACAATTTTAAGAACATGCTGCCGAAAGAAAAGGTTATTGTGATGTTAGCTGAGGCGTATGAGAGCTACAGCATTCATTATGCGAATTTTATTGAATTATGGAATATATCAGGGGAAAGCCACCAGGTACTTAAAAACTCCCTTGCACTTTGTCAAAGGAACAGCAGCAAAGGAATGCTCTCCATTTACTGTACATATTTTATGTTTCTTGAGAAAACAACAGGGGCTGAAAACAAGAGTAAGCCGGCAGGTAAAAACTGGGGCATTTTAGGCGGTCTGTCCAAGGTGTTCGGTGCTAAGGAAAATAAAGAGGCAGGAAAAGCGGAGACAGACAATTTTACGGAAGAGGAGGCAGAGTTTTTTAAGAAATATGAGTCATTGATTGTGGAAAACTGCGGACTTGTATTTTACAACATGCCTGAGGATAGCAGAAAAAGAGTTGTGGAATATGTAAAAAACGGTAGGGACGGTGAGGATATACCGGATGACATTAAGGCACTTGCAGGAAAATACAGTATGTACGGAAGTGGCTCCATAAATCTGATGCCGAGATGTCTGATAGGAAATTGCATCAATAACACCGGATATTCGGTATGCTTTAGAAACTTTATAAGACTTTGTCTGTATGGAAACAATATCTCAAATACATTGGATATAATGATAGCTACCTCCAAGAAAGTTGCAGATGTTGACGGCGATAAGGTGCGTGGACTTGTATTAATGTGGAGGAAGAATTTTTCACCTGACACTGTAAAGCTTATATGTTGGTGTACACGAGGAGGAGAATATTATAATAAGACTCTGTTGTGGTTTGCAGATGAGGAGACTGATGCGTACAGGGAGGCAATCGATACCTCATCGGCAGAGATATGCGGAAAGCTGTCTGAGCTTATAAAGCGGGAGAGGCCATCGCTCTATGAAAAGCATTATAAATCAGACACAAAAAAAGAAAACATGCAGAGAGATATTGCAGAGAAATTTGCAGCTCAAATTGATGATAACAACAAGAATGCTGTCATAAATTATCTCTTGACGGGGGACAGCCTTGAAAATTTGTACAATATTGAAAAGTCTCTTATGTCTCCAAGTGTTTCTTATGCTGCCAACGATGTGATAAAGGTTTTTAACAATTATATTTCTATGCTTGGAAAGGATAGTTTCAGTAAAAGATGCGTTGTATTTCTTGGCTTTCGGGGATTTTACAATTCGATGGTGAGATTTTTTAGTAAGGACGGCTGGAGGGACCATAAGCCTGAGAAGGAAAAGGAGTTGTTTTGCGACCTTAATGATATGGGGTTATCGATTGCAAAGCAGTGGCAGATAGGATGTGGGATAACACAGACAATATACTTAGACAAGTTGAAGGATGATCATAAGGAGGTTCTCAAGGACATATTTTCCGATTATGTTAATGCACACTCAGATGAATGTGTTACTGCATTTTCCGCCTCGGATGCAGACGGAAGGGCGCTTGCAGTAGATATACTTGGCAGAAAAAATGATGTGTATAAAAAAGAAATTTTTGAATATTTCGGCGATGGCTCAAAGGTTGTTAAGGAGGCAATGGTAAAGCTTTTTAAGGAAAAAAAGGATTGGATGCCTGATGTGCTTGAAAAGCTTGGCTCAAAGAAGGCTGCCGAACGAGAGCTTGCTGTGGCAATAATAGGTCAATGCGGCGGCTATACGGAGGAGCTTAGAAAGGCATTAGAGACAGAAAAAAGTAGCAAGGTTGCAGGAGCCATACGTGACGTTCTCGGCGAGGGAGATAAACAGCGTCCGCAGGGCGAGGCAGGTGTAGAAAGCTATGTCAAGGAGCTTCACAAAGGAGGAAAGAAAAGAGCTTTGGCTTGGGCTTACGAAACACCTTTTACGGAGGTACATATGCTTGCGGATGAAGGAACTGGTGATGCCGCAACTGAGGAATATATGCAGGCGATACTTCTTGCATACTCCTCCATGCCTGTACCTGGTGTAAACAAGGATGTTCTTATGCTTACGGAAAAGTTAAACAAACTTGAGCTTGCAGAGTATGTAACGGAGCTGTTTGATAAATGGCTTCAGGGAGGAGCAGAAGCAAAGAAAAAATGGGTGCTTTATGCGGCAGGTATACATGGTGGTACGCAGATTGTTCAGATAATGAAGCATAACATTGATGAATGGGCTAAAAATTCAAGAGGAGCCATAGCTGCGGAGGCTGTAAAAGCACTTGCACTAAACGATAGCCCTACTGCACTTCTTATTGTGGATGGAATATCAAGAAAGTATAAATACAGGCAGGTAAAGACGGCTGCCGCAGATGCGCTTAAGTTTGCCGCAGAGCAGCTTGGGCTTTCCACGGAGGAGCTTGCCGACAGGATTGTGCCTGACCTGGGATTTGATGAAAACCATGAGCGTATTTTTGATTACGGTGAACGTAAATTTAAAGTTTACATAACACCTGCCTTAGAGATTGAGATATATGATGAAAATAATAAGAAGCTTAAAAATATTCCTGCACCGGGCAAGAAGGATAATGAGGCTTTAGCTGCGGAGGCGTATGCGGAGTTTAAGCAGATGAAGAAGCAGATGAAGACTACTGTTGCAAATCAGAAGCAGAGACTTGAGGCTGCACTTTCCACCGAGAGAAAATGGACTGTGGAAAGGTGGAATGCACTGTTTGTAAAAAATCCGATTATGCATCAGTTTGCAATAAGCCTTATATGGGGCATATATGAGGAGGGCAGGCTTTCGGCAACCTTCAGGTATATGGAGGACGGCAGCTTTAACACCGAGGATGAGGAGGAGATTTCGCTTCCTGAGGAGGGGCTTATCGGTCTTATCCATCCTATAGAACTTGACGATGATACAAGGGCAAAGTGGGAGGAGCAGCTTTCCGATTACGAAATAATCCAGTCTATTGAACAGCTTAAACGGCCGATGTACCTTATGACGGATAAGGAAAAGAACGAGAAAACCTTAGACCGTTTCGGCGGAATGATTTTAAGTGGCATATCCCTCTCAAGCAAGCTTCAGTCCTTGGGCTGGTACAAAGGGCAGGCTGAGGATGCAGGAATGTATTATTATTTCTACAGGGAGGATGCGGACGCAGGAATAAAGGCAGTGTTGCATTTTTCCGGGGCATTTATTGCTGACGGATACATGGTGTCTGAGGACGAGGAAGTAACTGTTTACGAGTTGGAATTTTTCAGAAAGGGTGACAGAGATATTGCCATTTATGGCGGAAGTAGTAAAGAAAAGAAGGGTCTTGCCATGAACGAGCTTTCCCCAAAATATTTCAGTGAGATTGTGTATCAGATGACAAAGGCAACTGCCGCAAGTGAGGAAACAAACAATAATTGGAAGTCTGAAAGAGATTAAAATAAGGGGGTAGCTTTTCCCTTAGGTTTTGTAACCAGCCAGAGTGATTGAATTGTATGGAAATTCAAATCATATCTGTGTAAAAATAATGGCGGCAGAGGGCAATTCTCTACCGCCGTTATTACTTTATATCTAATTCATTTAATGCAAAATATAATGATTAGTCTAAATACAATTTCATTTTTTCAAATGAATTGACTGTATCTGAATCATATGTATTAAAATCCTTTGAAAATGTTTGGAGACTTCCGGTGGCGCTAATAACCGATTTTGTCATTTTTATGTAATTGTCATAATAAGTTTTTAACACTGCATAAGCTTCTTCATATTTCTTCGGAGGATTTTTCTTTATTCATCAAAGTATTCATTATTATTCTTGCGATAATCTTTAGGAATAAAAATATCTTGCATTTTCTATACGCATGTAGTAGTATGGCTACAAGGCATTGTATTCTAATTTAATTTATATCTTGACTAATCTGTAATCAAGTAAAACTTCGATGCTTTATTTCACACAAACAAATAGGCAGCGGGGTTGCTGTTTGAACATAAGGGTATGTAAGCGGTTGTATATACTGCTGTTTTTCGTTCAATTCATGTAGTGTCTTAAGGAAAAAGCCTTATGACAAAATAAAACTTCTCTGCCATAATTACAAGGAGGAGAACTTATGAACAAAAAGAACGAAAACGTAACAGTTACTGAATTGAAATCCGCCGTCAAAGGCTTTGAGGAACTGGAATTTAAGGATGATTTTATGTTTGGGGTTATTATGAGAAATCCTCAATATTGCAAGCCTTTCTTAGAAACAATACTTGGTATAAGCATATCAAATATAGAATATCCGAAAACGCAGGAAACCATAGATATTACAGCAAACTCAAAAAGTGTAAGGCTGGATGTATATGTGGAGGATGAGAAAGATACAGTTTATAACATTGAAATGCAGGTGGCACTAAATAAAAATCTTCCAAAACGTTCGCGGTACTATCAGGGAATGATTGACCTGAACATATTGGAGAAGGGCAAAGATTACAAAAATCTTAAACGGAGCTACGTTATATTTGTCTGTACTTTTGATTTATTTGGTGAGGGGAGACATATTTATACCTTTGAAAATCGTTGCATTCAAAATACAAATTTGACCTTGGGAGATGAAACAACAAAAATAATATTAAACACAAAGGGAACGATGGATGATGTTAGTCCGGAAATGAAACGGTTGCTGAATTACATAGACGGACAGGAAGCATCCGATGAGTTCACAAGGGAGCTTGCGACAGCGGTAAGAACGGTAAGGAATAACGAGAAGTGGAGGGTGGAATATATGACTTTAGAGATGCGTGACAAGGAACTATTGGAACAGTGGATGGAGCAGACAGCATTAAGAATGCTCCAAGCAGGCGAATTATCGGTTGAAAAAATAGCATTATATTCAGGACTTGCCATTGAAAAGGTATTGGAGTTGAAAGATAATCTTTAGGAAATTGCCACTTCACGAAATTTCATTCATTAAAGCGACAGCCCCAACTGGCATCTTTTTGTACATCACAAATTTGTTCACAATTTAAACATTCTTTTTTCGCATTTTGGATAAAGTTTACTCCTATAATAATTGACATTAAAACTTGACATGTAGCCTCGTCGTAATGTACAGAGAACATATTTCGAAGCAAAATCAGGATGCGGCGATGCTCAATTATATTTGTGAATTTTAAAGGAGTATTACATATGAATTATCAAAATTTTTTCAAAAGATATGAAATTAAATACCTTATTACGGAAAGGCAGAAGGAAGAAATTGTAAGTGCCATGGAGCCTTATATGAAACTTGATGATTACGGAAGGACAACAATAAGAAATCTTTATATGGATACGGACAACTTCCTGCTGGTAAGACGTTCCATAGAAAAGCCCTGCTATAAGGAAAAGCTAAGGATAAGAAGCTATAAAAAGCCTGAAAATGAGGATGATGTTTTTGTGGAGCTAAAGAAAAAGTTTGACAATGTTGTGTATAAAAGGCGCATCGAAATGCGAAAGTCTCAGGCGGACAGATGGATTGATGAGGGAAACAGCATACTTGAGCAGAAGCTTAGCTGCGAGGAAGGATGCCATGAGCCAAAAACATGGGATATCGATACCATAAGCACACAGATTTGTAAGGAAATAGATTATTTTACCGGACATTATGAAAACCTTCATCCTGTAGTGTTTTTATCATATGACAGAGAGGCTTACTATGCACTGGACGGCAGTGATTTCAGGGTTACATTTGATGAAAATATTTTGGCAAGAGATGATGAGCTTAGATTGGATGGTGATATAGGTGGAATAAAGCTTTTGGATGAGGGATATTCTCTTATGGAGCTTAAAACGGGAGGTGCAATTCCCCTATGGATGACAAGGCTTCTCACAAAAGAGAAAATTTATCCAGCCTCATTTTCAAAATATGGAACATTTTATCAAAAAACTATGTGTAAAAATGAGATGGTCAGTCTTGCTAAAGCGGCAGTAGGCAGTTTAAAGGGAGCAATATGTATTAACGGAGGTATAAAAAAATATGCGTAACATTTTTGAAAGTATATTTGATTCGTACGTAACGACAAACACAATTGTGGTAAAGGATTTTCTGATATGCCTTTTTGCTTCGCTTCTTGTAGGACTTATCCTTGCTTTTATGTATACATACAAAAAAATATATACCAAAAGCTTTATTTTTACGCTGGCACTGCTGCCTGCGGTTGTATGTGTTGTCATTATGATGGTAAACGGAAATGTGGGTGCAGGAGTTGCAGTAGCCGGAGCCTTCAGCCTTGTACGCTTTCGTTCCGCACCGGGAACGGCGGAGGAGATAGGGATGATTTTTCTTGCCATGGGTGCAGGTCTTATGCTCGGCATGGGATATGTAGGATACGCATTTTTATTTACCCTTGTTTTAGGCTTGGTAAGTATGATTTACAGTGCCTTTGACTTTGGCACGGGGAAAAAGAATGCCAAAAGGAAAACATTAAGAATTACAATTCCTGAGGATTTGGATTACACAGATGTATTTTCTGATGTGCTTTCTGAATTTACATCAGAGTGGGAGCTTGTAAATGTTAAGACGACAAATATGGGAAGCCTTTTTAAGCTTACATATAATCTGACGTTAAAAGATATTGGACGGGAAAAGGAAATGATAGACCTTTTAAGATGCAGGAATGGTAATCTTGAGATTGCAATGTCGAGACAGGAAAGTTTAATTGCGGAGCTGTAGATTATTTCAAATATGGCGAAGAAAAACCTTAAATGCGGCAACGTTTTGAAGATTGGAGGGAAATTATGAAAAGGATTAAATACAGTATTTTTTTATGTTTTCTCATGGTATTCTTAACTGCATGCTCCGATAAGTCGGATAAAAGTGCATCTGATAATAATGATAACAAATATGCTCAGGAAACTATGAGCAGCAATGGTAATGATAATATAAACGGCAAATTTAATAATAGTCAAAATATGCAAAGTACTGCGTCACTGCTTGACACATCCGATATGTTTACGGACAGAGACTTAAATCCTGACTATGACAAGGCGGAGGAAATTGTTTTGTCTGACAGCGGCAGTACAAGCACATCAAAAAATGTTTCTGTGGAGGGAAGCACAATAACGATAAATAAGGAGGGAATTTATCATATTACAGGGTCATTGTCTGACGGAATGATAATAGTTGACAGTGACAAAACCGAGAAAATCCAGCTTGTATTGGACGGAGTAACGATACACAGTGACGTCTCTGCAGCAATATATGTCCGTCAGGCAGATAAGGTATTTGTAACTCTTGCCAAGGGAAGCGTGAACGAGCTTAGCAGCGGAGAAAGCTATGTGGCTATAGATGACAACAACATAGATGCGGTTATATTTTCAAAGGATGACCTTACCCTTAACGGAAACGGAGCATTAAATATAACATCACCTGCGGGACATGGAATTGTATCAAAGGATGACCTTGTCATAACAGGTGGAGATTATCATATAACGGCAAAACAACATGGGCTTGCTGCAAATGACAGCGTCAAAATTGCCGACGGAGTATATGAGATAAATGTGGAGCAGGACGGAATACATGCGGATGACTCCGACAATAGCTCCACAGGTTTTGTATATATCGAGAACGGAATACTTAACATAAATGCAGGCGATGACGGAATACACGGCACTACAAACGTTAAGGTGGCTGGCGGAAGCATTGACATACCAACGTGCTATGAGGGTATTGAGGCAAAGGTTGTAGAGATAGCAGGAGGAAATATAAATATTGTCTCAAGTGACGATGGAATAAATGCTGCCGGCGCATCCACGGAAAGCGATGGATTTTTTGACACAGACAGAAGTGCTGCAATAATTATATCGGGAGGAACCATAAGCGTAAATGCGGAGGGGGATGGCATAGACAGCAACGGAAGCATTGAAATATCAGGAGGTACGATTTATGTGGCAGGTCCCGTCAATGACGGTGATAGTGCTTTGGACTACGAAACAACGGCAAAGGTAACAGGCGGAACTATTGTAATGTATGGTTCATCGGGAATGGCAGAAAATTTCAGTGAGGCTGAGCAGGGCACCATGATGGTATTAGTGGGAACGCAGCAGGCAGGAACGGATATATGTATTAAGGATGCAGCCGGAAAGGAAATTGTTTCGCTTACAGCGGAGAAAAAATACAGCTCGGTTATAATAAGTTCGCCTGATATAAAGGAGGGTGAGACATATACACTTACCGCAGGAACCTACAGCGGGGATATTATAATAATGGACAGTCTGCTTGTAGGTGGGTCAGGCATGGGCGGTGGTATGATGCCGGGACACGGAGGCGGAGATGGTATGATGCCGGGGCACGGACATGGAGACGGCGGAAAGTTTGACGGAGATATGCCACAGATGCCGGATGGTGAAGCACCAGATATATCAAATATGCCGGACCATGGACATCAAAATGGAGAGCCACCACAGATGCCAAACGGAGAACCGCCTCAAAAACCAAATGGTGATATGCCACAATAGACTCCAAAATATTATTGACCTATTGACAACTTTCCTTGTCATGTATATAATCACAATGACAAGGAAAGTTGTCATTTTTTTGGTTTTGGAGGATGCACATGCCGTTAAGCAATAAGCTAAAAGAATATCGGGCGAAGCTTGGAGTAAATCAACAGCAGATGGGTGCGTTGGTTAACACGTCAAGACAGACAATCAGCCAAATAGAGCGTGGAGATTATTCACCCTCGGTTACGCTTGCTCTTAAAATAGCAAAGGTGTGCAATGCAACCGTTGAGGATATATTTCAATATGAGGAGGATGAAAAATGAAAAAAGAACAGTCAGACATACAAAATACGATAAGTGAGTATGAGGATAAAAACAAAAAAGAAGACAAAAAGCAGTTTAAGCCTTTTATTATAATTATGATAATATGCGTTATTCTGGGAATAGGTGTTGGAAAACTGTCACGCATCATTGAAAATGATTTAGAGTCAATAAAGGAAGCAATGGTTCATGTTGAGGTTGTGCTTGCATATGTCCTGCCGTTATTATTTCTGTTTATTAATATCGTGGAGCAGATTTTCGTTTCAGGTTTGGTACGGAAGCAGGAAAAGCGGTTGAAGGAGTGGGATGGTGAGGATGAAGAAATCCTGGATGATATTGAAAGAAAATTAGACCTTCCGCTGAACCTTACAAATGCATTACAAATTTTGAGCATGTTTCTTTTTGCTGCCTGTATTCATATTTACGTTTCTGTAGAGCTGCCTAAGCTGCATGAGAATATAATTTTTTGGCTCATTATGATAGATTTTTTGGCAAGCCTTATTGTATGTACCATGTCCCAAAAGAGAATGGTGAACCTTGTAAAGGTCATGAATCCTGAAAAGAACGGAAGCATATTTGATGTGAATTTTAATAAAAAATGGGAGGAAAGCTGTGATGAAGCGCAGAAAATGCTTTTATATCAAGCATCCTACAGAGCGTTCCGGGTATCAAATATAATGTGCTGCTGCCTGTGGGTAGTATGTATTATGACTGACTTTGCATTTCATACAGGTCTGTTTCCTATAGCAGTTGTATTGTTAATTTGGCTTGTACAGGTGCTTGCTTATTCAAAAGAGGCGACAAGACTTCAGCGGGGTGGACAGTAAAATAACGTTTCTGTATACGTTGCAACCTGAGTTACAAAACTGCATCTTGGTTTACGATTGAGCTGATATTTAAGAAGATGTAAGCAAACATGTACAAATTGTAAAAAAAAAAAAACATTATGTAAGATATATTTTACATTTGCTATTGACACACGAGTCTTACGGTAGTATTATATCCTCACGGCGATGAATAATAACGAGATTTTCTATGAAAGAAAAACAATTTACAGAAAACTGTTATTATCAGAAGTATAAGAGGTGAGAGGTATGAATGAGTATTCAACAGGTTTTTTTATTGGATTATTAACTGTGTGGATCATTGTCTTTATTAAAATGGTTTATGAAAATAAGAAAAATGGTGTAAAAAAAGATGACTATGATGAAAGGCAGCAGCTTGTAAGATACAGAGGATATACGTACGGTTTTTTTGTAATCGTAATATTTCTTGTATGCGTATGTCTTATAGAGGGGATAACGAATAGACATTTTATAGACACAGATGCAGTAACAATAATCGGTATATGCTTAAGCGTTGGAGTACAGGTTTCTTACTGTATATGGAATGAGGGATATTTTCCGGTAAAAAACAATCGTAAATCATTTATTATATTTTTTATAATGGCACTTGTGACTGTTACCCTGTCTATTTTCTTTTCGATAGAAGCTGTTAAGGAGGGGAAAATTGTTGTTGACGGCGTGATTACAGGATACTGTGGAAATATTGCATGTGCAGTTTTGTTTACCGTTGTATGTATAGTAGCTTTGACTAAGTTTGCTATTGAAAAGAAAGAGGATGAGTAGCCATGAAGAATTTAAAGTTAAAATCCGCAAGGGCTGCTCTGGATTTATCACAGCAGGATCTGGCAAGCAAGGTGAATGTTTCAAGGCAGACGATAAATGCTATAGAAAAAGGTGATTACAATCCAACAATTAAGCTTTGCATTGCCATTTGTAAGGCTTTGGATAAAACATTGGATGAATTGTTTTGGGAGTAATTTTAAATATATATAAATTTTACTTATAGGAGCAAATGAAAGGAGAAAGCAGATGGAACTTAAGCTTACAAACATTAAGAAAAGCTTTGAGGATAAGGAAATTTTGCATGGTATCAACTTTTCCGTAAAAAGCGGCAGGGCACTTGGTCTTCTTGGAAGAAATGGTGCAGGAAAAACTACAACCATAAGAATTATCATGGATGTCTTCAGGGCAAATGAAGGCGAGGTAACGCTGGATGGACAAAAATTTGTACCGCAAAGCAGCCAGATAGGATACCTTCCGGAGGAGAGAGGTCTTTATCCGAAAAAGACTGTTACGGAGCAGATGGTTTATCTTGCAATGCTGAGAGGAAAAAACAAAAAGGATGCTATTGAAAGCACAAAGAAGTGGCTGAAAAAGCTTGATGTTATAGAGTATGAGACAAGAAAGCTTGACACCCTTTCAAAGGGAAATCAGCAGAAGGTTCAGCTTGCAGCCACACTTGTAGGTGAACCGCAGATTGTTATTCTCGACGAGCCGTTCAGTGGTCTGGACCCGGTAAATGCACAAATACTGAAGGATGTTATAAGAGAGCTTATAGCGGAGGGCAGAATTGTCATTTTCTCAAGTCACCAGATGAGCTATGTTGAGGAATTCTGTGAGGATATAGCTATTATTGACCACGGAGATGTTGTTCTTTCGGGAAATCTTGATGAGATAAAGACAGAGTACGGAAAAGGCAGAAAAATTGTCTGTGCAAATAATCTCACGCTTGAGGAGCTTAAGAGTGTTTGTGAGAGTAAGCTGTCAGATAAGGTGACTGTACATGATGTAAGCAAGCATTACGTTATATTAAATGTTAAGGATGGCATAAACCAGTGGCAGATTCTGGATGCCCTTAAGGAAAATAATGTGGATATTAAAACCTTTGGAGCCTATGAGCCTGCGTTAAATGATATATTTGTTGCAAAGGTAGGCGAGGAGGAAGCCGAGGAAGAAAAGAAAAATGAAGACGAAGAACAGCCAAAGAAAAAGGGCCTGTTTGGACAGAAGAAATAAGGGACTGTGTCAAGTTTTCCATGAAAACTTGACATGTAGCGTCAGCCCATTTGCCGAAGGCAAATATGGAATGGCTGATGTTCCGATAGGAGGTATATAAAATGAAAAGTTTCGGAACCATATTAAAATTTGAACTTGCAAATTATTTTAAGAGTAAATCCTATGTTATATCAACGGTGCTCATCTGTCTTGTCTGTATTGTTATTATGTTTGTGCCAAGATTTATTAAAAATGATAAGAGTGCCAAAGATGATAAAGAAGTGGCAGGGTCAGCCCAAGGCAGTGAAGGTACAGATGGTGAAGTGACATATATGGCACTTTATGATGCCGAAGGGCTTGTTGACATGGAGCTTCTTCAGGGATATTTTAACGGAGTAGAATTTAAGACATGTGACAGTGCAGACGCCGTAAAGAAGCTTGTTGAGAGCGAGGAGGCAGAAGCAGGATATGTTATTAATAGCATTACGGACTACGATTATTATGTATTTAACAAGGAAATGTTTGACGAGAATACTGAAATATTTTCAGAATTTATGTCAATGACGGTAAAGATGCAGTACTGCGAGGAAAATGGACTTGATAAGGATGAGTTCCTTGCACTTGAATATATCCCGATTAATGTAAATGAGAATGTACTTGGAAAGGACAGCATGAGCAATTACTTCTATTGCTACGTTCTTATCATTATCGTATTTATGCTTATCGTTATGTATGGAACAACAATTGCGACCGGAGTAACAAACGAAAAGAGTAACCGTTCCATAGAGATACTTGTAACAAGTACATCTTCAACAGCGCTTTTGTTTGGTAAGGTTTTTGCAGGTGCAATTGCAACGGTATTTCAGGTTGGACTTATCGGAGGCAGTCTTCTTGGCTCCTACCAGTTCAATAAGTCTTACTGGTTGATTGATATAGGACAGTTCCTCAATATACCTGCAAACGTAGTGGTTGCATTTGCAATATTTGGAATTGGCGGCTTCCTGTTCTATGCATTTATGTACGGAGCACTTGGAGCGCTTGTTTCTAAGATTGAGGATTTGAACAAATCCGCAGGAACTGCACAGATGCTTGTTATGATTGTATATTTTATAACACTGATTCAGCTTTCCAACATAGATGGTGTGGCAATGAAAGTATGCTCCTACCTTCCGTTCAGCTCATATTCCGCAATGTTTGCAAGAGTTGCAATGGGGCATGTTGAAATATGGGAAATTGCTATATCTGCGATTATACTTTATGCATCTGTCGCTGTTATGGGTATAATAGGAGGAAAGATATTCAGGGCATCAACACTCAGATATGGAAATCCTATTAAGCTTAGTGCAGCGCTGAAGGGACTTAAAAAGAGCGAGTAAAAATTAAAAAAGGACAGGCTGCCTTGCTTGTATTTTGTATATGTATATCGAAAACACGCTTTCGCTCGATTTCACACGTAACGGATGCTAAGCTTGAAGGAGATTGCCATCTCCTTCGCACTAAGCACCGACGTGTTCAAACGGTTTTCTTGTATACATATACAAAATACAAGCAGGCAGCCTGTCCTTTTTTATATCCATCCACCGTCAAACTTTACAACTTCACCTGTAAAGTAGGGTGGCATATCAAGAATCCCCTTTATAAAAGTGGCGGCTTCTTCGGGAGCTGCCATTTTTCCGTATGGAATTTCCTCACAGAGTTCTGCTTTTTCCGTGGCTGTTAAATGGCTGTTCATCTCGGTATCTATTGCGCCTAATGCAATTGCATTTACAGAAATATTGCTTGGCGCAAGCTCCTTGGCAAGAGCTTTGGAAAAGCTGTTAACAGCACCTTTTGCAGCAGAGTAGGCAACCTCACAGGATGCACCCGTAAGACTCCAGACGGAGGAAATATTTATGATTTTACCGGCCTTGGCGTGTACCATATGAGGAACAATACAGTAGCAGGTGTTGTATATGGAGGTGAGATTAGTTGACATAATATTGTTCCACATATCGGGTGTCACATCGGTTAAAAGTCCGATATGAGATATGCCTGCAATATTTACAAGGGCATCTATGCCTCCTGCTGCTTTAACAACTGTGCTGACCATATCAGAAACAAAATTGTAATCTCCTACATCACCAATAAAGCTTTTACAAATAGAATTTTTATTTTGAGCTGCCGTAATGCTCGTTTCAAGCAGGGACAGTTTTTCAGAATTTTTATATCCGCATATGGCAACATATTCATAATCAGAAGCTATAAGTCTTGCAAATGCACTGCCAACACCGCCTGATGCACCTGTGATAATAATTGATTTCATGTTCTACCTCGTATTTGTTCCTTTATAGGAAATATACAATTATAATATATACAATCAAAAATACTGTCAAGAAAGGTTTTTTTGCTGACAAGCACTGCTGGGCACGGAAAAAGGTTGAAAATACAATTTGTATTTGTTATACTGTCAAAAGTGACATGTACACAGTTTGGAGGTTCATATGAAGAAACAAAGTCCCGTAGGGTTATTTTTTGGAATATTATTGAGAGCGGTTGTAGTTATATTTGGTTTGGCAATTATAGCATTTGGAATATTTTTTCTGTCAAAGGTTATCGGCGACGGAATGAAGGCAAACAATGGTCCCGTAACAACGCTGCCTGACAGTGTGCTCACGGATGTTGAGGGGCGTGACGACCTTATATACAATACGGCAGAGCCTGATACGCAGGAGCCTGATACGGAGGCACCGGAGGCTTCACCGTCATATGATAAGAATATCCTTGTCTTAAACAGCACTAATACAACAGGACTTGCAGGAAGATGGTGCGACAGATTAAGGGAGCAAGGCTATGCAAATGTT
Source organism: uncultured Bacteroides sp. (assembly GCA_964635615.1). Lineage (GTDB taxonomy): Bacteria > Bacillota > Clostridia > Lachnospirales > Lachnospiraceae > Coprococcus_C. Next base: position 35,834 of record CAZWNL010000018.1, read on the forward strand.
GAGGCTGCCGATTATTCAGACACACAGACAAGTACAAGGATTATAGCTGTTGAGGATGGGGTAGGCAAGGATCTTGTTCCGTATTTCAACGGTGCTACATATGAGGTAGGAATTGTTACACAGGGCACAAATGCGGATGTTTCAGGAAAGGATATTGTCATTATAATTGGAACAAATGATGATGACGGTCAATAAGTAAGCTTAAACAGATACATAAATATTATATATAACATAATCAGGTATGTATAAAACAAAGAGAAATTCTTCATAATATTATATATGAAGAATTTCTTTTTTAAAACAGGAAAACTTAATACATTTTTTGACATTTTACTGGGTACGTTTTTACTTGCTGCCTCGGTCGTTTGGTTTTTTGATGCTGTGGGAGTTGTTGTAGGAGGCGTTTCGGGAATTGCGATAATCATTAAGGCCACCATGGATATTCCCATGTGGGTAATCAATATAGCGTTTAATGTGCCTTTATTTATTGCTGCATATAAAATTCTTGATATAGGTATGTTTTTTAGAACTGTTTTGGGAACGGTGTTTCTTACAATATGGCTTGGAATACTTCCCTATATAAATCTGCTTACTGGAAATTTGTTTGTTGATATGCTTGCAGGAAGCGTGCTGATGGGAGCAGGACTTGGATTAATATTTGTAAGCAATTCCTCATCGGGTGGCGGAGATTTGCTGGCAACCCTGATAAACAGGAAGCTGAGGCATCTGTCAATACCTAAAATCATGGCGGCAATCGATATTGTAATAGTTTTAGCCGGTGCACAGGTATTCGGAGTGGATAAAATTATGTATTCAATTATAGGAATTTTTGTTTTGACAAGGGTATCTGACATGATAATTGAAGGACCGAACCGTGCAAAGCTTTTGTACATTATTTCCGAAAAAAATGATGACGTTGTAAAATATATAGTAGAGACGATGGAAAGAGGTGCAACTTATATAGACACAGAGGGGGCATTTACACATAAAAGCAGCAAGATGATAATGTGCGTTGTATCAGGTAAGGAAATGGTAAAATTAAAGCAAATTATATATAAATTGGATGAAAATGCCATCTGCTTTGTGGGTGATATAAGGGAAGCTTTTGGTGAAGGTTTCACAAAGTTTAGGGGGTAGACACTGGGTAAGATTTGTCTAAAATGGACAAAAAAAATGTCGAAAAATTATTCATATACAAAATATACAATGATTTCAAAGCTTATTTGTGTAAAAGTTATATGGTATTTAATATGCATTTGAGTTAAAATTATCCTAACATGTGTTAGAGAAAACATTAGCTAATCTAAGGAGGAAAATTAAAAATGGCTAGTTTATCACTTAAGAATATTTATAAGATTTACCCAAACGGCTTCAACGCTGTTAAGGATTTCAACCTTGAGATTGAAGACAAAGAGTTCATCATCTTCGTTGGTCCTTCAGGATGTGGTAAGTCAACAACTCTCCGTATGATTGCCGGACTTGAGGATATCAGCTCAGGAGAATTATGGATTGGTGACAAGATGGTCAACAATGTTGAGCCTAAGGACAGAGACATTGCAATGGTATTCCAGAACTACGCTCTGTACCCACATATGTCAGTTTATGATAACATGGCATTTGGTCTTAAGCTCAGAAAGGTTCCTAGCGAGAAGATTGATAAGCAGGTACATGAGGCTGCTAAGATACTTGATATTGAGCACCTTCTTGACAGAAAGCCGAAGGCTTTATCAGGTGGACAGAGACAGCGTGTAGCTATGGGACGTGCTATAGTTCGTGATCCTAAGGTATTCCTTATGGATGAGCCACTTTCAAACCTTGATGCAAAGCTTAGAGTTCAGATGCGTGTTGAGATTTCAAAGCTTCATCAGAGACTTCAGACAACAATTATTTACGTTACACATGACCAGACAGAGGCTATGACTCTTGGTACAAGAATCGTTGTTATGAAGGATGGTATTATACAGCAGGTAGATACTCCACAGAACCTTTACGATAAGCCATGTAACTTATTCGTTGCAGGATTTATGGGTATGCCTCCTATGAACTTTATCGACTGTAAGGTTGTTAAGTCAGGAGCAGATGTCCTTCTTATGTTTGGTTCACATTCAATTAAGGTTCCTGATGCAAAGGCTTCCAAGCTTATTGCAGGCGACTTTATTGACAAAGAGGTTGTTCTCGGTGTTCGTCCTGAGGATATACATGATGAGCAGCTCTTTATCGAGTCATCACCTGAGAGCGTTATTGATGCAAGAATTAACATCTATGAGATGTTGGGTGCAGAGGTTTACCTCTACTTTACAATCGACCAGTTTGATATTACTGCAAGAGTTAATGCTCGTACTACAGCAAGACCTGGCGATACTGTACAGTTTGCATTTGACCTTAGCAAGGTACATATCTTTGATAAGGAGACCGGCGAGGTTGTAGCAAACTAATCTAAAATATGTTTAAAAAGTGAAATATTTGGGAAATGCATATTTTATGCATTTCCCTTTTTTTTATTGTAAAATACATTATGTATACTAAAAACTAATTGACAAGATATGACACACTTGATATAATCAAAATGTAATAAATGTAACATTTTTGTAACAAATAAAGAGGTAATAAAATGATTTCAAATCAGATACTACAGGATATCATAGATGGTTGTGTAGAGGATTAAGAAGGAAATATATTTACAACAAGCAAACATTTTAAAGTTTAAGGAGGTATAAAATGCGTAGAAAAATTCTAAGGTCAATTGCGGTGCTTTTAATTGTTACGGCTGTTGGTATTACGAATTTGGGAAATGTTAATGCTGCGAGTATTCAGGAACTTGAGGAAGAAAAGAAGGAAGCACAGAGCAAGAAGGAAGAAGCACAGGGGATTTTAGACCAGCTTACAGCTGAACAGTCAGACATTATAGCTGCCATAAAGGAGCTTGACACAAAGGTTGAGGATTATATGAACCAGATCGTTGAGCTTGAGGCAAAAAAAGTGGACCTTGAGGCTGATATTGAGGTGACAAAGGAGGAGCTTGCAACGGCGCAGGCAGATG
>CAZWNL010000019.1:0-37995 GCA_964635615.1 uncultured Bacteroides sp.
AATATCTCAATATGCTTAGATAGCACAGGTTGTAAAAATACAAAATAAAAGAGGGATTGTCATGGGTAAACAACTATGTGTCTTAAATCCTTACTGCAACACCCCCTTTTTTCATTTATTTTACAAATCCAAAATCCTTAAACGGATATATCCTGATTACAACCTTTCCGACAATATCCTCTTTTTGCACATTTCCTACGTCCGCCCATCTACTGTCTGAACTGTTGTTACGGTTATCTCCCAGCACAAAATATTCATCCTTGCCAAGAAGTACAGGCTGGCTTGCCCTGCCAAGATTATTGGCAGTTATTTTTTCCATGCCGTAATTCTCAACAAGAAGTCTATCGTTTATATATATTTTTCCATCCTTGTCAATACGCACCGTTTCCCCCGGAAGTCCTATTATTCTCTTTACATATGTGGTGTCCTCATTGTAATTAAAAATAATGACGTCAAACCGTTTAGGGTCACCAAATGTATACGACAGCTTATCAACCCACAGATTATCCCCATTGTTAAGGGTAGGCATCATTGATTCCCCCTCAACCCTTGAACGGCAGCCCACAAAATTAATTATGATAAAGCAGAGAAGTACAACAATACCTATGTAAATAATAAGGCTTAAAAGCTCCTTTACAATATTTACCTCCTCTGGCTTCCTGTCCTTCTTTTTCTTGCGCTTTTTATTCTTTTTTCTTGATTTAGATTTACCCTTAATTTCCTCTGGACTTTGCTCCGTATCTCTTTCAGATTCCTGTTCAGAATTGTCCGCCTTTTCCTTATTCTTTTTTTTCTTCTTATCCTTTTTTTTATTTTCCTTCACGGATGTTGAAGCATCATCCTCATTATCTTTTTTTTCTGCCTCATCCTTTGAAACTTCTTCTATATTTTCTTCTGTCTGATTTTTTTTCTTTTTAAAACCCATTATAGAACACTCCCAATGCTTATTCCGGAGCTTCAAGACTTATTCTGCCAAGCTTTCCGCTTCTGAAATCGTCAAACAGCAACGCAGATGCTTTTTCGATATCCGGTTCATTTCCTTTTTTAATGCATTTCCTATTTAATGCTATTTCAGAAAGTATCTCATAATCCTTTCCGTCAATATTTATATTATACCTTTCTTTAAGCTCATTACAATAGCTTTTTTTCAAAAATCCAATAAGTTCCAAAGCAAGATTACTCATTGAAATAATATTGTCATTTATGGACCCTATAAAAGCAAGTGCATTTCCAATGCTTTCATTTTCAAATTTGGGCCATAATATACCGGGTGTGTCGAGGAGCTCAACATTTTTATTTATTCTTATCCATTGTTTTCCCTTTGTAACCCCCGGCTTATTTCCAACCTTGGTACATGCTTTTTTCGCATAGGAATTTATGAATGTTGATTTTCCAACATTAGGTATTCCCACAATCATCGCACGGGTTGGACGGTTTATGATTCCCCTTTTTCTGTCACGCTCTATTTTCTCCCTGCATACCTCCATGATTGCATCCGTAACCTTTTTCATCCCTGTATTTTTTCTGGAATCAAGACAGACAACACCATAGCCTTTATCCTTAAAATATTGCTCCCACTTTGATGTTATAATCGAATCTGCAAGATCCTCCTTATTTAGAAGAATAAGTCTGTATTTATTTGCCGCAAGAGTATCTATATCAGGATTTTTGCTGCTAAAAGGCGCCCTTGCATCCAAAAGCTCCACAACAACATCAATTAGCTTAATATCCTCCTGCATCATCCTCTTAGCCTTAGTCATATGACCGGGGTACCATTGAACATTCATTTTAATTTTCCTCTGCTTTCCTTTGGACTCCATACATAGGAAACCTTGCCAAGTATTTCTGCACTGGTTACATTGCCTATATTTGTATATCGTGAATCCTCGCTGTTGTTTACATTGTCACCTAAAAGGAAATATTCATTGGCACCAAGCTTTATTTCATTTTTTGCAATTCCCGCCGTAAGTATTTTTTCCTCAATAACGCTTGTGCCAAGAGGCTGGTTATTTATATAAACCATTCCCTCCTTTATGGAAATTGTTTCCCCCGGCAAGCCTATGACTCTTTTTATATCGTAATAATCATTGCTTTCAACAAGCGAAAATGCAATTATGTCATATCTCTCAACATCATGAAATTTATAGTAAAGCTTATTGACAAAAACAACCTGCCCGTCAGCAAGTGTTCCATTCATCGACGGACCTATAACCGTTACGGTCTGGACACAAAAGGTTACAAGCGAATATCCTGCTATTACCGCCACAAATATAAGCAATAACCAATTAAAAGCTCCGCTGAAAATATGCTTAAAGCCAGTCTTGTTTTTAGTTTTTTTTGCCGGTTTTTTCCCTTTGGTCTTAATCTCAAGCATTTTTGCTCTCATAATGTCACCCTTTTATAAAAAATGACCGGAGCAATTATCTCCAGTCATCTTCATTATTGTATTATTTTACAAGTTCTTTAACCTTAGCCTTCTTACCGACTCTGTCACGTAAGTAGTTAAGCTTTGCACGTCTTACCTTACCTCTCCTTATTACCTCTATCTTCTCAATAGTAGGTGAATGAAGTGGCCATGTCTTTTCAACACCGACACCATTTGAATTTTTTCTTACAGTGAAGGTTTCACGACAGCTACCACCCTGTCTCTTGAGAACAGTTCCCTCAAATGCCTGTATTCTTTCTCTTTCACCCTCTTTAATTTTAGCATATACCTTTATGGTATCACCTACATTAAATTCAGTAACTTCCTTCATCTGCTTTGACTCGATGTCTTTAATTATCTCGTATGCGTTCATTTGTGTGACCTCCTAATATAATTTAGACGTTCTTATATCTAATATGATACAGAGGACCATCCATTTTTCACAACTTCGCTAGTATAACATATTACAGTTTATAAATCAAGAAAAAACAAAAAAATATGTATGTAAAAGTATACACACTATACATATTATATTTTTTTATAAAAAAATGTTTTTATGGGATCAAAGCCAAGCTCCTTTGCCTTTAGTATCTGCTCAGTGCTTCCTATAAATAAAATACCATTATTGGCAAGCGCCTCGTGAAACTTAACGTAAACCTCATTCTTTGCCTCATTCGTAAAATAGATAACCACATTTCTGCATACGATAAGACTTACGTTATCAAAATATTTATCCTCAAGAAGATTATGCTTTTTGAAGGATACACATTTCTTTATGTCATCACATATTTCATAATGCATGTTATCACATTTATTAAAAAATTTCTTTTTAAATTCCTCTGGCAAATCCTCCAAGCTTTTCTCCGAATAGATGCCTGCTTTTGCAAATGCAAGAACATCATCATCTATATCTGTGGCAATAATATTTATATTGCTTAAGGGAACATGCTTTGACATAATCATTGCAAGAGTATATGGTTCATCGCCTGTAGAGCACGCCGCAGACCATATGGTTATTTTATTTCCGTAATTTTTTTTGAGATACGGAATAATTTCCTTGTCAAAATTTTCCCACTGCGCCGGATTACGGTAAAACTGTGATACATTTATCGTCAGATAACTAACAAAGGTACGAAGCAGACCCTTGTCCTGTTTCATACCTTTGTAAAAGCTCTCAAAGCCATCAAATCCCTTTCTCTTAATAAGGGACTCTATTCTCCGTTTCATCTGGCGTTCCTTGTACTTGTCCAAATTAATGTCCGTAAGCTTACAAACATCAACCTTAAATTCCTCGTACCCATATGCCATTATATATTACTCCTCTGAAGCTTCTGCTTCCTCTGATACGGCTTCATCAGGCAAATCAGCTTCCTCTGAAGCCTCCTCATTCTTAAGAAGCGCCTTTATACTAAGGCTAATCTTCTTCTCATCCTGCTTAAAGTCAACAACCTTTGCAGTAATCTCCTGTCCGACTTTAAATACATCCTCAGGCTTCTCAACATGCTCGTTTGAAATCTGTGATACATGCAAGAGTGCATCAACACCAAGCTCAAGCTCAATAAACGCACCAAATGCAGTCATTCTTGCAACCTTGCCTGTAACCTCTGTTCCAACGGCATATTTCTCAGCAGCCTTTGTCCAAGGATTTTCCTCCTCGAATTTAAGACTTAAAGCAATTTTCTCACCGTTTATGTCCTTGATGAAGGTCTTTACCTTCTCACCAACCTTAAGTACACTCTTAGGGTCTTCAATTCTTCCCCAAGACATCTCTGAAATGTGAAGAAGTCCGTCAGCACCGCCTAAATCAATAAATGCACCAAACGGAGTAACATTCTTGACAGTACCCTCCACAACATCTCCAACATGAATGGATGCAAAAAGCTTTTCGGCAGCCTCAGCCTTTGATGCTACAATAAGCTTCTTTCTGTTACCAATAATTCTTCTTTTCTTAGGATTAAATTCTGTTATTACAAATTCAATCTCCTGATTTAAAAACTTGTCAAGATTCTTCTCATATACGTCTGACACAAGGCTTGCAGGTATAAATACCTTACACTCCTCAACAGATACACTTAAGCCTCCCTCAAGCACCTGAGTAACCTTAGCCTTGAGAACGGTTTCATTCTCAAATGCCTCCTCAAGCATTGCATATGACTTTTCTGCTGCAACTCTCTTATATGAAAGAAGCACCTGACCCTCGCCATCATTGGTCTTTACAACCTTAACCTTTATAGGGTCTCCGACCTTGGCAACGGTAGTAAGGTCAATATTAGGTGTATTTGAATACTCATTTCTTGTTATGATGCCATCTGCCTTATACTGAATATCAACTACGATTTCATCAGGCTTTACATCAATAATTTTTCCTTCCACCACGCTGCCCGGCTTTATTTTGTTTTCATTTTCCTCGGATTGCTTAAGCAATTCCTCAAAGCTTAATTCTGACATACTGTCATAAACCTCCTTAATAATGTTATTTGGGGTAGATGCCCCAGCTGTAATACCTACCCTCTTAGCGGATTTTATAACAGTTAAATCCAAGTCAACGAGTGTCTGAATGTAGTAAGTATTTTTGCATTCTTTTCTGCTTATATCATACAGCTTTTGTGTGTTTGAACTATTAGTACCACCTATGACTATCATGACGTCAACGGATGCTGCAAGCTGCCTTGCCTCCTCCTGTCTCTCCCATGTAGCATTACAAATGGTATTATAAACACAAACATTATAATCTTTTTTTCGGAAAAATTCAACTAAATCTTTATAAATAATGCTATTAAATGTTGTCTGTGCAACTAAAACCACCTTTTCCCCTTCCAAAACATCAATTTTTTCTGCTTCTTTGAGAGAATTAATAACCTCCGGCTCATTGTTGCACCATCCCATTATCCCTTTAACCTCCGGATGAGCTTTGTCACCTACGATAATGATACGGCTTCCTCTGCTGCTCTCCTCATCAACTATTTTATGAATTTTCTTGACAAAAGGACATGTTGCGTCAACAATGGAAACGCCCATATCATTCAACCTGTCATACACATCCCTTCCTACACCGTGGGATCTTATGACAGTCTTTGCATTGTCTAATCCCTTCCCACAGGAAATCATTTCCTCTGACAGAACGTTGACACCCCTTGACTCCAAATCCTTCACAACCTCCTCATTGTGAATAATCGGACCATAGGTATACACTCTTGATGTGCTTTCATTTTCAATTTCAGAATAAACTGTATCGACGGCACGCTTTACGCCAAAGCAAAAACCTGCCGTTTTTGCAAGTATAATTTCCATGTTATCACTCTTTTACCTTTTACACGACAGCACTGCATATTTTTTCCACAACCTCATCTATTGTCATATCCGAGCTGTCAATATATACTGCGTCCTCAGCCTGCTTAAGAGGTGCAATGTCCCTGTGCATATCCTGATAATCCCTTTTTTCAATATCAGCCTCTATCTGCTCCATATCAGCGGTTTCTCCCTTTTCCACAAGCTCCTTATATCTTCTTTCCGCCCTTGTCTTTACGGAGGCGGTAAGATAATATTTTAGCTCAGCATCAGGAAGGACAAAGGTTCCTATATCCCTGCCGTCCATGACAACGTCATTTTCTGCCGCAATACTTCTCTGCAATGAAAGCAGTCTGTCCCTTACAGGCTTTTTTGCGGCAGCCCTGCTTGCCATATTGCCAACTGCCTCTTTTCTTATGTCAGTCGAAACATTTCTGCCGTTTAAATATACCTGCTGGACGTTATCCTCATATTTAATCTGTATGTCTATAGCAGAGCATGCCTCTGCAACCTTTCCTTCAGCCTCAACATCAATTTCATTTTCAATAATATAAAGGGCAATTGCACGATACATTGCGCCTGTGTCAACATAAATGTATCCAAGCCTTTTTGCAGCAGCCTTTGCAATTGTGCTTTTTCCGGCTCCTGCCGGTCCGTCTATGGCTATGTTCATAATATCCTCCTGAAACTTTATATTTTTTAATAATATCATCTTTTACATTACTTATCTGCTGTGTTACCCGACATCTTATACTGCTCATTTGACTTTTTACATATCAAGTATTCTTGCCATGCTCCATGCAAGCTGCAAATTATATCCCCCTGTAAGTGCGTCACAGTCAACAACCTCACCTATAAAGCTTAAACCCTTTATGGATTTTACTTCCATAGTCTTAGGATTAAGCTCTTTCACGCTCACGCCTCCCTGTGTTATAATTGCTTCCTCAAAGCCTCTGTATCCTGTAACGGTAAGCTTAAATCTCTTTATACAACTGAGCAGTTGTTCCCTCTCCTTACCTGTTACCTCATTTACTTTTTTATACGGGTCAATTCCCGACCTTTCTATAACAATAGGAATCAGCTTTCTTGGGAGCAGGGAATCAATGGAATTTCTGAACTGTTTGTTTATATTTTCAGAAAAATCCTTTAACATTCTTTTATCAAGCTGCTCGTATGACAGGGCAGGCTTCAGGTCAATAAAAAGCTCCATGTCCTGTCCGTCATATTTGTGAAGATAGGAGGATGCGGAAAGTATTACCGGTCCACTTACTCCAAAATGGGTAAAAAGCATTTCCCCAAATTCCTTGTAAACAACCTTTTTCTTACCCTTAACGATTGTCTCAAAGCTCACCTCAATATTCTTAAGTGATAATCCCATAAGAGCCTTATAGTCTATGCCCGAAACCTCAAGAGGTACAAGTGCAGGTTTTGGCTCAGTAACCTTCAGACCAAGCTCTCCCGCCCATTTTATGCCGTCGCCTGTGGAGCCTGTAAGAGGATAGCTGCATCCTCCCGTTGCTATAATTACATTGTTGCACCTGAACGTGCGGCTTTTTCCCTCTGACCTTACGGTCACACCTGCTACGCTGCGTTCGTATATGGCTGTATCTCTTCCAGACTTAACATCATTTTCCTCACTGTTTAAAAATATATCCTTTACTTCACTGTTATACATTATATCGACGCCAAGACGCTTAAGTCTTGTCACAAGTACACTTATCACGTCCGAGGAATGGTCTGATGCAGGAAAAACCCTTCCTCCCCTCTCAGTCTTAAGCCTTAAGCCAATACCCTCAAAAAAATCCATAGCGTCGGCACTGTTAAAATTACTTACGGCGCTGTACATAAATTTGGGATTTGTAACTATATTGTTGAAAAACTGCTCATCATCACAATTGTTTGTCAGGTTGCATCTTCCCTTTCCTGTAATGAAAAGCTTTTTTCCCGCCTTCTCATTCTTCTCAAAAATGACAACTCTTTTCCCCTTTTCCGCAAGCGTAATCCCTGCCATCATTCCGGCAGCGCCACAACCCACAATAACTGCGTCATATTCATTATTTTGTTGTACGTCTGACTTTTTATTAATATCTGCCATAACATTCCACTCTGCCGTTTAAAATAAAACAAGGACTGTCGCAGGAAAATGCATGTTTTTCTGCAACGGTTCCCCATTGCTACAAGAAAACACGTACTTTCCCGCGACAGCCCTTACTATTCAACTATACCGGATAAGTCTTATTTTCCGTATTAGCTACAGTTGCATCAATATTTGTCTGCTGTGCCTCTCTGTACTTGAAATAATCGATTGCCACCTGAGGGAATAATGCATAGGTAAGTACATCCTCATCCTGTTGTTTGTACTGTGCAATTTCTTTCTCAAGTTTATCAAGCTCATTTTCCAGAAGGTCTGCAGGTCTGCAGGTAATAGGCTCTTTATCTCCGATAACCTTCTTGCGGATTTCATCGGAAATCGGAAGCACGGTCTGTCCATACTCTCCACCAACGAGAGCCTTTGACTCCTTAGTACACATTTTGTATCTCTCGCCTGTAACTACGTTAAGCACAGCCTGAGTACCTACTATCTGACTGGAAGGTGTAACGAGAGGTGGCTCACCGTAATCCTTACGAACTCTAGGCACCTCCTCAAGCACCTCGTCATACTTATCCTCAGCGTTCATTTCCTTAAGCTGTGATACAAGATTTGAAAGCATACCGCCCGGTACCTGATAAAGGAGTGTTTTAATATTAACACCCATAACCTTTGGATTAAGAAGTCCGCTTGCAAGCCACTCCTCACGCATAGGTCTGAAGTAATCTGCTATCTCAGCAAGAAGATTCTGGTCAAAGCCAGGATCAAACTCAGTGCCCTCAAATGACTTTGCCATAACCTCAGTTGCAGGCTGGCTTGTTCCAAGTGCAAGTGGTGACATTGCTGTATCAATAATATCACAGCCTGCTTCAACAGCCTTCATGTAAGTCATTGAAGCAACACCTGACGTATAGTGTGTGTGAAGCTGTATAGGAAGCTTTGTGCTTTCCTTAAGTGCAGTGACAAGCTCAGTTGCCGCATTTGGAACCAAAAGTCCTGCCATATCCTTTATACATATGGAATCAGCACCCATATCCTCAATCTTCTTGGCAACATCCTTCCAATAATCAAGCGTATACGCCTCACCTAATGTATAGGAAAGAGCAACCTGTGCATGTCCCTTTTCCTTGTTTGCAGCCTTAACAGCAGTCTCAAGGTTTCTTATATCATTTAAGCAGTCAAATATACGAATAATGTCTATACCATTGGCAATGGATTTTTGAACAAAATATTCTACCACGTCATCTGCATAGTGACGATATCCGAGAATGTTCTGTCCTCTGAAAAGCATTTGAAGCTTAGTGTTTTTAAATCCAGCCTTTAATTTTCTCAGTCTGTCCCATGGGTCTTCCTTAAGGAAACGAAGTGATGCATCAAAAGTAGCTCCGCCCCAGCACTCAACAGAATGGTATCCGACCTTATCCATTTTGTCTATGATTGGAAGCATCTGCTCAGTCGTCATTCTTGTAGCTATAAGCGACTGATGGGCATCACGCAATATTGTTTCGGTAATCTTTACCGGTTTTTTCTCTACTGCCATTTATATATCCTCCTAAATTTTTCATTTATACTCTGTCCTAAGGCATCCACTTGCTCTGTAGGTCTGCCATAAGGTTACTCCACGCTTCGCGCGGAGCCGCATCCTAAGGCATCCACCGGCTTCGCCGGTCTCCCTTAGGATATATATTAAACACCGAATATGGCAAGGAAGGTTCCTGCCGCTACTGCCGTACCGATAACTCCGGCAACATTTGGTCCCATAGCATTCATAAGAAGGAAGTTTGTCGGGTCATACTCTGCACCCACCTTCTGTGAAACTCTGGCTGCCATAGGAACCGCAGAAACTCCTGCCGAACCTATAAGCGGATTAACCTTACCGCCTGTCACCTTACACATTATTTTGCCGAATATAACGCCCGCCGCCGTACCAAACATAAATGCGATAAGACCAAGGGCAACTATCTTTAAGGTGCTCATCTGTAAAAATGCTTCTGCACTTGTTGTTGCACCTACCGATGTTCCCAGCAGAATAACGACTATATACATAAGTGCATTTGATGCCGTTTCAGTGAGCTGCTTAACAACTCCACACTCCCTGAACAGATTACCCAGCATAAGCATACCAACAAGCGGTGCCGTTGTAGGAAGAATGAGAACAACCACAAGTGTAACGATTATAGGGAAAAGAATTTTCTCCAATTTAGTTACAGGACGAAGCTGACTCATCTTAATCCTTCTCTCCTTGTCTGTTGTGAGAAGCTTCATAATCGGCGGTTGTATTACAGGCACAAGTGCCATATACGAATATGCAGCAACTGCAATAGGTCCCATAAGTGTACCACCCATGCCAAGTTTTCCTGCAAGGAATATAGACGTAGGACCATCAGCGCCTCCTATAATTGAAATTGCTGCCGCCTCCTTGCCGTTAAATCCCATAAGGAACGCAAGGAAATATGCCGCATAAATACCAAACTGTGCCGCCGCTCCAAGTATAAAACTCTTCGGGTTGGCAATAAGGGGACCAAAGTCCGTCATGGCGCCTACACCAAGGAAAATAAGTGACGGAAGAATACTCCACTCATCCAACAAATAGAAATAATGCAAAAGCCCACCTTCCTCTATAATGTCCGGAAACATGTTAACGAGAAACATACCAAAGGAAATAGGCACTAACAAAAGCGGCTCAAAGCCTTTGACAATGGCAAGATACATGAAAAAGCATGCTACCAGTATCATAATGTAGTGCTTCCATGTAAGACTTGCAAATCCGGTCTGACTAGCCAGATTTTTTAAAATATCTCCAAAGCTCATTTAGCTGTTACCTCCTGTTTTTATAGGTACATAAACTAGTTTAATGTTGCAAGTGTATCTCCTGATTCAACAGAAGCACCCTCTGAAACATTAATGCTTGCTACTGTACCATCCTCAGGTGCAACAACCTCGTTTTCCATCTTCATAGCCTCAAGAATAAGAATAACCTCACCCTTCTTAACGGATGCTCCGACACTCGCCTTAACGCTTAATATTTTACCAGGCATAGGTGCAACGACCTTAATTCCGCCCTCATTTCCTGATGCAGCTGGTGCTGCTGCCACAGGTGCAGGTGCAGCTACAGGCGCTGCTACAGGTGCAGGTGCTGCCACAGGTGCTGCTCCTGCTCCCATCTCCTCAACTGCTACGTCATATGCTGTACCATTTACGGTAATTCTATAATTTTTCATTTTATATTCCTCCTAAATATTTTAATGGATATTATCTTTTAATTTATTCTACCGTTTTGCGCGTCTTATGGATCTTACAACAAGCCTGTCCTTACTTACTGCGCCGACGCCGCCCATATCTGCTGATGCCGCATATATGGCTGCCGTTATTACAGCAACAAGTTCTGCATCGTTCATAAGATTTTCACTCGCTGCCGTCACAGCTTTTGGTGCTGCCACAGGCGTCTGAGGCTTAATCTCCTCCTTAGACTGTGGAAGCTTCGGCTTCGGTGCAAACAATGCAGGCAGGAACTTAAACAGTGATATTATAAATGATATGAAAATCAAAACTACAAACACTGTACCCATTCCAATAATTGTGTTTCTTCCTGCGGATGCCATAAGTTCCTTCTTGGAATATACCGCAGATACAACCATTTCTTCTGCCTTATATGGCTTTAAGCCTGCATATTCCATATCGCTCTTAATAAGAACCTTCTTCAGTTCCTCCATGTTGGAGCATCCATACATCATGAGCAGATAGTCAAGTGTCAGCCCATTCTGCTCAATAACCGACTGTATTGTATCATCCGTATAATACTGTGATGCCCTGTCATACTCCATAAAATATTCAGGGTTTTCTACATATTTAACCGTTATTTCAACATCTCTGTTTTCGGCTCTGTTTATGATTGTAACACTGACAGAATCCTCAGCATTCTCTATCTCATAATCAACAGATTCAGGACTAAAAACACCTGTCATCTTTGCATTTGAAATTATGCCTGAATAATCCTGAAGTTGTCCTACCTTATCCGTATCAATAGCCTGTCTTATACCCATAACGGCAGACTTCTCAAACTCCGTACCGCTTTCAATGTAGTATTTTGCATAATCTTCTGAAACGTCAGCATATTCGTCAAAATAAGACATCGTATCAAGGACAATCTGTGAATCATCATACTCAAAAGCAGCTTCATTATTATCGTCACAACCTGACAGAGATAACATAACAGCAAACATGGAAATTACTATTAAGCTTTTTTTCATTTTCATTTCCTGTCACCTCATTTTTTATAATATGCCATGTTTCTTATATGGTCTTTCCTCTGCTTTTGTATAAAGCATGTCAAAAGCAGCTATAAGACGCTTTCTAGTTGCGTCAGGCTCTATAATATCATCTACATAGCCTCTTTTTGCAGCCGCCATGGCACTTGACTGAAGCTCTGTATATTCCTTCTTACGCTCCTCAACAAAAGCCTTCTTATCCTCCGCTGCATCTATATCCTTGGCATACATAATCTTAACTGCCATCTCAGGTTCCATTGTGCCTATCTTAGCATTTGGCCATGCATATACCATATCAGCACCAATTCCCTTTGAATTCATAACCGTGTACGCAGTTCCAAATGCATCTCCCATGACAACCGTTACTTTTGGAACCGTTGCATTCGCATATGCATAGGTAAGCTTTCCTGCTGCGTCAGCTATCATTCTTTCATTGGCAACAGTGCCTACAAAGCCCTTAACATTAACTAATGTAAGAACAGGTATTGAAAATGCATCGCAGAATTTCACAAAATCCGCAGCAACGTAAGCACCTGAGGTTGAAAGGTAATCTCCGCCATCCTCTACACTGTTTGCAACACATCCTACGGTCTGTCCGTTAAGCTTTATAAATCCAAGCACCATATCCTTTGCAAAGCCCTTGTATGCCTCAAAGAATATATTATTGTCAGCAATATTTGAAAGTACTCCCCTTGCATCCTTAGAAAGTCCGTCAAGATTAGGAATAATTCTGTTTAAATCGTCATTGCACTCTGTAGTATCGTCATCCTCATTGTTTGAAGGAAGCATATCTATAAGTCCCCTCACCTGTGCAAGAAGCTCTGCATCTCCGTCAAACACCCCGTCAACAAGAGATGTATTTCCGCTTATATATTCTGCTGATGCAGTATTAAGCTTTGACTCGTTATTTCCATCTAAGGCATTCGGGCTGTTTACAAATATTTTTGAGCCCTCAGCAGTCATAAAGGTAAAATCAGTAAGTGCAGGAATAAGTGCCGCACCGCCACCGCATGTTCCGAATACTGCAGTTATCTGAGGAATAACCCCTGATGCAAGAGACTGCTTAAGATAAAGTTCTCCAAAGGCATTCATTGCATCCATAGCCTCCTGAAGCCGGAGTCCTGCACAGTCAATAAGTCCCACAACAGGCGCACCTACCTTCATAGCCATATCGTACACCTTTGCAATCTTCTTTGCATGCATCTCACCTACTGCACCGCCAAGAACAGAAGCGTCCTGACTGTAAACATAGACTATTTTTCCATTGATAACACCATAGCCGGTTATGACACCATCTTTAGGAGTATCCGTTTCCTGCATGTTGAAATCCGTGCTTCTTGAGGTAACATAAGCACCTATCTCAACAAAGCTTGAGTCATCAAGCAACGCTGCAATTCTGTCGCTTGCTGACAAACTAAGTTTGTTACTCATTTTTAGTCCTCCATTTTTTGTATTATACTTTAGGCTTCAACCAAAATTGAAACCAAAATCTTCCGATTGTAATTGTATACTTTTTCGAATATTAAATCAAGAGATTTATTAGGAAATATGCTCCTAAAATTTATCTACATTAACAATTCATAAATTCTGTCAATCGTCTTTAGCGCAGTCTGCTGCCTCACCTCATATCTGTCACCGTCAAACTGATATCTTTCAACAACAATCCTGCCGCACACATAATAGCCCGCATAAACCGTTCCTACGGGCTTATCTTCCGTTCCACCATCAGGTCCCGCTATACCTGTTACTGCTATGGCACAGTCTGCCGATGCTGCCTTTGCCGCCCCTTTTGCCATTTCGTAAGCAGTCTGCTCTGACACAGCCCCATGCTCACAAAGTGTTTCATGCCTTACTCCAATAAGCTTTTCCTTTGCGGAATTTGCATAGGTTACATATGCCTCATTTAAAACATAAGAAGCTCCCGCTACATTTACAAGCGTTGCCGAAATAAGACCTCCCGTACATGATTCGGCTGTTGTTATTGTGTAGCCCTTTTCACGCAAAATATTTATTAGTTTTTCTGAGTTATCCTTAATATTTTTCATATTTTATTTCCTTCTCTTAAACAACAGCCCATTTACTGAAAGCAAATGGGCTGACATCTTTTATTTTGTATCTGAAAGCACTGACTTATTTTTCACAAGATAATCAACGAGTGATATTATTGTAAGTGCAAGTGCGGCATATATAAATATGTTTTCTATAACAGAAACTACATCACCGCCAAAGTCACATATAAGAATAATTATCATAAACATCTGTACAACGGTTTTTACCTTGCCCCACCAGCCTGCAGCTATAACAACACCGTTATCTGACGCTATAAGTCTGAAACCGCTTATTATAAACTCTCTTGCAATAATGACTATGACAACCCATGCAGGTATTCGGTCTATCTCTATAAGGGCTATCATTGCCGAACAGACTAAAAGCTTGTCCGCAAGAGGGTCCATGAACTTGCCAAAGTTTGTTATCAAATTGTATTTCCTTGCAATTTTACCATCCAGCATATCCGTAAGGCTGGCAATACAAAAAAGTGCAAGAGCAATCCATTTCCCGTAAGGGATACTCTCTACCATAAGTGCCACAAGAAAAAATGGTATCATTATAACTCGTAAAATCGTTAGTTTATTCGGTAAATTCATCTTTTATCTCTCCTATCAAATCATATGGTGCCGCCTCAGTTATTCTTACGTCCACTATATCGCCTGAAATAAGCTCATAGTCGCAGTGTATATATACAAAACCGTCAATGCCCGCAGCATCACGATATGTTCTTCCAACATATACGTCTTCTTCGGGTATATATCCCTCAACAATCACCTTCATTATTTTTCCCACAAACTCTATATGTTTGTCAAGGGATATTTCCTGCTGAAGCTCCATTATTTCATTTTTCCATAAAAGAGCCGTTTCTTCATCAACCTGATTTTCAAAGCCTGCTGCAGGAGTACCCTCCTCCTTTGAATATGTAAATACGCCAAGCCTGTCAAACTCAATTTCATCAATAAATTCAAGCAAAGCCTCATGCTCCTCCCTCGTCTCACCCGGAAATCCCGTTATAAATGTTGTCCTTATTGCCATGTCGGGAATATTACTTCTCAGCCTTGCTATCACATTTTTAATAGATGCCTTGTCCGTCTTTCTCCCCATCCTTGCAAGAATTTTATCCTCGCAGTGCTGCAACGGCATATCAATATAGTGAAGCAGCTTCGGTTCATTTGCAAATGCATCTATAAGTTCATCTGTTATCTCCTCAGGATAACAGTATAACACCCTTATCCACTCTATGCCATCTATCAATCCAAGCTCATGTATAAGCTCATGCAGAACCTTTTTTCCATATAAATCCACTCCATAGCTTGTACATTCCTGTGCCACAAGGACAAGCTCCTTTATGCCCTGCTCTGCCATATATGACGCTTCTTTAATAAGCTGTTCCTTTGATACGCTTCTGAAATTGCCTCTTATTTTAGGTATGACACAATAAGTACAGTGCTTGTTGCAGCCTTCAGCTATCTTAAGGTAGCCCATAAATGTACCGGAGGTTATAACCTTGTCTGCATCAATACGAGGAAGGCGGTTTATGCTGTCGTATTTTTGTATAAAACGTTTTTCAATTTTTGCTTCTATATCGATGTTGTTTATAGTATTATCAAGCTCCCTTATAACATCCACAATCCTATCTATGCTACCTATACCTAAACATGCATCTATCTCGGGAATTTCCTTTGTTATTTCATCCTTAAAACGCTGTGCAAGGCATCCTGCAACAATAAGATATCTAAGCCCATCCTCCTTTAAACGTGCCATTTCAAGTATTGTGTTTATACTTTCCTCCATAGCGTCATGAATAAAGCTGCATGTGTTTATTATTACAACGTCAGCCTCCGCTTCTTCATTTGTAATATTATATCCCTCCGCCTTAAGTAATCCGAGCATAGCCTCACTGTCACACAGATTTTTGTCACAGCCGAGGGAAACCATTAATATGTTCATAAATTTCTCCATTTATATATGCCACAATCTACAGTACAGCCTCAACACAGTTGTTCATAAGCATTGCAATCGTCATCGGTCCAACACCTCCTGGTACAGGTGTGATTGCGCCTGCAACAGGCTCAACTGCTTCATAGTCAACATCTCCGCAAAGCTTTCCGTTTTCATTTCTGTGAATACCTACGTCTATGACCGTTGCACCTTCCTTTACATATGACGCATCTATCATTTTCGGCTTTCCGATTGCGACAACCAATATGTCGGCACGCTTACATACCTCTTTTAAATTTTTTGTTTTTGAATGGCATACCGTTACCGTTCCGTTTTCCCTGAGCAAAAGCATTGCCATTGGCTTGCCCACTATGTTGCTTCTTCCTATAACAACGCAATCCTTACCCTCTATCTCTATTCCTGAACGCTTTAAGAGCTGAATAATTCCCGCAGGCGTGCAGGATACAAAGCCCTTCTTGCCTATGCTTAACGCCCCAACACTTGCAGGATGGAAGCCATCCACATCCTTTGCAGGTGAAATGGCATTTATAATATGCTCCTCATTTATATGCTTTGGAACAGGGAGCTGTACAAGTATTCCATGTACGCTGTCATCTTTGTTAAGCTTACTTATTATTCCAAGAAGCTCCTCCTCGGTGGTTTCCTCAGGCAGCTCATATGCAATGGATTTTATTCCGATATATTCACATGCCTTTTTCTTGTTTCCGACATATACCGTGGATGCCGGGTCGCATCCAACCTGTATAACCGCAAGACAGACTTCCTTTCCCTCACTCTTAAGACTTTCCACCTTACCTTTAAGTTCGTCCTTAATCTGCTTTGAAATTAATTTACCGTCAATTATCTGTGCCATTGCGTCCTCCTTACTTTGTTCCGATTATATTTTCGTAAAACTGCTTCATAAATTATACAATAACGGCATTTACAAATCAATTCTCTTATGAAAACACTTAGCAAATATCTTATCAGGATTCGCAAGAATCGTGCCAATAGGAAACGATGTTTCCTATCAAATAACAAAAACCCCTGCAAATGACATGACAATACCACTTACAAGGGTTTTCATTTATATAATACTGACGAAACCTTGCTTATTGCATCCGGTTTTCTATCCAAATAAGCTCATTAATTGTGCTACAATAAGACCGCCACCGGTTCCTACAACATATCCCAGCAATGCCATGATGATACCTACCGGTACCAAAGCGCTGGAGTAGGTTCCTGCAAGCACCGGTGCTGTAGCCGTACCGCCGATGTTGGCAAGTGATGCTACACAGCAGGTGAAAATATCCATCTTTAACAGCTTTGCCAGAATTAACATAATTCCAACATGGAATACCAGAATAAACAAGCCTGACAACAGCCACATAGGTGCATTACCCATACTTGCAAGGTCTGCACGGGATGCAATAAGGGCAACAACAATATACAAAAGCACATTGGAAATCTCTTCCGTTCCCTTCAATTTTCCAAACGGTGTCAGAGCCATACCTACCCCGGCAACTGTCACAATAAGTACAGTCCATGTAGCCTTGTCAAAGAATGACAGTTGAGCCCCAATCATTACACCTAACTTCTGGCTCACCGCTGATACCAGCAGACCGGATCCCAGCAAAATAGCAATATTCTGCCATGTCAAAGGATTCTTATTCGCCTTTGCCTCTTCCTCCAAAGCAGCACCAACCTCATCAATCAAATGGGTATCTGCCTTCGTCCATTTATTAAACTTATCCGCACGTCCGATTGCCCATAAAAGAAACATAACATAGAGTGTGGCACAGATAGAATCCATAACCAGTGCATATGCCATACTGGCTTCATCAACATCCAAAGCTGCCTGAATCGCCAGCATATTTCCGCCGCCGCCCATCCAGCTTCCACATAATGAACCCAATGACTTCCATGCACCTTCACCCAGCGCACCGTGGAAAATAGCATAAGAAAGTACAAAGCCTACACCGATAGAAATGGTTGCCGCAAAAAATCCAATTAACATTTTCGGTCCCAGCTTGATAATTTTCTTTAAGTCACAGCGCAAAAGCATGATAAACAGCATTGCGTAGAGCAATGGATTCTTCATGGTACTATATGCATCAGCAGTAGCCTCCAAATCCCACAAACGGACAGTACATAAAACCATCAGACCTAAATAAATCAAAACAATAGGAGGTGCAAAATTAAAAAACACCTTTGCCTTTGGTCCTTTAAAAATCTTTGGCAGATTAACTAGCATAGCAGCAATAAAAACCAAAGCTGCAATATACATAAATCCGTCATGAATCATAAATGTAATCCTCCTCTTTATATTGTTGTTTTTTTCTTTCTGTTGCTTCTGTCATTGCAGATTTTCCAATACCTTCAACAGATACTCCCAACTTCTCTGTACGGATGCAACATCCATGCTCTCCTTTGGCGTATGCACATTTGACAATGTAGGTCCAAAGGAAATCATGTCCATATCCATCATCTTACCGGCAAGAATGCCGCACTCCAGTCCCGCATGAATTGCAGTTACCTCCGGTGCCTTTTGGTATACCTCTTCAAAGGTGCGAATCATTATCTCGCGAAGCCTTGATTTCACCCGGTATTCCCATGCCGGATAATCAGACTGCATCATCACTGTACCGCCGAGATACTCAGTAAACGATATTACCTTTTCCATTACCAGCTGCTTTCCGCTGGCGGTGTTACTGCGAATCAAATATCGCATAGAAATATGGTCATTTTCTGTAGTCAAAATACCCAGGTTTAATGAAGTCTGCACCATACCCTCAATTTCCGGACTCATTTTCTGCATACCATCAGGTATCTGTTGCAAAGCAAAAATCAGACGCTTCGTACTCTCTTGATTCATGCATTGCTCCGGCATATCAACCGGCTTTGCAGTAATAAGAAGCTCCGGCTCTGTCGTGGATAGCTCCTGATGCATCAGCTTCATAAATTCCGTCACACTGTATTCCAGCATATGTACCTGATTCATCGGCAGACATACCGTTGCCTCCGCCATCTTGGGAATCGCATTTTCTTTACCACCGCCTGTAACACTGACCAAGGACAGCGTACACGCCCGATTGGCACTTGCCAGCACATTTCCCAACAGCTTGATTGCATTTTCCCGATGCTTGTGAATCTCCATACCGGAATGTCCGCCCAAAAGTCCGCTCACCCCGATACGGTATGCACACCGCTCCGCCTTATCTACCTGCTCCATACAAAATGGGATATCACATCTGGCCCTGACGCCGCCGGCACAGCTGACACAAAGCACACCCTCCTCTTCCGAATCAATGTTAATCAATCTCTTTGAGGTAAGGTCACTGACATCCAATGCTCTGGCTCCCAGCATGCCGATTTCCTCATCACTGGTGAGCAATGCCTCAATAGGTGGATGTGGAATGTTATCTGATGCAAGAATCGCCAGAATATAAGCGACCGCAATTCCATCATCGCCTCCCAGAGTGGTTCCTCTCGCCCATACCTTAACACCATCCGTACAGACCTCCAACCCCTCTTTTTGCATGTCCTTTCCACAGTTCTCATCCTGTTCACAAACCATATCCAGATGTCCCTGCAAAATCACAGGTTCGCTCTGCTCATAGCCCGGTGTCCCATCGGCAAAAATCACTACATTATTTGCCTTGTCTCTCCTTGCCTTAAGCCCATGCTCTCCTGCAAACTCCATGCAAAATTCCGCAATCCGATCCGTGTTTCCTGAACCGTGAGGAATTGAAGCAAGCTTCTGAAAGTAATAAAACACTTCCTTTGGTGATAATTCAGATAATAGCATAATACATCTCCCTTTACGACAACACCCTATGCTTGACAGATTTCAACAATACATATAGTTTACCTTAATTTCTATTTATTGTCAAAATATAAAGGATAATCAGCCTTATATCTGATAGAACAGCAAGGAATACCGAATCCGGCTTTTTATTTTTTATTTATTATATTCTTCTACACCCTTCATGAACAATTTGCACGAAATATGATAAGATAAAATCATCGTCACCAATGACATCAGAGCTGCTATTTTGTTGTTCATCATATTCATTATCACTTCCACCATTTTACCAAACACCTCATCGGGAAAAATATATATGATAATACATATCACAATAGTAATTGCTATCAAAGCTATGATTCTTATGACAGAACCCTTTGTTATGCCGAACCGAACGTAAAAGGGAATGGAAATTGCCGTTAAAAACAGTGTCAGAAAGAAAAAGGCAATACCTGCGTCAAACAGGAAACCTGTTTTATCACCACTCACTGCATTGTGCAGACACATAATCACAACATCAGTGATGCACCAGCAGACAAAATACAAACAGTTCAGAGCGAAAATAAACGTATATTTACTTTTTAAAAAGGCTTTTGTTCCTCCAGATGTTGAAACGGTAAAATACGCCCACAGCTTTCTGTCGTCCCCCTGAAAAAAAACAGACAGTACCACAAGCATAATCAATGCCCCGGCAGCAGGAATTACACGCATTTCTGGTGATGTGCTTACCGACAAAACACTGCCTTCAATCATGTTGTCAGATGCGTTTATAGCCACACATATGATAGACAATACAAAGACGAAGAACGGCATTACTGCAATAGTAATGATTGGCTTAAAATATTGCTTAATCTCCTTATACAGAAAACCTTTCGGAAAAGAATGGGTTAAGGGGATTCTATCCGCTTTATACGATTGTTTTTTCTTTCTGTCAATTGCTCTTTCTATATCATACCGCTTTAGTCTGTAATAAATAACAGCATAATGCACAGCAATCAGAACAAGCAACAGAGGTATGAGCCATATAAGCATACTTGCCGACAGATTTGAAGGACGGATATAATGCAGTAAGCCTGAAGCATCTGTACCGCTGACTTTTGTGATAACCATCAAAATCAAAGTCATAACAAGCATCCCCAAAACAAGACTGCGAGAATTCATTTTCACCAGTGCATCGGAGTTTCTTGCAGAAAATATAAAAAAATGATTGATGATGAGCAAAATCATGGAAAAGGCTATCCATAAAAACTGTACAACAATATATCCACTGTAAAATGGTGTATCTGTGTAGGCACAAAAACCTGCGATGCACACCAGATTGCATATCACGACCACACAGGTAGAGAGTATATTGTACAGGATCATCGTAGCAGCTCGTTCCGTTATTGTGAACGGAAGTACAAAAGAGCACCTAAGCCACCCTGAATCAATCTCTTTTTTGAAATCTATGCTTGACGTCAGAAAGGCATAAAGATTATAAAACGATACAAACATACACGTTTGCATAACCATCTCAGAAAGCTCTATTCCTTCTGACTTCAAAGACATAAGTAAAAAAACAAACATTAGAATATAAAACACAAACATCACTGCTTTGGTGATATTCAGTTTCCTATTAAGCCGAAATTCATAGTAAATTAATGATTTATATTTTTTCATTACGACCACTCCTTTTCGCCCTTGTGTACATAGTAAAGCATTATATCATCAAGGCTTGCGGGGTCAAGGACAGCTCCCTTATACTTATAGCCTGCACTCTCACGGTCAGTCACCATGACCTCTGCACCGAAATTGTTTGTGCGGACGCTGACGATATCTTCGGGGTCTATCTCGGATAGCTTATCCTTGTCACATTTGAGGATACCATGCTTTTCAATGAGCTCGTCCTTATAGCCTGTCAGCAGAATGTGTCCTCTGTCGATGAAAGTCACCATATCGGCTATCTTTTCAAGATCCGAGGTAATATGCGAAGACATGAGGATAGAACGCTCGCCGTTTTGCAGATACTCCATAAAGATATGCAGGATATCGTCACGCACAACGGGGTCAAGACCTGTTGTCGCTTCGTCCATGACAAGCAGCTCAGCATTATGTGACAGCGCACAGGCAATCTGCAATTTCATTTTCATACCCTTGGAAAACTGCCCGATCTTCTTTTTGATTGGAAGCTGAAAACGCTCTAAATACTGCGAATACGCCATATTGTCCCATTCGGGGTACAGCCCCTCAAATATCCTTGCCATGTCCTTTGCATTAAAAATATCGTGAAACGGCATCTCGTCAAACACTACAGCGATACGCTTTTTTATCTCTGTTTCGTCCTTTACATGATCAAGTCCGAGCAGCTTTATCTCGCCCTCGTTTATGTTCGTGATATGCAGCAGGCTGTGGATAGTTGTCGTCTTACCTGCTCCATTTTGTCCGATAAAGCCCATAATACAGCCTTTCGGCACATCAAAGCTGATATTGTCCAGCGTGAAACCATCATAGCATTTAGTCACACCCTTAATCTCAATTGCATTTTCGTATGCAGTCATGTTAATTCCCTCCATTTACAAGGTCAAGCAATTCGTGAAGCTCCTCCATCGTAATGCCCGCTTTCTGCGCCGTATTGCCGGCTTCCATAAGCAGTGCTTCAATACGCTTAATCTGTTCTTCACGATAAAGCTCAATATTCTGTGCCTTGACAAAAGACCCCTTGCCCGTATACGACTCAATAAAACCGTCACGCTCAAGCTCCTCATAGGCACGTTTTGTAGTCATAAAGCTGATACGAAGTTCAGTTGCGAGTATTCGCATAGAAGGCAGCGCTTCGCCCTCTTTCAGTTTTCCCTCCAGTATCAGCGTCTTAATCTGGTTTGCGACCTGCAAATAGATCGGTTCACCATTTGTGTTGCTAATGTTGATATTCATAATATGTGTACACTCCTTGTGGTTTAATACTCTCCCGCATTTGCAACTGCTGAGAAAGTAAAAATTGTATAATAACCATTTATACAATTTTAGCAAACAGGTTACAGTTTGTCAATGGGTTTGAAAAGTATTTTTGAGGGTATCCCCGTTTCCTATCATATAAAAAACGCTGGAAACATGCCTGTTCCCAGCGCTTTTTAAAGTTATTTATCCCTTATGACTGATGCTCTCTACGTACATTTGCAAGTTCGTCATAATGTCCTGTAATATCTTCACCTGCTTCAACAGCGGCAACCGCTCCGCTCCTGTAGACGACTTTAAGCAAGATAGGGGTAATGATTGTTGTAATCACCACCATAATCACCACCGGTCCCACAAAAGCGCTTCCCAGCAGTCCCAATGCAGTTCCTTTACTTGCCACTATGAGGGCAACCTCTCCTCTGGACACCATTCCGACTCCGATTCGTTTGCATTGGTGCGACTGATATCCGCACATCTTTGCACCCAGACCACACCCGATAACCTTTGTCAGAATTGCCACAATAACAAGTACCAGAGTAAACAAAATAATAGCCGGCGTCATTTTCGGAAGCGTAACGGAAAGCCCTATATTTGCAAAGAAAACAGGTGACAGCAAAAGAAATGATACAACATCAAACTTTGCCAGCAGGTATTCAGACATTTCTGTATTAGAAATAATCAATCCGGCTATGTAAGCTCCGGTAATGTCCGCTACGCCAAACAGCCGTTCCGACAAGTACGCCATAAGCAGGCAAAACACAAATGCTACAATCACATGCCTGCGGCGCACTTTATCCGCATTTGACATCCAATATTTGTAAATTTTATAAAACAGGAAACCGACCACAATGGCAAACACAAAAAATGCAGCCACTTTTGCAAGAACTACTCCAATGCGGACCGAAGGGTCTGCCACACTTGTAATTACTGTCAGTGCAATGATTCCCAAAATATCATCAATGATTGCCGCTCCAAGGATGGCATTACCTGAATGTGTTTTCAATCTTCCAAGCTCTTTCAGCGTCTCTACTGTGATGCTGACGGAAGTAGCAGTCAAAATGACTCCTATAAATATGTTCTGTAGCATAACACTGCACGATGCATCTGACTGTATCATTTCCGGCTTGTTAAAGAAATAGGCACACAAAAATCCTCCTGAAATCGGTACAATAACACCGCAAACTGCAATAATCAGAGAGGCTTTTCCACTCTTTTTTAACTCCTTGATATCCGTTTCCAATCCGGCACTGAACATCAAAACGATAACACCCAGTTCTGCCACGGCACTCAAAAATTCTGTTTCTGATAAAACTCCAAGCATCGCCGGTCCCAGCAAAAGCCCTGCCATCAGCGCACCAACCACCTGCGGCATACGTACTTTCGTCGTTGTAATACCCAATAATTTGGTACATAATAATATAATTGCTAAGTCAAGTAAAAATTTGTAACTGTGCATCTGTCCTGCCTCCAATTTTCAAGTTTTTAATTTATTTATCAATATTAACTATATGAACCTCCACGCGGATGGTTCTCTAAAAATGTAGAAAAAACCCATTTCAGTTTAGCACTACTTCTCATATATATCAACAATGATTTTTCATTGGCTTAAAATTTTTGAATTCTCTTTTTTCTCTTGACAAGTGCTTAAATATAACATATGTTATATAACAAGAATTATACAAGGAGATAATAACCATGAATAAAATTAAAAAACTTTCACTTTTTTCATTACTGCTTATGACTGCATTTTCATTTTCCGGCTTTTTCAAAATAAAAATAAACGGAGATACCCTAAACCTTGCAAGCTTAACACTAGTTATCGGTATCGTTGTATTTTTTATTACACGAGAACCTGAGGACAAAGATGCTATGAGCCTGAAAGCAATTCCACAGCTTCTGAAAAACACAAAAACAATTGTTTTGGTTGTGATGCCTATGGTAATGAATATCTTATGTTTTACTTTGGCAAAATGGCTTGTACCTGAGTTTTTGGAGCATCTTTCAGAACGTACAGATTTCCTTGCATTTGATAAATTTCTCATTTTATTGGCAGAGCTGCTCATTGCTGCATTAGGCGAAGAAATCGCATGGCGGGGCTTTTATCTGAAACAGCTTTCAAAAATTTTACCGTTTGGCGCTGCCTTACCGATTACTGCCGTGCTATTTTCTCTTTGCCATTTAGCTTCGGGAAGCACTGTCGTTGTGTTGTATGATTTGCTGTTCATTGTCATAAATGCAGTATTCTACGGACTTGTATATAAGAGAACGAATAATATCCTTATAAGTACATTGTCACACTTTTTAGCCAATCTTTTAGGAGTGCTGGCCTTATTGGTTATTTAGGTGAAATATGCTTTTGCTCGTCTCCGACGTAACGTTACTAAGGGGCTGGTCACACTAACAATATTTACATCATAATATAAATATTGTTAGTGTGACCAGCCCCATTTTATATTATGGAAGACTTTGCTCTTACAGAATCATATTCAATATCTTATTGCTTCTTGCAACAAACGCTGTCATTGCATCAGCCTCAAGAGGCTTGTTTGCAATCATAGCAAGGTCATATAGCTGACAGCATATCATGTCAGTATTTTCTCCCTCCGGATTGTCAAGGACATACTTAACAAGCTTGTTGTTTGCATTTAATATGAGTGTCTCACCATCTCCGCCAAACATTGACGGATCCATGCCGCTGCCCATACTATATGCACGCATCATTTCCTTCATTCTTCTTGCATCCTCCGACAAGGTTATCATTGAGGACACATCATCATTTTTAAGATTTTCCACCTTTATATTAAGCTTGTCATTTCCGACTGCCTTCTTAAATATTTCAGAAAGCTTGTCTGTGTATTCCTTTTCCTGTTCCTCACTAAGTGCTTCACCCTTAAAGTTTTCTGACAAATCAGCATCTATACGGAGGAATTTTACATTTTCATTCTTTCCCTCCAAATGCGTGATATAAGGATTGTCTATGTTATGCACAAGGTAGACAGCATTCATGCCCTCCTCCTTGAACATCTTTATATACTGTGACTGTGCCTGCTCGTCAGATACATAAAATACCTTGTTCTCGTATTTTTCCTTACCCTGCTCCAGATACTCAGGAAGTGTGAGATACTTTCCATCCAAATCCTTAAACAGCATGTAATCAGTCATTTTCTCACAGAACTTTTCATCCCTGATACATCCGAACTTTATAAACGGACTGATGTCATCCCAGTATTTCTCATAATCCTCTTTTTCAGTCTTGCACATTCCAGAAAGCTTATCAGCTACCTTCTTTGTAATGTAATCTGATATCTTCTTTACAAAGCCATCATTCTGCAACGCACTTCTCGATACGTTAAGTGGAAGGTCCGGACAGTCAATTACACCCTTGAGAAGTAAAAGGAATTCCGGTATTACCTCCTTGATATTGTCCGCTATAAACACCTGATTGTTATAAAGCTTTATCGTTCCCTCAAGCTGGTCATACTGCGTATTAATTTTAGGGAAGTATAAAATACCCTTTAAATTGAACGGATAATCCATGTTAAGATGTATCCAGAACAAAGGCTTCTTGAAATCAAGAAATACCTTCTGGTAAAAGTCGATATACTCCTCCTCCGTACAGTCCTTCGGATTTTTCAGCCACAACGGATTCGTGTCATTTAAAGGTGGATTCGCTTTCTTTTCCGGCTCAGCTTCCTTATCTGCACCGTCTTTATCCTCAGAGCCTTCACCGTTTTCACCATCCTCAGAAGCAGCCTTCTTTTCATCTCCTACAAGCTCAGCCTCCTCGTCAATCTCAATAACCTTATTCTTTTCTTCCTCCTTGGCCTTTGCCGCTTCCTCCTCCATTTTATCCTCATTTATAAAATAGATATTGTACGGCATAAATGCACAGTATTTCTGAATAACCTCTCTCACGCGGTACTCATTTGCAAACTCATAGCTTTCCTCATTTAAATAAAGTGTAATGGCAGTTCCTCTT
Organism: uncultured Bacteroides sp.; assembly: GCA_964635615.1. Taxonomy (GTDB): domain Bacteria; phylum Bacillota; class Clostridia; order Lachnospirales; family Lachnospiraceae; genus Coprococcus_C. The sequence goes on from CAZWNL010000019.1 coordinate 26,779, forward strand.
GTGTCATCATCACTCTCTGTCATAGTAAACTCAGTACCACCGTCGCACTCCCAGAATACAGGCTTTGCATCCTTCTGCCAAGAGCAGGTTTCTATCGTAACCTTGTCTGCAACCATAAATGCAGAGTAAAATCCCAATCCGAAATGTCCGATTATCTGATCCTCTCCTGCTTTATCCTTGTATTTATTTATAAAATCTGTAGCGCCTGAAAAAGCGATCTGATTAATATATTTGTCAAGCTCTTCTTCTGTCATACCAAGTCCGTTATCAACAAACGTGAGTGTTTTATCCTTGGCTGACGCATATACCTCAATCTTGTATTCTTCACCGTCAGTCTCCTCATAATCACCCATTAAAGCAAGCTTCTTAAGCTTTGTAATTGCATCACATCCGTTTGAAATAAGCTCCCTGATAAATATATCGTGGTCTGAGTATAACCACTTTTTTATAATCGGGAAAATATTATCACTGTTAATTGAAAGGCTCCCCTTTTTTTCCATTGTTGTCATACCTCCGTAATTTTGCTTTAAAATTATTGAGATTGTCGCACTAAGAATATTCTCAGTGCGACAGTCCCTTGTCTATCAAGTAATATAATACTTCATTCACTCAATGTCAAGAAAAAATTAGCACTCGTTTAAATCGAGTGCTAATAATTTTGTAAATATATTAGTTACAATTATATTTTAAATACTTAACTAGATAGATTTTATTATGTGTAATATTTTTCCACCGTACTATCCCATACATTATCCAAGGTTTTATCAAGTGAAAACGTCTTTATTGATGTGCCCGTCGTTACCGTAAGGCTTCCCTTTTCATACAGCACATTAAAAAACAATGCGCCTATGTCATTTTCAGATATGGGCAGATTGTTCATCTCAACAAGCCTTGTTATGTTTTCACGGTTAAACATAAGAATAAGCTTAAGGCTAAGAGGAAGCTTGTCACCCTTTATAAGCCCATGCACTGTAGGCTTTATATTTTTCCAATCAATATACTCCTCTGACGCCATTAGAGCCCTGTCATCACTATCAAAAAAATCCTTATTAATTTTTCCGTTTATGTAATAATCTATACCTGTTTTTATCCGTGCCTCAAAAAGATAAAAGCTGTCATACCTTTCTCCCGTCAAAAGCTCTGACATAAATTTACCCGTTTCTTCTATTTCAAACTGTTTCATAAATACTCCAATAAAACTAACTTATTATATACCAGCCAATAAATACTACGGCTAATCCATCTGATTTAGATAAACCGTGACAACCTGCATGTTATCACCATATTGCTCATTGCTGTACTGACAGTACATAACTCCCGATACCTCCTGAAGAAACTGCATGTCATACAGCTCAGCACTGTAATCCGTTACGGCAATTTCAACTGTTCCCGTTATATTTCTGCTTGCCGTACGCTTGACCTCAATTTTAAAGTTCTGATAATCACAAATAAGATTATTCCTTGCAAAATAATTATATGTCATGCTGTCACATGCCTCAAAGCTGTCCTCATCCCAAACATGCCTGTCATCCATAATGTCATCCGTGACATTAAAATACATATGACCTACAAAGCTTCCCCTGTCAGGCAGTGGATCATCCCATGTAGCGTCAACCTGGTACCACTTTCCGTCAAGACACACTCTGTTCCACGCATGTAGCTCCCCGTCAGCCGTTCCGGTCATAAAATCATTTTCAACTCCTGCACAGGTAAGCAAAAGAGCCATTGCCTCAGCATAGCCGTTACACACTGCCGTACCCTGCACAAGTGCACCATAAGCCCTGTATGCGTACTCCTTTGAATAATCCACATACCCATACTCGCAGTTTGCAACAATATAATCATGTATGGCAAGCTCTTTTTCGTAATCTGACATTCCAGGCTTGATTATGCTGTTCAAAATAGAATCAACCTTGTCATAGAGCTTCACCGCAGCCGGTCTGTCACCCGGAATACCCGTACCGTTTATGTATTTCTGATACACATAATAATTATCTGATATTTCATATCTAAGTATGATTTTCATACCCTTTTTTGTTTTTTGTATGATGGAATACTGATGTACATTTCCATAAAGTCCGCAAATATAATCGTTTATGGAATTTATGTCATTCTCCGTTATGTTACTTACATAAAATACACCACTGTCATCCCCTGCTTCAATCTGCGCATTTACAATTGTAGTAAGCTCAATCATTCCATCTGCAGTCTGATCAGGATGCATCCTTGCTCCTATATCCCATCCCCAAAAATACGCTATGGCAATAACAGCCACAACCAAAATAGGAATAATTTTTATTACCTTCTGATTTTTATACACTACTCTACCTCATCCTCATCGTCTTCATCATTTTTACTGCCCGATGTTTTTCCCATTATAAGCAAAACAACCATAAGTATAATTGAAACAATAAGGCATATGGCAATAAGCACTGGTTTGTTGCTGTCACCTGTTACCGGCATAAGAAGTGCATATAGTAATTCATTATAATTCATAGCTTCCTCCAAAAAAATTTACTATGATTATTTTAAGATAATCTTACTGTAAAGGCAATAGTTTTTCACATCAATTCATAATGCCATAGCCATCCTGCTGAAAAATCCCCTCGGAAATCCCCTCGGAATCTCCCTCAGAGCCCACCATTTTTTTCGCAAGTTCATAAATTTCTGCCGCTGCATAGGGATTAACGCAGTTTTTCTGGCATGCAGCCATTGCTGAACCTATGGAGACACTGTTCAGCATCCTATCCACAGCACAGGATAGTATCAGTGCGTCCATAGAAATTTCACCTCCATCCTTTCCTTTTCTTCCGGACTTGCAAACATACGGATACATACTGCCACAGTGATAATCGCAAAACCAATCCATATGGTGAAGGATACACTCTCCCATGCCAGACATAAAGATGTGCTAAAATAAGCAGCAAGCGTCCTGTAGAAATGCGGTGTAATCTGCAATACAGTGGAATATATAATAAAAAATGCGGCAAAAAACACAAAAGGTTGCCAAATTGGCAAAAGTCCCAAAAGACAGCCAAAAGTTACTGCAATTCCCTTCCCACCTCTGAACCTGTAAAACAGAGGGAATGTATGCCCAATTACCGGTGCCGCCATAACAAATGCCAGACCGGATACAGGTAAATTCCTGTATCCACTATAAGCTATAAATAAAATAACAGGTACAAATCCCTTGAGTATATCAAAGAGCAGTGTCAGCACACCACACCGAAAACCGGCATATTTAAAAGCATTGAATGTGCCAGGATTCTGATCCCTACTCTCTCCAAACACATCTACCCCCTTGAAAATTCCCACAAAGATTCGGGCATATAATACGCTTCCTGATAAATAGCCTAACAAAACAAATACTGTAATAGACACAAATATAGTACCTCACTCTCACTTACACGCTTAAAACAAGTACATTGTATTCATAGAAAATCACAAAGTCAACAACTGTTTTTTGAAAGAGTATCGGAAAATATCCGCAACATACCGAAAATCTCCTCTAATTATCTGTTACGGGATGTGTTAAACAATAATGCCACAATCAATTTATTCTTGAAGCCACACCGCCTTTGTTGTAAAATGTCTATTTAGAAAAACAACGGAAGGCAGGAAAAAAATATGGCACAACTTTGGGGTGGTCGTTTCACAAAAGAAACGGACAAACTTGTTTACAATTTTAATGCTTCTATCTCATTTGACCAGAAATTTTATAAACAGGATATACGCGGCAGCAAGGCACATGTTGCAATGCTTGCATCAGTGGGTATACTTACGGAGGATGAAAAAAATAAAATATCAGAAGGATTGGACAGTATTCTTGCAGATGTTGAATCAGGCAAGCTTGCCATTACTGAGGAATATGAGGACATACACAGCTTTGTTGAGGCAAATCTCATTGATAGAGTTGGTGATGTTGGCAAAAAGCTTCATACAGGACGTTCCAGAAATGATCAGGTAGCTCTTGATATGAGACTTTATGTCAGGGACGAGCTTACCAGCGTAAAGGAGCTTGTAATAGCATTACTTAATCAGCTTCACAAGCTTATGAAAGAAAATACCGACACTTATATGCCCGGCTTTACTCATCTTCAGAAAGCACAGCCTGTCACCTTTGCCCACCATATCGGTGCATACATGGAAATGTTCAAACGTGACCTGTCCCGTATCAATGATATATACGAACGAATGAATTACTGCCCTCTCGGAGCAGGTGCCCTTGCAGGTACAACCTATCCGCTTGACAGAGAGCTTACCGCATCTCTTCTTAACTTTAAGGGGCCTACCTTAAACAGTATGGATTCTGTATCAGACAGGGATTACGTCATTGAAATGCTGTCTGCTTTTTCCACTATTATGATGCACCTGTCAAGATTTTCAGAGGAAATTATAATCTGGAATTCCAACGAGTACCAGTTTGTGGAGCTTGATGACTCCTACAGCACTGGCAGCTCCATTATGCCACAAAAGAAAAACCCGGACATTGCTGAGCTTGTTCGTGGTAAAACAGGACGTGTTTATGGTGCCCTGACTTCTATCCTTACTACAATGAAAGGAATTCCTCTTGCCTATAACAAGGATATGCAGGAGGATAAAGAGCTTACCTTTGATGCGATTGACACTGTAAAAGGATGCCTTGCACTTTTCACGGGTATGATTTCAACCATGAAGCTCAACAAAGCTGTCATGGAAGCAAGTGCAAAAAACGGGTTTACAAATGCCACTGATGCTGCGGATTATCTTGTAAATCATGGTGTACCATTCAGGGATGCACATGGCATAGTCGGTCAGCTTGTTCTTTACTGCATCGATAAGGGAATATCCTTAGATGATATGAGTATTGAGGAATATAAAGCTATCAGCCCTGTATTTAATGACGATATATATCAGGCTATCAGTCTTACGGAATGTGTAAATAAACGCAACACAATCGGTGCTCCCGGTGTTGAAGCTATTAACCATGTCATTCAGATAAACGAGGAATTTTTAAATAATCTCAAATAGGAGGTAAATAAATTGAATAATACAACCAAACAAAAATACGAGCTTGCAAAAAAAATGCTCAAGGGAAAAATCGAGATAGATGAAGTTGCCCTTATGACTGGACTTTCCGAGGATGTTTTAAAGGAGCTTAAGGAGGAGGTTGCACCAGAGAGCAAGGATGTTCAAATACTAAAAAACCTTGACACTGTAGACCTTGACATAGGACAGATACTCTATGACAATTTCCCGGACGAGGAAATTGATGAGGAAAATTAAAGGTGTATGGGAGTTGCACGGTGGATTTTTATATCTACCTTGCAACTCCCAACTTATTTTTATTATTTCAAATATAACGCCGACATGCCTTTAGTTTTATTTCAGATAGTTTCTCATTGTTTTAAGTGCGTTCTTCTCCAAACGGCTGACCTGCGCCTGTGATATTGATATTTCGTCTGCCACCTCCGTTTGGGTTTTACCTTCAAAAAATCTGAGCTTAATTATGCTGTACTCCCTGTCATCCAGCTTTTTCATTGCTTCCTTTAAGGATATATTTTCCACCCAGTTTTCTTCTCTGTTTTTCTTATCGCTTACCTGGTCCATAAGATAAAGCACATCCTGCCCCTCCTGATAAACAGGCTCATTTAATGACATGGGTGTTGCGATGGCGTCCAATGCAATTACGACATGCTCCTTCGGCATATCTATCTCCTTCGCAATTTCCTCTATTGTAGGCTCCCTGTCGTATTTTTTTGTAAGCATATCCTTTGCATAGATTGCCTTATATGCAATATCCCTAAGTGACCTTGAAACCCTTATGCTGTTGTTATCCCTCAGGTATCTTCTGCATTCCCCAATTATCATAGGCACTGCGTATGTTGAGAATTTAACGTCAAGGCTTCTGTCAAAGTTATCAATCGCTTTTATAAGACCGATACAACCCACCTGAAACAAATCGTCCGCACTCTCATTGTTATTGCCAACAAATCTTTGTATAACGCTTAAAACAAGCCTTAAATTTCCTCTTATGAACTGTTCCCTAGCCTCCATGTCACCCTCGGCTATTTTCTCAAATAAAGCTTCCTTTTCCTCATTGCTGAGTAATGGAAGCTTTGATGTATTTACCCCACAAATAACTACCTTGTTAAGTGCCATATCAGTAATTCCTCCAACAGTAATCTTGTTACTGTAAAGGATTTACATTTGAGGTATTTTCTATTCAGTTTTTTAAGTGACATTTTTTACCTTAATATTCTTTTGCAAGCATACTCTCTTTAACTTCATAAAGCTTCTTTGACAAATCAACATAATGGATATGAGGATTTTCGTATCTCTGCTCCTCCTCCCAAACCAGCTTGTCAAGCTGATAGAAAACATAATCCTTAATTTCCTTTAATGCAGGCTTGTCATAAACAAGCTTCCCATCCTGAAAAACAGGAACTTGAAGCTCCTTAACGTCAACATTTTCAAACTTCATTTTTTTCCACGGCTTTATTGGGTCAACATATGGATAAGGCTTTGAAACATCAACCTCCTCATCGTAGAGGGTGAGCAAATCCGCAAGCCCGTAGCCTGTCTCCCTGCTGTATATTCTCCAAAGCTTCTTTCTGCCCGGATTTGTAATCTTCTCTACATTCTCAGATATCTTAATCTTTGGAACAAATTCCCCTTTGTCGTTTTGAACTGCTGCAAGCTTATATACGCCGCCAAAAACAGGGTCGGATTTTGATGTAATCATTCTCTCTCCAACACCATAGGAATCAATTTTTGCCCCCTGCTTTTGAAGTGATTTAATAAGATATTCATCTATACTGTTTGAAACAACAATTTTGCAGTCAGACATTCCTTCTGCATCAAGTATTTTTCTAAGCTTTTTTGAAAAATATGCAAGGTCACCGCTGTCTATTCTTACACCTTTAAGCCTTTTTCCCATAGGTATAAGCACGTCCTTTGCAACCTTTATGGCATTTACAACTCCGCTTTTTAAAATATCATAAGTATCTATAAGAAGCGTACAGTTGTCAGGGTAAACCTCAGCATATGCCTTAAATGCATCATACTCTGTATCAAAAAACTGTATCCAGCTATGAGCCATTGTGCCAATTGCAGGAATGCCGTACATCTCATCGGCAATAACGGTTGCCGTTGCGTCTGCACCTCCTATATAAGCAGCCCTTGCCCCAAGTATTGCCGCATCACTGCCATGAGCCCGTCTTGCTCCAAATTCCATAACTATCTGACCTGCATCTTTTGCCGCCCTGCATATTCTTGAAGCCTTTGTTGCGATAAGTGACTGGAAATTTACAGTAAGCAAAAGCATAGTCTCAATAAGCTGTGCCTCTATTACAGGTGCCGTTACTGTCACAATAGGCGTGTTTGGATAACAGATTGTTCCCTCCGGAACTGCATCTATGCTGCCTGTGAATTTGAACTGGGCAAGATATTCCAGAAAGCTTTCTGAAAATTCTCCCTTGCTCCTCAGATAATCTATATCCTCGTCGGTAAACCTCATATTTTGTATATACTCAATAAGCTGTTCAAGTCCTGCTGCAACCACAAATCCACCGTTATCAGGATTTCGCCTGTAAAACATGTCAAAAACTACAACCTTGTCCTTAAACCCATGAGCAAAATACCCGTTTGCCATTGTCAACTCATAATAGTCCATAAGCATTGTTAAATTTCTCATAATCCACATACCTCCGTAATTACATCCTCAGGTGTTGTTGCAAATATACATGCTCCCTGCTCTCTTAGAAAATCCTCGTCCCGGAAGCCCCACAAAACCGTTATGCAGTCAAGCCCCGCATTTTTTGCAGTGGCAAGGTCAACCTCTGAATCTCCCACATATACAACCGCACTCTTATCTACGCCAAGCTTTTTAATTGCATAGTTGCAGGAATCCGGCGCCGGCTTTCTCTTAAATCCGGGCATGTCACCCACGGCAAGGTCAGTATACTCCTTAAAAAATTTATCATAAAGCATATCCACGGCACTGCCTACCTTATTTGAAACAATTGCCATTTTTATGCCATTTTCCTTAAGCTTTGCCAAAACCTCCAACACACCCTCATAGGGCTTTGTCTTATCCTGATTGTGTCTGTCATAATGCTCCTTAAATAATGCAAAAGCCCTTTCAAATTCATCATCTGATATATCCTTGGGTGAACAAAGCTCCATAAGCCGTCTTATACCATTTCCCAAAAAAAGCCTTACCTCCGCCCGCTCACGTCTTTGCCAACCCATACCGTCCATAGCAAAATTCACACTGTCAGTAAGGTCATCAAGGGTGTCTAAAAGTGTTCCGTCCAAATCAAATAAAACCGCCTTATATTTCACTCTTATTCCTCCGTAAAATTATTGAAAAAAGTTTCCATTGTAAAATTTTCCAAAAACATTTATACTATACACGTTGATATTATAAGCCATTTAAAGGAGATATACAAATGAATTTAGAAAATATTATGGTAATTGATGATGATATATCTCTTTTACATGCACTTGAAAATACCCTCACTAAGGCAGGCTACACTGCTAATCTTGCAAATTCAGGAAAAGAAGCGCTTTCAAAAATAGAAAAGGGATTCATTCCTGACATTATATTACTTGATCTGGCTATGCCGGATATGAATGGATTTGAAACATTCAGCGCAATACGTTCAATTACAACCACTCCTATTATTTTTATTACTGCAATCAAAAACAACGAAACGGAGCTTTCCTGTCTTGAGCTTGGTGCAGTTGATTACATAACAAAACCATTTATAAATGAGATACTTTTGGCAAGAATAAAAATCCACTTAAACAATCAGACACATGTAAATGAAAAAAAAGCAAAGGTTGCAGCCACATATGATACGGAAAAGCTCACAAGCATGGATGCCCTTCTCACAGATACGGAATTTAATGTGGGCAAGCTCATTGCAATGGGTTATTCCAATCAGGAAATTGCTGACCAGCTTAATTTTTCTTACAGCTATGTTAAGAAAATTGCATACCGCATATTTGATAAATTAAACATAAGTAAACGTACCGATGTAAGAGAATATTTTATGAAATAGATAGGACAACAAGGGGCTGCCACAGGCAGGGGAAGCCGCTACAGCCCCTCCATGCGACAGCCCTTTGTTTATTTTCCTAATTCTGCATTGCTCTTTTCGCTCTCATTCGCTGGGTAGGATCAAGTATTTTCTTTCTGATTCTGATTGACTTGGGTGTAATTTCCAAAAGCTCATCTGTATCGATAAAGTCAAGTGCCTGCTCAAGACTTAAAATCTTCGGTGGCGTAAGCTTTAAGGCATCGTCAGAGCCTGATGCTCTCGTATTTGTAAGCTGCTTTTTCTTGCAGACATTTACCTCTATATCCTCCGTCTTTCCACACTGACCTACTACCATTCCTCCGTACACCTGCTCACCAGGACCTATAAAAAGGGTTCCTCTTTCCTGAGCATTGAAAAGTCCATAGGTTATGGACTCCCCTGACTCAAATGCAATAAGCGATCCCTGGCTTCTGTAATTCATATCGCCCTTATATAAATCATATCCATCAAAAATCGTATTAATAATTCCATTTCCTTTCGTTGCTGTCATAAAATCGCCACGGAAGCCGATAAGCCCTCTTGAAGGTATTGAAAATTCAAGTCTTGTGGTTCCGTTTCCGGTAGGCGCCATTCCCGTAAGCTCACCCTTTCGGTTATTGAGCATATTTATTACCGTGCCCGAAAATTCATCAGGAACGTCTATAACTGCTATCTCAAAAGGCTCAAGCCTCTTGCCCTGCTCATTTTCCTTGTATATAACCTCTGCCTTGCTTACGGCAAACTCGTAGCCCTCACGTCTCATATTCTCAATAAGGACTGATAAATGAAGCTCACCACGTCCTGAAACCTTAAAGCATTCCGTTGTATCCGTTTCCTCCACCCGAAGGGAAACGTCAGTGTTAAGCTCCCTGAAAAGCCTGTCCCTTATATGTCTTGAGGTTACAAATTTTCCTTCCTTTCCTGCAAGTGGAGAATCATTTACCATAAAATGCATGGCAATGGTAGGCTCTGATATTTTTTGGAAAGGTATCGGCTCAGGGCTTTCAGGTGAGCATATTGTATCTCCTATGTGCAAATCCGCTATTCCCGATATTGCGACAATCGACCCTACGCCTGCCTCATTTACCTCAACCTTGTTAAGTCCCTCAAACTCATAGAGCTTTCCGATTTTTACCTTAACCTTTTTATTAGGCTCATGGGCATTTACTATAACAGCCTCCTGATTAAGCTTAAGTCCGCCATTATCAACCTTTCCCACGCCTATACGTCCTACATACTCATTGTAATCGATTGTGCTTATAAGCACCTGTGTACCTGCCTCAGGGTCGCCCACTGGTGCAGGAATATAATTTACAATTGTATCAAAAAGAGGCTTCATATTCGTTCCCGGCTCATCCGCTGAAAGTGATGCTACGCCTGACTTTGCGGAAGCATACACAAAAGGACAGTCAAGCTGCTTTTCGTTTGCATCAAGCTCAATTAAAAGCTCAAGTACCTCATCCACAACCTCATCAGGTCTTGCCTCAGGACGGTCAATCTTGTTTATACAAACAATTACATTTAAGTCAAGCTCAAGCGCCTTTTTCAGAACAAATTTAGTCTGAGGCATTGCTCCCTCAAATGCATCTACAACAAGAATAACTCCGTTTACCATCTTAAGCACACGCTCAACCTCACCGCCAAAATCAGCATGTCCCGGAGTATCTATAATATTTATCTTTATATCGCCGTAGGTAACAGCCGTGTTCTTTGATAGAATTGTTATTCCTCTTTCCCTCTCTATATCATTAGAGTCCATTACACGTTCCGCAACCTCCTGATTTTCACGGAAAACGCCGCTTTGCTTTAAAAGCTCATCAACAAGTGTTGTCTTGCCGTGATCGACATGAGCAATAATTGCCACGTTTCTCACATTGTCTCTTGTTATTGTCATAACATTATACCTCTTTTTATGTTAAAATATATTCGCCATTTTAGCCTAAAGCATTATATCACTTGAAACAATGCATTTCAACATAAATATTAAAAGAGACTGTCGCACTAAGATTTGATATAGCTCATCTGTCGCTGTCACATGCTGCTATATACATAAAACACGCTTTCGCTCGTCTCCGACGTAACGGTACTAAGAGCTGGGGGTTCGATGCATCTGTACATGACAGATAAAAACCGTTTGAAGACGTCGGTACTT
>CAZWNL010000020.1:0-32868 GCA_964635615.1 uncultured Bacteroides sp.
CTCATGTACAAACAACTAACCTTAGCGCAAAGATACATCATTTCATCGATGCGTGTAAACAACGTTGACTTCCTCAGTCTCAGCGTTGCGGAATACAAAGAAGTTGTGTCCTAAAAGCTCCATCTGTATGCAGGCATCCTCAGGATACATAGGTTTAACTGCAAAGCGCTTGCTTCTGATAATCTTTATTTCCTCATCGTCATCATCTTCAACATTAAAGAAGTCGTTCTGGATATATGCAGCGTTCTGCTCCTTGTCCACTATCTTCTTTTTGTATTTGGTAACCTGACGTTCTATAACCTCAACGACCAAATCTATTGAAACATACATGTCCTCGCTTGACTGCTCTGCTCTTATAATGTGTCCCTTCATAGGGATTGTGACCTCGATTTTCTGTCTCTCCTTCTCCACGGAAAAGGTAATCTGAACATCAGTGTCCTCAGCAAAAAATTTTTCTAACCTCCCGATTTTATCGTAGATTGCTGACTTTAAGCCTTCCGTAACCTCAATGTTTTTACCACTTATGATATAATTCATATGCCCCACTCCTTTATGGTCAAACTCATGTATCCCAATGGGTTATACATTGATACAATTATAACATAAGGGAATCATTTTTCCAACAGATTTTTCCGTTAAAAAGGAGAACTGCTAAAAAAGGTTCTTTTATCCGGAATATCTATTCCAATTTTTTATTGCGGTAATCATGGCTATTCTATTATTTTTCCATCCAGAAGCTGAATTATGCGGTTTCCTCTGGCGGCAATTTCTTCATCATGGGTAACTAAAACTATTGTTTTGCCTTCATTCCGTAACTCCTCAAAAATATTCATTATTTCCTGCGTATTTTTATTGTCCAAGGCTCCTGTTGGTTCATCTGCTAAAATATACTTATTATCAGATACATACGCTCTGGCAATGGCCACTCTTTGTTGTTCGCCGCCCGAAAGCTGCTTGGGGAATTTATCCCGAAGCTCATATATGCCTAACCGTTTCATTATAGTTGAAATTTTTTGTTTTTTTGCTTTTCTTGAAATTTTTTTTGCATTCATCGGAAGTTCAATATTCTCATATACGGTGTATTTGCTCATTAATTCGTATTTTTGGAATATAAAGCTAATCTTTTCCCTGCGGAGCCTGTCAAATTTGTATGCACCAAGCTTGGCAACATCGACATCATCCAGACAGTATTCTCCGCTGCTTGCCTTATCCATGCATCCTATAATGTTTAATAATGTAGTTTTTCCTGAACCGGATTTTCCCATGATGCACACAAATTCCCCCTCTTTTATCGTGAGGGAAACATCCATCAATGCATCCGTTTTTCCATTAAGGCTCTTATATATTTTACTTATATTTTGTAATTCAATCATTCCTCTTCTCCTACTAAGCTGACAGGCAGACTTGTTTTCAATTTAACAATGACAGGCAGACTGCTTGCCCATATCAGTATAATTCCAAGCACCCCAACCCCAAACAAAAGCGGTGTCATATTTATATTGCTGCTGTATTCGATGGCACTTTTGTCGCTAATCCAATATGCAAGCATAATCACAAATGCAGCAACTGATTTATATGCATTTTCAAATAAAAATATCCAAGAAATATCTCTTCGCGTAAATCCGTTCATCAACATAATATTGGTATCATGTCTGTTCGTCTTATAGGAAATTAGGGTAGCAAGAAGCATACCAATACAGGAACAAATAAACAGAACAAGCGGCATATAATAACGTTCTCCAGCCATATCCATTGCGTCTCTTGTCTGACTCTCAAACAATACATCCATGCTGTTGATGTCGTATATGTCAAGTCCCAGTGCATCAGCCTTACTCTTAATGTCCTGCGTAACCTTTTCTGTATTATCTGAATCAGCGACATAAAAATAAAAATCATTTATAATGCCATTGGTTATATATTCATTATCTGCTTCTATAAGCTTATCAACATCCATTACGATGCAATCATCAAGATTAACCAAAGAGCCTGCGGAATCTATAAACTGGCTTCCCCAAAAAACTGACCCTTCCGGCAGCACACCCTGTATCGTATAGTCGTATGTACTCTGCACATTTTTTCCTATAGGATAGGCATCTGCAATATTTGCGCCTGCCCATGCGCTGTTTTTGTTTTCATCAGCCACAAGTTGAAGACCACACAGCGTTCCCAACTCAGGAGTAATATAAAGCTCATTTTCAAAATAAAAATAAAACCCGCAAAAAGAAACATCCGGCATTTTTTTTATATAATAATACAGTTCCCTTAGCTGTGCCTTTTCCTCCTTGTATGCATATACATATTTAAAAAAATTAATATTATAAATATTTTTAATATCGTAATTTGTCGTTTTTTTTGCAACAAGCTCAGCATTGTGAAAAAGCGCATATGTAACTCCGGCATAACCGACAAGTATAAATCCCAAGGCTGCCATTGCAGTTGTAATAATTGCAGTAATTTTATTTTTTAGTAGCTGTGCCAAAGCATACCACATACAATATTTCATTATCAATCTCCTCAGTGTTGAGCGTCAGCCCGTTAAACGTATATTAATTACACTCTTTTATTAATGTATCAGGTTCGTCCATGCATATTCGTATAACCGGAATTATAAGCACCAGCGGAATTGTCACTACAATGTATTTTAATATCACATTGATTTGCCACAAAAAGTCCTCCGTACTGAATATTGAAAAAGAACCCTCGAGTTGGTTTAAAAGTATCATAAACAGCTCAGAAGCCATAATTGCCCAAAACAACAGACCAAAAATTCGTTTTAGTATCAACAAAATAATGCTGCCCTTGGAATACCCGTAGGCACGCCTTATTACAATTTCCTTCTTGTTGCTGATATACCAGTAAATAATTGACAGTATAACCAGTACGGAAGAAAAGGCATATATGAGTATAGCAATTTTCCTGCTCTCAGAATTGACTGCGGCACTGGAATAAGAACTCTGAAAATTCGTTGGGAATAAATTTTCAAGATACTTATTCTCATATTGAGCAAAGAAATCCGCATACACAGACATATCTGTATCAGAGGAAAATACAAGAAAAATACCCGCATTATTTTTGTAGTACTCCAAATCCTTTAACGCACCCATACCGATACATTCATAATACAAAATAACCTTATGGTTAAAAATAGCAGAATTTTCGGCAGCTACATATCCCGTGACATAATACTCATCACCGTTTATCTTTATGTAATCACGTCCGTTTCTGCTATATGTATCTCTTTTTAATGACTTGCCCAGAACAATACATGACTCACCTGACGCAAGGTCCTCCTGTGTCGGATACCTGCCTGCTATTAAGGGATAAATCAGTTCGTTGCCGTGCATTACCACCTCTGCTGTTCTGGGACGCTCGTTTTCTCCCTCGTAAAACATAGCGTTCCTGACTACAGCATTACAACCGGAAAAATCCTCATAATGTATGTCTGTTAATTGAATCTCTTTTCCGTATACAATGTAAGCTTCTGTATTATTATATTGATACGTTTTTATATCGTTCGACTCGTTTACGTCTATTTTTTTTGCCGTATCATAATAGCAAAACATAAAAAATGACAATGAAAGACCTAAGAAAACACTTATTCCTACAAAGCCGTATCTGAATAATTTAATTAGAGCCATCTTGAATATATTTGTATTTAACATTAACTCTTGCATCCTTATCATCTCTTTTTACTTCCAGCCAATAGCAGCCATCCGAAAGGTCATCAAGATTATATGTATATACTCCTGTCTCTGTAACATGCTCGCTTCTTATTAAATCTCCTGCTTTTTCATTTGGCTTATCGTAGTAATAAACGTTAAACGTTACTCCTCCGTCAGTCACTTCCGTGTCCATTGTAAATGTATGCTTACATGGTGCTTCAATCCAAACCTCGCCGCCAACCGCATCAAAATTAAGACCGCTTTCAGGGTAATATCTTACCTCAGAAAACCATTCAAAGTGAATATCTGACTCATCCTGTTCCGATTTGTCATTATAATTTTTGAATACAATCATGCCAACAACAATCGCAAACAATGACAGTATGTTAATTATTATTCGTTTCTTCATGTTAAGGTGTCTCCACTAAATTAACCTGCAAATTAAGTGGCTGAGCCGGATTGTTATTCGAATCCAGAACAAAATGACCACTTAGCGCACTGCTAACATTATTATCTAATGAGATTTTTGATGCCGTTGCTGTAAAATTATACGGCATAGTAGCTGAGTCGCTGCCAAGTGCAACACCGGTTTTATCCCTTATGATGATATTGGCAACATTTTTGTATCCATATGGTGCTCCCTTCGTGTGAGCAACTCCACCACCTGTCGTACAGGAGATACAACAGGATATGCTTAATTCTCCAAAATTACGGGTTACATAGCCGGATGTCTTAGCCATTGCATTAACAGAAAAACACATGACTGAAAAAAATAGAATTGCAAAGAAATTCCTTACTTTTTTCTTCATAATAACTCCCCTCCTAAAATATAAAATTTTTATTATGATATACCCAAAATATACCATGCCATATTATTAATGTCAATCAATCCGTCTTTAGTCTTTTAAAGTGATAAAAAAGTTTTGTCAAATTATGCTCTTATGTGTTACAATGGCTTTGATTACACAAATTTGGGAAGGGAGGATATAAAGTGGCACAGTTATTTCTTTCAATATCTAATATTATGGCGGTAATTGTCATAATATTGAGCGTAAAAATAAGAAATTCCAAACATGAGCTTGCTAAAACTATTCAGTGTCTTTATGCATGTGCCATAACCTGTATTATTTTAAATGCGGGGGACGTCCTTCCTATCAAGGAAAATGTGTCGGTTTTTTTGCATGGACTTTATCTTGCGGCGACGGATTGGCTTGTTATTATGCTTATGATATATGCACGCAGGTACGTCAGGACTAAATTTGGTAAAAAACTGACAATAGCCTTTTGCGTTTTAGCGGCAGCAGATACGATATCGCTTGTGGTAAATACTCATACAAGGCATATATTTGACAGTAAGCCGGCTTCCATAGGCAGCACAAGCATATATGTTGCACATATGAAATTTCCTATGTATATAACACATCTTGCAGTTGCATATTTTCCGGTGCTTATAGTGTTCGCTATATTCGGATATAAGGTTTTACGCACGACTCCTATGTACAGGATAAAGTATCGGTCGATATTCATAACCCTTACTTTAATTGTGGCAGCAAATATCGGTTACAGGTTCTTTAAAATTCCTGTAGATATTTCTCCAATCCTTTATGCTTTTATGGCAATATCCATATGTTATTTTACGTTGTACTATGTGCCAAGGGGGCTTGTTGCAAAACTGCTTTCCCATACATTAAATGATATGGACAACGGTATAATGTGTTTTGACAGGGAAGGTAAGTGCATATATGCAAATGCAGAGATAAAAAAACTTTTCAATGCAGGCAATGATTTTTCAAAATTTGAAGAAAATTACGAGGTATGGAAGAAGGGCAGGAAACCGGAGGAGCTTACGGAGGAAAGCTGGCAGGATGAGAAAATGCTGAATGGTGAGATGGCCTATTTTTATACAACCTTTAAGCCGCTTCTTGATGAATATGGAAATCATATAGGTTCCTTTTTCGTATCAGAAAATCATACAAAGGATATTTTGGAGCTTAAAAAGCAGCAGTATCGGGCACTTCATGACAAGCTTACCGGAATATATAACAGAGAGGGATTTATCGAAAGAGTATCAAGAACGCTTGAACAAAATCCTAAGGCGGATTTTACGATGGTTTGTACCGATATAAAGGATTTCAAGCTTGTGAACGAGCTTTTTGGTGAGAAACGTGGGGATGAGATACTCATGCAGATTGCGGAGCTTTTGGTGAGTAAGGCATCAAGGGGAACAATATACGGACGACTTGGTACTGACCGATTCGCAATTTTTATGCGCACGGAGCTCTATCGTGAGAACATGTATATTGATTATGCCAAACAATTGTCAAAGCTTGCCAGCAATGATGTTTATCATATGGTTATACATGTGGGAGTATACAAAAATGTAAATAAAAAACACAGCATTGCAACAATGTGCGACCATGCACTTCTTGCCATCAATAAAATAAAGGACGATTACCAACAGATTGTGGCATATTATGATGATGCCTTAAGTCAGAACATAAAAAATGAAAATCAGCTTATCGGCGAATTTGATAAGGCACTTGCCAACGGAGAGTTCCGTATGTTTTTACAGGCACAGGTATCGAGGGAACACGTTGTTCAGGGAGCCGAGGCGCTTACAAGGTGGATGCATCCTGATGTGGGCATGATACCGCCTATAAGCTTTATACCTCTTTTTGAGAAGATAAGCCTAATACACAAGCTTGATATGTATATTTGGGAACAGGCATGTATTAAACTTAAGGAATGGAAGGAACAGGGTAAAACGGATTTGTACATATCAGTAAATATTTCGCCAAAGGATTTTTACCTTGTAGATATATATACAACATTTACGATGCTGGTCAAAAAATACGATATAAATCCTGCGAACCTGCGTCTTGAAATAACAGAAACTGCACTTATGGCGGATATAAACAAACAGATAGAGCTTATAGAAAAGCTTAGAGCTTATGGCTTTGCCGTGGAGATAGATGATTTCGGCAGCGGATATTCCTCCCTTAATACGCTTAAGGATATACATGCGGATGTTCTTAAGCTTGATATGGGCTTTCTTAGTAAGACAGAGTTTCAGGATAGAAGCAATGCTGTTATAGATGCAGTTGTAACCCTGTCAAAGCAGCTTGGCTTAAGTGTGATTTCCGAGGGCGTTGAAACGCTGGAACAGGTGGATTTCCTTACAAAAACGGGATGCGATGTATTTCAGGGCTACTATTTTGCAAAGCCTATGCCGGTTAAGGATTTTGAAGAAAAATACATGAACAATGTTATAAATGAATAATTATATTTGAAGTTCATTTCCTACGGGGAAAGGAGAATATATGTCATATGTTGAGTATGAGAAGGCACAAAAAATGGGGATTAAGGCATTTAAGAATGCAATGGCCAAAGGGGTTTCAGAGTATCTTCCCGTTTTAGATGAGATACTTGAGGAGGTTAATATACAAAGTGAGGTAAGCCTTGGGCTTGTGGACATACCTCTTGACAGGATTGTTGGAACGAGCAACGTGGGAAGGACATATGCATTTGCAAACAATTTCATGCCACTGCTTGACTATAAGACAGAGTTTGGCTCTAAATGGTCTGCACTTTGTGACAGTCACCTTGAGGAGGGAATAAGAGACCCCATTAAGGTTTATGAATACATGAATAATTTTTATGTTATTGAGGGAAACAAAAGGGTTTCTGTTTTGAAATACTTTGAGGCGGTTACAATACCTGCAAATGTCACAAGGAAAATTCCGAAAAAAACAGATGACCTTCAGGTGAAGATATACTATGAGTTTATGGAGTTTTATAAACTGACAGGCATAAATTATCTTTGGTTTTCACAGGAGGGATGCTTCAGGCGGATTCTTGAGCTTACGTGTGAAAATCCTGATGAAAAGTGGAGTGAGGAGCAGGTTAAGGATTTCGGCTCGGCACACCACAATTTCTGCATGGCAATGAAATCAAGAAAGGATAAACTTCCATTAACAGCAGGAGATGCTTTTCTTATTTTTATTGATATATACGGCTATGATGAGGTTTTGGAATACACAGAGGCAGAAATGCGTGAAAAGATTAATCTGCTGTGGGAGGAATTCCTAATTGAATCCAAGGGCAGGGAAATAAAGCTTACAATGGAGCCTACCAAGAAGGGCAGAAAAAAGCTTATGGATTATTTCCTGAGTCCTGCTGCGAAAAAGGTTATGGTTGCATTTATATTTGATAAGGACCCTGACGAATCCGACTGGCTCTACGGACATGAGCTTGGAAGAATATATCTTGAGGAAAATTGCAGTGACCATATAAAAACGGTTAAGGTACATAATGTAAACTCGGAGGAGGATGCCGTTGTTGCAATGAAGGACCTTATTCTTATGGGTGTGAAAATAATTTTTACCACCTCCTCAAAGCAGGTTAAGGCAAGTCTTAAGGTTGCGGCAAATCATCCTGAGGTAAGTATTTTAAACTGCTCCTTAAATACGTCTCATAAGCTTATAAGTACCTATTATGCAAGACTTTATGAGGTTAAATTCCTTGCGGGAATGATTGCGGGTGCACTTGCGAAAAACGGAAGGATAGGCTATGTTGCAGACTATCCTATTATTGGTATGCCTTCAAGCGTAAATGCCTTTGCGTTAGGAGCTAAAATGATTAACCCTTATGCAAGGGTGTACCTTGAGTGGACGACCGTAAAGGGCGTTTCAAAAAATGACGTGCTTAATAAATTCAGAAGTCTTGATATTGAGTATGTATCCGATCAGATTATGTTTAAGCCTGAGGAGTACAACAGGCAGTTCGGTCTTTACAGCATAGTGGGTGACAAAATAGAAAATCTTGCCATGCCGGTATATTTGTGGGGTGTGTTTTATGAAAAGCTTATTGAGAGCATTTTAACTGGTGCTATGCAAAATGATGAAAAAACGAATATTGACAAGGCGCTTAATTATTGGTGGGGGCTTTCTGCAGGGGTTGTAGACCTTATCTGCTCCGAGAAAATACCTGCAGGAACAATAAGGCTTGTAAATATAATTAAAGATATGATGGTAAATAATGAATTTAAGCCTTTTCAGGGGAACATTACATCCAAGTCGGGCACTGAAAAAAATGAGAAAGGCGAGGATATGCTGCCTGAGGATATAATGCTTATGAATTGGCTTGTTGATAATATTGAGGGTGAGATACCTGAACTTGAGGACCTTAAGGATGAAGCAAAGGGCATAGTCGTTCTTAAGGGCGTTGCTGTAAGTGATGATGATACGCAGGAGAAGGCTGAAGAAGCTGACGGGGAAAATGTCCAGGGAGAGTAACTTATGAGGATTTTGCTGCTTGCTGATGAGGAGTCAAAATATTATTGGGATTTTTTTGAAAAAAGCAAATTGGAGGGGATTGACCTTATAATATCCTGCGGTGATTTGGCACCGCAGTTTCTTTCCTTTTTGGCAACCTTTACAAAAGTACCGATACTTTATATACGTGGTAATCATGATGGCTGCTACGACGAAACCCCTCCTGATGGATGTATATGTATAGATGATGACATATATATTCATGAGGGTATAAGGATTATGGGCTTGGGAGGCTGCATGTGCTATAATGAGGGCGATTTGCAGTTTACGGAAAAACAGATGAAAAAACGGGCAAAAAAGCTTGAGAGAAAGGCGAAAAGACTGGGGGGTATTGATGTGCTCATAACCCATTCGCCGGCATACAGACTAAATGACAGTGAAGATTTGCCTCACACGGGCTTTAAAACATTTCTTGATTTGATGGACAAGTATGAGCCGAAACTTTTTGCTCACGGACATGTTCATATAAATTATGGCAGGGATTTTAAACGTGAAAGCATGTATGGGAACACGAGGGTTATTAATGCATTTGAAAAATATATCATAGAGCTTTAAAATTAAAAGTTGTAGGGCACTTAATAATTTGATATAATAAACCATTAAGTGATTTTTCTTAAATTAAATATAAAACGGAGGATTGCCATATGCAAACGAGGTACGACAGATGCCCTAATTGTATGCAGGCACTGCAAAACGGGGAGGACACATGCCCATATTGTGGATTTGACATAGGTAGTTATGAAGAAAGAGCAAACTGCTTAAAGCCATTTACTGTGCTTGAAAATAAATACATGCTGGGTCGTGTTTTAGGAGTAGGCGGTTTTGGTATAACATATATAGGCTGGGATTTGAATTTACAGACATACATAGCAATAAAGGAGTATTTTCCTGAAAGTCTTGCAGGCAGGGATGTCAGTGAAAATCAGACCGTTGTACCGAATGAGACGAGCAGGGAGGTTTACGATAAGGGACTGAAACGATATGTGGAGGAAGCACAAAACATATCTAAATTTTATCAGCTTCAGGGAATCGTTTCGGTAAAGGATTTCTTTTATGCCAATGGAACTGCTTACATAGTAATGGAATACATAAATGGCGTAAACTTAAAGGATTACCTTAAGAACTACGGCGGAAGACTTGATGAAGCTACGGTGCTTGCACTTATGAAGCCTGTTTTTGAATCTCTTTATCAGATTCATAATTCGGGACTTGTTCACAGAGACATAAGCCCTGACAACATTATGGTTGATAAGGACGGCAAGATTAAGCTTATAGATTTTGGCTCCGCAAGAGGACAGTCTGCGGAGACTGACAAGACTTATACGGTCATACTTAAGCATGGCTATGCGCCTTCCGAGCAGTATTATGCAAAGGGCAATCAGGGACCTTGGACGGATATTTACAGCCTTTGTGCAACCATGTATAAAATGCTTACGGGAGTTATACCGCCAAACAGTGTGGAACGTATGGAGCAGGATATGTATCAGTCTCCTACACAGATGGGCGTACAGGTATCGCAGAGAACGGAATATGTACTTTCAAAGGGACTTGCGGTTAAGGCGAGTGACAGATACCAAAATATAGGACAGCTTCTTACGGACTTATATGGAGAGGCACCTGTATTACAGCAAAGCGGAAACTCTGTTCCGATTTCAGGTGTTGCGGCGGCAGCAAATCCTGCGTCATTAACAAATCAGTCTATGCATATAACGGTTCCGCCGACACAGGCAGGAACATCGGCTGCTAAAAACAAAAAGACGGCATATATTGTAATAGGAGCATTGGCTGCCGTTCTTGTTATAGGTATAATATTGTTCGTTGTCTTAGGCAAAAAGGATGAAGGTAATAAAAACACTGAGAATGATACCCAGACCGTGGAACCTGCAACTGTTACTGACGCTTCCACGGATGAGCCATCCACTGACGAGCCGTCTACGGATGAGCCTGATGATACAGGCTACAAGTATGTGTGGCCGACAGAGCTTTCGGATAACTGGCAGGATTATCAGATAGATTTGAACGGAACGGTATATCAGTTCCCGATACCTTACAGTGAGTGGATTAGTATGGGCTGGAAGGCTGATACCCTTCCTACTACCCTTGCGGCAGGTGATGATACGTTTGCGAGCTTTTATATGGATGATATAGAGCTTTCTGCGGATATAGCGAATTTTGGACTTTCCGAGGCTGACATAAGAGACTGCTTTGTAATTGGAATAAGCATTGATACTGATCTCGATTATGTTGCACCTGAATATGTGATAACCATGTCAGGCGGAATTAAGTTCCGTGAGGCAACGGAACAGGATGTAAAGTCTGCTTTTGGGGCACCTGATTATAGAAGTGATTATGAAAATCGTAATGGAGATACCATTATCAGTCTTGACTATGCAGGAGATACATATGAGGATGGTATGGATCTTGAGTTTGATGCTGAGGGTAAGCTTAATGCTATAAGGCTTATAAATACGAAGATACCGGAGGGCTTTGATGTCGGTGTGGCTGATGTAAGCACAGAGGCGCCTGAGATAAATTCTCATTATGTTGCACCAACGGGACCAGCAGCGGACCGGTTTGACAACATTGTAACCTTGGACGGTGTAAACTACAGCGTGCCTGTTCCTGCATCGGTTCTTGCAGAAAACGGATGGATACTTGACACTACAACCGATGATTACGTTTTAGGAGAGTCGTCAACTTCAACGTATATGCAGAAAAACGGAAGCCGTATAGAGGTTAGGCTTTACAACTATACAACAAACGCAATCCTTCCTATAAATGCTTGGGTGACAGAAATAACCGTGACCGCAGGATACATTGACGTTGAGACTATCTTCCCGGGAGGAATTATCCTTGGAAGTGCTGACACGGATTTTGAAGCATTGTTTTCTGATTTAGGTGAGGATGATTACAGTGTAAGTGATTACACAAGTATGAAATTTCAGTATGCATATCATGATATTGATGAGGACTCATACGAACAGTCCTGTCTGTCAGTTATTTCTGATGAGACCGGAGCTATCTACGAAATAACATACAAAAACAGACCGAGGAAAATCAGATAGCGGATGTGTCAGGGCCCCTATAGCAGAAGTAAGGAGATGATGGTATATGGCAGAAGTAAATTTTAGGGAAATTATAGATGAGTATGTACGTTTTTGTAATGAATCGGGTAAAATAGATTTAAATTTATATGAGGAATACAACGTTAAGCGTGGGCTTAGGGATTCTAACGGACGAGGTGTCCTTACGGGTCTTACGGAGGTTTCTGATGTAGTTGCGTTTAAGGTTGACGAGGGCGAAAGAATACCGATACCAGGTGAGCTGTATTTTCAGGGCTATGAGGTAAAAAAGCTTGTTGCCGGTCAAAAACACAGCCTTTATGGCTTCGAGGAGGCTACATACCTTCTGCTTTTCGGAGAGCTTCCAACAAAGCCTCAGCTTGACAGTTTTGTGGAGGTGCTTGGCAACCTGAGGCAGCTTCCGGATTCCTTTAACAGAGACGTAATTATGAAGGCGCCTAGCAATGACATGATGAATGTGCTGCAAAAATGTGTTCTGACCCTTTACTCTTATGATGACAACCCGGATGACCTGAGCATAAAAAATGTTCTTAAACAGTGTTTAAGGCTTATTGCCCAATTTCCGGTTATGGCAGCATACGGATATCAGGCATACAGACATTATTATTTAGATAAAAGTCTTGTAATTCATAGACCAAAGAAGGAGCTTTCTACTGCTGAAAATATATTGAGACTTCTTCGGACAGACGGAAAATATACGGAGCTTGAGGCGAAGGTTTTAGATGTATGTCTCATAATACATGCAGAGCATGGAGGAGGTAACAATTCAACCTTTACGACACATGTGCTTTCGTCCACGGGTACGGATACATACTCTGCCGTGGCAGCATCCCTTGGCTCCCTTAAGGGTCCGAGACACGGAGGGGCTAACCTGAAGGTGCAGCAGATGTTTGACGACCTGAAGAGCAATATAAAGGATTGGGAAAATGAGGACGAGCTAAGCGAATATCTTCAGGGGCTTTTAGATAAAAAGGGCTTTGACAAATCAGGACTTATATACGGAATGGGGCATGCAGTATACAGCGAGTCGGATCCGAGAGCTGTTATACTTAAGGAATATGCAAAGCGGCTTTCCGAGGAAAAAGGACTTTCTGAAGAATTTGCCCTTTACGACAGGGTGGAGACCATTGCGGCAAAGCTTATTGCCCAGCACCGGAAAACGTTAAAAACCGTAAGTGCCAATGTAGATTTTTACAGCGGCTTTGTATATAAAATGTTAAAGCTGCCAACGGAGATATTTACGCCGATATTTGCCATATCACGTATTTCAGGCTGGTCGGCACACCGCATAGAGGAACTTGTAAACAATGGAAAAATAATTCGTCCCGCATATAAATTTGTGGGAAGACATAAGGAATATGTTTCCATAGAGGAAAGAAACTGGTAAATATGTCAGGTTTTCCGTGGAAAACTGAAATGGTAGGGTGAAACAATATGTGGATTGCAGAACGATGGAAGGACTATGAGATTATAGACTGCTCGGCGGGAGAAAAGCTTGAACGCTGGGGAGAATATGTACTTGTAAGACCTGACCCTCAGGTAATATGGGACACACCGAGGGAAAATACCCTGTGGGGAAAGGCGAATGCCTATTATCACAGAAGTAAAAGCGGCGGAGGAAATTGGGAATTTAAAAATCTTCCCAAACAGTGGCAGATAGGATACGAGGGGCTTAGGTTTAACCTTAAGCCCTTTGCTTTTAAACATACGGGACTTTTTCCTGAACAGGCGGTAAACTGGGACTGGTTTCGGGGAAAGATAAGAGAAGCAGGACGTGCTGTAAAGGTTTTGAACCTTTTTGCCTACACAGGAGGAGCTACGCTTGCTGCCGCACAGGCAGGTGCGATGGTAACTCATGTTGACGCATCAAAGGGGATGGTTACATGGGCAAGAGAAAATGCAGTGTCATCAGGGCTTGGTGATGCTCCTATAAGATGGCTTGTGGACGACTGCGTAAAATTTGTGCAGCGTGAAATAAGACGGGGAAACAAATATGATGCGGTAATCATGGACCCTCCCTCATATGGCAGGGGACCAAAGGGTGAAACTTGGAAGCTTGAGGAAAATATATATGAATTTATTAAGCTTTGCAGTGAGCTTCTTTGTGATAATCCGTTGTTTTTCCTTGTTAATTCATATACGACGGGACTTTCACCATCGGTGCTTACCTATATGATTTCGGAAACGATAGGAAAAAAATATAAGGGGGAAACGAAATCTGAGGAGATAGGACTTCCTGTTACGGACACGGGACTTATACTTCCCTGTGGCGCATCGGGAAGATGGTGTGGAATATAAATATGGGCTGACGTTCAAAACAAGAGGTAGTCAAAGCATGAGGTAGTATATGGGAGAAGAAAAAAAGCAGATAAAAAAGAAATGGAGCAGCAAAAAGGGCAAAATCGGTATGTCACACAGACGGGAACAGGTCTTTGTTGCCAAAATGACTATTGTCGCAGCTCTTGTTGTGCTGCAAATTATTCTTTCCATATGGGTGTACAGTGCATTGGAGCCGTATATCGTATATTGGCGTACGGGAGCGTTGCTTTTAAGTATCGGCGTTGTGCTTTACATTGTAAATAAACAGGATAATCCTGCATATAAGCTTGCATGGATTGTGCTTGTTCTCTCTGCGCCGCTTATAGGAGGTGCATTGTATGTCATTCTTGCGGGTAACCGAACACGTAAAAAATTTATAAAAAAGGCACTTCAAAACCATACTGCAACCTTCGAGTATCTGCCTGATGATAGGGAGACTCTTGAGGAGATAAAGGCAATAAGCAAAAGTGCAGGTGTGCAGTCGGAATATATATCAAAATCCGCAGGATACTCCATATACAAAAATACAAGTGTAAAATATTTTCCTTTGGGAGAGGAGAATTATGCATGTCTCCTTGAGGAACTTAATAAGGCAAAGCATTTTATATTCATGGAATACTTTATCATAAAACAGGGGGAAATGTGGGAAACCATACTTGAGGTTCTTCATAAGAAAGCCTCTGAGGGTGTTGATGTCAGGCTTATATATGATGACTTTGGCTGTGCCATGTGGCTTCCTTCATGGTTCATTGCTGATATGAAAAGACTTGGCATAAAGGCAGCCCCCTTTAATCCGGTAACGGCTGCATTATCACTAAGACAGAATAACAGGGACCATAGAAAGATAACTGTAATTGACGGACATACCGGATTTACGGGCGGAATAAACATTGCAGATGAATACATTAATAAGGTAAACCGCTTTGGACACTGGAAGGATACAGGTATAATGCTTAAGGGGGAGGCTGTGTGGAACCTGACGGTCATGTTTCTTCAGACGTGGAAAATGCTTACCGGTGAGGAGGAGGACTATCATTTATATGAGCCGTCAAAATTTGCGCATGAACCTGTAAGCTCTGACGGCTACATTCAGCCATATGCCGATACTCCTGTTGACGATGAGATTGTTGGGGAAAATATATACCTTAACATGATAAATAAGGCGAAAAGGTATGTTTATATAACGACGCCTTATCTTATAATAGACAACGAAATGTTTACTGCACTCACTCTTGCAGCAAAAAGTGGAATAGACGTGCGGATAATAACGCCGGGTATACCTGATAAAAAAACCGTATATATGGTAACACAGTCCTATTATCATCACCTTATAAAGTCCGGTGTGAGAATATATCAATATACCCCCGGCTTTATCCATGCAAAAACCTTTGTGGTTGATGACAGGATAGCAACGGTTGGAACTGTAAATATGGATTTTAGAAGCTTGTATCTTCACTTTGAATGCGGTGTGTGGATGTTTGATTCAGGCGTTATAAATGACATAAAGGATGATTATTTAAATACCCTTGAAAAATGTGATGAGGTAACACTTGAGGAGGTTGAACAGACAAGTGTTGTAAAGCAGTTTTTCCAGAGTATTTTAAGGTTGATTTCACCGCTGCTTTAAATTTAAAATTATATGGTAATTTGCTGGCAAATCGCTTGACGCAATCCACCCTTTATTGTAAAGTGTTATGTAGAGTGGGTGGATTGCCTTTTTTTATATTTTAACTATATTTTTTGCATTAAAATAAAGGATTTGTGTACCCAAAAACGGATAAAAGATATTAAATTTCAAGGGGGACAACGAAGGATGAAAAACGAAAAAACGAAAGGCGGATACATACTGCAATCGGTAGTTTCATTGATTGCGGCATTGTTGATTGCACTGATTTTAATTGCGGCAGGTTCAGATGACTTAAAGTATTTGTTTGGAAAAGCCAAAAACATGAACAATGTGCTTGCGGAAGGGGGACCTGAAAAGGGTGAATATGTATCGGTAGGGGTAGATGCAGTTGTTGACTGGTATGCAGAGACAACATATAAGATAAACGGAATCATACCGGCAGGCTCAAAGTGGCACTGCCTGATATGGCTGGATGATGACTCCTTTATATCGCTTTCGGTTAAAGGAAAGAAGAACAAGGACATAATAAACAAATTGATAAACGATACGGAAAGATATATGAACTACCAGGCGGATGAGCTGCCTACACCTGTAGTGTTTGAGGGGAAGATTACAAGCATCGGAAGTGAGGTGGATAAGTATTATAATGATGCTATAAGAAGTTATGGATTATTCGGTGCGGATGTGCATTACCTTACAATAGACACTTCATATTCGAAGACGTCAATCATAATATATGGCATAATATTCCTCGCCGTTATAGGAGGCTTGATATGTGCATTCATAGGCGGCATAAAGGGCGTAAAGAGATTAAAGGCTGCTGAAAAACTTGCTGCATCATCTGCATCAGGTTACAATCAACAGGGCTTTGGCGGCAGCCAGACCTACAATACATATGATAACAATCAGGACGGAATTTAAGATAAGTTAGATAAAATAATTTAAAAATACAATAAAAATAATATAAACTTAATTATGAAAAACTATAATTTATGGAAGGAGAATGAAAAGTGAACATGAAGAAATATGTGAAGAAGAATAGTTTTACAAAAAGAATGGTCGCACTTATGCTTGTATTACTTATGCTTGCTACGCTTATTCCTTCGGATTTGAGCTTAAAGGCGGAGGGGGAAGGCAGCAAGGACTTGTTTGACGGAACAAGCATAACCATGTCGAGCATGATATTTGACGCTTCATACAAGGATGAAAATGATAAGGATGTAAAAGTTACTGTGATACCTAATGATATGACGGAGCTTCCTGCAAAAGCAACGGTTCATTTTATGATGAATTTCCTGCTTCAGGATGGAAGCATGGTGCAGGCGGACACGGCTTATATCTATAACGTACCAAAGGGAATCAGGGTCGATAAAGATGAAACACTTCCTCTTACAAAGGACGGACAAGAGGAGCCTATCGGTGACGTTGTTATATCAAAGGACGGTACGCTGACATTCCATTTTTACACGGATGTAATCGGAAGTGATATAGGTGTTAGTTTCTTTGTAGGTTTTGGCGGCGGCTTAAGTGATGAGCTTGATGAGAAGGACGAGGAATTGAAGATACAATTCCCGACAGGAGGGGCAACCTTTGATTTTGATATAAAGTCACGTGGTGATATTACTTCGGAAAGGGAGGATGACGGGTCGAATGCCGTTATAAACAAATCGGGAAGCTTTGTAACGGGAGATGATGGCAAGAAGTATGTGGAATGGACAGTTTCCCTTAGAAATAAAAACAAAGATGTAATAGAGGGAGACATCACTGATAACTTGCCGACGGGACTTACATATGCGGGGGAAACAACCGTAAATGGTATACATTATCCGAGCATAACAGGCAATACATGGGACTATAATGTAGCAAATGGCGCTCCTAGGATGGAGGTTACAACGCCAGTGGGTGGTACATCCGTAAATATTCATGTGGAAAACTGTAAGCCTGATTACGAGACAAAAGTTACATTTTTGACAGTCATGGATGAAACGGTATATGGGAACACGATTACCGATAATTCTTCCGCAAATATTACGAACACAGCAACCTTTAATCCAAAAGATGGTGAGGAGGGTGTAAGCAGCACCACAACGATTTCAAAAAAACAGAATGCCCTGAGTAAGACAAAGAGCAATGTAGATGCTAACGGAGATGTTGAGTGGACCGTAACGGTAAATGCGGACAAATTTGATATAAGTAATACGACTATTTCGGATAGTTGGACGAACGGAACTCTTAAAACAAGTCCTATCAATGTACAGAAGGCTGACGGCACCGTGCTTGGAACAGCAAATGTAAGTGGTAATGGTTTTACATTTGATGTACCTGACAACTGTAATGATACACTTATCATAAAATACAAAACACATGTAACCGATATGGAGCAGGAAAGCAAGAATACGGTAACTGTTACGGGTGGAACAGACCCTAGCTTTAACCTTGAAAGCTCTGCCACCGTACCAAAGGCTAATCTGTTTAAAAAAGAGGGAATGGGCTATGACCCTATATCAGAGACGGTTACATGGCGTATAACTGTTAATGAGAGCGAAAGACCTCTTAAAAATGTTGTAGTTCAGGATATTTTTCCTGGAAACGTTTTGGATAAGGACACTGTTTCCGTAAGTGTTAGTCCTTCCGTGGGAACATGGTCGAAACCAACTACGGCGTCAATAAATCCTAAGGGTTATGCAGATGCACAGAGTCTTACCTTTAACTTGGGAGATATCGACAAAACGGTTTATATAACTGTTTCCATGAAAATTAGACCTGAAAATGTAACCACGGGTACATGGACTTCATTTAAGAATTATGCAATACTTACGTCTGATACAATTACCTCTCAAGAAGATGACGAGGCGGAGATTAGCACGCAGGTTGAGAAAGTAAAGCTGTCCTCAAAATCGGGAAAAAGAACTGAAAATAAGGAAGGCTATATTACATGGACCATAGAGGTTAAGGGACAAAAGCAAAGACCGGAAGGATATACAATAAAGGATTATCTTCCTGAAAATATGGAGTATGTTCCGGGAAGCTTCCGGGTGCAAAATCAGTGGTATGATGGTAACCCGAGCTATAAGCCGCAGGTAACTGTGATTTCAACCGGTCAGGATGGACAGCCGATTGCCAAGCCATACATAGAGTATACCTTTACTGCGGAAGATGCCCGTTTCTTAGATACAGTCGGCAATGGAGGGGCTTTCTGGATTCAATATGAAACAAGAGTAAAGGATGTAAATGATGCTCAAAAAAATACTACATATAATAACAGCGTAGATGTAACAGCAAAGTTTCCTGGCGATGTAAGTGTAACACAAAAAGAAGATGCGTCTGTAACAGAAACTCTTGGCGGTATTCTCGGTAAGGAGTATGCCTATAAACAAGGCACAAACGAGGTTACATGGATTGTTAAGATAAATGAAGCAAAAACTGACATGAGTGCAATTAAAAATCCTACCATAAAGGATCAGCTTGAGGACTACCTTGAATACAAGGCTGGCTCTGGAAAGCTTTATTTGGTAAGCACTGATGGCACAAGGACGGAGGTTCCGGATACAAATTATCAGATTGCAGTTGTAAATAATCTTGTAACCGTGGTGCTTCCTAATATTTCTACAAACTATTATGAATTTGAGTTTACCACAAGGTTTAATAAGGGTGACGCCGAAATGTCCAAAATTAAGGTGAACAATAAGGTTGACCTTGTGGGAGATGGCTTCGTAGCCCAAAAGCAGACCTCTGATGTAACGAATATTAGTTTTAATTCTGCTGTAGCAGGAGCTTCTGTAAAGCGTCAGATACGTATAAGGAAGGTGGATGCATCCTCAGGCAAAGCACTGGAGGGAGCGACCTTTGAGCTTTATCTTCCGGGTAAAACAGCAGACAGGGATGTGCTGTTAGGCAAAGCAGTTACGGGTAAGGACGGATATGCCGTATTTGAGGAAACCGATACACTGCTTGGCACAACCTTAAAGATTAAGGAGACGGAAACTCCGCCCGGCTATGACTATCTGGCAGCAACAACCAATACAGGGGATATAATCTCTGATGAAGGCGTAACGACAATTAAAAACTTTACTGAGGCAAATCTTAAGTCTGATGAAAAAGGTGTATTTTACGAAATCGTTATACCGAATAGAAACGAAAATGACGTTACAACTGCTGACATTAAGCTTAAAAAAGTGGATGCCAATAAGACAACAACCGTACTTCCAAATGCAGTGTACGGACTTTATACAGATGAGGCTTGCACTACCCTTAAGGGTGTAACAAAGGCTACGGACAATACAGGCTATGTTACCTTTGGAAATATTCCTGAGGGAACCTATTGGCTTAAGGAGGTTACACCACCTGATGGTTATAAGCTTTCTGCTCAGAAGGTAAAGGTTGAGGTGATTGTTGATAAAACCGTAACACCTGCAACAGTATCTGTAGAATACAACGATGTCGTTTCCGATGAGGTTACGGTTACTGACGATAAGGCAACAGGAAAATTCACCATAACCAAGGTAGAATCAGGCAGTAAAACCAATGAAAAGATTTCGGGCGTTACGTTTGAAATCTATAAGGATGAAGCTTGTACCCTTTTGGTGGCTTCTGCAACAACAGATGCAAATGGTATTGCCGAATTTACCGGCCTTGAGCTTGGAAGAACATATTGGTATAAGGAGACAAGTGCTCCGGATAAGTATGTGCTTGATGAAACAGTGAGAAGCGTTAAGGTAGGTACAGGAACAGAGAATACTGACCAAAACAAAAAAACGACTGTATACAACAGTCTTAAGCTTGGAAATATAGTTCTCACAAAGCAGGACGACAGCATTCCTGCAAGAAGGCTTGAAGGAGTTCAATTTACTCTTTGGACTGCAGATGACGATGGTAATGCCGTAGCTGCTTACAAAAAGGCCGATGGTACTGACTACGTTGTTACCACCAATAAAGATGGTATGGCAACATTTGAGGATATTCCTTTTGGCAATTATGTTGTTAAGGAAACAAAGGGAAAGACAAACTATATTACAGCTGCCGATACCGGAATTGTTGTAAACAAGACAGGTGACACTACCAGGACGATTATAAATAAGGCGGAAAGGTTTACCGTTACCATTGATAAAAGAGGTAATGATAACAAACAGCTTCGGGGAGCAGAGTTTACCTTGTACAATAAGGATGGAGTTGCCGTAAGAACTGGTATTACGGATACAAACGGAAGACTTGTCTTTGAGAACATCCCGCTTAGGGATTATACAGGAGACTATACATTAAAGGAGACACAGACGCCTGACGGTTATATTACGGCAGAAGACAAAACAATAACGTATGCACAAATAAAAGCTGCCACAAAGGTTGATGATGTATATCGAATTAATTTTACTGCCGGTAATGCTATTATTGATGAAAAACAGGCAGGTAAGGTACTTCTTCGCAAGGTTGCTGCAGAAGATACAATACAGGGTCTTGCCGGTGCTGAGTATGTCCTTCTGGATGAGGACGGCAATATAGTACAGACTGTATATTCCATGACGACAGCGGAAGCTGCATCGTCAGGTGTTGCCGGAGCTGTGGAGGGTTCTATATACTTTAAAGATATTAAGTTTGGAACCTATTATATCGTTGAGACAAAAGCACCTGTATTTGACGATAGGGTTTATATACGTGACGAGAAAAAGTACAAGGTCGTTATCAGCTCAAATGATGAAACGGTAACCAACGTTACATATGTGGATGAAAACGGCGTTGAACAAAAAAATGATACGGGCTATTTTACAAATGAGATACAGCCGGATGCGCTTCCTTTTGTAAGCTTTAAGCTTAAAAAGACGGATGATGCTACGTCTGCAAATCCTATACATGGCGCAGTGTTTAAGCTGTATAAAAATGACCCTAATGCTACCGATAAAAAGGGAGCGGATGCTGAGGGCTTTGTTGACACGGGTATAACGGGAGTCAGTGGTACGGATGGAATGGTTTATTTCAGACGTATATCCGTGAAGGATGATTCTCCTGAAACAGTTTATAGAATTGTGGAAACGGAAACACTTTTTGGATATAAAAAGAGTGACATAAAATACACAATTACAAAGGCTGAATTTAATTCCAATTCTGCTTTGTATGTAGATGATGATGAGGAGAATGCTAATCCGGATATTAAAACAAGAGCAGATGCTGAGATTAATTATCTTCCTATGGCTGATGCGGCAGGAAATCCTGATTGGACTACAGAAGTTAGCAAGACAAAAGGTCTTACCGTTATAAACGAAAAGCTTTACGGAAGCATACAGCTTACAAAGCAGGGAGCTACGACAAATGTTAAGCTTGCAGGTGCAACGTTCTTTATATGTGATGAAAACGGAATTCAAAAAAGGGTACCGGGTGAAAGTGAGTATCGTAGAGTAACAACCAATGCACAGGGTATAGCACTGTTTGAGGATTTGCCGTTTGGAACTTATTACATAAAGGAGGCGTCTCCTACCCCTGATGGCTATATACTAAATGAGAAGATTATACGTGTTGAGGTAAATAAGGAGTCTTCGAAGGGAGCAATTCCTGTTACTGTTGCGGATGCAAGAATCAGCCTTTACATTAGTAAGCAGGAGCTTGGTGTTGGCACGGAGGTTTCAGGTGCAACGCTTGTTCTTAAGGAGAAATCAACAGGAGCGGTTATTGACCAGTGGGTATCAGGCGCAGACCCGCATCATTTAGACTATAGTAAATTGAAAATTAACACAAGGTATGTCTTGGAGGAAACTGCCGCACCGAATGGTTATGGCTATACAAAAAAAGTAGATTTTCGTGTAAAGGATGATGGAACAATAGAAAGGTATGGCGTGATGAATGATCCTGATTACGACGAAAACTACAATGCAGTACAAGGCGATGCCATTATTCTTTACGACGGTGCAGTTAATTTAACTGTTATAAAGGTGGAGAAAGACACAACTAATCCTATATCCGGTGCCAGACTTGCAATATATGATGACGCCGATAATGAGGTATACAGATGGACTACAGGAGCGACAGGCGACAGTGATGTGGGACCGAAGCTTACTGTACCAAAGTCGGGCTATAAGGTATATACCATAAAGGAGAGATTTGCACCTACAGCTTATATGCTTGCGGAGCCTATACAGTTTGCTGTCGGTTCTGACGCAAAGGTATATGAGTATGCAAATGGAACCGTAGGTAATGTGATTGCAGACGGTAAAATTCAGATGGAGGATGCGAAGAAGTCGGGTGCGTTCTTTAGAAAGGTTGATGCAGAAACCTATGCTGATATTAAGGGAGCAAAACTTGCCATATATGATATGACAGGTGGAGAAACCTTGGTTAGACAGTGGACCAGTGACGGAACGCCTGAGCATTTTGCCGTTACGAGCAGCACTCCTTCTGCTGATGATGATTTGGTTGTGGGCAATACATATGAATTCAGGGAGCTTGCCGCACCTGAGGGATATGCAGAGGCAATGACCGTTACATTTAAGATAACAGGTATCGATGCAGATAATAAGGCAGTGATAGAGGTGCTTGAAAACGGAAATGATGATTCCTTGAACCATGACAAGGATACCCTGCTTATGCATGACAAGAAGGTAACGCTTAAGATTAAGAAGCAGGATACATTTGGATTGTATCTGCCTGATGCGGAGCTTGAGGTATATGAATATGACTTTGATGCTAAGAAGGCGGGAACGAAGCTTCAGACCATAATAACGGGTAATACTACAGCAGAGGTTGATAACACGAAGCTTAAGCTGGGTGGATATTATCTTATCAAGGAAGTTGTTGCACCGGACGGCTTTGGATATGCAGATGATATTGTTGTTCACATTAACGAAGATGGTGTGGCGGAAGCGGTCATGACCATATCGAGAAATGACGGAGCATTTATCTTTGATACGCTTCCTACGGTATATGAAAATGTAGTTTATGTCACTGACATTGATAATGTTGTAAGCATTGGAAAGCTTGATGCAGATGAACTTATAAACGGAAAAAATGTACGTGTTGCAAATTCCGTGCTTAAGCTTACCTCTGAAAATGACAGATTTTTTGAGGAGGTTGTGTGGAGCAGCAGTGACAGAGGCTCAGAACCGTTTGATATGTTGAAGTTTACACCTGGATGCACCTATACTCTTACCGAGATTGGAGCACCAGACGGATATGCATATACAGATCCGATTAACTTCAGGATTGATGCAGATACAAGAGAGGTTTATATTTTAAATGATGATGGCACGGAAGATATTGCGGATAATCGTACAGTTTACATTTCTGATGCCAAAATAAACCTGAATGTGGCTAAGGTGGATATGCTTTCAGGCGAGCCGGTTGCAGGAGCTAAATTCCGTATCGTTGATGCTGACGGAGTGATAGTTGCATCCTGGACCAGCAGAGATAAGGCTGACTCGATAGATACATCAAAGCTGAAAGCAGGAGATCCTGAATATTTGGCAGCGAATGCCGACTACAAAAAATATGCCGAGTACACGATACAGGAGGTTGAACCACCTGTAGGTTATGAGAAGGCAGAAGACGTTACAATTGCCATAGACGGAGACGGTAAGATGTATAACGTTACCGTGGATGAAAACGGACAGAAGCAGTATACATTATTTACTGTCACTGTCGGTGGCGTACATGTTAACCTTATAAGGGTTTTGGATGAGCCGAAGCTTAAGATAAGCAAGGTTGACATGATGGGTAAGGAGGTTCCTAAGGCAACACTTACCATATATGCCAAGGATGGCAGCGTGGACTTTGAACCTATTACATGGTCTACGGGAGAGACTGTAGGAGTGCCTAAATATATAAGCAAGAATGTGTTTACGCCAAATGTAGAGTATGTGCTTGAGGAGACTGTTGCACCAAAAGGATATGCATATGCTCATGACATCACTTTCTACTTTGACGAGGAAGGAATGCTTTATGTTGATGGTGTTCCTATGGATGGCTCAAGAGAAATCGATATGGTTGACGAGCTTATAAATGTAGTTGTAAGCAAGCAGGACGAAGAAAGCTTAAATGAGATAAAGGGTGCTTCTCTTGCAATAAGAGACAGTAAGGGCGAGGTAATCTACACATTTGAAAGTGATATAAGACCTACGCTGCTTCCATCAGACTTATTTGTTACTGAAAAGGGTAAGCTTTCATACTACACCCTTGAGGAGCTTATAGCACCTGAGGGCTATCTGATGGCTGCACCTGTGAAATTTGCAATAGATGAATATGGAGTAATATACATTGCAGATGAAAATGGTAAATATGAGCCTGCGACAGCTACAAATGGCACGGTTGTCATGAAGGATGCAAGAGACCCTGATTACTCAAATAAAATTAAAGGACCAAATACAGGCGATAATATGCCGATAATACCAATTGCTATATTGTGTATTGCAGCACTTGGTGGAATTATACTTATAATAAGAAGAAAGCTTGTGTAGATGAGTAGATGAGGGCTGGCGTACTGAGAATATTTATATCATAATATAAAAAAATCGTTTGAAGACGTTGGTACTTAAATTGCCGGCTCGGGTGGTATCCTAATTTATTAAGGATATACCCCGAGCCGGCAATTTTTAGTACCGTTACGTCGGAGACGAGCGAAAGCGTATTTTTGTTATTATGATATAAATATTCTCAGTGCGACAGCCCTGTTCAGTAATTTCTAAAAAAAGTAAAAAAGTGCTTGCAATATACATTTCCCTGTTATATAATAACCCTTGCTGTGACATTGATAGCGTGGAAGCGGAGGTTGCTGCGCAATATGCAGGTCATTTCGTGGAGCGAATGTCAATTAAAAATAACTGGCGACAAGTCACTGTACTTATATCATCCGTTATGTGTTCCGATTTACAAAGTAAACCCGGAACTCTAGAGGACGGAAATGACGTGTGATATATGTCTAAAAACATGACACACACGGGAAAGTTGTACAGTCACCACTTGTCGTACTAATAACAAAGTGCGAAAAGGAGGCGGCTTTTTTTATGGCAAGTCAAATTATGAGAATCACATTGAAGGCATATGACCACAAGTTAATCGATCAGGCTGCAAAGCAGATTATCGAGACTGTTAAGAGTACAGGTGCAAAGGTAAGCGGACCTGTTCCAATGCCTACAAAGGTTGAGAAGATTACAATTCTTCGAGCTGTTCATAAGTATAAGGATTCCAGAGAACAGTTTGAGCAGAGAACTCACAAGAGACTCATTGACGTACTTACACCATCACAAAAGACAATTGATGCATTACAGAAGCTCGATATGTCAGCAGGTGTGTACATTGACGTTAAAATGAAGTAAAAATTGATATGCAGTACCTAATTACATTTTAAATGGTTTCCTTATATTATGGAAGATTGATAACGTATAGGAGCATTTAAAATGAATTTAGTATGATTACGATAGGTAATCCGCTGTGAATTAAAATTAGGAGGAAATTTTAAAATGAAGAAGGCTATTTTAGCAACAAAAGTCGGAATGACTCAAATCTTCAACGAAGACGGTGTTCTTACACCGGTAACAGTATTACAGGCTGGTCCGTGTGTTGTAACTCAGGTAAAAACAGTTGACAATGACGGTTACGATGCAATTCAGGTTGGACTTGGCGAAAAGAAGGAAAGAGTTACTACTAAGGATGTTTCAGGTAAGAAGGTTATCAGAAACCCACATGGCGCCACTAAGGCGGAGGCAGGACATTTCAAGAAGGCAGGAACAACACCTAAGAGATATGTAAGAGAGTTCAGATTAGAGAACGTTGCAGATTTTAATGTTGGTGACGAAATCAAGGCTGATATCTTTGCAGAGGGTGACAAGATAGATGTTACTGCTAAGTCAAAGGGTAAAGGATATGCAGGTGGTATCAAGAGATACGGCATGAGGTCCGGTCCTTCGGCTCACGGTTCAAAATACCATCGTCATGCGGGCTCAAATGGTTCTGCAACAACTCCGGGAAGGGTATTCAAGGGAAAGAAGATGCCTGGCCACATGGGTAACGTAAGAGTTACTGTTCAGAATCTTGAGATTGTTAAGATAGATGTTGAAAACAATGTAATCTTGGTAAAGGGCGCAGTTCCGGGACCTAAGAAATCATTAGTAATGATTAAGGAAACAGTAAAAGTCGGTAAATAGCCGGTTTTTCAGGAAGGAGGAACATTTAGATGGCAACAGTAGCTGTTTATAACATCGAAGGCAAGGAAGTAGATAAGCTTGAGCTTAATGATAACGTATTCGGTGTTGAAATAAATGAACAATTAGTACACAAGGCTGTAGTTACCCAGCTTGCTAACAAGCGTCAGGGAACACAGAGTGCAAAAACACGTTCCGAGGTATCCGGCGGTGGAAAGAAGCCGTGGAGACAGAAGGGAACGGGCCACGCAAGACAGGGTTCAATAAGAGCACCTCAGTGGAAGGGTGGCGGAGTTGTATTTGCTCCAAAGCCAAGGGATTATTCCATGAAGATAAACAAGAGAGAGAAGCAGATTGCAATGAAGTCAGTGCTTACCTCAAAGGTTCAGGCTTCAAAGCTTATAGTTGTTGATGAGCTTAAGCTTGATGAGATTAAGACTTCAAATTTTGTTAAGATTCTTGATAATCTTAAAAGCCCTAAGGCATTAGTAGTAACTAAGGAAAAAGACGAGAAGGTTTATCTTTCAGCAAGAAATATACCGACAGTTAAGACTGCTTTGGCAAACACAATTAATGTATATGATATCCTTAAGTATGAATCACTTGTAATTACTAAGGATGCCGTAGCTGCAATCGAGGAGGTGTATGCATAATGGCAGATATTAAATATTATGACGTTATCTTAAAGCCGGTTCTTACAGAAAAGAGCATGAACATAATGGCAGAAAAAAAATACACATTTTATGTTCATCCGGATGCAACCAAGACTCAGGTTAAGGAAGCTGTTGAAAAGATGTTTGACGGAGTTAAGGTGGCAAAGGTTAATACAATGAATATTGCAGGCAAGACAAAAAGACGTGGCATGACATACGGAAAGACTGCAAAGAGAAAAAAGGCAATCGTACAGCTTACTGCTGAGAGCAACGACATTCAGTTGTTCGAGGGACTGTAGAATATGCATCAGGTTTTTTGTGAAACCAAATATACGCAATAAGGCGTGATAATCGAAAGGAGAAACAAAATGGGAATTAAGACTTATAACCCATATACACCTTCCAGAAGGAATATGACCGGTCTTGATTTTTCAGAGATTACAAAGACTACTCCTGAAAAGTCACTTCTTGCCAAGAAGTCAAAAAATTCCGGACGTAACAATCAGGGTAAAATCACCGTAAGACATCACGGTGGTGGAAATAGACAAAAATACAGAATTATTGATTTTAAGAGAAGAAAGGATGACATACCTGCAAAGGTTGCTGCAATCGAGTACGACCCGAACAGAACTGCAAATATTGCACTTCTTCACTATGTTGATGGCGAGAAGGCATACATCATTGCACCTGTGGGACTTAAGGTTGGGGACATGCTTATGAGCGGTCCTAATGCAGAGGTTAGAGTTGGTAACTGCCTGCCTCTTACGGACATTCCGGTTGGTACTGAGATTCACAACATTGAGCTTTATCCGGGCAAGGGCGGACAGCTTGTTCGTTCAGCAGGTAACTCAGCTCAGCTTATGGCAAAGGAAGGAAAGTATGCAACACTCCGTCTTCCTTCAGGCGAGATGAGAATGGTTCCTATCGTATGTCGTGCAACAATCGGTCAGGTTGGAAATATTGAGCACGGACTTGTTAATATCGGTAAGGCAGGACGTAAGCGTCACATGGGAATAAGACCTACAGTAAGAGGTTCTGTTATGAACCCTAACGACCATCCACATGGTGGTGGTGAAGGTAGAACCAGTATCGGTAGACCAGGACCTTCTACTCCTTGGGGTAAACCGGCATTGGGACTTAAGACCAGAAAGAAGAATAAGCAGTCTAACAAGCTGATAATAAGAACAAGAGACGGTAAGAACGTTAAGTAAGGAGGTAACATATGGCTCGTTCATTAAAAAAAGGACCATTTGCAGACGAGAGTTTATTAAAGAAAATAGATGCACTTAATGCGGCAAATGACAAGCAGGTTATTAAAACATGGTCACGTCGTTCAACTATCTTCCCTTCATTTGTAGGTCATACAATAGCAGTTTATGATGGAAGAAAGCATGTGCCTGTATATGTAACTGAGGATATGGTTGGACATAAGCTCGGTGAGTTCGTTGCAACAAGAACATACAGAGGACATGGCAAGGATGAGAAAAAGGGTAAGAAGAAATAAGTGAGAGGAGGAGACATTCATGGCAAAAGGACATAGATCCCAGATTAAGAGACTCAGAAATGAGAATAAGGATACAAGACCAAAGGCTACAGTATCTTATGCCAGAGTTTCAGTGACAAAGGCATGCTTTGTATTAGATGCAATAAGAGGCAAGGATGTAACTTCAGCACTTGGTATTCTTGCTTATAACAACAGATACGCTTCAAGGGTTATTGAGAAGCTCTTAAAGTCAGCTATTGCAAATGCCGAAAACAACAACGGCATGAAGGCGGAGGACCTTTACATTGCTGAATGTTATGCAAATAAAGGACCAACAATGAAGAGAATTCAACCAAGAGCACAGGGTAGGGCTTACAGAATCGAAAAGAGAACAAGCCACATTACAATTGTGCTGGATGAAAGATAGGAGGTAAGCAATGGGACAGAAGGTAAACCCACATGGTTTAAGAGTCGGAATAATCAAGGATTGGGATTCAAAGTGGTATGCTGATACAAAAAACGGAGAATTTGCAGACAATCTTGTTGAAGATTATAAAATAAGAGAGTTTATAAAGAAGGAGCTTTATCAGGCAAACGTTTCTAAGATTGAGATTGAGAGAACCGCAGACAGGGTAAAGGTTAGCGTTTATACTGCAAAGCCTGGTGTTGTAATCGGTAAGGGCGGAGCCGGTATAGAGAAGGTTAAGACTAAGGTTCAGAAGCTTACCAAAAAGAAGCTTATCATTGACATTAAGGAAATTAAGAAGCCGGATTTGGATGCACAGCTTGTAGCAGAGAATATTGCTGCACAGCTTGAGAACCGTATTTCCTTCAGAAGGGCAATGAAGTCATGCATGGGAAGAACCATGAAGGCAGGAGCACTTGGAATAAAGACTGCATGTTCAGGAAGACTTGGTGGTGCAGATATGGCAAGAACAGAGTTTTACAGTGAGGGTACTATACCTTTGCAGACTCTTCGTGCTGATATCGACTATGGTTTTGCTGAGGCAGATACAACATACGGTAAAGTCGGTGTTAAGACATGGATTTACCACGGAGAGATACTTCCTACTAAGGAAAATAAGGAAGGGAGCGATAAATAATGTTAATGCCTAAGAGAGTTAAGCGTCGTAAGCAGTTCAGAGGCTCTATGAAGGGAAAGGCGCTTAGAGGAAACAAAATAACAAATGGTGAGTATGGTATTGTGGCTATGGAGCCTGCATGGATTAAGTCTAATCAGATTGAGGCTGCCCGTATTGCTATGACACGTTACGTAAAGCGTAATGGTAAGGTTTGGATAAAGATTTTCCCTGACAAGCCGGTAACAGCTAAGCCAGCTGAAACTCGTATGGGTTCCGGTAAGGGTTCACTTGAGTACTGGGTTGCAGTTGTTAAGCCGGGAAGAGTGCTTTTTGAGATTGCAGGTGTTCCTGAGGAAACTGCAAGGGAGGCGCTCCGTCTTGCGACACACAAGCTTCCGTTGAAGTGTAAGATTGTGTCAAAGGCTGACTTAGAAGCTAGTGAAGGAGGTAAATAGCAGTGAAGCTTAAAGAATATAAAGAAGAATTAAAGGCAAAATCACTTGAGGAATTACAGAGCGATTTAGTAGCTGCTAAGAAGGAATTATTTAACTTGAGATTCCAGAATGCCACTAATCAGCTTGAGAATACAAGCAGAATTAAGGATGTCAGAAGAAACATCGCCAGAATACAGACTATGATAGCCCAAAAGGCTAACTAATTATCGTAAAAGGAGGAATTATTGTGGACAGAAATCTTAGAAAAACACGTGTAGGCTTAGTTACAAGTGATAAAATGGATAAGACAATTGTTGTTTCAATCGTTGACAATGTAAAGCATCCTCTTTACGGTAAGATTGTAAAGAGAACTTACAAATTGAAGGCTCATGATGAGAAAAATGAGTGCAGGATTGGCGATAGAGTAAAAGTTATGGAGACAAGACCACTTTCAAAGGATAAGAGATGGAGACTTGTTGAGATAATTGAGAAAGCTAAGTAAAGGAGGCATAAGCAATGGTTCAGCAGGAAACAAGACTTAGAGTTGCCGACAATACAGGTGCTAAGGAACTTCTCTGCATCAGAGTATTAGGCGGTTCAACCAGAAGATATGCAAACATCGGTGATATCATAGTTGCCTCCGTTAAGGATGCAACGCCGGGCGGAGTTGTAAAAAAAGGTGACGTTGTAAAGGCTGTGGTAGTACGTTCAAAGAAGGGCGCACGCCGTAAGGACGGTTCATACATCAAGTTTGATGAGAATGCAGCAGTTATTATAAAGGATGACGGAAACCCAAGAGGAACCCGTATATTTGGACCTGTAGCAAGAGAGCTTCGTGATAAGAAGTTTATGAAGATTGTTTCTCTTGCACCGGAAGTATTATAGGAGGTAGAGACTGTGGCAACAATGAAAATTAAAAAAGACGATCTCGTCAGAGTAATTGCCGGCAAGGATAAAGGCAAAGAAGGAAAAGTATTAGCAGTTGATACTAAAAATAATAAGGTGCTTGTTGAGGGTGTTAATATTGTTCACAGACACAGTAAGCCGAGCATGCAGAATCAGCAGGGCGGAATTATTGACAAGGAGGCACCTATTGATATATCTAACGTGATGTATCTTCACAAGGGTAAGCCGGTTAGAATAGGTTTTATAGGTGAGAAGAAAGATAAGACGAGAGCTGCCAAGGTAAATGGTAAGCTTGAGGCTATTGACTAGGAATACTAAGAAAGGAGGCATAGGAATTTGAGCAGACTTAAAGATATGTATAGCAACGAAATTAAAGATGCTATGACAAAAAAGTTCGGATATAAAAATGTTATGCAGGTACCAAAGCTTGAGAAGATTGTTATCAACATGGGTGTTGGTGAGGCAAGAGAGAATGCTAAGGTGCTTGATGCAGCTATAAAGGATTTAGAGATTATAACAGGTCAGAAGGCTGTTGTTACAAGAGCAAAGAAGTCGGTTGCAAACTTCAAGCTTAGAGAGGGAATGCCTATCGGATGTAAGGTTACACTCCGTGGCGAAAAGATGTATGAGTTCACTGACAGACTTGTTAATCTTGCGCTTCCTCGTGTACGTGACTTCAGAGGTGTTAATCCTAATGCGTTTGACGGTAGAGGAAACTATGCGCTTGGCATTAAGGAGCAGCTTATTTTCCCGGAAATCGAGTACGATAAGATTGATAAGGTAAGGGGTATGGATGTTATATTTGTCACTACGGCAAATACTGACGAGGAAGCCCGCGAATTATTAACTCTTTTCGGTATGCCATTTAAGAAGTAATAGGAGGGATTAACATGGCAAAAACATCAATGAAGGTTAAGCAGCAGCGTGCTCAGAAGTTTTCAACAAGAGAGTACACCCGCTGTAAGATATGTGGTCGTCCACATGCATATTTGAGAAAATACGGAATCTGCAGAATCTGCTTCCGTGAGTTAGCATATAAGGGACAGATACCAGGTG
Source organism: uncultured Bacteroides sp. (assembly GCA_964635615.1). Taxonomy (GTDB): domain Bacteria; phylum Bacillota; class Clostridia; order Lachnospirales; family Lachnospiraceae; genus Coprococcus_C. The sequence goes on from CAZWNL010000020.1 coordinate 32,756, forward strand.
TTAAGAAGTCAAGCTGGTAATATTTCGAATAGGAGGCAAAAGAATTATGTCAATGAGCGATCCAATTGCAGATATGCTTACAAGAATTCGTAATGCAAATACTGCAAAACATG
>CAZWNL010000021.1:0-31985 GCA_964635615.1 uncultured Bacteroides sp.
GATCCAATTGCAGATATGCTTACAAGAATTCGTAATGCAAATACTGCAAAACATGATACAGTAGATATACCGGCATCTAAGATGAAGCTGGCGATTGCGGATATTCTTCTTAAAGAGGGATATATTAGGGCAGTTGACGTTGTTGAGGAAGGAAACTTCAAGACTATAAGAATTACACTTAAGTATGGTGCAAACAAGAACGAGAAGGTACTTACAGGACTTAAGAGGATTTCTAAGCCTGGACTTCGTGTGTATGCATCAAAGGATGAGCTTCCAAAAGTTCTTGGAGGACTTGGAACAGCTATCATTTCAACGAACAAGGGTGTGCTTACTGATAAGGAAGCAAGAAAAGAGAATGTCGGCGGAGAGGTTCTCGCTTTCATTTGGTAAATGCACATTAAAAATTATAAGGAGGATAAGGCGAAATGTCACGAATTGGAAGAATGCCTATCGCTGTACCGGCAGGTGTTACTGTTGATATAGCAGAAAATAATAAGGTGACTGTAAAGGGACCAAAGGGAACTCTTGAGAGAGTGCTCCCTGCTGAAATGGAAATCACCAAAGAAGGTGAGGAAATTTTAGTAAAAAGACCAAATGATTTAAAGAAAATGAAATCACTTCACGGTCTTACAAGAACACTTATCAACAACATGGTTGTTGGTGTTACTGAAGGATATACAAAGACTCTTGAGGTAAACGGAGTTGGTTACAGAGCAGCAAAGCAGGGCAGCAAGCTTACTCTTTCTCTTGGATATTCACATCCTGTAGAGATGACTGACCCTGAGGGAATTACAACTACCGTTGACGGAAATAAGATTGTTGTAAGTGGTATTGATAAAGAAAAGGTTGGACAGTACGCAGCCGAAATAAGAGAAAAGAGAGCTCCGGAACCATATAAGGGCAAGGGTATCAAGTACGATTATGAGGTTATCAGACGTAAGGTTGGTAAGACCGGTAAGAAATAATTAAGGAGTGTAAATGAGATGATTAATAAAGAATCAAGAAGCGTTAGACGTGTTAAAAAGCATTTAAGAGTTCGTAACCGTTTCAGCGGCACAGCAGCCAGACCTCGTTTAGCAGTATTCAGAAGTAATAATCATATGTACGCTCAGATTATTGATGATACGGCTGGACATACTTTAGTGTCTGCTTCAACTGTTCAGAAGGATGTAAAGGCTGAGCTTGAGAAGACAAATGATGTGGCAGCGGCTGCTTATCTTGGAAAGGTTATAGCAAAAAGAGCCCTTGATGCAGGAATTACGACAGTTGTTTTTGACAGAGGCGGATTTGTCTATCATGGTAAGATTAAGGCATTAGCAGATGCAGCAAGAGAAGCTGGATTAGAATTCTAATAAGGAGGAAAAGCGACATATGAAGCATGAAATCATAGATGCGAGTAAGTTAGAATTAGAAGAAAATGTTGTAAACATTAAGCGTGTTACTAAAGTTGTTAAGGGCGGACGTAACATGAGATTTGCTGCTCTTGTGGTTGTCGGAGACAAAAACGGCCATGTAGGCGCCGGCGTAGGAAAGGCTGCGGAGATTCCGGAAGCCATCCGCAAGGGTAAAGAGGACGCAATAAAGAAATTAGTTAAGGTTAAAATTAATGAAAACGGAAGTATCCCTTATGATTGGGAAGGCAGCTTCGGCAGTGCTAAGGTATTGCTTAAGTCTTCTCCAAAGGGTACTGGTATTATTGCAGGCGGTCCTGCACGTTCAGTGCTCGAGCTTGCAGGATACAAGAATATCCGTACAAAGTCCTTAGGTTCAAATAATAAGCAGAATGTTGTTCTTGCTACTATCGCAGGACTTGCTGAGATTAAGTCTCCTGAGGAAGTTGCAAAGCTTCGCAGCAAATCTTTAGATGAGATTCTTAACTAAGGAGGGATTTAAAAATGGCAGATAAGTTAAAGGTTACATTAGTTAAGTCACCGATTGGAGCTATTCCAAAGCATAGAGCAACAGTTGCCGCACTTGGACTTAAAAAGCTTAATAAGAGTGTTGAGCTTCCAAATAATGCAGCAACATTGGGAATGGTAAAACAGGTTAGTCACTTAGTTAAGGTAGAGGAAGTTTAATAGTATTTGAATTAGGAGGTACAGTCATGGATTTATCGAACTTAAAGCCGGCTGAAGGCGCTGTAACAAGCGGTAATTTCAGGAGAGGCCGTGGACATGGTTCAGGAAATGGCAAGACCGCAGGTAAGGGACACAAGGGTCAGAAGGCTCGTTCAGGTGCACCAAGACCGGGCTTTGAAGGTGGTCAGATGCCACTTTATAGAAGAATACCAAAGAGAGGATTCACTTGCAGAAACCACAAGGAAATCGTTGCAATCAATTTGTCTGTTCTTGAAAGATTTGAGGATGGTTCCGAGGTAACCGTTGCAACTCTTATTGAGGCAGGTATTGTTAAGAATCCTAGAGATGGTGTTAAGATATTGGGAAATGGAGAGTTAACTAAGAAGCTTACTGTTAAGGTTGACGCTTTCAGTAAAGCTGCCGCTGAGAAAATCGAGGCACTTGGTGGAAAAGTTGAGGTGGTTTAGGTATGTTCAAAACCTTGAGAGATGCTCTTAAAGTAAAGGATATAAGAAATGGTTTGCTTTTTACATTCTTTATAATGGTTGTTATAAGACTTGGATCGCATATTCCGGTTCCGGGTCTTGACACAGAGGGCATAAAGGCATATATGGACTCTATGTTTGGTGATTCCAATGCCGGCAATCTTCTTGCAACATTTACGGGCGGTTCATTTTCACGGATGACTATATTCGCCCTGAATGTAACGCCATACATCACATCTTCAATTATAATACAGCTTCTCACTATAGCCATTCCGGCTCTTGAGGAGATGCAGAGAGATGGTGAGGATGGACGTAAAAAGATGACGGCAATAACAAGGTATGTGACCTTGCTTCTCGCTGTCATTGAAAGCCTTGGTCTTTCCATAAGCTTTGACAGAGGAAATTTTTTCACCATAAACAAGACATTGGGGTATCTTACTGTTATTGTTACACTTACGGCAGGAAGTGCGTTTGTTATGTGGCTTGGGGAAAAGGTTACGGATTATGGTGTTGGAAACGGTATATCAATTATACTTTTAATAAACATTGTTTCAAGAATGCCTAGTGATTTTTATAATCTTTATGTGATGTTTGTAAAGGGTAAGGATATCGTAAATCAGACTATAGCTGTCGTGATTGTTTTGGCAGTTGTAATTATTACCATCGTTCTTGTAGTTCTGCTTCAGGACGGTGTGAGAAAAATACCTGTTCAATATGCACAGAAGGTTCAGGGAAGAAGGCTGGTTGGCGGACAGGCAAGCCATATTCCGCTTAAGGTTAATACCTCAGGCGTTATTCCGGTAATCTTTGCATCGACAATACTTTCGGTGCCGTCAGTTGTTGTAAGTCTGTTCAGCATTAATGTATCGGGAACATGGGCAAAGATTTTTGAGGGCATGAATCAGTCATATTGGTGCAACCCGGATCATCCTTGGGCAAACATTGGACTTTTGGTATATATTCTTTTAGTTTTCTTCTTTGCTTATTTCTATACATCGGTTACGTTTAATCCGATGGAGATAGCAAATAACATGAAAAGAAGCGGTGGATTTATACCGGGTATCAGACCGGGTAAGCCAACACAGGACTACCTGAATAAGATACTCAATTATATAGTGTTTATTGGTGCCGTTGGTCTTATATTAGTAGCTGTTATACCGATATTTTTTAACGGCAGGTTTGGTGCAAATGTGTCTTTCGGCGGAACATCGCTTATAATCATTGTCGGTGTAATCGTTGAGACGATAAAGCAGATAGAATCAAAGATGATTGTCAGAAATTATTCGGGATTTTTAAATAGTTAGGGATAAGGGTTGCTGTGAAAATGCGGCAGCCCAATTCCTGGTTTTATAACTTGTTTTGCAAAGCCGTACATTATATGCGGTAATGTTCAAAGATATTAGGAGGTAATGTTTATGAAGATTATTATGTTGGGTGCACCTGGTGCAGGAAAAGGAACACAGGCTAAGATGATAGCAGAAAAATATTCTATTCCACACATTTCAACAGGTGATATATTCAGGGCAAATATAAAAAACGGAACAGAGCTTGGAGCAAAGGCGAAAGAATATATGGATAAGGGACTCCTTGTACCGGATGAGCTTGTTGTAGACCTTATTATGGACAGATTTAAGGCTGACGATTGTAAAAACGGATATGTGCTTGACGGGTTCCCAAGAACAATTCCACAGGCAGAAGCGTTAGACAAAGCACTTTCAGCGGGTGGTGAGAGCATTGACTATGCAATAAACGTTGAGGTGCCTGATGAGAACATTGTAAATAGAATGTCAGGAAGAAGGGCATGTGTAGGCTGCGGAGCAACTTATCACATTAAGTACAATCCTACAAAGGTGGAGGGTAAATGTGATGCCTGCGGTGAGGAGCTTATTTTAAGAGATGACGATAAGCCGGAGACAGTTCTTAACAGACTTTCAGTTTACCATGAGCAGACACAGCCTCTCATTGATTATTATACAAAGAAGGGTGTTATTGCCGAGGTTGACGGAACAAAGGATATGCAGGATGTATTTAATGCAATTGTAGGCATTTTGGGAGAGTAAGAAAAAATGGCTATTATTATTAAATCCCATAGAGAAATTGAGTTGATGAAGGAGGCAGGCAGAATACTTGCCATAACTCATGAGGAAATCCGAAAGATAATTAAACCGGGTATATCAACCTATGACATTGATAAGCTTGGAGAAGAAGTAATAAGAAGCTATGGGTGTGTACCATCATTTTTAAACTATAATGGTTATCCGGCATCAATATGTACCTCCGTAAATGATGAGGTTGTGCACGGTATTCCTTCAAAGGACAGAATTCTGCAGGAAGGGGACATCATAAGTCTTGATGCAGGCGTAATATATAAAGGCTATCATTCTGATTCTGCGAGAACCTATCCCGTAGGAAAGGTAAGCGAGAAGGCGGAAAGACTTATGAAAGTCACTAAGGAAAGCTTTTTTGAAGGACTTAAAATGTGCAGGGACGGAAATCATGTAAATGATATTTCAAAGGCAGTATTTGATTATATTACTGCAAGAGGTTACTCTGCGGTGAGAGATTTGGTAGGTCATGGTGTAGGTGCAAACTTACATGAGGCACCGGAGGTTCCAAATTTTACAAGACCGAGAAAGGGTCCGAAGCTTAAAGCAGGAATGACGATAGCGGTAGAGCCCATGATTAACATAGGAACCTATGAGGTAGAATGGCTGGACGATGACTGGACAGTCGTTACAGCAGATGGGGAGCTTTCCTCTCATTATGAGAATACAATTCTTATAACGGAGGGCGAACCGGTTATTCTGTCACAGGCAGAGGGAATTGAATTGTAGATTGTCCTAAGGAGGGACTTTTGTCATAAGGAGGGACCCACGAAGTGGGAGGATACCTTATGACGGACCCACAGAGCAAGGAGGATACCTTAGGACCTGGCACATAATAATGTGCAGCAGAATATAGGAGGATTAATATATGCCAAAAGCAGACGAGATAGAAATGGAAGGTGTAGTCCTTGAGAAGCTTCCAAACGCAATGTTTCAGGTTGAACTGGAGAATGGACTCAAGGTTCTTGCACATATAAGCGGAAAACTCAGAATGAATTATATAAAAATTCTTCCAGGAGATAAGGTTACGGTTGTACTTTCACCGTACGACCTTACAAAGGGAAGAATAACATGGAGGGCTAAATAGCGAAAAGCCCTAAAAACAGCTAAATTGTTGATAAATTAATAAAAAAACTGCTTGCATTATATTCTGGAAAATGTTAGAATATCAATTTGTAGCGGACTTTTTTAAGTTGTATCAATTTTATTTTAAAAAAGTTGATATATAGTATGTCTGGTGACAAAGTCGCCAAGACTTGAAAGGAGTGCATTTTAATGAAGGTTAGAGCATCAGTAAAACCGATTTGCGATAAGTGCAAAGTCATTAAAAGAAAAGGCAGTATTCGTATAATCTGCGAAAATCCAAAGCACAAACAGCGTCAGGGTTAATAATAAGCTTAATCCATGACAGGTTAGAACAGGGTATGTAGGATGATGGCCCATCTGTGAATATGCCTTGTATTTGTGCACGTGATACCATTCCATATCACGTTACTAACCACCAAATTTAGCGGCTGTAGCATTTTATATGCTAATTATATAACAAGGTATTGATTTTTTGTCAAAGCCGATATGCATTTCACCTTTGTAATTTGGTACGAGCGCTAACCGGAGTGCAAAGGATATCGGAAAGGCGAAAAATGAGCGCAAAAGAAAATTTCGGAGGTATATTTAGAATGGCTCGTATTTCAGGTGTTGATTTACCAAGAGAGAAGCGTGTCGAGATAGGTCTTACTTATATTTATGGTATAGGCAGGACTTCTTCAGCAAGAATTCTTAAAGAAGCAAATGTAGATCCGGATACAAGAGTTCGTGACCTTACTGATGATGAGGTTAAGAGAATCAGTGAAGTTATCAATGAGACTCAGGTTGTAGAGGGTGATTTACGTAGAGAGATAGCTCTTAATATTAAGCGTTTACAGGAAATTGGCTGTTATCGTGGAATCCGCCACAGAAAGGGATTGCCTGTTCGTGGTCAGAAGACTAAGACAAACGCAAGAACCCGTAAAGGTCCTAAGAAGACTGTAGCTAATAAGAAGAAGTAATCAGGGAGGTTTAGGTTAATGGCTAAGAAGGTTACTACTAAAAAAGTGACAAAGAAGCGTGTCAGAAAAAACGTTGAACGTGGACAGGCTCATATTCAGTCATCATTTAATAATACAATTGTTACATTAACAGATGCCGAGGGTAACGCATTATCCTGGGCTAGTGCTGGTGGATTAGGCTTTAGAGGTTCAAAGAAGTCTACTCCTTATGCTGCACAGATGGCAGCAGAGACAGCAGCAAAGGCTGCTTTACCATATGGTCTTAAGACTATTGATGTTATGGTAAAGGGACCGGGTTCAGGCAGAGAGGCAGCTATACGTGCTCTTTCAGCTTGCGGTCTTGAGGTTGTCAGCATAAGAGACGTGACTCCTGTTCCACATAACGGATGTCGTCCGCCAAAAAGAAGAAGAGTTTAATAGGAGGTACAAGGAAAATGGCAGTAGATAGAACCCCAGTTCTTAAGAGATGCAGATCTTTGGGTATGGAGCCAATGTATCTCGGCGTAAATAAAAAGTCAAAAAGAAAGTTAAACAGGGCAAACAGAAAGGTAAGTGAGTACGGTATGCAGCTTCGTGAGAAGCAGAAGGCTAAATTCATTTATGGCGTGCTTGAAAAGCCTTTCCGTAATTTATTTGAGAAGGCACAGAAGATGCCTGGTCTTGCAGGTCCTAACCTTATGATGCTGCTTGAGCTCAGACTTGACAACATCGTTTTCCGTATGGGCTTTGCGAGAACAAGAAGAGAGGCAAGACAGATTGTTGACCATAAGCATGTATTAGTAAATGGTAAGTGCGTCAACATTCCTTCCTACAGAGTAGAGGCAGGAGACAAGATTGAAATAAGAGAAAAGAGCAAATCACTTCAGAGATATAAGGATATAGTTGAGGCGAATACGGGACACACAACCCCTGGCTGGATGGAATCAGATCTTGAGTCCTTAAGCGGAACCGTACCGGAAAGACCACTTAGAGAGCAGATTGACGTTCCTGTAAATGAGACCCTTATTGTCGAGTTATATTCAAAGTAAAAGCTAATGTAACTTATAAACGATAGGAACATTCCTATCAACTAAAAGGAGGGGCAATAGTGTTTGAATTTGAGAAACCTAAAATTGAAATCGCTGAAATTTCTGAGGATAATAAGTACGGCAGATTTGTAGTTGAGCCTTTGGAAAGAGGCTATGGTACAACACTTGGTAATTCACTTAGAAGAATTATGTTGTCATCATTGCCTGGAACGGCAGTGAGCCTCATTAAAATTAAGGGTGTATTGCATGAGTTTTCCTCAATTCCGGGAGTTAAGGAAGACGTAACTGAAATAGTTATGAACATAAAGGAACTCTGCATTAAAAACAATGGTGTTGTCAGTGAGGTAAAGCAGGCATATATAGATGCATCAGGTGACTGCGTGGTGACAGCAGGTGACATTCAGTTGGATGGTGACCTTGAGATATTAAATCCGGAGCTCGTTATAGCTAATTTAAGCGGTCCGGAGGCAAAGCTTGAGATGGAGCTTACCATCACAAATGGCAGAGGCTATGTGGGCTCTGATAAGAATAAGGAGCTTGATTCATCGATTGATGCAATAGCTATTGATTCCATATATACACCTGTTGAACGTGTAAATCTCACTGTTGAGAATACCCGTGTAGGCCAGATTACAGATTATGACAAGCTTACGCTTGACGTATTTACCAATGGTACACTTCCGCCTGATGAGGCTGTAAGTCTTGCGGCAAAGGTACTTAGTGAGCATCTTAATCTTTTCATTGATTTGTCTGAAAATGCAAAGGCAGTCGATGTAATGGTAGAAAAGACAGATGATGCTAAGGAAAAGGTGCTTGAGATGAACATAGATGAGCTTGAGCTTTCCGTTCGTTCATATAATTGCCTTAAGAGAGCAGGCATCAATACTGTGGAGGAACTCACAAACAAGACCTCTGAGGATATGATGAAGGTTAGAAATCTTGGTCGTAAGTCTCTTGAGGAGGTTCTCGGTAAGCTTAAAGAGCTTGGATTATCACTTAAGACAGGTGATGATTAGGACAATATCCACTTAAGCCGAAGGATTAAGTAAGCAAAGTGAAGACCCTAATGTAAATTAGAGGTAAGGAGGATAATTTAACATGGCTATGTATAGAAAGCTTGGAAAGAAATCAGATCAGAGAAAGGCATTACTTCGTAATCAGGTAACTCAGTTACTTTATCATGGAAAAATTGAAACTACTGAGGCTAGAGCTAAGGAAGTTCGTAAAATCGCAGAGCATCTTATCACACTTGCAATTAAGGAAAAGGATAACTTCGACGAGGTTACGGTAACTGCAAAGGTTGCAAGAAAGGATAAGGATGGCAAGAGAGTTAAGGAAGTTGTTGACGGCAAGAAGGTAACTGTTTACGATGAGGTACAAAAGAAAATAAAGAAGGATCAGCCTTCAAGACTTCATGTCAGAAGACAGATGCTTCAGATTCTTTATCCTGTAGTTGAGGTTCCTGTGGAGGCTGCTGGAAGAAAGGCAGGAACAAAGAAAGTTGACCTCACTGCAAAGCTTTTCGATGAGTATGGTACAAAGTATGCATCCCGTAAGGGTGGATATACTAGAATAATCAAGGTTGGCGAGCGCCGTGGTGACGGAGCTATGAAGGTTATACTTGAGCTTGTATAAACAAAAATTAAAGTAGAGGATATAAAAGGGGCTGTCGCACTAAGAATATTTATATCATAATATAAAAATCTTAGTGCGACGGCCTCCTTTTATTTGTAAATTATGATAAAAATACGTAACCTTACATTTGAATATTTCGACAGGGACGATGATGGACATCTGACAGAGATGATAAATGCCATACGAGGCATTAATTTTGATGCAGAAAAGGGCGATTTTATTGCCATAGCAGGGAAAAACGGTTCAGGCAAGAGTACCTTTGCCAAGATACTAAACCGTCTTGTGGTTCCGATTGAAGGTACTGTGTTAATATCGGGACTTGATGCAATGAATGAGGATAATGTAACTGAAATACGAAAAAATGTTGGAATGGTATTTCAAAATCCGGATGATCAGCTTATTGGAAGCATTGTTTCCGAGGATGTTGCATTTGGAGCAGAAAATATCGGAGTATCGCAGATGAAGCTTTGGGAGCAGGTTATATCCGCAGTTGAAATGGCGGGACTTGTGGTATATGATGATACCAACAAGCAAAACAGTGAAAAGGCCGCAGCGGATATGAAAAAAATTCTTTATAAAAGAATAAATGATTTGTCAGGAGGGGAAAAACAGAAGGTGGCGCTTGCAGGGGTCCTTGCAATGAAGCCTAAATGTATAGTTTTGGATGAGGCTACCAGTATGCTTGACCCTCATTCAAGAAAAGAGATACTTGATGCAATAAAGCGGTTAAATGAGAAGCTGGGTATCACGGTTATTATGATAACCCATCTTATGGAGGAGCTTTCCTATGCGGATATGGTTTATATTATGCATAATGGAACAATTGCCATGAAGGGAAGGCCCAAGGATATATATGCAAGGGAGAAGGAGCTTCTTTCACTTGGGCTTGATATTCCTAAGTGCGTAAGGCTTGGCAAGATGCTGTTTGAGGCAGGAATTACTGCCGCACCTGACCTGTATAAAATAGATGATATGGCACAGTCCATAAAATCAAGATTTCCAAATAAGTTTTTCTTGAATACAAAAATGCCAGAAGAAAGGAAGTCACGTAAAGAGATAAATCCCATGCAGGCTGTGCTTGCAGATAACATAAGCTTTTCTTACGGTAATAAAAAAATATTTGAAAATGTTTCGTTTTCGGTTTCAAAGGGAGAGTATGTTGCCATAACCGGAAGAACCGGTGTGGGAAAAACAACACTTTTACAGCATATTCCGGGGCTGCTTAAGCCACAGAGGGGACACATATATGTTGATGGTGTGGACTTGTGGGATAAGTATACGAATTTAAGGAAGTTAAGATGTAAGGTAGGGTATGTATTTCAGTACCCTGAGCAACAGCTTTTTGCAAAAAATGTTTACGAGGACGTTGTGTTTGGACCTAGAAATATAGGTATATCCGAGGTGGAGGCAGAAAAAAGAGCGTATGAATCCATCAGGCTTGTAGGACTTCCTGATGATGTGTATGACCTTCCTCTGGATAAGCTTTCGGGAGGGCAGCGCCGCAGGGTTGCTCTTGCAGGGATTTTGGCAATGCAGCCGGATTATCTTATTCTTGATGAGCCTGTAGCCGGTCTTGACCCTGAGGGCAGGAAACAGATGCTAGAGATAATACATGCTCTTAACAAGGAGGCAGGTATTACAATAATAGCCGTAAGCCATGATGTGGAGAGCATAGCAGAGTATGCGGATAGTGTTATTGTATTCGAGGATGAAACTGTTGAGGAATTTAATGATGTGAGGGAAGCATTTTACCATATGTATATGAAATGTGGAGCCTTGGAATATCTGCCTGTCGGAATGCAATTACTTGTAGCTCTGCGAAGTATGGGGCTTGAGGCTGACTGCTTTGAGACGGATACCGAAGGGGCAGTAAACGCCATTAAGGCTGCGTTAAATTAGTGTTTTACATTTTTTGTTGGGGAGGTGGTATTGTAATGTTAAAAGATATTACGTTAGGTCAGTATTGCAGTGCTGATTCATGTATTCACAGACTTGATCCGAGGGTTAAAATCAGATTTGTTATTGTATATATTATAATGCTGCTTATCGACAGAAATTTGTATTTATTCGGAACGTTGACAGCCGTATTTTTGATTTCGGTATTACTAAGTCGGGTAAAATTCAGGACAATATTAAAGGGAACAAGAGGCATATTTATTTTTATTTTGGTTTGTTCTGCCATAAATATATTTACCACATCCGGACAAACATTATATCATGTTGGCAGCCTGTCGGTAACTCTTGAAGGAGTTATAAAATTTGGTTTTGTATTTTGGAGAATGATACTTATTATACTTATGTCGTCGATGCTCATGTACACTACAACTCCGTCAGAGATCACTGACGGACTGGAAAAATGCTTTCATTTAAGCGGCGGTGTTGCAATGGGAATCACGATTGCCCTAAGATTTGTTTCCGTTTTGTCGGGAGAGCTTGACAGAATATTAAAGGCGCAGTATGCAAGAGGGGTGGACTTTAAAAGTGGGAGTCCAAAGGCAAGAATAAAAAAAATGGGAAATGTTATGGTGCCGCTTTTTCAAAATGCCATTGATAGGGCAGGACGCTTAGGTGATGCAATGGATGCAAGATGCTATACGGGGGGCAAGGGAAGAACAAAACTCAGACCTCTTATTTATGATGTGGATGATGTTATAGGGTATTTGGTATTGTTGGCTGTAACAGTGGCTTCAATATGGCTGGCAGTGAAGTTTTGATGAATGGAATAGCTGACGGTCAATGATGCATGAGGAAAAAATTATGAGAGTTAAGCTTATTGTTGCCTATGATGGGACAAATTACTGTGGATGGCAGATACAGGATAACGGAATAACGATTGAGGAGGTATTGAACCGGGAGCTTTCAAGGCTCCTCGGGGAGGAGATAGCGGTAATCGGTGCAAGCCGCACGGATTCAGGGGTGCATGCTCTTGGAAATGTAGCCGTTTTCGATACGGATACAAGAATACCTGCGGAAAAAATTTCCTTTGCGCTTAATCAGAGACTGCCCGATGACATAAGGATACAGGAGTCCTGTCAGGTGGCGGAAGATTTTCACCCCAGGTTTTGTGATACGATAAAAACCTATGAATATAAAATATGGAATGCAAAATTTCCTAATCCGGTTGTCAGGCTTTATTCCAAGTTTGTTTACTATAAAATTGATATAGACAGGATGCAGCAGGCAGCAGACTACCTTATAGGAGAGCATGATTTTAAGTCATTTTGCTCTGCGAGAACTCAGGTTGAAACTACGGTTCGACACGTTACGGACATAAGCTTTCGGCGTGAGGGAAGCATGATAATCATGCAGATTAAGGGCTATGGCTTTTTATACAATATGGTAAGAATTATAATGGGTACGCTTTTAAAATGTGGAATGGGTATGTATGAGCCGGAGCATGTTAAGGAAATTCTCGAGGCATGTGACAGGGGTTGCGCAGGACCAAAGGTGGAGGCGTGCGGACTTACTCTTGTGGGAATTGAGTATTTGTAAGGCTGAGACATATATTTTTGTTAAATTTTTTCCAACATTTTTGATAAAAACATTGACACACTTGGACTAGTGTAATATAATATCTAACTGTGTAAAAGGAAAGCTTTGCGTAGTGCCAAAGCCCCGGCGGTATGTAAGGCTTATATTTTTTCTGTTTTCATCTGAACTCCATTGATTTTGAAAACGGAGAGATAAATTACTTTGAAGGACATGAAAGGCTGTTTCGGACATTTCAGCATTTATACATGTTCAGGATTAGTTTTATTAGTTTTAAGGAGGAACCACAATGAAAAGTTTTATGGCAAGCCCATCAAACATTGAAAGAAAGTGGTATGTAGTTGATGCCACCGGACATACATTAGGTCGTTTATCATCTGAAATAGCAAGTATTTTAAGAGGAAAGAACAAGCCGACATTTACACCTCATATTGATACAGGTGATTATGTAGTAGTAATTAACGCTGATAAGATTAAGGTTACAGGCAAGAAGCTTGAGCAGAAGATTTATTATCATCATTCAGATTACGTTGGCGGTATGAAGGAGCAGACACTTAAGGAGAAGCTCGCTAAGAAGCCTGAGGATGTTATTTATCTTGCAGTTAAGGGAATGCTTCCAAAGGGACCGCTTGGCAGACAGATGCTCAAGAAGCTTCATGTATATGCAGGACCTGAGCATAAGCAGCAGGCACAGAAGCCTGAGACTTTAGAGATTAAGTATTAGTAAGGGAGGAAATGTTCGTGGCTAAGAGTACAAGATTTTACGGAACAGGTAGAAGAAAAAGCAGTATCGCACGAGTATATCTCGTACCGGGTACCGGAAAAATAACTATAAATAAAAAGGACATGGATGATTACTTCGGATTAAACACACTTAAGGTAATCGTTCAGCAACCATTTGCAGCAACAGGTACTACAGGAAAGTTTGACGTACTTGTAAATGTTCATGGCGGTGGATTTACCGGTCAGGCTGGTGCAATCAGACATGGTATTTCAAGAGCACTTCTTCAGGCAGATGCAGATTACAGACCTGCACTTAAGAAGGCTGGCTTCTTAACAAGAGACCCACGTATGAAGGAAAGAAAGAAATACGGTCTCAAGGCTGCAAGACGTGCACCACAGTTCTCGAAGAGATAATTTATTATATTCAAGAATTTTCAAGCCCTTGCAAACAATTATGTTTGTGAGGGCTTTTTATATGTGATAATTGAGAACTATGGTGAGTATATAAAACACATATGTACGTAAACAACTTTACAATACATTGATAAATCAGCATATAGATGTATAATAATTTGTGTAAGACTCGCTTATGTGTTACAATTAAAACACATAAGAAATATCAGAATGCGTTATGTTCTGATTGGTGCCTATAAACAAAATATTTGTTAGAGTGGTAGTTGTCTTGTGTATTAGCTTAATAATCAATTAGGCGGGGCACCCTCTTTTTGGAGGGTGTCTTTTCAGGAGGAAATATGAAAAAAGATAGGAGTAATCAAAAATTAACAAAAGCAGATTTCGAGAAATTTGCATATCACGATACTCGTTTTTATGGATTGTTTTACACAAAAACAGATAATGGTATCGAAGTAAAAATTGATCCAAAACGATTGAAAAGCACTGTAGATTGTGAGCTGTCTGATGCACAGATGAAAATCATTAATAGAAGACGGACGCATTATTTTTATCCGAAGAAAAACGAATATTATGATTATTGTTGTAATGTGTTTGCAGATAAAATTAGAGACATTCAAAACTATTGGGAAAAACATTATAAAAGACTTATAGTATATGCAAGGAAAAGAATTGCAAAGCCAAAGAAATTAACACCTGGAGATAATGAGTTATTTATGCAAGGTATTGCAGAATATGATGAGGCAGTAATGATGTCAAATTGGAAAAATATGCAAAACCAGTATGAATATAGCTGGAAATGTTTTGAGGTAGTTGCAAGTCTTTATGCTTCTTTTATACATCAAATGGCGTCACAGATTGAAGCGGTTACCGTTTTAGTTCTTTCAAAACAAAATGCGATAACCGACCGATTTGATAGAAATGTGTTTTATGCAACTGCTGATGGGAAGGATAAAAAAGTCACTGAATTACCTTCTTTTGTACATTATAACAAGCTTTACTGTCTTTGGAATTTTATAAAGCATAACAGTATTTCAACTTATAAAAAATTGAGCTCGGAGTATCCGGAATTGATTTGTGATGGGATAGAGTACAATCAAGGATTTCCTGCTTTTCAACTCATAAACTTTTCAGAAGAATTAATCATGGAGTTATTAAATGGTTGTAATTCGTTTTTTATGGAATACTGTGAGTTGGTATATAAGGAAAATTATGATGAGGCTCAATGGAATTATGGAAGATATTTTATAAATATGGTTGATGAAACAATAGAACTTATAACAAATCCTTTGGGATTGCCATGGTATATTTAATATTACGGAGGGACAATATGGCAGTTGATTCAGACGGAAATTTTATGATGCGAATGTCAGATAATATGACTATGGATATGGATACAGGAGATATCCATTTTATTTCTGGTTGGTCCAATATGGAGGATGATTAAAATTAAAGTATAAACATGTGGTATTGTGGAAGTTAACTATAATCGTTTATAAAATACTCTTGAACCAAACACCCAAAACATGATATAGTGCAAACATAAAAGAGGAAACAACCGCCCGCAAAGTGGTTGGCCTCATGGGTTAGACAATAAGCCTGCCTAGACCGTCAAGTACAAGGCAGGCTTATTTATTTTCGCTTCTTATTCCTATCTATGTAAGTAAGCAGTGCAACACAGATGAGCCAACTAACGGCTTGACCGCAGACACAATCCAATTATCCTTTACTTTCCAAACAATTCATAATATAATTTTGAATATATATTATTAGGAGAAGGTTGAATATACTTATGGAAAATAAAAAACGAAATTCCTTTGGCGGCTCACTTGGTTTTGTGTTAGCAGCGGCAGGAAGTGCGGTCGGTTTGGGGAATATTTGGAGATTCCCATATTTAGCGGCAAAGGACGGCGGAGGATTGTTTCTTGTCGTGTACATATTGCTTGCATTGACGTTTGGGTTCACATTGCTTACAACGGAGATTTCAATTGGTCGAAAGACAAAGCAAAGTCCTCTTACCGCATACGGAAGGCTTGATAAAAGATGGGGATTTGTGGGGGTTATTGCAAGTCTTGTTCCTTTTATAATCATGCCATATTATATAGTAATCGGGGGCTGGGTACTCAAATACTTTCTAGCCTTTCTTACAGGGGCAGGAGCTGATGCTGCGGAGGACGGATATTTTAGTAACTTTATTGTGGGAGATACGGAGCCTATAATTATGATGGCTATATTTCTTGCAGTTGTGGCGTTTATTGTTTTCAGAGGAGTAAATAAGGGCATAGAATCATCGTCAAAGATTATTATGCCTATATTGCTTTTGATGGTTGTCGGTATTTCTATTTTTGCGCTTACAATTTACCATACAGATACTGCGGGAGTTACGAGAACAGGACTTGAAGGCTTTAAAATATACGTTATTCCGGACTTTAAGGAACTTACCTTAGGAAAGCTGTTTACAGTTCTTATTGATGCACTTGGACAGTTGTTTTTCAGCTTAAGCGTTGCCATGGGAATTATGATTACATATGGCTCTTATGTTAAGGACGACGCTAATCTTGGAAAATCCATAAATCAGATTGAAATATTTGATACGGTAGTTGCTTTTTTGGCTGGAGCAATGATTATTCCTGCCGTATATATTTTTATGGGAACGGAGGGAATGAGTTCAGGTCCAAGTCTTATGTTTGTTTCTCTGCCAAAGGTATTTAAGGCAATGGGAGCTTCAGGAAATGTTATTGGCTGTGTATTTTTTGCAATGGTTCTTTTTGCGGCAATAACAAGTGCCGTGTCCGTTATGGAGGCTGTAGTTTCAAGCATAATGGATAAGTTTCATACCTCGCGAAATAAAGCCGGAATACTAGAAGGGATAGTTGCCTTGATAGGAGGAATTATAGTATGTCTTGGCTACAATAAGCTTAGTTTTGAGGTTAAGCTTCCAAATGGTGCCGGTGCAAATATACTCGATATAATGGATTATGTCAGCAATAACTGTCTTATGCCTGTTGTTGCATTTCTTACATGTATACTTATCGGCTGGGTATTAAAGCCTAAAACCGTTATAGATGAGGTCGAGAAAAATGGTAATAAAATGGGCAGAAAAAAGCTTTATGTCATTATGCTTAAATATGTTGCCCCGATTTTTCTTATACTGCTTCTGCTTCAGACTTTGGGGATACTTAAGCTGGGAGCGTAAATTTCTACATGACCTGTAAGGAGGTGTGTGCCGTGGACATGAAAGAACTTCAAAACATGCTGACAATGCATTTATATATGGAAGATTCCTTGAACTGCGGAGTGTTTGCATACACTCTTCCCGAGCGTGAAATATTAATATTAAACACCGAGGCTAAAAGATTGTTTAATTATGATGATGCTGAGGGGAAAACTATTGGGGAAATTATGCAGGAGCAGATTGATCCCGAGGATTCAAAAAAGGTATATGCAGTTACGTCAGGGCTTAAGAACCCGGGAGACAGCTGTGAGTATAAATACCATATCGTTAGGGAAAATACCCGCCTTACTGTTGAATGCAAAACAAAGCTTCTTGACTTTGATGACGGTAAGCGGTTTATTTTAAGTGTAATGCGGGATGTCACGGAAAAAGAAAAAATGGAATATATGCTGAAAAGAGAGCGTAAGCAGTATCGTGAGGCTGTTATTTCAAACAGCCGGTTTGATTTCAGCTTTGATGTTACTGACGGTATGGTGTATCGTGACGTGAAGTACAGTGACGGGAAAACCTTTAGCGAGGTTTTTAATATTACATTTCCTATAAGCTATGATGATTTGGTTAAGGTGTGGAAAAAGACAAAAAAGCCTGAGCTTTTGACGCCTGATTTGCAAAATCAAAATACCTCAAGGGAACTCATTGAGCAATTTGAAAAGGGCAATACAAATATTGTCTGTGAGTATTATATTGCAGAATCCGACTGCTATTACAGAAGAGTAACGTTGCTTTCAAGAAGTGATTTAAGCGGTCATGTTATGGCTATCGTATTTTCAAATGACATTACTGACGTAATAAGGGAAAGCTCGATAAAGAGAAATGAGCTTGCCATGATTAATCGCAATCTTACAAAACAGATGGAAATAACAAAATCCTTCAGCAGCTTATATTTTGCCTCATGGGAAATCAATTTGAAAAGCAGGGAGATATTTGAAATATCTGTCCCTGACTGGGCTCATCCGGTGCGGGAAAGGTCAGGGGGAAAATATAGTGAGGCAGTTAATGTTATGCTGAATGAATTTGTTGCAATTGAGTACAGACATGCCATGCGCGCATTTATGGATATAAATACATTACAGGAGAGAATAAGCAATGAAAAGGTTCTTACATACGAGTATCTGGATATAATGAACGGGTGGTGTTCTGCAACACTTATTCCATCAAAGAAGGATAAAAAAGGAAATGTAACTAATGTTATTTATGCCGTAAGAAGTGTTGACACTGAAAAACGAAAGGAATTAAATGCCACAAAGGCATTACATGATGCCTATGAGGCTGCCAATCGTGCCAATAATGCCAAGACGGATTTCCTTGCCAGCATGAGCCATGATATAAGGACGCCTATGAACGCAATTATAGGAATGACCAACATTGCAAAAAGGCATTTGGAGGATAAAGAGCGTGTAAATGATTGTCTGGATAAGATAACGGTGGCGTCAAATCATCTGCTTGGATTGATTAATGAAGTTTTGGACATGAATAAAATAGAGTCAGGCAAACTTGAGCTTGTTGCGGAAGATATAAATTTGTCGAGGCTTATTGACAATATCGTCACAATGTCCAAACAGCAGATAGAGGATAAGCACCATAAATTTACACTTAGCATGAACAATGTTGAACATGAAAATGTTGTTGGAGACAGCATGCGCATACAACAGATTTTTATGAATCTGCTTGGAAATGCCGTTAAATATACTCCTGACGGAGGAGCGCTTAAGCTTATAGTCAGTGAAAAACCTACAAATAATCATAGGGTAGGATGCTTTGAATTTATATTTGAGGATAACGGCATTGGAATGAGCGAGGAATTTCAGGAAAAGCTGTTTGTGCCATTCTCAAGGGCAAAGGATGCCAGGGTTGAAAAAATACAGGGCACGGGACTGGGGATGTCAATAGCCAAAAATATTGTCAGCATGATGAACGGTGACATTAAGGTTGAGAGTAAGCTTGGTGAGGGTACAAAATTTACGGTTACGATATTCCTTAAGCTTCAAAAAAACAGGGATAAGGCTACCGGAATATCAGGTGATAATGCAAGTGATGGGGCATATACACTTGAGGAATTGCAGAGAAAGAATTTTAATGGTAAGCGTGCACTTCTCGTTGAGGATAATGAGCTTAATGCGGAGATTGCGAAAGAAATTATTGGAATGACGGGAATTGAAATTGAAAGAGTTTCCAATGGTAAGCTTGCCGTTGAACAATTCAAGCAGGTGGAGAATGGTTACTATGACATTATATTTATGGATGTTCAGATGCCTGTTATGAACGGATATGAGGCTACACGTGCAATCAGGGCAATGTCAGGAGACTACGCAAAAACTGTGCCTATTATAGCCATGACAGCTAATGCATTTGCAGAGGATGTACGTGCAGCAAAGGAGGCAGGCATGAATGAGCATGTTGCCAAGCCTTTAGATTTGGAGCAGCTTCTTACTACCCTTGGAAAATGGGTGGGGTAGTTTAAAACAACAAAAAACTGATTTTTTAAATGTATAAATCCCCATTTCTTACAGATACTAACATCACATTGAAAAAAAGAATATGATGGAGGTATGACAAGAAATGAAGGCTACGGGAATTGTCAGAAGAATAGATGAGCTTGGAAGAATAGTAGTGCCTAAGGAGATAAGACGTGTTCTTAGGATACGTGAAGGAGACCCGCTGGAGATTTTTACTGATAAGGAAGGCGAGATAATTTTAAAAAAATATTCACCTATAGGAGAGCTTGGCACATTTGCACAGCAGTACGTTGAGGCTGCGGCACAGATACTTGGCTGCGGTGTATGTGTATGTGACAGGGATCAGATCATTGCTGTTGCAGGCATCCCGAAAAAGGAGCTGCTTGGAAGAAGTCTTCACAGGGAGCTTGAGGATGCCATTAACGATAGGGAATCCATTTTTGCCAAGAAGGGTGAAAAGAAATTTATAAAGATAACCGGAAACGGTGAAAATGAATATTCTGGTGAAATTGTTCAGACTATTATAAGTGAGGGCGATGCAATCGGCGCCGTTATCTTACTCAGCAAGGATGGAGATAAAACTGTAGGGGAAAGTGAATGGAAGGCTGCCGTTATAGCCGCAAATTTCCTTGGAAGACAGATGGAAGGCTGATTTGCTCTGCTTTTTTTGAAAAATATTGCTTTTGCAGGCTTTTTTACTTGACAATTAATGGTTAAAAGGGTATAAATATGCGTAGGGCTTTTTTTAAAGCTTAAGTAAAAGGGGATTACTAAAATTAATTGAGTAATCAAAAACGTTTTTATTTATAGGAGGAATATTTCGATGAACAAGAGTGAATTAGTTGCAAGCATGGCTGAGAAAACTGGACTTAAGAAGGTTGATGTTGAGAAGGTACTTAAGGCTTTCACTGAGACTGTTGCAGACGAGTTAAAGAAGGGCGAGAAGATTCAGTTAGTTGGATTTGGTACATTTGAGGTAGCTGAGAGACCTGCAAGAGAGGGAAGAAATCCTAGAACAGGCGAGACAATGAAGATTGCTGCATCAAAGGCTCCTAAGTTCAAGGCAGGAAAGGCTTTAAAGGATTCCATCAACTAAGATACTGACAATTAAAGCATAAATTAATGGGTCATCTCACTTTAAGTGTGATGACCTATTAATTTTTTAAATTTGTATAAGGAGATTAACATGAGGCTTGACAAATATTTAAAGGTTTCACGTCTTATTAAGAGAAGGACAATTGCAAATGAAGCGTGCGATGCGGGACGTGTCATGGTAAACGATAAGGTTGTTAAGGCGTCCTATGATGTTAAGGTAGGTGACATTATAGAGATTAGCTTCGGAAATAAATCCGTTAAGGCTGAGGTTACGATGATAGCTGATACAAGCAAAAAAGAAGAAGCAAAGGAAATGTACAGGTATCTGTAGCCGTGAATTGGCATATAATATTTTATATGTTATGTCTTATAGGCGGGGGAATACTATGGAGCTTGCAGGAAAACATGGGATTTGCCTTAACGAGAGAGAAAGAGGCACTGTTACGGGTGTCAAAAAGGTTTTGTGCTTTGGCGAGAAAGAGGCTGAATTAAATACTGAGCTTGGAAAGCTTACCATAAAGGGCGAGGATTTACATATGGAGAAATATGACAGCGACAGCGGTGACTTGGAGTTTAAGGGCTGTGTAGAAAGCATTACATATTCGGAGATTATGGAGCCGGGAAAAGCTGCATCAAAACTATTCGGAAGGTTGTTCAGATAGATGTATGAATTTATCAGCGGTCAGTGGAATATGATGATTATCAGTCTTCTGTTAGGTACATCCATGGGTTTTATTTATGATTTGATAAGGTGCTTCAGAAGGCTTGTCAGTCACAATAATTTTTTTATTGCACTTTCAGATTTGATGTTTTGGCTTTTTGGCGCATGTGTTACAATAGCCTGCATTAACAGATACAATTATGGAAGCCTGAGATGGTACGTGCTGTTTGGTATGTTTCTTGGTTTTCTGATTTATCATTACACGGTAAGCAGGTTGCTTATGTTTGTTGCTGATTATGTGATAGCATTTATAAGAAAAATAGGCAAAAAATGTAAAGTACTGTTGAAAAAAACAAGTAAATGGGTTAAAATAAAGCCAAGAATGTCGAAAAACAGATAAGAAATACATATGATTATTATTTTATAGTAGGTGTGCTTATGGCAAAGAGAAGAAAAAGATCAACAAGAAGACAGTCAAGATTAGCCAGTATGTTTATCATTGTGGCTGTCGTTGTTGTGTGTATGGCATCGTTGTTTAAAATCTCTGATCTTTATAACGAGAGCAAGGAGCTTACATATACCGAAGAAACACTTGAGAAGAAGCTTGAGCAGACGGAGCTTGACAGGCAGGAGCTTGAGGCAAGGGAGCAGTATATGAAGACGAAGCAGTATATAGAGGATGTTGCAAAGGAAAAGTTGGGTCTTGTATATCCGGATGAGATAGTTATCAGACCGGAGGAATAAAAGGGGCTGTTGCAGCCCCTTCTCTTTTCTTAATAGGAAACTGCGTTTCCTATTAGGCAGGCTCCTTACGGAACCTGCTAAGATTCGAACTGCAGCGTCGAAGACGCTTTGTTCTTGTCTATAACATTTAAAAAATTCCACTAAGATTTGACAGACAATATACCTGTGGACAAGTATAATCTATAAACGCCGCTTGTTAAATAGTTATTTTAAGGGCGGGCTATGCTTTATATTTGTATAGGAGGTAGAGATGGATATTGCAGGTGTTGTCGCAGAAGATAATAATCCGGTTGAGAGGTTGCTAAAGAGAGCATGGCTCATTGTGGCAGCTTTTTTTGTTGGAAGATGCCACATTTATGGAATTAATCCTTTTATGGTAGGATTTTTAATGGCAGTGTGCAATTTGGGTGAAAGAGAATTTGCATGTGGGATAAGCCTTGTGCTGGGAGTGTTTTCATTTATGGGCACAGCCCAGACTGTCAGATACTTGATAATAGCCGTTATGGTTTATCTTGTCATGAATATGAAAAGAGATAGGAGCTTCAGGTGGCAGGATTATGGGATTATATTTTTTGCATCTACGCTTGTTTTTGTCCTTGATGCGGTATGGGGGATAATCTTTCCTGAAAGCATTTCTATAGGGGAGGCATTTGCGGAAGCTGCACTTACATTTTCGGTTGCCGTTATCTATTCCTATGCCATAAGGACAATAATAAATGACTATGTAAAAATTGCAATTGAAAATCAGGCAGCACTCAGTGCAGTGGCTCTCGCGGCGACAGCTCTTGCAGGAATGCCTGTGTCGGTATATGACAGTATTGTAGTTGCAGAGTGCTTTTCACTTTTTAGTATTCTGTATGCGATGTATCGGTTTGGTTTTGGAATCGGGATAAGCTGGACAGCCATTGCAGGGGCGGTAATGTCCCTTAAGACGGGGGATGACTATTATCTTACAAATTGGATTATTGTGGCAATCGTTTCATTTGCCATACTCTGTGTATTCAAGGGAGGGCGTATTGCCTACGGAATTACCTTTGCCGCAGTGTATTTTGCTGTGGGCTTTGGTTTTTATGAAAGTATGCTTATGGAGGATTCCCTGAAAGCTGTTGTGACGGCACTTTTTATTTTTTTTCTTCTTCCGGCAGGCTGGGTTGCGGCTGTTGATGAGAGAGTAAAAAACGGAGAGCTTGAGGGAACGTCCCCTGAGTGGGCGCTTCTTGTTATAAAGCGTATAAAATCACTTGCAAAGGCATTCAAGCGAATTGATTACACTATGGCTAAGGAATCGGGAACAGGCATTGGTTTTTCTGATGTGGGAGAAATTATAGATGATTTCACAAATCAGCTTGCCAATCCGGTTCCTTTGAAGAAAACAATTGAAGCAAAAATTATAGAGGATTTAAACAGAATGGAAATAGCGGTGAGAAGCCTTGTACTCACAAAAAACAGGAATGACAGATATGAGGTTTATATTACCCTTAAATGTAACAGGGGACGTCTTATTGTCTCGGATAATGTGAGGAAGGTTATTGAGGAACACATGGGTATCAGGTTTGGCTTAAAGGAGGACAGTCGTTCCATTGTTGGAAGAAATTATGATATACTCTGTCTTGAACAAAGACCTGAATTTAAGTGTGAGGTTGCCGTTCGGACCTTAAGCCGCTATGAGAATCAGGTGTCGGGTGATAATTTCTATGTGGGTGATATATGGGATGGGAGAATGCTGCTTATGATTGCTGACGGCATGGGAAATGGTGAAAGGGCATCCTCAGACAGCAGAAATCTCCTTGATGCTCTGGAGGAGCTTTTGCTTGCAGGCTTTGATAAGGAAATGTCTATTAAGGTTGTTAATTCTTATTTGTCAAGGCACAATAAGGGTGAGAGATATGCAACGCTGGATATGCTTATACTTGACCTGCATACAGGCTATGGCACCATGTATAAACAGGGAGCAGCGGCAACCTATATAAAGAGAGATGACAGAATGGAAATTGTTAAATCTACCTCCCTGCCTGTGGGTATCGTTGAGGGAGCTGAGTGGGAAAACTGTGAAAAGAAGCTTTATGATGGTGATTTGGTCGTCATGCTGAGCGATGGTATTTTGGAAAGCATCGTTTTTGAAAATAAGGAGGAATATCTTCGTGACATGATTATGTCTTGTGACGATATGGAAAGCGAGGAAATAGCCGAGAGGGTTATTGAGGAAATAAAAGGAATATCAGGAAACAGGCTTAAGGATGATGCAACGATAATTGTGGGAAAACTTGTTAAATCTTTGTGATAACTATGTACATCCCCAAAATCGTGATTTATAATATAAGACATATTTTTAGGTTGTGTCAGGTTTTAACAGATGGATAAATTCATTTTAAACATAAAAAAATATATTGAGGAAAACCATATGCTGGAAAATGCGGACGGCATGGTTATTGGGCTTTCAGGAGGACCTGATTCCGTATGCCTTCTCAGGGTTATGTGTGAGCTCGCCGGCTGCTTTGGCATTGGAAAAGACCGGATTTACTGTGTACACATTAACCATATGATAAGAAGTGAGGAGGCGGATGCTGACGAGGAATTTGCCGGTCGGCTATGCAGTGAGCTTGGGGTTCCTTTTGTATGCTTTAAAAAGGATATAACGGCTTATGCAGAGCAAATCGGTTGCTCCGTTGAGGAGGCGGGAAGAAAGTACAGATATGACTGCTTCCGTCAGGTTATGAAGGAGAATAATATAAATAGGCTTGCCGTGGCACACAACAAAAATGATGTGGCAGAAACAGTTATATTTAATATGCTTCGCGGAACCGGAATTAAGGGCATGTCAGGTATAAGACCTGTGAGAGATGATGTTATAAGACCTCTGCTTTTCTGCCACAGGGCAGATATAGAGAAATATCTTGAAGATATCGGACAGGATTACAGAACGGATTCTACAAATTTTTCCACTGATTACGACAGAAACAGAATAAGGCATATCATTTTGCCTGAATTTAAGCAAATTAATTCTAATGCTATGGAACATATCTACAGTCTTGCCACTGAGGCGGAAAAGGTTTATGAGTATGTACACAAAGAGGTAGAGGAGAATATGGAAAGCATCCTTTCGGATGAGGAGGTTTCAGGCGGGGTCTGCTTTGATGAGGGTGGATTGAAAAGAGTAAATATTAATATAAATAAGCTTGAAAAATGTGATGACGTTATAAAGGAGTATATTATCCATGAAGCAGCTGCACGGGTGGCAGGGAGCCGTAAGGATATAAGCAGGAAGCATGTTTTGGCGGCTCTTGAGCTTTGCAGGGCTGATACGGGAAAGCAGGTTATGCTGCCCTATGGAATATGTGCAAGAAGAAGCTATGACAATATAATCATAACCCAAAGCCGTGATGCAAAAGAAGCGTACAGTGTTGATATAGATGGGGATGGAAGCTATGAAATTGCGGATGTGGGTACATTTTCCGTAAGTGTGGAACCATGGAAAGCCGGTATGGAAGTTTCAAAAAAAATCTATACTAAAATGGTTGATTATGGTAAAATAAAAGGTAATGTTTGTATAAGAACACCTGAGTCAGGGGATTATATTATAATTGATGGCAAAGGCAGTTCTAAGAAATTGTCCAGACTGTTTATTGATAAAAAGATAGACAGAGTAAAAAGGCTAACATGGCCTGTTATCGCCTGCGGAAATGAAATTATTTGGGCGGTAGGTCTTCGGTACAGTGAAGCTTACAAGGTGGATGAGAATACGTACAAAGTTATGTGTATAAATTTCAAAGGAAAAGGAGAGTAATATGGCGGAAAAAATAGGCGTACTTATAAGTGAAGATAAGGTTGCGCAAAAAATCCAGGAGATAGCGGATACCATAAATAAGGATTATGCAGGAAAAAGCGTGCATATAATCGGAGTGTTAAAGGGAAGCGTTTTCTTTATGTGTGAGCTTGCAAAGAGGATTGAGGTTCCGGTTACAATGGATTTTATGTCTGTAACAAGCTATGGCAATGATACAAAGTCGTCAGGGGTTGTACGGCTTATAAAGGATTTGGATGAGTCCATAGAGGGCAGAGATGTTATTCTTGTTGAGGATATTATGGATTCGGGCAGGACACTTTCGTATCTTGTGAAGATACTTAAGGAGAGAAAGCCTGCAAGCTTTAAGATTATAACCCTTTTAGACAAACCGGACAGAAGGGTTGTTGACATAGAGCCGGATATGACAGGATTTGTAATTCCTGACAGATTTGTGGTCGGATATGGTTTAGACTGTGCGCAGAAATACAGAAATCTGCCGTACATTGGAGTTATAGAGGAATAAGATCAGAAGGGAGCGTAAAATGAGAAGTACCATGAGGAAAAGTTTAGGTTTTTATCTTTTGCTTTTCGTAATCGGTTTTTGTATCGTGCTTTGGATGTCAAAGCAGGGTGCTGAAACGGATGTAGATTATACAATAGATGATTTCCAAATTGACATAAGGGAAGACAGAATAAGCGAGGTGCATATTCGCCAGAACAGTGAGGTTCCGTCGGGTGTTGTAACCATAACTTACAGGCAGACAGGGGAAACAAAGGAATTTTATGTTTCTGATGTAAATGTCGTTCAGGAGTATGTAATGAAGTACGGCGACGGCATGATAAGCATGAGAATGTATGATATTCCAAGGCAGAGTACATTTTTGACATGGCTGCCCGTGATACTGGGTGCAGTGCTTATGGTAATACTTATAGTTGTAATGACAAGCAATGCATCGGCTGGTGCAGGCGGAGGCGGAAAAGTCATGAATTTTGGCAAAAGCCGTGCCAGAATGCTCTCCGATGCAGACAATAAACTGTCATTTAAGGATGTTGCGGGACTTGAGGAGGAAAAGGAAGAATTAAGTGAGATAGTGGATTTCCTCAGGGACCCTAAGAAATATAATGCACTGGGAGCTCGTATACCTAAGGGTGTTTTGCTTGAGGGACCTCCGGGAACAGGTAAGACCCTGCTTGCAAAGGCTGTTGCAGGTGAAGCAGGTGTTCCATTTTTCTCAATATCAGGCTCAGACTTTGTTGAGATGTTTGTTGGTGTCGGTGCGGCAAGAGTGAGAGACTTGTTTGAGGATGCCAAAAGAAATGCTCCATGTATTGTATTTATCGATGAGATAGATGCCGTTGCAAGACAGAGAGGCTCAGGTCTCGGCGGCGGACATGACGAGAGGGAGCAGACCTTGAATCAGATGCTCGTTGAGATGGACGGCTTTGGAACAAATGAAGGAATTATTATACTTGCGGCTACAAACAGAGTTGACATACTTGACCCTGCAATACTGCGTCCGGGACGTTTTGACAGGAAGGTTATGGTCGGCAGACCTGACGTAAAGGGAAGAGAAGAAATATTAAAGGTACATGTGAGAAACAAGCCACTTTCTGATGATGTAGATTTACATGAGATTGCAAGAACAACATCAGGCTTTGCGGGTGCTGATTTGGAAAACCTGATGAATGAGTCGGCAATAAATGCTGCAAAGGAAAATCGTGCGTACATTTCAAAGGAAGATGTTGATAAATCATTTATAAAATTGGGAATAGGTGGAGAGAAAAAGAGCCGTCTCGTACCTGAGAAGGACAGAAAGATAACTGCATATCACGAGGCGGGACATGCGATTTTGTTCCATCTTTTAAGTGAGGTGGGACCTGTTCATATTGTGTCAATAATTCCTAACGGACTTGGAGCGGGCGGTTATACGATGCCGCTGCCTGAAAATGATAATGTATTTACCACAAAGACAAAGCTGCTTCAGGATATTCAGGTGAGCTTTGGAGGACGTATTGCGGAGGAGCTTATATTTGGTGATATAACAACAGGTGCATCGCAGGATATAAAGCAGGCAACGAAGGCTGCGCAGGATATGGTGGTTAAATACGGAATGTCAGAGAATGTTGGACTTATAAACTATGAAGTTGACAGCAGCGAGGAGGTATTCCTCGGAAGGGATTTAGGACATTCAAGAAGCTATAGTGAGAAAATAGCTGCTAAGATAGACAAAGAGGTAAGAAAAATTATAAATTACTGTTATGATGAAGCAAAGCGCATTTTAACGGAAAATATGGAGGTTCTTCACAAGTGTGCGGAACGTCTTCTTGAAAAAGAACGTATTGACAGGGCTGAATTTGAGGCATTATTTGAGGCAGAGTAAGCTGTGAAATAGTAAAAATCTACATGAAACATTATGGTTTTTGTAAATAATATACAAAAAAATCGGTTTTTGAATTTCTGAGATTTTTTCTATTATCATTTATGCACAAAAAAATATAGAAAATAAAAAAATGTTTAGACACACTTTTTAATAATGTCTGCTATAATATTACTTGTAACCCCCCAATACATTATATAGTTTTTTGCTACACCCCATAAGTAACAAAATACCTTCTCCGAAAAGGACAGTCGTACGTTGGCTGTCCTTTTCCCTGTTTTTCTTCTTGTTAAAATCCGTAACTTGTATTAAAATGTTGAATATATGTTTAGAATTGGAGGCTGCAAGAATGTCATACAGAGCTTCGGCGAAAAAAGTATTTGATTATGTTTTTAATAGAAAAATGGCACTGAATGTAAATGCTTTGTTTTCTGACGGAACAGAGTATTACAGAACACCGGCTGAACCGGAATTGGGACAATCCGTAACCCTGCGTTTTAGAACGGAGATGGGAAATGTTGATAATGTTTATGTTGTCTATAACGGCGAGCGGCGTGAGATGAAAGTCGGACGTAAGGATTCCATGTTTGACTATTATGAACATACAATTGCCGAGTTAGATGATGACATAGAATATTATTTTGAAATACATGCAGGAAATGTAATCTGTTCATTTAACAGACTAGGAACACAAAAGGATCTGAATCCGGATTATAATTTCCGAATTACGCCTGGCTATAAGGTTCCGGCATGGGCAAAGGGTGCAATATTTTATCAGATATTTGTTGATCGTTTCTGCAACGGAGATGAATCCAACGACGTGTTGGACAATGAATATTGTTATATAGGCGAGGGTACAAAAAGGGTAACGGATTGGTTTAAAAATCCGGATACAATGGATGTACGTTCATTTTATGGCGGTGATTTACAGGGTGTAATGAATAAGCTGGACTATCTGAAGGATTTGGGTGTTGATGTCATATATCTGAACCCTATATTTGTGTCGCCGTCAAATCATAAGTATGATATTCAGGATTACGATTATGTTGACCCGCATTTTGGGGTGATAGTCAATGATGAGGGTGAGTGCCTTAAGGAGGGTGCAGTAACAAATAAAGAGGCATCCAGATACATAAAGAGAGTTACTGACAAGGAAAATCTTGAGGCAAGCAACCGGCTTTTTGCCAAGCTTGTGGAGGAAGTCCACAGAAGGGACATGAAGATTATTATTGACGGTGTATTTAATCACTGTGGCTCCTTCAATAAATGGATGGACAGAGAGTGTATATATGAGGGACAAGAGGGCTATGAAAAGGGTGCATACATTAATTATGACAGTCCTTATAGGAGCTTCTTTAAATTTCAGGACCCTTGGCAATGGCCATACAATACAACCTACAACGGATGGTGGGGACATGATACACTTCCTAAGCTCAATTATGAGGAATCGGAAACACTTTATGAATATATTATGAGAATAGGAGAAAAATGGGTATCACCGCCTTATAATGCGGATGGCTGGAGGCTTGATGTGGCTGCTGACCTTGGTTATACGGAGGAGTTTAATCATAGATTTTGGCGTGATTTCAGAAACAGGGTAAAGGCTGCAAATCCGAATGCAATCATACTTGCAGAGCATTATGGAGATCCAAAGCCATGGCTTTTGGGCGACCAATGGGACACTGTTATGAATTATGATGCATTTATGGAGCCGATTACATGGTTTCTTACGGGCGTGGAGAAGCACAGCGATGAATTTCGGGGCGACCTCCTTGGGAATCCTGATGCATTTTTAGGCTCATTAAGACATCATATGTCCAAATTTAATCAGAATGCCCTTGAGATAGCCATGAACGAGCTTTCAAACCATGACCATTCAAGATTTCTGACCAGAACAAACAGGCGTGTTGGCAGGCTGCATACAATGGGCGCTGAGGCGGCAAATGAAAATATAAATTATGGCGTATTCAGGGAAGCAGTTGTATTCCAAATGACGTGGCCGGGTGCTCCGACTATATATTATGGGGATGAGGCGGGACTTTGCGGTTGGACAGACCCCGATAACAGAAGAGCCTACCCTTGGGGCAGGGAGGATAAGGCACTGATACAATTTCATAGGGAAATAATAAAAATACATAAACAAAATGAAGTATTTATAAAGGGTTCATTGCTTTTTCTTTATGGAAAGTATAAGGTTGTTAGTTTTGGACGTTTTACGGACAGACAGGCGGCTGTCATCATACTAAATAACGATTATGAAGATCGTGAGCTTAATTTATATGTAAGACAGCTTGGTGTTCCTGACGGAAGCCATATGACATGTCTTATACAGACCACAGAGGAGGGGTATGTTTTGAGTAATGAGTCTTATCATGTAAAGGACAATGCACTTACGATTAAGGTGCCGAAGATATCGGCAACAGTGCTTATTTATAATAAACAGTAAAATTCATAAAAGGGCTGTCGCTTGAGCGACAGCCCTTGTTCTTACTCATTAGTCAGAGAATAATATCACCCAATAATCATAGTAGCCGTAATCGCATGTGATGTGTGCAACACCGCATTTAGTAAAGGTCGAATTAAGTATGTTTGCCCTGTGTCCGTCGGAGGACATCCAATCTGATGCTGTGCCTGCGGAGGTACAGTATCCGGCGGCAAGATTTTCGCCCCAGGCAGACGGGTATATGCCAAGCTCCGCATAAACAGTGCTACAGCTTCTGCCGTCAGGTCTTGTGTGGGACATACTGACTAATAATTCGTTGCATCTCACTGCCGCAGCATGATCAAGCCGGCTGTCTTCAGACAGGGCGGATAAGCCGTAACTGCTTCGGTAAATATTGATTTCAGCAATCAAATCGGAAGGGTAATACAGAAATACGTCTGTAGTGGCTTCAACCTCCGTAGAAGCTTCAGTAACAGGCGCAATCGGTGCTTCCGTGACAGCTTCGGCAACGGGTGCGGTTTCAGTTTTGTCGGCAGCTTGGGCAATAGGCGCAGTTTCAGCTTTGTCGGCGGCTTGGGCAATGGGCGCAGTTTCAGCTTTGTTGACGGTTTCGGTAACGGATGTAGTTGGTGCTTCATCAGTTGTTTCGGCAACTGCTTCGGTGGTGACTTCAATTTGCGTAGCAGGGTGGAGCTTGCAAAAATGAAAGTCAAATACATAAAGTGCCAATGTACAAGGAAGAATAAATAATGGTATGAGTTTGTTCATAAGCATCACCTCATAAAAACAAACATCTGTTCGATATGATAATAACATATTACGTATTTAATTACAACTAAAAAAGAACAAATGTTCATATTTTGTCTGTACAATTATTCGTTGGTATGATATACTGTACTATGTCTTAAGGAGGGACTTATGGATAAATTTGAATTGGTATCGGAATTTGCACCTACAGGTGACCAGCCGGAAGCTATACAGGGGCTTGTGAACGGCTTTAAAAGCGGTAAAAAACAGCAGACACTTCTTGGTGTAACAGGCTCAGGCAAGACATTTACAATGGCGAATGTAATAGCAGCTATAAATAAACCGACTATTATTCTTGCACACAACAAAACGCTTGCGGCACAGCTTTACAGTGAATTTAAGGCGTTTTTTCCACACAATGCAGTGGAGTATTTTGTGTCCTA
>CAZWNL010000022.1:0-29784 GCA_964635615.1 uncultured Bacteroides sp.
TTAAACGAAACTTTTGCAAACATATTTAACGGATAACTTCTAATTATCCATCCCTTCCCAACCAAAAACTACGGGGCATCAAGCCCCGTAGTCATTCTTCAAATATGAAAATCCCTTCTTGGATGTTTATTTTTTAAAATATCCTTCTGCTTAGCAGTAGTAACGTGTGTATATATCTCGGTGACATTTATGGAGCTGTGCCCAAGCAACTCCTGAATATATCGTATGTCAACATCTGCATCCAGGAGGCTGGTTGCAAATGTGTGCCTGAACATATGAGGAGTGATATGAATATTAATACCGGAAAGAGTGGTATACTTATTTAGCATTTTTCGTACATATTGGTCGGAGATGGGTTGCCCTGCTCTGTTTGTAAAAAAGTAGTTGCTTTCTGCAATCAGGTCGTAAAAGCAGTTATGATATTCCCTCAATATGTTAAGTACATCTGTATTTTCAATCTGAATTCGTCGCTCCTTAGCTCCTTTACCGAATATAAGAATTGTGTTGTCCAGTAAATCAACATCCGATGCTCTGAGCATACACAGCTCTGAAATTCGGATGCCCGTTGAGAAAAGGAGTTCAACAATTGTTATATCCTGCAAGGTTTTCTTCTTTTGATAGGTGGTTGTTGCCAGCTCGTGCTGCCTGTAAATGGTACGAAACAAAGTTTCCAGAACAGGCAGTGGAATTATTTTCGGAAGAATAGTAGGTTCTCTGAATTTAATTTGTATTTTATTAAAAGGATTTATTGTAATTAAATCTTTATATTCTAAATAATGAAAAAACGCCTTTACCGATGCTATTTTGCGCTTGACCGTTTTTGGTTTGTAGGTTTGGTGCAAAAAAGCAATAAAGGTTTCCATGGAATCCACCGTAATATCGGCGATGTCCTGAGTCTTAAGACATTCGGAAAATTGAATTAAATCAATCCGATAGGCTTTGATAGTCTTGTTGTCCAGACGCTTTTGTGTTTTACAAAAAGACAGATAGTTAGCAATGTTTGTCGTTAAAGTGTTCATAAATCTCTCCTTTTTGCAAGTATTTTATCAAGTATGATACTCAGATGAAAAGCAAAACTTAGTGCATGTTATTAGAAACTAGTACAAGAGACTAAGCGATATTTATATTATTTTAGAAATTTTTTCAAATATTTGCAAAATTTCTGTCGACAGAAAACGACTAATTAGATATACTTAAGGAGTCATTCTTAAGTAATAATTAAAGGCTGTGGGGGCAGATGCAGCCGTGTGGGGGGATTGCTATGCTTAATGTTGCAATATGTGATGATGAAAACGCAATTGTTAATCAAATTGAAAAATGCATTCTCGCTTTATGTGAGGCGGAAAAAATACCAATCGATACGGATGTATTCTACAGTGGAGCTTCATTAGAACAAGCGTATCTTTCTGAGAAAAGGTATGATCTAATCTTTCTGGATATTCAAATGGAAAATATAAACGGTATATCGGCGGCAAAGAAAATCAGAGAACTTGATGAAAATGTTCTGATTGTTTTTGTATCGGGCTATGAGAAGTATATGAGGGAATTATTTCAATATGATGTTTTTTCATTTATTCAAAAACCGATTGATAAACAAAACTTGGAACATATTTTCTTAAGTGCCCACAAGAAAATATGCAATAAAAATTTTTATTTTCAGTTTAAATATAGTGGAGCAGAATTTAAAATTCCATGCAAGGAAATCATGTATTTTGAAAGTATAGGCAGGAAAATATATATCAACTTAAGGAATGGTGAACAGGAGTGTTTCAATAGTAAGCTTTCAGAAGTTGAGGCGGAATTGGCTGAGGGAAAGGTGCCGTTTTTAAGAATTCATCAGTCCTATTTGGTGAATTATCATATGATAAAAGCATGGACAAGGTCAGTGGTGATTCTTGTTACCGGTATGCAGCTGCCAATCAGTGAAGAACGGCAAAAGAGTTTTGCGTTGCATTATGGAAGATTGCTTGGAGGGGAGATTGATGTTTGATTTGGCAGAGGTATTGTTTGATTTTTTGATGGCTGGCATAACTGTATGGCTTGTACTAAAAACCTTGGATACCTTTTTTCAACGGAGGAAAGGGAGCGCAGGACATATCCTTTTATGGGCATTGTATTTTCTTTTCCAGTTTTATTTAGAATGTAATAAAGGGAATACATTTGTTTTTATAACCATATCAAGTATGATTTTTGTTTTTCTGATTGCTCTCGTCTGCTATAAAAAAGCAGAAAAAAATAAAATTTTAATTGTGATGACATTTCATGTATTATGCGCAATTATTGAGATGTTGGTGTATGTTTGCCTGAACAGTTTAATACAAAATAAGCAACAGTCAGCATTGATGAGTGTAGTAATATCTAAATTCATTATCATTTTCTTCGTAAATTTATTTTCAATTTATTGGAAGCAAATTAGAACTGAAGATATATCTATGAAATATTTTCTTTATCTGATTATAATTCCAATTGGAAGTGTATATATTTCTGCACATGAATTTTTTGTGGTGGGATATAAAATCAGTGCAGTGTCATCTATGGTCACTTTTAGTTTCCTGTTGATATTTAATATAGTAATCTTTGAAATATATGCAAAGATCATGAAGGATTTCTTAAAAGAAAAAGAATCGATGGTTTATGCACAGCAGGTGGATATTATGGCGAAAAATACAGAGAAACAGATTATGGATGAATATTATGAGGAAAAACACAATCTTGTAAATGAATTGGTTGTATTGAAGGATATAGTGGAAAACAGAGAATGGGAGTCTGCAATATCTAATTTGAATAAAATTATGAAGATATGTGATATAAATGAGAAAGTATCTCACTCAGGGAATTCTACTATTGATGCCATTATTAATTTTAAGTATGCCATTGCAAAAGAAAAGAATATTGAGTTTGTGTTAAAAATATTTGTTCCAGAAAATATGATGATTAATCAATGTGATTTGGGCATTATTTTGGGAAATGCGCTAGATAATGCCATTGAAGCTGTAAGTGCGTGTGTAAATAGCAAAAGGGTAATAGAAGTATCAATGGGAATAAAAAAGGAAGCTTTAGTTATTGTAATTAAAAATCCGTATGAACATGAATTGAGAAAGGATAAGGAAGAAAATTTTATAACAACAAAAAATAAAAGCATCGGTCATGGCTATGGAATTCATTCTATTAAAAAGGTAGTGGATTCTTACTATGGTGAGACAATTATTGATGTGGATGACAATACATTTAAGATGATAATAATACTTAATATAATGGAAGAGGATGTAGCTTAATGAAGGTCATTTTTTAAATGTGAAACTCGTTTACAAAATGGGAGAGTTGAGTTGCAATCGACTTCTTGGAGAATTGTATTTTAGGTAAATTCGACAGGAAATGACGTTTTTTTGACACATACGCCGATTTTGGGAAAAATAATGTATATAATGCCCACAGTAAGTGACTTGGAATGGAACTGGGGAGTGACAATTACATGTATGATAAAAAAGAGTGCGGAAACCGATTAAGGCAGCTTCGGGAAGAATTAGGGAAAACACAGTTGGAAGTTGCAAATGAGACAGGACTTTGCGTAGATACAATTTGCAAATTGGAGCAGGGAAAAAGGTGTCCATCTGTTACAGTGTTGGATATTCTGCGAAAATATTATAATACTACATCAGATTATATAATATGTGGTGAAACAGAACAAACGGAGGAAGGCAAATCCTTATTGAAATCTGTACCGGAGCAGAAACGAGCTGTTGTAGAAAAGCTTATGGAAAATATCAAGGATTTGGTTACATAAATTTTTACAAAGGGATTCTATAATCAGATAAGGAAATTGAAAGAAATTTTGAAGTAGTAAGAGGGAGAAAAACTTTGGTGATTTCTCTCACTTTTTGATGGTGATAGATGAATGGTAAAATTAACTGGTACATAGCACGTACTACTAGGATAATGATACTAAATTTACAAAGCTTATGTTTTAAACTAGTAATCCAAGCATAATTAATCAAGATAGTAAAAGGAGAAATTTATGATAAAACACATTGAAATACCAAATAGATTAATGGAAAAATTAGAATGTGATAAAAGATGGTTAGTTAATGTCGAGAAAATCAGTCAAAGTGTGATAGATTACTTTTTAAGAACTCCTTACTTTTTCCCAGAGTATACGGATCATGGGATAATGCACATACAGAAGGTGCTGGAAATATGTGATAAGTTAATACCTGATGATAGCATGGAGGCATTGACACCTAAGGAAATTGCAGTAACAATAATATCAATTATGATTCATGATATTGGGATGTTTATACAAAAGGACGGACTTCGTGAGTTGATATATGGCTCATTAAAGGATACAAAAATAGAATTTTTAGATTCGTGTACTTGGGGACAGGCTTGGCAAAATTATATTCAAAATGTAAAGAGATATTCAGATAAAAAATTGCTTGAAATTTTTGGAGACTCAGACTCGATAGAGATTCCCGATGAGAGTATGAAGAATCTTGACGAAAAATCCATATTACTTTATGGAGATTTTTTGAGAATGTTACATGGTAGATTGGCTCATACAATAGCTAGAGAAGGGTTTTTAGGCTTTAAGACTTTAGATATCTTTCGAGAAACGGAAATAGATGTACGAACGAAGGATATTATTGGACTCATTGCTAGAAGTCATTGTATGCCTCTTAGAGATTGTAAAGAATATTTAGAAAGTGCGTTCCCTAATATTGCAACTCCGAAGAATATTTCTGTGTTTTATATTATGGTTTTGTTGAGAATTAGTGATTATCTTGATGCAGGATATGATAGGGCCTCCCATGTGCTTTCGAGTATGCAAAAGTTCAGATCCTTAAAATCTAAAGAAGAATATTCATGGAATAATATTATCGATTATGATGACTATGAATGGGATTTTAGTCGAAATAAGCTGTTAATTTATGCGGAACCCAGAAATGGTGATGAATTTCTAAAAATAGAAGACTGGTTAAAAAACATACAAAAAGAAATTGATATGTCATGGGCGGTACTAGGTGAGTATTATGGAAACAAAAAGGAGATAGGTATATCAATTCGTAGAATTGATTCCAATATACTCAAACGTGAAAATCGAAAGGGGTTTGAAGAAAGGTTTGTAACACGGAAGGCTGTATTAGATACAAATCCAGATATATTAGGTTTGCTTATTTTGCCGTTATATGATAACGACCCGCGATATGGTATTAGGGAGATACTCCAAAATTCTATAGATGCATGTAAGGAAAGAAAAATTTTAGAACTAAGAAGTGGGAGAGATTATAATCCACAAATAACCCTTTTTATAAATAGTCAAGATAATACTATAGTAATATCGGATAATGGAATAGGTATGGATGAGGATATTATAATTAATTATTTTTTGATATCCGGAGCATCATTTAGAAACAGCGAGGAGTGGAGTAAGCATTTTACAACTGATGATACGTCGCTTATTTCAAGAACAGGAAAATTTGGAATAGGGGCTCTTGCCATTTTTTTAATTGGCGGATTGGCAACAATCACAACGCGTAAAGCGTGTTTTGAAGGTGATAAAGCTGATAATAGAGGATATAAGTTTGATATAAAAGTAAGTAATGAAAATATTAGTATTGAACGTGTAACCGCTGATGTAGGTACTCAGATAAAAATTAGAACAAATGCTAGTATAATTGAAAAAATAACAGAGACTACGCAATATCCTAATTGGTATGATTGGTATTGTTTTAATGAGCCTGAAATTCATTATTACATTGATGGTAATGAAATGCGACATGAAGAAGAATATGTGCCAGATGAAAATGAGGAATTTGAGAAATGGTTTAAGTTAAATGTAGAGAAATTTAGAAGTTTTAAATGGAGTTATAATCATCCAATAGTTGATGATATAAATAGTTATTGTAATGGTATTCCCATACCTAAAAGATGTATTTTATTTGGGGGCAAGTATGGGTTTGATTTGGCGGATCCAGTAATATCATTGGTAGATATCGATAATAATGCTAAAATAAATCTGTCACGCAGTCAACTTTGTGAGTTCCCTTGTGAGGAACAATTTATAATAGAAGGATATAAATATGCAATTGCAAAGCTTTTGTCTATGGGTAATATTTGTAATAGCATATCGTTTTGGGAATTATATGAAAATGGTTTTTCTTTATGCAAGAACTTTGGATTCAATAAAAGAACTTCTGAAATTGTTCCTGGAGCATATTTGGTTAATAAAGATGGATATACTCTTATGTCTCCCGCATTTCTTTATAATGCTAAAGTTGATATAATACATGTTATATTTGTAAAACGTGATTATATCAATAATTGTGAAAATATAAATGTTAATGAGCCTGTAAATATATGCGCTGTAGGAAATAGAAAACGTAGAACTTTTTTTATGGATATATTTAATGGGATTTTTGAAGAAGACTATATAAAAGAAGTACCTTTAAAATTTGAAGTAGAAAAAAACTTTTTTGATGCAGAATTAAGAATTTTGTTTGAAAAGTTTGGAATTATGGATAAATTAGAACTGAGAAGTTTTAATGATGCATATTACAATTTCACGACTAATCCATATAGCGCAGAAGGTGACAGAATATCTAGACAAGAAATTTTGGGAGCGCAAAATCGAAAATATATATTGGCTGAGTTGACATATAAAATAACTTATAGAGAAAACTATACGAATACAATGCTTGAAATGTTAAAGGAATATTTATTTAATGGATGGATTCCTTTTAAATTGGAAGATAGGAAAAAAAGGTTTAATAATACTTTTATTAAACTTGAGGAGTATATTGATTTTTAATTTACTCTCAATCGCACCGTGATAATCGAATACCTAATATATCAGACATATCCTTTCTGTTGTTGTGGAAACATAGCAAGGCAAAGAAGAATCATACTTCGATCTTTTGGACGGTGGCTTGACATGTGAAGCTTTGAGGTGAGATAAAAATGCTGTTTGGTTGATTTTAAGAGAATATACATTGCAGGACGTAATTTATTTGACTGGAAAATCGAAATTGATGAAGAAAAAACAATTATTAGGAACGATGGAATTTTAGAAAATCAAGTGCAAGATGATGTGGAACTGAGTGAATGAGGTATTATTCAAAGATATTGGATTACTCTATAAATTGCAATTTATAGAGGTGAT
The DNA here is from genome assembly GCA_964635615.1 of uncultured Bacteroides sp. Classification (GTDB taxonomy): domain Bacteria; phylum Bacillota; class Clostridia; order Lachnospirales; family Lachnospiraceae; genus Coprococcus_C. The sequence goes on from CAZWNL010000022.1 coordinate 7,157, forward strand.
AATTGCGATTTTGCTTATGGAGGTAACTATGAAAAATCAAATAAAATGTATTGATGAATTACAAACAAAAGATTATATAATAAAAAAATTAAAGAATGAGTATAAAGAAAGAGTTTTTGTTATTTCGACTGCAGATATTTTTAAAAATAAGGCGCAATGGGCTGATCGAGTTGTAAAAGAGATATATAATTGTAATAGATGTGAGATGGAAAATGATGCATATCATTTTTCGTATGTCAAATTTGCTTTGACTGAGAAAAATGAAGTGTGTGGTATTGTTGGCGGAAAAAGTCAATTCCATTGGAAATATTCAAGTGATGTATGCTTTTTTGATATAGAAAAGTTTGATAATCCTAAGTCAAGATTTATGAAAAAACATAATTTACAGTGGTACTTGGAGGAAATAGTTATCTTAAAAAATGTAAATGATTTAGATGTAAATGAAGCATATTCAAATGAAACATATCTCCAACAAGTTTTCTCACTGTTTGATTAGAAAATTGCTATTTTTCTTAGAAAAAGACTTCATGACTTCCGGTTCAATTACATAAAGTTACCTAAAATCAGAAATGTCCAACAGTTCGCTGTTTATGGGAAAGACAAAAAACGTAGAGGTGCTATACTGTTCTTGGAGGTGATATAAATGGATTTGATTTATATTGGAAAATTCATAGCGGAGCTTAGAAAAGAGAAGGGACTTACACAGGAGCAGCTTGGAGAAAAGCTTGGTGTAACAAATAAAACAATATCACGCTGGGAAACAGGAGTATATTTACCATCAGCAGATGCCTTGTTAGCCATGAGCAAAATGTTTGAAGTCAGCATTAATGAAATACTAAATGGAAAAAGGGTAACCGAAGAAGAATATAAAAAGGTGGCTGAAGAAAATCTTGCACAAATAATAAAAGAAAGCAGTTTTTCTCTTAAGGATAAGATTGATTTTTATAAAAAGAAATGGTTGAAGGAACACATAGCAATTATGTGTATTTGGGGACTATGTATCATAGGGGGATTTGTGGCAGGTATTGTTTTAGATGAGTTATTGGCAGGATATGGAGCTATGTTGATGCTTGTTGTGGGACACTGTTGGAGAAATAATACGATGATGACTTATGTAGAAAAAAATGCCTATGATGGTACAGGAAAGCACTAAGGCATTGTCCGTAAAATTGGTATTGGAATGTTGGAAATCGATTCGATAAAGGGATAGAGGTAAAATGAACTGGCTTGATGAAGTCCGTACTAGGCTCAAAAGGAAAAATCAAATATTGTTTGCAAAAGATTCGGAATATTTACAAGACCTAATGCTGCTGTTTCAAGAGCAGAACCATAGGGTTATGGTGTTATGGGCGTTTGGCTTTGCCGATGAAACGATCAGAAAACTGGAAGAAAAATATCCAGACGAGAAACGTCCGCAGGAAGCGTTGGAAGCAGCTCGGGATTGGGCGTTCGGAAGAATCAAAATGCGACCAGCACAACAAAAAATTTTATCTTGTCATGCATTTGCAAAAGAAATTGACTGTAAAGAGGATATTGCTATGTGTCATGCTATAGGACAGGCATGTGCCGTTGTTCATACTGTCGGACATGCAATGGGGTATCCGATGTATGACCTTACTTCCATTATTTATAAGTATGGAATAGAAAATTGTTCCGATGCAGTTGAAGCAAGAAAACAGGAATATATTGATAGATTGTTTTATTGGAACGAACATTTGAGTGATTATAAAGGTGAATGGGCAGAGTTTATGCTTAAAGAGAGGAATTAGGAAAAGGTAATTCCCTTTCCGACATTTGGGATAATCAGTGCGGTCACGCAGTCTACTGCGAAAATTAGGAGCAGAATTATGTTGATGATATTTCGCATAGGTCGAGGGATTTTCAGCCAAAGTCTGGTTATAAAACCGGACAGAAAGCAGATCCAGATTGTGCCCGCAATTCCAAAACCCAGAGCAGATGCCAAACAGATATAACCACGAAAATTTAGAAAAAATCCATGATAATCCCAGTAACGAAGCCCCCAGACTTTATCTAATAAATATCCAATTCCTAATTCCAAAAGAGTTCCAATCAGCATAGTAAGAAAAAAAATGGTAACCGGATGATGTTTTTTGACGGATTCTGAATATGAAATACGCTGCAGGGGATTTCCAAGCAGAAGGTAGAAAAGGACAGCACCTGTCCCATAAACCGGCAACCATGGGCCATAAAGAAAGCCACGGTTGCGGAAGATTCCATCTTTAAACAGAAAAATCAGAACTTCCCAGAGGAAACCGCCAATAGAGGTTAGGAAAAAGAAGAATACTATCTGGGAGGTCAGGAAAGAAACAGTTTTTTTCTCAGGTGAATAGAGTTGTTGAAACATTGGTTTGTCTTTTCTCTTTTTCATGTTCTTGTGTCGTAGCCCTCCGATATTGTTTATCTAAGTACATGGGATGCTTTTGCAGTCAATGTCAGAGATAGTATACCCAAAGAAGAAAAATGTATGTGAACGAATGAAAACACATTTTTAAAGATAGGTTGTAGGAACAGACCACAGATATATGACAGAAAAGGCAAAATTTATTCAGTAATCAAATATTGTATGACTATTATGGATTGAATAATGGGCAGAAATGAAATAAAATATTTATGTGGCGATATAGAAGGATGTAGAGTATTGTAGAGAATTTAATATTTACTATTTAAATTTGGTTCATTATACTTGAAAATCGGAAATAGAGTGGTTGGAACGGATAAGAGGAATAGAGGAGGGACACAATGAGCGACATATTGGAATTTGCCGACAGAGAAGAATTTAGGAAATGGCTTTATGAGCATTGTTTGTCAAATGACGGTGTTTGGCTTTTATTTGGCAAAGCCGGCGGGCCGAAAACAATAAAAGCAGGAGAAGCATTGGAAGAAGCTCTTTGCTTTGGTTGGATTGATGGACTGATGCAAAGCATTGACGATAAAACTTATAAGAAATATTTTTCTATGCGCAGGGAGAAGAGCAAGTGGTCAGAGAAAAATAAGGCGTTGGTCAAAAGTCTGGAAGAACGGGGACTTATGACCGATTTTGGCAGAAAGAAAATAGAGGAAGCCAAAAAGAATGGTCAGTGGGATGCTCCAAAATCCATGGAAGTTACAGAGGAACAAATCGCCTGTTTATTAAAACTGTTGGAAGGATATGAGCCCGCCTGTACAAATTTTCAGGGCATGTCCTTATCCGTAAAGAAAACTTATACGCGGGCATATTTTGACGCAAAGACAGATGCTGGACGGGAAAAACGGATTGCTTGGATGGTGGATCGACTCAATAAAAATCTGAAACCTATGTAACTGTTATTTTGATAGCAGGTATGCTTATGGTAGAATAATTTTGGGTTTGCTGGGAAGATATTTAATACAAAATAGATAATTTTATAGAAGGGAAGGAAACTATGGCGGCAGTTACGACTTTAGGATTAGGAAAAACGATGGAAAAGAAACTCCATTCAGTTGGTATTCACTCGGCCGAGGAATTAACCAAAATTGGAAGTAAGCAGGCAGTTTTTATGCTTAAAGAACAATATCCAAACACTTGTGTTGTTATTCTCTATCACTTAGAAGCTGCTATTCGTGGATGTGAGATTAAACAGCTTGATGCTAATTGTAAAACAGAACTAAAAGCTTATTTTAAGCAGTTATAAAATTTGGAGGTGAGATTATGGTAGAAATGCACTGTTGGATTACACTTAGAGATAATTACTACATAGAAGAAGATGAGGAAGATTTGGACATAGCGTCAATAAACTATAAAATTTCATTGCTTTCCTTGGAGGGACTTTGCATAAAAGTTTTGAACGGCGAGCATTATATTGAATACTCATTGTTTTCTAATCACATGGCGCAAGATGCAAAGGAGTTGTTAGAGTTGTTTTATTACGTGGGTGAAGTAGCAATCGGAAGTTACGGATTATTATATCTATATGATGATGAGGACCCAACAAAGGACAATTCATTTAAGGTGTATAGGCTTTGTAAAGGAAAAGTGGTTGAATTTGATGACCAATTACTTTCGCCGTTTAATCCTACGATAGAAGAATAATTTCTGCTCTTTGCGATTACAGATCACATGATGTTAGGAGAGATGCTAATGATAATTTTACCATCAACAGATAGCATACATGAATACATAAAAGAAGACGATGTGATTGATTACAGCAATGAAATTATAACTCAGCTTGCTGACTCGTTATTCCAAAAAGCAGACAATGAGATTGAATATATCAAGACAGCATATGAATATGTAAGAGATAACATTTCTCATTCAGCAGATATAAATGAGGATATCATTACATGTACTGCTTCGGAAGTACTGAAAGCCGGTCATGGAATTTGCTTTGCTAAATCTCACTTGCTGGCGGCGTTATTACGTTGTAAATCTATTCCAACAGGCTTTTGTTATCAAAAGCTAATTTTAGATGACGAAACAGCACCTGTTTTGATTTATCACGGACTTAACGGTGTATATATCAAAGAGTATAAAAAGTGGATACGGCTTGATGCAAGAGGAAACAAAGAAGGAGTAAATGCACAGTTTTCAATCGAAACGGAACAGCTTGCTTTTCCAATTCGTCCTGAAAAGGGAGAAATGGATAGCTTTATAGTATATCCTGACCCTGATATAAAAGTATTGGAAAAATTGAGAAAATGTAACACAAGGACTGAACTTTGGGATGATTTGCCTACAGAACTTCACCAACTTCGTTAAAACCGCGAAATAAGTAAACTCCCAATACAGCATTAAATCCCGTAGCAGCAAATACGCTGAAACGCTCTGGAATACCAAAAAAATCCCTCGGAACTATATTTGTTCCGATTGCTCCTGCAAACATTAGTAACAATGCTGTGGTCGCCCATATTGCTAAGAAACGATACTTTTTATCACGATACCCGCCAACCATAATAACAACAAGAGAAACAATAGAAAGCAGCACAACAAGCACTGTTATTACATAAATATGCATAATATCTTGAAAAGCTCCTGCATTTCCGCTATCCGACAGTGGAAACATTGCATAGCCTACATTCGATATCCAATTCATTATGGAAAAAAGATAAATGCCAATACGGATTGTTTTGTTCAGTTTCCCTTGGATAAATACACAAACCATCATTATTGAAACAATTCCACATACACCATATAAAGACGCTAATTGTTCCCACAGTATTTTAGATGGGGCATTGTTGGCACTTAAATCACTAACAGCTTGTGCCATCCAATCATAACCCGGATATGCCGTTGGAGTAAAAATTACCGCTGCGGTATAGGACAGCAATGATACTATACCCAAAAGTCCTAACCAATTAATCAATGTTCTCTTCATTATTCATTCCTCCATGTTGATTGCAAAACCATTTTATATAATCTTGTATCATGTCCTGTGAAATAGGTTCGCCGGAACAGGAACAGTCTAATTGATAGTCTATCATGGCATGAACCGTCATAGCAAAAGAAGTAGCAGCCATATCAATATCCTTAATACAAATTTTTTTGTGTACCTGCAAAGCATAAAACAGATTTTTAGTCGCCGAAATCATCCTTCTTGTTTCTTCTGCCATAATTTTAGCGGCAGCTGGATTGACAGCCCGTTCTGAATAAATGACCTTGTAAAAAGTAAACATTTTGTTTTCGGAGGTTATTTTGGTGTAATTTGATACAGATTGCCCTAGAGCTTCTTCCATACTTTTTCCTTTGATAAATTCGCCATAATCAATATCTGCAAGCGATAATTGTTCTTTAGATTTATTTCTTAAATATTGATACATTTCAGATATAATATCTTCTTTTGAATTGAAGTGATTATATAACGATGGCTTTTGTATTCCCATTTTTTTCGCTATCTGTGCCATAGAAACATTACTTAGTCCGTTTATTGATGCAAGTTCTAATGTGACAAGTATAATTTCTTCTTTACGATTCATCTTAAACCTCCTTGTACCTATTGTTAATTAATATACTACCATTCGTTAGTCTTTGCAATAGATTTGTATAAAGTTTTACAAATTTTTAGTCTTTTGAAAACTTTAGCAGGAAATGTGGGTTGATTTTTTAATCATCTTAATAAATTCATTTATTGTTGTATTTGGCGTTTTATCCTTATGGATAAATATCTGCGAATAAATTGGAAAAGACTTTCCATGCCAGTCGAGTTTCCGGAGGACTCCGGCTGTCAGTTCTTTTTCTGCAGTGATATCCGGTATAAAAGCGATACCCAAATTATCAATTGCAAATTGTTTCAGAATTTCTTTGTGACTTGTGCCAAGAACAATTCTTGGTACGATATGTTTTTCGTACAGAGCATTCAGAAGCATTTTCCGAAAATTACAATTTTCTCCTGTTAAAAGCAATGGCATATTATCCAAATCTTTTTCTGTCACTTGTTCTTTGTCTGAAAGTGGATAGTTTGGGCTTACATAAAATCCAAGAGTTTCTTCTTTCTTATATAGTAAGGTCAGTTCCGGTGCGTCTATGGATGGATTCAGGGTATAGACGAGATCCAGTTCCCCCTTTTTCAGTAACGATGGAAATGTATCATGTGTGATGAATTGCAGCTGTATATCAATCTTAGGATATTGCTTCTTGAAGTTTGCCAGCATTTTTGGCAGTTCCTGATAGCACAATGATTCTGATACGCCTACTTTCAGTATTCCGCTTGGCTCCTCGGAGGAAACTTCAAGCAGTATTTCCCGCTCAAGCTGTAACATTTTCTGAGCGTATTCTATCAGATGTCTCCCCTGCTGCGTGAGTATCAGTGATTTTCCGAGCCTTTCAAAGAGCAGACAGTTCAGTTCATCTTCCAGTTGTTTTATCTGTGTTGTGATCGTTGACTGTGCATAACCAAGCTGATTGGCGGCAGCAGTAAAACTGCCGTTTTCTACGATTGCAATAAAGGTTGAAAGCTGCGTAAGCGTCATTATTTTTCTCCTATCAAAAAAAATGAATATTTGCATCTGGTTTTTCAATTTTACTGATGGTTGGTATAGAGTTATTATACTAGATAAGTAGGGGAGGTGCAAGATGAATACAGATAATACCAGTATCGAAGCAATAGAACTCAGGAAGTCCTTTAAGGTAAAGAATCGTGAGGGCGGTTTATTGAGTGCCAAGAAGTATTTACAGATCGAATCGGTAAAGGATATTTCTTTTACAATACAAAAAGGGGATATTGTGGGCTTTATAGGCTCAAATGGCGCGGGAAAATCGACGACAATAAAGATGCTGACAGGAATCCTGATACCGGATAGCGGCAGCATGCGGATCAATGGGCTGGATTACAAGAAAAAACGTCGGGAGATCATGATGAAGATCGGAGTTGTGTTCGGTCAGAGAAGTGTGTTGTGCTGGGATATCCCGGTGATTGAATCATTCCGACTATTCAAAGATATGTATTGTATCCCGGATGAAGTATATAACAAAAATATGGAGATGTTCACGGATATTCTAAATCTGCAGGAGTACATGTATAAACCGCCCAGGCTGCTTAGCTTAGGGCAGAGGATGAAAGCAGATCTGGCTGCGGCACTGATATATAATCCGGAGATCTTATTTCTGGATGAACCAACGATAGGAATCGATGTGCTGGCAAAGGACAGGATTCGGGATTTTATCAATCGGGTTAATCGAGAGCGGCATACAACCGTGATTTTGACGACGCATGATGTTTCCGACATTGAAGCACTGTGCCATAAAATGCTTGTGATTGATAGAGGAAGCCTTCTATATGATGGTTCGCTGGATGCTATGAAAAAGAGCTATGCCATACAGTATGGTGAAAGTCAGAGCGAAGAAGAGATCAATCTTGAGCAGATAATCAAGCATATATATGAAGGGAGCTTTTTATGAAAAAATATGTTGACCATGTGAGAATCGGAATGAAGGAATATCTCGTATATCCCAGCACTGTATGGGCGAAGTTGTTTTCAAAGATAATCTATCTGTATCTGCAGTTTTGTATATGGTCAGCCCTGTTCGCCTCAAACAGCGTGAAAAATCCGGAACTGAATAAAGCAGATACACTCCGGTATATTGTGGTAGCCACACTCGTTTCTACTGTCATTGAATGCAATATTATAGAAAAAATCAATGCCCAGATACAGTCGGGGAATATTGCCACAGAGCTTATCCGTCCGATTGGCTTCAAGCGGATGCTGCTTGCAAGACATGTGGGAGATACGGCTATCAAAATTCTGTGTTATCTGGTTCCCCTTATCGTACTTGTGAAAACAAGTATATCTTTGCCGCTTATATGTTTTGGTCAGATTGGATTTGGAGTCCTTTCTGTTCTCCTTGCATATTGTATTCAGTTTCTTTATTCTCTTATAATTGGGCTTCTTGCCTTCTGGCTGATTGTGACATGGCCGCTCAACATGTTTTTCAATGCGATATATAAGCTGTTGTCCGGAGCATGGATTCCTGTCACAATGTTTCCGGAAACTCTGTATAGAATAAATTTGTTTCTTCCGTTTCGTGCAATTTACGCAGTACCGGTTTCTATTCTGACAAGCAGCATGAAGGTCAATAAAATCTGGCAAGACATTGGTGTTCAGGTGATGTGGTTGGTCATACTATACATTTTGGTGCAAATTATCTGGCATGTGGGCAGGAACAAATTGGTTGTTCAAGGAGGTTAATCTATGAAATACATAAGACTATATCTTCGATTTGTAATCGTGTATTTGAAGGGAAAATTGGAGTATCATTTTGCACTCTTGCTGGAATTGATTGCAAATACGATATTAATCGGAATTTATTTTGCGGGTTTCTGGGTGATTTTTTACAATTTTGAAGCCATTGCGGGTTGGAACAAATATGAGGTGCTTTTTATGTTTACGACAAGTTGGCTTGCTTATTCATTTAGCTGTTTTTTCTTCTGGAGTCCAATGCGGGATATTGGAGAGTTGGTTCGCACGGGAAAATTTGATCTGTATCTGACGAGGCCAATCAGTCCATTTGTATATCTGGTCCTTCAGCAGTTTCAGTATACCTTCCTGCCACGGCTGTTCATTTCTGTTGTATTTTGGATATATAGCATGAAACAGTTGCACATTGATTGGACGGTGGAACGAGTCAGCTACTACCTCATCTGTCTTTTTGCGGCATTTGTAATTTTTTCATCTATCACGGTCATAACCGGAGCTATCAGTTTTTGGACGATAAAAAGTGAGGAAATAGTGTCATTGTTGACAGATAATAATTATGGTCTTAAAAATTTCTGCGACTACCCGATACAGATATATGGACGGGGAATGCAAGTGTTACTCACGTTTGTTGTTCCCTATGCGTTTACAAGCTACTATCCTGTAGCAATGCTGCTTGGGAAAGCCGTTCCATATTCACATGTCTTTTGTTGGTCTCCGATTATTGCACTGGTTATGGGATTTATTGCGTATGCCTTATGGCACATGGGTCTGAAACGGTATAATAGTACCGGGGCGTAGGCGTAAAGCAAAGACCCTTGAGGGCTTGCCCTTAATTGTTTCATTAATTAGTTTTTCAACATTGCCAAAACAATAAAGAACAATTATAATATATTGTAAAAATTATTATGAAAATAATAAGGAGAAAGGCATGAAACAATTTCAGATTCCGTATAAAGATGATGAGGGATTTCTTGAAAAATTGAAGGAAATCAAACAATGGCGTACTTCACATTCGGGTTATGCTACCATATTCAGAATATATTCGGAGGATATGGAGCTTGAACATATCCGGCATATTTGCGCTTGTCTGGATGATGAAATGCCGGATGCGCTTTATTTGGGATGTACAACGAATGCCAATATTATGGATGGAGCATTGGCAGACACCAAAATTATTTTAACCTGCACTATTTTTGAATGTGAGACTACGCAGGCGAAAATTTTGCAGTTGCCTTTTATGGAGGAAAATGCAGCTGAGGATGTGGCATTGTTGAAAAAATACTGTGATGAAAATCCATGGGTTCAGGCAGTGGAGATGCATGCTACTATCATGGATATGTCCATGATGGAGTTTTGCAGTGAAATGACCCTTTTGCGAGAGGATATTCAGGTATTTGGCGGCGGTGCATTTAATCCTGATATGGATGATGAAACGGCATTTGTGTTTTCGAAAGGAAATGATTTTTTAGAGCATGGTATCATTTTTCTGCTGTTGGGCGGAGAGGATTTTCATATATATAGCACATTGATTTCGGGCTGGAAGCCATTAAAAAGAAAATTCAAGGTTACAAAGGCGGACAGGCAGATTTTGTATGAGCTGGACGGTAAACCAGCCCTGGACGTTTACCGCAGATTTTTAAATATTAACAAAAATGACAGATTCTTTTCCAACACATTGGAATTCCCGCTTTTTTTGGAACATGGCGATATTGATATTTTGCGTTGCCCTTTGGCAGTCAATAATGACGATTCTCTTGTGATGTCCTCTGACGTGCAGGAGGATGCGATTGTCAGGCTGGCTTATGGCGACCCGGAAACAATTCTTGCCAGTATCAGGGAGGATGGACAGAACATAGCGGACTTTTGTCCTGAAGTTATACAGACGTTTTCCTGTGCTGCCAGAAAGGCATTTTGGGGAGATGAAAATATCAGTGACGAGACGATTTTGTTTAACAGTGTTGCGCCTACAACAGGCTTCTATACGCATGGAGAGTTTTTGCGCATAAAGGGAGATATGCTCAATTTCAACGTGACCCTTGTAGTTGTTGCCATGCGAGAGGGAGATATGCCGAAGACAGGCCCAAAAGTGAATATTGCCAAGGCGCAGATTGACAATGACGAGAAGATACCTATTATCAGACGTTTTGTTTCCTTTATCGAGGCATCTACTGCAGAGTTAGAGGAAATGAATATGAGGCTTGCTATAAGCTCTGTTACAGATGGGTTAACGAGACTTTATAACCGTGCGGAGATTGAGAGAAAAATCCGTAGTGCTTTGGACGAACATAATAAACAGGGAATGAGCAGTAACATTTCCTTGATTATGCTGGATATTGATAACTTTAAAAAGGTAAACGATGTCTATGGGCACAAAGAGGGAGACCATGTAATTCAGGCACTGGCCGATGTCCTCAGAAATACAACCATCGGAGTACACTCCCGTTCACTCGGTCGTTGGGGTGGCGAAGAATTTATGATATTATTGTCGGATAGTAATGCAGATGATGCGGTAGCTCTGGCAGAAAAAATCCGATTGGAGTTTTCTTCGATATCTTATGAAACTGCCGGATGCCAGACAGTCAGTATTGGAGTAACGCAGGCAAAGGATGAAACTGCCGATGCACTTTATAGCAGGGTAGACAAGGCTCTTTATATGGCAAAGGCAGCGGGAAAAAATCAGGTTGTAAGGCTGGATTGAGAAAGGTTGGAAGGGAACAATAATTATGCGTGTTTTAGGTAAAAAATATAGAAAAAGATGGATGGCAGCATTATTATGTCTGTTTTTCATATTATGTAATTTTATACCGGGAGAAGCATCTGATGTAAATACGGGGGACAAAGCGGTTAATCGGAAGGTAAAGGCAGGCGTCTTCTATTTTGATGGTTACCATTCAAAGGATGAGGACGGAAACCTGACCGGATATGGTATTGAAGTTTTGCAGATGATTTCACAATATTCACATCTGAATTTTGATTATGTCGGATATGATAAATCGTGGAATGATATGCTGGATATGTTAGAAAATGGTGAGATTGACTTGGTTACATCGGCAAGGAGAACTCCGGAACGTGAAGCTCAATTTGCTTTTTCCTATCCGATTGGACGTAACAGTACGGTTATTTCCGTGTTAGCATCTAACACGAAATATCACAGTGGGGATTATGAAACCTACAATGAGATGTGTATTGGTTTGGTTGCCGGAAGCAGTCAGAATGACAGCTTAGCCGAGTTTGCCAAAGAGAAGCATTTTTCTTATAGCACGAAGGTATTTGAAGATTCACAGCAGCTTAAGGATGCTTTGATGGACGGAAGTATTGATGCCATCCTCTCCAGTAATCTTAGAAAAATGGATAATGAAAAAACATTGGATACGCTGGAGACAGACAATTTTTATGTGATTGTACGAAAAGAGGACAGGGATTTGTTGAATGAAATCAACTATGCCATTGAACAGATGAATGTCGCTGAAGGAGACTGGGATAATACGCTGTTTTTCAAATACTATGGACAAGCCTACTCTTCAGAGCTTGCATTTACGGAACGGGAGAAAGCATATATAGAGGATGTTATTGCAGGAAAGAAAAAAATTACAGTAACGGCGATGGGAGACAGAGCCCCGTATTCTTATGTTGAGGACGGGGAATTAAAGGGAATTATGCCGGATTATTTTGCAAAGGTTATGGAGCTGTGTGGTCTGCCATATGAAGTTGTTGTGCCCGAAAATAGGGAGGATTATTACAGTAATGCGTATTCCAACAGCGTGGATATAGTGATAGACAGAAGAACATCCGATTTGACGACAGAGGAGAATACATACCACGGCTTTAATACCGATACCTACATGTCGGTTGGTGTGGCAAAGGTGACAAGGATTAATTTTACGGGCAACATTAAGACGATTGCAGTTGCGAATGTTCAGGGAGAAGAACCACTGGAGAAGCAGATGATTGGTGATGCAAAGGTACTGCACTATGACACGAGAGATGAAGCACTTAATGCTGTCCTGAAGGGAGAAGCGGATGCCGCTTATGTATATACCTACACAGCACAGATGTTTGTAAATAATGATTTTACAGGTTCCTTGCAGTACAGTGTCGTGGATGGTGTAGGATTTCCATTCTATATGTATGTCAGAGAGGAGTGTGATCACGAACTTGTGACGATACTCAACAAATGCCTGAAGCAGATGCCGGAGGATACACTTAATCAGCTGATTTTGCAATATACCTCTTATACACCGCGGGATCTGACTTTTGCACAGTATATGCAGATTAATCCGCAGACAATGATACTGTTGATTTTGGGTATTGTTCTGATTTTTGGTATCATTGTGGCACTGATACTCCGAGCAAGATGGAGAGAAAAAATGCTGCAAGCATCTAAGGAGGCAAATAAGGAGCTGGAGGAACAGTTTGCCATTGTAGATGCACTGAGCCGTGATTTTCTCAATGTTTATGCCGTGAATACCGAGGAGGATGCGGCTAAAGTCGTAAAGCTGGAGGGATATGTGACTTCGGGACTGAAAAAAGATTTAACGAAGACATACTCGTATACATCGCTTGTGCAGCAGTATGTTAAGGAGCGTGTTTATTCGGAGGATCAGCAGGAGCTTTCAGAGGCACTTTCTATTAAAAAGGTGACCGAAAAGCTTAGTTCCGATAGGGAATATACGGGAACCTATCGTGTATTGGTTGATGGAACAATACATACTTATCAGTTTATATATGTTAAGGGGAAGGGAAAAAATTCACAGGAGGGATTTACAATCCTTGTTGGATTTCGTAATATTGATGAAATTGTGCATAAGGAACAGGAGGAGAAGGAGATACTGGCGGAAGCGTTGGCACAGGCTCAGTATGCCAGCCGTGCAAAGACCACTTTCCTGAACAATATGTCTCACGATATCCGTACACCGATGAATGCGATTATCGGCTTTACCACGCTGGCGGCATCGCATATTGACAACCCGGAAAGTATGCGGAATTACTTGGATAAGATTATGACGTCCAGCAAGCATCTGCTGAGCCTGATCAATGATGTGTTAGATATGAGCCGTATTGAAAGCGGAAAGGTCACAATCAATGAGGAGGAGGTAAGTCTTCCTGAAATCATGCATGACCTGAAAACGATTGTACAAGCTGATATCAAGGCAAAGCAGTTTGAATTCTATATTGATACACTGGATGTGACAAACGAGATGATCATCTGTGATAAGCTTCGTCTGAATCAGGTACTTTTGAATATTTTGAGTAATTCCCTAAAATATACAAAGGCGGGAGGGACGGTCAGCGTTCGCATTATCCAGACAGACAGCGATCCGGATGGATATGCTTCCTACCAGTTCCGGATTAAGGATAACGGTATTGGTATGAGCGAAGAATTCTTAAAGCACTTATTTGAGCCGTTTGAGCGTGAGCAGACTTCCACAGTGAGTGGTATTCAGGGAACAGGTCTCGGTCTTGCAATTACCAAGAACATCATAGATATGATGAACGGAACTGTCGAGGTGGAGAGTGAGGTAGGGAAAGGAACAGAATTTATCGTATCCTTCCGATTCCGTACAGTGGAACATCTTCAGGAGACAGAACATCTGGAGAAGCTTCAGGATTTGCGTGCGCTGATTGTGGATGATGATGTAAATACCTGCATGGGCGTCAGCAAGATGCTTTCCTCTATCGGTATGAATCCTGATTGGACAACACAGGGAAAGGAAGCAGTCGTTCGTACAGAGTTTGCAATCGAAGAAAACAAGCCTTACAGTGCATATGTGATTGATTGGCTTATGCCGGATATGAATGGAATTGAAATTGTCCGCAGGATTCGTAAGGTTATCGGAGAGACGGCAACAATCATTATTCTTACTGCATATGATTGGGCTGATATTGAAGAGGAGGCAAAGGAGGCTGGCGTTACGGCATTTTGTTCGAAACCAATCTTCCTTTCCGAGCTTCGTCAGATTCTGCTTGCTTCCTATGTGGAGTCGGGAGCAGAGAAGGAGGAAGAATCGGAGGAGAAAAAACTGGAAGACTTCTTAGCTGGCAAAAAGATACTGTTGGTGGAGGATAATGAGATTAATCAGGAAATCGCACAGGAAATTTTGGGGAATGTGGGATTTGTAATTGATACCGTAAACGACGGATCAGAAGCTGTGGACAGGATAAAAAATGTGGAGGCGGGCACCTATGATTTGATTCTGATGGATATTCAGATGCCAATCATGGATGGCTATGAGGCGACACGGCAGATTCGGGCTTTGGAGGACTCCGCGAAGGCAGCTGTCCCAATTGTGGCTATGACGGCAAATGCTTTCGATGAGGACAGACAGAAGGCAATGGAAGCCGGAATGAATGCTCATGTTCCAAAGCCGATTGATATGGTAAAACTGATGGATACTTTGAAGGATATTTTAATGAATTGATGATAAAAGGTGTATCGTGATGAAGTGAGAGCTTCTAAATGATACACCTTAAAATATATAGTATAAAACAAAGCTTATAATGGACTGTGAGAAAGGGAAATTACAGTGGAAAATATTATCAGACGGCACATAATATTCTACGGAAGCGTACAGGGAGTAGGTTTTCGCTACCACGCATATCATAAGGCAAGAAGCTTAGGGCTTACGGGCTGGGTCAGAAATCTGTATGACGGAACGGTTGAGATGGAGGTACAGGGCGATGAAGATCTTATAGACCAGCTTATAATACATCTTGACAATCAGAGATTTATAAGGATAAATGCAATGGATGTAAAGACAATTCAACCTGTTTCTGAGAGTGACTTTTACGAGAGGTAGGCATGCTGCTGAAAGCAAATTTGGAATGGGCTGATGTTTAAAATAAGGAGGTATAAAAATGTACGATGAGGTTGCGGTATTGGTTCATAGCAGTATAAAGATAATTGGGGATAAAACAATATATTTTGATCCGTATAACATAGAGGGAAATTCTAAGGATGCGGATTTCATTTTTATCACCCATGACCATTACGACCATTTTTCACCAAAGGATATAGAGAAGATAAAAAATGAAGCTACAATACTTGTAGTGCCTGCATCTATGGAGAAACAGACCGCTAAAGCTGGAATATCAGATAAGAACACCATATTAATGCTGCCGGGAGAGAATAGGGAAATAAACGGAATAAATGTTGATACAGTTGCAGCCTACAATACATTAAAGCCATTTCACACAAAGAGGAAAAGTTTTCTTGGATATGTGGTAACAATGAATAACACGAGATATTATATAGCAGGCGATACAGATATAAATGATGAAAACAGGCAGGTGAAATGTGACGTGGCGGTTGTTCCCGTGGGCGGTATGTATACCATGGATGCAAAGGAAGCGGCAAAGCTTGTTAATATCATTAAGCCAAGGTTGGCAATACCTTCCCATTACGGAAGTGTAGTCGGTTCCGTGAAAGACGCCGACAAGTTCATATCTCTTGTTGACAAAGAAATTGAGTGCAGAAAATAATTCATTTCATAAAAACATTATCTGATGGGGAACATGTATGGGTATATTTAAAAAGAAAACTACTGTAATTACATATGACAGGGAAAATCTGCGGCCCGTAATAAAAAGCAGCATATGTACGGGTGAGAAGGTTGCAGGCTTTAAGGACATAAGGACAGGTAAGTTTAAGGATATAATGCTTATCAGAAATGACAGGGATTTGGAAAGCTTTATGGACACTTATGGAATAAGTGATATAGATAAGGAGTATTGATGTCAGAGAATATATATTTTCAAAAGGCGCTTGCGAGTATGATTGCGGGGGCTGCTTATGTGGATGCAGTAAGACATATGCATGACAGCGGAATGTCAGCAGAGGAAATACAGAAAAATTTATCATATCCTGTCTCTATTGAAAAGGTGGAGCGTGCCATAAGTGATTACGAGCTGGAAAAAAATAATCCCAAAACCCAATACAAATATGTTGAGAAGGTAAATGAGTATGGAAAACGTAGCTTTGTCAGGGTTAAGGAAGAAAAGTAAAGAGAGTGTTGCACTGGGGCTATCAGACGGTGCAACACTTTTTTTGTTCTGCACTTTTCTATACAGCTATACACACATAATGGGTTAAAAACACATAAATTAACATGACAGACTAAATGTTCAAGAAATGGAGAAATGAAATGGCAAAAAAGGTTTTTTTAAATGCAGGACATGGAGGAAGTGACTCGGGTGCAGTTGAATATCTTGTAGAGAAGGATGTAAATCTTAAAATGGCAAAGGCATGCCGTGATTACCTTACTGCAAGAAATGTTGAGGTTTTAATGGGCAGAGATGCGGATGTTGACCGCACAAGCACTCAAATAACAAATATGTGTAATGACTATAATCCTGATTGTGCGGTGGATATACACAATAATGCAGGCGGCGGGGACGGCTTTGAGGTGTATCACTCAATAAATTCCAATAGCAGGGGAATAGATTTGGCAAGGGCGATTGAGGAGGAGGTAATAAAAATAGGCCAGAACAGCCGTGGACTTAAAAGTCGTAGGGGTGATAACGGCGACTATTATTATTTTATCCGACAAATAGCATGTCCAAGTGTTATCTGTGAGGGCGTGTTTGTTGACAATCAGGCGGATGCGGCACAGGCAGACTCTGATGAGGAATGCAGAGCATTTGGCGAGGCTTATGCAAAAGGAATTTTAAAATATCTGGGAATACCTGACAGCGAAGTATCTGAGACAACACCTGTTGAGCCTGAAAAATCCGATGAACCAGTATCTGAGGGTTATTTAGTAAAAATTACTGCAAATAACTTAAATATACGTGCAGGTGCAGGAACAAATTATAAATACACAGGCTCAATAACCGATCATGGAGTTTATACGATAGTTGCGGAAGCAGACGGACAGGGAGCAGCTAAGTGGGGAAAGCTTAAGAGCGGCGCAGGCTGGATAGCCCTTGATTATGCTAAAAAAATATAATATTTGTAAATAAAAACCTAAATAAAACCATAAACAAAAGCCTTGTGTTTTGCTGTCTATAATGGTATCATATAAAGATGCTGGAGTATTATATAATTGCATTATCTATGTGAACAATAAAGCTTAGGCTGTTAATATACAATTATTTGCAAGAGGTGGAAACGTGATAGATGAAAACAGGGTTAAGCTTATGACAAAGCTTACGATATACGAAGAAAAGCAGATGCACAAGGCTATTGCCATGAGCAAATTTTATAAAAGAGATTATGTAAGAAGCAATGTGTTGAAAACATGGGTTGCATCAACCGTTGTTTATTGGGCGGTTTTTGCGGCGTACATATACATGCACTTTGAGGATGTGCTTGCCAAAATAAATGAATACGATTATTTCGGTATAATGTATAAGCTGCTTGCAGGGTACGTGATTTTTTGTGCCATATATTTTGTTTTTTCGTCGCTTGTGTACGGGTATCGGTATGAAAAGGCAAAATCAGGGCTTGCAGAGTATAACGGCAATCTAAAAAGGCTTATAGCTATAGATTCAGGTGAGGAGCCGATTGTCAAGGTTGTTGATGATAACGCAAGAGTTTCCGAGGAAATGAATACGGAACTTAATGATACAAATCAAAGGCTAAAGGTAAATAGGATGGAGCTTATGCGCAAGCAGCAAAAGCTTGAGGAACGAAAGAAGGAACAGGAAATAATAGAAAATGTCCGTAAACGTAATGAGAGGGTTGCCGCTAAAAATGAAACCCTTTCAAGGCAGCAGCGGGAGGCTGAGGAGGACAAAAGACGCATAAGGGAACGGAGATTGCAGCTTGAAAGAGAACAGATGGAAAGACTTAGAAATGAGAGACTGCAGAGAATGCAAGAGATAAATAGACAGAATCATATGTATAATGATGAGTCCGATGACGGCGAAGGAGGAGAAATATAAATGTCTGGCTTATTGACTGTTAGGGATGCCATAAGAGATTTTTTGAGGAAATATGATGAAATAACGACACCTTTAATTAGGTTTGTCATAGCTTTAATTGTTTTTAATTCCATTAATTCCATGTATGGATATTCAGAATTATTTGAGAGGGGAATGGTTTTATTTCTGCTTGCTGTTATATCTGCATTGGTTTCTGATATAGTGGTAGTACTTATTGCAGGGGCGGTTATGTGCATAAATGCATTTGCCGTTTCTATGGAGGTGGGAGCACTGTTTCTGCTTATGTTTATATTGATATACTGTCTGTACATGAGAATGTTTCCTGAATGCAGTTGGATATTAATACTTGTCCCTGTGATGTATGTGTTAAACCTTCAATATGCCGCACCATTAATAGTTGCAATATTTGTAGGTCTTACGGGAGCGGTTCCGGCAGCATTTGGCATACTACTATATTATTTTTCAACATATGTAAAAGAGGTTCATGATATTTTGAATGCTGCTGTCGTTGATGAAGAATTTCAGACCTTCACGTATATTGTTAAAGGAATTACAAAGAATAAGGAAATGATGGTTGCGGCAATCGTTTTTGCAATCGTTATTGTCATTACAAATACAATACATAGATTATCCTTTGATTATTCATGGTACGTTGCAATTGGTGTGGGTGCAGTATGTAATATTATTTTCTTTATAATTTGCGGTTCAATGCTTGATGTGAATGTCGGGGGCGGCTCTGTGGTTATGGGCTCAATTGTGGGTGTTTTAGTTGCACTTGCAATTCAGATATGCAAAAGTGTTGCTGATTACTCCAAAAAGGAAAGCGTTCAGTTTGAGGATGATGAATACTATTATTATGTGAAAGCAATACCAAAGCTTGGAATGCCTGCAAAAAATAAAAATGTTAAGACGATTACGGAAAAAGAGGAAACGGTTGCACAGGAGATCAAAAAAAGAACGGTTCCCCATCAGGAGACAAGGACCGGAACAGGCAGACAAAGAATACAGAATGAGGGTAGAACAAGAAGCTCTGCGTCATCTCAGACAGAAAGAACAAGTGCAAACAGAACAAATACAGGTTCAGGAAGAACATATACCGGAAGAACAGATACGGTATCAAGCAGGACAAATATAAACAGAAGTAATATAAACAAAACGGATAAGGAATAACTTTTAAGCATAATAGTTTGTTTATGAGGTGTTATTTTTGAAAAAAATATTGGCTGAATTAATTTCACATTTTGATTGGTTGTACCTACCAAAGATAACCATTGCAGATATATTGGAGATTATTATACTTTCATACTTAATATATCATATTATACTTTGGTTTAAAAACACAAGAGCATGGACACTGCTTAAGGGTATTGCGGTACTTTTAATTCTCATGTCCATATCGTATGTGTTTAAGCTGAATACACTTATGTGGATATTCAAAAATACGATAAATGTCGGAATACTGGCTGTTATTATACTGTTTCAGCCGGAGCTTCGCCGTGCCCTTGAGGAACTTGGAAGAAAAAAAATATTAGCAGACGTAATTATAAGGGACGATAAAAATGTAAAAAACGATAAGCTTAGTGCCGAGACAATCCAGGAGCTTGTAGCGGCATCTATTGAAATGAGCAAAAATAAGACAGGTGCACTTATCGTTGTTGAGCAGGAGGTTGCACTTGGAGAGTATGTAAGTACGGGAATTAATATTGATGCTGCAATTTCAAAGCAGCTTATCGTAAATATATTTGAGCACAATACTCCGCTTCATGATGGTGCGGTTATCATACGGAATAACAGAATAATTGCTGCCACATGCTACCTTCCTCTTACGGGAAGATCGGATTTAAATAAGGACTTGGGAACGAGACATCGTGCAGCTGTGGGTATCAGTGAGGTTTCCGACAGCATTACAATTATTGTGTCTGAGGAGACCGGTGCCATATCTGTTGCACAGGGAGGTACTCTCACAAGTAATTTGGATCCTGAGACACTTAGAAAGCAGTTTACTTCTCTCCAAAATAAGGCGCAGGAATCAAGGCGTCAGAGAAGGAGAAAAAAAGGAGGGAAGATGAATGAAAAAAAAGCTGTTAAATAATATAGGCTTAAAAATAATTTCAATTGTTCTTGCCATTGTTTTTTGGTTTGTTGTATTGAACGTATCTGATTATTCAATGACTGTCAAAATAGAGGATATTCCCGTGCAGCAGCTTAACGGGGAGGTGCTTGAGGAATTGGATCAGGTATATGATGTTGCAAGCGGTGATACCGTTGACATTATTGTTAAAGGCAGGAGGTCGGTAGTAACTAAGCTTGGAAAGGAAGATTTTGTTGCTACTGCTGATTTATCGACTATGTCAATAACAAATACGGTTCAGATTTTTGTCACACCAAAAGTAAGCTCACTGGATGATGAGATTTCAATAAGCTATGTAGACAATACAATGAAGCTTAATTTGGAGGATAAGGTTGTAACCCAGTTCCCTATTAAAGTAAAAACTGAAGGAGAGCCAGCCGACGGATATGCGGTGGGAGAGATAGAGGTAAAACCTAATATTGTTAATGTTGAGGGACCGAAAAGCGCTGTTGATAAAATAACGGAGGTAAGGGCAATCGTAAATGTTTCCGGTTTTAGTACCTCGTGTGAAAGGGAAAACACAATTGAGCTTTATGATGCTTATGGGGAGGTTATTCACAATGACAAGCTTTTTGTAAGCCAGAATAATGTAAAGTTAAATATAAGCGTTTATCCTGTAAAGAGTGTAGCGGTTAATGTTTCAACAATCGGTACTGCCGGAACAGGGTATGATGTAGCGCAGGTTGTTTACCAGCCGAAGACAATTCAGATTGCGGGACCGAAGGAAAAAATTGATAAGATTGCATCCGTTGAGATTAGAGACCTATCGGTAAGCGGTCTTACGGAAAATTTTGAAACAATGATAAATGTAGATGATTATCTGCCTGAGGGTGTTTTTGTTGTTGGAGAAAATAAAGACATTGCAGTGAGTGTTACAATTGAAAAGCTTGAAAGTGTCACATATGACATAAATGTAAAGGACATTACCCTTATGGGCAAAAATAACAAATATACATATGAGATTGTTATTTCTGATGGATATAAGGTAACAGCATCCGGTTTGGAGGATGTCATGGACGGGCTTGATATTTCGGCAGTAAAGCCGAACATAAATTGTGCCGAGCTGTCTATAGGTACAAATAATAATGTTACACTTGTACTTAAGGATATTGATGGAATTACATATGAGACAAGCGGAACAATAACAGTGATTGTCAAAGAAAAGTAGGTGATGACATGATTGAAAAGTTTAAAAGTGCAATTGAAGAATGCAGCTACATCGTTTTTTTCGGCGGGGCAGGGGTTTCCACTGAAAGTGGAATACCGGATTTCAGAAGTGTTGACGGCTTGTACAATCAAAAGTACAAGTATCCGCCTGAAACTATTATAAGCCATTCCTTTTATATGAGGAATCCTGAAGAATTTTACGAGTTTTACAAGGATAAAATGCTTTTTTTAGACGCAAAGCCAAATGCAGCGCACTTAAAGCTGGCGGAGCTTGAAAAAAGCGGAAAGCTTAAGGCTGTGGTTACCCAGAACATAGACGGACTGCATCAGGCGGCAGGCAGTAAGGAGGTGCTTGAGCTGCACGGCTCCGTACACAGAAATTACTGTACAAAATGCAGGAAATTTTTTGACCTTGAATATATAGTAAAATCTGAGGGTGTGCCAAAATGTGATGAGTGTAATGGCATAGTAAAGCCTGACGTAGTTCTTTACGAGGAGGGGCTTGACCAAAGCACCATTGCAAGAACCGTGGAACATATATCCCATGCAGATATGCTTATTATAGGCGGAACGTCGCTTGCGGTATATCCGGCGGCGGGACTTATAGATTATTTCAAGGGGAAGTACCTTGTGGTAATAAACATGGCGCCTACGGCAAGGGATGTACATGCGGATATACTTATAAAGGATAAAATAGGACAGGTGTTTGCGCAACTGTAGATTGAAATAAATACAGGCTGCCGCAGCAAGGATTTAAGGTGTGCTTAAATCCTTGCTGCGG
>CAZWNL010000023.1:0-26413 GCA_964635615.1 uncultured Bacteroides sp.
AGCCTGTGTTTTTGTTTGTAATTACTGTCAAAATTTACTTGACATTATTTGATGATTGTATTATAGTACTATTGTACTAATTAGCTAGTACAAAGTAGACGATACGACAAATATAACTGTGGACATTGCTGAAAGGAGAGTGACCATGAAAAAAAATAAAAAAGGCTGTTTTAATAAAATTTTAATTGGAATTGTCTTAATTATCGGATTCGCTTTTGTGAAGCGTATAATTGAGATTGAGCATGCTGAAAAAAAGGAGGTAAAATAATGTCATGGAAGTTTACGAGTGATGCACCCATATATATTCAGATTATGGATGAAATCAAGCTGAGAATAGCCAGGGGAAAGCTTAAGGCAGGGGATAAGGTGCCATCAGTCAGGGAGCTTGCCGTTCTTGCAGGCGTAAATCCAAATACAATGCAAAAAGCATTATCAGAGCTGGAAAGAGAGGGAGTTCTTTACAGTCAGAGAACATCAGGCAGATTTGTTTC
This sequence comes from uncultured Bacteroides sp., assembly GCA_964635615.1. Classification (GTDB taxonomy): domain Bacteria; phylum Bacillota; class Clostridia; order Lachnospirales; family Lachnospiraceae; genus Coprococcus_C. The sequence goes on from CAZWNL010000023.1 coordinate 492, forward strand.
TGACACAAACGATTATGGATCGGGTGTGAAAGGAGATATAGGTAAAAAATATATAAAGACCTATGTTGATGAAATGCGGCTGCTTGGGTATGGTGATGATGAGCTTGTGGAGGCTGTACAGCAGTATATTGAAGAAAGTGAAAGTGAACAGCTTTCAGAGCCTGTCACATAGCAGGTTTTAAAAGTAGGAAGGAGAGAAATAATGAGTGATTTAGTTCAAATAGAACATGTGGTGAAGCACTATGGTATGAAGAAGATGATATTTCAGGATTTAAACTTAAACATTGTAAGCGGAAAGATAATCGGACTTCTTGGACCTAACGGAAGCGGAAAAACAACGCTTATAAAGCTGCTGTCGGGACTGTTGAGTCCGGTACAGGGAACGATATTGATAGACGGCAAGGAGATAGGACCTGAGACAAAAGCGGTTGTGTCCTACCTTCCTGAGAGGACATATTTTAATGAAAGCCTTAAGGTAAAAAATCTTGTAAACATGTTCAAGGATTTTTATGCTGATTTTGATGAGGAAAGAGCATATAAGATGATGCAGCTTTTAAACATAGACCCTGAAACTGTGCTTAAGAAGCTTTCAAAGGGTAATAAGGAAAAGGTACAGCTTATTATGGTTATGAGCAGAAGGGCTAAGCTGTATCTTTTGGATGAGCCTATTGCAGGCGTTGATCCTGCTGCAAGGGATTACATTTTAAATACCATACTTACAAATTACGACCCAAATGCTACGATAATTCTGTCAACACATCTTATATATGATATTGAAAAAATACTTGATGAGGTTATTTTCTTAAAAAATGGTGAAATTGTATGTCATAAGGATGCAGACGAGCTTAGAGTGGAAAAGGGTATGTCCGTAGATGAAATATTCAGGGAGGTGTTCAGATGTTAGGAAAGCTTATAAAAAATGAATTTATTAACAGGGGAAAGCAGGCTGCAAGCATATTTATTGCATTGTTGTGTCTTAGCTGCGTTGTAGCCGTAATGAGTGCAATAAATGAATATGTATATATTCAAAATCAATTTTTTAAATTTTCATATGCACTTTTAATTGTCGTGTTTGCGGTCTCACAGTATGCGGCTGTTATAGCATTGCTGTTAGTGTCTGTACAGGATTTTGGGAAAAGGTTTTTCAAGGATCAGGGATATTTGACACATACACTTCCGGTAAAAACATCTGCCTTAATGTTAGCCCGTATGGTGTTTGACCTTGTGCTTATTGTCGCAATTGCTATATTTATTCCTCTTGCTATTTGTATAGCTATCCGCAATTTTTCGTTTTTCAGCGAAATAGGTAATGGTATAAAGGAAATGCTGGAAACAAGATATTCGGGTGTATTCGAAGCTTCAGTAGTAATTATAGATGTTATACTTATATGTGTGACATTTCTTATACTTTCGTTGGCAAGTCTGTGGATGTTCAATGCGTCATATGCCATAGGCCATGCGTTTAACAATGCAAAGAGGCTGATATCCGTTGTTGTTTTTTGTCTGATGACCATACTTAACTGGATTATAACATATATTGTGGGGTATATACTGTTGGAAACGGATGCTTTTTACGTGCCGAAACACAATGAAGTAACCATTATGATGAACCTTATAGTTGTGATTGCTGTTGCCTCCGTCTCAGTGGCATTATATGCAGTTATAACAAGCTATGTATGTAAAAAGAGATTAAATCTTGAATAGATGATGTGGTAGGTGACTGCCTTAAGAGCAAAAAAGGCCTCAATAAATATAAAAATAGTTCTTGACAAATACCTCTTTAGTGTTATACTTTGAATAGAACAAGTGTAACATTAAAGAGGTATTTGTTATCTGTTAATATGAGACAATTAGGTATATAATAGATGATAAACGTTAAAGTTGGAGGTGCTTTTTATGGATGCTGAAAAATTTACAAGAAAGTCTCTTGAGGTTATCGAAAACTGCGAGAAGCTTGCTTACGAATATAACAATCAGGAAATAGACGAGGAGCATCTGCTTTACAGTCTGCTTACTGTTGAGGATAGTCTTATATTTAAGCTCCTTGAAAACATGCAGATAAATGTTGAAAGCTTTTCAAGGGAGTGCGAGAAGCTTGTGGCATATAGACCAAAGGTATCGGGCGGAAAGCTTTTTACAAGCCCTGATTTTTCTAAGGTGCTTATACAGGCCGAAAAGGAAGCAAAGCAGATGGGTGATGAATATATATCCGTTGAGCATATTTTCCTTGCCATACTTGAGAAGATGAATAAGGCGGTAAAGGGTCTTGTTATGGGCTATGGCATAACGAGAAATAAATTTCTTGAGGTGCTTGCTACGGTAAGAGGAAACAAGCGTGTTGAATCTGATAATCCTGAGGCAACCTACGATACGCTTAACAAATATGGTTATAATCTTGTGGAGCGTGCAAGGGAGCAGAAGCTTGACCCTGTTATAGGACGTGATAATGAGATAAGAAACATTATAAGGATTCTTTCAAGAAAGACGAAGAACAATCCTGTGCTTATCGGTGAGCCCGGCGTGGGTAAAACCGCAGCCATAGAGGGGCTTGCACAGAGAATTGTGAGAGGAGACGTGCCTGATTCTCTGAAACATAAGGAGATATTTGCCCTCGACATGGGAGCTATGCTTGCAGGTGCAAAATATAGGGGCGAGTTCGAGGAAAGGCTTAAGGCTGTCCTTGATGATGTAAAGGCATCAGACGGAGAGATTATTCTTTTCATAGATGAGCTTCACACAATTGTCGGAGCAGGTAAAACGGAAGGCTCCATGGATGCGGGAAACATGCTTAAGCCTATGCTTGCAAGAGGCGAGCTTCACTGTATAGGTGCCACAACCCTTGACGAGTACAGAAAATATATCGAGAAGGATGCTGCGCTTGAGAGACGTTTCCAGCCTGTTATGGTGGATGAGCCGACAGTTATCGATACAATATCAATCCTCCGTGGAATAAAGAACCGCTTTGAGGTTTTCCACGGTGTAAAGATAAATGACGGAGCGCTTGTTTCTGCTGCAACCTTATCCGACAGATATATAACGGACAGGTTTCTCCCTGATAAAGCCATAGACCTTGTGGATGAGGCGTGCGCTATGATAAAGACTGAGCTTGAATCCATGCCTGCTGAAATTGATGAGATATCAAGAAAGGTAATGCAGCTTGAGATAGAGGAGGCTGCCCTTAAAAATGAGGAGGACAACCTCAGCAGGGAAAGGCTTGCAGCACTGCGCAAAGAGCTTTCAGAGCTTAAGGATAGAGCTAATCAGATGAAGGCTGTTTGGGAAAATGAGAAATCAGGTGTGGAAAATGTCCGCAGGCTTCGTGAGGAGATAGCGGACTTAAATGACCGTATACAGATTGCACAGAGAAATTATGATTTAGAGAAGGCTGCTGAGCTTCAATACGGTAAGCTACCGCAGCTTAAGCAGGAATTGGAGAGCCTTGAGGCAGAGCTTTCCCAAAAGGATAGAAGTCTTGTCCATGAGGTTGTAACGGATGAGGAGATTGCAAAGATCGTCTCCAAATGGACGGGGATACCTGTATCAAAGCTTACGGAGACAGAGAGAAATAAGACACTCCATCTTGCTGATGAGCTGCACAAGAGGGTAATCGGACAGGATAATGCAGTGGAGCTTGTATCTGAGGCAATCATAAGGTCAAAGGCGGGCATAAAGGACCCGACAAAGCCAATCGGCTCATTTCTGTTCCTTGGACCTACAGGTGTCGGAAAGACGGAGCTTGCTAAGACGCTTGCGGCAGCGTTGTTTGACAATGAGGCAAGTATGGTTCGTATTGATATGAGCGAATACATGGAAAAACATAGTGTTGCAAGGCTTATTGGAGCGCCTCCGGGATACGTTGGATATGACGAAGGTGGACAGCTTACGGAGGCAGTGAGGAGAAAACCTTACTCAGTAGTGCTTTTTGACGAGATAGAAAAGGCTCACCCTGATGTGTTCAACGTGCTTCTTCAGGTGCTTGATGACGGACGCATAACGGACTCAAAGGGAAAAACGGTAGACTTTAAAAACACAATTCTCATCATGACCTCAAACATAGGCTCAGACAGCCTCCTTGAGGGGATAGATGCATCGGGAAATATAAGTCCTGTTGCGGAATCAGCTGTAATGAACAGCTTAAAGGCACATTTCAGACCGGAATTTATAAACAGGCTTGACGAGATAATTATGTTTAAGCCTCTTGATAAATATGCAATCGGCAATATAGTGGAGCTTCTTCTTGCCGACCTTAACAGACGTGTATCGGACAAGGAAATAAGGATAGCCTTATCGGATGTTGCAAAGGACCACATTGTAACCGCAGGCTACGACCCGATATATGGGGCAAGACCGCTTAAGAGATATATGCAGAAAAATATTGAGACGCTTGTGGCAAGATGTATTCTTGCGGGAAATGTGTCAAAGGGAGCGACAATTACGGTTGATGTAAGAAACGGAGAGCTTGTGATTATTTAAATATTTAAGGACTAAAAGCAGGTAATGCTAATACCTGCTTTTTTTAGTGGGCATATTAAAGATCTCGATTTTTTTCTGCAAATTTGACAGAAAATATCTTCTTTTTCACATCTGCCCCGCTTTTGAATGAATAACGTATATAATGTCTGTATTGTGTAAATCGAAAATCCCAGAATCAAGAAAGTAGTAAAGTGTCTGATACAAGAAAAACAAATATTTTGCTTAGTGCAATAAATGGCAAAAAATGTCGTTTCACTTATAATGGGTTGAATCTTGAGGCTGAAATGTTAAATTAAAGAGAGGAGAGGGGAGGTGCAGAGAATAAAATTAATTAAGATTGGTTTTGGAAATATGATTAGTAACTGTCGAAAAAGGTTAATCATCTTATGTGAAAGTGCAAGATGAAATTTGAAAGGGGATTAAAAAATATGAACATTAAAAAAAGAAAAAAAGTCGTATTTGGTATTTTATTTGCAGTTGCTTTCTTCTTAGTTTTACCATTGAATGTTAAAGCGCAGGATAATGATATTGAGGAGGAAATAAGGGAACAGATATTGAAGGAATATGAAAATGACAAAGAATTTGCAAGAATGCAGGCTTATAGCAGTGAGGTTGCAGACGCTTATATTGATGAATTGGTTGCAGACCGAATGAATCAAATGAATGCGGCATCGCCAATGTCAGCAGATACATATGGAAAAACAGCTTATTGTACTGTTCCTGTAAAAAAACAGACAACAAATTCAAACTGTTCTGCTGCAACTTTATTGCAGACAATGTATGGTTTGGGAAAACAGAATAGTATATCAGGAAGCACAGATGCACAGAAAATGGCAACTTTGTATAACAGGTACGATGACGCAAAAGCCCCGGGGGCAAGACGTGAAAAGGGAACAGGCTCATTATATGTATATGAGATTGCATTATACTTAAATGGTTTTGTATCAAGTCATAAGTATGCATATGTAGAGGGACACACTTTGTCACAATCCGATTTTCAAAATAAAATATGGAACAGCCTTATTAACAACAGACCGGTTCTTTTACATGCAATAACAAGTCCGTTATCATATTATAATGGAAAAAAATATTATCACTATCTGTCATTAGATACATATAACAGAGAAACATATAAGGTTACAATTAAGGATTGTCATTATGATTCAAAATATGGTGGTACACACACACAAATTCCTGTTAAGCAAGCATATCAAGCAGTATATAATGAGTCTGGCAGGTATCTTATATATGGTCAGTAAAGGGAGTTATTTATGAAGAAAAAGCTGAACTGTCTGGTGCTGATATTATTAATAATTTCCTGTTGTATTATAGGTTGTTCATTGAAGGATGATTCTGTCCACGAACATGGCATAACTATGAAAACCTTGTCTGTACATGCACTCCCGTTTGTAGATAATGAATCCATAAAAAACGGAAACAAAACGGGAGAGAAAATTGAGATAGATATGTCACAAGCCGATCCGGATGAAGACTATAGACCCGGTTATTCAAGGGGAATCGTATCAGACTATATTTTGCATGATGGATATATGTATTACCTCGTATATTATCGGGAAGAAGAATTTGTATGGCCAAATCAGGTGGTGGTTTTCAGACAGGATATTGAAAACGGAATGGTGGAATATATGTTTCATTATGTGTATGACAGCCCTTTTATGACCCTGACAGGTATCGAATATAATGAAAATCTTGAATGGTACCGACAGGACAGCAGTGAAATTATATACCACGATACCTTAAAGGACGGAGAAATTATTACCAGAGTTCCAAGTATTGAGGAAGTATATGGCATGGATGAGGAACCTATTGATTGGCAAAATGGCATAAAGGAAGAATTGCTAACGGGAGATATTTATCTTACACTTGATTCAGATAAATATATTGTGTGGGATCAGTTTGAAAATCCCGACAATTATTATGAAGAGTCTTATATAAACATATACAATAAGGCAAGCGGGAAATATAGCAGAATAGACAAAGAAGAATATGGCGGTTATTTTAACTATGCTCCGGTTGCATATGGAAATATACTTGTGTTTATATGTGGTCAGGATATTAAATCTTATACGGAAGAAGATGATTCTTTCAGCAGTGTATATTATGTCGAACTTGATACAATGGAAAGCCATTTATTAGTAAAGGGCAGTGGTAACATGAATAACGTGGCATTTAAGACTTTTGAACCAATCAAACAAAATGACGGGTATATATACTTTGAATCACTGACAAATCCTTATAGTGAAAATAGACCTCAAGACGCCCAGCCATATGATACAATGTATATCATAAGCCAATAGCCTGTAGCTCACGCATTGTCTCTTGAATATACAACCTTTCCGTCAATAATGGTATAAACTGTATTTGTAAACGTATTCATGGGATTGCCGTCAAATATTGCAATATCAGCGTCTTTTCCGACTTCCAGGGAGCCTACACGTGCGTCAACGCCGCATATTTTTGCGGGATTGATTGTGATTGCCTTGTAGGCTTCCTCCATAGGAAGTCCTGCGCGCACGGAAAGCCCCGCACACAGTGGAAGATACTGTATGAGAGCAACGGGGTGGTCTGTTGTGATGGCGGTAAGTACCCCTGCTTTATTTAAAACACCACAGGTTTTAAAACTCATATTTGCAACCTCGATTTTGTTTTTCGATGTAAGGTCTGTTCCGACAATTGCAGGAAAACCTGATTTTTTAACGTACTCTGCAATAAGGTGTCCCTCCGTACAGTGGTCTAAGGTTATGTTTATATCAAATTCCTTGGCAATTCTTATTGCAGTCAGAATATCATCAGCCCTGTGTGCATGAATTTTCATGGGTATTTTTTTCTGAAGGACAGGCTGCATTGCCTCCATATCCGCATCATATCCGTCTTTGGGGTTATATAGTCTTGCCTTTTGTAAGGTTTCCCTGAGAAGTGCCGCATTTGCCATACGTGTGGAGGGGTATTTGTTTTGGTCGCCGTAGCATACCTTTGGATTTTCTCCAAGGGCAGCTTTCATTGCAGCCGGAGCTTTCACAATCATGTCGTCAATACATCTGCCGTGAGTTTTTATAAATGCAAATTGTCCGCCTATGACATTTGCACTGCCCGGACCTGCAAGCACACCCGTTATACCTGCGGCAATAGCTTCGTGAAATGCTGCATCCATTGGATTTATTGCGTCGATGGCACGAAGGGAAGGTGTTACGGGATTTGTACATTCGTTACAGTCGTCGCCGATTGTTCCCTTTTTCTCCTCCGAAATTCCTATGTGGGAGTGGGCGTCAATAATCCCGGGCATGACAAGACATCCGTGTACATCTAAAGTTATATCATCATTATTTTCGGGAAGATTGTTCATATCACCTATTTCACTTATTGTTCTTCCGTTTGTTTTTATATATCCGTTTTCAAGCACCAAGTCATTCATGGTTATTATTTTTCCGCCTGTAATGAGCATTTTTTAAAGCCTCCGTATTTTATTATTAATATCTCAAAGTGATTTTAAATGATAAGATATGTAAATGGCTTATAAAAAGTATTTACAAAAAATCTATTTTTCACACAAAAAAGTTCAGAATAAAAAACAGTTGACATTTGTTTGTTTATGTGGTAAATTGTTCAAGTATTTTGAAGAAGCAGAGTATCCACTCTCACCTTAGCGTATGAAGCGACTTGGGTTAATAGAATTTTAGATTGGATTTGTCATATGGCACAGCCATCTTTTATTTTAGCGTATGTGTGGATAGTTTGTCTATCCATTTTTTTTTGGAGGTGTATATTATTAGCGAGGTAATGATTAATGAACAAATTAGAGATAAGGAGGTCCGTGTCATAAGCGAGAGCGGAGAGCAGCTTGGCATTATGACTTCAAAGGAGGCTATGAAGCTTGCCGAGGAAGCAGGGGTTGATTTGATAAAGATTGCTCCGACTGCAAAGCCGCCTGTTTGTAAGATTATGGACTTCGGTAAATATCGCTATGAGCAGACCCGTAAGGAAAAGGAAGCCAAGAAAAAGCAGAGGGTTATTGAGATAAAGGAAGTAAGGCTTTCACCCAATATTGATAAGAATGACCTGAACACGAAGGTGAACATGGCAAGAAAATTCATTTCAAAGGGTGATAAGGTTAAGGTGACTCTCAGGTTTAAGGGTAGGGAGCTTGCTCACGTCAATACCTCAAAGGCTATACTGGATGAGTTTGCCGAACTGCTTTCAGACGTTGCGGTTGTTGATAAGCCGGCTAAGTTTGAAGGTCGCAGTATGATAATGTTTTTAGCTGAAAAACGTTAAAATTATAATAATTATAGATGATTTAAGGAGGAAAAAGACAATGCCAAAGGTAAAAACTAAAAAGGCGGCAGCAAAGCGTTTTAAAAAGACAGGAACAGGTGAATTAAAGAGAAATAAAGCTTATAAGAGTCATATTCTTACTAAGAAAAGTGCAAAGAGAAAAAGAAATCTTAGAAAAGCAGCCATGACTGACAAGACAAACAGCAAGGTTATGAAGAAGATTTTACCATATATTTAGTGTTTAGGAGGATAGACTAATGGCAAGAATTAAAGGTGGCGTTAATGCCAGAAAGAAACATAATAGAATACTTAAGCTTGCAAAGGGCTACAGAGGAGCTCGTTCAAAGCAGTATAGAGTAGCAAAGCAGTCAGTTATGAGAGCACTTGCAACCTCATATGCAGGAAGAAAGCAGAGAAAGAGACAGTTCAGACAGCTTTGGATTGCCCGTATTAATGCAGCTGCAAGAATGAATGGACTTTCATACAGCAAATTTATCTATGGACTTAAGCTTGCAGGCGTTGAGCTTAACAGAAAGATGCTTTCAGAGATGGCAATCAGCGATGCAGAAGGCTTTGCAAAGCTTGTTGATATAGCAAAGTCAAAGCTTGCTTAATATGAAAATAAAAGAGGCTGTTGCAGTAAGAAGTTATTGTGTATTAACTTACCTGTGGCAAGCCTTCTTTTATTTACAAAAAATAAAAATATATGAATAAAAAATAAAAAAACAGTTGACATTATAATGCTTAAATGGTAATATACTACTTGCGTTGAGCGAATGCCCAATGCTTTTATATTGAATGCGGGAGTGCTGGAATTGGCAGACAGGCTAGACTAAGGATCTAGTGATGGCAACGTCGTGAGGGTTCAAGTCCCTTCTCCCGCACTAAATAAGCCTTGATTATTCATCAGGGCTTTTTTGGTATATTGTATACTCTAAGCGGGGTTTCCTTAAAGCAAAAAAGAGAAGCAAGGGTGCGCTTCTCTTTTTGGTCATATGGTATGGTTATTGCCCAATTAAAAACTGGAAGATTGATATAAGAATGATATTTTTCCATATGACATACATATTTTACTATAAAATACCATTAAAAGCAACAAAAACAAATTAAATGTCAGGATTTTGGTATGGGAAAAAAGAAAAAAAGAAAAAAAATTGAATATGATAAAATCAGCCTTACGGATACTGCAAAATTTATATATATAACAATAATCTTCAGTGCATATATGATAGTTATGCATAATAAATATTTTGATATAACAAAAACAAGATATTTATTTTTTGTTTGTGTATCTATACTTTTTATTATATATTATTTGGCTGCAGAGGCGATTACAAGAATTTTAATAGATGAAAAATTTGAGGCAGGTAATATGCGAATTCATAAAACGGATTTCAAGTCGCCTGTTACGTGGATGCAGTTCTTTTTAATATGTAATATTATATCCTTTATATTTTCTGCCCAGAGAGCAAAATCGTTTTACGGTGAAGAAGGAAGATATATGGGATTTTATATGTTCTTTGTTATATGCATTGTAATTATTTTCCTGTCTAAGGGCATAAAAAGCCATGAATGGCTGTATCTGCTTTTTCTTGTCACCACATTTTTTTCATATATTGTTGCTATTGCACAGCATATGGGAAATGATTTTATGCATTACAGGGATGGGGTTTCAAAAAAACAGTTTAATATATTTATGTCAACCTTTGGAAATATAAACATTTATGCCAGCTTTATTGTAATATCCCTTGCCGTTGCAATTTCCATATTCGTTTTTTCCAAAAAAACCGTATATAATATATTTGCAGGAATTATTGTTGTTATGGGCGGAATGTCAATGATGATTGCAAATAGCGACAGCGTATATATGGGTATATTTGCAGTTTCCGTCATTTTATTTGCATTAGCCATAAGGGACGGATATGTTTTCAAAATGCTTATGTGTATAAGTGGTTTGGCAATAGGCAATCTTATTTCAGCATTTATAAACCGATATATTGTAAAGGAATATGACAAGCGTGAGGGCATAGCCCGTATTTTTGACAATACAAGGACTGCGCTTATATTGACTGCTGTTGCTTTATTGGCTTTATTTATAGCATTTCTTCTCAGGAAAAGGACGGAAAATATAAATAAAAAACGTGCATCAGTTATATTTCTTGTGGCTGTGGGAGTAGGGCTTGTAGTATTTGTGATTATAGGAAATATGCTTAAGCTGTCCATATTTGATTTCAATTATAAATGGGGCACATACAGGGGATATATATGGACGAAATGTGTGGAGCTTTTTAATGAGGCACCGCTTATGCGTAAGCTGTTTGGATATGGACAGGAAACCGTAAGAATGCTCACTGTTTCCAATTTCCACGATGAGATGCTTGATATTACGGGCAAGGTGTATGATAATGCACATAATGAGCTTTTGCAGTATTTGCTTACGATAGGTTTTTTTGGAGTTGTTTCTTATATAGGAATGGTGGCAACGTCATTTATTTACATTTTAAAGAATAAAAAAGAAAATATAATAACATATATTTCATTATCCGTTATTGTAGGATATTTTGTTCAGGGGCTGATAAATTTAAACCAACCCATGACTACACCGCTTTTCTTTGTATTTATGGCGATGGGAGTTGGTAATGCAGCATACGAAAATAAGGCTTAAAATTATTGTAAAAGGGGAAATGGGATGACTGATTTTCTTGTAAAGCATTTTGTGAAAAATTATGAGCAGCTTGATAATCCGTTGGTGCGGGAGCACTATGGGATTTTCAGTTCCCTTGTTGGTATCTTCTGCAATATTTTTCTTTGTGTTTCAAAGCTTTTGATAGGTATAATGTCAGGCTCGATTTCAATTATATCGGATGGCTTTAACAATCTTTCTGATTGTGCAAGCTGTTTTGTAACTATTTTGGGCTACAAGATGGCTGCGAAGCCTGCGGATAAGGACCATCCCTTTGGACATGGCAGAATGGAATATCTTACGTCGCTTGTTATTGCAGTGGTTATTATTGTAGTGGGCTTTGAGCTGCTTAAAAATTCATTTGATAAGCTTATACACCCAACCTCATTGGAATTTTCTTATGTTGCCCTTGTTGTGATTATAATTTCCATTTGTGTTAAAATATGGATGGGCTTGTTTAACAAAAAGCTTGGAAGGCGGATTAACTCTAGCATCATGCTTGCCACATCAAAGGACAGCATGAATGATGTTGCGGCAACCTCGGCTACGCTCATTGCCCTTGTGGGCTCGCTTTGGACGGATTTTCCTCTTGATGCAATAATGGGTATATTGGTATCTGCATTTATTCTTATTTCAGGATACGGCATTGTAAAGGAAACTGTGGATTTGCTTTTAGGACGCCACATTGACGAGGAACTTGTCAAAAGACTTGAGGCTATCGTTGGGGCAAGTGATGTTTCTCTCGGTATGCATGACCTTGTTATACACAGCTACGGACCGGGTAATATGATGGGAAGCGCCCATATTGAGGTGGACTGCAGAAAAAATATTATGGATATCCATGAAGCAATCGATAAGCTGGAGAGGGAAATATATAACACCTTAAAGATAAACATTACCATTCATATGGATCCTGTTGACCCTGAGGATGAGCTCACGAGGGAGTGCAGGCAGATGATACAGAATATTGCCAAAGAGATTGACAGCGCTCTTTCTGTACATGATTTCAGGGCATTTACATGTGGTGATAATATAAAGCTGGTTTTTGACATGCTGATACCCTTTGACTGCAAAATAAAAGAGGAGAAGATAAAGAGGGAAATAGATGACAGACTGGCTCATAAGGAGGAATCCTATATTACGGTAATAACCTTCGATAAGGGTTAAATTACCTGTAAATAATCTATAGGATAAATTATGTATGGACAAATTCCATATTTTATTGTAGAATGACCATGTTAAAGGCGTTGAAGAAAACAAGTAGCATGTATAAGGCTGCCACAGAAAGTAGCTGGTTGATGAGAAGCACGGTAAGATATACATGTGAATACATTTTGGAGCTGCACTCTGAATTAAGTAGGAGCTGACGGTTTGGCATCCGTTATTTTGCCTGAGTATTAGCTTTTGATACTTGCTGAGGCGGTGATTGTGAGGTCATCGTGAATTAAGGTGGTAACACGAAGTTATGGCTTCGTCCTTAAATAGGGCGGAGCTTTTTTATTTAAGTTTTTTAGGAGGTTATTATGGAAATTTATGAGGAATTGGTTGCCCGCGGACTTATAGCGCAGACGACGAACGAGGAGGAAATAAGAAGACTTATAAACGCAGGGGAGGCTACATTTTATATTGGCTTTGACCCTACTGCGGACAGTCTTCACGTGGGACATTTTATGGCTTTATGCCTTATGAAAAGACTTCAGATGGCAGGAAACAGACCTATAGCTCTTGTGGGCGGCGGAACGGGAATGATTGGCGACCCGTCGGGAAGAACTGACATGAGGCAGATGATGACGAAGGAAACAATAGAGCATAACTGTCAGTGCTTTAAAAATCAGATGTCCAAATTTATTGATTTTTCAGAGGGTAAGGCTCTTTTGGTAAATAATGCGGACTGGCTTTTGGACCTTAACTATATTGAGGTTCTCCGCGATGTGGGAGCACATTTTTCAGTAAATAGAATGCTTGCCGCCGAGTGTTACAAACAGAGGCTTGAAAAGGGCTTAAGCTTCCTTGAGTTTAACTATATGATAATGCAGAGCTACGATTTTTATGCACTGTACGAGAGATATGGCTGTAATTTACAGTTTGGCGGTGATGACCAGTGGTCTAACATGCTTGGAGGAACAGAGCTTATCAGACGTAAGCTTGGAAAGGATGCGCATGCAATGACAATTACCCTTCTGCTTAATTCGGAGGGTAAGAAAATGGGTAAGACACAGAAGGGAGCGGTATGGCTTGACCCTGAAAAAACTACTCCGTTTGAGTTTTTCCAATATTGGAGAAATGTTGATGATGCGGATGTAATAAAATGTATTAAGATGCTTACCTTCCTTCCGCTTGAGCAGATTGCCGAGATGGAAAAATATGAGGGCAGCGAGCTTAATAAGGCAAAGGAGATTCTTGCATATGAGCTTACGGCGCTTGTTCACGGCGAGGAAGAAGCAAAAAGGGCTTTAGAGGCTGCAAAGGGACTTTTTGCAGGAGGCAGTACCGAGAACATTCCTTCAGCAGATATATCCGAAGATGATTTTAAGGAGGGAAAAATAGATATTGTTACCCTTCTTGTAAAATCGGGACTTGTAAGCTCACGAAATGAGGGAAGGCGTGCCATCGAGCAGAGAGGAGTTTCCGTCAATAAGGAAAAGGTAGAAGATATATCCGTTTCCTATACAAGTGAAGATTTTTCGTCCGAGTTTATTTTGCAGCGTGGAAAAAAGAATTTCAGAAAGATTAACCTTGTTTAGACCTTAGATATGGTAAGTGAAAACGGTTTTATGTAGAATTATTTTTAGGGCAGATGCATATATTTGTAAAAAAATGTGAGAATGATATGCTTAAGCTTCCTGAAATTGACAGTAGCAATAGAAATCTGATTAAAACAGCCATAGCTTGTATGCTGGCGCTTGCTACTTTTATGTGTATTTTAAATTATAGGGAGGAGGTTCTTGCAGTTGTTGGAGAGCACTGGGAGGACCGACTTCCTATTTATTCTGTTGAGACTGACGAGAAGGTTGTCAGTCTTACATTTGATGCTGCGTGGGGGAGCGGTAATTTGCGGCTGTCACTCTAAGATTTAAGTGTATAGCAGCATATAACAGCCGCAGGCGAGCCATATCAAATCTTAGAGTGATAGCCGCATAGTTATTGGCGTATGCATTCTTGAAAAAATGCTTCCAACTCATTTGAAAAAATGTAAGTAATCTTGATTTTATGATTTTCATATACTTTTATCTCATGTATCATTTCTACCACAATATCCCTGTCCAATTTTTCAACGGCTTTAAGTTCTAACAGGCGTTTTATCCACGGATTGTTAAAAATATCCGGCGTAGCTTCTTCCTGCTGTTTGACAATGCTTTCAAGCTGCTTTTCCAATAATTCTTCTTTCTTTAGGTAGTCCTGCCGATATGTGACAAATTCATCTTTGGAAATCAGCTCACTTCGATAATCTTCGTAAACCGCCTTTTTCAGCTTTCGCACTTTTTCCAGTTCAGCGGTCAAACGGCTTTTCTCATTTTCATTTATCCGCTTTACTGTAACTGCTGTTGCTTGGTTCTGTTCAATGACTTCACGCAAATTATCAATGTTCTGCATGATTGCTTTCAAATCTTCCAAAATGATTTTTTCCAGAACCAAATGCGGTATCGGGTGCGGAGTACAATATTGTCTGCCGGAACGTACATACGTCCCGCAATAATAGTTAATAATACCCCCGCCGTGTCCCGGCGTTCCGACTTTCTTTACTAAAGACCTGCCGCAATCCCCACATTTCAAAAAACCTGCAAAAATGCTCATGTTGGAATTTAAGTCAAGGTTGCGTGTCCTGCGCTTTAACAAATCCTGTACCTTGTTCCATGTTTCATCATCAATGATCGCTTCATGTGTGCCTTTTACCACAATCCAATCTTCCTTGTCTTGGGCTTTTGATTTCCCCCTCATTCTCTGGCTCTTTTTGTTCTGTACCATATTACCGATATACATTTCATTTTGAAGAATACGGTTTATGGTAGAGTATGTCCAGTAAGAGGTACTTTCTAAACGGTTGCTGTTTCTGTAATTATCTCCGTTTATCTTTTTGTATTCGGACGGGCATACAATTCCGTCCTCATTCAACATAGCCGCAATACGGATTTTTCCGTGTCCCTCTATATAGAGGTTGAAGATTTTGCGGATAACTTCGGCGGCATATTCATCAATAACCAGTTTGTTTTTATCAGCAGGCGATTTCTTGTAGCCATAGGAAGCAAAAGCCCCTATAAATTCCCCTGCTCTTTGTTTGGTTTTCATGGAAGCATGGACTTTTTTTGAAATGTCCCTTGCATACTGCTCATTAAAGATATTCTTTATAGGCAGCAGCATATCGTAAGCCTGCTTCATGCTGTCAATATTATCCGTAATGGAAATGAAACGCACTTCATTATCAGGGAAGTAGCGTTCCAAATATTTTCCTGTATCAATGTAATCACGTCCGAACCTTGAAAGGTCTTTCACAATCACACAATTCACGTTGCCTGCGTCTATGTCTGCAACCATTCTCTTAAATGACGGGCGGTTAAAATTCGTTCCCGTAAAACCGTCATCTATGTATATGTCGTACAAAACAAAGTCGTCTTTATCTTTTAAGTAATCTGTAATCAGTTTTTTCTGATTTCCAATACTGTCGCTTTCTGCCTTGTCGCCGTCCTCTCTGGATAACCTGATATATGCAGCCACGTTGAAAAGTATATGTTTCTTCATTGCTTTTTCACGGCGAAACAGTTTCTTGTCCGTTTTGTTCTTTTACATGGATCTGAATAATTAGGTTTACAAGTTCTGCGACAGTGATTTTGGCTAAAAATTCTCTTTCAATGGTATAGCATATTGTTTCCTGCTCGCCATCCTTCAATCGGCTATCCCTCCTACATATAATCCATAAAATGTTATACAACCTACCCATAACAGCATATTAAATATCGCTTGTCCAATATGCTAAATAGATTTCAGATATATGTAAGTGCCACGATGAATGTTTATTCGCCTTCAACATTGTCTGACATGGTGATTACACCGCTTTCAATAAGCTTCAGTAGATGGTCAATCATAATCGGATCGAACTGTTTTCCTTTGTTATTCTTAAGCTCATTAAAAATAATATCAGGCGTAAGATTTTTTCGATAACAGCGGCAGCTGTTCATTGCATCAAAGGCATCTGATATACAGATAAGACGGGCAATAACCGGAATATCTTCGCCTGCAAGTCCATTAGGATAACCGTTTCCATCATAGCGCTCATGGTGGCACAACGCACCCATGCCAATATCCTCAATTATAGTAAATTTTTGAAGGAGTTCTTCGCCGAATAAGGTATGTTTTTTCATGATTTCATACTCCTCATCGGTAAGCTTGCCCGGTTTGGTAAGAATATTATCCGGTATATACAGCTTTCCGCAATCATGCATCAGTGCAATATAATAAAAGCTTTTGCATTCAGTCTCAGAAAATCCCATACTTTCGGCAAGCAGCTTCGAATATTGGGCAACACGCATCGAGTGACCTTTGGTATACGGATCCTTTGCCTCGATGAAGTTGACAATCGTCTGCATGGTCTGCTCAATAATTTGCTCATCGCGTTTCTGCTGTTCAATCATACGTCGCAGATTAACCTTTACAATAATCATTGCAAGGAAACAACTGGTCCAGATAATCATCGCTACACAAAGTATCCAGAAAAACGGACTTTTTAAAACACTGGTGTGCAGACGGTAGTGTATCTCTCCTTTAGAAAAATCCGCTACATAGTCAATGGTCTTTTCCGGAATATACATGATAAAGCCAATTCTGGCACTGCTTTCCTTGTCTGAGTCTTTCTGCTTTGGAGCTATGGGCATTTCGCCCATTGCCACATCAGGATAATATGTAAAATAATCCCCCTCATATAATCGAACCATAGCTCCGGACACTGTCATAAAGTGCTCTAGTATGATGTCATACTTAGAATACTCTGCAAGGTCAAGAGCCTGTACACTTTCATTTCCTGAATTCACATTCTGATGAATTTCATAGTCTCCATTCCATGAATTGACTATACACATTTCCTCAGGAATATATACGACAGCCTTCCAGTCGGTAATTGTATCAGAAGAATTGTTGATAACTACCAGCTCATAGATTGTACCTACAGACTCCTTGTAAAGAACATTTTCATCCTCATCCAAAACAGGATCATTCATCCATGCGCCGGTATCTCCTCCTCTTGTAACAATATCTACCGTAACATCATCAAATACAAATGCAGTACCCTCTCGTCTGCCGTCCAAAAAATTATGTACCCTTTCACGGGTATTATACCGATGATTTTGAAGAAAAAGCAATGTCATACCGATGATGATTAAAATCGGCAGAATAACAATGCTAACCAAAAGCGGTTTACTAAGCTTCCTTTGCACAGCCAATCCTCCCTCCGTTCATATTAAATCAAATTCCACGTAGCAATAAATGCTGCGAAAGATTTAACTCGAAAATATCCATATACATTCACAATTTTATCATAATCATGGAGTTATTACAATAAGTACAGATTGTATTTTCCTGTCTTTTGTTACTTTCCGCAAGTTACTGCTACCGTGGGGAGATGAGGACTTGAAGGATATTTTGGCAATTTTGGAAAAGCATAACTGCAAGGCGACATTTTTCGTTACCGGTGATTGGGCGACAAGATATCCTGAGGCAATACAGCTTATACATAAGTCGGGGCATGACCTTGGAAATCATGGGGCAAATCATAAGCATATGACTAAGCTTTCTGCAAAGGAAATGCAGGAGGAAATTGAAGGCTGCCATCAGCTTATAAAGTCCATGACAGGGGTGGATATGGATTTGTTCAGGGCTCCTTACGGCGATTACAACGAAAGTGTAATTATGGTTGCAAATGCAAAGAAATATTACACAATACAGTGGGATGTTGACAGTCTTGACTGGAAGGATTACGGGGTAGATGACATTATAAGCAGGGTGAGTAATCATAAGAATCTTAGGAACGGTTCCATTATTTTACTGCACAACGGCTCCAAGTATACATGTGATGCATTGGATGGTCTGCTTACCGAGCTTGAAAATAAGGGATACAGTGTAGTGCCAGTGTCGAAGCTTATATATAGGGAACACTATACCTTGGACCATACAGGCAGACAATTTAAGAGATAAATTGATTTTCAAAATAATGATTTAAAAATAATGTTTATTATGGACTTATATCTGTCTTTTTAGTATAATAATGAATAATATTGTTATTATTTCGAGGGCAGTTATGAGAAAAATTATTAATACATTCAGATACGGATCATTATATACGAAAAAAATACTTTTTTATGCTTTGCTTGATATTATTGCATTTATTGTATTTGGCATTTTGGCACTTAATACAAGGCTGATGATATATTTTTTTGGGCTTGTTGTATGTGTTTTTATATTTATTTTTCTTATGCAGACATTGGGTATTCATGGCTTGGATGAAATAAATCCGGCAGATATACCTCAGAAAGAAAAAAAGGTTAAGAAGCAGAAAACGGCAAAGGAACCAAAGGGACCAAAAGAATTAAAGGAGTCAAAGACGCCAAAAGAATCAAAGGAGCCGAAGACTAAAAACAAAAAGAAATTTCACTTCAGCATAAGGGATTTTTTTGGGTTGCAGGATAAAAAAACTGATAAGTCTGAAAAGGAAGAAGCCCATAAGGAAAAAGTTCATAAGGGGACACCACCAAAGCAGAAGCAGCATCAAAGTGGTGAGGAAGGTCAAAAGATAAGGCATGCTGATGCAGAAAAACTGGAACATTTAAATCAAAATAAAAATGCTGAGGATGAGGAAAATAAAAATCTTATTGTTATCCGTCAGGTGTCTGATGAAACGGCAGATTCCTATGACAAGAGAAAAATAAAGAGAACCCTTTACAAATATAAGGTTAAAAGGGATCACAGACTTGTGCTTGTTGACTTCAGCAAGAAGTACATGATTAAGCAGTGTCCGGCGTATATATGGGTGGCAGACAAACAGTTTAACATGTTGCTTTTGGAGGAGGAGCCAAGACATCTTGCAATTCCTATCGGACGTATAAGGGAAATAACATATTTGAAAAAGCAGTCGGCAAATGTTGATACTGATTATCCGATGTTCCATAGGAATAATCTGCTTACCACCGTATTCAAACCGTATCTTCCGGACTATACTTACAATACGGTTGCTTCGGATAAAAATTCCTACAAAAATCTTTACGGAATAACAGGAGGAATTTACTTTACAAATACATCCGCAAAAAATTTGTTTGACCTTTTGAATGTGGAATTTCAGGTAGATGATAAGGTTACAACATCAAGCAAGGTAAACGTTTTCTTTAAGGATGCATATAAAGCAAACATTATGCTTAGGGACAATGTAATAGATGCCAATGGATATGCAGACAGTATAGCCAATACACTTGAAAATATGACAAAATCCACTATAAGCTATATGGAATTTAAGGATACTCTCAGTTTAATGATAAAAAATAAGCTTATCACACAGGATTTTGCTTCACATTATATGGAAATGTGGGATAAGTTTAAAAGATAGAGAAGGAGATATTTTATGTTAGGACAAGAAAGACCAATCGGTTCATGGGATTACAGATACTTACCAAATAAGATGCTTGAATTAGTGAAAAACTTAGGAGATATGAAGCAGGCGGGTACAGGTTATTTTTCTGATACAGAGTCGGAGATGCTGACCGTTCTTGCATATCTTAACTATGGAGAGGAAACAAACATAACGGAATCCATGAAGGAACAGATAGATTCTGCCGTTAAGCATGTGGAGGAATTGAAGCTTGAAACGATAAGGGAGGATGCAGAAAGATATCGGTTTTAACCTCCCATATAATATGCAGTTATGCTGTCGGATATTTCTCCGAGTATTTGTGCCACGTGTTCCTGGTCAATTGACGAATATTGCTGGTAAGCAAAATAGCATCCCTGAACAAGCACCGTAATATAAATATTTGTCTTTAAGTCTGTGCGCAGTTCGGGATGTTCATTATAAATGAGCTGTTTAACATTTGCTTCCAATGCCGATACAAGAGTATTTACTCTTGAGCCGGAAAAAACCGTCTTAAAAAGCTTGCCCTTTGACGTGGCATTATTAAATAATTCTATGGTTGTTTCTTTAATGTGTGCCAAGATATCACTTTTATAGGTAAGAGATTCCATAAGCTCATTAATGAGCTTTTTTTCAATCTGTTCGGATAAATCGTATATATCCTTGTAATGAAGATAAAAGGTCTGCTTGCTTATTTTTGCTATTTCCGTAAGCTCCTTTATCGTTATTTTTTCTAATTCCTTTTTTTCACGCAGAGCAAAAAATGCATTGTAAATGCTCGTTCTTGTTTTTTGTATTCGAATGTCCATTGCTTCTCCTTTAAAATTAGAAAATGGTAAATTGTTTTATTACTGATTATATAGTATTGTAATATATTTTACCATAGTCAAATGTATAATGGTATGGAAAATAGTTGAATATTTGAAAATTGACAATATATTTCTAAAGGCTTAAAATGTAACGTGTGTTTTGAGATATACAAAAGGAAAGGAAGATTTTATGCGGGTTTTGATTGTAGGTGCCAGCAAGGTTGGCGAGGCAGTAACGAAATATTTGTGTCAGGAGGGGCATGATGTTGTTGTAATAGATAACGAAGCAGGCAGAATTGACGCAATAACAGATAGGTTTGACTGTAACGGTTATACGGGAAACGGCGCTTCCGTTGAGCTTCTTAAGAAAGCGGGTGCTGCTTCATCCAAAATGCTTATTGCAGTTACAAAGAGCGACGAGACAAACATACTTTGCTGCGCTGTAGGTAAAAAGCTTGGAATTAAGCACACAATTGCGACGATAAGAAAACCTCAGTACAGGTCTGAACATAGATTTTTGAAAACGGAAATGGGAGTGGACTCAATTGTAAACCCTGAGAGAATGGCGGCAAATGAAATACATAAAATGCTCAAATATCCTGACGGAATTGAGATTGAAAGGTTTGGTGACGGAAACGTTTTCGTTGCAAGCATCACAATTAAAAAGGGAAATATGCTTGTTGGAACAAAGCTTTTTAATTTTAGGGAAAACGCAGGCGGAGACGTACTTGTTTGTGCCATAAACAGAGGCGGAAAAGCCGTGAGTCCTAAAGGTGATACGGAGATAAAGGCAGGCGACAAAATAACCGTTCTTGCCGTGGGCGAGGTTATGGATGCCTTCCTAAATAAAATTGGCATAATAGAAAAGGTGATTAAAAGTGTTCTTATTGTAGGCGGAAGCAAGATTGGATATTATCTTGCGGAGCTCATGCTTCAAAGTGGAATAAAGGTTAAGCTTATAGATAAAAGTCCGGAAAGATGCCAGGAACTTTTGGACAGCTTTCCAAGGGTTGAGATTTTATGCGGTGACGGAACGGATGCAGAGCTTTTGGAAAAGGGGCTTGCAGGTGTTGACGGCTGTGTAACCGTTACGGGAAGTGATGATGTAAATCTCATAATATCCATGTTTGCAAAATCCTTTGGGATAGAAAGAATATCAGCAGAGATAGACAATGAAAATTATAACAACATGATACACAGCAGCGGTATAAGCCACATTTTCTCAACACAGGACGTAAGTATGGCAGGAGTAATAAGAAATGCAAGGGCAACGGCAGGCTTAGGTGACAAGGATTCAGGAAATATTAAATGGCTTTACACGCTTGATGAAGGCAGGGTTGAGGCTGTTGAATTCGAGGTGAAGGAAAGTTTTAAATATTGTGGCAAACAGCTTATGAGCAGTGATTTTAAATTAAAGGACAATGTTCTTATTGCCACCATTATAAGAAACGAGTCAACGGAAATAGCTAACGGCTCATCGGTAATTAATGCAGGGGACAAGGTAATCGTTGTATCGGCAGACAGAAAAATTACTGAGCTGTCGGATATTTGTGCATAAGCTTGTGTTGCTGTGCATGGGATGATGTTCAAAGGATGGGAGAATACAAATGGAATACATACTTGCAGGCTTTTTGTTTTTGCTTTTTATGATTATCGTAATAAGCATTTTAAATGAAAAGCTCATTAAAATACCAAACGATATAGCGTTAGTGCTTTTTGCCTTTATTTTCAGTGCAGTTATAAAGGTACTGCAGGCGATGGGGCTTTTCAGTTTTTCAAATACGATTATAGGTAAAATACAAACTTTTAATTTTCAGGAATTTCTTATGGATGGAATTCTCTGCTTTATGCTTTTTGCAGGTGCAAGCGGGGTTAATTTCAATCGTTTTGTAAAAAATATTAAGTCAATCAGTCTTTTGGCGCTGCTTACAACCGTGTTGTCATCATTTTTGTATGGAGTGCTGTTTTATGCTGTCAGCATTGGACTGAAGCTTGGATTTTCCATATGGCTTTGTATATTGCTTGGCTGTATCGTTTCCCCAACAGACCCGATTGCGGCAACGTCTATATTAAAAAAGGCGGGCTTGTCAAAAAACGTGTCAACGGTTATTGAAGGAGAATCACTCTTTAATGATGGTACAGGTGTTGCAGTGTTCGTCTGTATAAAAAACATCGTAAATGACACATCGGATTTAAGCTTTCCTGTACTTATGGCAAAGGAGCTTTTAGGGGCAATTACAATCGGTCTTGCAATATCATTTGTAATGTTCACACTTTTAAAGTGTACCAACAACCCTATACTGCACATATTTATCAGTATGTTTGATGTTATGGCAGCATATATTGTGTGTGAGCATTTAGGCTGTTCGGGAGTCATTGCATCGGTAGTATGCGGAATATATTTTTCAAAGGCAATGGCTGGCAAAGAGGAATGGAGAAAGGTTGTTGACCCAAAGGATTTGTACGAGGATTTCTGGCATATAGCAGATACGTTGTTTAACAGTATATTATTTATTCTCATTGGCGTTTCGCTCTTAAACATGCCGTTCCATAGAAGCTTGTTATTGCTTATTCTGGCAGCCATAATCGGAAATTTCATTGCCAGATATGTAGGTGTATTTGTGTCAACGCTTATTATAGGAAAAAATAAAATACCTAACAGGTATAGTGTAAATGAGTTTACAACACTTATGACATGGAGTGCGTTAAAGGGAGGACTTTCACTTGCACTTGCGTTTAGCTGTGCAGAGTTTTTAACACAGGATGCATACAACGTCGTACTTATAGTAACATATGTAACGATGTTCTTTACAATAGTGGTACAGGGGCTTACAACGAAAAAGGTGTTTGCGGTTGTTGAATCAATGAAAGCAAAGCGGGTATTGAATGATAAATGAGGATACATTGCAAAATATATACAAAATAGTATGCAACAAAGTGACATGGATGAAAAAAAGAATATTTTTGGAGGTTGTCATGAAAGAGACTTTGATTGATCTGAAAACAAGGAGAAGCTGTCGGAAATATAAACCGGAGCAGATACGCGAGGAAGAACTTAATGCAATTTTAGAAGCTGGGACTTATGCTCCTACAGGAATGGGTGCACAGAGTCCTGTCATTGTTGTTGTTCAGGATCAACCTACGATAAGCCTGTTATCAAAATTGAACGCCGAGGTAAACGGCAGCAGTGGTGATCCGTTTTATGGTGCACCAACCGTGCTTATTGTGCTGGCGGAACGCAGTCGCAGAACTTATGTGGAAGACGGGAATATGGTAATTGCCAACCTATTGAATGCTGCCCATGCTGTTGGTGTGGACTCCTGTTATATTTACCGTGCAAGGGAGGTCTTTGAATCAGAGAAAGGAAAGGCACTGCTTGAAAAATGGGGAATCAAGGGTGATTATGCTGGAATCGGCAATGTGATTCTCGGTTATGGTCTGCCCGAAGGAATCAAGGCGGCGGCTCCAAGAAAGGATGATTATATCATTCGCGTATGATTTTTGGAGAAGATAAGTCTTGGCTTAAGTCAATGAAATTGTAAAAAAGGGAGTAATAAATATGAAAACGATAACCTTGGGAAGTACTGGAATAACTACACCACAGAATGCTTTTGGCGCACTGCCTGTTCAGAGAGCCGACAAGCAATCTGCGGTCAGGCTACTGCGAAAAGCCTACGAGGGTGGCATTACGTTCTTCGACACAGCGAGAGCGTATTCCGACAGCGAGGAGAAGATAGGTGAGGCACTGTCTGACGTTCGCAAAAATATCTTTATAGCAACCAAGACAATGGCGCAGAATACCGAACAGATGAAATTCCAACTCGAAACGTCACTGAAAATGCTCAAGACTGATTACATAGATATCTACCAATTCCATTGTGCAGGGAAGTGCTACAAGCCGGACGATGGTACAGGCATGTACGAGCTTATGGAGGACTTCAAGCGACAGGGAATGATCCGCCATATTGGTATCACAGCGCACAAGATAGGCATTGCCGAGGAGAGTATTGAATCGGGATTGTACGAAACGCTCCAGTTTCCATTCAGCTATCTGTCCTCGGAACGGGAGCTTGCGCTGAGCGATAAGTGCCGCGAAAAGAATATGGGCTTTATAGCTATGAAAGCACTCGCAGGCGGCATTATCACGAATTCGAGGACTGCCTACGCGTTTATCGGACAGTACGGAAATGTTCTCCCGATATGGGGGATACAGCGCGAAAGTGAGCTTGAAGAATGGCTTGCGTTTATGAACGATACTCCCGAGATGACTGAAGATATCAGAGCGGAAATAGAGAACGACAAGCGGCAACTCGGTGGAAACTTCTGCCGCGGCTGTGGATACTGTATGCCATGCCCTAAGGGAATCCAAATCAACAACTGTGCGAGAATGTCGCTTATGCTGCGCCGGGCACCTTCTGATAGCTGGCTCTCGGAGGAATGGCAACGCAATATGAAGCAGATAGAGGACTGCATAAACTGTGGACAATGTAAGTCGAAATGTCCTTATGAGCTGGACACTCCTGCACTGCTTAGAGAGAACTATGCCGACTATGTAAGGGTACTTGCGGGAGAAGTTGACGTAAGGTCCTGATATGAGCTGACGTGTGGCTTATGTACAGTGAAGGAAGAAATAAATGATGAGTTATAACAAAAGTATATCAGATGTACAAAGAACAGGAATTTTAATTACATTGCTTGCGGCGGCATTTATAACGTCAATGTCTACCACGGTAACAGCAAATATGATACCGAATTTTACGGAATATTTCAGAGTATCATCCAATCTTGCCCAGTGGCTTACAAGCGGCGCAACGTTGATTTCTGGAATCACGATACCGATAACGGCATTTTTAATTAAGAGAGTACCGAACAAAGTATATTTCTTTTTTGCAATGACCGCATTTACAGTTGGTTCTCTGGCAGCTATTTTATCTATAAACTTTCCTATGCTGCTAATAAGCAGATTGTTTCAGGCTGTAGGCTGCGGTATGCTGCTGTCGTTTGCACAGATCGTTCTGCTGAAGCTTTATCCGAAGGAAAAGCATGGAACAATTATGGG
>CAZWNL010000024.1:0-25480 GCA_964635615.1 uncultured Bacteroides sp.
GCAGTGAAATAAACAGGAAGAAAACGACCCGCATTGCAGGGAATCTCGGCGCGGCAGCAAAGCGGCTGGAGCAATACACCGAATCTGTAAGGCTATTAAATCAAACGGAGGAATCACAGATCGACAGAAAATCTGTAAATGCAAAGAAACTTGCAGCGGACATCGTGGAAGATCTGTCCCTTTTATCGAGACAAAACGGAATCGACTTACAGGCAGCCAACCATATGCCGGAAAAAGAGATACAGGTGGATGCAGCTTTGATGCACCGGATCCTCGAAAACATAATAAACAATGCACTGCGCTATGCCAAGCGGCAAATACAGCTTGATTTTTCTTTAAGCGAAGCGATGCTTTCTGTTACCGTAACCGATGACGGGGACGGATTTCCGCCTGAAATTCTGAAAAAGCAAGAGAAAAAACTGCTCATCACCGCCAAAGACGGACATATGGGAGTGGGACTTTCTATCAGTCGGCTTCTTTGCCGCAAGCATGGAGGTAAGTTGGAGCTGTCGAATACCTCCGGCGGCGCCTGCGTGAAAATATTACTTTCGGTTTGACCGATTTTTGACTTTTACCTGTTAAGATCTCCTTGCAATAAAACAAGGAGGTCTTTTTCTATGAAAAAAATATTTGTTTTTTTTATGATAGCCACGCTTATATGCTCATTGCTGTGTGCATGTGGCAATAAAACAGGGACAGTTGACGAAAGCTCTGACACCGATCAGAATAATTCCGGTATGCAGCAGGATGCGGACGGTAACAACGCTTCCTTGGGAAACGATGGCTTGAGGCTTTTGTCTGACCGTTATAACAGGAGCGCATGTATTACGCAAAACGGTTATTATTATCTGACCTTTGAATCAACAGAGCTGCGGGACGGCAACTACGGAATGCATCTCATGTACATGGACTTTGCTTCCGGACGTGAGATTTATCTTTGCAGTACGGCAGGATGTGAGCATGATTCTCTGGACTGCCCGTCGGTATTTCTGTACGACGATTTCCCCTCATTGTCTACCATATTTTTTACTATCGGGGATCACCTCTATATTTTAAGCCGTGACTATGATAACGACGGTTCTGTCGCCCAGGACAGCATTGCCATAGGCGACTGGAGCACAGCGGTGGTAGAGAGCAGGCCCACAGTGTTGTACCGTGCGAACCTTGATGGAACTGAACGCAAAAAAATCTATACCTTTGATGCGGATCTCACTATTGAGGATAAGGTGATTGGAAACGATAAGGGAATCTATGTTATCACCAAAAAGCTTTCCACAGATAAAGACGGCGGTAAGATCTATACAACTTCGTCTGAGCGAAAGCTAATGTTTTTGGAGCTCGACTCACTTTCTCTGAATGAGGTATGCTCTATGGATTTTGACGACCATATTTCATGGCGGATCACCGGCTGCTGTCAGGATGGTTTTCTGCTGTGCGGCACCGATTACGGCAGAGAGCTTTCACGGGATGAAATATGGGACGATGATGTGTACAGAGGATTATATGAAAATTCTTATAATGTGTATGCATTTCTGAGTCGGGACGGTGGCGAGATGAAGGAGATCGCAAGGCAGTCAAACACATATTTTAGTTCGGCAGAGCTTCTGGGGGACATCCTGTATCTGTCAAGCGCAGAAAATCAGGATATTGAGGCACTTAATA
The DNA here is from genome assembly GCA_964635615.1 of uncultured Bacteroides sp. GTDB lineage: Bacteria > Bacillota > Clostridia > Lachnospirales > Lachnospiraceae > Coprococcus_C. Next base: position 1,663 of record CAZWNL010000024.1, read on the forward strand.
TCAAAACCGGTGAAAAGAAAACGCTTTGTACGCTGTCTCAAAATATGATTATGGATACGTTGGGCGACAGACTTTGCTGCCGGTCATGGGATCTTTCAAGCGATCATATATGGTATTTTGTCGATACAAAAACGGGTGAGATCACCAATACTCCGCTCAAGATTCTGTATAATGACTGGTCGATTGATTTTTACGGAGAAACGGCGCAGGATGTTTTGTTTATCTATGACTATGACGCAACGGCAACCCCTAACGGCTCTTATAGAATTCATCAATATAAGTATGCGCTGATTTCAAAGGACGATCTGTTTGCAGGAAAAGACAATTACCGCAGGATCGAGATGATCGGTCCCGGTCAGTAAAGGAGATTTACAAGTATGCTGACGCTGAATCACATTACAAAAAAATATAAGGATAAAACGGCGCTGGACGGTGTATCTCTGGAGCTGGACTGCGGTATTTACGGTTTGCTTGGTCCCAACGGAGCAGGAAAATCCACACTGATGAACATTATTACCGGCAATATCAAACCAACGGAAGGCAAAGTTCTGTGGGATGGCGCGGATATTCGGGACCTGGGTGAGAATTTTCGCAGCCTAATCGGTTATGCTCCCCAGCAGCAAGGGCTATACAACAGTTTTTCCGGCAGACGCTTTCTCTCCTATATGGCAGCTTTGAAAGGCATCCCGAAAAAAGAGGTGCGGGACGAAATAGAGAGGGTACTTTCCTATGTGAATATGCAGGAAGCGGCAGATAGGGCTATCGGCGGCTACTCCGGCGGTATGAAGCAGCGTATTTTGATTGCTCAGGCGATTTTGGGCGATCCGAAACTGATTGTTCTTGACGAACCCACGGCAGGACTTGACCCAAAAGAGCGGGTGCGTGTCAGAGAGCAGATCAAAACGCTTGCTGGCGATAAGATCATTCTTGTCTCTACCCATGTAGTCTCTGATATTGCGCCGATAGCAAATGAAATTTTGCTGATCCGCTCCGGCAGTATGATTGACAGGGATACGGTGGAAAATCTCCGCCGAAAATATGGGGAAAGTCAAGATCTGGAAGAAGTGTATATGCACGTTTTTGGAGAGGAGGATCTACATGCTGCGGCTGATTCCCTTTGAACTGAGTAAGATATGGCAAAAACGCAGTTTCCTTTTATCGGTGTGCGTGTTGCTCTTCGTTCATCTGTTTTTACTGTGGTACATTGCTCTTCCGAATGAAGAAACGCCGCCGCTTTCTGCCTATAAAACGCTGTGTGCAGAACTTGCCGGAAAAAGTGAAACGGAAAAAGATCGGTATATAAGCGAATTAAAGGAAAAGATAGACGGCGTGTGCTTTGTACGGGATATCCTCGCTATGCAGTCCTTTGAAAGCGAAATGGGAACTATTCTGGCGGAGCAGGAACTGGAAAAGCATCCCGGTGTATTTGAAAAGTATTATGATTTGTACCAATCCGGCGAATACCTCAGGTTTACCGGAACACCGGAGCAGGAACAGCGCTTTATTGGGGAAATCTATACCGAACAGCAAAAGGTTTCAGGTTACGGAGAATATCTGCGCTCCATTCAGGAGAATAAAGATATACTCAGCGGTATATCCATTTTCGGAGGGCAGAATCAAAACAGCTATAGCTCGCGCAATCTTCAAAAGAGCGCGGCGGATTATGCAGGACTTTCCGACCGGAATGTACGCTTTACTCCGTCAAAAGGCATTACCGCCGCCATGCAAAGCATATGGATTGATCTTCTACTGGTACTCAGTATGATGCTTTTTGTAGGCGTTCTGATTACGGAGGAAAAAGAGAAAAAACTGTTTTTTATTACCCGCAGCACAAAGCATGGCGTGCTCCACGGTATTGCGGCGAAGTTGGCGGCGCTGCTTATCCACTGTGTTTTGTTGACGGCATTATTCTATACGGTCAGCATCGTATTCTTTGGGGTGAGCGCGGGCTGGTTTGATCCGGGCGCAAGCTTGCAGTCGATTGCCGCCTATACAGTAAGCAGCCTGTCTATTAGTATATTCGGATATATTCTGCTCTCTGTGCTGACAAAAGCATTTGTATTGTTCGGCATCGGCGCAGTGCTGACTGTTTTCTGCATAGGATCCAGCATTATGGCTCTGCCGTTTCTGGCGGGTGCAGGAATTATCGGCGTGAGCACATTGTTGTATTACCTGATTCCGGCGGGTTCTGTATTTTCCGTATTCAAATATCTGAGTCCTGTAGGGTTAATGAAAACCGAAAACATATACGGAGGATATTTGAACTTTAATCTGTTCGGGTATCCTGTTTCCAGACTGAGTTTGTCTATTGGGCTGATGCTTTTGATTTGTATCGTAGGAGTTGCCGGAAGTCTGTTCGTTTTCTGCTGGATGCAAAGCTTTGAGGTAAGAAAGCTGCGCCTGCCATTTTCGGTACCGTTCCGTCCTCATACCAATATCCTTCGGCATGAAAGCTATAAGATGTTGATAACAAACCGTGCTTTACTGATTTTGCTGCTGTTTGCGGTTTTGCTGGCATACCGAAGCCTTGACCGCAGTTACACGCCGTCAGTGGGTGAGCAGTATTATCAAAGCATCATGACGGAGCTTGAAGGCGAATTGACAGACGAAAAGGAGTCACTTGTTTTATCCGAGAAGACACGGTATGAAGAAGCTTTTCAAAAAATTGAACAGATCGACAAAATGGTAAGCGCAGGAGAACTAAGTACCGATACAGCAAATACTCTGAAATCGCAGGCGAATATGACGCTGGCATTTTACCCGGCTTTTCAGCGGGTAGAAGCACAATATGAGCATATCAAGGCGGATGGCGGCAGTTTTGTGTATGATACCGGATATCTCTATCTGTTTGGTATTTTGGAGGATACATTTTCGGTTGACTTTCTGATCCTCTCAATTGGAATTATCATCGCTTTAAGCGGAGCAATATCCATGGAGTATCAGACCGCCTCTCTTTTCCTGATTGGCGCAACGAAGACCGGCAAGCAGAAAATGATGCTGTACAAAGCTCTAATCGGTAGTTTGTCAGCATCGACGCTTGCTCTTGTTCCGATACTGTGCCGGATATACCGCATTTCCTCTGTCTATCCGATGCATAGCCTCGGAACAGCAATTCAGAATATTCCCCATTTCAGCGGATTTGCCGTTTCCATGCCAGTCATATGTTTTGTTCTGCTGTTTGTTCTTGTCCAGATATTGTCAATGGTTTTAGCTGCACTGATTACAATGGCAATATCCATATGGAGAAAAAATTATGCGCAGACCGTGTTTTTCGCTCTGCTGCTTCTGGCGGTTCCTATGCTGTTGAAGCTGCTGGGTTTTGAGATTGCGAAATGGTTTTCTCTGTATCCGCTGTACGGATGGAACTGACGGGAGGAGCGTATGAAATTAGAACTGAAAAATCTGACAAAGAAATATGGGAGTTTTACTGCCCTTGACAATATGACGATTACCTTTGAGCAGGGAATCTATGGGATTATCAGTGCAAACGGAGCGGGAAAATCCACGATGATAAACCTGCTCACAGACAATATCTCCCGCACCGAGGGCGAAAGTATTTTTAATGATGGTAACCCCACCGATGGTGGAACGGATAGTTTGAAATTAGGACAAGATTTATTGCTATTGCCAAAGCATAAGCTACTTTAGCGGCTGCACCACGATTTGCCGAACCAATTGCTCGGCAAGGAGCGATTAACAGTCGTCTATAAGTATCGGATGGCTCCTGATATGGCGATGACAGGCAATGGGGGCGGTTTCAAACGAGACATTATATCAGCATTTCAAAAAAGGACTAACCCTCTTGTTATATTGTACAAACCCTTGTGAATACAGTATAGCTAGGTGGTGTTGATTATTGAAATGTCGTGAGTTTGTCTATGTCGGAGAGCCTGCTCCGCAAATTACCGAACAGGAACACGCAGCGTTTTATCTGCATTTTCAAAAGTCAATACTTGCTTCTTTAGAAAAAAGGGAGCTTTTGACCCATTCGCAATATAGCCGCTGCATCGAGGAAATAGAAAAACAATACAGTCAGAAAAAACGCAGCCAAGCCTAACCGCTTGGCTCTTTACATATAAAAATGTGCAATTTAATAATTTGCACATTCGACATACAAGCAATCATTCACTATAATTAAAATATGGCGCGAACCATTGCCGGGAAGGAGAGGCTTTATGCCAACATTACGATATGAAATCTTAAATCAAGAAAGAAAAATGCAGGAAACGAAAAAAAGAGTTGCCGCCTATTGTCGTGTTTCCACGGACAATGAAGACCAAGCCAATTCTTTTGAAAGCCAACAGCGATATTTCCGTCAATATATTGAGCGGAATCCCGATTGGGAGCTTTATGCGATATTTGCCGATGAGGGCATCTCTGGAACGAACACGAAAAAGCGAAAAGAATTTAACCGTATGATTGAGTGTGCAAAAAACGGTGATTTTGATTTGATTATTACAAAGGAGATTTCCCGTTTTGCGAGAAATACCCTTGATAGTATATTCTATACTCGTGACCTCAAGAAGCATGGTGTAGGCGTTATTTTTATGAATGACGGTATCAACACATTAGACGGCGATGCGGAGCTTCGTCTTGCCATTATGTCCTCTATCGCACAGGAGGAAAGCCGCAAGACTTCCGAGCGTGTAAAATGGGGACAGAAACGCCAGATGGAGCAAGGTGTTGTGTTCGGACGCAGTATGCTCGGCTACGATGTAAAGGACGGGAAAATGACTATCAATGAGGAAGGGGCAAAAATCGTCCGCCTTATCTTCCACAAGTTTGTGGACGAGGGAAAAGGCACTCATGTTATCGCCCGTGAACTTCGGGAGGAAGGCATCGAGCCTATGCGTGTCAAGGAATGGCAGAATACCGTTATTCTCCGTGTTATCCGCAATGAAAAATACTGTGGCGACTTAGTGCAGAAGAAAACCTATACGCCAGACTTTCTATCTCACGAAAAAAAGTACAATCGAGGGCAGGAGGAATTTGTCATTATCAAAGACCATCACGAGCCAATTATCTCTCGCGAGCTTTTCGATAAGGCAAATCGTATTTTAGATGAAAAATCTCTTTCACAGGAGGGCAAGGCAAAACACAGCAACCGCTATCCGTTCTCTGGAAAAATCAAATGCGGCAGATGCGGAGCAAGCTATGTTGCCCGATATAAGAACCGCAAAGACGGGAGCAGGTACAAGGCGTGGCGTTGCTATGAAGCGGCAAATCACGGCAGACCGCATATCGACAAGGCGGGCAATCAAGTAGGTTGTTCTGGCGAAAGTATCCGAAATGAGGATGCGATTTATTTATTGTATCTTGTTTGCAAGGAGCTGAAAATCAACCGCCAGAAAGTTGTCGATAACCTCACCAAGACCATTGATGCAGTTATGCAGATAGATTTAACAGGAACAAGCACGAGTGCATTATCAGAGAAAATCGAGGAAGCTAAGAAAAAGCGTACAGGTCTTATAGACCTCTACACAAGTGGCGATATAGACAAAAGTGAGTTTACTGCTCTAAGAGCCAAGTATGACGAGGATATTGAAAAGCTAAAGTCTATGGCGGATGGTATTGAACAACAGCAGACAATGGTACAAAGACAGCAGGAATTGATGGCAGATATAAAAAACGCCATTGATGAGCTGATTAACGGTATCCAGTACGAGGACGAATACTATACCCAGATACTCTACAAGATGGTAATTAACGATAAAAACCATATAGATGTTTATTTGAAAATGCTGCCGCATAAGTGGAGCTTTACGGTAGCAAAAGGCGTTACGGGAGCTTTGGAAACACTAAAAAAAGCTGAAGCCTCAGAAAACTCCATTTCTGAGGCTTCACTACCTATGTCATTTAAGGTTGCCATAGCCTCCTTGTAAGGCATTGCATAGCGCTGTGAAAGATAGCGCATAGAAGCACCAAGCTCACCATCCGGACCGCCATACTGGCTTATGATTGCCTGAGCAAGCTTAGCATTGGTTTCTTTTATATTTACAGGACATTGAAGTCTCTTTTCATATACCCACATTAACAGCCACACTCTCCTTCCCAAGGCCATGGTTTATTTACCCAATCCCAATAATTACATGCATTTACATCGTATCTGTTAAGAGGTCCATAGTTTTCGGTATATTCAAAAACAGCCTCCCTGCGCATTTCCCTAAACTGGTTGTATGAAGAAATCGCATCCTCACAATCGGGATGTGTGTTAAGGAAAAGCGTTATGTCATCAAGCATAAATGAAACCTGATTGATAAAATTAAATAATTCTTTTTTACTCATATTATGCATTTACATTTTCCCCCTTGAACCACAGAATATAAGATTTAGGCAAGGAAATGCCGTACCCTCCCTTAAAGCTGTACAAGGGTCATAAAGCTCGCCGAAGGACTGTATTGGAACATATCCCATGCCAAGGGGCATGGTGGACATGTGCTTATTGCTGTCCCCACAGTCATCGTTGCAATCACGGGAAATGTTTCTTATACAGGTGTTGTCTGTCTGACAACTGCCGGGATTTCCATATCTTTGTGAATTACTTCTTCCGTAGCTGCATGGCTGGCAGGAACCCTGCGGGTGTCCGCTCCGACCCATGCCGCTGCGGCCATATGCTCTCATTGTATCCAAAATAACATCCTCACTTTCTAAAATACTCAGTACTATGTCAGTGCTTTTAGTTGCTTTAATTTCATACTATGTATTTTTTATTAAAATGTGAAAAGTTCTTTTAATATTGCAAAGTAATGTATAAAATAATAGAATATAGCATAGTCAGTTGCTTAAAATTTATTTGCAAAGGGAGCAGTATGAGTTACAGATTGGAAAAAAAGAAAGTGATTTCAAGTGTTGTTAAGTGGATTTTGATACTAGGGTTACTTGTCTTTGCATGTATAAAAAACGAATCGTTTTTTAGAGAGGCGATGAATGCAATTTCAGATATATCTGCCGAAAGTATAGCAATATGCGCAGTTCTTGCCAATGTATATTTTTTGGCTGAAGGTATTATCATAAGCAGGATGACCTCGAAGGAGGAACATACCCTGTCATTGTTTCAGGGAATAAGCTGTGCATACATGTGTGCATTTTACAGGGTTGCCACTTTGGGAAGCGGAACGGCTGTCGCCCAGCTTTACTATTATAATACGAAAAAAATAAGTGTGAGCCGTGCATCAGGCATGTCCATGGCGCAGTATACATTTATGAAGATAACAGTTGGAGTTATGGGGATTTGTTCCTTTATCATTCTTATAATTTCAGGGGATAAGGATATTAAAAGATATTGGGGCTATATGCTTGCAGGCTCTATAGTAATAGCGCTTGTATGTCTCTTTTTATTTATTATTACCGTATCAGAGAAAATATCGGCTTTGCTTATAAAGCTTTGCTATAAGCTTGTTAAGGAAAAAAGCAGGCTTTATCCAAAGCTTGTTGACGGTGAAAAGGCGGTGAAAAATCTTCAGGAATGCGGAAGAATGCTTTGGCATGACAGGCTGTTGTTCGTGCAGGTTATATTTTTAAATATGTTCAAATTTACCTGTTGGTACTGCATACCCGGTACAATATTCAGGGAGCAGTTTGATGTGAGTATGCTTACCTGCCTTCTTCTCATGGCGGTGTGCAATATGATAGGCTGTGTCATGATTGCACCATCAGGCGTGGGAACGCTTGAATTTGTCGTTGCAATATTTTTTGCTACAATAATACCCGAGGGGGTTGTTATTGCGGCGACATTGGTGATTTACAGATTTTTTACGTGGATTGTGCCTTTTGTCATAGGTATAATTCCGGCGCTCTTTTTAAAGAAAAAGGATTAGTCTACCGATAAAATAGTTTTGTCTCGTCTATTATTTTGTATTCACCTTCTGAGTAATCAACAATTATGACGTTACAGTTTTCCTGAAGACCGCCTGACCAAAAATATTCGGTAGAGTGCTTTTTTATGTAGCTCATGATTGCTTTGTTTAAGGCACCGTGGGCTACAATCATTACACGCTCGTATTTACTTTGCAGGGGTTCGATTACCTCCTGCATAAAATTGGCTGCACGTTCTATTAAGTGTTCGAGCGTTTCTCCGTCGTCGGCAGGTACATATAAATGGGGTTGCTTGAAGAAATATTTAAAGGTAAGACTGTCATTCTTTAAAAGCTCCGAAAAGCTTTCGCCTTCAAAATGTCCGAAGGAGAGCTCCTTTATTCTGTCATCGGTTATTATGGAGATGTCCCTGTCTCCTCTTATAAGCGAAGCGGTTTCGTATGCCCTTTTTAGGGGACTGGAATATATAACATCAATTCTTGTGTTCTTTAGTGCAACTCCTGTTTTTATTGCCAAATCCCTGCCGTTTTCATTAAGCTCTATGTCTGTGCTTCCCTGAAGCCTTTTTCCCTGATTCCACAGTGTTTCTCCGTGGCGTACAATATATATTTCCATGGTGTTTCCTTTCCGAAAATATCAAAGTAATTACGACAATGCCCGTTATCAGATGTTTTCTATCTGCCAGTCTATAGGGGCAATACCGTTTTTCTCCAAAAACGCATTTGTGCTGCTGAAATGCTTACAGCCGAAAAATCCTCTGTAGGCTGAGAGGGGAGACGGGTGTGGAGCCTTAAGTATAAGGTGCTTAGGGTTATTCAGCATGGCTGCCTTTTTTCCGGCAAAGCTTCCCCAAAGAAGGAATACAATCGGTCTGTCCTGCTCGTTTACAATACGGATTGCTGCGTCGGTAAATTCCTCCCAGCCTTTTCCCTGATGGGAGGCTGCCTGATGCGCACGCACCGTCAATACGGCATTCAGCATAAGCACACCCTGTTTTGCCCACTTTACAAGGTAGCCGTTATTTGGAATATAGCAGCCCATATCCTCCTCAAGCTCTTTGTAAATATTTACAAGGGAAGGGGGAATGTCAACCCCCGGCTTTACTGAAAAACAAAGACCGTGAGCCTGCTCCGGCTCGTGGTAAGGGTCCTGTCCTATAATGACGCATTTTACATCGGAAAGCGGTGTGAGATGAAATGCATTGAATATGTCATCGCCTGGTGGGAAAATTTGGCGTGTTGCATATTCTTGTCCAATAAAGTTAAATAAATCCCTGTAATATTGCTTTTTGTATTCCGGTGACAGGGCGTTTGCCCAGTCGTTTGATATTGGTGGCATAGTTTTTTCCTCCGTATCATATAAAAATTAGCTAATAAAACCATTATATTATAACTGCACCATATGTGCGAAATACATAATAGAATGGCTGATTGCAGACATTATATGGTATCTTTACTAATATTTAATTTAAAGCACTCTTCCTGTCTCAGGCAGCCAAGGATGTAGCAAATATATATGAAACCTATCTAAAATTTTAAGTACTGTCATTTCCTTTATTCTAATTCATAAGATGTATAATACGGTTAAAATATGTCTGTTTTACAAGCTTTATCCGCCTTCGGCTTATTGGTATTTTTATATCGTTTGTCATAACAATTCTTGTATTATTAAATGAGTATATATGTCGCACATTTACAAGATAGCCGCGACAGGGTGAGATAAAGCCATAATCTCTAAGGATGTATTCCCAATTCTGTATGGTTCCCTGGGCAGTCAGTGACATATCCTGTAATATATATTCTAAAATGGGACGTTTACTCTTCACCGTTTTCATGCAAATTATATCACTAATTCGGACAGTGTATTCCTCACCGCCTATTCCTATGAGTATCCTTGTAGTGTGGGAATATTGATAACGTTTGATAATATTGGAAATCAGTTTTTCCACCTCATGAAACTCTACCGGCTTTGTAAAGAATTGGAATGGCTGAACCTCAAAGCTGCCCTTCATATATTGAGAATATGAAGTCACAAAAACAATAAAAACTTCATAATCTCCCTGCTTCCTCAGATACCGTGCTATATCAATTCCGTTCTGATTCGGCATTTCGATATCCAACAGAATAATATGATAAGGACATTCCGTGTGGCTTTGCAAAAGCTCCTGTCCGGACGAAAAACTGTCAATAATAAAATTAGCGTCATGGGCAATCTGATAATGTTCGATATGTTTTTGCAAAACTGCAATATCTTCCGGCATGTCATCGCAAATACCAATTCTAAACGTCATGGCAATCTCCTATTATTACATATTCAATTAGTAAACTAATTATTTTCATTATAACATAGATACCGATTGTTGTATAATCCAAATTCTTATTATGGAAATCGACTTTCTTTCCATGGGTAAATGATGATAAGAGGTCATTTTCAGGAAGTGAATAGTCAAAACCTTCCGTTCATTTCACCAAAACAACCACTTGCCCGAAAAATCGTCTGACAAAAATACTCTGTGCTATAATTAAATTATAAAAAATGAAGCAAGCTTCATCTGACAAAATATCAAATACAAAGGAGGGCATGGACAACAAAAATCACCGACACAAATATTTACGTAGTTTACGAAGAATGTTACAATTAAAAAAAGAGAGCGAGGAATTATGCATGAAAAAATTTTTAAAATCATTTTTTGCCATTGCACTGGTATTATCAATAATGGGTACTTCAACAAATGCTGCCACCGTAGATTTAACTACAAGTGACACACAAAAGGCAAGTGCTATAATTGATGCAAAAGGTACAAAAATTACCGGTTCAAATTCAAGAACTTCTGCATACAGCGTCCGCTTTTATGGACAATACATAAATTCAGCAGGCGAGTATGCCACAGATGCGGATGTGACAGTCAGGAAAGGCGAAACATGTCCAACAACATATACATTCAAATTCACAAGCAACAAGAAATGGCGGCTGCTTTTAAAACCGAATGCATTTGATGTAACGGGTTGCTCTGCATCGGGAACCATCACCGCTTATTAAAAATATGGCTGGAATACCATTTTGGTATTCCGGCTTATAATGGAGGACAATGGCATGAAAAAAACAATATTTATTTTAATCGTTATCTGCATCATAATATATATGGTTTTATATCTTACCGGCAGCGACAAAGATAAAGGAGCCGATTCTCTCCTGCTGAAAGAACAGGTGCAGCCGATAACGATACAATACGATATAAGAGCCATAGGCGAAGTACAGCTGTCCTCCTATATATCAAAGGATGAATTTGGTTATTATTACGATAATATTGAAGCTGTTGAAGCTGAGTTCCCCGTTACTTTTCTGAAACCGAAGGTAAGTGAGTACGATAGGGGGGAAAGACATGTAACTGTATCAGACGGGGGAAATTACTATTTTATAGAATATATTATTGGCAGAAAAAGAGAAAATACGGAAAGTGCATATGAGTACCTGACACGTGTCAATGGCTTTATAACTCTTACTTCTGTTAAGGAACCCGTTTTTCCGGAGGGTGATAATGTGAGTGATGAAAGCAGGAAAGAATATACGGATGCTTCCAAAGATTATTGGGATTCACTGGAATATTACCATATTTCAATGTATGTTTATAAAAACACTGATGAATATGACGGAATGGAGCTGATAAATAGTGAATTTGGTAATATTTTTTATAACGAGGAAATATCAAATGCGGCAGGAATAAATATTACGGTTCGGGGATTTGACCGCCTATATGACCACGAATACAAAAAATATTTAGATGCAATGACAAATCCATACGTGCCTGAGAATTATGGAGAATATACTGCTTATTTTGCAGACAAAAATACAATATACGTTGTAAACGGAAAGAATGATAGTGACGGCTTCGTGCGTTTTTTGGATGAGTTTGGCGAGGTGAAATAAATGAAGACTTTGAAGATAGACATTAAACATGCTTTTATTCGTTTTTTTAAAAACGAAAACCTTACATATATGTACACCCTGAGCATACTTGCCATCGTCGCCAGATTTTTAAAGCTGATGAAACAGATTTCCGGCAGTGATGGGTTTGATGTATATGTAATGCCGTTGGTAACATGTCTTGAAATGGTAAAATATTTATTCGTATTTTTTCTGTTTCTGACCTTTGAATATTTATATATGCTGAAGTCAGCATCTCTTGAGGAAACCATCGGCGGCATAAGCAATGGAATCAGGCGATACGAAAATGGAAGCCTGTCCGTCTGTATTATTGGAGCTTTTGTTTATTGGGTTATTATTGCTCTGCTCCATACAGCAGGCGGTATATTTCTTGGAAATAAGGATATGGCATATATGCTCCAATCGTCATTTACACTGTTCGTCTTTGTTTTTGGAAATCTGCTGCTTGCTTCCTTTCTTGCATGGGTGACGTCTAAATATTTTGGAAGAATCTTGTCCTACTTTATTCTTACGGGAATGGTGCTGTTTTCATCATTTTATTTTGAGGAAATTTCAGCCTTGCTGTTTGAGACAGGCGTTAATATATATCCCTTTCAGGAAATCTTCGCAATTATGCCCACAGGGTTGAAATTCATGCCTAACTTTCATAATCCGTTTACTGTGCAGCTAAACCAGATAGCTTTAATTGTCGCATGGATTTTCGGACTTTATACGCTTGCCAAAATGCATAGAAATTTTGAGCAAAAAAGAAGCCGTCTATATTGGACTTCAGGGTTAATATGTATTATAGCTATCTGTATTTTCTGTGCACCCTCCTCAAATATCCTTATGAATGAAAACCCTACAGGAACTTTGATGGAAGGTCAGATGTATTACAGAAATGACACAGGCAGCCGCGAAGTCGATTTTGACAAATTTGAAGCAGTCAGCTATAAAATGGAAATGACAATCAATAACCAATTGAAGAATTCAGTTGAAATTGAGGTGACGCCTTGTAATCTGAAATGCTATGCTTTTACTTTGTATCATGGCTTTAAGGTAAAAAAGGTCAGTGATCAAAATGGTAAAAAGCTTAGATTTTCACAGACGGAGGATGTATTGTATATATACAATGATGATTCCGCAGACATAAGCTTGCTAAACATTTACTACAAGGGAGGAAGTTCCACGTATTATTCCAATGCGCTGGCAATATATCTGCCGGGTGATTTTCCCTACTATCCACAGCCGGGCATACATGATGTATATGACAGGGAGCGATATAGATATAAATCAAATTTTTTGGAAAAAGATGCTTATTTTGAAGTGAATATTAGCGGTCACGGTAATATATACTCAAATTTGGACAATACCCAAAAAGGCTCATACAAGGGTTACTGCCGGGGACCTGTTTTCCAAAAGGGACTTCTGAAAAAATATGATTACAGGGATGTGTCGGTTACGTATCCATATTTAAATAAAGAACTTTCAGATGAAACAATAAAAAAATGGATAGATAATCTAAAGGATGGTTTAGGCGTAAGCTGTCCGGACAAAATTTTTTTTGCACCGAATGTAAATCAAGGGGTGATGATACATAAAGGGGACGACTATATAATAGCGCCTTATATGTTTGACCCTGAACAGTATACAGACGAAGGGATGGAATAGATATGAACCATATTTTAAAATTAGACAATATCAATAAATCCTTTAGAAAGAAAAATGTATTAAAAAATATTTCTTATACATTTGATGGCGGCATATACGGATTACTTGGGCCAAACGGAGCAGGGAAGACAACCCTGATGCGCTGTATCGTTTCACTTTATAAGCATGAAAGCGGAAATCTGACATACAACGATAAAGAAATAGAGGATATAAAAGGCTACGGAAATATTGTGGGGTATCTTCCGCAAAAGTTTGGATTGTTTAAAGAGCTTACTGTAAATGAAATATTAAAATATTTTTGCAGTATCAAGGGTATTTCCTGTGAAGCTGAAAATGATGAAATTGATCGGTGCCTGCAGCTTGTAAATTTAGAAGAACAGAAAAACGTAAAATGCAAAAAGCTTTCAGGAGGTATGATAAGAAGGCTGGGCATTGCACAGGCAATTCTCGGAGCTCCTCAGATTATTATATTTGACGAACCTACCACCGGGTTAGATCCTGAGGAACGTCTTCGTTTTAAATTACTTCTGAAAAATCTGAGCCGTGACACAATTATAATTATTTCTACTCATATTGTTGAGGATGTTGAAGCGGTCTGTGACAAAATACTAATTATGAATGATGGCACAATAATAGAAGCGCTTACAACGGGGGACATAAAAAAGACAGCATCAGGAAAAGTATATGAGGTGCCTTATGATGAAATTAAAAATATAAACGGAAACCATTTCATAGAAAAACAATATGAAAAAGACAATGGGATATATTGCAGGGTGCTGTCTTCCGAGCCACAGAATTTTCCTGCATTAGAACCTATAGTGGAGGATGGTTATTTATGCCGCATAAAAAACATATAAAAAAACAATTCCATAAATTGTCAATACAATTTAAATGCATTCAGCATGCATACATTTGTCCTATTGTCATAACATGGTTTGTTTTACCGTTACTGATTATGCTCATATATAATAAATATGGTTTGTCACCAACGCTTTACAGATGGATTATACGATTATACCAGATGTTTTCACCCTTCCTTTCAATTTGGTGTCCTTTGATATTTTCAGGGGAATCCATAGAGGGCGACGGTCATGAATTACTATACATAAATAAAAAAATCAAAGCCGGAATATTTATGCTGCATTTTATGTTATATTGTGTTGTATTGGCAGTTCCTTTTATTGTCTTTTCTTTTATAAGCAGCAATATGCCGTTGGAATATCTCAGGGTTGTAATTGAGTGCTTCTTTTATTGCGGCTCCTGCTACACAATCGTATATCTGTTGCGCTCTATTCCGCTTACATTTATGTTGGTTATTGCTTACACCCTGTCCGCAACTTATTCTAATAATGGTGAAAAAAATTTTTTGTGCTATTGTGACAGCAACCCAATATCAAAGGATATACTTCTTCACTCGTATCTGCCTTTGGCATTAACGGGTATTTTATTATGGATATCAGGAGTATTAATAAATTCAAATACGGAACGATTATGTTAATAAAACATATATTAGGGTGACATACTTTTTAGTTGACACTCAATAAAAAATATGTTAAAGTTTCTTAAATGGAAGAAAGCTTCCTGTAAATATGGAAAAGCGATGAAAAGGAATAGTAGGAATTTACTGGATTTCAGAGAGCTGTCGGGTGGTGTGAGACAGTATTTGGTGGATTGTATGTTATGACATTCGTGATGTTGTGATATATCCGAACTCGCCTTGGAGCAGCCGGTTGAACGGTACCTGATAGTATCAGTAGACTTGGACGGAGACTGACCGTTATAGCAGGAGGATATATGACTTAGTCCGTATCCTGATGAGTGCATACATTTTATGTATGAATTAGAGTGGTACCGCGTAAAACTTGCGTCTCTAAAGTTTAGAGATGTGGGTTTATTTTTTTGCAGCTACACAGTTAAATTATAAAAAATATAATTCCAAAAGGAGGTAAAAGTTATGAAAAATTACGAACACTACAAGCGCGGATATTACATGCCGCCGGTAAAGAGCACAAGCTGGGTTGACAAAGAGTACATTGACAAGGCGCCTGCATGGTGCAGCGTAGACCTTAGGGACGGTAATCAGGCACTTATCGTTCCTATGAGCCTTGATGAGAAAATAGAGTTTTTTAAGGAGCTTATAAGAGTTGGTTTTAAGGAAATAGAGGTTGGTTTTCCTGCCGCATCCGAAACGGAGTATGCATTTTGCCGCACGCTCATAGAGGACAATCTCATTCCGGACGACGTGACGATTCAGGTGCTTACACAGGCAAGGGAGCACATTATAAAGAAAACCTTTGAGGCGGTGCAGGGTGCTAAAAATGTTATAGTCCATCTTTACAATTCCACCTCCTACGCACAGAGAACGCAGGTGTTCAAAAAGTCAAAGGAGGAGATACTTAAGATAGCAACTGACGGAGCGAAGCTTTTAAATGAGCTGGCAGATGAGTATGGCGTGAAATATCAGTTTGAGTATTCACCTGAAAGCTTTACGGGAACAGAGGTTGAATATGCCCTTGAGGTATGTAATGCCGTCATAGATGTGTGGAAGCCTACTCCTGACAGAAAGGTTATTATAAATCTGCCTGCAACGGTGGAAATGTCGCTGCCTCATGTATATGCAAGTCAGATAGAATATATGAACAACAATTTCCATGACAGGGAGAACGTTATTTTATCCCTTCATCCACACAACGACAGGGGCTGTGGCGTGGCAGATGCAGAACTTGGAATACTTGCGGGAGCCGACCGTATTGAGGGTACGCTTTTCGGAAACGGTGAGAGAACAGGAAATGTGGACATTATTACCCTTGCTATGAATATGTTTACACATGGGGTTGACCCGCAGCTTGATTTGTCTGACATACCGAGAACAACGGAGATTTACGAGAGACTGACAAGGATGCATGTATACGAGCGTTCGCCATACACCGGTAAGCTTGTATTTGCGGCGTTTTCCGGCTCACATCAGGATGCAATTGCAAAGGGAATGAAATTTAGGGAGGATGACCCGCAGCAGATGTGGACAGTACCATATCTTCCACTTAATCCTGAGGATATAGGCAGGAAATATGACGGTGACGTTATAAGAATAAACAGCCAGTCAGGAAAGGGCGGTATCGGTTACATTCTTGAACAGAAATACGGCTTTGACCTGCCAGCAAAAATGAGGGAGGATTTTGGCTACACCGTCAAGGGAGTGTCCGACCATGAGCACAAGGAGCTTTCACCTAAGGAAATCCTTGACATATTCCAAAATGAGTATGTTAATCACAGTGAGCCCGTAAAGCTCTTGGAATGTCATTACAAGCAGGTGGAGGGCATCGATGCGGAGGTGACCATTGAGGTAGATAACGAGAAAAAGGTTTATCACGGACATGGAAACGGAAGGCTTGATGCAGTCAGCAACGCAATTATGAAGCATTTTAACATAAGATTCGCACTTGTAACCTACAAGGAGCATGCACTTCAGCTTGGCTCAAACTCACAGGCGTGTGCCTATGTGGGTATTGAAGTTGAAGGCATTGACAAAATTGTATGGGGTGCAGGTATAAAAACAGATATCGTGGATGCATCGGCGTTTGCTCTTATAAGTGCTTTAAACAGAACGGGTCGTATGAAAAAGTAAAGGTATTTTTGTTGTATTATGATATTTGATATGTTAAAATATGTCCTAAGGGGTACCGCCAAAGGCGGTGGATACCTTAGGGCGCGGCTCCATGCGAAGCATGGAGTATTAGTGAAATATGCCGTAAGTACACATTTTAAATTTTTTGAGGAGGTTACGATATGCTTTTTATAAAAGCTGATGACTTAAAATACGGTATGCGTTTGGCAAAACCGATTTACAATAAGACAGGTGTACTGCTCTATGAGCGCAACACAGGACTTACTATGCAGGGTATAGAGAGTGTGAAGAATTTCGGCCTTCTCGGACTTTATATTCTTGAGCCGGCAGAGCCTGTTCCACCTATGACAGAGGAGGATTTGGATTTTGAGAGATTCCAGACTATGGCGGTGTTCAGTATACGTGAGGAGCTTGACAGCCTCATAGCAGGCAGGGAACCGAGAAATTTAAAGCGTCTTTCACATGCAATCATTACCAATTACGGAAGGCTTGACCATAAGATTTCATTTACTCAGAATCTTAGAAGCACCACGGATTATGTATATAAGCATGTGATAAATACAGCCATACTTTCTGCACTTATTTCTTCACATGCGGGAATAAGTTCTAACGAGCAGGAGGAACTTATACTTGCAGCTCTTGTGCATGATACGGGCAAGCTTCTGCTTCCAAGCAGGGTAAGGGATAAATATGATGATTATGATGCCAATGATATGGTAATGGTAAGAAAATTTCAGGCAGACGGACTTGGTCTTGTACGTCCGGAGCTTGGACTTAACAGTGGAGTGAAGCGTATTGTTGCACAGATGCACCGTATGGAATATGGCGGCGATGAAGGCGAGGACGGTAAGATATTTAAAAGCACCAAGGTGCTTAAGGTTGCAAACCTTTTTGACACTATGACATGTATGAAGCTTAACAGTGAGTCCATATCCGAAATTGCAGCTATAAAGCATTTGCTTAAAAATCAGAAGGAATATGGTGAGGAAATCGTTGGGGCGCTTGTTAAGAGCATAAATATTCTTACACCGGGAGTATGTATTGAGCTTACTAATAAGGAAAAGGGTCTTGTCATAACTGAAAATACTGATAATATTTTAAGACCTATGGTGCTTGGCTTTACAACAAACAAGATTTATGATTTGAGCAATGACAGTGTATACAAAAAGTATCAGATTGTTGATATTATGAAGACGATGGATAACCGTATTAAGGTTGATAATGAACGTCTTGAGGAATACAGAAACAGAGGCGATAGTGCATTTACAGACCGCCGAAAGGGATAAACATGGCAGAAAACGTATTTAACGAAAAACAGGATTACTTAATAGGTGCCAGAGATGAGGTCGTAAAACGTGACAGCATGGCGGCAGAGCTTGATAAGATGAGAGCGCATCAGAAAAAGCTCACCAAAAGTATTGCCGCAGAGGAAAAGTCCATAGCTGACGAGATTGCAGCTACACTTAAAAAGCGTAAGCAGGAAATATCAAATACATATGATGAGAGGTTGGACGATAATCGGGCACGCAAGAAAAAGGTATCCTCAAAACGTGACAAAAAGAAAAACCAAAGAATAAATCAGCGTATAGATAATGAGACAAAGGATATTCATAAAAATACACGTGAGCTTGAGGTAGAGATGAAAACCTTATTTAAGAAAAATAAGGTTCCGTCATTTTGCTCCACAAAGCTTTACTATGTAATGTTTATGCCTAGAGGAATTGCAGAGATATTCGGTTTGTTGGGATGTTTTCTGCTTTTCTTTGCAGGTCTTCCGGCAGGTATAACGGCACTTGTGAAGGTTTTTGTTTTAGATGGAAAAAAGAACATAAATGTAGCCTTTTGGTGTGTACTTATTGCGGCATGTCTTGTTATTTTGCAGCTTGTAATTTACTTTGCGCTGTACAATACTACCAAGATACGTCATGGTGACGTTATAAAGCAGGGCAGAAGTATAAGAGACAAAATGAAGGCTAACGACCGTCAGGCAGATGCCATCAAAAATTCCATAAATAAAGATAAGGACGAAAGCGCATACAATTTAGATGCATATGATGAAAAGCTTGCAAACCTTGATGCTGAGGCCGATACAATAGGAGCAGAAAAGCAGGAGGCACTAAGGGTGTTTGAAGCAGAAACCAAGCAGCTTATCATAGATGAGATAAATGGAAGACGCCTTCAGACCGTTGACGATATGAAGGCGGAAAAAAAGGAACTCGAGGAAAAAATTGCCAAGGGCGAAAAGATGTATTCGGATAAGGTTTTGCAGATTACAAATCAGTATGCCTCATATTTGGGTGAGGAGCTTTGCAGGGAGGAGAAGCTTAGCAGCCTTATAGCCATTATGGAGGAAGGACAGGCAGCTACTGTTTCCGAAGCAATTAATCTCTACAAAGGTAAGACATCAAAGTAATCAATGGAATGCTTTAAGGCATCTGCTATACAGTTTGCCAGTGTGACAACAGTATAAAGCCTTGTGCTGTGTAAAAGATCCGAGTGGTGACTTGAAACATTTACTATACCAGTGATAGATATATCCCCTATCGCTGGTAATTTTTTATTTACACCCTTGCCCGGTAATATAGGGGTATTGCTGACTGTAATATGTCCTATATGACTACCCTGCCCTAAGGCGGCATCTACCGCAATTATAAATGGATTTTCAACCTTCATTTTTATTTCTTTTATTGTTTCCCGTATGTTTAAAGCGTGTACAGGAGTTTGAAGGCAGCCCATCACCTTGATTCTGCTGTTGTAATTTATAAGCTGGTCACCTACAAGAGGTCCAAGACAGTCGCCGGTAGCCCTGTCTGTTCCTATGCAGAGTATAATTGGCGTGTAGTTTGAAATCAGGTCCTCAGGCATAAGCTTTGAGATGAAATCTCCTAATTCTATATATGAATAGCTGTTTAATGTATCAAAATACTGCATTATTGTATTTTCATGAAGAATATTGTTCATACATACCTCTGGTTTTACTTTGGTCAGTGATTATTATTAACATATGCAGCTATTGTAGACAAATTGAAAAAAAATTAAACAAATGCCCATATATACATATTGTCGAAAGAAAAAATAAATATAAAAAACATGCGATTGAAATTAAAAGGTAAGCGACACAATTTGACTATGTAATGGTATGGGACATGCTATTCTCTCTTTATTACACTATGTAGCAAGTAGTTTTAGAGAGAGGTGGAAGGAATGATAGAAATCATCTATGACAAGTCAAAGGAAAAAGCGGAGAAGGAGGAAGAAAGCAGTAGAGCTGTTGCAAATGATGATATAAACAGCGATGCAAATGAAACCGCCGAAAATATTAAGCTGCCGAAAAATATAAGACAAATAGGAAATCCCTGCGGGAATAAAAGAATTTACATAGAGGATTATGTCGTTACATATCTTAATTATATATCAAGACCGGGAAGCACACATGCAAGAGGAGCTATACTACTTGGAGAAATGAAGCATTCACAGGTGGGTGACATTGTATTCATAAGCGGAGCAGTGGATGCGCAGAATATTGAATTTGATATGGATGAGAGTAAATTTGATCAGGAGGTATGGTCTGGAATATATGCGGAAATAAAAGAAAACTTTCCGGAGCTTTCCGTAGTGGGATGGTTTCTCTCTAGGATGGGTTTTTCCACTGGGATAAATGAAAAGATAGAAAAAATGCATGTGGAAAATTTTTCAGGAAAAAATAAGGTTTTATATGTAACCGATTCCCTGGAATCGGAGGATGCATTTTATATGTATGAGAAAGGACAGCTTGTAAAGCAGAGGGGATATTATATATATTATGCACAGAATGAGCCTATGCAGAGCTACATAATAAAGAAGAAAACAGGTATGGAGGAGGAGACGGACACCGAAATACACAGAAAGGATGAGGAGCTTATAAAGCAGTACCGTGAAAAAAATTTCCACGGAAAAGAGCCTAAAACGAATAATATCAGCCTCATATATGTAGCAAGTTCATTTGTCGTGTTGGTTATGCTTGCTATGGGAATAACCGTTATAAGCAACTATGATAAAATGAAAGAAATGGAAATATCCATTAACAGGCTTGAACTTACTGCAGACGCAAATGAGGATACAGTACAGGTGCTTGCCACGGAGCAGACCGGCAAAAACACTGCGGAGGAACAAACCGGAACGGATGCCGACAAAACGACAGGGGAACAGGCAGATATTGACACGGAAGCCGAAAAGCCTACAGTTGCGGAAAACACGGAGGAGGATATAGCAAAAGAACAGATACTTCCTGCAATGACTAACGGAAATCCTACATACTACACGGTAAAGGCGGGAGATACGCTTTCCTCCATAGCTTATGAGGCATATGGTTCGGTTGTGTATGCGGAGGATATTGCCAAAGCAAACAAAATAGATTTGGAGGATAATATATATGAGGGAGACGAAATATTACTTCCGGCAATTGACGCAAGATAGCATTTAGATGTATACTATTATGGATATATTTTAGTTTCAAGTGTATATGGTGAATAACATGAAGGATAAAAGAAGTAATAAAACGGACAATATAGTATACATGGGTGGCTCTGAGGAGGCATTGAAAAACAATAATGAGGCGGCTTACAGGGCACGAAAACAAAAAAGCATAAAGCGGGCAGTCCTTTTGCTGGCAATCGTTATTGCAGCAGTCTGTGTTATCGTCCTCTTAAACAGGGAATATAACGGCTATAAGGTTCAGGAAAGAAATGAAACTCAGTATGAGAATACTGCGGGGTATATCCAGTTTTGTGATAATCTGCTTAAATACACGCCTGATGGAGTGTCATATATTGATACAAACGGAAATGTGGTGTGGACAGCCGGTGTAAATATGAAAATGCCTATGGCGGTAACAAGCGGAAACTATGCTGCGGTTGCGGATATGAGCGGCAATGAGGTTTATATTTTCAATGAGGAGGGACAGGTAAGCAGCCTTACCATGCCATACACTATCTGTGATGTAGATGTTGCCAATCAGGGTGCCTTTGCGGTTACTTTAGAAAGCGAAAAAACAAATTATGTGAATATTTATGATAAAAACGGTGATAGTATATATGAAATGCAGACGACTATAGGAAAGAGTGGTTATCCTCTTGATATAACCCTTTCCAATGACGGTAAGAAATTATTTACAAGCTATATAAATGTAAGCTCCGGCACTGTTCAGAATAATCTTGCTGCATATAATCTGGGAGACGTAGGGCAAAATGCCAACGCTGACAGAATGGTGGGCGGTTACAAGCTTGATGGACAGGTAGTGCCTAAGGTGCAGTTTATAAGCAATGATACCGTGGCTGCATTTGGAACAAACAGCATAAAAATATATTCCATGAAGGAAAAACCCAATGAAAAGGCTGAAATTGAATTTGAGGGTGAAATAAGGAGCATTTTTTATAATGAGGATTACATAGGCTTTGTTCAGGAGGAAAAATCAGATGATGGAGAATCGAGCTATGTGATGAAAGTGTACGACACAAAGGGAAACAAAAAATTTACAAAAAAAATAGAATTTAATTATGACAATATATATGCCGCCAAAAAGGAGATAATTGTAACGGGCGGTGCAAGCTGTAAAATTATAAGAACAAACGGAAGTATAAAATTTGACGGAAAGCTGTCAGGAAAAATTTTAAGTATGGTTCCAAGCGGAAAGAAGCTTAGCTATGTTGTTGTATATGATGATGCTACGGAAATCATAAAATTAAAATCGGATAAATCTTCGGAAAAAGAGTAAAGGTTAAATGTGGAGCAAAAGATGAATGTTCTCGTTGCTATTGTAGGTATTATTTTTATAGTATGCATATTTATAGGATATAAACACGGACTGTTCAGGTCGGCACTTAAGCTTGTGCTGCTTGCGCTGTCCCTGTTTTTGTCATATTTCCTTTCTCCTATGCTTGCTGATGTGATTATAAAATATACAAACGTTGATGAATATTTCAAAGCAAAGGCATATTCTGTCATAGAAAAAACGGTGAAGGAAAATGTTGAGGAAAATTTAAAAAACGAGCTTGGTATAGTTTCAGAGGATGTGGTGGAGGAGATTACCGATGAAACTATGAAGGTAGACCCTGCAAAGGTGCAGCAGGTAAATATAATAAATAAAATGAATGTGCCTGAATTTATAAAAACCGCACTTATGGACAATAACCATGACGATACAAGAAAAAGCTTGGGAGTAACCGGCTTTTACGAATACATTTCCACATATATAAGTTACATGATTATAAATGCAATAGCATTTGTGCTGTCCTTTGCATTTCTTATTATTATTTTTGCAATTGTAAGTATCATATCAGCGGTGGCTATGCGTATTCCTATAATTGGCGGCATAAACCGATTAGGTGGAATGATGTTTGGTTTTTTTGAGGCGCTTTTTATAGTGTGGATTTGTTTTGTGCTTGTAGCAATAATCCCCGGTACTCAAATGGGAAACTGGTTTTTTTCTCAGATTGATGACAGCAGAATACTTACCATATTATATGAAAAAAATATATTTATGAAGGTGGTAACGGGGCTTAATAATTTATTGTAATTTTTGTTACATTTTTTTACCAAAAAACTGTTGACATTCAAAAATCACTGTGATATTATCAAATAGCTGTCGCAAAGGACAGCATGTAGAAAGTCTGAAAATGAATACCGCAGGGATTTATTTTTTTGACTTTTGGAGAGTTCATAGCAGAGTCATCGATTTACTCCGTAAATCTATGACAGATGACAACTTAATAACATGTTAACCCTGAAGATTCTTAAAAAGAAAAT
>CAZWNL010000025.1:0-21722 GCA_964635615.1 uncultured Bacteroides sp.
TCCACCTTTAAAATCTATTATCACAAAACCGACATCATAAGGATGGTACAGCGATGCCATTGATAAAATATAGGACTGTAATATCTCACTTTTTCCCGAACCTGTCGTTCCTGCTACCAAGCCATGCGGTCCATGCTTTTTCTCATGCAGGTCCAAATATAAAATATTTCCATTTGCCATAACTCCCAAGGGTGCCGCCATGCTTTCATATATTTTGGATGTATTCCATCTTTCCCCTATGTCCATGTCGGAAACGCTCATTATATTAAGCAGCTTAAAAAGAGAAATACTTTTTGTAAGCTTGCTTTCGAGATTTACGCTTTGTATCTGAATACAGCCGAGCCTTAACACAGCTTTTTTCAGATTTTCATCATCTAACGTCTCAAATACAAAATTTTCTCTTATATCTGAATTTTCAGCATCTATAAGCACACCGGAGTTTGGGGTATCAAGTATTATAAGCTTGTCCGCATATTGAGGTATAAACTCCCTTCTTTCATCAAAAAATATAAACGTAAATTTAAGCTCCTTCGCCTGTCTGATATACTGTGATATGGGATGAACAAAAAATGCATCTGCTGAATA
The DNA here is from genome assembly GCA_964635615.1 of uncultured Bacteroides sp. Classification (GTDB taxonomy): domain Bacteria; phylum Bacillota; class Clostridia; order Lachnospirales; family Lachnospiraceae; genus Coprococcus_C. The sequence goes on from CAZWNL010000025.1 coordinate 586, forward strand.
TACAAATACAACATGATTTTTCATATTCTTAAGCTCATCCTTATTCATACTTTCTCTTCTTGATAGCTCACTGTAAAGATACTCTAAAATAATCTTTTTGCCCTGCTCCTCATACACCATATTTCGCACAGGTGCATCAGACAGATAAATATTTTGCAGCCATCTTAAATTTGAAAAAATATTTTCATATGCATCATCAAATATGTAATAAAACTTTACATCCTCAAAATATTGTCTGGCTGCCATATCCATTGTAATAAGCTTAAGCATGTTATATTGTGCATCACTGCTGCCCACTATTCCCACACCATTACATTTTTTCAAATCCACGATAACCGGAGCCTCCGATATGTATTCATATTCCTTGGCAAGAAGCTCCGGAAGCTCAGACAACGGGTCCCCACTTTTAATACACTCCTTTTCGGTTATTTCTATGCTACAGCCTGCTTTTACCTTTCCTGACCCAAGTCTTACAATCAAATAATCATCATCTGACATGTCCCTTTCAAACAGCTTTCTATCAAATGACATAATTTGAGCCATCTCCGTATCAGAATCAATATATATGTCTTCAAGAATTTCTTTTTCCTGTTTTCTCGCATTTACAATTTCTTTTTCTTTTTTCTTGAGATATTCTTTATATTCATTTTTTCTGCTATCCATATCTTTTCTATATTGTTTTTTACTGTTAAAATGTGACAGTATGGATGTTACAATTCCCATACCCATAGTTATGGTGCAGTATATTACAAACATTTTATTTCCGCCCATCATGCTCCTTAAAACAAGCATTGCAGCAAATGATATGAGCGTCGGAAGCAATGTTATTGCAAAATTTTCATCTTTCCTTTCCGGCTTTGGCTCCGGCGGCAGTATTTTAATTTTTTTATCAGGAACAATTCTGTGTATTCTCACATTTTTCCTAAAATGCGGATATTCCATTGCATTGTTCTGCTCTGCAACATATGTACATTTAAGCTTACTTTGTGTGCCGTTTTTCCCCGAGTCTGTGTAAAGCCTGTCGTCCCTCAGATAAAAGCTTGCTCCGTCCAGCATGAAGAAATCATAATTTTGTATCACAGCTATATTTTCTTTATTTTTAAAGCCGTTAATATATATGCCATACTTTGTATGTGAATCATCAACTATAAATTCCTCTCCCTGTCTGGTCAGCACTATATAATCATCACCTACAAGCTCGTTATTTATTTTAATTGTACAATAATCTGTACCGCCTATTTCCATACTGCTGACAGTGCTGATATCATATACCTTGTTATAATCAGCACACACTTCGTCAAAATCTATTGTGAAGGAAATTTTAAAAAGCGGAACCTTACTGCTTTCATACCTTATCTCCACCTCATCCCCATGGCTAAGCTCCTTTGAATACAGCTTTAATACACTGTCCGACTCAATATATATGTTGCCGCTGCAGCTTATTCTCCATTTATTCCCATCACAAAATAATTCTATCTCGAAATCCTCAAAAAACCTGTGACTGTCAAACCGTATTTTTGATTTTCCTGTCGTCCCCAGCACGACTTGGTTTTTATAGTCTCCCTGCAGCGCTATTTCCTGATATAAATTTTTTCCGAATACAACCGCCTTATAATTGTAATTTTCCATTCTTCTACCTCAAATAATTAATTATGGTTCCGTTTCTAAGTCCAAATTCTTCCAATGTTTTGTTGCCCTTTAGCAGCGCAATCGGATTTTCTGTTTTTAAATAGCATTGCGTTATGTCAGATAAATCGATGCCCAATCCGTATGCTTGATTCAAGGCTATTACAAGCTCATTAGCTGTTACGTCTCCTGCAACTTCAATGTCACATATATAATTTCTTTTATGAAGGTGTAGTGTTAATATAAGATTTTTTGTCATAATGCTTCCTCCTCACAGTAAAATAAGCGCTGCCCTTTTCATTAAACCGTTACTCTTTATTTCATCTAAAGTAAGACAGCCATTTTGTGAATATAAATATGGTATTTTCTCAATTATATCCACAGGGCACTGTTGCAGGTAATCGTACCCGCCTTCATAATATTTATTACAAAGAAACATAAATTTTTCATTATCCTGATAATTTATACACTCAAGGAATTTCATTACTTTATAAACCCCGTATGCACTTTGATCCATAACGGTGATAACCTTATCGCATTTGTCCAATACGCTTAAATTTAATTCTCCCAAATCAGACATGGTATCTATCACAATGTAATCATACTTATTTGTTTTCTTAAGCTCCTCGATTGCAAACAAGTAGTCAGAATTTTTTATTCCATAGGATAACTTGGAGCTCTTAAACGGCTTTGCACAGGAAAAACCGCACTGCCATGCTTCCTCTGACAGCTTGTCCGCCACGGATATGTCATGTCTTGTCATATAGCGTTCCAAGCCGTTTTCTATATATTCTTCTCTATTAACAATCCACTGGTAATTTTGTATAGTATCAAAATTCACATAAATTACCCTCTTGTTTAAAAGCCCAAGCTGGTAGCATAATGCCATTGCCGCCGTCGTTTTTCCGACTCCGCCTACCGGAGAATATACCATTATTAAAGTCGTGCCGGCTTTGCCATCCTGTTTTTCGCTTATGCCCATGGAAATCCCCAATTTCCCCGTTACCTTATGCATTATTTCCTTCACGCTTGAAAACTTCGATATTACGTTTGCATATTGATATTTATTTCCTTCAGAGTCGTCACTAACAAGAACGAACACCTGATTAATGCCCTGCCTTGAAATACCTTCCGTATATAGTTTTTCATCTATAATCAGACAGTCAATTATTTGAGGCATCTTAAAGTACTGCTCAAAAAAGCTTTCCTCTGTTATGGTCTCAAGCCTAATACTTTCATATGCATTTTTTAAAAAACCGATTTCCAATGATGCAACATATTTTTCATCGTACATTACTATTACTATATGTTTTTTTGTCATTTTTACACCTGCCTATCCCTGAACATCAGTCCAGTCTGAATTTATCTTCGTCAAACGGATTTACACAGTCTCCTACAATATAATGCCTGTCCGCTATGACAATTTTGTCTCCCGATTTTATAGGCATCCTTTGCCCGCTTCTTATTCTCACATCATTGAGGTATGTACCGTTTGTGCTTTCAAGGTCTTCAATATACCATCTGTCATATTCCTCAGATATAATGCAATGCTTTCTGCTCACATTATTCGATTCACTTATTGCATAGCTGCACTGTGCCGAATCTTTACCAATAATGAAATTGCTTTTATTTATAATTATTTCACTGCCATAGCTTTCTTCCTCGCCACACAGTCTTATAGCATGTATATCCGATGTATCATTTACAAATGAATTTCCTATTATACTTTGCCAATCTCCATATTTGCCCGAATACATAAAATTATAAATATCATCCAGCAGAAACTGCCCGGACCTGCAATCCTCCATAAGCTGAAGCATATAATAATTACCGACGTAAACCGACTCTGATATTATGTCCGCAATGGCATTTAACAGCCCGCACTCATATATATTCTGTTCCTGCCATGCCGTATTGGTACTTACAGGAACACAAATAAATTTTATACTCAGCGTTTTCATATCAATAAATATTCTGTTTACTGATGAATCAATCGCTTCCAAGGATATAAAGCCATTTCTTTTTATTTTTTCCAATGACAGAATAAGCTTATATATCAATTGAAAAAAGCTGTGTTCCTCAATTATATTTACTATTGATGAAAATAATCGATACCCTTCAATATCATATATGAGCTTTATATGTCCGTTTTGAATCGACTTGTAGCATTTTACAAAATCTCCACTCACATCCTTTTGTATTATTTGATACACGGTATTGTAAAAAAGAGAATTATCTTTTATTAAATATCCTATGTAGTGTTCATTGCTTACATCATATATGACATTATTTAATATTAGTTCATTTACCATATACATCATCTCCGTTTTTTATTAATTCAATATCCATATTCATACTAAACAGCTTCTCAATTTTCTTGTTTCGTATATCCTGTCTGTATGTCTCTCCATTTTTTATATAGTACACCCATCTTCCTGCCAGACATTTTATTTCATCTGCGTCATCAAGCTTCCAATCCCATTTATCATGGTAATATATTGTTCCGTCACGAAGCACGCAATATCCTTTGCCGCAGCAATTTTTAAATTCACATATTTTGTCTGTTTGACCACATGTCCATGTACCATTTTGTTCCTTATTGTAGTGCCTGTAAATTTCCCCATCCTCATAATACATCTGTTCCGTATCTATATAAGCAATTTTAGAGAAATCGACTTCTTCATCCATCAGCCTCATTGACAGTTCTTCTTTTCCTGCCGTATAAATATAGGTCGTTCCTTCCTGCACGTATATTATCATCATGGAAATGCTTTCACTTGAAGCAACATTTTCAATCTGCTTTACTTTTTTCACGTAACCATTATCATCTATGTAATAAAAATCCTTTACCTCTGTAGCAATTTTTCGGGTCTGTATATTTCCATAGTCTTCTGTGCTCTCCGTGTCTGTCGTAGCGTTGCCTTTGACAAGGTATAAATCTCCTTTTTCCGACAGTGAAAATGCAATCCCCGTATCATTGTATACAACTGTTTTTTTACTTTTCCCCTCAATTATTTCCTCATCTGTATCAGATACAAAAACCGTTTCTTCCTTTTCACTGTCAATATAAATAATACTTCCTTTATCAGTTACACCTTTCAGCACAACAGAAGCCTCGTTACTTATCATAAGCTTACTTTCACCGTATGGACTAATACGATATATATCAGTGACCTTAACTGTCTCGTATTTTCCTCCTGCTTCTAAGCTTCTATCCTCTACCCATTTCCTATATGTCCATGTTTCCGAATAGGCACCATAGCAGCCCAGGGAGCTGATACGTATATTTACTAAATTATTTGTCACATTTTTTACAAAAAAGCTTCCGTATTTGTTTTTTATGCTTATATGTATTCCCTCGTCCGCTTCTTCTACCCATATTGCGCAGCTATTATCCGACGTCTTATACATCAATGCTTTATCGGGAATAAAATTCAACACATTTTCTTCTTCAATCAAATTTCCCTTTATGTCATATGACGTTTCATCATGCACGAAAATTATTTCCGGCTTTACAAGCCTGCTCCAATATTTTCTGTCCTTTATAATAATTATTACAACAGCAATTATCATCAGAGCAACCGCAGTCAACCCTATTGTCAATAACCTTTTTTTTACAGACCATTTTTTCTTTTCAGGCTTAATGCACAATAATTTATCAATACTTTCATCTGTAATTACGGTTTTTTTTTCCTCCGCAGCTTTCCTGGCAGCACTATTTTCCGTTACCGTCTCCTGAATTTCCGCATTTTCAAATTCTATGCCGTCAAAATCCGCCATATACATTATTTGTGTTTCATCAATATGCCACTTCTGTCCATCGCCTTCCCCACACAGCACGTTTCGTATGGGTGTATTACATACAGGACATACTTTTCTCTCACCTATTTCATTTCCGCAGTTTAAGCACCTCATGTCGTCACCTCATAATTGCAAAATTCATCATGAATTTATTATAGAATTTTTTATTTCACATAAAACAATTTTTGCATGAACGACACGTTTTTTGCATGAACGACACGTTTTTGAACAAAATCGGGAATAAAATTTCCATTTTTTCCTTTTTGGAAGAAAATTCGACACTACAATTCGTATCTTAGTAGGTTCCTACAGGAACCGTGACTATAGGAAAGCCGGAGAAACTTCCTAATAAGATAAAAAGGCTGCCGCAATAAAGATTTAAGTAAATTTTCTCAAATCCTTATTGCGACAGCCTATTAACTATATTTTATTAAAGCTCTAATATGCCTTTCCAAAATATACCATTTTCTTTGCAGGTTTACCGCAGTGTACGCACACGTTTGATATTTCCTCCTGTACAAAAGGCATACAGCGGGTTGTTGCTCCCGTTTCTTCCTTTATGGCGATTTCACAGCTTTCCTCACCACACCACATTGCCTTTATGAAGCCCTGCTTCTTTTCAAGAATATCTGTAAATTCATTCCAATCCTTTGCAGTATGGGTATTTTCATCCCTATGCTTTTTGGCACGCTCAAACATTTCGTTTTGCATTGTCTCAAGAAGCTCTGTTATTTTTGCTTCGAGCTCCTCAAAGGCTACCGTTATTTTCTCACGGGTATCACGCCTTACAACGACTGCCTGTCCTGCCTCTATATCCTTTGGTCCAACTTCAACACGAAGAGGTATTCCCCTCATTTCCTGCTCTGCAAATTTATATCCCGGATTTTTGTCAGAGGCATCAACCTTAACCCTGCATGATTTAGAAAGTGCCTTCCTAAGCTCCTCCGCCTTTTCAAGAACACCCTCCTTCTTCTGCATGATAGGCACTATCATAACCTGAACAGGTGCAATTCTTGGAGGAAGCACAAGTCCGCTGTCATCTCCATGCACCATGATTATTCCTCCAATAAGTCTTGTAGACATGCCCCATGAGGTCTGATGCACATACTGAAGCTTATTGTCATTATCTGTATACTGAATATTAAATGCCCTTGCAAAGCCGTCTCCGAAATTATGGCTTGTTCCTGATTGGAGTGCTTTTCCGTCATGCATAAGCGCCTCTATTGTATAGGTAGCTTCAGCACCTGCAAATTTTTCCTTGTCCGTCTTTTTTCCTTTAATTACAGGCATTGCAAGCACCTGCTCACAGAAATCAGCATAGACATTCAGCATTTGTATTGTTCTTTCCTCTGCCTCCTCGGCTGTCGCATGTGCCGTATGTCCTTCCTGCCACAAAAACTCTCTTGAACGAAGGAACGGTCTTGTCTCCTTCTCCCATCTGACAACGGAGCACCACTGATTGTAAACCTTAGGTAAATCCCTGTAGGACTCTACTTCCTTGCTGTAGAAGTCGCAGAATAATGTCTCTGATGTAGGTCTTACACAAATTCTTTCCTGTAAAGGGTTAAGCCCTCCGTGTGTTACCCATGCAACCTCAGGTGCAAAGCCCTCAACATGGTCCTTTTCCTTCTGAAGCAAGCTTTCAGGAATAAACATCGGCAGATATACATTTTCAACTCCCGTCTCCTTAAACCTGTCGTCAAGCAGTCTTTGAATACGCTCCCATATTGCATAGCCTGCTGGTTTAAGCACCATACAGCCTTTAACGCTTGTATAGTCAATAAGCTCCGCCTTTAAAACAACGTCCGTATACCACTGTGCAAAGTCCTCAGACATTGACGTAATCTGTTCCACTAATTTTTTTTCCTTAGCCATTTTATTCTCCTTGTTTATCATCTAATTTAAAATTCATCCAGTTCAATAATATCAAATGCCCCTCCGCAGGGCTCGCTCTTAAAAACCATATGTTCCCCCGTAACAGGATGCTCAAGCTCTATTCTTGACGAGTAAAGTCCTATGTCCTTGCCCTTACCTTTCTTCCCTGCAAATTTAGGGTTATACTTTGTATCGCCCCATATTCCGAAGCCTCTTGATGCAAGCTGCACTCTGATTTGGTGATGTCTGCCCGTCTCAAGCTCTATAAGTATGTATGACAAAATGCCCTCATCAGTCTCCATTACGTCAAGCACCTCATAATAAAGCCTTGCAGCCTTTGCACCCTTATCACCCTTTTTGGCGACTTTGGAGGTATTTGTTTTAGGGTCACGCACAAGATAGTCCTTCATCTCCCCTGACTCATCGGGAAGTTCTCCTGTTACAATCGCCTGATAAAACTTAACCATAGTGCCGTCCGTTACCTGAGCGCTTAAGGAAGCGGCAGCCTCGGGGGTTTTTGCAAAAATCATAACACCCCCTACGGGTCGGTCAAGGCGGTGTATGGGCGCCACATAAGGCTCCTCATCCGTATCGCCTTTATCAAATAAATAATTTTTTATAATAGTCACCATATCCTCATCATTTGATTTGTCACTCTGTGCAGGAACACCTGCAGGCTTGACGCAGGATATCATGACATCATCCTCATAAAGTACTTCAAGCTTCATTAAATAATTACCACCGTTTCAAGAAATATTTTGCTTTAATAAAATATTCTATGTAAAAATAAAATTACGTCCTCTAGTATACCCAATTTATCCTACATTTTCAATAATTTAATACCTTTTCCTTCCAAATCTTCTCTTTGACCTTGTGGCGGCAACCTCCTCATTTGCTCTCTGTATCTGACGGAGGCTCTCATCAAGCCTTCTGAATCTTGCCTCCTCTCTCTCCTCCTTTTCCCTGATAATAACGTCCATTTGCTTCATAACATCCTCCGTTATCTCAGATTTTATTGCATTTGTAAGCATGCTTTTATTTTCCCTGAATGCATTTGCCACAATTTTATTCATAAGCGTCTGCATCTGTGCTGATTTAAAATCAACTATGTTATCCTTTTCCTTTTTATCTGTGCTTAGCTCCTCATCAAATTCAGCTTTGTCGATAACACATATTTCACTGCCGCCCATAATTCCATCTTCATTTTTCTTTTCCTCTATATCATTTATTACCTTTATGCTGCTTGTATTTCCTATTTCCCCTGTGTCCTTTGCATCCTCTGCATTATTTTCTTCCTTTACCCGCTTAACCTTCATCCGTTCTATGCTTGTCCTTATTTCCTTTAAGGAAATGCCTTCGTCACGAAGCCTTTTTATTTCCCCAAACATCCTTATATCCTTTTCATCATAGTACCTGTGTCCCATGCTGTTTCTTTTTATTTCAAGTCCCAGCTCCTCCTCCCAATATCTTAAAACATGCGCTTCAATCCCAAGCTTTTTTGTAGCGTCTTTTATCATAAAGCTCTCCATAAAGCCTTAAGCCTCCTTTCAATATTACCTTATCCTCTACTTTATCACCTTTATGTCCATGGCGCATTCCTCTATCGTCAGATAAATTCTCCGTATTTTCTACCTAATATGACAATTTGTCATTTTATATCATTTGATTTTTTTGCTTATAATGTATATACTATAGTTTGGGAACGAGGCTGCTCTAAGCTTTCGTTCAAAAAAAAATCAGGAGGAAAAAAAATTGCATTTTAAAAGAAAATCCATTTTAGCCATATTAATGGCTGCCATAATGTCTTTTTCAATTTGCGGATGTGAAAAGAAAGACAAAAATACTACTGAAAACACAAGTGAAGCAGGCATTTCCACAGAGGATGGTGCTTCGGTTCTTTCGACTGCCACTGACCCGGCAATGTCCGTAACGGAGTATACGGAAGTAAAGGATGACCCTACCTCACCTGAGGCCGTGGAAGAACAGAAAAAATTTGACGAGTACCTTGATGAGAGCTTCCGGGAATCTGTCGTAGGAGACACAGTAACTCTCCACTATTCTCTTGCATATCCTGAAAAAATGGGTATTGAGATGGACGAGGTTACCTATGGTGACGGTTATACCGGTGAAGCAATTTTTGAGGAGGAGAAAAAGGAAACTGAGGAGGCAATTGCCGAGCTTAAAGGTTACAATTATGAGCTTTTGACAACGGACCAGAAATTCACATACGACATACTTATGAATTCACTTGAAACTGACCTGCTTTCATATGATAATCCATACCTTTACGAGCCTTTTGCCTACACAAGCGGATTACATGTAAATCTTCCTATTACCATGTCAGAATATAAGTTTTATGACAAGGAGGACGTTGATGACTACATTAAGCTGATTGAGCTTACGCCTGACTATTTTGACTGCTGGCTCAATTTTGAGCGGGACAAATCAGATAAGGGCTTTTTCATGGCACAACACTCTGCTGATGAGGTTATAAGACAGTGCAACGAATTTATTGCAGACCCTGAAAAAAATCTCCTTATAGAAACCTTTGATGCAAGAATAGGTGATGTGGAGGGTATTACCCCTGAGGAAATAGAAACCTACAAGCAGGCTAACCATGATGCAGTTATCAATAACGTAATCCCAACCTATGAGAAGGTTATAGACACATTTAACGAGCTTCGCTCAACCTGCAAAAATGAGTTAGGTCTGAGCCACCATGAAGGCGGAACGGATTACTACAAATACCTGTTAAAATCAAAGGTTGGAACAGAGCTAACACCTGAGGAAGTTATCGAGCTATTGGACAATGAAATAGATGATGTCATGGATGAGCTTATTGCACTTGCAATGGTATATTCCGATGACTATATGGCTTACTTTGATGAGTATGAGAAATTTTATAGTGATATAGATCCTAAGGATACGATTATCTTTTTCGAGAAAGAATTTAAGGACCGCTTCCCTGAAATACCTGAAATAGACTTTGCCATATCACCGGTTCATGAATCACTTGTGGATATGGTAAGCCCTGCATTTTACATGACACCTCCTCTTGATGCATACGAGGATAATGTCATTCACACAAATATGGGAAGCAAAGGTGCCGGCTCACTTTGGAGTACGCTTGCACACGAAGGTGTTCCCGGACATATGTACCAGTTTGTTTATTTCCTTTCAAATGACCCGAATCCTTTAAGGACACTTCTTAATTTTAACGGTTATCAGGAGGGCTGGGCAACCTATGTAGAGTATAAATCCTTTGATTACTACGACGGCTACAGTAAAAAATGCTTTGCCGACATGGAAAGAATAAATGGTCAGCTTAACATTCTTGTTTCTGCACGTGTTGAAATCGGTGTAAACTATGAGGGCTGGACTGTTGAAGAAACAGCTAATTATCTCACACAGGCTGGCTTTGACGGAAGCGTCGCTCAGGATATTTTTGACTATGTAATTGCAGAGCCTGCAAACTACCAGATGTACTGCACAGGCTGGCTTGAATTTGAGAGATTAAAGGAAATGGCTGAGGAGCAGCTTGGCGGCAAATTTAATGAAAAGGTTTTCCATCAGGTCGTACTTGACGCAGGACCATGTCAGTTTAAATTTGTTGAGCAAAAGGTACAAAAGTATATTGATGCAGTAAAATAAACAGCACTATTGACTTATTTTTAACTTGCTTATATACTTAATATTGGTTAATTTTTGATATTATTAAAAATTAAATTTATTTATAGGAGGAAACGAAATGTCAACAAAAGCAAATTACAAACTTGACGAGATTGGTGCAGGCAAGGTTGGTTTCCCAAAAACCGGCGAAGCTGTTACAAACACTCGTGCAATCATCGAAGCACCATTCTACGGAAATAACGTAGTAAAGGTCAACACATTAAAGGAAGCTTACAATCTTGCTAAGAATTCCCCTGGCACTATCGTAACTGATATGCCTGTTTACCGCGGAGAGGAATTTGGTCTTGACAGTGATGCCAAGGTTTTACTTTTCAATGACGGTGCAGTTACGGGACGTTATGCGGCAGCACGTCGTATCAAGGGCGAGCCTGGTGTAGATGCATCAAAGCTTGATAAGGTTGTTATGGATGCCATATACAAGACACGTTTTAAGAAGCTCTATCATGCTACCTGCTATGTAGGTCTTGATCCTGAATTTATGGCTAAGGCTCATCTTCTTATTCCTGAAGGAGAGGAAAACCTCCTCTACAACTGGATGCTTAACTTCCAGTACATGTCAGACGAATATGTTAAGATGTACAAGGATTCAAAGCCTATCGGTGACGGTAACGAGCCTGATATTTATATTTTCTCTGATCCACAGTGGGTACCTACAGAGAGCCCTGATGTTGATTACAGCTGCTTAAGCGACCCTCTTACACTCTGCTACTTTGATACGAACCAGAACTGCGCAGCAATTCTCGGTATGAAGTATTTTGGTGAGCACAAGAAGGGTACACTTACAATGGCTTGGGCACTTGCAAACAGAAACGGCTACGCTTCATGCCACGGCGGACAGAAGGAATACTCTCTTGAAGGCGGCAAGAAATTCGTTGCTTCCGTTTACGGACTTTCAGGCTCAGGTAAGTCAACTCTTACCCATGCAAAACATAACGGAAAATATGATGCATTTGGTGGAATCAAAGTTCTCCATGATGATGCTTTCATTATCAACTCAGATACATGTGCTTCCATTGCACTTGAGCCAACCTACTTTGACAAGACTTCCGATTATCCTACAGGCTGTCCTGATAATCAATACTTACTTACCGTTCAGAACTGTTCAGCAACTATGGATGAGGACGGAAAGATTCAGCTTGTTACCGAGGATATCAGAAACGGTAACGGACGTGCAATTAAATCCAAGCTTTGGTCACCAAACCGCGTGGACAAGATTGATGCTCCTGTTAATGCAATCTTCTGGATTATGAAGGACCCTACAATCCCACCTGTTGTTAAGCTTAAGGGTGCAGCCCTTGCATCTGTTATGGGTGCTACACTTGCTACCAAGACTTCAACTGCTGAACGTGTTGCTGCAGGTACTGATATGAATGCACTTCGTATTGTTCCTTACGCAAATCCATTCAGAACTTATCCTCTTGTAAATGATTACGTTAAGTTCAAGAAGCTTGTTGAGGAGAAAAACGTAGACTGCTATATCGTAAACACAGGCGATTTCATGGGAACTAAGTGTAAGCCTGCCGATACTCTCGGAATACTTGAGACAATCGTTGAGGGCAAGGCTAAATTTGAAAAATGGGGACCATTTGAGGATATTGAAATTATGTATGACTGGGATGGCAAGACTGCTGACTTCAAGCCAAATCTTGATGACCCTGAGTACAGAAAAGCACTCAAGTCAGCTATGCAGAACCGTGTAGATGCTGTTGAAGGCTTTGCCACTAAGAAGGAAGGCTATGATAAGCTCCCTGATGAAGCTCTTGCAGCTATCAAGAAGCTTGTTGATGCACTGTAAAAAACATTTTCGTTTGATTATTCAGACGTAACGGTACTTAAAATGCCGGCTTAAGTATCCCTATATATAAGGATATCTAAGCCGGCATTTCTTAGTTTGGACGTTAAAATAAGGCTGTCGCACCCGAAATATTTAGGGTGCAACAGCCTCATTTCTATGTATATTTCTAATCCTTCTTATCTATGTATTTATTCAATGTCTCAACAACCGTATTTAAGTTATATGGCTTTGCTATGTAATCATCAAGCTTATTCTCAAGTATACGCTCCTTATCGCCAAACATGGCTCTGGCCGTTACGGCTATGATAGGGAGTCTCTTTTTATGTTCCTTGCGCTCTATCTCCCTTATCTCCTGAGTTGCGGTAATACCATCCATAACCGGCATCTGTACGTCAAAGAGCGCTGCATCATATTCCTTCTGCTTGAACAGCTCTATCGCCTTCTCACCATTTTCTGCTATGTCGTATGAGAAGCCTGCCATACCGAGAAGCTTTCCGATAACCTGCTGATTGACCGGCTCATCCTCAGCAACAAGTATTCTTGCCTTACTGTGTGCATTGATTGAGAAAAGCGCTGCATCGTCCTTCTTTTCTTCTTTCTCAGCTTCAACCTCAGCAGCCTTTACAACCTTAAGAGGAATCTCAGCGATAAAGGTTGAGCCGATGCCTTCCTTGCTCTGCACGGTAATTGTACCGCCCATAAGCTCACATATCTGCTTGGAAATAACAAGGCCAAGACCCGAACCGCCAAACTTTCTTGTATCGGAGGCATCTACCTGTGAAAACCTTATAAAAAGCTTATCCATGTTCTTTTCGGATATACCGATACCGGAGTCTGCCACCGCTATTCTTATGTTTATGGAATCTGTACCTGTATCAATAGCTGCAATCTTAACCCTTACACTGCCCTCTGGCGTAAACTTAAGAGCATTTGAAAGAAGACAGTTAAGTATCTGCTGTATTCTCTGTCCGTCACCCTTAACAAGCTTCGGAATGTTATTTCCAAATGCACAGTCAAGTGCAAGACCTTTGTTTGTAGCAATCGGAACCTGTGCAGCCACAGTTTCCTCAATGGCACTCTTTATGTCAAATATTTCTTCCTTAAGGTTATATTTGCCTGCTTCAAGCTTGCTTATGTCAAGTATGTCATTTATAAGTCTGAGGAGTGTATCTGCACAATTCTTTGCAGTGAGAAGATTATCCCTGTAATCCGCCTGCAAATCCTCTGCCATAAGTGTAAGCTGGAGCATACCGAGAATACCATTTATAGGGGTTCTGATTTCGTGACTCATGTTTGCAAGGAACTCTGCCTGTGTCTTGTAGGCGGCATTAGCATCCTCAATAGCTGAGGAAAGCTTATTCTCAACCTCCTTCTGCTGAGTGACATCAATGACAACCATGTTTATGTAATCATTTTCTGATTTGTACATAAGAGTGTTAAACACCTTGCCAAGCTTCTCCATGGTAATCTCAACATCCATGAAATCGCCCTGCTTGGTACCTGATGTGTTGTATGCCATAAACCATGCATTTATATCCTGCAATACGTCTATCTTGCTGTCTCCAAGTATTTTTCCTTCGTAATCTGTTTGGTCAAGGTTAAAGTAATTTCCGAATTTTTCATTTGCATCCTGTATGCAATAACCGCTTGTATTGCCAACAGAGTCCGTAATAATCTTAGCCTGTGCAAAACCGATAGGCAGGTTCATAAACAGCTTTTTGTATTTGTCGCTTTTTGAATGACCCTGTACCTCGTCACCGCACAGCACAAATATAACAAATGCCGTTATACCGGCGGCAAGCACGCCTGTAATAATCCCCGCAGGCACCGCCTTAAATACCACCCCGAAAACAATTCCCAGCACTACCTCTATAACCGCAGAGATAATGAGAAGCTTTTGCCAGCCCATTTTCTTTAATTTTTCCATCGATTGATACACCCCTATTCCATAAATTTTTGTCCTAATAAACCAGATACATACTAAATATTTTACTATAGATTTAAGCTTCGGTCAATGTCATTAACGTTAATTTCATCTGTTTTTTCTTGTTTTTTATCTTTATTTGTTTTTTCCTTTTTCTGCATTACAATAACAATAGCGACCAGTAAAATCCATGACCAAAGAGAAATATATATGCCATCATAAAGTCCCTGCGGTGTATATATCATCTCTATTTCATGTTCACCCGGTGACATATCAACACCTATCAAAGCACTGCCCAAAGCGTAATACTCTGCCTTTTCCCCGTCTACATACACGCTCCAGCCCTCATCATAAGGTATGGAGGTAAACAGGGTTTTTCCCTCCGGCATATTTATGCTTCCCTTTATATAACCGTCCTCAAAGGAGGTCACAGAAAGCATATTTTCAGACAAATCATTATAGACCCTTTCATAAGCTTCCCTGTCAAAATCCGCCAAATAAATAGAAGCGGTATTTTCTTCTGCCTTAACATTGTCAAAGCAGTACTCTACGGAAATGTAGTCTCCCACCGAAAGCTCTCCCAAATGGAACATCTGTATCTGGTATCTGTCGTATGCATACTCCTCTCCATTTATATAGAAACGGATTTTTGTCACATAATTTCCCCTGCAGTTTATATAATAGTCTCCATCCTCTTCAATAAAAAATGAAACCATAAACCCATTTTTCCCTGATTTTTCAGGAGTATAGGTTATTACATTTCTACTTACACTTACATCGCATGTATCGCTGCTTACAACAAAATCAGGAGTCATGCTGTTAAAAAATCCCCCGTTACCCGTCATTGTATTTGCAAGCGTATTCTGATTATTTATAGGAAGCGAGTTATCTCTGCTCCAATTTTTCACACTGTCACTCACCGCAAATCCAATGGAAAGCGGATAAGGATTTTCATATATTCCCACACCGTTTATGGTATCTACATAGTCAAAATCAAAATTGTTTAAGTCCCCCTCCCTGTGGAGAAGGTACTTTACATTAAATATGGAATTGGTAAACGGTGTGGCTCCCATATACAAAAACTCATTTGCCCCTGTGTAAAAGCCTAATCTTCCCATAAGAGTAGTCATCTCTCCAAGCACCGTGGAACAAAATACACCTATTGACTTCATATTATGCCATGATACCTCATCAAGTACGGTGGAGTCCATAAGCTCACGTCTGTAAAAGCCGGAGTCCATTTCCATCTCAAGCTCATCTATCCTTCTGTTTGCCGCCTCCACATCAGATGTAGTGCCGTATTTTCCTTCATAATCGGCATAACCGTTATAGCAAAATCCCATTATGGAATTAACACAGAGTTCCAACATCAAAACACCTGTCAAGACAACATGGAACATCCTTCCCTTATACACATTAACTGCCCGAAGCAGGCACACCACAGAATATATAACAATCACTATAAGAGATGCCACAAATATTTTTGTCGAAACGCCAACCTTATAATTACATAAAATCACAAAGCCTCCCGCAAGCATACCCGACAGTATAACCTGAAAGGCTTTTATTGCCTTTGTGCGTTTAAACACATCATATGTCATAACCAAAATTACAAATATATATAAAAATGAAAATCTGTTTGGAATACCATACTGATCATGAAATCCATGCCATATAAAATTTAACGGCACAGAGTTAAAGCTTACCATAAGCAGTGCAAGCACTGCCACGTTCCTTATTTTATCAAACAGCTTTATTTTACGTGACAGTACATACATAAAAAACGCAATTACAGCCAGCATTCCGCAATATAAATTTACGCCTCCGTCAAAGGTCTGATTCGTAATCGGCATCGTCATAAAAAGGTGCTGCTTTAAAAGCGTAAACCAGCTACCGTAAAGCTCCCATTTCGGAAGCTTTTTTCCTGCCGATGCAGTAAGCATGATTCCCTTGTATGCCGGTAAGAGCATAAATGCCGCCATGCCTCCTGCAATAAGTGAATATAACGCAAACTTAAGACCATCCACAAAAAACTTTTTAAATTTCTTATGGTTATATGCAAAGAACCATATAACCATAAAAACACAGATTATAAAGCCTATATAATAATTACAATACAGTGCATAAAATAATGACAGTGCATACATTTTAGGGTCGCCCTGTTCCATAAGCCGTACAAAGCCCAGCATAATAAGAGGAAATATAAAAATACAGTCAAGCCACATCACATTCCAATAATACCCTACCACATAATTGGAGAGCGCATAGGCGACAGAAATCGCAATTATATGTATACCTCTTGATTTCTTTCCATCCTTATAGCTGAGGAAATGCGTCATGGTAACGGCACATAAAACTATTTTTACAATCGCTACAATGGTAAAGCCTGCGACGATTCCCTCTTTTCTAAAAAGCAGAAAAATCAGATTAAAAGGACTTGCAAGATAATATGAACTGAGGGACAAAAAGTTTGAGCCCATGGCAACGTTCCATGTATAAAACAGACTTCCCTCATGTAACAGCTTGTCCCTGTATTCCGAAAAGAATGGCAGATACTGATGCATGCTGTCAACGATGGACATGGACCTGTTTCCAAAGGGTGCCATCTTTTGTGATATAGCAACTACAAGCATGACACATAAAACAATACCGCCCGATATAATATAGCAGAAATTGTCAACAAAATATTCCTTTAATGTTCTCTTTGTCTTTTTAAATACAAAAAATTTACTGAAAATATAGTTTAAGATAAGGACGATGCCCTGTACAAAAATTTTAGATACAGGCTCATTCAGCCTGAAGCTGTCACATAAAATTGCAAACCCTAAAATCTCCACAGCCATAGACACCATTCTTAAGGACACAAAGCTTATTACTTCACGCAGTACGCCCCATGTCCCTTTTGTCCTGCTGCGAAACACAAAAAATCGGTTGGCAAAATATGCAAATGTTATAGCCATACATATGGCTATAACATTGCATATATTTCTTTCTATATCAGTAAATATCCTAAGTAGAAAGAAGCTTATTAAATTGACAAATGTCGTACATCCGCCTGCGATAAGATACCTGAGCTTATCGCTTAAAAGACATTTTTTTATAAATTCAAGCATTTTTTTCTCCAAGTATTATCTTAGTCCGGTCAAGAGATATATAAGTGGGGAATTCCAGTATATTGTTACCTCATTACATGAGTAACTTTGTGAATTATCCACGTATGCACATGCTGCCGGCAGACCAAAAAGCACTGCTGTAGCATAAGGATCCTCAAGATTACTATCAGGTCCCCCTACAAGCATACCCGGCATTGTTTTTCCAAGTGCCTGTGATGGTCTGTGATGTGTGCTGACAGGTGACAATGTACCATATCCCGTTACATAACAGTATGCCGTTCCGTTTACACCAAAAATGTAATCCCTATGTCTTTGTGCATACTCTCGATATGTTCCGTAACCTGTAATATTTGCTGCCATAAGAAATACCATACCATTATTGGCAACGCTCATATTACTGCCCCAAGGATAAGGGTCTCCGAGAGCCATAAACAGGCTGCTACTCTGACATTTCTTCATCAAATCATCCGCCTGATATTTAATTTCATCCTCTGCAGTCTGCTTTATTTCGCTGTCTATATTTTCAGCCTTTGCAAGGTCATAAACGGCATATGTTCCTATACCAGCCCATCCTAATCCCCTGTTGTAATATTCATTTAAGGCACCCTTTATGGCAGCTTCATACTGCTTATCACCTGTAGCGATATAAAGCTCTGACGTAGCCCACAAAAACTCATCAGCAAGCAGATTATCCCCATACTCTCCCGTTACAATGTCGGAAGGATTTCTATATCCGTTCATATCTGAATTTGCCTCAAGATACCCATATGCCTTCTTCGCTGCTTCAAGACATTTACCTGCAAATCCGGCATCTATATCCTTGTATATAACGGAAGCCTTTGCCATAACGGCTGCAAAATCTGCTGTGGCTGCGTAGGATATCGGCGCAAGCACCATCTGATCCGTCTCATCAACGGCAAGCACGGTTTCAGGGAACACTAGGGCAGTTACCTTATGATACACGCCTCCGGTTGCTTCATCCTGCATCTTAAGCATCCAGTCAAGCTCGTATTTTGCTTCATCCAGCAAATCAGGAACTCCGTTTCCGCTTTCAGGAATTCCTATGTCGTCAGCAGTCCAGTTATAGTCCTCATATGCGAGGAACAAATCCTGAACGGTCTTTGCACCGGGAACAACATATCTTCCGTAATCGCCCGCATCATGCCATCCGCCTGACACATCCACTGTACCGCTTCCTTCACTGCCATATATAACAGCCTCACCCATATGACATGCATCATGGGCGAAATCTCCTGATATGTCTGCGTCAAGTGCACATCCGCATCTCTGATTATACAGCATAAGTACAACGTCCTTATATACGTCATCATACAAATTATCACCTATGGAAAATTCATAGGAATATCCCGAAGGACTTGAAAGTATTTTGTATCTTCCCGGAGTTTGAAAATCCGTAAAATCCCCAAGCCTTACATTGTCGCCTACAGCTCCGTCATATCTTAATTCACCATACTTTCCAACGTAAACCGTTTCCTCTGTTTCAGCATCAACGATTTTAAACTTCTCATCATTGGCGGAGGTGGTGACAACCGTCTTTGCATCATACGGCTTATATCCAATCTGATTTACCTTTACTTTATTAGGAGTCGGTACCCCGCTTATAACCTCGGCATTGGAGCTGTCACTTACTATGAGTGATATATTGTCAAAATATATCTCATGGTCTTCTAAATCTCCGTCATCCTCAAAGCCACCCATATTTATTACAAATCTCGGTGCCGGGTCTGAATCTTCCTCCATAACAAAGGTTTTTGTAACAGTCTGCTTCTCAGATGCAAGAGCTACTTTTTCACTCGAATATGCGTGATAGTCACCGCCGTTTACCTGTATACGCCACTCAATGGTTCTGTCAACAGTTGAATAAACATCAAAGGATAAAGTATACTCACAGCCCTTTGCCATCGTAAACCCATCAAAATAAAGCTGGCAGCCATGCTCCACACCGCCCTGATAGCTTATTGCAGCCACCATCTCACCATCAACTGCGGTAAGTGTATATTTACCTCCGTTTGTGTAAGTCAGAAATCCGTGGAGTTCATTATCATCAAAGTTTATGCCAATAATGTCAGCGCCCTCCTGAATAACAAACCTATCGCTGTCTGTAACCTCCGCCTCCGTGGTAGGCCAGTTGCCATCGTCCTCTAAAGGTGCTTCCGTGCTTGTCAAATCTGCATCTCCCGATGTGGCAGCACCTTCCGTTTGCGTATCATTTTCCGTCTTCTTTTCACATCCCGCAAATGCAAGCGTTACGGCAAGAGCGGTAACAACTGCAAATGTTTTCTTAAATCGTCTCATATTTAAACTCCTCTCTCAATTTTTGTTTTATTTTTGTTTTATTTTTCTTTTTTAAAATAATCTAAAACATCCCTGTATGGCATGTTGCCGCCAAATATATCAAGTGCACTTCCTATCGTTACGTCAAGCTTTCCGCATCCAAGGCGCTTTAAGCTGTCCAAATCATCAAAGGAGCTTACTCCACCTGCATATGTAATAGGTTTCCTGCCCCACTGCCCTAAGCATGCCGCAAGTTCTTTTTCTATTCCGGATGCTTTCCCCTCAACATCAACCGCATGTATAAGGTATTCATCGCAAAACTCCGAAAGCATGTCAAGGGTATGGTTATCTACGACCACATCTGTAAAGTTCTGCCACCGGTCCGTTACTATATAATATTTCCCGTCCCTTTTTCTACAGCTTAAATCAAGCACAAGCCTTTCCCTGCCAACTGCCCTTACAAGCCCTTCAAGGTTTTCAAAGTGTATCCTTCCATCTTTAAAAACATGTGAGGTTACTATGACATGTGAAGCTCCCATATCAAGGAAGCCTTCGGCATTTTCACTGTTTATGCCGCCTCCAATCTGAAAACCCTTGGGATAAGTCCTAAGCGCTTTTTTTGCCTGCTCTACATCAGCCTCATAATACCTGCTGTCCTTATGATTAAGGATAATAATGTGTCCGCCGCTTATACCGCTTTTTTTATACATTTCAGCATAAAAATCAGCCCCTGCTTCCGAAACATAATTTTCCTCGGCACTATCCTTATCATCCTTCAGGCTCCCTCCCACAATCTGTTTAACAGAGCCGTTATGAATATCTATACAAGGTCTGAATCTCATTTACAGCCTAATCTCCTTTCAGCCACAAGGGACTTCTACAAGTATAACCTAAATCACATATTTATTCAACACAATTCACACTTTACGAGCATTATTCATAAGTGGTATAATGGGGCTGTCGCACTAAGCATATTTATATCATAATAACAAAAATACGCTTTCGCTCGTCTCCGACG
>CAZWNL010000026.1:0-20842 GCA_964635615.1 uncultured Bacteroides sp.
AATGTCCATGCTGATATTGTCCACAGCACGGACAATTTTGTAATCTCTCGAAAACAAATCCCTGATACTGCCTTTTAATCCCTCACGGCGGTTAAGCACTTTAAATTCCTTTGTTACATTTTTAATGCTTATAATTGATGACATGATCATACCCCTTTCAAAGAATTATATTTGTTCTATAGCAAATTTCATGTATTGTCTTGACATTCGTGTGATTGTCATAATATATATCACAGGATAATATCACAGAATATGACGTATTTCAATCAAATTTTTGTATAATAGTATAAATTGGCACACATGACTATCATTGACTTATCCCAGAGATTTGTTATAATGAAAGTGCATTTCAATTTCATATATGGAATGCTTATAAATATTCTAATAAACGAGGTGAGATTATGGAAGATAGTAGTAGTCGAAGTATGGACAAGGTTTTCGCATATAATCATAATAGAGACTGCTACAGTCATGTCCGTAATTTGTAGTAACTCGTTGTGTATATATATGTAAAGACCATTGTCTAGTTCTAAAGCGATACTGCATCGACAGGTTGGGCGCAGAATCCTAAGATTTATGAGCGACAATGGTATTTTTATGCTCTTTTTGCTCAATTGCTTTTTGCACCCACCAATTTATCTATGGCTTGCGATACGCAAGGTCAATGAATTAAGGGGGAAAATGCAATGAATGTAAAAGACAATGTTCTGAACGGAGAGCTGGACACAATACAGCATCCTGACTATGAAATAGAGATTGTTGAGGTGCTTCGTAGCAATTTAAGTCCTAAAATCAAGCAGGAACGGATACTTGCATATCATGAAAAGGATATTGCAGGTGCATTAGAATTGCTTACTTTGGAAGAACGCAGCAGACTATATCATATTTTGAATGCAAATACTCTCGCAGATATACTTGAGTATGCAGAAAACAAAATCGAGTATATAGGAGAAATAAGTATTCAAAAAAGAATCAGTGTACTTTCTCAATTCGAAATTACGGAACTGGCAGAATGTCTTCACCAGATGGATAAAGTAGACCGTACAACGGCAATGGAATTAATGGACGATGAGCTAAAACATGAAATTGTACTGCTTAATTCTTTTGGCGAAGATGAAATTGGCCGCAAAATGACTACAAACTATGTTGCAGTTTGTTCAGGAATCGGTGTGCGGCAGGCAATGCATTCTCTGATTGAACAGGCAGCAGAGAACGATAATATTTCCATCATTTATGTCATCGATGAGAATGAAACTTTTCTTGGCGCAATTGACCTAAAAGATTTGATTATTGCACGCGAAGGCACACAACTTGATGCGATTGTTATGACATCATATCCTTATGTTTATGCCAATGAGCAAATTGATGATTGTCTTAGTCGTATCAAGGATTATTCAGAGGATTCAATTCCCGTTTTAGACTCAGATAATAAGCTCATAGGTGTACTGACATCTCAGGACGTCATGGAACTTGTTGACGACGAGATGGGCGAAGATTATGCAAAGCTGGCTGGTTTATCCGCAGAAGAAGATTTAAAAGAACCTTTGAAAGAAAGCATCAAAAAGCGCTTGCCTTGGTTGATGGTTCTGCTTGCATTAGGAATGGCGGTTTCCAGCGTTGTAGGTGTATTTGAAGGAGTTGTTGCACAACTGCCATTGATTATAGCTTTCCAGTCGCTTATTCTGGATATGGCGGGAAATGTGGGAACACAGTCGCTTGCTGTTACCATTCGTATTCTCATGGACGAAAACATTAGTGGAAAACAAAAGCTTATCCTGGTTACAAAAGAAGCTCGTATTGGATTGTTCAACGGTTTGATACTTGGTATATTATCCTTCGTATTTATCGGCTTGTATTTAGTTGCATTTAAGAATCAAGCGGTAATGGTAGCGTTTGCTATATCTGCCTGCATAGGTATTGCACTGCTTTTGGCAATGATACTTTCGAGTTTGTCGGGAACATTGATACCGCTTATGTTTAAGAAGCTGAAAGTAGATCCTGCCGTAGCGTCCGGTCCGTTGATTACAACAATCAATGACCTTGTTGCGGTTGTTACATACTATGGTTTAGCATGGATACTGATAATTAATGTTATGCATTGATAGGTTTTAACGTAATCAGTTGCTTTAGGAATATCGCTAATCTTGCTTGTTAATGTTTATGCGCTTTTTCATAGGAAGAATACTTAACATTAATAAAAGTACCGATGGTATCAAAGTTAGAAGAGCAATGAAAAACACATATGTAAAATGTGTTATGATAAGATTTGTTATTGGCGTAATTACAACAAATGTCACTAGTGATTTTTTACTTATGGCCAATTCATTGTTTGCAATTTCTGCACTTTTCTGTAATGCGATAAGTCTCCACGGAACAAGCAATAAAAAAGAAATTATAATCATACCAAGGCATGCAGACAATGCGACGACCGCCTGCAACATGCCATTTGCTCCGGATATAAACAAATTGGCTATTGGTGAAACGTCTGAACCATCTACATTGAAATTTTCTACATGGTTTATTTGATGTCCGGCACTCCGTACCTCGTTCATATACGCTAAAATACTAAGAAATAATAATATTTCTATTACAAGTAAACTTATTATCCGTGCCCTCTGTGTATTAGATAATTGATTCATGTATTTTATGATTGATTTCCTTCCATGTTATTATATCCACTATAATAACATGGAAGGAAAATAATGCAAAGTCTGAAATTTACTTCAAATTTTTATTAAAAAACTCAGTTATTTTGTCAAAAGGAATAATGTTTGTCTGATCATACAAATCCGTATGAACGGCCTCAGGAATAATCATAAGTTCTTTGTTATCCCCTTTCAGAAGCTGATATGCATCCTTGCTGAAATAACAGGAATGTGCCTTCTCACCATGGATAATCAGTACAGCATTACGGATTTCACCGGCATACTGAAGGATAGGCATATTCATAAAGGATTGGCAGCCGATTACATTCCAGCCTCCGTTGGAATTTAGAGAGCGGGGATGATAGCCACGTTCCGTTTTATAGTAATCATAATAATCTTTTACAAAGAATGGTGCATCCTCCGGAAGCGGGTCAACTACACCACCGCCAAGTGTATAGGAACCATTTTTATAATCTGTAATTCTCTGTGCATTCAAGGCCTTGCGTTTCTCATAACGGGCATCCTCACTGTCCTCTGAATCAAAATAGCCTTTTGCATTCACTCTCGTCATGTCATACATGGTAGAGGAAACGGTAGCCTTGATGCGGGTATCAAGTGCCGCCGCATTGATTGCCATACCACCCCAACCACAGATACCGATGATGCCGATGCTATCAGGGTTTACATTATCCTGCAAAGAAAGGAAGTCTACTGCCGCCATGAAATCTTCTGTGTTGATGTCGGGAGATGCCATATAACGAGGCTGTCCGCCACTTTCTCCTGTATAAGATGGGTCGAAAGCAATTGTAAGAAAACCTCTTTCTGCCATTGTCTGTGCATACAATCCGGCAGCCTGCTCTTTTACAGCACCGAAGGGACCGCATACTGCTATTGCAGGAAGTTTTTGATTCGCATTTTTCGGAACGTACATATCAGCTGCCAAGGTAATTCCATATTTGTTATGAAATGTTACCTTGCTGTGAGCTACCTTCTCACTTTTAGGGAATGTCTTATCCCATTCTGTTGTCAAAGTTAATTTTTCTTCCATAAATTAATCCTCCTAAATAATTTTATTTATTGATTGCATTGACGGTTAAGATATTTAATACCAGTCATGCTTTTCATTACGATTTAAACCTTTTATTTGTTCCATTTCATCCTCCGTCAGATCAAATCCGAATATGTCCAAATTCTCTGCGATATGGTCGGGATTGCTTGAGCCCGGAATAACCACCACACCCCTTTGCAGATTCCAACGCAAAATTACCTGTGCAGAGGTTACGCCATGTGAATTGGCAATGGCAGAAATTGTTTCATTTTGAAGTAGTTCTTTTGTATAGCCACGTCCGCCAAAGGGATACCAGCCCTCTACGACGATTCCATGTTCCTGAATATATGGCACAACATCAATTTCCTGATAATAAGGGTGGATTTCATTTTGCACAACAGCAGGCATAATTGTTACTTGTGGTAAAAATTCTTCTAATTCCTCAATATACCAGTTGGATAATCCAATAGAGCGGATTTTACCATCCCGCACAGCCTGTTCCATTGCCTGATATGCCTTTACATCATCTGTTCCCGGATGATGTAGGAGCATGAGGTCAATATAATCCAGCCCCATTCGTTCCAGAGCTTCATCAATTGCATTTGATGCATCACTATATTGATTTGGATATAGTTTTGTTGTTACAAAGATTTCTTCTCTTGGAACATCTGAAGTTCGGATTGCAAATCCTACGGCATCCTCATTGTGATACATATATGCGGTATCAATCAGTCGTCCGTCACTATCCAATAGTGCTGTTACTGAAGAAACGCAGGTATCATAATCAAGGCTATAAGTGCCAAGTCCCATAATTGGCATTTCATATCCGCTGTTCAGCATTACTGTTTTTGTTTCAAAATTAAATATACCGCTATCCAAATTTTCTTCACCTTCTTGTATTTTTGTTTCGGTCATTTCTTCCGTTTCACTTTTTTGTTCCGTTTGGCTTATCATTGATGTGTCATTGGTATTGGTCGATTGCGATGTTTTATCTGCATTTGTTCCGCAACATGTGAGTGTAAAAAGCATAATTGTAATAAGCAATACAAATAGTAATCGTTTCATAATTTTGCACCTCCTGTTACCATTATAATAATGTTACAGTATCATGTCTAATTGTTATAATTTATATTGCGATATTCTTGACAGGAATATCAGACACTCTATATAATTGTGTTATCTTAAAAATAAGGGGCTGTTTATGGAAATACGTGTTTTAAAATATTTTTTGGAAATTGCACGGGAAGGAAATATGACGAGGGCTGCGGAACGTCTTCATGTTACACAGCCAACTCTTTCCAAACAAATGAAAGAGTTGGAACAGGAGCTTGGGAAAAAATTGTTCCGGCGTGGCAGTACGAGTGTCCGTTTGACAGATGAAGGGATGCTCCTCAGAAAGAGAGCAGAAGATCTTCTCGCCATGGTGGATAAAATTGAGGGTGAGTTCAAGGCATTAGATGAAATAGCAGGTGGTGATATTTACATTGGATGCGCCGAATCACATCTTATAAAGTATCTCGCCCGTACAGTCAGTCGGCTAAATGAAAAATATACAAATATTCACTATCATATTACCAGTGGTGACACTGAGCAGGTTACGGAGCGTCTTGACCGTGGGCTTTTAGACTTTGCATTCATTGTGGAACCGCCGGACTTATCAAAATACAATTATCTTGAAGTCCCTGAATATGATACTTGGGGAGTTCTTATGAGAAAGGATTGCCCTTTGGCTGAAAAATCCTTCATTGAAGTCAGCGATATTCTTCCTTATCCTATCTTTTGTTCAGAACAGTCAGCAAAAGTTGATTTGCCAAGATGGTGTGGAGAGCAAACGGATCAGCTTAATGTTATGGCCACTTTTAATTTGTCAAGCAATGCTGCAGTATTTGTGAGAGAAGGTTTAGGGGTGGCACTTACTTTTGATAAGCTCATTGAAGTATCAGAAGAAGGGGACTTGTGCTTCCGTCAAATTATTCCCAATCTCCACACAAAAATGTATGTAATATGGAAAAAATATCAGGTATTTACCCCTGTTGCTGAACTTTTGTTATCAGAACTTAAAAGAATGTTAGAATGAGGAAAGAAAAGCTCCTATACTTTCATGTGGCATTTGACGATTTTGAATACTGTCAGATGCCTTTTGTTTTTGTTGTAAAATTTGGAGGTGGGGAGAGGAGGGTTTCTGCGTTCTTATGATAAAAAATAAAAATACATATTGACACAGTGTCAGAATAAATGCATAATAAAGATACTGACACAGTGTCAGAATGGAAAGGAGAATAGAATCATGAAGAAAAATATAGGATCACAGCTGGCATTATATCCTACCCCGGTTACTGTTATCGGTGCTATGAACGAAGATAAGCCCACATGGACGCTTGTCGCCCACATCGGCATTATTGGTCATGACCGCGTCCTGGTAAGCCTTGCGGCTCAACATTTTATCAATGGTGTTATTAAGAAGGACCAGAAACTTTCCATTAATATTGTGGATGAAGGGATATTACCGCAGGCAGATTATGCCGGCGCTGTAAGTGGGGCAAAGTCAGATAAGTCAAGTCTGTTTGAGTATGAACTTGGAGAGGAAGGGACCCCGATAATCAAAAAGTCCCCTTTGGTCATGGAATGTACGGTCATTGACAGATACGACACTCCCGGATTTGAAAGTTTTATCTGTACGATTAGTGGGACTTATGTAGAAGAGAGATGTCTGAATGAGGCAGGAAAAGTAGATTATCACGAACTGAAACCAGTTCTGTTTGAGTTCCCGACTTACGAATATCTGAAGACAGGGGATGTGCTTGGAAAATGCCTGTCATTTAAGAATGGGGAAACCGTGTAGGAGGAGATAGGATGCCAAAGGGATCAAAAGAACTGACGGAGGCAAGAAAAGAGGAGATTATTACAGCCTGCGCTGAATTGTATAAGACCATGAGTTTTAAGGATATTACCATTAAGGAGATTGGAAATGCTACATCTTTTACCCGAACTTCTATCTACAATTATTTCCAAACAAAAGAGGAAATCTTTCTGGCACTGCTACAGAGGGAGTATGAACTGTGGATTGACAAGCTGAAAAAGATTCAGGCAGAGAATGAAAAATTAGCTCCGGCAGAGTTTGCCGATGCATTGGCTCATTCTTTGGAAGAACGGCACAACCTGCTCAAGATTATGTCGATGAATCACTATGATATGGAAGATAACAGCCGCATTGAACGGTTAATAGATTTCAAGGTGGTTTATGGACAGTCACTGGTAGAAGTCAGAAATTGCCTGGATAAATTTTTCCCGGAGATGACGGTTCAGGATAAGCAGAGCTTTATCTATTCTTTTTTTCCGTTTATGTTTGGAATCTATCCTTATACCGTGGTAACGGATAAGCAGAGAGAAGCGATGAAGCAGGCGGGGGTAAACTATGTGTATATGTCTATTTATGAGATTACCTATACCGAAGTAAAAAAATTATTATCATAAATATTTTAGAAAGGTCGGGTAGTATGGAAAGGAGCAGAAGAGGTGAAGATTGTAATGTTTAAAGGAAGCCCCAACGCGCAGGGTTCCTCCAATATGCTCGCAGAGGAATTTGCTAGGGGAGCGAAAGAAGCAGGGCATGAGATTGTTGCTATTTCAGCAGCACACAGCAGGATTAAGCCATGTATGGGATGTGTATCTTGTGGCTATGACGGACCGTGTGTACAGAAAGATGACATGGAGCAAATCCGGCAGGAAATCCTTGGGGCGGATATGCTGGTGTTTGTTACGCCGCTTTACTATTACGGAATGTCGGCTCAGCTAAAAGTATTGGTTGACAGGTTCTGTGCCCTGAATGGAAGCATTCAGAGAAAAAGAATGAAATCAATCCTGATTTCGGCGGCGTGGAACAATGATGATTGGACTTTTGATGCGTTGGAAGCGCACTACTATACATTGGTAAAGTATCTAAACTTTAAGGATTGGGGAATGGTTTTGGGAAAAGGTTGTGGAACCCCATCCATGACAAAGAACAGCAGCTATCCCGAGTTGGCATATACGCTTGGAAAGTCACTGGCTTGAAATAAATGGCGTAGAGTAGGAATCATATTATCAAAGAGGAGGAAAATGCGATGAAGTTTACAAAACTTGGCGATTCTGATTTGACGGTATCCCGCATCTGTATGGGATGCATGGGATTTGGCGATGCGGGAAACGGGCAGCATTCATGGACTCTTGATGAGGAACATTCCCGTGAGATCATTAAACACGGTCTAGATATGGGTGTCAATTTTTTTGACACGGCAATCGGTTACCAGAGTGGGACCAGTGAGCAGTATGTAGGAAGGGCACTGCGGGATTATGCGAAGCGTGAAGATGTTGTGGTTGCGACAAAGTTTCTTCCCCGAACACAGGAGGACATAGGGGCAGGCATTACCGGGCAGCGGCATATTGAACGGATGGTAAACAAGAGCCTTGAAAATCTTGGCATGGATTATGTGGATTTATATATTTATCATATGTGGGATTACCAGACGCCGCTTTATGACATTATGGAGGGACTGAACAATATTGTTAAAGCGGGGAAAGCAAGGTATATCGGTATTTCCAATTGTTTTGCATGGCAGCTTGCGAAGGCGAATGCGTTGGCGGAAAAGGAAGGTTTTGCAAAATTTGTTTCCATTCAGGGGCATTATAACCTGATTTTCCGTGAGGAGGAAAGGGAGATGGCGAAGCTGTGCGCAGAGGATAACATTGCCATGACGCCTTACAGTGCGCTGGCTGGTGGACGTCTGTCCAAGGCCCCTGGAGAGACTTCAAAGCGTTTGGAAGAAGACAGCTATGCAAAATTCAAATATGATGCGACTGCTGAACAGGATGGTATTATTATCAGCCGTGTTATGGAACTGGCTAAAAAGCGTGGTGTTTCCATGACAGAGATTTCCCTGGCATGGCTTTTGACGAAAGTAACGGCTCCGGTTGTAGGCGCCACAAAAATGCATCATATAGAAGGTGCAGTCAGAGCGACAGATTTCGTCCTTTCAGAAGAGGAATGTGCATATCTGGAGGAGCCGTATGTCCCTCATGCCTTGGTAGGCGTTATGGCACAGAATACGGTTTCGGCAGCGAAGGAAAAACACGTCTGGTCTACAGGAAACCAGAAAATATAGGAGTGCATGGTAAAACAGACGGCAGGAAGAGACCAGCTTGGGGCATTTCCCCGAAATTCGCATAGTTGAATGATGATGTTTTATTTGGAGAGATATGGAAAGGATGGTGTCAAGTGAGGAAAAAAATATTTGTGTTTTTGACCCTTGTGTCAATAATGATATTGCTGCTTGCAGGGTGTGGGAGAAATGATGCGTCCCCTGCAAAAGACCAAAATACGGATGGAGAGGAAGCTTCGCTTTCGGATGAAGCTTCAGAAAGTGTACCATCTGAAATCGGAGAAACAGGGAAATCGGAGACGGACAGTGAAAATGCTTCAGTGGAAGAAGTCTCCGATATAGGAGAAAGCACATCATTGGTTTACATGACAACGGACATCAGCCCGGAAGGACTAACAGCAGTCTATGAAGCTCTTGGTGCATCTCCTTCAGGAAACATTGCAATAAAGCTGTCTACGGGTGAACCGGGGAGTAATTATCTGCGGACGGATTTGATTGGTGATTTTGTCATGTCGTTTGATTCGCCTACGATTGTAGAATGCAATACGGCTTATGGTGGCTCACGTTCCAATACGGCAATGCACTATCAGGTAGCAGAGGACCATGGTTATACGGCGATTGCCGCTGTAGATATCATGGACGAGAAAGGTTCCATGACATTGCCGGTGGAAGGCGGTGATAATCTCAAAGAAAACTATGTGGGTGCGAATTTTGCAAACTATGATTACTTTATTGTGCTGTCTCATTTCAAAGGTCATGCCATGGCAGGGTTCGGAGGGGCAATCAAAAATATCTCCATAGGTATCGCATCTAGTGAGGGCAAAGCACATATCCATAGCGGCGGCACAGGCGGAAGTATGTGGGGCGGCGATCAGGACGCTTTTCTGGAATCTATGGCAGAAGCTGGGAAGTCTGTTGTGGACTATCTGGATGGGAATATTCTGTATATCAATATAATGAACCGTCTTTCTGTGGATTGTGACTGTGATGGGAATCCTTCGGAGCCGGATATGCATGATATTGGTATTCTGGCTTCTTTTGATCCCGTTGCGTTAGACCAAGCTTGTGTAGATTTGGTCTACAGTGCTGAAGACGGACAATCGTTGATCAGGCGGATTGAATCAAGAAACGGACTGCATACGCTGGAACATGCAGAAAAAATCGGTCTTGGTAGCCGGAATTACGAATTGATTTCTGTGGATGAATAAGAGGACTTGGATATGATGAAAATTTTGCATAGGGAATTTGTCTATCTCTGGTATTATTTTACCGTGCAGTTAGAGCAGATTTTTGGATATTGGGTATTAGGTATGGTGATAGGCTCTGCAGTATCTGTTTTTGCCAAAGATTTCATACATAACCTGTTCCGGTCTATGGGCACCCGGAAAATGGGCATATTGGGAATTGTTGTAGCAAGTGCGTTAGGGATTGCTTCGCCTTTGTGTATGTACGGAACAATACCGATTGCGGCTTCCTTTGCCAAAAGCGGCATGAAGGATGACTGGCTGGGGGCATTTATGATGTCCTCAATATTATTGAACCCGCAGCTTGTTGTTTACAGTGCGGCTCTTGGGCAGACAGCACTTTTGATAAGGGTTGTTTCCTGTTTTATTTGTGGGATTTTTGCTGGTCTGCTGCTCCGAGTGTTTTATCGGGATAAAGCTTTCTTTAATTTTGACGGATTTAAAGAACCAACGAGTAAAGATACTGACCCCAATATGCTGCTTCGATTTGTCAAGAACCTTGGGAGAAACGTGAAAGCTACCGGATTGTATTTTTTACTTGGAATTGTACTTTCCGCATTATTCCAGAGATATGTACCAGCCGAAGCTATCAGCCGCCTGTTTGGGAATAACGAAAGGTTTGGCGTGCTGATGGCAGCCACCATCGGTGTTCCGATGTATGCCTGCGGTGGAGGGACAATCCCGCTTTTACAGGCATGGCTTTGTGACGGCATGAGTATGGGGAGTGCAGCAGCATTTATGATTACCGGACCGGCAACTAAGATCACAAATCTGGGTGCGGTTAAAATTATACTTGGCATGAAGCGGTTCCTGTTGTATCTTGTTTTTGTAATGGTATTTTCCCTAGTGGTGGGGTCCATTGTAAATTTCTCTTGACTTATGTACGAAATAGTACTATCCTCCATTAGTATGAATTCATACTAATGGAGGATTTAAAATGCATAAAAATATATTTGACAAAATACATCGGATTAATAATTTGATTTCCGAAACAGATGCCTTATATCATCAGGCTGCTTTAAAGCTAGGCATTGCAGACAGTATAATGCGTGTGCTGTATACTATCTATGATAACGGAGAAAGCTGTCTGCTTCGTGATATTTATAAGCAATCTGGAATCAGTAAACAGACAGTTAATTCTGCCATCCGTAATTTGGAGAAGGAAGAAATCATTTTTTTGGAGCAATATAATGGCAAGGCAAAAAGGGTGTTTCTGACGGATAAAGGCAAGGACTATGCAAAACAGACGGCAGGCAGACTGTATGAGGCAGAAAATAAAGCTTTTGAGTCTTGGACTGAACGTGAAATAGATACTCATATTCATTTATTGGAAAAATATGTTGAGTCGTTTAAGATACAGGTTCAAAAATTGTAGTGAAAGATTTTACTGACCATTCGTTTAGGAGAACAAAATGAAAATCCAATTATCAGATCATTTTAATTATAAGAAACTGTTACAATTTACCCTGCCATCTATCATTATGATGATATTTACATCAATATATAGTGTAGTTGACGGTTTTTTTGTATCAAATATTGTTGGTAAAACACCGTTTACTGCAGTGAATTTCATTATGCCTGTTTTAATGATACTTGGTTCTGCGGGTTTTATGTTCGGCACGGGCGGAGGTGCTCTTATTGCAAAGACGATGGGGGAAGGGGACACGGAAGATGCAAAAAATCAGTTTTCTCTTATTGTTTACACCTCTTTGATTATTGGTATTGTGCTGGCAGTATTTGGAATTATATTTATTCGCCCGATTGCTTCTTTTCTTGGTGCCGAAGGGCAGCTTTTGGAGGACAGTATAGTTTATGGGCGGATTATTCTGATGGCAATTCCGGCATTCATTCTCCAGTTTGAGTTTCAATGCCTGTTTGCTACAGCAGGAAAAACTACACTTGGGCTTTTTGTGACAATTGCTTCAGGGCTGACGAATATTGTGCTGGATGCGTTATTTGTTGCAGTTTTTCGGTGGGGGCTTGAGGGAGCTGCCGCCGCAACGGCAGTTAGCCAGCTTGTGGGTGGTGTAGTTCCGATGATATACTTTATACGTCCGAATACCAGCCTATTACGGCTGGGAAAAACCCGCTTTGATGGAAATGTACTTCGAAAGGTCTGCATTAATGGTTCGTCGGAATTGATGAGTAACATCTCCATGTCCGTTATAAGTATGCTGTATAATGCACAATTGTTGAAGTATGCAGGGGAGGATGGAATAGCAGCGTATGGTGTGCTTATGTATGTCAGTATGATATTTCAGGCGATGTTTATTGGTTATTCGGTAGGAACCGCCCCGATTATCAGTTATCACTATGGAGCAGGAAACGATAATGAGCTAAAGAGCCTTTTGAGAAAAAGCTTACGGTTGATAGGTATATTTGCAATAACAATGTTTGGTGCAGCGTATCTATTGGCAAACCCTCTTTCCAGAATATTTGTAGGCTATGATGAAGGATTATTACAATTGACGGTTCATGCTTTTGGAATTTTCTCGTTTTCATTTCTGTTTTCCGGATTTGCCATTTTTGGTTCATCATTTTTTACTGCACTGAATGACGGGCTTGTTTCAGCGGCGATTTCCTTTATGAGAACATTGGTGTTCCAAGTAGCTGCGGTATTGATTTTTCCGATATTCTGGAAGGTGAATGGTATTTGGGCTTCCATTGTTGCGGCAGAAGCTATGGCAGTAATGGTGACCATTATTTTTCTGCTGACAAAACAAAAGAAATATAAATATTAGGGAAAGGTTGTGTGAGAACATGCCTATACAAAATAAAAACAAAAAAATAAAAAGATGGATAATTTTTGCATGCGTGTTAGTTGTATTATTCTGTTTTGCATGGTATGAAAATCACCATTTGGTTGTAACCTATTATGATTATGAAAGTAATAAGATTGTTGATGGTTTGAACGGATACCGTATTGTTCAAATTTCAGACTTGCATAATGCTACATTTGGCAAAGATAACAATAAGCTAATTTCTAAAATTATAAATTTATCACCTGATATTGTTGTTATAACAGGGGATATTGTGGATTCGAGTCATACGGATATTGATGCTGCCATTCAATCTGTACAGGATATTTCAAAGACATGTCCGGTATATTATGTTACTGGAAACCATGAGTATTGGCTGGATGAAGCTGACAGGCAGGCTTTGATGAGGGGCTTGGAAGGTGCAGGAGCTGTCATTTTGAACAATGAAAAAGTAACTGTAAGCAAGGGGACGGCTTCTTTTGAATTAATAGGACTGGATGACAAAAGCCTTGGAGATAATACACTGAAAAGTCTGACTGATAAATGCAGCGACGAGGATTTTATATTAGTACTGGCACATGAACCACAATACATACAGGAGTACAGCTGTACAAAAACGGATTTATTGTTAAGCGGGCATGCTCATGGAGGACAGTTTATTTTGCCGTTTATAGGAGCGGTAGTTGCTCCTGATCAGGGATTTTTGCCGGAATATACTGCCGGAGAATATCAGATGAATGAAATGACCATGTTTGTGAGTCGGGGACTTGGAAATAGTGTTATACCGGTAAGACTGTTTAATGATCCTGAAATTGTTTGTATTGAATTGAAAAGCAGGTAGTGTTATAAATATTTATAGAGATGAGCAAAACGTACTATTTCTAAAATATTGTACAACGGATGTCTGCGAAAGTTGAGTTTTGCTCATGGCTAAATATTTAAAGAACGGAGGAAATGCAAATGTTATTTATTGAATATCCAAAATGTACAACCTGTAAGAAAGCTAAGAAGTGGCTTAATGAGAACAATGTTAAATATACGGACCGTCATATTGTGGAAGACAACCCAACATATGACGAGCTCGTAGATTGGTACAAAAAAAGCGGGTTGCCATTGAAGCGTTTCTTTAACACGAGCGGTATACTGTATAAAGAGATGTCCCTGAAGGATAAGCTGCCTGAGATGAGCGAGGAAGAACAGCTTAAATTGCTTGCTTCCAACGGAATGCTTGTGAAGCGTCCGATTATTGTAGATGGAGAAACAGTGCTTACAGGTTTCCGTGAGCCTGAATGGGAAAAAATGATTAAGAATTAAGCTGATTATACTGCTGAACAATTCGGTAAATCGGAAGTTGTAGGGATAATTATGAAAGCGATTATTAAGAATAAAATTGAAGAATTATTGTCAAAGGAATTTTATTGCAGTTTAAAAGAATTAAACGAAAAAGCAACAGTATATTCAATTAATTTCAATGCGGAACAATTATATATTAAAATATTGGCATACCGAAATTGTGTTGTAGTTTGTACATCAGAAAATTTACACTCAAAAGTACGTGAACTCTTAAAAAATAAGAATAGGGATGAAATTTTTGAACTTCCATTGGTATATGGGCAGACAATACATTATGTTCCTGATGTTAATTGTGCAGAAGATGTATTAGTACCATCAAACTATAAGTGTGAATATATTTGTGACAAGGATATTTTATCGCTTGCTGGTTTGACAGGTTTTGAAAATTCTTTGGCATTTGATAAAAATGGCTCTACATCAACAAAAGCTGTTTATATTGCAAGGGACAATAATAGAATTGTTGGAGTGGCAGGCGCCGCAGAATCATCAGTGAATGACGTGTGGGAAATAGGTGTAGATGTTATGGAAGCATACAGAAATGCAAACTTGGGAACATATTTAGTGAAAGGCTTGACGAAAGAATTACTTGCACGGAATATTATTCCGTTCTATTCTGCTTCTGTAACAAATATTGGTTCACAGATGGTAGCCAGCAGGTGTGGTTATATACCATATTGGGTTGATACGTTTGGAACTGTTCTTGACGGAAGTTCCGTATATAATTATAATAACATTGTCAGAGACTTATCATTAGAATTAGCTGACTAATAATTTTCAGTTGTTATTTTTTATTGACAACCATTGTAAGTCGAAGGAGGAGTGTGTTTTGAATAGATATGTTATTGCCAAATAAGCTTTGGCTATTTGGAATATAATATATTGTTATAGCCATTGCTTAACCTGAAATATTAAAGTTTTAGGAGGCAACAATGAGCTATATTAGGGCAGATGAAGTTTTGCCACAAAATATAATAGAGATTATACAGCAGTACATTGATGGAGAGAATATTTACATACCCAAAAAGAGTGACAAACGTATTGGCTGGGGAGAAAAATCGGGGATAAATGATGAACTCAAAAAGAGAAATTCTTTAATTTACAACGATTATTTGTGCGGAGAAAAAATTTCCGTTCTTGCCAATAAATACTATCTTTCTGATAAAAGTATACAGCGTATAATCCGAAAAATGAAATTAAGTGAGCCTGTATAATGCAGGCTCATACTTTTTTATAATTGTTGTTGAGGTTTGTTTATAATTATAATTGAGGCATTATAGTAATAAACAATCTGAAAATTATCGGATTGTTATAAAATTCAGTCGTAGCATGGAGGTTAAAAATGAAAATAATCAGTTTAATAAACAAACCTGAAATAAAAGGTTTAATGGCAGAATGGTTCCACGAAAAATGGGGAATCCCTCTTGAAGCATATCTTGAGAGTATGGACGAGTGCCTTGATGGAAAGACAACAGTACCTCAGTGGTATGTTGCTGTTGAGGGGGATAAGATTATAGGTGGTCTCGGCGTTATTGAAAATGATTTTCACAACAGAAAGGACTTAAGCCCGAATGTCTGTGCTGTATATGTTGAGGATGAATACCGCTGTCAGGGAATTGCGGGTAAGCTTTTAAATTTTGTATGCGAGGATATGAAAAGTAAAGGCATAAAAACTCTCTATCTTGTTACCGATCACACTTCGTTTTATGAACGCTATGGTTGGGAATTTCTCTGTATGGTTCAGGGGGATGGCGAGGAAGAAATGACAAGAATGTATATTCACAGGTTTTGAACGAAGCGGGATTTTCCTTTGTCAAGATAATTGCTGAATGGGGTGCTGATGCGGTCATAAAAGCCATAAAATAACTTCTAGCTTGCCCGTGTGATACGGTAGCCTTTAGGAGAATCTAAGTTTATTAAGTTTAAGGAGAGTGTGACATGGAGAACGAAATAATCATAGCAGAAACGAAAAGGTTAATTTTAAGAAGATATAAAAAAGAAGATGTACAGGATTTATTTGAATATTTATCTGATAAAGAAGTTGTGAAATTTGAACCATATAAACCGCTAACCTTTGATGAAGTAAAAGAAAATCTTGAATGGCGTATTGGTACAAATGAAATGATTGCTGTTGAATTGAAAAATTCCCACAAGATGATTGGGAATGTATATATGGGCAAGCGTGACTTTGAAGCACTGGAAATAGGATATGTATTTAATCGAAATTATTGGGGAAATGGTTATGCTGCTGAAAGTTGCAAAGCTTTAATTCAACAGGCATTTTTAAATGGGGTACATAGGATATATGCAGAATGTGACCCCGACAATAAGAGTTCATGGAAATTATTGGAAGTGTTAGGATTTCAGCGTGAAGCCCATTTTAGAAAAAATGTGTATTTCTGGAAAGATGAAACTGAAAAAGCAATTTGGAAAGATACATTTGTATATGCCAAATTAAATGATAACACGTAAATAAATTTCAGTGTGGGATTACATATATACAGAGAAACACCCTGCAAAATTTTGAAGCCTTGCAGGGTGTTTGTACCTTACCCCTCATTCTTACCTGCTGTAGCGTTACTTAACAATTTCTCTTACAAGAGCATCAAGATTGTGTAATCTAATATTCTCAGCGGTAATTCTGTAATAATTTCCATTGTATTCAAAGTCGATAACACAAAAGTTATATTCTAACAAAGTTTCCGACTTGTTTTGCGAGTATACAAGAAGGGAAATAGTTTCATCTGTTTCGGGAATACGAATGTTTGTTATATCTTTAGTATCAGAAGAATAAATGCAGTCGTAAGGCGGTCTGAGTTTACTTGCAAGAATAGTTATCTTTGCATCATCCGTTCCTACAAACTCGTAATACATTGTATCTTCAACAATAGCACCTGTGTTTTCGTATGTCACGGTAAACTCATTGGTATCTGTATACTTCAAAGTGTTTCCGCCAGAAATTGCACTCACAGCTTCAGGGATATTAACGCCTAAATAGTTGGTTGCCTTATTGAAATCCCATATCTCATTGTAATGTAAATTGGGGTCACGGTATGGTGGTGCAGCATTGACCGTTCCGGTGATTTCATTTAAAGCAAAAAGATGCTTGGTTGTCATATCATTATTAGGTTGGCTATCACTATTATTCTGTTCTACTTGTTGACCGCTTTGACTTCCTTGTGTCTGTTCCTTGTTTAGTTCATCAGGTTCAACATAGTCCTTTTCACCGATATTTGTTGAATCATCCAAAGTAGTCGACGGTTGGTCGTTTAACATTCCACCTTTCCTCACACCGAAACCTAACAGGACAACAAGACACACACAGCATATAGAGGTTACTGTACGGGTAAGCACCTTTCTTTTTTGTTTTTGCTTGGCAATATACTGATTTCTGCGGTCAAGCAGGCTATTTACCATTTCATCACAACTCTTCATAAACAAAGCCCTCCTTTTCAAGTTTCGACTTCAAAGACTGCTTCGCTCGGTAAAGGAGATTTTTAATTTGACGGTCACTTTTTTTCAGTGTGGTTGCCGTTTCTTTGTTGGAAAATCCCTCAAAAAACACAAGCCAAAGGATTGTTCTGTAATCGGTTGGGAGTTCGGAAAGTGCCTTATGGACTATGATTTTCCTTTCTTCTTTTATGTAGGATTTCTCAAGGCTTTGTTCCTCGCTCAAATAGTTTTCCATATCTTCGATAGGGGTATTGAGCAGCTTTGAATTGTGCCTTATAAAATCAATCGCTACATTTCGCCCGATTGCATATAGCCAAGACTTGAATGTGCTTTTGCCCGAATATCTCGGCTTTCTTGTTATTAGTCGAAAGAAGGTATCTTCCGTCAATTCCTCGGCAATGAAAATATTATTGACATAACCGTTCAAATAAAGAATAAGACCATCTTTATAATCTCCAACGATTTCAGCTATCCCTTTGTCATCACCATCAAGGAAACGGCGGTAGCTACTTGCACCGTTATCCATTGACTTTCTCCTTTCCGAAAGGGGTATTTTTCATTCCCTTTACTTATTAGTCGTATGAGGACAGAAAAAGTCTCACTTTTATTATAACATTTTTGCGAAAATAGAACGACAACCTTCAAAATGAGCTGTTGACAAACCAAAAATTTGTTTATAATTGTCAGAAGAAAAAAATATTTTTATTTAGTATTGACTCTCTCGTAGCGTAACGGTTTACGATTGAACCGAAAGGAGGAAATAATGAAAACTGTAAAAGATGTGTCAGAGATAACCGGAGTAAGTATAAGAACGTTGAGATATTATGATGAAATCGGTCTACTGAAGCCAACGGAATTAACGGAAGCCGGTTATCGGCTCTATGACAACAAAGCATTAGAAAAGTTGCAGGAAATTATGTTCTTTAGAGAATTAGAAATTCCATTGATTGATATAAAGAAAATCATGGATACCCCTAATTATGACAAGGAACAGGCATTATTAACTCAAAAAGCTTTACTGGAACAGAAGCGGAATCGGTTGAATGGAATCATTGAGTTAATAACAGATGTGATGAAAGGAGTTAATACTATGAGTTTTGAAGCATTTACTAACGAAGATGTACAGAAAATCGTAAATCATACTTTGGAATGTATGTCAAAAGAGAGTATTGATGAACAAGTGCAAAAATTCGGGAGCATGGAAAAATACAAAGAGCATTTATCATCGGGCTTTACAAATGAACAGGCTGTTGCGGACTTACTGAAATGGTATGGCAGCAAAGAAAAAGTAATGGAAGCCGTTATGCAGTCAACCGGGAATACCGAAGAAATAAAACAGGAACAAGATGAAAATGCCAAAATCTATAAACAATTTATGGTTGCAAAAGAATCTGACAATATGGAAATGGCACGTTCCGCTGTTGAAAAGCTTGCAGAAAACTACAAGAAAATGTTTGCACTTGATAATGCGAGAAATATCTTGCTTGATTTGGCAAAAGAATATTTACAAGGTGCAAAACTTGCAGAAGCAACGGATAGTCAGTTTGGTACAGGATGTTCTGAATATGTTGCCCGTGCCATACAGCATTATTACGGGGCCTTGGAAAGCTAGTTCACAAAACGTAAGCCCTGCTTGCAGGAAAGATGCAGCTCCTTCGTTTGGCAAGGAGTTTCCCCATCTATATGAAACCACATGGCTTCTTTGGTTTTTATCCGCAGATTTTTACATTTATGCTCAGTGATTTTTTCAAACAATAAATGCTTTTTAAAGTATACAAGACATACTGCAAGTAAAAGCTTCCATTTTGGCATATCCTGAACCAGGCATAAATGAAACATTCCATCGGTAGGGTTGGCATGGGGACAAAAAGGAACTCCGCCGCCCTCCTGCGAATGTATCATGCCTACTGTAAAAAACATTTTATCAATTATTTTAGTTTTCTCATTATCTAACTGTAAATATGCTTTAACAACCTTTTTTTCAAAAATCTGTTTTACACCAATACAAACATATACCAGCCTGCCTAAATGAAGCTTGTTGAGAAGCTGTTTTAATTTGCTTCGTCCAACTTCTTCGCAGATTGCCGCATCATAGCCGATGCCGGAGCTGATTATAAAGCGCCTGGTGTTTTTTTCTCCTGACATAGTTAAGTATGTTGCCTCGCCATAGTCAAGCTTATATTCCTTCGGAGAATTTAGTAAATGGAGAATATTTTCCTCATAGCTTTTAGGGATATTCATATTTCTTGCAAAATCATTGCCCGAACCAATGCGAATACAGGATAGCAGAGTATGTTCAAAATCCACAATTCCCTGCAAAACGGCGTTAATAGTTCCGTCTCCACCTACAACAACAATATTTATATCCTCATTCAGACTGTTGGTGAGCCGGGACACTAAGAGAGTGGCATCGTCTGCGCTATCTGGCAAGTATATCTTATAATCAATCTGCTGCTTCTTTATAAAGGACAAAATATTGCCCCATATGGTCTTGCCCTTATCTGAACCTGAATGTGTATTAACAATAAAATGATATGTTTTCATATTTTCTTCCTTATCTGCTGTAATTTGATACAATTTATTATATAAGAATTTTGACTATATTTCAATAAACTTACGGTTTGCACTGTCTGTGGCTATTTTTAATATTCAGTTAATATTAATCAATTTTTCCTGTAAGACTTCCAGGATATTATATGCCCATAAAATCAAAAAAGGAGAATTAATATTATGAAAAGAATGATTGCAATGCTTGTTGCTGTTTTAATGCTGGTTACGATAATACCACAGAATGTGTATGCAGCAGAGATATTTACGCCATCGGGCATATCTTATGATGACATTCATTCAGAGATTGATGCCTATGTAAAAGAATACGAGGCTGGCTTAGTATCTGCAGGTATCTGTGTTTTTGACGAAACAGGAAATATTTACGAAGGTTACTACGGATACTCTGATATGGAAAATGGAATTCCTGCGGATGAAGAGACAGTATATGAGTGGGGAAGCACCTCAAAACTTCTTGTGTGGGTATCTGTAATGCAACTTAAGGAACAGGGAAAACTGGACCTTGAAACAGATATTAGGGAGTATCTTCCGAAAGGTTTTCTTACAAAACTTCAGTATGAAGATGAAACCATAACAATGTTAAATTTAATGAACCATAATGCCGGTTTTCAGGAGTCTATGTATGAAAACCAGATGG
>CAZWNL010000027.1:0-14730 GCA_964635615.1 uncultured Bacteroides sp.
TTTTTGATTTGAATGGCTTTTTAAATTTTGCTATTTCTCAGACAGAACATTTAGCAGTAGAAATAGAAGAAGCATTTGAGAGTGGAGATTTAGATGTTTGCATATTATCAATGTTAGATAATCTGCTATATAAGGGTTCTGTATATGTGGAAGATGCTTATGATGATTTATATTTGCAGAGTATTGAAACACAGTCTATAGAGTATGGTTACATACATGAACTCAACGAAGAATGTGCTTTAGTGGTTGCAAATGCAAGTGTAAATGTAGATGTAGTATATACTGTTTGTGATGAAGATAACTCATATTATGACAGAGAAGATGGTCGTTATTATTGGCAAAATTTTGTGACTTATAGAGCAACATTTTGTATTGATTTGGAGATTGAAGTATCGATTGCAATTGAGAAAGATGAGGAAGATTTGTCTGTAAGCGTAGAGGTGGATAAAGTTAATGCAGATACAAAGTTGTATTTGCATGAGAGTGATATAATAGCGTCTACAATAATTCATAACACGATTGATGATTATGATGAGGAACCATTTGATGCAGATGCAAGATATTGCCCGGATTGTGGTTGTAAGATGGATTATGAAAATGATATGGGTGCATTTTGTATTAAATGTGCACCTGATCATTAAGTTAATACATAACACAGTACTAGGAAAGCAATGTTTTGTTTTAAAAAAGTTACTTTCTTTGATGACCTTGGTATAATATAGGCGTGGCATTTCAACAACACAAATAAAATAGTTTAACGAATAACATGAATTTTCCGAGAAGTCGTTAGAATAGTATGAAATATGGAGCATGGCAGATTACCATGCTCCATATTTGTGTGGTAAATGGAAAATGAAAGTGATATAATCAAAAAAATCAGTATTTGCTGAAAGCAAATATGGAATGGCTGATGTTCAACGAGGAGGTTATGTCTATGAGTTCTTTATTGCAATCGACAAAAAATACACGAGTGCTGCCAACAGGAACAAATCAGTATTTTAGAAGTGACTTTCCGGAGAACTTGACTCATGAAGAAATTCAGTGGTTATTAGATAATAATATAATTACCATTGTAGACTTAAGGTCAGATGAGGAGCTTCTCAAAAAGCCTTGTAGGCTTAAGGACATTGAAGGATTCAGATATTTTCATCTTCCGGTTACGGGCGGTGGTGATACGCCGAAATCACTTGAACATTTGCATATAGTATATGAGCAAATGATAGATGATAAAATGAAAAATATTATTGATACAATCATGAATGCAGAATCTAAGGTGATGTATTTCTGTACGGCGGGTAAGGATCGTACGGGTGTGGTATCTGCGCTTATTTTGAAACGTCTTGGATTCAGTGATGAAATTATCATTGATGATTATATGAAGTCTAAAGATAATTTAATGGATATGCTTACTGCATATGTGAATATTCATCCTGAGGTGGATATAGAAATTATTATTCCACACAGGGACAATATGGAACAATTACTGAAACAGTTATAGATTTGCAAAGTTTCAGAAATTGGACGGAAGGATATAAATGTGTTCAATAGAAATAGAAAGGACAAATGTAATTATGTTTAAGAATATTTCAATTATGGGGCGGGTCATTTATATAATTTATGTTATTGAGTTATATGTGAAAGAAAAAGATAATAATGCTGATTGGAATATTCTGTATGAAGCACTATGGTCATTTCCCGAGTCTGAATATATTGACGACTATGCTTATATGGTAATTGAGTGTACACCGGGTTGTGTCTTGGATGAGAGGGAGGATTTTCAGGATTATGAGTATTTTAACGTAGAAGACGCGTGTAAATTAAAAAAGCTATATATGGAATCTTCCTGTACGGAGACGGTTGATTATTTGATGAACCAAATAAATGACATTCTTGGATGCAATTTATATACTTCTGTCAAGCCGCCGGAAAGTCACTCGTTAAAAATTATAGAGGAAACTTATTCCTATATTGAAAAGCTTATGGGCGAAAATGTACCTCCAATCAAGCCGTTTGAAATTTATTCTATATATGATCAGCAATGTTGGGGGGATTATTCTTTTGGGAAAAAAGAATTATTGGAACGTATGAATAATTGTTAAGGATT
Organism: uncultured Bacteroides sp.; assembly: GCA_964635615.1. Taxonomy (GTDB): domain Bacteria; phylum Bacillota; class Clostridia; order Lachnospirales; family Lachnospiraceae; genus Coprococcus_C. Next base: position 2,105 of record CAZWNL010000027.1, read on the forward strand.
TATAATAATAGGAGCGTTTCAATGCTCAAAATGAATGTGAAATCAGAAAGGACAAAATATGTCGGATGTAAATGACAGATATACAATAGACCAAATGGTAATTGAAGATGAAAAGCTAGTGCTTATCATTGTTGATTCGTTGAAATGGGAGTTTTGTGAACGTGTAAGTCACGCACATGCGTTGAAGGCTAAGATTAGCGATTACCTGCAGTTTATAGGCAGTGGGCAGGTTGCCGAGTATCATAAAGATGAAGAATATAATAGGATTGTAATTCGTGTGGTTGCGAAGCATTCATACAGCAGGTATGGCTTGGATTTTCTTCAGAGATGCTTGAAATGGATTCAGGAAAATGGAGATTTATGTGAGCTTGAATGGACGCATTTGCCGAAAGATGATGGGGAAGAATCGGAGTTCCAAGACGGTTTCAGCGATGATTACATATTTGAATTGGACAATGTATATCCGCGTATCAAAAAAAATTGGTCCAAAACGCCTGCTGAAACTGTCACACTTATGGCAGCAAATAATGCTTTCAATAATCAGGACGGTGAGATACAGGAATATAAAGACATTCCGATGTTTCGCATTTATGATAGTTATATAATCACTTTGATACAGGATATGGGCAGCACTTATATGTATCTGACCTATGAGGATCTTCCGAAAGATATGTCTGTTGAGGAGATTGAGAATAAAGCGTTTGAAAATCTATTTCGTGATATAACGTATCGCATGGTAGAATCAAAGGAAGCAGGAGTATATGGATTGGTGGCTGGTGGAGATTTTGAAGCAGAAGCCCTGTGTCTGTCGGGCATATGGGAAGACTGTGGTGATGAATTGCAGGATGAGTTGCTGATTACAGTACCAACAAAAGATATGGTGCTATTTACAAGAGCAGGTGATAAAAAATCAATACAAAGAATGATAAAGCAGGCACAGGAAATATATGAATGTAATCAACAGGAAAGTCCCCTTCTGATTTTCAGTCGGGATGTTTTTTATTATGACAGGAGCACAAAACAGCTTGCAATCAGTAAGAAGTATCGTGTTTGAAGATAATGTAAGGTGTAGGTAAAAATGAACAAATGCAAGAAATTGGCTGAATATTTGGTTGCCTGGTATCCGGACCATGCAAGGGACTTGCCGTGGCGGAAAGATACGGAGCCGTATCATGTCTGGTTATCAGAGATTATGCTGCAACAGACCCGTGTGGAGGCAGTAAAGGAATATTATAAGCGTTTTCTGGAAGCACTTCCATCTATTGAGGACTTGGCTGCTGTGGAAGATGACTATCTGTTAAAGCTGTGGGAAGGACTTGGCTACTATAATCGGGCACGGAATCTGAAAAAGGCGGCTATTACTATTGTTGAAGACAGGAAAGGGAAGTTTCCGAATACGTATGAAGGGATTTTGTCACTGGCGGGTATCGGGGAATATACGGCAGGTGCGATTGGTTCCATTTGCTTTGACCTGCCAACACCGGCAGTGGATGGCAATGTGCTGAGAGTTTATACCAGAGTAATAGAAGATTCTTCCAACATTGATAAACAGTCAACAAAAAAGAAAATTCGGGAGCAATTGGCAAAGGTATACTCTAAAGGACAATGTGGTACATTGACACAGAGCCTGATGGAGCTTGGAGCAACCGTATGTCTGCCTAATGGAATGCCAAAGTGCGAAGAATGCCCATTGAAGACCCTGTGTGGCGCGAAAGAGCATGATACATGGCAGCAGTATCCGGTACGGGACGAGAAGAAAAGCAGAAGGCAGGAGGATAAGACCGTGTTTGTTCTGCAGTGTGGGGACAGGATTGCAGTGCGGAAACGGGCAAGCAAGGGTCTTCTGTCCAGTATGTGGGAATTCCCTAATGTGGAAGGCGTTCTAATAGAGCAGCAGGCAGCAGATGTGGCAAGTCAATGGAATACTGTCCCGGAGCAGATGAAAATGAGTGTTAATTATACCCATGTGTTTTCTCATGTAGAATGGAGAATGACTGCATATTATCTGGCATGCAGCCGGATGTGTGAGAAGTTTCACTGGGTGACGATGGAAGAATTAGAGCATGAAGTGGCGATGCCGTCGGCATTTCGCCCATTTTTAGATACGTTAAAGAGGGAAAGGTAATCTTACAGAATTGGCAGGTAGTTCAATTATGAGAAAAAAGGGAAACCTTAAGTATGTATTAAATACAGTAAGCTGTGCTGATAAAAAGTTGGTATGGTTTACTTTGATTAAGAATTCGTTAGAACAGATTTTTTATGTATTTTTCTTTGTGTATTTGACGAAGTACATATTTGATTGTATCGAAAATAATATTCCATATAGAAATTTGTTTTTGTTTTTAGTAGTAGCATGTAGCTTACATATTGTGATTCATTTTATGTGTGGCTGGTATGAGTGTTATCGTCAGATTAATACGCCAAAGATTTATCGTTATATTTTCCATCAGGTTATGGATTTGTCAGACCAGATTACCCTTGCAGAATATGAAAATCCGGAATTTTATGATTCATATACCAAGGCTTTAGAGCAATGCGTAGATCAGGCAATGAAGCTTCTGATTACCTTTGGTAAATTTATGGGAAATATCGTTGCAACCGTTATGACGCTGATTATTGTAGTAAGTGTAGATCCGATTTTGATGATGATGGTACTTGCCCCTATTGGATTAAGTTTTTTCTTCGGTAAAAAGGCAAGTGATTATGAATATAACATGCAGCAGGAGATTACAAGAGCAAGACGTCAGGCAGACTATGTAAAACGTGTATTTTATGATAAGAAGTATGCGGGAGAACTGCGTCTGTATGATATGCAGGATTTGCTTCTGTCACGTCAGGAAGAGGCAATAGAGGAAGCATATAAGACTACTTTGTTTTATCGGATGAAAGTTGCAATACATTCCTTTTGGGCGTTTGGCAGTTACAGTATCATTGCTACAGTTGGAGCCTATGTCTATGTAGCTTTTATGGTTAAGCTTGGATATAGAGATAATGTCGCCAGCTATGTAGCTATGATTAATGCCCTTGCTTTTTCCAGTGGGCAGTTTAAGGAAGCTATGGAAAATGGAATATTTGTAAGAAAGCAGTCTGCATTGTTCCGAAATCTGCGTGAGTTTCTGGAAATGCCACGACTTCAGAAAGAGAAGAAGCTGCTTTGTGAGGATGTAAATGAAATCGTATTCGACCATGTTACATTTACATATCCCGGAGCAAAGAAACCAACCATTAGTGATATGAATTTTACTTGGAAAAAAGGAGAGCGTATCGCATTAGTTGGGTACAATGGTGCAGGAAAAACTACCCTTGTGAAATTGTTAATGGGATTATATTCAGTGACGGAAGGAAGAATCCTTGTAAATGGCATAGATATTGAAGAGATGGATAAGGAACAGTATCGGGAACATTTTGGAACTGTATTTCAGGATTTACAGATTTTTGCAATGTCCTTAGCTGAGAATGTTTTATTATACACTCCAAAAAATGAGGAGGATTATGATAAGGCAGAAGAAGCACTTAAGAAAGCTCAGTTTGATGTAAATCACAGAGGATTAGTAAAGGGCTTGGATACGATAATTAGTCGGGAATTTGATGAGGAAGGCTTTGTATGTTCTGGTGGACAGGCACAAAAGATTGCAATTGCCAGAGTATTTATGAAGAATCCGGACATGGTAATTCTTGATGAGCCATCAAGCGCTTTGGACCCTTTGGCAGAGTATAACATGTATAATAACATGATGCGTGCTTCAGAGGGAAAGGGCGTTATATTTATATCTCATCGATTATCTTCGGCGAGAATGGCACAGCATATCTTTATGATGAAGCAGGGGGCTATTATAGAACAGGGGAGCCATGAAGAGTTAATGGCAATGAAGGGTGAATATTATGAAATGTTTCATCTTCAGGCACAGAACTATCAAGATAGTATCCCAGAGGAGTTACTAACGATGGGAGGTGCGGTTTTTGAGTAAGGAATTCAAAGATTCGGTAAAAAAGGCTCGTGAAGAGAAGATTCCCGTTGGTCGTATGATTCAGAACAATTGGTTCATGGTAAAATATGCAGCAAAGTATGATAAGAAGCTTGTGTTTTCTGTGATAGGACTATTCTGTACATTGCAGATATTAGAAGCATTTTATGACACGGTTTTACTTAAGATTATTATTGATATGCTGCAAGGCTCAGGCACCTTACAGCAGTTGCTGATGATTTTGTTGATTAGTCTTATCATTGTAACATTCATTGAGTGGATAAGTCAGATGCTGGGACAATGGTCGAAAGCTAAGCTTGTACGATTAAGTGGGAAGATTCAGCGTGAATTAATGGAAAAGAATGGTAAAATGGATTTAGTCTGCTACGATTCTCCAGAGTATTATGATATGTACATATCCGTTGCGTCTAAAGCAGATGAAATGTTAGAGAAAGCAGTTAATTGCATTAGTACTTTAATCGGAAGTATCTTAGCATTAATTGTTGCAGCCAGTGTAATCTTTACCATTCATCCTTTGATTGCGTTATTTCCTGTATGTGGATTTATCGTGAATCTGTTAACACGGTTTAAGATTACAAGATTAGAGTTCGAGTATGATCTGGTAAATAAAAAATATATGCGTAAGGCGGAGTATTCAAAGAGGGTATTTTATCAGCCTGAGTATGCAAAGGAGTTAAAGCTTACTTCTGTGAAACAGCCTCTTCGTGCACAGTTTGATGAAGCATTAGCGCAATGTGAAGAAGCAGGAAAATACTATGGAGTTCGTATTACATGGCTATCATTAGTCAACTGGATTATGGTTTTTACGGTATTTTCATTTTTTGCAGTGCCTGCATTTCTTGGATATCTTGCCCTTGTGGTGAAGTCCATCGCATTAGGAGATGTGGCTTCAACAAACAATGCTGCAAATATTGTACGACGTCATCTGAATGAAACTAATTTTGCCCTTGTAGATTTTCAGATAATCGGTCAGTATGCAGATCGTTTTCGCAAGTTGTTAAATTATGAAACTAACATAGAAGGGCATGAGGGTTCTAAAGAGATTCCTGCGGAACGACAGGGATTAGTCCTTGATAACATTAGCTTTGCATATCCGGGAACACAGAAGAATACCTTGGACCATATTTCACTTACCATTAAACCGGGAGAAAAGATTGCTATCGTTGGTGAAAATGGTGCAGGAAAGACAACTCTTGTTAAGCTTTTGATGAGACTATATGATGTGACAGAGGGCACCATTTATTATGGAGATAATGATATCCGGGAATATACAACAGATGCTTATCGTAAGGTGTTTGGCGCAGTATTTCAGGATTATCAAATCTATGGAGCGACCATTGCAGAGAATGTCCTGATGGGTCCCGTTTCAAAAGAGGATGAAGAACGAGTGAAAAATGCGCTTATTTTAGCTGATTTCGGTGAGCAGCTTGAAAAATTACCAAATGGAATTCATACAGTTCTGACGAAGGAATTTGATGAGGGTGGTGTCAACTTATCTGGCGGTGAGGCACAGAAGGTTGCTATTGCCAGAATGTTTGCAAAAGAAGGTGGCAATGCAATTGCTATTTTAGATGAGCCGTCCAGTGCTCTTGATCCTGTGTCGGAATATAAATTAAATGAGAATTTAATCAGGAAAGCAAATGATGCTACGGTTATCTTTATTTCTCATCGCTTATCTACAACTCGAATGGTAGACTGCATTTACTTATTCTCAGAAGGCAGAATTAAGGAACATGGTACCCATGAAGAGTTAATGGCATTAGATGGAGAGTATCGCAAGATGTTTGACCGCCAGGCGAAAAATTATTTGATGGGGTAATGGATTTTGGAGTGTTCTATCAACTGATAGTTTTTGAGAATTTCTAGTGTGGATTTGATTGTGAGAGATGACTGCTTGGAATGCATTGAAAAATATAGGACTCCATGCTAAGATACGACTAATGCTATCATTATTATTGGAAAATATAGAAGGGAACATCTTTGAGAACAATGCTTGTATTTGTTGGAACAGATAATATTAAAAAATGAAAGGAATGAAAAAATGCCTAATGAAGCAATATTAAGTAGTAAGGATCAATATACGATTTTCAAGTATGATAGGTATATTATAAGATTTCGTGCACCATATTCGTTAGAAAGGTACACGCAAGTCAAGGAATGGGATAATGGATATTTAGTAGTTATGGCTAAGTATTCTCATAATCAGGATGAAGAAGAAGAGTATATAGACCTTATTCCAATTCTGAAAGATTTGTATTATGATGCACATGAATTTTTAGCACCAATAAAGAAAGTGAGGATTCAATATGATTGATTATAAGGCTGTTGCAGAGGATTCAAACATGATTGTTAATGGTTATGCTTTTACAAAAGAAGATGAAAATATAAGGGTGTTAAATCTAAATAACCCTGAGATGGCTATTGTATTTGATAATAATTGTGAAGTACTTGAAACAACAATGAGTGATATAGAGATACAGATTGTAAAGGATTATTTATCTAATAATATTGAATTTATGGAGGATTGATATGCCAAAATATTACGATTATATGGTTGCTGGATATTTTCTGTATTTCACGTCATTTTGTACTGTTGAATGTATGCATGTACATGCAAGCGACAAGCAACTTACTGAAGGCGGTTCTGCAAAGTTTTTTGTAAAAGAAAATGGGGATACCATACTTCAAGAACAAGGAAAGCTAAATGATAGAGAAGTATTGAAGATAAAGAAGTTTATTAAAAAGAATTATCGTGAAATGTTTTTAAAGTGGTCAGAATACAGTAAAAATGGGTTCTATCAAAAGTAATGATTCAATTAAGATACTTCTACCAACGGCGGAAGTTAATAAAAAGAACTGCCAAAAAGAGAATTGGAATTGACTATGAAACAGAATTTAATCGCAAATGTTATTTAGGGAAGGTTAGCTTACCTAAATAACGCACAAAGTAGGCACTTGCAAGAAGTTTTGCAATATTCATAGAAGATATGTAAAAAACAACAGGAGATATTTCAATGTTAAAAAAGTACAAACTTGGTTTTGATATTTGGAGCTTAGTGCTATTCCTAATTATCATGATACCTACTTTCATCTGGTTTGTCGTTCCAGCACCAAATGACATATTGAGAGCAACATCAATTACAAAGATACTGGATATGATAGCTTCTATATGTCAGGTGTTGATGATTATTGCACTTTGCATTTTCATAAATCAGGAGCGGAAAAAATTAAGTATTACGCCTTTTATTATCGCTGTGATAACTTGCTGTTTATTATATTTTGCAAGTTGGATTAGTTATTACTTGGGGATAGTTAATACAATTGTCATATTAGGGCTGACTATTCCACCATGTCTGGCATTTTTGTTTTGGGCTATTGATAGAAAGAATGTAATAGCAGTGATTCCGATTTCAATTTTTACCATATGTCATTTGATATATGGAATAGTTAATTATGTTATTTAATATTCGGGAGTACATGACGATATGGATTATCAAATCAGACAAATCAAAGTAAATGAATATCTGATATTGGCTGATTTTTTGTATGAGGCAATTTTTATTCCGGAAGGAATGGATAAGCCACCGAAATCTATTATAGAACAGCCAGAGCTACAGATATATATTCAGGATTTCGGCAAAGCAGATGACTTGTGTTTAGTTGCCGAAACAAAAGAGAAGATTGTGGGAGCGGTATGGACGCGTATTATGAATGATTACGGACATATTGATAATGAAACACCATCGTTTGCTATATCCCTTTATGAGGAATATAGACATTTAGGAATTGGAACAGCACTGATGAAGGCTATGCTGGGGCTATTAAAGGAAAAGGGATATAAACAGGCATCACTTTCTGTACAGAAGGCAAATTACGCAGTTAATATGTATAGAAAAGTAGGCTTTGAGGTGCTTGATGAAAATGAAGAAGAATACATAATGGTCTGTCGATTGTAGTGTGACAGGGGAAATGACATTTGCCATGTCCTGTAGTTGATGATAGTAACTACAACATAAATCTGATATAATAAACAAGCTTGAGATTTGCCGAGGAGATTATACACAATGGATTATTTTGAAATTAAAACCGAACGCTTAGTGCTAAAGCCGTTAGGAATGAAATATTTAAATTCTACAAGTACATATGCAATGGATTACGAAAATACAAAACTTATGTGTAATTTGCCGGATGAAACAATTGAGGAAGTAGAGGAATTTTTGACGAATGCCGAAAATGAGTGGAAAAAGGAAAAACCGCAATTTTTAGAATTTGCAATTATATATAATGGCGAACATATTGGTGCGGTCAGCGTGTATTTTGAAAATGATACAGGTGAACTTGGTTGGATTATCAATAAGAATTATTGGCGAAATGGATTTGCATATGAAGCTGCAAAGGCACTTGTTGATTATGTAAAGACCGAAATAAATGTAAACCATTTTCTGGCTCATTGTGACACCGAGAATATTGCTTCATATAAGGTTATGGAAAAACTCGGTATGAGCAGGACCGGTGAATGGGGTGGTCGAAGAAATAAATCTGCGTTGAAAGATAGTGCAGAATATCAATATGAATTGTACATATAGAGTGTTAAATTTACGGAGGCAAATATGATACTTGAAACAGAACGGTTATATCTGCGAGAGATGACTCAGGCTGATTTCAATTCTTTGTGTAACATCCTGCAGGATGAAGAGACTATGTATGCGTATGAGGGTGCATTCAGTGATAATGAGGTGCAGGAATGGCTTGACCGACAGATTGCCCGTTATCAGAAATGGAATTTTGGCTTATGGGCTGTAATTTTAAAGGAAATTGATGAAATGATAGGTCAGTGTGGACTTACAATGCAGCCGTGGAAAGAAACGGAAGTTCTTGAAATAGGTTATCTTTTCAATCGAGTATATTGGCATAAAGGTTATGCAACAGAAGCGGCAAAGGCTTGCAAAAAATATGCGTTTGAAACATTAAAGGCAGATGAAGTTTGCTCCATTATTAGGAATACGAATATTACCTCTCAAAACGTAGCTATTAGAAATGGTATGAAAAGAAGAGATACTTGGACAAAATACTACCGAGGTGTAGATATGCCACATTATCGTTATGCAATACAGCGTGGGGCAAATTAGAAAATGTGAAAAATATAGAAAAAAGCAAATTACTGGCAAAATCGTTGGGAATCCCATTACGTATACGGGAATATTCATAAATAAGGAATAACATGTTTAACACAATTTTAGATAATATAATAATTATACTACTTACACTTGTGAGTCTTTTTACCAGCAAATCACTGGCGCTTTTCATTGTGGCAGCAGGTTTGCTTATGGTACTTGTAACCTATGAATCTTTTAATGAAGAAAAAAGCAAGGTTTTGTTTGCTTTGGAATTGATTTTGATGACATTTTTTGCTGTGTTATCAGGAGGCTTTGCAGGCTTCATTGTTTTCTTTCTTCTTAAATCTGTCAGAGAGTATATCAGAATAACTCTGGGAGTGTGCTTATTTGTTATTACAACATTGTTGATATATAAAAATATGTCATTTGCAATGTGTATAGTAAAAACTTTGATTTTAGCAGTTGCTTTTTTGCTTTCGATGCTGATATATTATCTTGTGGAACGTATGGAAAAAAAGAAAAAGCGGGAAGATGAAAGGCTTACGGCTTCCAATGTTAGTGAATTGCATGAGAAGAGATTAAATGAACAGCTTGTGATGCAAAATTTTCTGGCGGAGAAAAATGCAAGGCTGATGGAGAGGGAAAATATCAGCAGGAATATTCACAATAGTGTGGGTCATTCTATAACGGCGGCTATCATGACTTTGGATGCAGCAGATGTGCTCTACGATGTGAGACCGGAAGAGGCCAGAAAGAGGATGAATGATGCCAATAACCGTATTCGTGGAAGCTTGGAATCAATCAGAAGGGCAGTTCGTGTTTTGGATGAAGATAGTGTAGAGATATTATCCGGTGATTTGAAATGCGAAATGGAAAATATTATAAATGAATTTGTAATGGATACAAGCATTCGGGTGGATCAGAGCTTCAGCCAGCTTATGGATGATATAAAAATACCACACGACCATGCGGTATTTCTTACAGGTGCATTGCAGGAAATGTTGACAAATGGTGTGAAACATGGAAATGCAAGTGAGTTTGTAGTAATTATTTTAGGAGATTCCGCTCATATAAGATTAGAGGTATCGGACAACGGACAGAGCGATTTTGATTCCTCAAATAGTAAAAGCAGGATTGAAAATGGATTTGGTGTTAAGAAGATTATTTCTTATGCAGAAAAATGCGGTGGAAAAACGGAATTTGTAAATGATAATGGATTTAAGGGAATGATAGAACTGCCGATTGTGTTTGCAGGATAAGGAGTTACTATAATATGTACAAGGTATTACTGGTAGATGATGAGAAGCTTCTTTTGGATAGCTTGGAAATCATTTTGTCTTTGAATAATATGGAAGTGATAGGAAAGGCAAACGACGGAAAGGCTGCCATAAAGATACTTGAAAACTTGAATGAACATTGTGACATAGCCCTTGTAGACCTTAATATGAAGGGAATGGGTGGTATTGAGCTTATAAAGGTTATGAAAGAAAAATATCCGAAGATTAAGATTTTAGTGCTGACTACATTTTATGATGACAAAAATATTACAGAAGCCATCGCAGGAGGTGCAGATGGATACCTTCTTAAGGATAGTGGTAAGGATGTAATTTTAGGGGCGGTAACACAGATTATGGGCGGTATTACAGTATTAGACCAGAAAGTTATGGTACGCCTTACAGCTCTTATGAACAATAATCTGAATAATAATTTGAGTAATGGTTCAGATGATAGTACTCATAATACTTCCTGTGATTTATCCATTGACATGACGGAACGGGAGAAAGAGATATGTTCTCTTATGGTAGAAGGACTTACGAACAGACAGATTGCGGAACGGTTATATATTTCAGAGGGGACGGTAAAAAATTATATTTCTAATATATATGATAAAACAGGAATTCATGATAGAGTCAAGCTTATAGTGGAACTCAAAAAATAATTTGTGGCTGTAGTCATACGAATAATATGACCACAGTCACTTTTTTTGTTGTGCAAAAGGATATAATATGATACTGGGATTAAAAGGTCAGGATTGCGAAAGTTGCAAAGCAACAAAGCAATCCGTAGCATCAATAGCATAATAATCTTTATAATATGGAAACAAGGAGAACAGGATGAAAAGTAAACTATCAGCACTAAAATTTGTCAGAAATAACAAAAAACAGGTCTGGGTTATGATAGTCGCATTAGCCCTAACCTTCATGACAATGTATATCATTAATTTCTTATTTCTGACTACAGAGGAGAGTTTCAAGACGCTCTTTTTGGAACAACCGAAAAGGGTGGCATATTTAGATCTTACCCCCGACACTATGGGTGTGGATAAAGAAGCTTATGCTTCCAATGACGAATATAATTCAGCAGTAAATAAAGCAAGAGATAAAATAATTGCTGATATGAAGAAGCATAAGGGAATTAGCGATGCAGTACTTACTCAGGCATTGTATGCCCATTATCAAGGGATAGTCGGTGAGGTCGGATATGATTTCCCGCTACTTTCGAAGGAGCAGATTCCGGAATTTGTAAATCACATGGATGCAAAGCTTATAGACGGAAGAATGCCGGAGGGAGATGGGGAGATTCTTGTAGATGAAAAGGTTTTGAAGAATCAGAAAATGGAGATAGGCGGATATTTTAACGAATCCACTTTTGGACAAAATTTTAAGGTGGTCGGGGTTCTTGAATCCGAATATATGACCTGTGTTGGAACACCTATGGGATACACAAATAGTGGTTGGTACATCGTCGTCTTATGTGATGAGGAAAATGCAGATATGACAAATCTGTTACATGATATCGGAATTACTCCTTCGGAATATGATACGATATATGATTCTGTAGATTGGGCGAAGATGTATAAAGAACTGGTTACAGACCAGCTTGACACCGCCTTACTTGCAATCCTTATTGTAGTAATTATATTTTTGGCAATATCCATTCTCGTAGCCTACATATCGTTTATGCGAAGCAGGGTAAATGAATATTGTCTTTATACATCCATAGGCTTTGGGAGAAAAGATGTATATGGAATGATACTGAGAGAAATACTTATTATTTTTGGAATAAGCATAATTCTTGGGTCGGTAGTAACAGTCATAATAATGTTTGGTCTGGGGAATTCTGTTTTAGAGCCGATGGGGCTTATATATAAATATTTCTATCCGGAGCATCTGCTTCGAATATTGGCAGCATTTGCTGCAATTATAGGTGTTTTGCAGATACCGATATCAGTAACCATAAACAATATTAAAACAATAGATATGATAGAAGAATAGGAGTGCACTATGTTTGAAATAAAAAATGTGAGTATGATTTACGACATGAATTTTGAAGAGAAAATGTATGCTTTAAATGGGTTTAGTCTGACACTGCCGGATACAGGATTGGTGGGTATTATAGGTCCATCGGGCAGTGGGAAAAGTACGCTTATGTATTGTATGTCCACGCTAAAAAAACCTACAGAAGGAAACATTACTTATAATGGTCAGGATATTACGTCACTTTCTAACAAGCAAAGGGAGAC
>CAZWNL010000028.1:0-14686 GCA_964635615.1 uncultured Bacteroides sp.
CCTCCACCGGACGTTATCCGGCATCCTGCCCTATGAAGCCCGGACTTTCCTCACCTGCCAAATGGCAGCCGCAACCACTCATCCGGCTTGCATCGGACTTAGATTAACATATTTGTAAATTTGTTTCAAGACTATAAAAAAATTAAAAAAAGGAGATATGTTTATGGACGCATTGGAATGTATTAAAACAAGAAGAAGTGTAAGAAGATACACGGAAGAGGTTATTTCAAAGGAAACAATGGATGAAATAATTGACATAGCAAAGATGGCGCCTACTTGGAAAAATTCGCAGACACTAAGATATGTGGTTGTTTCTGACAGAGCGCTTATAGATAAAATTAAGGATGAGTGTATTCTCTCCCATGAGGGAAATGGAAAAACACTTGCGTCCTGCAATACTCTTGTAGTGCTTGCGCAGGTAAACGGAAGATGCGGATATGAGAGAGATGGAAGCTTTACAACCTCAAAGGGTGCAGGCTGGGAGATGTTTGATGCAGGAATTGCGGCGCAGACATTTTGTCTTGCGGCACATGAGAAGGGCTATGGTACATGTATAATGGGTATTTTTGATGATAAAAAGGTGGCCGAGGCGGTATCACTTCCTGAGGGACAGACAGTGGCAGCACTTATTTCCATCGGAAGGCCTAAATTTATACCTGACCCTGTACCAAGAAAGGAAACAGGAGAATTAGTTAAATACATGTAAATATTTTTACGGGTGATAAATATGATAAACGGACGAACAAGTCAGATAATTAACAGACTGATAAATAATATAGAAAACGGTCAAAGCGTACCTCTTTCCACGGGAAAGGTCATGGTAAATAAGGATGAAATGCTGCTTATGCTGCGTGAGCTTGAAAGCGTTGTGGAGGGTGAGCTTAAGGTTTACCGTGATGTAAATGACAGAAAGGGTAAAATAATTACCGATGCAAAAAAGGAAGCAGAAGGCATTATTTACGAGGCAGAGCAGACTGCAAGCAGAATAAGGGTGACAAAGCGTGTGTCCACGATTGGAGGAGGCTTTAGGGCGGACAAGCTTGATAATGAAGATAAGATGGCTCTTAGGACCGCAACTGACATATATGCAGCATCGCTTATATACACGGACGAGATGCTTACGGAAGTAAATGACCTGCTGTCCCAGGCGTATGATTACGTGAACAGACAATATGGAAGAATGTTAAGCGACTTAGAGCAGAAAGCGAATATTATTGCCAATAATAAGGCGGAGCTTATGACTAATCTGAAGGAGCTGAGCCGTGAGGACAGATATGAGCAGATACTTGAGCTTGCACAGCTTTTATCAAATGAGCTTTACAGTGAGCGTAAGAGAATGAAGGAAATGGAATATGAGGATGGGCGTAATGAGAAAAAAGCCTTGCCTGCACAGAAAGATACTGTCAAGGAAGATACTGTCAAGGAAGATGCTGTCAGAGAAAGTGCTGTTAGAGAAAGTGCTGTCAGAGAAAGTACTGTCAGAGAAAGTGCTGCCAAAGAAAGTGCTGCCAGAGAAAGCGCTGCCAAAGAAAATACTGAAAAAGTCACTAGAAAGAAAGAATATGTTCCCGAGGAGGATTCAGCCTTTGCCAGTGTAAAAACACAGCGCTTACCAATAGAGGATGTGAAGAAGGCAAAAACCGAAAATCGTGACGCATCTCAGAATGTGAAAACAGTACGTAGAGAAAGGTAAAATTTATGATATTTAGCTATAAAAGACCTGTAAACTATTATGAGACAGACAAGATGGGCGTTGTTCATCATTCAAATTATGCACGGTATTTGGAGGAGAGTCGTATTGAAATGCTCAAATTTTACGATATGCCCTTGGATATGATAGAGGAAATGGGTTATATGATACCCGTGCTTGATTTGAAATGCTCCTTTAAGGAGCCTGCCAGATTTGGCGAAACGCTGATTGTAGTCCCAAAGGTTGAGCAGGTTACGGCAGCGAGATTTTACATTTCATATGTTATTTATGATGAAACAATGACTCACGTAAAGCATGTGGCTGAAACGTCACACTGTTTTTTGGATAAAAGCTTTAATATTGTAAGTTTAAAAAAGAAGGAGCCGAAGCTTTATGAAAAGCTTCTTGCAACGATGGGAGGCCAGAATGCTTAAAAAAGAAAAAAACAAGATGGGATTTTCCTGTGAGGTTTTTCCTCCGAAAAGGAACGACGATATATACGAAATATACAGGACGCTTGATGAAATCAAGCTTGTTAAGCCTGATTTTATAAGCGTTACCTATGGCGCAGGAGGAAGTAACAGCAAGAAAACTGCTACAATTGCAGCGTACATACAAAATATATGTGAGGTGGAGGCAATCGCACACATGACGGCTGTTGGCATGGATGAAAATCTGCTAACCTCACTGCTTTTTGAATTAAAGAAAAAGGGCATAGACAATGTGCTGGCACTTCGTGGTGACAAACCAAGACTGATGTCTGATGAGGAGTTTGAAAACAGAAAATATAAATATGCAAAGGACCTTATACCCGAGATAAGAAGCAGGGGCGATTTTTTTGTTGCTGCTGCCTGCTATCCTGAGGTACACCCTGAATCGTCAAACAGGGAGGAGGATATAAGGTATTTAAAGGATAAGGTTGACACGGGCGTTGACTGCCTTGTAACCCAAATGTTTTTCGATAATAAGGTGTTTTATAAATTTGTGGATGACATAAAGAAAGCTGGGATAGATGTTCCCGTGCTTGCAGGAATTATGCCTGTCACAACAGCAAAGCAGCTTGGGACAAGTGTTCAGCTTTCAGGCTCGTCAGTGCCAAATGAGCTTAGTCAGATAATTGCAAAATACGGAGATAATGCCGATGATATGAAAAAGGCGGGCATAGAATACGCCGTGGAACAGATAAATGACCTGAAGAAAAGCGGTGTGGACGGAGTACATCTTTACACCATGAACAAAGCTGATGTGACAATGGCTATACATGAAGCCGTAATGTGATTGAGGCTGTCGTATGTCCGCATGCTTTAATTATAGAATTGCTTTTCTATCTCAGTGACAGAAAAAAAATAGCAATAAAAAACCTACCTTGTAAAACTTTAGCAGGTTCTCGGTAGGTTTTTTAACAAAAACAAACGGGAAAGCTAACCACAACTTTGTGGTCGATGCTTCCTTTTTTTACTTTACCATACTTAAAAAAACGTGTCAAGCAATAAGGATACTACATTGTTCTCTTATTGGATTTCTCAAATATCATCTGTATTATATTGTCGGCTTTATTACGCTCTTGCGCTTGTTCTTCTTGTTCTCGTAAAGCGCCTCATCCGCATTATGCAGAATTTCCTCAATAACAAGGGTAGGGGAACAAGTAAATGTGGTTATACCTACGCTGACATCAATATAGTAAGGCTTGTCACAGCTCTCATTAAGATTTTTGGAAAGTTCCGCAATTTTCCGTCTTATCTCGGTAGGTCTTTCAGAATTATCCAAAAACGAAAATGCAACGAATTCGTCACCGCCGATACGTCCTATAATATCCTCAGAGCCAAAGCTGTTTTCAAGTATGTTTGCAATGCTCTTTATAGCAAAGTCACCGTTGTTGTGACCGAAATTATCATTTACCTGCTTTAAGTTGTCCATGTCTGCAAATACAACCATTGCAAGCTTACCCTCATTGTACTGGGAATTGACCTGTGTCTGAACGCTGTCAAGAAAGCCGCGTCGGTTGTTTATTCCCGTAAGTGCATCGGTTATGGAGAGCTTATTTAACAGCTCATTCTTGTTATTTAATTCGGTTGCAGATATGGCAAGCTTTTTCTGTATAGAAAGCTGTTGCTTCATAAGTGACACAAAGTTAAGTGATATGGAAAGCTGTAAGCTTTCAGGGTAAACGCTTTCAAAATGCTCTATATCAAGTTCACTTACAAATAAACCATATTGTACGCTATTGGTAAAGAGCGGGGTTACAACCAATGTCCTTCTTCTGTCGTTTGAGGTATAATCATTGAAAAATACTTTGTTTGAGGAAATAAGCCTGCTGTCCCCCGTCAGGTATGTAATCTTACCATTGTCCTGACATGCCTGTAGATAAAGGGTGTTAGGTATTTTCCATGAACCGTTTGGAAGCAGCATTACCGGCTCATCATATATGTAAATATATGCACTTATAAATTGCGCATCATGGAGCTTTTCCATGATAAGGTTAAAGCAGGATTCCTCATCTGTGCTGTATGTAAGTGTATCTCTTGTTATGTGCAGTGATGACCAAATGCTTGACTTGTGGTTCCTTACCTTTGTGTACAGCTTGTTTGATGTGTAGAATAAAAATTTCTCATACATACTTGTAAAAAGCTGTGATATGGTACTCGTTTTTTTATCATCGGTTGTCAAAGCAATAAGAAGGTTCTTAAGCTCCTTAAGTGTGTAAAGAAATTTATCATTACTGAAAAATGTGGCAACAACAGGTGTGTCCAAAAGTCTTTCAAGCTCTAAACAAATATATTCGGTATTAAAATCAAAATCGCCGGATTTGAAAATCGGGTCAAGAATATTGTCCAAAAACGGACATATGGTTTTAATTAAATTGTCATAATAGAAGGTTTTATTGTAATTGGAATACAAATAGTTTATTATTGTTTTCTTTATATTTTGGTAATCATCGGACTTATCAAGTGTAATTCCTTTGTTAATCATGCTGTTGAGTGTATAGTCTGCGCAGCCGCAGGAGGAGCGCACAATAAGACTTGAGTTTAATATGCTTACCTCTGTTTTCCCTTTTGTGACAAGATTTATAACCTCTTTAACAGACTGGTATCCCATATCTATAATACTGTTATGAACGGTTGTGAGAAGTGGGTTTAGTACGGTTGATACAGGAGAGTCGTCATAGCCTGTTACAAGAATATCCTTTCCTATTTCGAGACCTCTTGCTTTTATTGCATTGTATCCGCCGATTGCCATTTGGTCGTTGGCAAATACGATTGCCTCAAGGTCAGGATTTCTGTCCAAAAGGTCATTTACGATATCCTCCGTAAACTCAGAAAAGTTGCCGTATACTATTCTGTTATGGTTGACCTCAATTCCGTTTTCCCGAAGAACCTTGCAGTATGTGTTAAGGCGGTCATTGGCATCTGCATTTTCCTTACGACCGCTTACCATTCCGATTTTGGTCTTGCCGTGTACTTTGATAAGGTGCTCCACAGCCTCACGCATACCGGTTCTTCCCTCCGTGTAAAGATAAGGATAGCCGGGAACCTCAATTTCAATTGTAAGAATAGGAATATCAAAATTTTTCAGGAAGGCAAGCATGTCATTTTCAGACAGAAAGCTTCCTATGGAACCTATAGAAACGATAATCGCATCCAATGTGTGTTTTGACGCATAGTAAAATATGGAATTATACTGATAATCAAAACGTGCATTTTTTGGATCGTTATAGGATGCATTCATGTACATGCCCGGAAAAACAACAAGATTTACGTCAAGCTCTTTTGCGGCATAATCAACACCTTTACAAATCTCGTATGCGTAATCGTTGTCAAGATGACATGTAAAAAAGCCGATATTCAGTCTTTTTTTGCTTTTACTCATATGTGTTTTCCCCCTTAAAGTTACTAAAATACCCCAATTAAAAACATATGGATATTTTACCATATCTGTAAATTTATATCAAGAGAGACGAGTATTTATAAAACAGATGAGCATTTATAAAACATAGTTGTACAATATAGGCAATATCACAAGCAAGGCATTGTGGAGCCGTCTGTACTTAGGTGCCGTATTTCGGCACCTTATGTACAGTTACGTGCGACACATAGCGAAAGCCTGCCTTGTGGTGATATTGCCTATATTGTACAACGGACGTTTGAGAAATACTCCGTCGCACTTTACAAACTGTTCTATTTCAACTATAATATAGAACGCAGTTTTATATAGATTTACATTATTAATATGAGACGCAATTTATATAACATATTCAGGAGGAATAAGCGATGGATTACAAGAAGGCGGGCGTTGACATTGAGGCAGGATACAGGTCGGTCGAGCTTATGAAGGAGCATATAAAAAAGACTATGAGACCGGAGGTGCTTACTAATATCGGAGGCTTTTCAGGTGCGTTTTCAATTGAAAAGCTTAAGTCCATGGAAAATCCGGTTTTGGTTTCAGGCACAGACGGTGTGGGAACAAAGATTAAGCTTGCATTTATTATGGATAAGCACGATACAATAGGCATTGACTGTGTGGCAATGTGCGTAAACGATATAGCCTGCGCCGGAGGAGAGCCGCTTTTCTTCCTTGACTATATAGCCTGCGGTAAAAATTATCCTGAGAAAATCGCTTCAATTGTAAGCGGTGTTGCAGAGGGCTGTGCCCAGTCGGGAGCAGCGTTAATAGGTGGAGAAACGGCGGAGCATCCGGGTATGATGCCTGAGGATGAATATGATCTGGCAGGCTTTGCAGTGGGCGTTGTGGACGAGAAGGATTTAATAACAGGTAAGGATATAAAGCCGGGTGATACCATTATCGGTATTGCATCATCAGGCGTTCACAGCAATGGATTTTCTCTTGTGAGAAAGGTGTTTGACATGACAAAAAGCTCACTTGAAACATATTATGATGAGCTTGGAAAAACTCTTGGAGAGGCGCTTCTTGCACCTACAAGAATATATGTAAAGGCTCTGAGGAGCGTAAAGGAAGCAGGAGTAACCATAAAGGGTTGCAGCCATATTACAGGCGGAGGTTTTCAGGAAAATGTTCCGCGTATGCTTCCTGAAGGAATTACTGCTGTCGTAAGGAAGGAGTCCTATGAGGTGCCTGCCATATTTAAGCTTCTTGCCAAAAAGGGCAGCATAGAGGAGGATATGATGTACAACACCTACAATATGGGTATCGGAATGATGCTTGTTGTTGACAGTGCAGATGCGGATAAAACAATAGATGCACTTGCAAGGGCAGGGGAGACCGCCTATGTAATCGGCGAGACAAAAGCAGGTGAAAAGGGAGTAGAAATATGCTAAAGATTGTAGTTATGGTATCGGGTGGCGGCACCAATTTACAGGCAATTATAGACGGCATTGCAAAGGGTGATGTTAAAAATGCAAAGATTACGGGAGTTATCAGCAATAACTACGAAGTTTATGCCCTTGAGAGAGCTGCCAAAGCGGGTATAGATTCATGTGTGGTTTCACCTAAGGATTTTCCTGATAGGGAAAGCTTCAATGACGCACTCCTTGCCAAGGTAAAGGAGTACAGCCCTGACCTGATAGTTCTTGCAGGATTTTTGGTTGTTATACCGGAGAAGATGATAGATGAATATGAGAACAGAATTATAAACATTCATCCGTCACTCATACCCGCCTTTTGCGGAACGGGCTATTATGGACTTAAGGTTCATGAGGCGGCGCTTGCAAGAGGAGTTAAAATAACTGGAGCAACCGTCCATTTCGTTGACAAGGGAACGGACACAGGTCCTATAATTATGCAGAAGGCAGTTGAGGTCAAAGAGGGAGATACGCCCGAAATACTTCAGAGGAGAGTTATGGAGGAGGCAGAGTGGAAGCTCCTGCCTGCGGCAATAAATAAAATTGCGAATGAAAATTAAATTAAAACAGCGGAAGGAGTAGTACCATGAATGTACTTATTGTAGGAGGCGGCGGAAGAGAACACGCCATAGCAGCAAAATGCAGTGAGAGTAAGAGAGTGACAAAGCTTTATGCAGCACCTGGAAATGCAGGGATAGGAAGCCTTGCCGAGTGTGTGGATATTTCCGTTATGGACGGCGAGGCGCTGGTTAAATTTGCAAAAGAAAAAAATATTGATTTGGCAATAGTAGGTCCTGATGACCCACTTGTGGCAGGCGTTGCAGATTGTTTTAGAACTGCAGGTATAAAAGTGTTCGGACCTGCAAAAAATGCTGCTATAATAGAAGGCTCAAAGGCATTTTCAAAGGAGCTTATGAAAAAATATAATATTCCTTCAGCGGCGTATGAGGTTTTTGACAATGCGGATGATGCCATAAAATATCTTGAGACAGCTAAGATGCCTATCGTTTTAAAGGCAGATGGCTTGGCTCTTGGAAAGGGCGTTCTTATATGTAACAGCCTTGAGGAGGCAAAGGAGGGCGTTAAGACCCTTATGCTTGACAAGCAATTTGGCTCTGCAGGAGATAAGATTGTAATAGAGGAGTTTATGACCGGCAGGGAGGTTTCAGTGCTTTGCTACTGTGATGGAACCCACATTAAGCCTATGGCTTCTGCACAGGACCACAAGAGGGCAAAGGACGGAGATAAAGGTTTAAATACTGGAGGAATGGGTACATTTTCACCAAGTCCTTTTTATACTGAGGATATTGACAGGTTCTGTATGGAGCACATTTACCAGCCTACAATGGATGCAATGAAAAAAGAGGGCAGGGATTTTGTGGGAATCCTTTTCTGTGGGCTTATGCTTACTGAGGAGGGACCTAAGGTGCTGGAATACAATGCAAGATTTGGCGACCCTGAGGCACAGGTTGTACTTCCACGTATGAAGAACGATATTATAGATGTTATGGAGGCATGTATAGACGGAAGGCTTGACGAGATAGAGCTTGTCTTTGAGGATAAGGCGGCAGTGTGCGTTGTTCTTGCCTCAGACGGATATCCTGAGCATTATGAGAAGGGATTTCCAATCAGCGGTCTTGAGACCTTTGATGACAAGGAGGACTACTATGTTTTCCATGCGGGAACAAAGCTTGATAATGGTAAAATAGTAACAAATGGGGGACGTGTACTTGGCGTGACTGCAAAAGGTGAAACTTTAACCTTGGCAAGGGCAAATGCTTACAAGGCTACGGAATGGATAAGCTTTGAAAATAAGTATATGCGTCATGATATTGGAAAGGCTATAGATGAACAGTAGAATGATTATTTCGATTGATTTTGGCAGCAGTGAAGCTATTTATATGCAGCTTCGAAATCAAATAATAATTGGAATTGCACAGGAGCAGATTAAGGAGGGGGATTCACTGCCATCCGTAAGGCAGCTTGCCGATGAACTGGGTGTAAATATGCACACGGTAAATAAGGCATATTCTCTGCTTAAGGAGGATGGTTATCTCACTCTTGACAGAAGAAGGGGAGCTGTAGTGAACGTTTCCGTAGATACAAAGATAAGGCACATAGAGAGCATGAATATGGGCATGAGAATGATGGTTGCCGAAGCGATATGTAAGGATATAAGCCTTGCGGAAATGCATCAGATTATTACGGATATGTATAAGGAATTTGGTGGGAGTGAAAATGGAGGTAAACTATGAAACTCGAATATACAGAACAGGCGAAAGAGGTATTGGATATTGCTGAGGAAACCGCCAAGGCAATGAAGCACAGTTATGTGGGAACAGAGCATCTCCTTTTTGCCATGATAGAGAGTAATAATGGTACTGCGTGGAAGGTTCTCACAAAAAACGGAGTGGATATAAATACGGTAAGGTCGTATTTAAAGGCGAGCCAGCAGGTTTCCAAGCGTAAGCCAAACGGCGAGGATGCATATTCCATGAGGCTGAAAAAGGTATTGGAACATGCACAGAAGGAAGCCGTAAAGCTTAAGAGCGACAAAATAGGAACGGAGCATTTGCTTATTGCAATGCTCAAGATGGAGGATATAGTAGCTACAAGACTTTTAAACTCCATGTCTATAAATACACAGAAAGTATATGTTGACCTTATGGTTTCATGTGGCGCTGACGGCAATATTGCAAAGAAAGAATTTGCTTCAGCAAAAAATTCAACTGCAAAAAAGAAATCGCCTACGCCTGCACTTGACCAATACAGCCGTGACCTTACAAGAGCTGCCAGGGAGGGTGTTGTTGACCCTGTTGTCGGAAGAAACAGTGAGATGGAACGGGTGATGCAGATACTTTGTCGGAGAATGAAAAATAATCCTTGCCTTGTGGGAGAGCCAGGTGTCGGTAAGACTGCCGTTGTTGAGGGGCTTGCACAGCTTATTTCAACGGGAATGGTGCCGGAGCTTCTTTTAGGTAAGAGGATTTTAAGTCTTGATTTATCGGGAATGGTTGCAGGCTCAAAATACAGAGGCGAGTTTGAGGAGAGAATTAAAAAGGTTATAGCTGAGGTTAAAGCAGACGGAAACATTATACTGTTTGTTGATGAGCTTCATACGATTATAGGTGCCGGTGGCGCAGAGGGTGCTATTGATGCATCCAACATTTTAAAGCCTGCATTATCACGTGGTGAGATACAGATGATAGGCGCAACCACAAGGGTTGAATACAGAAAATACGTGGAAAAGGATGCCGCACTTGAGAGAAGGTTCCAGCCGGTGTATGTTGAGGAACATACCAATGAGGAAACGGTTGAAATACTGAATTGTCTCAAGGAAAAGTACGAGGAGCATCACGGAGTAACCATATCCGATGAGGCTATAAGCGCTGCCGTTGAATATTCAACAAGATATATAAACGACAGATTTCTGCCTGACAAGGCTATAGACCTTGTTGATGAGGCAGCATCGAGGAAGAAGCTTGGACTTTTTTCGGGAAACAAGACTATTTATCGTATTGAGGAGGAGCTTAAAACACTTGATGCGGATATCGAGGAGGCACTTACAGGCGGGGAGCTTGAGCAGGCGTCTCAGATAAAGAAGCAGATAGCTAAGCTGAATAAAAAGCTTGCAAAGGAAAAGGAAAAAATAAAGGCGTCAGAGAAAGCAGACATTGTGGTGGATGCAGATGCGGTTGCTTCTGTTGTTTCCGTGTGGACAAAAATACCTGTTACAAGGCTTACACAGAGTGAGCAGGAAAAACTTCTCAGTCTTGAAAAAACACTCCATAAGAGAGTTGTCGGACAGGAGGAGGCTGTGGATGCTGTTGCAAAGGCAATAAGGCGTGGACGTGTAGGGCTTAAGGACCCTAAAAGGCCGATTGGTTCATTTTTGTTCTTAGGACCTACCGGCGTTGGAAAGACGGAGCTTTCAAAAGCACTTGCGGAGGCTGTTTTTGGTGATGAAAAAGCACTTATAAGAGTTGACATGTCAGAATATATGGAAAAGCACAGCGTATCTAAAATGATTGGCTCGCCTCCGGGATATGTTGGCTTTGATGAGGGAGGACAGTTAAGTGAGACTGTCAGAAAAAATCCTTACTCGGTCATTTTGTTTGACGAGATAGAAAAAGCACATCCTGATGTGTTCAACATTCTGCTTCAGGTTTTGGATGACGGGCATATTACGGATTCTCACGGACGAAAAACTGATTTTAAAAACACCATTATTATTATGACAAGTAATGCGGGAGCACAGAGAATAATTGACCCTAAACGGTTGGGCTTTTCAAGCGGAAGCTCCGAGGAAAAAGACCATAACGAGATGAAGAATAACGTTATGGAGGAGGTAAAGCATATGTTTAAGCCGGAGTTCATTAACAGAATTGATGATATAATTGTGTTTAGAACTCTCACAAAAACAGATGTTAAAAATATTACCGCACTTATGCTTAAGGAGCTTAAAACAAGGGTTAAAAAGCAGATGGACATATCAATCACATATGGAGATACGCTTAAAAACTTTATTTTTGAAAAGGGCTACGACAAGAAATATGGTGCCAGACCGCTTAAGCGTTCCATACAAAATGAAATTGAGGATAAGCTTGCTGAAGAAATACTCGGAGGCAAAATTTCAAAGGGTGACAGGGTAAGTATCTCGGCAACAGAAGGAAAGGTGGTTTTTAACAAAAAATAATTTTAAAGGATAAAAGCACACTATTATGTAGGACACAATTTTTTTACGTTTTTTAATAAAGAATTATGTAGATAAAAAACAAGATATATTGTATAATGTATTTGTAACTAAGCTTATGTCGTTTTAAGCTATTATATACTATGGAGGAACAGAAAAATGGCG
Source organism: uncultured Bacteroides sp. (assembly GCA_964635615.1). Taxonomy (GTDB): domain Bacteria; phylum Bacillota; class Clostridia; order Lachnospirales; family Lachnospiraceae; genus Coprococcus_C. The sequence continues at coordinate 11,867 of CAZWNL010000028.1, forward strand.
GTTGTTGATGAGTTAATTCGCGAGGAAGCAGGCACACTTAGTTTTGGTAATTACGAGATCAAACAAAAGACAAAAAAGGACGGATTTAACTTTAACGGAGATATTTATAAGATAAAGACCTTTAATGAGATTACAAAGCTTGAGAGAAACGGTATGTTTGTTTATGAATCGGTACCGGGTACAGCGGTTCACGGCTTTAAGGCAACCGATAAAGCCGTAAGTCTTGTTGTCGAGGGCAATGAGGATGCACAGGTGACCCTTGAGCTTGAGGCAGAAAAGGAATACAAGATACATATTGATAAGGTGTATGTAGGAAAGCTTAAGACCAATCTTGGCGGCAAGCTTAACATGAGTGTTGAGCTTGGACCGGGTAAAAAGGTAAACATATTAGTGGAGAAGATGTAGTGGCAAAAGAAAAGCAGATTTTTTTCTGTAAGGAATGTGGCTATGAATCCTCAAAGTGGCTTGGACAATGTCCGGGTTGTAAGTCTTGGAATACATTTGTAGAGGAAAAGGTTAAGGTAGGCGCAAAACATGCCTCCGTTGTCAGGGAGGCGGTTGCGCCTACAAGTATTTTAGAGGTAACTACAGCAGATGAAAGCCGCATAAAAACAGGAATATTGGAATTGGACAGAGTACTTGGAGGAGGCATAGTTCGTGGCTCCCTTGTTTTAGTTGGCGGAGACCCGGGTATCGGTAAATCCACCATATTACTTCAGATGTGTCGCAACCTTGTACAGCAGGAGCAGACGGAGGTGCTTTATGTATCAGGCGAGGAGTCACCGTCACAGATTAAGATGAGGGCGGAACGGCTTGGCAGTTTTTCAAAGGACATGATGCTTCTCTGCGATAATGATATGGATAATATTTCCGCAGCAGTAACAAAAAGCTCGGCTAAGGTTGTTGTTATTGACTCTATTCAGACTATGCTTGTGGAAGAAATAGGCTCTGCACCGGGAACGGTTACACAGGTAAGAGAGGTAACTGCACGCCTTATGCAGCTTGCAAAGCAAAAAAATATTGCCGTCTTTATTGTTGGTCATGTTACAAAGGAAGGAACTGTTGCAGGACCGAGAACCCTGGAGCACATGGTTGATTCGGTTTTATATTTTGAGGGCGACAGAAATAATGGCTTTAGAATTTTAAGGGGTGTGAAAAACAGATTTGGCTCAACAAATGAAATAGGAGTCTTTACCATGACGGATAAAGGCCTTGAGGAGGTTGAAAACCCTTCACAAATGATGTTAAATGGAAGACCTGAGGGTGTGTCGGGCTCGGTTGTTGTTTCTTCCATAGAAGGAACGAGAAGCATACTTGTGGAGCTTCAGGCTCTTGTGTGTCAGACAAACTTTAATATGCCGAGACGTACCTCTGTAGGTGTGGATTTTAATAGGGTCAATCTTATAACCGCAGTTATGGAAAAAAGGGTAGGCATGAATTTATGGGGCTTTGACGCTTATGTCAGCATAGCAGGAGGGATGAAGATAAGCGATCCTGCCATAGACCTCGGCATTGCATTTGCAATAGCCTCAAGCATGAATAATAAACCTGTCGGTGACGATGTGATGATTATAGGCGAAATTGGGCTTGCAGGAGAGATAAGAGGCGTGACAAATGTTATGCAGCGGATTTTGGAAGCGGCAAAGCTTGGATTTAAAAAATGCATCATACCTAAATCAAATTATGACAAAGCAATGGAAAAGATTAATATAGATATTATGTGTGTCTCCAATCTCTCTGAGGCGTTAGGACTTATAGGGTGATTGTGAAACTTTTTAAGCACTGATGGTTCTAAAGTGCCTGCTTATGATATTGTCTATATTATACAATTGGGTTTTGAAATTGAAAAAAACTATAAATGCGTTAGGAGAACAATATGCATATAGACGAAAAGAGAGTTTTGAATGTATTTAAAAAATATACGGATGCCTATGACAGCAATAATACAAAAATTAAATTAAAGGTTGAACATACATACAGGGTGGCTGGCTTATGCAGGGAAATTGCGATGTCGGAGGGTTTGAATTTGGAGGATGCAGCTGTTGCGTGGCTTACGGGTATGCTCCATGATATAGGAAGATTTGAGCAGATAAAAAGATACGATACATTTTCGGACGCAGTATCTGTTGACCATGCGATGCTCGGGGCGGACATTCTCTTTAAGGAAGGGAAAATAAGGGACTATATAGATGATGATATGGAGGATAAGCTTATTGAAACTGCCATAAGGCAGCACAGCTTATACAGGATAGATGAGAATTTAAGTGAGCGTACTAAGGTTTTTTGTAATATTTTGCGTGATGCGGATAAAATAGATATACTTAAGGTTTTTTCCGAAACCTCAATGGAGGAGATTTATGACGCAACCCATGAGGAGATATATACATCTGAGGTTTCACCTGAGGTTATGGCAAGCTTTTTTGAGCATCATGCCACATTGAGAAGTCTGAAGAAAACAACAATAGATTTTTTTGTGGCGCATATATCTCTTGTGTATGAGCTTGTGTTTTCAGGCAGTAAAAAAATACTTCGTGAGCGTGGCTATTTGGATAAGCTGTTGGACTTTAAATCGGAAAATGATAAGACAAATTCGCAGCTTGACAGTATACGGGAGGAATTAAGACGTTGTGGAATTGTATCTTAATATGCAGTAAAATCGACATATAAAAGCCTCAAAACAAGTTAAAAATTTTGTAACTTTTTAAAATTAAAAAAATGAAAATGCAAAAAGTTAAAAATGTATAAGTTTTAATCATTTATTTTGTCAAAAAACTGTTGACATTCAAAAATCACTGTGATATTATCAAATAGCTGTCGCAA
>CAZWNL010000029.1:0-13900 GCA_964635615.1 uncultured Bacteroides sp.
TGTATTGCTATTTGAGGATTATCCTTAAAATAAGGACGACTTGTCCATACTCTTAATCCCTCTGAAACAGCTCTGCGAACATTAGCACAATCACTATTTAACCATTCTTCAATTAATGGCAAAGCTACTTCATATCCAATAATTTTACAATGATTATCAAAAGCCATAGCTAAGATTTCCTGTACTTTCCAGCTATCATGCTGGCTAACAGTCTCTTTCAAAAAGGATAATGCAGAAGTATTGTAATGTGCAGAATATCCTAAAAGAAAAACACCCACTTCTTGTATTTGAAAATTATCCGACTTATAAAGTTCAATCCCCATGTTAAAACAATCATCAAGAGAATGCGACTTATAATATATCTTTGCTTCACTTTTTACAAGTTTAAGACTATCTTTTTCAGGGATTAGTTCCGCTAAATACTGCATATATTCATTCATTTGCCATATCTCCGTATTTTCCAGTTTGTTTTTTAAGAGAATACCACAATCACATATATTTTTCTATCCACATTTCCGTTAAATTTCTTCCTCGCTCCGCTTCGCTTTGCTCTGTTGATAGTTACGGGAAATAAAAAGGTAGCTGATTGTCTGTTAAGATAATCGCTACTCAAAGATAAACAATATTGAATTTTCATATCACTTTTCTGTCTTAATGTTGTCTTCACATTTTTTATTACTAACTCTTGCGTATCACAAACCCCTTAAATAAATATTCTCAATTACAAATTAATATTTATTGATTTGTATCAATCCAATATCTTTTCATATTACAGCCATCAACTTCAATTATTTTCTCAAAAATACCCCCATTTGAGAGTATAGTTTTTTCGCTTGCTTTATTTGTTTCATCACATGTCACAAGTAACTTTTGTATCCCCATTATTTTGGCATTTTTAATATTCAATCGTAGCATTTCCTTTGCATAACCATTTCCACGTTCAGAGGGTCTAACAGAATAGCCGCAATGTCCTCCCCATGTTCCAAGGATAGGATGGTTGATATGATGACGCAAATCAATAACACCGACAAGTCTATTGTCACTTTCTCTAATTGCAAAATAGGTTGTTGAAGGTACTTCTGCTCCAGTCAGTTCACATGTTTCTGCTTTTTTTCGAAGATTACACATTTCAATCCATTCTTTAGCAGTACTACAATTTTCTAATCCCATACAACCTGCGAATTGGTCCTCGTTCTCTGCATCGTGTACAAGTACCTCATTCTTAAATTGTTCCAATTCATCTATATATTGTTCGTTAGCTTCTATTAGAAAAATCATTTTAACACTCCCCATACACTGCAAAATCTTGAATTTAACCAATCCTTAATTGGTAGCCATACTTCATTTCTTTTCCTTATGTGCCGTAATAATCGTATAACTATACGCATTTACCGTTAAGATATAATTATCTACATTCACATACCAATTTTTCCCATTTCGTGTAACAACAGCATTATCAGAATTGATTTTAGTTTTACACCAGTCAACCACATTATCTGTATCTAAAGACAGATTTCTTTTAATGCGTTCTACGCCTAATTCGGTTGTGTGCAATTTATCCAAATTCTTTAGTAATTCATTATCTGTATTCATTTTATAATTTTCCATTTCCCTTCATAAAATCCCAATTTGATGAATTGTTCAACATCATTATCTTACCACAAGCATACACACAATCCAATTAAATTTTGCTTAAAAAAGTTGTCATTCCGGTAATTCCATTTCATCGTTCATTTTAATAAAACCATATTTTTCGTATAGAGGACGCCCTATGGTCGTTGCCTCCAGTGAAATAGCTGTAATTCCCATGCTTTTAGCATCTTTAATCAGCATATCTAATGTTTTATATGCAATTCCCTTTCTTCTGTATTCAGGACTTGTATACATATTCATTATATATGCTTTCCTTCCGCTTGGATTATGGTAAGTTGGCATTACTTGAAAAAAGCTGACACCGCCAGCCCCTACAAAGCGACTTTTATCAAATACCAAGTATGCAATATGTGTACCGTTACAAAGTGCTTTTTTGTAATAATCATAGGACTGCTTTTTCACTTCGCTCATATCAACATCATCTGACAGTTTATTAGCAGCCCTTAATACTTCTATTCTTGTTTCTGTTAATATATCTATATCTTCAATCGTTGCTTTTTTATATGTCAAGTTCATATCTTATCCTCTCTCCGCTTCACTTTGCTATCTCTCAAAATCCATCTGCACTAATTTTTTCCCATTCGGTAGCATATGCTCCAAAGTTTTAATCAAGTGATAATCAATTTCAAGCATTGCTTTCTCTAAGGCATGTTCTTCCATTTGATGATGTACTTGTTCCAGTCCGTCAAACACATGCAAATATGGTGAATCTGATACCCAATTATCCTCTACATTAATTTGTATAATGCATGAAACATATTTCGGATTTACCTGTTGGATTGCTTTTTGAAAGCATTCATATCCGATATACTCAATCAACAGATTTGCAATAACCATATCTGCCTCGGGCAGCTTATCAGCCTCATATATCAAATTGATACACAAACATTCCAAAATTCCATTTAAATGTGAATATCTGTGAATAACTTCTTTCAAATAATCAGAATTGACATCTATACCATATACTCTCTTAAACTTATCTTTTGAAATATGTTCAAGACCATTACCGCCTGCAATCCCCAATATCACTACGCTTGAAATAGGATACGTGTCAAATTGACCTTTCATCATTTCGTTCATAGCCTGTAACTGCATAACAGAGTCAAGTTTCATATGATTTTCATAATCAGATAAAGAAATTTCTTCCCACGGATTCTTCATTTAATTTCTCCTTTTACATCCGATTTATACCGCTAATATATTACCACATTGACATTCATGTTTCTATCAAACATCCATTAAATTTCTTTCTCTCTTAGTTCGGGGTACTTTGCAAGGCTGTATTTATAGGCGGCATGTTACACTTATTTATTTGGCTTTTATAAAATCTATAATTCTATTTATTTCTCTTTGTGGTAAGACATGCATATGACCGCTTTCTTTTAATTCAACTGTTTGACAATTGGGAATAATCTGTTTTGCTCGATATAAAACTCTTGCTGCTGGGAAAAGACAATCTTTTTCGCCTGCAATCACTAATGTAGGAGCATGATATCTTTGTAACTTTTTCGCTTCAACATTTGTAGGCATACCAATTTTGGTTTTTACATTATCAAAGCTATCCTTTAAGATATTCAAAGTATCTTCATCAAGAACATTTTCCCATAATGACATGTATAAGGCAGTTTTTACTAAATATTTTTCTTGTTTTGTAATCCTATATTGTATAAGCGGTATCATCATCTTCATAGAAGAAATTGGAATAGCATTATTGATTCCCGCAGGAACAAGCAAAACAGCTTTTTCAACTTTTTCCGGCGCAACGCACATAAGTTTAGCTAAAATGCCTCCGCCAAATGAACCTCCAAAGCAAGAAATCTTATCATATCCAATTCCTTCAATCACTTCACTCGCCCATTTTCCATAATCATATCCCCTATGTGATAGGCTTACTTCGTCACTTTTCCCAGGATGCCCGATTGTATCAACTGCATACACATGAAAATCATTTAGAAGAAAACGGCACATTAACAAATTATAAGCTGTGGTACTGTTTCCGCCATGAAACACTAACAACGGCTTTCCTGTTTTATTTCCTGTTTCAATTAAATGAGTTTTGCCGAAAGATGTTTTCACATAAATATCTGCAAATGGCACATTCAATTTTTTGAGTTGCATATTATACAAGTCAAGTGACTGACGTTTCCCCTCTTTTGATTTATATATACCCATAAAATTCTTACCTCCAATTTCGTTGATCTTCAAAAAACACTAAACACTTCGTCAAATTACCAATGAAATAATAAATGTAGTAAACTCTGCCACAGGAAACGCAAGCCATACCCCATATATGCCCATAAACTTTGAAAGCACAATAACAAAAAATACAATAGCAAATATTCCTCTCATCAGTGAGATAATAAAACATTCCTTCGCCCTACCTATCGCTCCGAAATATCCTGCTCGTACAATATTTACAACTGCAATTAAAAATCCAAGGCTGTAAAGTCTAAGTCCCACTACTGCATAATCCGCCATTTGAGCTGACCCTTCACTGTTAAATACATTTACAATCCCATCTGTAAATATCCAACAGATAAAAACCAACAGGGCTGATATTATAATTCCAATCTGTAAGGAATGTCTGCAAATCCTTTTCTTTGCGTCCTCGTCACCTACGCCGCCCGCCTCACTTGCCATAGGCTGTAACCCTTGTGAAATACCATTAAAAACAGCTATACCGATAATTGAAATATTAGCCACGACTCCATATGCAGCAATACCTATATTTCCCAAAATTTTAAGCAACACAAAATTAAATGTAATCGTCGTCACTCCGCCTGAAATCTCACCTACAAAGCCTGATATGCCAAGCTGACATGCTGATATAAGCTTTTTAGCTGAAGGTAGTTTTTTTACAAAATGTATTGTATTTTCCCTTGAGCAAAAATGAAGCATACACACTGCCATACTTATAATAGGTGAAATTCCCGTCGCAAGGGCAGCTCCCGACATTCCCATATCCATTGGAAACATGAAAATATAATCGAAAATAATGTTAAATATGCTGCTTGACAACGTAGCCGCCATGGCAATATTGGGATTATTATCATTTCTCACAAAAGCCGTCATCGTATAATTAAGCATAAATGCAGGTGCAAACAAAAGCTCAATTTTCATATAAGAAACACCTGTTTTAAGTATAATGTCATCAGCACCCATAAGCGTAAGAACACTTCCCGGTGCAAATATTCCAATTAACACAAAAAATACACTGAGCAGTAATGTACATACAAACGAATTGGCAAAATACTCATCATAATCCTCTGTTCCAAGCGATTTGCCAAGGCTGTGTCTGGTCGCAGAGCCAATCCCAATCATAGACCCGAAAGCATACATAATTGCATAAACAGGAAGTGCCATATTTAATGCAGTAATCCCGTTTGCTCCCGCTGCAACGGAAATAAAAAATGTGTCCGCCAATACATATAATGAAATGCCAAGCATTGCAAACACACTTGGAAATATATATTTTCTCAGCTTCTTTTCTATCATTTATCCATAATCCTTTCTGTAGAACAAAATGCCTTCGGCATTGCAGTTTCCTATTAAAGAAGAAAATGCATCCGCATATACATCTTCTAAGACCTAACGATGTATAAACGAATGCATTTGCACTCTCTACCCGGTGGCAGTTAATATAATATTATATTAACATTGCCTTTCATTTTAATCAATTATTTTTTTGTATATAAGCAGTAACACTAAAAATTTCACCGTCATAATCTGCCGTAAGCCTTATGTCCAAAAGCTCGGCAAACTGCTTTGCAATGGCAAGACCAAGCCCTGAATTTCCCTTTGTTCTGGAAATATCCGTTGTGTAAAATTCATCAAAGACTCTGTCTATTTCCATTTGTGCATCCGTAAGCTCATTCTCAAATCGGATTGTAATACACTCCTTATCTTCAGTCGAAGTCTTTAAAGCCTCTGTCTCCTCTATTGAAATTTTCAGATTTCCCGTACCATGCTTGTAGGCATTGCTTATCAGGTTATCAAAAATTCTGACAAGCAGCTGTCGATTTGAACAGATATTAATTCTCTGCATTTGACAGAGAAGTTCAATCTCCCTGTCCTGCCCGCAAAAATCATCATAATAATGTACTATTGCATCCTCAAGAACCTGTACAAGATTAAGCTCTTTCATTTCAGGTGTCTCACCTCCTGAAATAACCTTTGAAAACTCAAAAAACGAATTAATAAGCTCCTCAAGACGTATTAACCTCATATAAACAATATTAAGCTCTTTTTCTCTTTCCTCCTCAGGCATATCCTGATTTTGTATCATGTTTATATATCCCATGGCCGACGTAAGAGGCGTCCTTAAATCATGGGAAATGTTAGTCATCATCTGCTCAAGCTCATGACTTTTTTTCCGATAGCTTATTTTAATGTACCGAACCTGTTTTAAAAGCCTGTTAATCTCATCAATCAATCTGACTACATCACCTCCGCCGTTTTTGGAGTGAAGCAGCTCATTTGAATCCTTCCCTGCAAAACTCTTAAGCTGTGCCTCAATGCTCCTCATCTCCTGCCTCTGCATAAGAAAAAGAGAGAAGAAAACCATTGAGATAATTATAAAAATTACAAGTGCAATAATCATTTTCTTCTCCCTCCTTGAACATAAGTCATTCCATATTTGTCTTCGGCAAGCAGACTAACCATTGTCAGATTTTCAGCCTTACTTTATTTCCGTCTTCCTAAAGCACAGCCATCCTGCTGTAATGAACAATACGGCAATCACGGCACAGACCCCATAGCTTTGCATCATATAGCTTTTTGAAGGATTATCTAAAAGCTTTCCAAACATAAGCTGTAATTCATAGTAGTAATATTTAACAGGAATGTCAAATAGTTTTGTTGCCAGATTAAACAGCAGCTGAAAAACCACTATAAACGGAATTGTAACCATATTGTAGGCTGCTGTCTTTTTCGTCATAAATGCGATACCAAACAAAATACTTATAAGCGCAAGTGCAGGCGGAAGCTGCACAAGAGTTGCCTTTGTTACCGTCCACAAATCAGAGGATAGATTTTTTCCATTAAAAATTAAATTTGAAAAATAAACCAAATATGTATTCAGGAAAAAGGTAAATATGCAAAGTCCAAACACAACAATAGCCTTTGACACAAAATATTTATTTCTGCTTATTGCTGAGGAAAGGGTATTTTTAATGCACCCCCCTGAAAATTCAAGGGTAATTATTATAGCAGCAATGAATATAAAAATATAATATAAATTCATATTTGCAGTTAAAATATCCTTGTCAAGCGCATAGCCCTCTGAATTAATCATTATTTTTCTGTAATCCTTCAGGGAAATATCTCTAAGGTCCACAGTTTCTGCCCGGTCCCCCTCCTCAAGAGTATGAACGGTGCTTATGTCACCTATGTTTGCCATGCCTACAGAGCCCGGACTTATGGCATAAATGCTCATGCCTATCATAAAAAGCAAAATCGCAACCGCGATATAAAGTCCAACATTTCTTACCATTCTGTAAATATCCGCTTTTATAATATTAATCATAGCTATACCTCCCCTACAAGTGATTTAAAATAGTCTTCAATGGAAATGCCCGTTTCAAATATTGAGGAAACATTTGCTCCTTCTTCAATAAGAATTTTGTTAAGCACGTCAGACTTTACATTTTCATCGTAAATCCTTATTTCACCATTGTCGATAACCTTATAATCAGCCACTTCCATTTTCTTCTCAATAATTGTTAAAACACGCTTCGTATCATCCGTCTTAACTGCAATGCACCGCTTACATTCCATATCAAGCTCCTGCCTCGTAATTTCCTTCAAAACCCTTCCCTTGTCAATAAAAAGGTATCTGTCGGCAATTAAATAAAGCTCTGAAAGAATATGGCTTGAAATCATAAATGTTATTCCACGCTCAGCATTAAGCTTTTTAAAGGTGTCCCTAAGCTCGCTTATTCCAATCGGGTCAAGTCCGTTTATAGGCTCGTCCAAAATAACCAAATCGGGGTTGTCCAGCAATGCAAAGGCAATGCCAAGACGCTGTTTCATTCCAAGGGAAAATTTACGAAATTTCTTGTTTTTAACCTCTGTAAGATTTACAAAGGAAAGTGCCTCGTCAATCTGCTTTTCATCTGTGATGCCCTTTTGCAGAGCATAATATTTTAAATTCTGATATGCGGTAAGTCCGCCAAAAAAGGCAGGATTTTCAATAAGACAGCCCACACGCCTTTTTTCATCTAAAGCATCCGAGTCCTCCCTGCCAAATACGGAAAACTCCCCTCCGGTTTTCTTTGTAAGTCCTGTCACGATTTTCATTATTGTTGTTTTTCCGGCACCGTTCCGTCCGATAAGACCATATATATCACCCCGATAAACAGTCATATCAACATTATCAAGTGCAGTGAAAGCTTTGTATTGCTTTGTAAGTCCTTTTGTGTTAAGAACAATTTCACGCATAAAATAATTCCTCCTTGCTGCTGGGATGTCACAATCACATCCCCTCTTTAATTTTATGTACTTATCACAAAAACAATATTAGCAGGAAGGTCTGAAAAAAAACTTAACTAATATCTTAAAAAAGTCTTAATCTTTATTTTTTCATTCTATACCCGATACCCCAAACCGTTTCAATATATTCCGTGTCCGGATTGCATGCCTTAAGCTTCTTGCGGATTTTGCTTATATGCACGTTTAACGTATTGTCATCTGCGGAATTTTCATCATTCCAGACCGTATCATAAATAATACTCTTTGTACACACACGGTCGGGATTTTTCATAAGAAGGGCAAGGAGCTCAAACTCATATTTCGACAGCTCCACGTCTTTTTCATTGCAAATTGCCTTAAAGTTTTCCGTATCAATGACAATATCCTTATAATTAAGGGCAGACGATGCCGTATTGTCCGTATCAGGCGTTCTGAGTCTTGCGGCAATCCTTGCCAAAAGCTCATCGTTGTGAAATGGCTTTGTAACATAATCATCAGCCCCAAGGGAAAAAAGGTCAACCTTTTTATCTACATCATGGATGGCGCTCATAACAATAATAGGTACATTTCGCTTTGCCTTAAGCTCCCTTATAATATCCTCACCGCTGCGACCTGGCAGCATCAAATCAAGTAGAATCAAGCTTACCCTGTCACTGTGCACTAATACACCCTCCGTTCCCGAATAGGCGCTTAAGGTATTATAGCCATGCCCTGCAAGCAGTTTCTTTAACATATTATTTATATCCGTATCGTCCTCAATAATAAGAATCGTCTTATTCGTTTCCATTGTCATAAAGTGACTCCTTTTCCAAACTTTTTCATCTATATTCGTTAATATACCATGGAATATTTTCTTAATAAAATTATAGGATTCTAAAGCAGATGTCAATGCCTTATGTGCATAATAAGTCAAGGCTCTATGCCTGCTTAAAAAGCATATGTGTACATAGACGGCCTCCTTCCTCCTCGGCATAAACCTCCGCTCCCTGCTTTTCGGCGAGAAGCCGCACAATATAAAGTCCAAGACCAGCCCCCTGACCGGTTCTTGCCCTGCTGCCCCTGTAGGTTCTGTCAAACAAATGCGTCACGTCAATACAGGCATCCTCCAAAAGCTTATTTGAAAATGCGATGTCGCAAAATGCCGTTCCGTCCTTTTCCTTTAATTCCATTGAAATAACAAACTCCTGCTCCGCATACTTTAAAACATTTCCAAGAAGATTTCCAAGCATACGGATAAGCATTTGTTCATCTGCCAAAAGCATCACGCTTTTTTCCGGCAGCCTTATGTCAGGCTCTAAATTGTGCTCACGTATAACAGCCTCATGGTCTGCAACAAACTGCATAATAATGTTTGTTCCGTTTACCTCCTTAAGCTGTACAACCTGACCATCGCTTTCCAAAAGGGACATTTCAAAAAAATCATCCACCATTCCCTTAAGCATGTCAGCCTTATCCGTGCATATATTCAGATAGCTCCTGTCCTTTTCCGTGAGCGTTCCGTTTTCCGAAAGGAGCTGCAAATTTCCCTTTATAACTGTAAGCGGTGTCCTAAGGTCATGGGCTATATCCGATACGGACTGCTTAAGCCTCGTCTCGGACCTTTCGGCCTCAAGCTTAAGCTTTTTCTGATAGTCAAGGTTATCGTTTATCTGCGAGGACATTTCCGTCAAATCCCTGTCAAAAAGGCTTACTGTAAGCTGCCTGTTATATGACATGGCTTTTGTCTCACAAAGCTCTCTTTTTATATTTTTCATCTCACGCTTTAAATTAAACAGGTATCCTATAAGCACAACGCAAAAAAGGAATAACAGTATGCATACAAAAATCCAAAGCCTCACTTTTATTCCTCCTTAATACGGTATCCTATCCCCCATACCGTTTCAATATAATCATGCCCCGTCGCTTTCTTAAGCTTGCCTCTTAAGTTACTCACGTGGACATTTATTGTATTATCTTCATAATAATATACGTCTTTCCAAACCGATTCATAAAGATTAGCCTTTGTAAAGGTCTTAGTTGGCTGCTCCATAAGAAGCCTCAAAATATGAAGCTCCTTTGATGTAAGGCTTATGTTTTTGCCCTGATATTCCACACGGTTTTCCTCAATAAAAAATATAAGCTCACCCACGGAAACAAACCTTCCGCTGCCATTTTCATCATTTTCGGCGTCCCTCGCACCGCTTCTTCTCAGCACAACCTCTATACGCACAAGCACCTCATTTAAATCAAAAGGCTTGAGAATATAATCATCCGCACCCATTCTAAGCACCTCAAGTCTTGTGTCCATACCCGACTTTGCCGAAAGGCATATGACAGGTGTGTCCGTACGCTCTCTAAGCTCCTTTATAAGGCTGTCTCCGCTTTTGTATGGAAGCATTAAATCCATAAGGATAATATCATATTCATTATCCTTTATCAAACAGGATGCCTGCCGTCCCTCATATGCACACTCCACCTCATACTCATGCTCAGCGAGAAACTCTGCAAGCATCATGCTTATATCTCTGTTGTCCTCCACAATAAGCAGCTTCTTTTTATTCATGGAAAAATAACCTTTCTGCTAATCCAAATACCTTTCTGCACATAAATGCGCCCTGTACCATGATAAGTTAAATTCTCTTATGCCATCGTGTTTGTCATACTCATAAGAGACATCATGGAAATATGAACGTAAATACATAGCATATTTCATATCCTCCGAGGAATCACCTTCGTATGTGCCATATCCCACCTCCTCTGCAAAAGCATATATTGCGGGAGCAGCGTCACTTGACATATTATTCACTAAATATTTTAAATCAAAATGATATGACTGTACAGTATTAATGTCCATTTTGGATATATTATATTTTGCAATAATATAATCCGGGTGTGCAAAGGATAAGGTTATATACAATATCGAGGTAACTGCGATAAAATATCTCATAAGCTTAAAATTATGCTTATATATGCTTGTAATAACCCCTGCCAGCAAAGTGCCAATCAAAAGCAGCGCAAAAAGCGCAAGCACACGAAGATATGTAAGGTTGTATGTTTTAATATACATAAGCAGCCTTGTTGCCGAGGAGGCAATTATAATGTAAGTGCATCCACACATTATTGTAAGAACAATATTAAGCACCTTATGCTTTGTAAATATGGAATTACACACAAACACAATAAAAAAGTTGAGGGCAGCAACATAAAGGAGCTGGTAAAAGCCCTCCCTTGCGTAGGAGGAATAAGAATGCCACTCAGGAAGCATCCTCTCTCCAATAAAAAGGCTTAAAATCTGAATGACTGAGAAAAGGAGGTACACTGCGGTTAGTGCACTGCAAAAGGTTATTCCGATTACAGGATTGCATTTTTTATCGGGCAGATCATATTTCGCTGCACCGTGAACAGACAGCCTGCACATAAGCCCGTAAACAATCAGCAGCACACACAATATAAATATAATAAAACCGATAATATCCCATGAAATGTGAAAGGAATTAAAAAGTTTACCAACAACACTATCCACCACAATAAAGAAAATTACATCTGCGGTTTCTAAAATTACTGTAACCATGACAAGAAACGGAATAGCAAATATAATTCCAATTACGACATATTTCACATTTTTGTTTATTTTTATCTTACTATTGCCAAGCACCCTGTAGCTTCTCCTGTCACTGTAAAACATATGAAAGTTAAACAGCGGCACAAGGGCAGTTTCAATCATCGCCAATATATATTTTCCTACTCCCCAGTCCGCCTCATCGCAAAAAAATCTTATAAGCGCCGCCATTGTGAGGAGCATTATTCCAACATAGTTACAGACAATAAGAAATATATCCGACGTCATGAAAACGGAAATTCCAAGTAAGATTATACCCGTAAAATAAGGTATAAGCTTTTTCAGTTTTTCTTTTCCTAATATCATATCACTTGAAAGTCCGGGAAGCACAAACCATAGATATACAACCGTGGCAATTGTAAATACAGGCGTCATTATACCGGTAAGATTTTTATAAAGACATATACCGTAAACAATGGAATATATAATTGTAGGTAGTCCAAGTGCCTTAAATCTTGAGGCCGATTTTTCATCATAATTTTCATAAAAAACCTTATCAGCGTCATTACTCACAGTAAATTCAGATATTTTTTCAGTGTCCGGTTCAATAATATTTGTATCTTCAACAGCTGTATTCAATTCATTTTCCATTATCCTCACCCTCCTCATTGTCAGGTACATAAGTTATAATATCTCCAGGCTGACAGTCAAGTGCCCTGCATATAGCCTCAAGGGTTGAAAACCTAACAGCCTTTGCCTTATTATTTTTTAATATAGATAAATTGGCAAGAGTTATGTCAACTTCTTTTGCAAGCTCAGACAAGCCCTTTTTCCTCTGTGCCATAACAACATCAAGATTAATAATAATCGCCATATCCTGCGCCTCCCTATATTGTAAAGTCGTTTTCCTGCTTATATTCCACAGCCTTTGCAAAGACTATGGCTAACACTTTAGAAAAAAGTCCTGCTACAAGAAACACAATCACTATAATAAATACGGCAGGCGTAAAATAAAGGGGAAGCCTTAAAAGCGATACAAGCATAATTGCAAAGCTGTATAAACCCATACGGTTAAGACTTTTTACATTTTCCTCCACAAAGCAGTCGTCCTTAAGCACCGTGGCAAAAATGCATCTAAGCTCCCTTAAAATAAGCACCGCAAAAACCCCTGATATGAAAAAAATAACAAGAAGCTGCGTATAATATTTTTCAAAAAAATCATTGTATTTTCCGTAAAACTTAAAGCTTAAGGGAAGCGTCAAGGTGACAATTATACCTCCAAAAAACATAATATTAAGCAAATGATTTGTTACTCTTGTAATTAAACTGTCCTTCATAATATCCTCCTTTATGATGTATCTGTAAGGATAATACTACCAATTACATTGAAAGTCAATATATTTTTATTGTTTTTCGATAAATATTTATTAATAAACGTAAACTAAGGATAAAATCCCCTCCAAACCTCAAAACAGGTCTGGAGAGTACCTGTTAAGTCTTTTTGGGCATTTGCCTTAAAACCTTATGAAAAAACAGAGCCGACAAACTGTGATTTTATTTCACAAGCTTATCGGCTTTGCATCTCCCTCTTATAACTCTAATAAATATATATATAAAAGTACTTTATTTGTCCGATTCTTCATACTATGATTTCCATACCGTCATAGGCGAATAAAATATTATCAAGTTTCTTTTCTAATTCATTGTAGTAACCATATGATTTTCCCCATATTTCATCAATATGTGTAACTATAATCTTTTTGATTCTATAATAGTTTTTTAGTTCTACAACCTCATCCAAAGTTAATATTTCATCTTTTAACGGCGTGTCTTTAAGTTCCGTCCCATCATTTAATATACCATCATCAGAAACCAGACTTATAATTAAAATATCTGCATCATAATATAAATCATTATGAGAAAAAGGTTTCGGATTGCAGCAGGCATAGATCACCTTTTTATCATCCTCTTTTATAACATAAAAAGTGATATTTCTTCTTGGATTATTGTTAATTAAATCTATGTCAATATTATCTATTTTTATATGTGATGTTTCATTAACAGAAATACATTGAAGAACGTCACCATAATATTTAAAACAATCACGGTTCATTTCATTTATATCTTTAATGACTTCAGGAAGAGCATAAAAGCCAATCGGATTACTCGTTTCTTTGATAAAGTCACAGCCTATTTTTTCAACAATTCTAATCCCCCTAACATGGTCTGGATCACTATGGG
>CAZWNL010000030.1:0-13123 GCA_964635615.1 uncultured Bacteroides sp.
GAGGTATATCCTGTCCTGTATATTGATGCCATCCATTATTCCGTCCGTGATAACGGAGTCATACGCAAGCTTGCAGCTTACGTCATTCTTGGTATCAACAATGATGGATACAAAGAAGTGCTGACTATTGAGGTCGGTGAGAATGAAAGTTCCAAGTACTGGCTTTCTGTCCTGAATGGCTTAAAGAATCGAGGAGTGAAAGACATCCTGATTATCTGTGCAGACGGACTTAGCGGCATCAAAGAGGCTATAGCTGCTGCATTTCCAAAGACTGAATATCAGCGCTGCATTGTCCATCAGGTCAGGAATACCATGAAGTATGTGTCAGACAAAGACCGCAAGCCTTTCTGTACCGACTTAAAGACAATCTATCAGGCACCGACAGAGGAAAAAGCATTGGATGCACTGGAACGGGTAACAGAAAAATGGAGCGAAAAATATCCTAATTCCATGAAAAGCTGGAAGCAGAATTGGGATGCCATTTCTCTAATCTTTAAGTTTTCCTCTACAGTAAGGAAGGTCATTTATACCACGAATGCGATAGAGAGCCTGAATGCCACATACCGAAAACTGAACCGCCAGCGTAGTGTATTTCCCAGTGACACAGCATTATTGAAAGCACATTATCTATCGACCTTTGAAGCTACTAAAAAATGGACTATGCCGATAAGGAACTGGGGACAGGTCTATGGTGAGCTGAGCATTATGTATGAGAGCCGGTTACCATAGCAGGGTAAATGCAGGCTGACAAAACAGGCGGAAATCTTCGCCTGCTCTTGACATGCACAGGCATATGCTGTTATAAATAAAACGAGGGCTGAAAGCTCATCTAAGAGCCTTCAGCCCGATTATTATCATAGAAGATCTTGTATTTACAGACTTTTATTCATACACTCAGCTATAATTATTTTCCCTATTACCATTATCAGGGGTCATTAATATATAACCAGAGTGGAATGTAAAGAGTATTGACAGTGCTGCACTCAATGAAAAAGAGCAGTATTAATATATAACCAGAGTGGAATGTAAAAGACACAGCAAGGCCGTGGAAAAATATATCAGCAACAATTAAGATATAACCAAAGTGGCATGTAAAGACAGGTGTAATCTGCTCACCATCAATACGGAGCAGCATTAAGATATAACCAGCATGGAATGTAAAGACTGAGAGCTTGTTGATAATGCAGTCATGCTCAAAATTAAGATATAACCAGAGTGGAATGTAAAGCCAAACATATTAAATTGTTTGCCGTAGAGCTTTTCTATTAAGATATAGCCAGAGTGAAATGTAAAGTATGGAGTGCTTGACAATTCAAACGGTCTTGGTACAATTAAGATATAACCAGAATGGAATGTAAAGGTAACTGGATTCCATGTGCTTTCACACCAATCTATCATTAAGATATAACCAGAGTGGAACGTAAAGTTTCTCTGCATCTCATTGTAAAATGCTTCAGCGAAATTAGCATATAACCAGAGTGGAATGTAAAGACTGTACATTATAACGGTGACGACCTTTATTTTTACATTAAGATATAACCGTAATGGAATACAAAGGCTATTAGAATGCATTTAAGTCAATTTAATACAAACATATACATTCTATGGACATTCACTTGTTGTATATGATATGATTGTAATAATGAATGGTTTTTTATATTGTGATAAATAAAAAGCCAACAGTTATTCATATGTTTCAGGGGCTTCTATTGCCCGAGGCATTTAACAATCTTGTTTTATGCTATTATTACGCAAAAATAATAATACTGCCAATAAAAGTATATGAAAATAAAGAATAATAGGGTCTTCTCAAAATCGGTCAATTATATTATCCTAAAGTTGACTGAACTGGTCAACGGAGGTTATGTTATGAACGATAGGTTCTTTTCGCTGCCGCAAGAAAAGCAATTAGCTATAATAAATGCCGGATATAGGGTTTTCTCCCAAAATACCTATAAAAAAAGCCCAATGAGCGATATAGCTGCCGAAGCAGGAATAAGCAAATCCTTGCTGTTTCATTATTTTCAAAATAAAAAGGAGTTGTATCTGTTTCTGATTCAGAACGCTGCAGATACTACATTGCAATATCTCAATGAATATCATTGCTATGAACAGGCAGATTTCTTTGAAACATTGACAAGAGGTATAAAGGCAAAGATTCATATGATGAAAATATATCCGGAATTAACTGCTTTTACATTAAAATGTTACTATGAAAAGGATGCGGACGTCTGCACGGATGTGCAGAAGATTATAGAAAAATATTCATCCTTTAACGATAATGCAGCATTGTATAATCTTGATCCTGAGCAGTTTATACCGGGTTTGGATATTAAAATGATGTATTATGATATGCTTTGGGCATCAGAAGGTTATTTATGGGAAAAGCTGCAACAAAATGATATTAATGTAAATGAAATTGAAAATGATTTTATGAAAATGATTGAATTCTGGAAGAGCATTTATCTCAGAAAAGAGGGTAGTAATGAACGTAATTGAAGCTGTCAACCTGACAAAATACTATGGAAAAAACATGGGAATCGAAAACCTTAATTTATCGGTTGCGGAGGGTGAATTTTTTGGTGTTATCGGTCCGAATGGTGCAGGAAAATCAACTACAATAAGAACATTACTGGGTTTGATTAATAAAAGCTCCGGTGACGCAAAAATCTTTGGAAAAGATATTGGAAAATACAAAAAAGAAATTCTTTCGGATATTGGATATATGCCATCGGAGGCAAATTTTTATAGCGGGATGAAAGTCGGGGACATTATTTCACTTTCTGCAAAAATGCGCAAAATAGATTGTCATAAGGAAGCAGAACTGCTTTGTGAAAGACTTGAGCTTAATACCGAAAAAAAGGTTGACGAGCTGTCACTTGGTAACCGCAAAAAAGTAGCAATTGTGTGTGCTATGCAGCATAAACCAAGCCTTTATATTCTGGATGAGCCGACAAGCGGTCTGGATCCATTAATGCAAAAGGAGTTTTTTGAAATTTTAAAGGAACGGCATAGTGATGGCGCAACCATTTTTCTTTCGTCACATGTCCTATCTGAAATACAAAAAAATTGTGTGCGTGCAGCAATTATTAAAAATGGAACAGTTGTTGCCCTTGACAAAGTCGAAAATCTTTCCAAAACAGGTGCAAAACGTATAACACTTCATGGCGTAACGTCTATTCCTGAAAATCTTGTCGTACAATCGGTTGAAGCGGGAGAGGACTATATCACATTTCTTTATTGTGACGAAATAAAACGGCTTTTAACTACAGCTGCCAATATGCCTATTACGGATATAACAATTGTTGAGCCTGATTTAGATGAAATTTTTATGTATTATTATGAAAAGGACGGTAAAAACGAATGACAATTTATATAAAAGAGCTCAGGCAATCCATTAAATCGTTATTGATCTGGACATGTTCCATTGGCATTATGATATTAATATGTATACTTATATTTCCGGAAATGAAAAACGAAATGGACAGCATGAGCAATCTGTTTTCAAATATGGGTGGATTTACGGCCGCATTTGGAATGGATAAACTTAATTTTGGAGAACTGATGGGCTTTTATGGAATAGAAAGCGGAAATATCCTCGGAATCGGCGGCGGCTTTTTTGCAGCACTTCTCGGAGTGTCTGCATTAGCAAAAGAGGAGAGAGAGCGTACCGCTGAATTTCTTCTGACGCATCCGGTAAGCAGAGCTTCTATTGTTTCACAAAAGCTTTTATCGGTTATTACACAGTTACTCATTATGAACGGTTTAGTTATAATCATAAGTCTGATTTTCTCAAAAATCATTGGTGAGGAGTTTCAAATGAGGGAATTCATGCTTTTACACATGGCTTACTTAATATTACAGCTTGAAATTTCCTGTATATGCTTCGGTATTTCAGCCTTTATAAAGCGAGGCAGCATTGGGATAGGCTTAGGGCTTGCGCTTGCTTTCTATTTTATGAACATTGTATGCAACATAAGCGAGAAAGCGGACTTTTTGAAGTATATCACGCCTTATGCATACGCTGATGCAAGTAAGGTTATTCCAACAGCAAAGCTTGAAATGAACCTGGTCATGCTGGGTGTTTTATTTTCAATACTAGGCGTGATAACTGCTTATGTAAAATATACAAAAAAGGATATAGCCGCCTGATTATTGTTTTTCCCTCAGAGTAACCTTATTCCGGGCTGTACGGCGCCTGTTTTCGTCAATATCAGCATAATGGCGTCTGGTAGTATTAACATCGGAATGGTCCTTTAAGCTGTCAAAAACTGTATGTCATAAGACTCATATATATATTCAAAAAAGTTTTTATGTCCAGCATAGCCAAGCTGTGTATGGGAAGTTTTGGATTGTTGAATACCACGCACAAGCCTTTTCACATAAGCAGGAAGCTCATCACAAATTCGTCAGATATAATCAAATGTTCTGAATCTTGTTTTCTTCGTAATTAATATAATCCGCCATTAATAAAACCTTTTGTGAATATAGTCGCATACATAATAAGATGATATTAAAATTAATGAAATTAAAATAAAATAACCTTTCCGTATGTTGGTAGAAAACAATTAGCCTGAGGGAATAGCTCACCCTTTAGCAACGGAGTAATCTCGGTTAAAGCGCAGAGAAATAATTGCGTCAAAATGACGCAAGAGAAAGGGCTGATATTGATTTATAATTTATACAGGTAACCCGTCCTAGATGTTGCTTTAATGTGTCTGTAGTGGGTGTAGGAAAGCAGAAGGGGGGAGTATCAGGGAAATTAGCTACCATATCGTCTGATGCTAGATCTTGGACGTTAGCATGATAAATGTATGAGGAATGTATACTTTAAATTAAAATTAATAATATTATTGAATATTTTTCAAAAAAAATATATAATACAAGCATAAATTGTAAATAAAAGGGGAGATCTGTCGTGTCTGAGTGTAAAATCGTTTTAATCGGAAAAAATAGAAATGGTACAAATCGTTATTGGTGCACAGCGCATCATGCACCTGCTTATGGAAAGAATGGGATAAAATTAAAAGAATGTCTTTCAACCTTTAAAGATTTTAAGAGTAATAAACTGACTCTTGATATTAATCCAGAGGAATATCATGGCGGTATTGCTTTGTGGGGGTGTGCACTGGCGGTCTATGACACTACTGATTTTAAATTAGAACCTGGAATACATGTACATGCACGTAAGGAAGTTGGAAAAGAAAAAGAGATTGATAAAACATATGGGGTTGTGAATGTAAAATTAGGAAATGATTATGTTTCTTTTGATGATCTATCTTCAATTTCTTATTTATCTTCAAATATTTTGAATCATGAAATGGTATATTTAGAGTGTCCTAACTGTGGGGCATCTCATTTAGACAAAGATTGGTATGCAGCTAATCCTCATAAAAGGCATTTATGCTCTGCATGTGGACGTTTTTTTAATGTAAAGATATCCAATATAGGAAATCCTATTATGAAAGCAAAAGCTATGTTTGGAGATAATCAAATACATCGTGATATAGTAAAACCGAATCGCAGTTTAGAAATTTTGCAAAAAGATTTTCCATATGGAATATCTATATGGGGGTCTAATGCTGCTTTGCTTTGGACGTCGCCTAAGAAAGAAGAGTATGGTATACATATTCATGCTTTTAAGGAACACTGCTTAAAACCAACCATAGACGAAACGTTTGATAAAGTAACTATTGATGGTATAGCATTAGATGTAGAGCAGGTTCGCTTATTTATGGTTCAAAATACATTGCCATACTTAGCTGGAAGGATTGTATCGCTAAAATGTCCTAATTGTGGGGAGAGTTTTTTTGATGAAGGGGAAAATAGTTATACACCGCATAATGAACATTTATGTGATAAATGTGGGTATATACATAAGACTCGAAAAAAAGTTATAAGCAATCCATTTATAGATACAATAACAGAATTGCAAAAATTTACAGAGTTAAAGCTAAGAAATGAGTATATAAATGTCTTTTATCCTGATTTAGCGGGATGGTAATTTTTAGCGAAAAACGGGAGAAACAAATGAAAAAAATTATAAAGAATTCACGAGTTCAAACATTAATTTCGATATTAATTATATTTGCAGCATACATTGTTAGTACGCTACAGGGAATTTTTGGAATAGTGTTTCCTTTTGTATTACTAGCTTTTTTTATTTTGGTAATTGTTTTTGTATATTACATAGCAATAGTGCCAGTTGTTGAGATTCTTAAACCAGAGGCTTCCAATACACAAAGAGTATATACTTTAGAAAATATTAAAGAGTATGAAATGACGGCAAATATTAAAGAAATTTGGATTATTACTTCAAATTTGAAATTAGCCTTTGATAGAACAGAATTTGGAGCGGTCATAGGTACAAATGTATCACGAGGTGTTAAATATAAATTTTTTATTAATGATAATAATATTGCTAAAGAAAGAGCCGCTGAGATGGCAGAACTTTATAGACAAACTAATGGCTTATTTGAAATTTATTTAATATCCGAAGATTTGCCTTTTGTAGATTATAATACGGATTATGATTTGTTTTTTTCTTCGGATAATTCCAATAATAAGGGATTTATTGGTATTACTATTGATAATGTAAGGGAATACGTTACTATGTCGCAAGATATGTTTATAAAGTTAAAACTATTCGTCAATAGCCTTAATTTGAAATGTTGGAATGTTTAGCTTGGTGGAGTTAAACATTCTGTGATATGTTACATATAAATTTATTGATGCATATTTTTAGTACATATCCTAAAACTTGGATTCTTTACATTTAGAAGAAATGATTTTTGGTATGAAGAGGACACTTATTCCACAATGTAAGATTATAAGTGCTTTAAACATATAAATGTTGAGTGTGATTATAAATTGAGAATAAACAAAAGAGGTAAAATAAGATGTCAAAAGAGTTTTTGGTCGCAATAATATCAATAATTTTAGATGTTTTTTTTAATTTATTAGGCTTGATAAATAAAAATGATATAATAATGTTTTTTAGTGTTTTATTATCAGTTTTTTTACTGTGCATAATAATATTTTGGTATATTAAAAATAAATTTTTGTATATAAAAAATAAACGTATTTCAAATTCTTATGAATTTGTAAAATTTTTATTTTTTGGAAGTAAGTACAATAAATTTACCTTTCTTCCTAAGCTTAAGTTGTATATGGATTATAAGGGATATTTAAATAATTTAGAAATTGAAACAGTGGACTTTGAATGTATATCGGATGATAATTATAAGGAATCTAATATTACTTGGTCATTAAAAAATGTTTATAACAATACAAATGAAACTATAAACTCCTTTTATTTATATTCTTCTTCGGATATAGGAACTGCGAAAGATGCTCAAGTAAAAATAAAACCTGGAGATGAATTTACCAAAATTAATATTAATAAAACTGAAAGAGCTGCAGGAATTCAATTGACTACATTTGCATTTAATGAACCAATGAAACCAACCGCTCACATACCTGAAATTAAAATTAATATGAAAATGAATAATGCATTTAATTTTAGTCGGCAGGAGGTTTTGTGTGTTTATCCCCAAAATTATGGTACAAAAGTAAAACATATAAATATATCGTTTAAGACGATTGGGGCAGATGAGCTTAGTGTGGTTTTGCATGAAATAAAAAAAGAAGGTAAAACTTACAAGGATGAACCAATAAAAAGCGTTTCTTCAAGAAATTCGAAGGATTTGGATAAAGCCGAAACTAATATTTATTATTGTTCAATAAATGATAATGAAATAAATGTAGAAAATTTATATTATTTGCTAATTAATCCTTTAACTGTAACTACAGAGCAACAGACAGAGGATACAGCAATTGTCGAAGTTGATGGGAATGAAAACTAAATAGGAAAAAAGTTAAATAAAACCAACAAAAGCATGAAGGGTAAAACCAACATGCTTTTTTATGCCATAGAATAAAGGCGGGTAAGGGATTTTTTGCTTTTGTGTGCCTTATTTTTTTGCAGCACTCCTTGGTGTATCTGCGTTAGTAAAAGAGGAGAGAGAGCATACGGCTGAATTTCTTCTGACGCATTCGGTAAGTAGAGCTTCTATTTTGTGTGCAATATAAGTGAGAAAGCGGACTTTTTGAAGTATATCACGCCTTATGCATACGCTGATGCAAGTAAGGTTATTCCAACAGCAAAGCTTGAAATGAACCTGGTCATGCTGGGTGTTTTATTTTCAATACTAGGCGTGATAACTGCTTATGTAAAATATACAAAAAAGGATATAGCCGCCTGATTATTGTTTTTCCCTCAGAGTAACCTTATTCCGGGCTGTACGGCGCCTGTTTTCGTCAATATCAGCATAATGGCGTCTGGTAGTATTAACATCGGAATGTCCCAAAACATCAGCAACAAGGTAAATATCACCGGTTTCCTGATAAAGTGATGTACCATAGGTACTACGGAGCTTATGCGGCGTAATATGCTTTAAAGGTACAGAACAGGAAGAATATTTTTTAACCATGTTCTCAACTGTTCGAACACCTATTCGTTTGTTTTGTGAGGAGAGGAACAGAGCATTTTCGTGACCATTCTGGGGATTCATTTTCTTGCGTTCCTCCATGTATGTAGATAAAGGCTCAGAAGCCTCATCACTGAAATAAACAATGGCTTCCTTGCCGCCTTTTCGCACAATTTTAATGCACATATTGTCAAAATCAACGTCTTTAAGGTCTAAACCGACACATTCAGATATACGGATTCCGGTACTTAACATAAGCGTTAAAAGGGCTAAATCACGGTTTTTTGTCTTGGAATGATATTGTAATTGCTTATTTGTCAAATGATTGCCATATTCAACCGTATCAAGGAATTCAGCGACCTCGTTAGCCTCCATACGGACAATTTGTTTTTCACGTAATTTAGGCATATCAACCTTAACAAGCGGATTTTGGCTTACAAGGTCATTCTTATACAAATATGCGTAAAAAATTCTTAAACTCGTTAATTTGCGCTTTATAGCGGCTTTGCCATTCGTGTATATTTTGCCGTTTTTCGTGTATTTTTGCAAATAGTCAAGGTAATCCTCAATAAACATGGAATCTATGTCATTTAAGACATCAAGAGAAATGTCCTTTAAACTGTCAAAAGATTGTTTGTCATAAGACATATGTATGTATTCAAAAAAGGTTTTTATGTCACGTATATAACCAAGCTGTGTACGTGAAGCTTTGGATTGCTGGATACCTCGGACAAATCGTTTTACATATGGAGGAAGTTCCTCACATATTGCACGAATGTAATCTAAGTTTTGCATTTCGTTTTGTTCGTGATAAGTATAATCAGCCATAAATAAAACCTCCTGTGAATATAGTTGTGCGTAAACCATATATTAATTATAGCACGTTTACCCATATTTTAGCAATAGCTATTTTCGTAAAACCTGTGTTTTGCGAATAGTTCTATAAATCAAACCAAAGCTAAAACATTAAATAAACTTCTCTCCCCTATTAGTATTTTCTTATTTTATAATACAGGAATTTCAATAAAGAACATATAGCTTTCCAAATTACAGCTTTCCAAAAACAACATGCAATTTCAATAATAAAAATGATAATAAGAACAGAAATAGCTTTTCCTTTATTAAGATAAAACAAAAATTATAGGCAATCACATGCATAGAATACTGATTTCATGCATGTGATTGCCCGAATTTAAATAATAAAGCAAGTCAACCAACTTGATATAATCGGTCTATTTATATATGGCATATAAGGTAATATCCTCTCTATCCGCCGTAAGCGCATCAAGTCCCTCTGTTGCGTTTGGGTCCGTATTCCAACCGACAAACTCATAGCCTGTCTTGGAAGCGGTATAGGTTAAATCGACGTCACTTCCGGTGAGATAGCTGATTCGCATCAGTTTTCCATAGTTAATTTCTTCATCGCTAAGTTTTCTATCGCTAAAGGTATCACCTCCGTTTGCCGTGACATCATAGGTCACATCATAGCCTGCTGCAAAAATGGCATATGTAGTTGTAGCACCGTTCTTCTCCTCCTCCTCAGTTGATATAATATATCCTTCTTTGTTTGTAAACATCTGCGAGGCAATATCAGGATTAGTGAGTTTTGCAACCCTTCTGCCAAGTGTATATCCTGAATCGACTGTGTCAAAAACTACCATACCGTACAAATTATTCACACCAAATATAAACATTACGTCTTCTGTCCCTAAATAATACACACTGTCATCACTATATAAATCTTCGGTATCAATGATAAGCTGACGCTTTGAATATATATTACCGAGCTCTCCGCCGGTAAGCGTTGCATCCAAGCCTTGAATTATAAATGATGAATTATTAGCACAATTATCAAATATATTCCATGTCTGGTTATTATAAATCATAGATTCAGGATTAAGATCTATAGTTCCTGCATTATCTGTATTATAAATACCCACTCTACAGTCATGTACATCAACTGCTGTGACTGCTAAGCTTCCGTTGACCATAATACCATAATTACCGCAATCATGTATTTCCAGCCGATTGTTCCATTCCCTCGGACTTGATACGATATAACAGCCATCAAGACCATCATTTGAACAGTTACGGATAGTATCCACATGTGTATTTGTGAATGTAGTATTTGTTCCATATTTGTATAAGTTATCCACTATCATTCCGTCATAACAGTTTTCTATCATATTATTACCGTAGGACTCAGTACGATATGATTTGATGCCGGTAACACAATCATGTATATACGTGTCCGCAATATATACTGCGTTTTTAACGTCAATTCCTGTCTCACAGTTAAAAATCTCAGATTTGCCATTCCTTCTGTTGGAATATTTTTTCAGGTTATCATAAGCATTTATGGGAGAATCATAAGGACGATTCAAACTGTATATGTATAATTTTATGTTAGATGTTTCCGTGGAAAAACCTGACTTTGTCGTAGCAGCATCTCCTTTCACAATACAGTCATAGAAATATGAGTAGTCATTGACAATTACAGATGTTTCTCCACCAATAAAGCTTGTATCATAGCAGGCTATATAGGAACCGCCTATGAGATTTGTGTCCCTGTTTTGGTATCTGCAGCCGATAATCGTCGTAGTATATGAATTCTCCATATCACTTCCAATGTCAAAACCATTGATATCACAATCTATCAGATAACACGTACCATTTGTAGCATTTGTAGTAACACCGACAGAATCTGTCGCTGAAGCCCCTGCCTCCAATGTTGTGTCTACTATGGCAACTGTACGTCTTTTTGTGGAAATTCCTTTCTTACAATCGGATATTTCACAATCCGATACTACAACTTCACACGAATCTAAGTTAATACCCGTATCAAAGCCGGAAATATGGCAGGACTTTATTTGTGGCATTTTATTAAAGTCATAATTAACAGTATCAAAGGTAGCTATCCACGTTCCAATACCATTAAATCCAACTGTGTTGGAAGCACCCTCCCGTGCCTCCATAGTAAGGTTTGAAATCATTGCATTTTTATATCCTGACAAATACTCGATGTGAACACCGGTAATACAATCTGTAATTATAATATCGTTGATTTTGATTGAATCAATACCAGAAACAGAGTTGCTTCTATCCAGCTTAATTCCCGTATCAAAGCCTGTAATCGTACAGTCTGTAATTTCGCCTATCGCAGTACCATATTGATCAATCGCAGTTATTCCTGGCTGCGAGGTACTTAGCTCGCAGCCGGATATTGATTTGATAATATAAGGGGCACTTTCGGTATCTGGCATCCCCTGTCCAAAGACGGTTCCGGTACATTCTTCTGCCGTAATGTTGGAAAAGCTTACAGGGCACATTTTTTTAGTTTTAAATAAGAGTCCACTGTTATTCATATAGCAATCAGAAAAGCTTACAGGGCATGGCGCATTACTTGAATAAATACACGGACCCGGACAATCAAAAAATTCACATCCGGTGATATTCGTGATTTCATTTACACCGGCATTGGCTGTATACAATTCAACCGATGCTGCAGAAAACTGACTGTCTGTACAAGAAAAGTTGATATGGCCATACACCTGAACCATTCCGTTGTTAATGTGTGCATTGTCTATTGCTACGGTATTTGCTGCCTGAATCTTAAATGCATGTCCGTCTAAATCTATACTGTGTTGTCCATCGCCGTAAAGCAGGAAATCCTTTTGAACCGAATCTATCGGAGGAATAGATAAAACAATATCTTGTGACAATGTGATATCAGCGTTTATAATGATTGCTACCGGATTTTTATCTTCGATGTATGTTGTCGTCCCTCCTGAATTAGTCCACCCACTGCCATCACCCGCCATATAGGTAAACAGGTTGTCCCAATCGGCTTGGGAATTAATCTCAATGCTATACGCTCCCTCTGGTACATCGACATCTTCTGTAGTTGTATTTGCATCTGTGTACGTCGCATATTGCTCCGTGTTCTCAGCATAAGACACAGCGCCTGGTGTATTTATCAACAGCAGGCATGTACACAGTATTGCACAACCAAGTTTTTTTAGATTTCTTCTCATTTTTATATTCTCCCCTTTTTTATTTTTATCCCCAAATTCTGCCCCACAGATAATTGGAGATTTATTCACACGTATTATACCATCAAGATAATACAATTTAAATGTTTTATAACATATTTTCCCATAATATATAAAATACAGAAAATTAATTTTTCCTCTTGTTTTTCATGGTCAATACCAATATACCTAAGAGAGACAAAATTCCAAGTCCAATAACACCGATTGGATTTGTGCTATCTCCTGTTTTAGGACCAGCTGGTGCCTGTGTTGTTGATGCTTCCGGGGTCGGTGGCTGTATGATTGGATCTCCTGCGGCCGGTGTCTCAGGGGTTGGTGTCTCTGGAGTTGGCTTCTCTGGGGTTGGTACCTCAGGAGTTGGCTCCTCATTCTCCACATATACAGGTGTCAAAACAATAAGGTTAGCCTCCGTACTGAGGGTAGCACCTACAGCATAGCGGTTGCCGGCTTCATCCTCCCATCCTGTAAAGGTAAAGTTAGACAACGGCTCCCCTGCTCTCACGGTATACACAAATTCCTTATTATCCGAGCATATTTCATAAACGGTTTTACTTTCCGTACTCAGAGTTGTACCATCCTTTT
>CAZWNL010000031.1:0-11808 GCA_964635615.1 uncultured Bacteroides sp.
AAATAAAAGAGGGATTGTCATGGGTAAACAACTATGTGTCTTAAATCCTTACTGCGACAACTCCTTTTTTTACTATATTAGGGAAAAATGTAAGGAGGAAAAATAATGGATGATAAGCTTGTCGTAGACGGATTTATTTTCAGAAGTAAAAGAGAATTTGATAAAGCAAAAAAAGAGTATGAAACAATAAAAGAGCTTAAGCAGAAAATCGATATGAATAATCAGGAAAATCTTATTGAGCTTTATAACAGGCTTGTCTCAAAAAGATATTTTCAGACTCCGGTAGGTCTTTCTTTCCTTCATGAGTTAAGGGTATTTCTCAAGGAGGGTAACGATAATGTGAGCGTAGCATATGTACCTGTTGTTTCATCAGGTGGGGTGAAAAACCGCAGTGAACAGAACCGGCAGTATATGGAGCTTCAGAAACAGTATAATAAACAGAGCATGACAAAAAACAGACTTATACTTGCAATAGTTTCCATGATAATAGTCATAGTGGGAATGATATTTATTATGGCGACCAACGAAAATGTGGGATATTTTAATGCTGAGGAAAAGGTTCTGAATAAATATTCTGCATGGGAGGAAAGACTGCAAAAATGGGAGGAGGAGCTTACCATCAGGGAGGATAAGCTGCTTGAGCTTGAAAAAGAATATTATAAGTGATAGAATTTCACATTTTTAACATAAAGTTGAAATATAATAATATTTAATTATTTCACCTGTTAAAGGAGGCACCTTTATGGAGGGGTTAAAAATTCTTGTTGTAGATGATGAAAGCCGTATGAGAAAGCTCGTAAAGGATTTTCTCGTAAAGGAGGGCTTTGTTGTTTTGGAAGCTTCAAATGGTGAGGAGGCTGTAGATATTTTTATGTCCACAAAGAACATAGCTCTTATTATATTGGATGTTATGATGCCTAAGCTTGACGGATATGGTGTTGCACAGGAAATAAGAAAGATTTCCATGGTGCCTATTATTATGCTTACGGCAAAAAGTGATGAAAAGGATGAGATAAAAGGCTTTGAGCTGGGTATTGACGAGTATATTACAAAACCCTTCAGTCCCAAAATTCTTGTTGCAAGGGTGCAGGCAGTTTTAAGGAGAAGCAGTCTTGCAGGGGATGAGAAAAATATTGAGTGCGGAGGAATTAAAATGGATATATCCGCACACAGGGTTCTTGTGGATGGTGAGGAAATTGAACTTAGCTTTAAGGAATTTGAGCTTTTAAATTATTTCCTTGTAAATAAGGGCGTTGCCCTCTCAAGAGAAAAGATATTAAATAATGTTTGGAATTATGATTATTTCGGAGATGCAAGAACGATAGACACCCATGTAAAAAAGCTTAGAAGCAAGCTGGGGGACAAAGGAGATTACATTAAGACCATTTGGGGCATGGGATACAAATTCGAGGTTTAAATATGAGAAGTTCAATAAGAACAAAAATTACATTTATGGTAATTAATTTTTGTGCATTTATATTGATTGCATCATGGATTATATGTAATTTTTTTATTGAGGATATTTTTGTGTCCAATGTGAAGAATAATTTAAAAAGCACATATGAATCTTGCAACGCTTTTTTTTCTCAAAATTCAAACCAAAACAATTATCGGACAAATGACCTCTATGGAAGTATATATAATCCGCTGGATTCAACAATTCTTATATTTGACAATAAAAATGTGAAAATATATACATCCATAAATGACGAGAGCCGTATAATGGAAGGTCTGTATAATGCCATAAGGTCTATGGAAACTGCGGATGTTATTTCTAGAAATTTATACTCAAATTACGTTATCACTAAAAATCATGACGAGGTAATAAATGCAGATTATTATGATTTGGTGGGACATCTTGACAACGGCTTCAGTATTATAGTCAGGAGCCCCGTTTCAAGAATTGACAGCGTGGTATATGTTGTCAAAAATGTATTTATTAAAGTGGCAGTAGGACTTCTTATTTTCGGTTCGATGTTCATTCTTGCGTTTGGCAATATTTTTGCCGCACCTATAAAAAATCTTTGTAATGTTGCGAAAAGAATGACACACCTTGATTTTGACGTTAAGGTTCCCATTGTCACAAATGATGAAATAGGTGAGCTTGGCAAATGCATGAATGAAATGTCTGAAAAGCTTGAGAGTACAATTTCCGAGCTTAAATCCGCCAATGCAAAATTAAAGAAGGATATTGAGCAAAAGGAGCAGATTGACGATATGCGAAAGGACTTTCTGTCCCATGTTTCACATGAGCTGAAAACTCCGATTGCACTTATTCAGGGGTATGCAGAGGGTCTTAAGTGTAATTTGTCGGATGATATGGAAAGCAGGGAGTTTTACACGGATGTCATAATAGATGAAGCTAAGAAAATGAATGAGCTTGTAGTGAAGCTGCTCAACTTAAATGAGCTTGAATTTGGACAGTCAACCCTTAGCTTTGAACGATTTGAGCTCGTAGATTTTATAAAAAATATTGTTGATGCGTCATCCATTCTTGTGGAGGAGACAGAGGCTAGGATTATATTTGATGAGGCTGCGCCTGTCTATGTATGGGCAGATGAATTCCTTATTGAGGAGGTATTTACAAATTATTTTACAAATGCAATTCACCATGTAAAGCCCGGTGGGGATATAAGAATCACGTTTGACCATACCGAAGATAACGTAAGAGTTTTTGTTTTCAATCAGGGAGAAAAAATACCTGATGAGGATATTGACAGGCTGTTCGATAAGTTTTATAAGGTTGACAAGGCTAGAACAAGGGAATATGGTGGCAGTGGAATAGGTCTTTCCATTGTAGCAGCGGCAATGAAATCACATGGAAAGGATTACGGAGTTTTCAATGCAGAGGAAGGCGTGGTCTTTTATTTTGATTTAGATGCGAATATGCCTTGCTGATATGAAAAAAAAGTGATAGAATTAGGACAAAGTTTATGTTTAACGATTCGGAGGAAGCATATGAAAAAGAGATTGTTTTCCTGCACTATCCTAATTCTGTCACTTTTTCTTGTAGGATGTGCCAAGGTTATAGATTTAACTGATGAGGAAAGTAAGATGATTGCAGAGTATGCAGGAGGGCTATTATTAAAATACGATAGGAATATTGACTCAAAATATGAGGAAGGTTTGTTTGAGGCGGAGGTTAATGCGCTTAATTCCACTGAGGAGGTTATCATCGAGGTATCCCCTGAAAGTACCGCTACTGAAACGGAGGCTTCCACGGAGGCAGGGAAAAATAATACAGAAAACGTAATAACTGAAGAACCGGCTGACGCTGAGGAGGTAAGTGGTATAGTTTCCGATGTGGCTACTGATTTTAACATAGCGGAGTTTTTAGGTGAGAATAATATTAACATCAAGTATTCATATTATATGCTGCTTGATTCATATCCTGCTTATGGCAAGGATGGAGTATATATTGAGATTGAAGCTCAAAGTGGATATAAGCTGCTTGTTTTAAAATTTGAATTGGAAAATAAAACAAATGACAATCAGTATATTGACCTTTATTCCAAGGATGCAAGCTATAGTATTATAATAAATGATTCGAAAAGGGCAAAGCAGATGCTGACTATTTTGCTTGATGATATGTATACATACCAAAATACTATTGAGGCGAGCAGCCGTGAGGAAATAGTACTTATATATCAGGTTTCGACAGAGCTTACGGATAATATTGATGACTTAAAACTTAGGATAACGTATGACGGTTTAGATAAAGTTATGCAATTACAATAATAGGAGGTTTGATATGGATAGTAATATTTTACTGGAGAGCGGAACAAATGAGTTAGAGGTATTGGAATTTGTCATTGAGGGAAACCACTATGGCATAAATGTTGAGAAGGTAAGAGAAATATTGCAGTTCCAAAATATTACTCCCGTTCCAAATTCTCATCCGTGTATTGAGGGAATATTTATGCCCCGTGGAGATATAATTACCGTAATTGACCTTATCAAGACTTTAGGCTTTCAAAATAACGATAACAGAAACAACTTTCTTATCGTAACAAATTTCAATAACCTTAATATTGCATTTGATGTTCAGGCCGTTCTTGGTATAAACAGGGTTTCATGGACGGATGTCGTAAAGCCGGATTCAACAGTGAGCGGTCCCGGCTCCGGAGTTGCGACAGGTATTATAAAAAATGCTGATAACCTTCTTATAATATTGGACTTTGAGCGTATTGTTGAGGAGATTTGCCCTGAGACAAGCCTTAAGGTTTCGGAGATTAAAAAGCTTGAGTCAAGGGAAAGAAATGATATTCCTGTGCTCATTGTTGAGGATTCAAGTCTGCTTTGCACACTTATAAAGGATTCTCTTTATAAAGCGGGCTACAACAAGCTTACGATTAAGAATAATGGTCAGGAGGCTTGGGACTACCTGTGCGAGCTTAAGAAAAATAATGGTGTTGATTATGGTGCAAAGTGTATCATAACCGATATTGAGATGCCGCAGATGGACGGGCACAGACTTATAAGGCTTATAAAGGATACGGAGGGCTTAAAGCATATTCCAATCATTGTATTCTCATCACTTATAAACGATGACATGAAAAGAAAGGGAGCGGCATTAGGTGCCGATTCACAGATAAGTAAGCCTGAGATAGGACAACTTGTAAGCATACTTGATAATCTGGTTGCAGGTCAGATATATGGATAAGAAAATATTTTAATATTTGTCTTGTATGGGGGTGCTGTTTTGTGCGGCAACCCCATAAAGATTTTAAATAACTATTATGTGAATTGAGGTAAAGGCTATGCATTTGAGTGATTTTAACATGACGAAGGAGCAATTAAAGGAGCTTTATGATACATATTTTTATGAGACCTTTAAGCGCTTTGATTTTGTTGCCGACAGAGGCGAGGGCTCTTATATATACGATGAAAATGGCAGTGAGTATCTTGATTTTATGGCAGGAATAGCCGTAAACAGCACCGGACACTGCAACAAAAAAGTTGTAAGTGCCATAAAGGAACAGGCAGAAGCAATGATGCATGCCTCTAATTATTTTTATACAATACCACAGGCAAGGTTGGCGAAGCTGATATGTGACAGTATAGGTATGGAAAAAGTTTATTTTCAAAATTCCGGTGCCGAGGCAAATGAGGTTATGATAAAGCTTGCAAGAAAATATGGAAAGGATAACTATGGTCCTGACAGATATAACATTGTTACCGCATATAACAGCTTTCACGGAAGAACCCTGGCAACGCTTGCTGCAACGGGACAGCCCGATTCTGCCATTCAAAAAAATTATGACCCATTTATCCCGGGATTTTCCTACGCCAATTATAATGATTTGGCATCCTTTGAGACTGCATGTACGGAAAATACAATAGCAGTTATGGTTGAACCTGTACAGGGAGAAGGGGGCGTCATACCCGCCACAAAGGAATTTCTTCAGGGACTTCGTAAGCTTTGTGATGAGAAGGATATGCTGCTTTTGTTTGATGAGGTTCAGACAGGTTGGGGACGTACCGGAGAGCTTATGGCATTTATGGATTATGGTGTTAAGCCTGATGCGGTCAGTATGGCGAAGGCTATGGGTGGAGGTATGCCTATAGGCGCCATGTGTACAAGCACAAAGCTTGCTCTTACATTTGGCCCCGGAGCCCACGGCAGCACATATGCCGGAAATCCTGTGTGCTGTGCTGCATCCTACGCACAGATAAACGAGATAATAGAAGGTAAGCTCCCTGAAAACGCAAAAAGAGTCGGGGCGTACTTTATGGAAAAGCTAAAAAGCCTTCCTTGTGTTAAGGAGGTTAGAGGCAAGGGTCTTATGATAGGAGTGGAATTTAACAGTGATATTTCGAATGACGTAAAATACAACTGTGCTGATAATGGACTTCTCATTACTGCTGTAAGGCCGTCAGTAATAAGGCTTGTTCCGCCGCTTAATGTGACTGAGGCTGAATGTGATAAGGCATTTGATATTTTAAATAAAGTTGTATCGGCACTTGTCTGAAACCGTTTCGTTTAAGGATTGATAAACAAATAAATGGATATAA
Source organism: uncultured Bacteroides sp. (assembly GCA_964635615.1). Classification (GTDB taxonomy): domain Bacteria; phylum Bacillota; class Clostridia; order Lachnospirales; family Lachnospiraceae; genus Coprococcus_C. The sequence goes on from CAZWNL010000031.1 coordinate 6,016, forward strand.
TATGTGGCAGAAAGAATGCCTAATGTCTATAGTTATATAAAATAAGGAGAACAGTATGAAAAGAAAAAATGCTTGGACAACATATACAAAAAAATCAACAAATGAGCTTGAAAAGGTTTGTAAGGAATATCGAGAATTTCTTGATGCAGGTAAGACAGAGAGGGAATGTGTAAAGCAGATAGTAAAAATGGCTGAGGAACATGGTTACTCAGACTTAAGTAAAATCATTAAGGAAGATAAGAAGCTTAAGCAGGGAGATAAGGTGTATGCCGTATGTATGAATAAGACAGTGGCAATGTTCAATATAGGCTCCAAGAAATTGGAGAAGGGGATGAATATACTTGGAGCGCATATCGATTCCCCGCGTATGGACATAAAACAAAATCCTCTGTATGAAAATGGTGATTTTGCATATCTTGATACTCACTATTATGGCGGAATAAAGAAATATCAATGGGTTACGCTTCCTCTTGCCATACATGGGGTTGTTGCAAGGAAGGATGGAAGCGTTATAGATATTTCCATAGGCGAAGATAAAAATGACCCTGTATTTTGTGTGACGGATTTGCTTATCCATCTTGCCGCAGAGCAGATGGAGAAAAAAGCAAATAAGGTTATTGAGGGAGAAAAGCTTGATATTTTATTTGGCAGCAGACCTTTAAAGGACAAGGATAAGGATGCGGTAAAGGAAAATGTTCTCGCTCTTTTGAAGGAAAAGTATGATATTGAGGAAGAGGATTTTATATCGGCGGAGCTTGAGGTTGTACCGGCAGGTAAAGCGAGGGAGGCAGGTATTGACCGTAGTATGATTATGGCATATGGACAGGATGACAGAGTCTGTGCATATACCTCACTGATGGCAATGCTTGAGGTTGATAATGTTGAAAGGACAACCTGTTGTCTTCTTACTGATAAGGAGGAGATAGGAAGTGTAGGAGCTACCGGCATGAAATCAAGATTTTTTGAGAATGCGGTTGTTGAGCTTATGAATGCAATGGGGGAATACAGTGAAATAGCAGTGCGAAGGTGTCTTGCAGCTTCTTCTATGCTTTCCTCAGATGTAAATGCAGCCTATGACCCTCTGTTTGCAGACGCATTTGATAAGAATAACGCATCATATTTTGGACGAGGAATGGTATTTAACAAGTTTACTGGATCAAGAGGAAAATCAGGCTCTAATGACGCAAATGCCGAATATATTGCAAGAATAAGAAAAATGATGGATAAAAACGATATATGCTATCAGACCTCTGAGCTTGGTAAGGTGGATGTAGGCGGAGGCGGAACAATAGCTTACATTTTGTCATTATACGGCATGGAGGTTATTGACTGCGGAGTTGCTGTTTTAAATATGCATGCACCTTGGGAGATAACGTCAAAGGCGGATATATATGAGACATTGAAGGGCTATAAGGTGTTTTTAAGGGAAGCATAATCTGACGAGGAAATCGCCTATGAATATTCACAAAACAATAAAAAAAATAGTGGCAGTTCAGGTACTCCTTGCGGTGTGCCTGTTTTTGCTGCAAGAAGATATAACAGTGGCAAAGGATTCCTTTATAGCAGATTATATTCAGACGATATATGACTCAAAAAGCGGAATAGCCAGCAATGAGGTTAATTGCCTGTATCAGTCAAGTTCGGGGTACATATGGGTTGGAACTGATGGTGGCTTGTACCGTTCAAACGGATATGAGTTTTCATCGGTTAATTTATGGGATATGGATAGAACAGATGTGTACTCTGTTAATTGTATTACACAGGACACAAAGGGCAGAGTGTGGGTCGGAACGGATAACTATGGACTTTTTTATATAGAACATGGTGAAACACATCATTTTCAGACAGAGTATTATGACGGAATAAAAACAATATACAGAGTGTGTGAAAATGAAAATGGGAATTTATATGTTGCAACCTCAAGGGGACTGTATATGTGTGTTGGAACACCGGATGGGGAAATGGTGCTTTTTCCGGTTGAGAACGAGTCCGACTCAGGAAAGTATACAGATATGGTTACATTTGGCGGTGAAATATGGGCAATAAACAATGATGGTATTTTTGTTATTGATGAGGAGGGAAACCATTCTGCGGTAGATATAGGTGAGTTTTCCTTTGACGAATTTACGTGTATAAGTGTTGTTGGTAATTATATATATGTGGGAACCTCGGGAAGCGATATACTTGTATTTAGAAGCAAGTCAAGCTTTGAGGTCGTAAACATCGGTATAGATGGTATAAATAAAATTATGCAGGACAGTGAGGAAAGGGTTTGGATATGTGCTGATAATGGCATTGGCTTTTTTAGGGCAAATGGGCAGTTTTATAAGATAAATAATTGTCAGATGGATAATTATTTGTCGGACATTATTCAGGATTACGAAGGAAACTATTGGATTTCCTCAACACGTATGGGTGTTCTGATGCTTGCAAAAAGCAAATTCTCCGACTATAACATAAAATCAGGTATGCAGGAGGTTATGACAAACTGCGTATATATACATAGTGGAGATAGGTACATTGGAACGGATGACGGACTTTTTATTTATAATTCTGATAATGAGCAGGAAAGCAATGCGCTTACTGACATGCTTCAGGGTGTAAGCATAAGTCATATAATGAGAGATTCGACAGGAAGGATTTGGATAAGTACTCACAGAAGATACGGAGTGGTTATGGTACAGAGCGATGATACGATAAGTACCCTGACAAGAGGTGCAGGGCTTCCGAGCATGGCAGTAAATTGTACCTATGAACTTAATGATGGAAGAATTGCGGTTGCCACTGAGGAGGGCATTGTTTTAATAGGAAAGGATGGCAAGGTATCTGATACATATGATACCTCTGTGGGAATGGATGCAAACAACGTTCGCTGCTTTTATCAGGACGGAGGCGTTTTGTGGTGCGGAACAGATGGCGGAGGAATAAGCTGTATTACCCTTGCGACGGGAAAAATTGTAAACTACAATACGGAGGACGGTCTTAATTCTAATGTCGTTACGGCGATTAAAAAGGGTAATGAAGGAATTTGGATTGCAACGGATAACGGACTTTGCTTTTATAATGAGTCGTTTAGAACTGTCAGCAATATAGATTTTTCAAACAGTGTATATGACCTTATTGTGAATGAAAATGCCGTGTGGGTTATCGGTTCTAAGGGTGTTCTTCTCACAAATGAGGAGGAGCTTTTGGGAAGTCAGGGGATAGCGGGAAGACCGTTTGATAAAAGTGATGGTCTTACCAAGGATATAAATACTCTGTGTCATAGTACAATAGATGCAAACGGAATACTTTATATATGCTGTAATAATGGTATATGTACATTAGATACAAGAGAAACCTGGTATAATAATGTTGCACCGAAGATAAGAGTTACGGCTGTAGATGTAGACGGAACGAGGTATGAGTATGATGATTTGTCGGACGGACTTGTGGTTGATAGCAACACGACACGTATAACTGTATATTTTGCAGTGTTCAGCTTCACAAATAGAAATAATATTTCCGTAGAGTATTTTCTTGATGGTTTTGACGAAAATCCAATTACAATAAGTGGAAGCAATGCCATGGAGGCAGTGTACACAAATCTCGACGGAGGAATGTATCAGTTCAGGATAAAGGCATATAACGGTGATGGTAAAATGTGTAACGAGGAGGTTGCATTTAAAATTGAAAAGCAAAAGAGCTTTTTTGAGAAAAATGAATCGAGATATTTTATACTTATAACGATGCTTTTAGGAATATGTCTTATTTTTTATGCGGCTCTTAGAGTGAGAAAAATATTAATATCAAACAGCGAGGAAATAGAAAAGCTTTCCAAGGAGCATGAACAGGCGGTAAAATCAAGCAGCATAAAAAATGATTACCTTGCAAATATGAGTAATGAGATAAAGACACCTATAAATGTAATGATGGCTAAAGCGGATGAACTGCTTCAGCTTCACACTGAGGATGACGAGTATAAAAAAAGCATATTAAGCATATACGAGACAGGAGAAGAAATACTAAATAAGGTTGACGATATTATTCTACTTGCAAAGATAGAGGCAGGAAAGGTAGATGTAGTCAATGAAAAATACTCTGTGACAACAATGATTTATGAGTTGTCTGAGTTTGTAATGCAAAGCATAGGCGAAAAAACCGTGAAATTTTTTGTGGAAATAGGTGATATTCTTGCTGATAATGTTGTGGGAGATCAGGAAAAGATAAAGAACATTTTAAAAAGGATTTTGGAAAACTCCGTAAAGTATACAAAGGACGGTTCAATAACACTTTCTGTAGACTGCTATGAATATACCGACAAGTCAAACAAAAACGTTGTAAATTTTGTGTTTACCGTATCGGATACGGGTATTGGTATTCAGGAGGAGCGGCTTGAAACAATATTTGAGGTTTTTCAAATAGTGGATAATAAAAAGAACAATATTCATTCCGGAAATGGTGTAGGACTTGCTATAGCAAAGGGTCTTGCTGATACAATGAATGCTGATCTTGAAGCAGAAAGTGCCTATGGTGCAGGATCGACCTTTACCCTTTCCGTAAATCAGACCGTGGCAGACAACGGTATGGCAAACTCCGCCTCCAAGGTGGAGGAGATGGTGTCCAAGGAGGTGGCGGAAAAACTGTGGCTTCCGGAGGTAAATGTACTGCTTGTTGAGGATGATGAGGTAAGCAGGCAGGTTGCACAAAAGGTTCTTGGGCAGTTTGAGCTTAGGGTGGATGTTGCAACCTCCGCTATTGGAGCCATAGACATGGTTTTGAATAACGATTATGACGTGGTATTTATGGATTTAACGTTGCCTATTATGAGTGGGCTGGATGCCATGAAGGAGATAAGGGAGCTTGATGGGAAAGAGTACAAAATTATGCCGATTGTTTCCATGGATGCAGATGCGATAGGGGATAATAATGACAAGCTTTTGGAGCAGGGCTTTACTGATACGCTTGTCAAGCCTATGGATATAAGGAGAGTGGCAGCAATATTTAAGGATTGTCTTCCTGAAAGCAAGCTAAAGGAAAAAACAAACGATATTGCAAAATATATACATGATTCAAGATACAGGGATGGCTTGGAAAAGCTTGCAGCTCATGTTGATGTGGAAAATGCGATAGAGCGTATAGGAGGAAGCATAGACGTATTTAACAGACTTGTTGTTGCATATTATAATCAGAATGAGAGTGCACCTGATGATCTTTCAAAAAAGCTTGAGAAGGATATAAGAGGCTTTAAGACCAAAATCCATACAATAAAAACTACAAGCACAAATATCGGAGCATTAAGCATTGCAAAGGAGGCATCAAGGCTTGAGGCTGCCATCAACATTGGAAATAAGGAATATGTCAGGAGAAATCTAAAGGAGTTTGCCAAAAATCTGAAGGATATTCTGCAAATCATTCAGGAATATTTGGAATTTGCAGACACAATGACAGGTATTACGGATGAGGAATACGATCAGAGACTTGCTGAAAATAAGTCTATAGATGAGGCTGACGGCGGCACTGAAACTACATTAAATGGAGAAGCATTAGAAAGCATAAAACAATATGCAGTTAATAATGACTTTGAGCTCCTTGATGCCACAATGGAGATGATATCCACTATGGAATTTGAGGGAGAGGATAAAGACTTTTTAGATGCACTTGCTGAGGTTGTGACCGCAAGGGACAGTGATGCAATTGTGGAGCTTGTAACAACTTATGTAAATTTAAAATTATAGAATGAGGCTGTCGCACTCAGGATATTTATATCATAATATAAAAAAATCGTTTGAAGACGTCGGTACTTAGGTGACG
>CAZWNL010000032.1:0-11615 GCA_964635615.1 uncultured Bacteroides sp.
CAATTTTTAGTACCGTTACGTCGGAGACGAGCGAAAGCGTGTTTTTATATGCCATATAGCTATGCATTGAACCCTAAGCTCAAGTACCGACGTCTTCAAACGATTTTATGTGTATATAGCAACATGTGACAGCCGCAGACAAGCCATATTAAATCTTAGTGCGACAGCCCCATGACTGCATTTTTTATAATTTATATTTTTTCTGCCACTTACTCTTTCTTTTCCAAAGCTTTTCAATCAGAAATGTAAACACAATTCCCGCAACAAATCCACCGATATGTGCTGCATTGTCAATCTGTACATCCCCAAAGGAACTTATAAGAGGCATAAGCATTACAAGTAAAACACGAAACGGATCAAAATGCGCTCTGTCATAAAAAAACATAACAACGATATATGCACCAATCATGGCATATACGGCTCCCGAAGCTCCTGCCGATACGGCCCAGTCTTCAGTATTCCAATGGTAAAGTACACTTGTAACGGATGCCGCAAGACCGCCCAGTATGTATACAATCGCAAAACGCAATTTCCCCATTCGAGGCTCAAGCGTATAACCTATTACAAAAAGAGAAAACATATTGTTAAAAATATGAGCAAACCCATAATGAAGAAACATTGCCGTAAATAATCTGTAATACTCTCTGTCCAGTATAACATTTAGTGCAGACGAGCCCCCACATTTAAGCATATATCCTACATTATACACATCTCCTCTGACTGCTGTAATTATGTAAACTATTACATTTATTATTATAATAATGCCCGTAATTGTAATATGCTGCATTATAGTACTTTTTGTCCATCTGTTTTTTCTCCAGACTGCTTTTGCGGATTTAGCTTTTCTCTTTTTAACCGCATCCTTGAATTGGACGACTCCCTCATCAAGCCTGTTTATATGATTTTCAACAATCCTTTTAAAGCCAAAAAAATCAACAGGCTGGTCCTCGAAAATAACAAGCCTGTTTTCTTTTTTGTCATATACCCAATAATTTTTACATTCACGGAAGACTTCCTTAACAAGCTCCATGTTCGATGAGCTTACAATATTAATTACCGCAACACTCTCATATGACATATTTAAAAAAGGCTCTCTTATTTTTTTGTCAACATAATCAAACACAGCACGCTTATAGGCAGCCGAATTTACAGCATCACTTCCTGTAATTTCATGATTTATCGTATCATTCTTCTTTTTTTTCGGTGACGGAGAAAATTTCAAATCATCCAAATCAATAAAGCAATAAACACACGGAAGTCCATTTTGTAAATAATACATCACATGAACTCCGATTGCCGTCTCCCTCATCTCCGCATAACCTGAATGACGCATTTTATTTATTAATTCTTTCATGTTATTTTATCGGTATCAGCTTTCTTTCTTCCCTTTCTACAGACTTTTCCCGATTGGTAATGATGATGCTTAATATGCCGTCCTTAAAGGCCGCAGAAATATCCTCCTGTTTAACCTTATCTCCGACAAAAAAGCTTCTTTGACAGCCTCCAACAGGGCGTTCCCGTCTTATATAACGGCTTCTGCTTCCCTCCATTTCAATATGCTCCGGCTTTTCTGCAATTATTGTAAGCTTACCGTCTGCAAGCTCTGCCTGAATATCTTCCCGAAGGAAACCCGGAAGCTCTATTTCAAGAAGGTAATCTCCGTCCTTTTCCTGAATATCCGTCCTCATAATACTCATAATCTGAGGCATAGCAGTCTCCGAATCATCAAATATATTTATTGTTTCACTGTCATAAAGCATTAATAAAACCCCCAATCCTTAAAACAGCAAATTTTTACTCTTTACCGCTCCAGCAATAAGTGCAAAGCTTGCACGGGTCTATACCAACTGATTCTATCATGTCGTCAAGTCGATGAAAACGAAGTGATGTGAAATTAAGCTTTTCGCAAATTTTATCTACCATTTTTTCATACTTTTCAGAGTTAGGGTCTGCATATTCCTTAAGTACCTCATCTGAAACCTCTCCTCCCTCAAGTTCCGCTATTACAGATCTTGTAATAAGCTCCATCTCAGAATTGGTACGGGAAAAATTAAGGTACTTACATCCAAATATAAGAGGCGGACATGCAGGTCTTATATGTACCTCTCTTGCACCGCTTTCATATAAAAATTCTGTGGTCTCCCTAAGCTGTGTTCCCCTGACTATAGAATCGTCTATAATAATAAGACTTTTATCCTTTATAAGATTTTCCACAGGCAAAAGCTTCATCTTAGCTATAAGGTTACGCTTGCTCTGAATGGTAGGCATAAACGAGCGGGGCCATGTTGGCGTATATTTAATAAACGGTCTTGAAAATGGCACTCCCGATGCATTTGCATATCCTATTGCATGAGCGGTTCCTGAATCAGGAACACCTGCAACAATATCAGGATGAACATCATCATCCCTGTTTGCAAGAGCCTTTCCGCATTTGTATCTCATTTCTTCAACATTTACACCTTCATAGGTTGATGACGGGTATCCGTAATATATCCATAAAAATGTGCATATCTTCATGTCATTGCCAGGTGCAGCAAGCGTTCTTGCACTGTCGGGTGTCATAACAACAATTTCGCCAGGACCAAGCTCACGTTCTAATGTATATCCTAAATTCAGGAAGGAAAAGCTTTCAAATGCAGCACATCTTGCTCCATCCTTTTTACCGATAACAACAGGAGTTCGTCCAAACCTGTCCCTTGCACAATATACTCCCTTAGGGGTAAGTATAAGCATTGACATGGAGCCCTCAATAACCTCCTGTGCATATCTGATTCCGTCAATAAAATTTTCCTTTTGATTGATGATTGCCGCCACAAGCTCAGTAGCATTTATCTCACCGTTACTCATTTCAAAAAAATGTGTATTATTTTTCAAAATATCTGCAATAATAGTATCTGCATTATTTATTTTTCCAACCGTAGTTATTGCAAATGAACCGTGATGTGAGCGTACTAAAATCGGCTGTGCCTCGTAATCTGATATACAGCCAATACCCATATTGCCGTGCATGGAAGTTGCTTCTTTATCAAATTTTGTTCTAAAAGGTGCATTTTCAATTTTATGAATTGCCTTTTCAAAGCCATCCTTTCCATATACCGCCATCCCTGCACGTCTTGTTCCTAAATGTGAATGATAATCCGTTCCAAAAAATAAATCAAATACACAATCTTCTTTTGATGTAACTCCAAAAAAACCGCCCATGATATCCTCCTGTAATTATATAAGAAAATGCCTGCTGTCATAAATGCACTGCAAGTCAATATTACATTAATTTATTTATTTTGGCAACAATTAACTACATATTTTTAATGCTTTTGTAAATCCTATATTTAAAGGGCTTGTAAATTACAAGCTACTTTATTTGCTATTGTATTGGAGGTTTTGTATGAAATTTCTAAACTACCTTTGTCTGACTCTTACAATCATAGGTGCCATTGTCTGGGGACTTATAGGATTTTTTGATTTCAATCTCGTATCTGCATTATTCGGAGATGCTTCTGCACTCACCAGAATAATATATGGTCTTGTTGGAATCGCCGGTCTTTATATTATTGGTTTCTATGGTCTTGTAAACAGAGAAACAGACTAAAAGAACAAAAAGAGGGCTTTCCGATAGGTTAAAAACCTTGAGAAAAGCCCTCCCTCTTTATTCTATTTTACCTGATTTTTTTCATAGTCAGCTACATTTGCAGCAGCAAAATCCCTTGCATTTTTTATTGTAACCTCGCTTATTGCACACAGAGCCTCAACAGTGAGAAAGCCTTGATGTGATGTAATAATAACATTCGGGAATGATAAAAGCCTTGCAGTAACGGAATGCTCCAGAAGCTCATCCTCCCTGTTTTCAAATACATTGCTCGCCTCTTCCTCATATACATCAAGTCCTACTGAAAAGAATTTGTTTTCACGTATTCCCTTAATTAAATCCTCGGTATCTACAAGAGCGCCTCTTGACGTATTTACAAATATGGGTCTCTTTTTCATCTTGTCGATAGCTTCCTTGTTTATCATGTGATAGGATTCATCCGTAAGCGGACAATGAAGGGATATAAGATCGGACTTCTCAAGGAGCTCATCCATAGATACATATTCCACAAATGGCAGATCTTTGTTTTGATACATATCATATGCAATAACCTTCATTCCAAAGCCATGACATATTCTGCACATAGCAGCGCCGATTTTTCCCGTGCCCACAATTCCTGCCGTTTTCTGATAAAAATTCACTCCGGTAAGTCCTACAAGACTAAAATTATTTTCTCTGACCTTAATATAGCTTTTGTGTATATGCCTGTTTGACGCAAGTGCAAGTGACATGGCATGCTCTGCAACAGCCTCAGGCGAATATCCTGGAACTCTGAGTATCGTAATTCCTTTTTCATTTGCCTTATCTATATCTACATTATTAAAGCCCGCACATCGAAGAAGTATAAGCTTAATACCGATATCTGCAAGTTTTTCAATAACAGGAGCACTAAGGTCCGAATTTACAAATGCACATATGGCATCATATCCCTTTGCAAGAGACACGGTTTTCTCCGAAATGTCCGCCTCATGGTATGTTATTGTAACATCCGTATGCTTTTCAAGCTCCATATCAAAGGATTTTTTATCATATGGTGTTGTGTCATAAAATAATATATTCATATTTCTTCTCCTACTTTTTATTATTTTTACTTATGTTTTCCAATATAAAGCTAATATATGCAAAAAAAGGGCGTGTCATATGCAGGATATATCCTCACACGACATGCCCGTTTTATTGAAAATCTATGGACGAAGTCCGCTTCCACCCTGCAATGTAAGAGTTTCACCGGTCATATACTTAAAGTCAGGTGACGCAAGCTGAACACATACACGCCCGATTTCCGTTTCGGAATCGCCGAAATGTCCCATAGGCGGCATCTTAACATTTGCCTTATAAGCATCCGGATAATCTCTTTGGAAGTTTTCAAGCTGTGCGGTCCAAGCAAGAGGGCAGACAATATTAACATTTATATTGTCAGGACCCCACTCAGTTGCTGCAACTCTTGTAAGACCTCTTATACCTTCCTTTGCAGCTGCGTATGAGCACTGCCCAAAATTGCCCGATATTCCTGCACCTGATGCAAAGTTTACTACTGAGCCTTCTGTTTTCTTAAGATAAGGATAGCAGGCCTTCATATAATAAAATGTAGCATAAAGTCCCGAATAAAGTGCAAGGTTAAATTGGTCTGTAGTATGATCTGCAAGGGTAACTCCTGAAGCTGATGCCTGTGCATTGTTTATGAGTACATGGATATCACCAAATGCATCTATAGTCTGCTTAACAACATTATTTACAACTGTCTCATTGTCGGCACCTGCATTTACATCTGCCTGTATCGGAAGCACCTTGATACCATATTTTTCTTCCAAATCAGCCTTTGCATCCTCAAGTTTCTTTACATTTCTTCCTGTTATGACAAGATTTGCACCCTCCTTTGCAAAAGCGGTTGCAATTCCATATCCTATTGAGCCACATTTGCCGTCACTTAAGGTTGCCTTTCCTGCACCCGTTATAATAACCGTCTTACCTGTAAAAAATCCCATTGATAGACCTCCTTTTTATTATCATCTTAATATATCTTTGAGGGCTGTCTGACAAAAATGTACCCTATTTTTTATGTTGTTTGAATGGTAAAAGTTTTTTTAATAAAATACTTTTACATAGAGGTTATAACATCAAATTTTTCCTTCAAGTCATTAGCAATATCTCCAACCATAGTAGCTGAAGCAGCGATTTCCTCAGAGCTTGAAGCAAGTGTACTTATACGCCTATTTACATCATCTACTATATTCATAAGATTGACCGCTTCATCATTTAATTTGTTCATGGCAGCCACAATTTCTTCTTTGTTGCGCTCACTATCCTGCGCAGTATTACGGCTTGACTCACTTAAGCCCTTAATCTCGGAAGCTACAACCGCAAATCCCTTTCCTGCCTCTCCTGCACGTGCCGCCTCTATGGACGCATTAAGTGAAAGAAGGTTTGTCTGTGCTGCGACTGAGGTTATATTTTCATTATTTTCACCAAGCTGTACAAGAAGGTCGTTGATTTTATTAAATGAAGCCTTCATGTTTTCACAGAATGTTACAACATCCTCCATTGCGCTGCTTATATTGCCTGTTTCCTCAGCATTGTTATTGTTTCCAACAGACATCTCATTTATTGAAACATTAAGTGTAGCAAACTGCTTATTTGCATCGGCAACCATGGAAGAAATGCTTTCTGCTTTTTCCAAAACATTTCTGTTTTGTTCTTCCATCTTAAGAGAAACTTCCTCAAGCTGTATTTTCTCCTCCTCCGCAAGATCCTTAACATAATGAATACAACTTGTCTTATTGTTGCAGCCATTGAAAATTGCAGTAGCCATATCACGACATGTATTGTATCCGCAAGCGCTGCAATTAATTCTTGTCTTAACATCAGTCGTTTTATTCATGCTCTCAAAAATCTCAGCAAACTCGCGGTTGTCAGGAATTTTAACCTGATTGCCTGCAGATTTGTCTGTATAAAGTCTTATAAAATCATTAATGTCAAGATTAGCAAATTGTTTATTAAGATTTTTGAGACGCTTTTCAGGGGTTGCCCCTCTTGCCCATGCGCTCTTAGGATCCCTGCTCTTGCTTGCCTCTTTTATTTTTTGAAGCTCGTATAGTATATCATCATTCTTTGTCTTTTCTTCCTCAACACCTGTTCCGTATATACAGCCCTGCGCACAGTTTAGGGCATCAACCATAAACGGAAGCGGCTTATTGTGAAGAACTCTTTCCTTGTACTGCTCAAGGAAATGATATGCATGCTTTTCGCCCTCTATCTGACGTATAAACATATCCTCACCACAGAACCAATATACATTTTCCTTAAGACCTCCCGGCATTGGATATATCGAACCAAGACCATATTCAATTTCATTCGGTGCCGGATCAGCCATAATGTTTTTCTTTTGAGCATATTTTACAAGATGATCAAAGGTCACGTTATAGCTAACATAGCCATATGTATTTGGATCGCTTATCTCTGATTTTTTAGCAATACAAGGACTGATAAATGCTAGCTTTTCAGGAAGATGCATATACTTTTTCGCATATATCGCTGCACACATCATAGGACTGTGTACAGGAACAAGCTTTGGTATAAGCTCAGGAATATAATGCTCAATATAGTTTACGATTGCAGGACAAGGCTGCGATATACCTCCCATAAAATTATGCTCGGTAATGTATTTTATGTATCCCCATGTTGTAATATCTGCACCAAAGCTTACGCTGATTATACGATTGACACCCAAACGCTTTAAACCGCCCAAAATCCTCTTGTATTCATTAGGATAGTTTGCCGCAAATGCGGGAGCCCACAATACGGAAATCCTTTCGCCCTTTTGAAGATCCTCAAAGAACCTTTCCGTATCATCCCTGAATTCTCTTGCACCATGCTCACAGGAATCAAAGCATGCGCCACATGCAACACATTTAGTTCCATCAACATAAATCCTCTGCCCGTTTTCAGTTTCCACAGCATTGTTGGCTGTTATGACAGGACAACTAGAAATACATTTGTTACAACCAATACAATTATCATTTGTAAAAATTAACCCGTTTTGTACATTTTCTTCCATTATCCACCCCGTTCCGCAGGTTCTAGAAACAACATGCCTGCTTTATACTTTTGTGTGTTAATTTTATAAAGTCATACGTTATAATTATAGAACAAAATTACTGAAATGACAATACTTAGGAATATTTAAATATAAATAAACCCTACAAGTCTTTGTTTAACTTTGTAAGCGTTTATTTATATCAGATGATAAAATGGAGCTATCGAGCTCATTTACAGCTTCTGAATGTACATCACTTTCAACAGCCTGCATGATGGACAGGGCGATCTGTCGGCACCATATTGTGAAACTTGACGTAAAAAGAAAGTAATGGTATTTTGTAGTAAAAATCTATGAGGTGGACAAATGACACAACAAGCAAGACGTGGCTTTATGCCAACAGATGAACGTGATTTTGGAGATAAAGCACTTCCTAAGCTGCGCAAAGCAGCAGAGGAAGTGTATTATCTGCTGAACAGGAATTATCCTGTTACACCGATTACAAAATTTATTGGCGATCATTATCAGTTATCTGAACGGCAAAGGCTTGCACTGGCAAGAACAATCTCGGCAAAGGATAAGATTATTGCAAGAAAAAAACGCGAGGTACAGAATATAAACGATAAAGTGCTTTATATTGACGGCTTTAATGTTATCATAGGGCTTGAAATTGCATTTTCCAACTCCATGCTTTTCAAATGTATGGATGGCACAATCAGAGACCTTGCCGGACTTCGTGGCACATATCGGCTTATCCCCCAAACCGATCTTGCGATAGAGGCTCTTTTGCAGTCATTGGATGAATTGAAGGTAAAAAAAGCCGTTATTTATCTGGACAAACCTGTTTCAAATTCCGGACGTCTGAAACAGCGTATATATCATTTTGCCGAAAAAATCACATTTGAACTTGATGTGGAGTTAGACGAAGCCGTCGACTCTGTTTTAAAAACAAAACCACTTATCGCTTCGGCTGATTCGGTCATTCTTGATGAGTGCAATGAATGGTTTAATCTTGCAAAGTATATTGTAGATATGCAAAATGAAGATTATCCCTATATTGATATAATTCCGGACTAATATTGACGAATTTTTTCAGACAAATTTCAAAAAAGAAAATGCTAGGAACCACATGTTTATGCGGTTTCTAGCATCTTCTCAGCAGGGGATGAGAGAATCGAATACGGTTGAAAAACTCTCAATCTTTTTTCAAAAATAAACGAATCCATTCATTTTCAGTTTTTACAAAATATCTAATCAAATTTCCAACTCATTAAATAATACAAATTCGCCGTTTTCATATTTATATTTATATATCGTATTTCCATTGTTTCCATCGATACATTGTTCTTCATTGTTGATTTTATAATTTGGAATACCTTCAAATGATTTATTGTAAATATATTTTTCACCATCATAAATATACGCACAATGAAAGCTAATTCCTGCAACTGTGTCATTCCCTAAAAATATAATAATATCCTTGTATCCATCAAAATTCACATCTTCAAAGCCAACCTCAAAATCGCATGCATCTTTAACATATCTATCTGAATCATATGAATCTTTTTTTGATGGATAATTAACTACAATATAATTTACCGAGTTGTTCCTGACGAAAATATAATCTCTCAGATGCTTATATTCTCCTTCAACGTCTTCCGAACGTTGAATCGCTACTCTATAACAAATATCCTGTTCTATCCACCCAGTTTTTGTCATTTCAATTTCTTCACCTTCAGATAACTCAATTGTGTCATATACTTTTGTTCCAAAATCATCATATTCAAGATTAGGATATATTTCTTTATGTTGACTTTCTTTTGCGCAACCAGAAACAAATAAAACACAAAATAGCAATCCCAAAATAATAACATTGTATGGAATATTACTTTTAACCGTATAATTTGTCATGATTTAACCTCATATTACTCAATAGTATCATCATATGCATCTAATGTTGCCTCATATAGTTCCTCTCTTGTATCAAATGTGCCGGTATCCCACTGATTAATTATACTACTTACATCATCTATATTTCCACCATTATCTATTACTTCATTAATATTATTTGCATCCCAATAATATGCCGCACTCTCCCATGCGTAGTTTTCCGCAACATAATCTGCACCATAATCCACAATATTTGTGTAATTCGAAATATCTATACCTAAATCTTGAGCCGCTACAACAAGGTTATTATATTGAACAGCTATCGATTCCGCATCATTATTTTTAGGATTTAAATAAGTCGCATAATCCTGTAACTCTGGAACCTCTTGTAAAATCAGATATGTTGCGAATGCTTGATAACCATATTCCCATGTAACATGAATATATCCGCCGCCTCTATAAGTAGCTCCATACCCATTTGCATCCCAATAATCTTCATTTCCGTACTCTTTTAATCCACGTCCATAATCTGATTCATACATACATTCTGCAAGAAATGCACATATTTGTTCACGAGTCGTAATATTATACTTATCCATCACCACAGCAAGTTCCTCTATCATATCTTCATTTACATAATCTGGATCCCAACCACTATCAATAAGAATTGATTCTATCTCATCATTTGTAATAATGCAAGTTGGATTATAATAATCATCCATCATCGCCGCAACCTTTTTAAGTATCTTAAATAAATCCAGATCCTCTTTATCAGATGATTTTGCTCCTGCCGAAAAATCTGCAACATCAATTATCTCATTCGATATAGTATCAACTCCCATAATATTTTCTTCTGCCAGTTCATATGTTAATACAATTTTTCCTAATAAATATGACAAAGAATTGAGTCGTGTTACATGTTTTGAAATATCTTCTTCTATCGCTGAGAGCACAGAACTGATATGTCCAATGCCAATAAATTCTAAGTTACAGTTTACGTTTGCTACCATTCCTACAACATTCTTAATTGTATTACCTATTTGCTCTATCTTTGTTACTTGTTGCAAAATCATTGGTCTATTTATTTCAAAATCCGCCATTTATTTTTCCTTCCTAACATTAGTTTGTGTACCATTTCACAATTGAAATTATAATATCATAGCAAATCAATATTTTAATTTTTTGACAAACGACCTGTATTATACGACGAGCAACCAGTTACATATTTTTTAAATCTATATCCATATCTTTAAATTCTTTAATATCCTTCGTTTAGCAAAATGTATTATCCTCTTACATTTTTATCTTTCATTGTAATACTCAAAGAAATCCATTTTATTCTTCTTGAATGTTCCAACATGCCTAGGTAAACAACAAAAACACCACAAAAGAGAGTTGATATATTCAACAAACTCTTTTGTAACTAATTGGGTTTTCTCCTATTATACTGTTTCATCAGATAATTCAATTTCTCCATACATATGTCTCTTAAGATATGCAATGAATTCCTTAACGGAAATCTTATTAAGCACCTCCTTTCTCCTTATTGGACACAATGAAAAAACTCAGACGATTCGCTCGTCTGAGTTTTCATATTTCTTATCTTAACAATAACATATCAAATTGTTGGTGTAAAAATACTTGTTCAATTTGTACTATCCGTACTTTTTCTAACACAATTATAATGCTAACATGCCGATTCGTCTACATGAAGCACTTTTCGTACCCAATGTACCTCTCGTACCTAGAATCTTTATAATTCTGATATTAACACACAGTATTACAAAAATAAATATCTTTGTTATTCAAATTTATTTCAGACATTTTGGCTTATTTCGAAAGTAAAATGCATAAATTTTTGCAAGAAAAAAAGCCCAAAATTCTTGATTTACAAGGTTTTCAGAGCTTTTATCAACAGGGGATGAGAGAATCGAACTCCCACCAAAGGTTTTGGAGACCCCTATCATACCATTTGACCAATCCCCTAAATATAATGTTCTTTAAAGAAAAAGTACACAAATAAAGTGTACTGAAATCAATATTTACATATTCATGCACCTTCAGAACTTCACACAGAGACAGACGTCAACGCCTTTCGCCATATCT
>CAZWNL010000033.1:0-11357 GCA_964635615.1 uncultured Bacteroides sp.
ATTATCAGGGGCAGTGGCAGGAACTGATTCTAAAACCGGATAAAGAGGCAGAGGAGTGGGCGGTAAAATTATTAGGTGAATAATTATTTGACAGGGGGCAGGGAACTATATGAAGATAATGAAAATACCGGTGAAGCGTTTGGTTCATTTACAGGTAAAAATTAAGCGATTATGGTGACTGTTATAGCTAGTATTGTATTTTACTGTTAATTTATTGGAGGCTGCATAAAACCGAAAATTATTACAAAATTAGAGTAGCAATGGCAGTTCTTATTTGCGGGGCTGTTGGCAACTTAATTGATCATATGATACATGGTTTTGTCATAGACTTTATTTATTTTGTACATATTAATTTTCCTAAATTTAATTTTGCAGATATAAGTATTGTTTTATCTCTGTTTACTATAAGTTATCTATTTTTGTTTATTTACACAGAAGATGAAATTGGTTGTATTTTAAAATAAAGCAAAATGTTAGATGCCGTTTTAGTGGAAAAGGTGGAGACAGCATGAGAAAACGAATAGTATTTATTATAGCAGCATTATGTGTTTCATTGATAACAGGGTGCGGGAATTCAAACAGTGCAGAAGATACCACTGGAGCTGATAGCCAAATGGTGGGAAATGCCGGGCAGGCAGATACAGGAGAAAATATTTCAATAGAAGGTGTTGCAGACTATCCGGCAGCGATTATGGTAAATGACACTATTTATCTATTAGAGGGCAATCCTATGTCCGCAGAAGTTGATGAAAGTGCAATTATTGGATATACAGAGTCATATACAAGTACTTTTCCGGAGAATAACGGAGAAACTAATTTAAGTTTTGAATTGGGAATGCCATATGCACAAGTGGAGGGCGGAATAGCAGTTTTATATAAGAATAAATGGTATCTGGGCACTCCATATTCTATTGATCATACCACTACCTTTCCAGGGATAATCATTGACCATACTCTTGAGTCATCAGTGCCTGTTATTTGTGTAAAGACGCTGGACGAAGAGGTAATTCCGTATGAAGCAGTATTTTTTGAATTGCCGGAAGGCGAAGAAGATTGGGCATTAAAGATAGGTGCGGAAGTGCTTATTACTTGTTCCGGTGGTTTTACAGAGCCGGCGCCGCACTTTGGAACATTGATTTCCATAAGTGATACGGATAAAGATATACAGTGAGGTTCGGTCTTTTGGCTGGAAAGGCAGGATGAAGAAACAGGAGAGTGGCGGTAACTGTATGAAATCATTTTTGAATACTATTCGATGTGAGGAAAAACCGATATCTGTCAGAAGACAGGTTGTTGGTACATTAGCGGTTATATTTTTAGGAATTGCTTTAGGAACTTTTTCAAAATTCATAGATAATACGGCAGTAAACAAGTTACCTTTCATATTTGGATATCTGGATATTGGAAATTTTTTAGGACGTTTTGCTATATGGGTACTGCTTGCTGTATGTATTTCAATTTATAGTAATTCTTCAATCAGAGCGGCAATAAATGTGTTTGTGTTCTTTGTAGGAATGGTTACAAGCTACTATCTTTATTCAAAATTTGTGGCTGGATTTTTCCCAAGAAGTTATGCAATGATATGGTATGGTTTTACTGCCATTTCTCCGTTGCTGGCATTTATCTGTTGGTATGCAAAAGGAAAAAGCAAATTGTCTTTTTTCCTTTCATCAATGATAATTGCAGTCTTATTTAATATGACGTTTTTTTATGGTATGACTTATTTTGGAATACGTTCGATTTTAGAACTGCTAGTCTTTATTTGCGGATTAGTAGTTTTGAAACGTAATACCATCAGGAATACAATTATTATGACAGCAATCGGGGTTATTCTTGCATTTATTCTTAATTTGTTGGTTCCATTTCATTTTGGTTAAGCAACTTCTTATTTATGTAAAAGGTGATGGATAGGTGGCAATTATGGAAAAGAAAATGGTCGTAAATGGAAAAGAGTATGAAATATTTAAGTTATTAGGAAAGGGAAAAGGTGGGTATTCTTATCTGGCAAGCGACGGAACCCAAAAGTACGTTCTCAAGCAGATTCACCATGAACCCTGTGATTATTACCGGTTTGGGAATAAGATTGAGGCGGAATTAAACGACTATAATCGGCTGAAAGAAATCGGGATAAAAATTCCTGCTATGATTGATGCTGATATCAAAAATGAACGCATTTTGAAAGAATTTATTGACGGTGATACCATTTACGAGTTAGTTTTGCAGGATAAGATGAAGTCCATCTACGTTGAACAGTTGCACAGCATGTGCGTTTTGCTGTATGCCGCCCATACAAATATAGATTATTTCCCGACAAATTTTGTGGTACAGAATGGAGAAATTTATTATATTGATTTTGAGTGCAATGAATATATGGACGAATGGAACTTTGAAAATTGGGGCATTAAATATTGGTCAAAAACGCCTGAGTTTCTGCAATATGTGAAAGAACATTCATGATACACGTGATGAGGCAGTTCGATTGAATAAACGTAAGTTAGGGTTGTTGGGAACCATTTTTACTATGACTGATGACTTTTTTAAGAAACCTTTTTACAGTAGTAATATTGAAATCATTATTCCGACTATGGAGGAAATGGAACATATAAATTGTAAAATATCTTCAGAATTAGAACTTGGTATTGTAAAAGAAGAAACGTTAGAAAGTTTTCAAAAGATTATAAAGCGCATGGCGGAAGAAGATGGGATTGAAGCTGTTATTTTAGGCTGTACGGAATTACCTCTTTTGCTTAATGACGAAGTAAGTCCTGTTCCATGCTTAGATACAATGAAAATACATATTCAGCATTTAATTGATTGGATTGTGGAATAAGATAAATCGGAACTTATGGAGGTGAAATAATGAGGTCTGAGAATGATATTATTGATAACGTATTAACATTTGCAAAAAAATGCGAAGATGTGCGTGCTGTAATTAGAACGGATATGGTTCCTGTAAGAGAATTTTTATGGACATACAATTTCTATTTTATAGTTAATGACGTTGATAAATTTGAGAAAAATGATTGTTTTGAAAATTGTTTTGGAGAAAGGATTTTGCTATATCGTGGAGATAAAAATTATCCTGATATGTTTCTGAATACGAAAGCGCACTTAATGGTTTTTGAAGATGGTATAACAATTGTTATAAATGCAATTGATAAAAAGACATTCATGGATAAATATGAGGGCACTGTGAGATATAATAATGTATGGATAGGAGATACGTTCCAAAAGTTACTTGATAAAGATGAGCTTTTACTACCAATAGAAAGACTAGAAGAAAAAAAGATTTTTTGGACAGAAAAACCTACAGAGTCAGTGTTTTATGGGACATGTTCAGAGTATTATTGGGTATTAAAAACATTTGCTGAATATTCATTAAGAAAAGAATTGTTACCAGCTATGTTCTATTTAAATATATCAATTCGCGAATTGCTCAACAAGATGCTATATTGGTATATTGCACTAAAAGAGCAAGAACCGATAGAAATAGGTATATTAGGTAGTAATTTAGAGAAGTTGTTAGAACCGGAATTATTTGACATATATAAGAAAACATATCCGACAGCAGATTATGAAAGCATATGGAAATCATATCAAGCCGTGGTATCATTATGGAATATAGTAGGACATAGGATAGCAGAACAATGTAATTTTGAATATCCTGAATTGCAAGAAAAGAAAATGCTTGAATTTATAAATAATTTGAAAGAAGGATATTTTGCATAAATGATATTCCGGTTTGTAGAACTGGACAAATTAAATGACAGTATACATTATGATTATTAGAAAAGCCAAAAACACAGATGCAAACGATCTAAAAATATTATACTTTGATTATTTGACACAATTTCCACCGAAAAAAGAGCAAGATATGTCTTTGTGGAGCCAGCTCCTTGATAAGTTTGAAAAAGATAAAAAGCATTCTTGTCTAAAACGTTTATAAATTCTAATTTGTTGAGATTTGATTGTTACATAAAGAGTTTGAACAAGGAAAATGGCAATATGATGAAATATGAAATCGACAGCGAATTAACAAAGATTGCAAGGCAGAAAGCACCGTCTAATATACACCTGTATCCTATTGTGAATATGGTAATGAAATTATCTACGTGTACATCAGATGATAAGGTGGTCGTTAATAAATATGTACCCCCCGGATATGAGAACGGAAAACTTTCTATGTTTGTTATAGAACCACGGAAGCACAGTGGTATTCTTCCGTGTATTATATTTTACCATGGAGGAGGTTTTTTACTAAAAGCGTCAAAGGCGCACTATCAGATTGCAAAATGGTATGCGGAAATGGCGAAATGTAGGGTGATTTTTACACAACTTCATGAAGTGAAAGGTGCGTGTCATGGTTTTGAAACAGCACTTAAAATAGAATTGTAGAAAAATATATTCAGAGAAGGATTCGGTGGATTCAATCTGTTTTGAATAAGCAATAAATTGGATGAGTTAAGGCAACCAAAAATGTAAAAATATAAAAAATGGTAGCCTTAACTTGCAAATAACTGATAAATATTTTATAATTTGGTCATACTAATCACGGAGGTTGATTATATGGAATTATATAAAAGGGAGCAGTATCTAAAGAAAATTCGTGGATTTTATCATAGTGATGACTTGATTAAGGTAATAACCGGAATTAGGCGATGTGGAAAATCCAGTCTTATGCAGACAATTTCAGATGAGCTGGTTATGTCTGGTATAAAAGAAGAAAATATAATATACATTGATTTGGATCGCAGAGGGTATCGCAGCATAAAAAATGCGGATCAATTAGATGAGTTAATTGCAAAGTACGATAATATAGAAGGCATGAAGTACTTGTTTATTGATGAGGTGCAAAATGTTACAGGGTTTGAAGAAGTTTTGAACGGGTTTCGCAGTGAAGGCGGGTGGTCTATATTTATAACAGGATCTAACTCGTATTTATTAAGCGGAGAGCTTGTCACAAAACTTACAGGACGCTATCTGGAGTTTGAAATGTTTCCACTTACATTTGAGGAATATCTTCAAATGAAAGAATTTTATAACATTAAGACAGATGATAATATGGCGGCAGCGTTAAATTCCTATATCATGGAAGGAGGATTTCCAAGAACACTTTTTTTCGAAGATCAGGCAGATAAGCAGACTTATGTGCAAGGTGTAATTAGTGAGATATTCGAAAAGGACATAAAAAAAAGGGTGAAAATAAGGGATAGAGAATCATTTGAAGCAGTACAGAAATTTATCATTAATAATTTTGGCGCTACAACCAGTATCAATGGATTGTGTGAGAATCTGCGTAAAAGCGGAATGGCTATAACGAAACCAACAGTATCAAGATATGTACAGGTTTTGCTGGATGCAAAAATTCTTTATGAATGCAGCAGGTTTGATTTAAAGTCAAAAAAGTCATTAGGTGGTGAAAAAAAGTATTATCTTGCAGATCTGAGTTTCTATTTTTCTCAAAATACAGATAATCGTATCAACTATGGTCCGACACTGGAAAATATAGTTTATATTTATGCAAGGGCGCATGGCTATTCTGTAAGCATAGGAAGAATCGGAAAGTTAGAATGCGATTTTATATTGCGGGGAACAGATAAGCAGTATTCATATGTACAAGTTGCATATACGATTGCGCTAAGTAATGATACAGAGGATAGGGAATATCGTCCGTTAGAACAGATTAATGATAATTATCCCAAATATGTAGCAACTACGGATTTCTTGCTGCAGAAACGAAATGGAATTCATCATGTTAATTTGATTGATTTCATGAAAGAAGGAAAATCATTTTAGTAAACAATAATAAATGAGTGTATACAACAAGTCAAGGTTATTTAATTTTTGTGGGATGAAAAATAAAGTCCTATTTGTTAATGCATACTGAAAGATAATGAAAAAAGTAGATAAATAATTGAAAATTGACTGCTATATTTAGCTTCATATCGGAGGTGCAAAAAATGAAGACGAAAATATTGATAGCTGATGATGAAGCGGATATTGTATCAATGCTACGCAGTTTTTTTGAAAGCAAGGATTATCTTGTTTTGTCTGCCACAAATGGAGAAGATGCGTTAAAACAAGCGGAACGTCAGCCGGACATTATTTTGCTTGATATAAATATGCCCGGTTCTACCGGGCTGGATGTCTGTAAACGTATTCGTGACCATATATCCTGTCCTATCCTTTTTTTGACTGCCCGAATTGAAGATACCGATAAGGTAAAAGGGTTTGCTGCCGGAGGTGACGATTATATAGTCAAGCCATTTTCTCTTATGGAGCTTGAAGCCAGAGTATCTGCACACCTGCGCCGGGAAGCGCGGCGGGGTTTTGAAGCGCAGGTCAAATTTTCAGGTGAATTAACAATTGACTACTCGGAACTGTGCCTGTTTTTTGCGGACAAACGCCTCCGTCTTGCAAAAAAGGAATTTGACATTGTGGAACTGCTATCCCAAAATCCGGGGCAGGTTTTTGACAAAGAAAGGATATATGAACGCATCTGGGGTTATGACAGCGAAGGCGACAGCAGTGTTGTAGCTGAACATATCCGCAGAATACGGACGAAAATCGCTGTATACACAGACCGGATGTATATTGAGACAGTTTGGGGGTGTGGGTATAAATGGATAAAGTAAGACACACGGGACGGAATTTATCTATCCGAAAAAGTCTTATGCTTTATGTGGTAATTTTTGTTATGCTTGCATTTACCCTTTCTGCAATGACGGCTTCCTTATGCGACAGCATGACAAATACTATTAGAGATTCTTACCCAATATCCGGCGAAAAGTATTACTTGACGAATGAACAGGGCGAACAGTTGGGGGACGGCGCTTATATCAACGATATACCAGTTCCATTTACTGAGCAGGACGAACGGACGATAGACCTGTTAGCGTTAATTCCTATTATCGCTACACCACTTTATTCTGCTTTGTGCATCATAGTGGCAGCATTATTGTTTTATAGGGACAAATTGAAGGAACCGCTCGCAGAATTACGGGCGGTATCCGAAAAAATAGCAAATAATGATCTGGATTTTTCAATCCAATATGACAGTAAGGACGAATTGGGGCAGCTCTGTACTTCTTTTGAAATTATGCGGGCTAAACTTGCAAATAATTTTTCAGATATGTGGCGGCAGGTTGAGGAACGCAAACAGCTTAACGCCGCTTTTGCGCATGACCTGCGAACCCCGCTTACGGTGCTGAAAGGTTATGATGAAATGCTGCAGGCAAGCGATAACATCCAGACAAGGGAAACCGCTGCTACTATGGGAAAGCATATATCCCGGATGGAAACCTATGTAACAAGCATGAGTAATCTACAGCGTTTGGAGGACACGCAGCCGGAGTACAAAACAATCCTTTTGCAGCCGTTTTTATCTTCCTTATACGAAAGTGCAGAAATCGTATGTATGCAGAAGGGGAAAAGACTATATCGGCATAACAAAACTTATATACAGGAACTATCCATTGACACAGAATTTGTTTCACAGGTATGTAATAATCTGATTGCAAATGCTGTCCGTTATGCCTATGCTGCGGTAACAATGACTTTTGAAATTTATGATAGCGGTTTACAGCTTTCGGTATCTGACGATGGAAAAGGTTTTAACAAAGATGTTCTGCATAATGCTGCCAGTCCATATTTCACAGAGGAACCGGACCATTCTGAACACTTTGGGTTAGGGCTTTATATATGTAAGCTGCTCTGTGAACATCACGGCGGCTGCTTGCAGATAGAAAATATTGCAGGCGGTGCAAAAGTAAGCGCATATTTCAAAACAGAAACCTGAGTTACGCTTTAGCTTCTGCTTTGTAGATAAAAAGTAGATAATTACACTTTATACTCTCCATGAAATCACAAGGGGAGTATTTTTTTATCTTATAGGAAATTACGCCGCAGTGTAAAACATTCCAATGAAAATGCGAAGCATTCTTGGAATCGTCGCTGCTGAGCGACGATTTTTTACACAAAACGGTGCAATTCCCCTTATAGAGAAAGGAGTTTATATGAAACTGAAAACAATCGAGCTTACAAAGAAATTTGGCTCCAAAACCGCCGTAAACCACCTGAATATTATGCTGTCAAACGGCGTTTACGGTCTGTTGGGTGCAAACGGAGCCGGAAAGACTACGTTCATGCGTCTGTTGTGCAACCTTCAGACGCCGACCTCCGGGGAAATTGTTTTGGATGGAAAAAACATTGCGGGGCTTGGTGAAAAATACAGTGAGCTTTTAGGCTATCTGCCGCAGCATTTTGGGTATTATCCTGATTTTACAGCACTTGATTTTCTGTTGTATGCATCTGCCCTAAAGGGACTAAGCGAAAAAATCGCAATGAAAAAATCAAATCAGCTTCTTGAAGCGGTGGGTCTGTCTGCGGAAAGCAGACACAAAATCAAGACCTTTTCCGGTGGTATGAAACAGCGATTAGGGATTGCACAGGCAATGCTGTGTGACCCTCACATTTTGATTTTAGACGAGCCGACAGCGGGGCTTGATCCAAAAGAGCGCGTACGTTTCCGTAACTTGATCAGTGCCTTTGCGAAAGACCGTATTGTAGTTTTATCAACGCATATTGTTTCGGATGTGGAGTTTATTGCGGAAGAAATCATGATGATGAAATCCGGGCAGATTATCCATTTTGGGAAACCGCAGGAAATCACTTCTGAAATTGACGGGCAGGTATGGGAATGTACTGTTCCGGCTGCTCATGCTGAAAAGTGCGCTGCCATGTTTAATACGAGCAATCTCCGGAACACAGACAGGGGTGAAACCGTATTACGGATTATTGCAGACCGCCCGCCTATGGAAGATGCAGTACTGGTACAGCCTAATCTGGAGGATTTATACTTATTCTATTTTAAAGGAGATATAGAAAAATGAAAAAACTAATTCAATTTGAACTGCGGAAGATATTTTCAAAGCGTCTTACACAGGTTACCCTAGCTGCTTTACTGCTTTTATCGGTTCTTTTTGGCTTTTCAACTTATCAAAATATGTATGCCTTTGACGGAATAAGTAATGAGGGTTCAGGACGGACAGCCGTTGAAATTGATAAGTCTGTCGCAGAAAAATATGAGGGGATGTTGACTGATGAAAAGGTGCAGCAAATGATGGCAGATTTTAAGCCTACGCAGGATGATTTACATGGTATGAATGCGGCGTATCTTTCCCATAATGCCATGCAATCGGCTTTGTTCCGTAAATTTTCTGATTTAGATGGCAACTGGAATGGGCTTAGTGTTTCGGATGTGTTTGGGGATAAAGAAATAAAGATCGGATATACATATGGCTGGCTTAAAACAAGTGAAAATATGGTAATGATATTCATTGTTTTATCATTAGCTATTGTTATTATGGTTGCGCCTGTTTTCTCCGGCGAGTATGGGGTAGTAGATAATATTATTCTGACAAGCAAATATGGGAGGACAAAATGCGCCGCGGCGAAAATCATTGGAAGTATTTTAGCTGCATTGATCGTGACTTCGGCTGTTTCTGCAATTAACCTTATATATGCTTTTATACTATACGGAAGCAGCGGGCTGGATTGCAGCATTCTCTTTGCTCCTGCGGGTTTTGTCGAGGGGTATATTCCATTTAATATTACCTGTGGCACATTGCTTAAATATCAAATCCTTTTAGCGTTTACCAGCGCTATTAGTATTACAGGCGTTACATTAGTTCTATCCGCTGTATGTAAAAGTCAAATGGTAGCATTAGTCGCTTCTGCAGCAATTTATCTTTTTCCTGTTATACTGTCTGTTTCCGAAACAAGTCCGCTGTTTAGGTTCATCACTCTTTTGCCATTGTACCATGTACAATTTGTTTCCCTTATGTCGGTAGATCAAATGGGGAACGGTGTACTGTATGCAGTATTAGCTGTACCTGTTGCACTGATATTTATGGGAATCGGTATTGTTATTTCCCGCAGGACTTTTGCGAAACATCAGGTTTCTTAGACAAATCTGACAGGCATATATGACTTTGCAAACTATTTCGACTTGCACATTTACGTCGGGATAAAAGTATAAGATTTTATGTACAGATTTCCGATAACAAAAGTGACAATGTAGTACTATGTGCTGAACATATCTGACATAGGGAAAGAAACTGTGGGGATGCAGTAATGAGGAGGTTTTATCGACCTGCGGGAAAGTCGGAATTACTCTGGGCTTCTTTTCCATAGACGCGGGAAAATGAGTATGTCATTGACAGCAGCGGACATGTCAATGTTTTGTCTGAGGATATATTCACATCAACAGCAATTATTTATCCAAATAGGTAATTAACATAGGTTTGAATAATGGGAAAATAGTTAGAGCAAGTAGTAAGCAGCGATTCAAATTTATAAGGTTGAAGGGAGTAACTTATATGAGAAATTCAATTAAGACAGTTTTAATTTTGCTATGTGTATGCATGATAATATCGGGGCTTTCTGCTTGTGTAGATTCTGCTTGAGTTGGTAAAGCAGATCTAATTGGCACTCTAACATAGTGGAGCATGAAAAGGAAGGGTATGTACGCCACGACGGTGGACAGGTTTCATTAGCTGCGGAACAGATTGATACGATCCAAAGTATCTTCGATAGACAGGCTGAGTAATAGGGTACTATGTAATTTAAGGAGGCAGCATGAGAAAACGAATAGCATTTATTTGTGCTGTTTACTGCTTTTTCCATTCCCTGTGCAATAGCGGCTTTCGTTCTGTATTATTGTAATAAGGATAATATTTTTAATTACATAATTATATTCTTTGCCGATAGGAGCTTTAACTGCGGAAACAATAGCAATCTCTGTGTATTTACAAAAATATCACACTTTTCTGTTCCAGTTATTGATGAATTGTGTGGGGATTGTTGTTTTCGGAATACTGTTTTTTAGGAGAGCAAAAAGCAGGGTAGTCTATGTGGGTTCCGTAATTGCGAGTACTTTGTTGTTTTATTTTGTTTTATATCACGGAGAAGTATCGATGTGGTGATTTTGATTATAAATTCCCGTTTGTTGATATTTGATTGTGATATAAAGAGTTTGAACGAGGAAAATGATAAAAAGATGAAATATAAAATCGACAGCGAATTAACAAAGATTGCAAGGCAGAAAGCACCATCTAATATACACCTGTATCCGATTGTGAATATGGTAATGAAATTATCTACATGTACATCAGATGATAAGGTGGTTGTTAATAAATATATAACGCCCGGATATGAGAACGGAAAACTTTCTACGTTTGTTATAGAGCCACGGAAGCACAGTGGTATTCTTCCGTGTATTATATTTTACCATGGTGGAGGTTTTTTACTAAAAGCGTCAAAGGCGCACTATCAGATTGCAAAATGGTATGCGGAAA
>CAZWNL010000034.1:0-5945 GCA_964635615.1 uncultured Bacteroides sp.
AGCACAAGCTTTTTTACTTCTTCCGTATTAGCTATAGCAGTTCGTAATTCCTGTCTTGGATTCCCATAATTTAGAAAATCAATGGATTTCTCAAACCATTCAATTACATCAGAAATCACCTCATTCTTTTTATAAGTAATTCCCAGATAAGATAACAATGGTAAATTTCCTGAAATTTCTTCACTAATTTTAATTTTACCAAACACTCCCTTTAACTCAACTTTATTCCCGTTTCTTACAAAAAGTGCTGAACGCCTTCCAGTATCTAGTTTAATCCGGTCCAAACTCTCGAAAACAACAAGGTCTTGTTTCACATATAGGATATAACGATATTCTGCAATCTTTGTCCTGAAGAATACTTCAAATTCCGTCGGCTCCTTTTTTGTTTCTTCCGAAAAAGCAAACGGCTCCACCGGAATCTTCCTTGCTTTATATTCACACTCCGTCTTATCGCAGGTTGCACACAGAGGTCTTAAAACCTTTGCGCTAAGCGTACGCAGTGCTTCTAGAACATTTGATTTACCACCACCATTAGGTCCATAAATTACAGATACCGGCAAAAAGTTTTCACCATCTTCCGTTTGAATAATTCTATCTCTATGCTCCATAATAGCTGCGGCTTGCATATCGAAAGTCATCTCTTCACGGATACTTTTATAATTTTTTACGGTAAATTGGCATAACATAACTTCTACCTCCATTTTGTATCTATATTATACACTGTTTTTTTATTTTGTAAACTAAATTTGAGATTTTATCTCATATTTTTATATAAAATCATTTATTTTTCTATCTCATACGTAAAATTGCGAAAACCATATGATTCCAACCCATAAAATTAAAAGAGGCTTCCACACTTAGAATCCTTAACCTACTCCAAAAAATCATATCCAAAATCTGAATATCAGTAAGCCAGTTTAAAGCTTCTAAGTGCGACAGCCTCTTTTAAGATTCACTATATATATTTTTTCAGATATTCTCCCGTATAGGACTTTTTATTTTTACATATCTCCTCAGGGGTGCCGTTTGCCACAATTGTGCCGCCCCGCTCACCGCCTTCAGGTCCTATATCTATAATATAGTCGGCAGTTTTGATTACGTCCAGGTTATGCTCTATAACCACAACCGTGTTTCCTCCCTCCGTAAGCCTCTGCAGTATGTCAACAAGCTTGTGGACATCAGCAAAATGAAGTCCGGTGGTAGGCTCGTCGAGGACATATATCGTTCTGCCCGTGCTTCTTCGGCTAAGCTCCGTGGCAAGCTTTATTCTCTGTGCCTCTCCGCCTGAAAGGGTTGTTGAAGGCTGTCCAAGCTTGATGTAGCCAAGACCCACGTCCTGCAATGTAGATATCTTCCTAAGTACTGAAGGTACATTCTCAAAAAATTCGCATGCCTCATCAACGGTCATATCAAGAACGTCATATATGCTCTTGCCCTTGTATTTAACCGCAAGGGTCTCTCTGTTATATCTTTTACCGTGGCACACCTCACATGGCACATATACATCTGCCAGGAAATGCATCTCGATTTTTATTATTCCGTCTCCCTTACACGCCTCACATCTTCCTCCCGACACGTTAAAAGAAAATCTGCCTTTTGTGTAGCCCATTGCCTTCGCATCCTTTGTGTTGGCAAACAAATCGCGTATAAGGTCAAACACGCCTGTATATGTGGCAGGATTTGAACGTGGACTTCTTCCTATAGGAGACTGGTCTATATTTATTACTTTGTCAAGCTGCTCAAGCCCAAGTATTTCATCATGGTCCCCTGCTTTTATCTTTGCACGGTTAAGTTCCCTTGCAAGCCGCTTGTAGAGTATTTCGTTTACAAGAGAGCTTTTTCCTGAGCCTGACACTCCTGTAACGCAGGTCATAACTCCAAGAGGGAATTTTACATTAATATTTTTAAGATTATTCTGTCTTGCGCCCTTTACCTCTATAAAACCTGTAGGTTTTTTACGTTCGGCAGGTACGGGTATTTTCATTGTGCCTCTAAGATATGCTCCGGTAATTGAATCCGGGCACTTCTTTATATCCTCAACCGTGCCCTCACACACTACCTCACCGCCGTTTACGCCTGCACCCGGTCCTATATCCACTATGTGGTCGGCAGCATACATTGTATCCTCATCATGCTCAACGACCAAAAGAGTGTTGCCTAAATCACGAAGCTTCTCCAATGTCTTAATAAGCTTGTTGTTATCTCTCTGATGAAGTCCTATGCTTGGCTCGTCCAAAATGTAAGCAACACCAACCAATCCCGAGCCTATCTGGGTTGCAAGCCTTATTCTCTGTGCCTCTCCACCTGAAAGGGACGCAGTACCCCTTGCAAGGGTAAGATAGTCAAGTCCCACATTCATGAGGAATGAAAGCCTTCCTCGTATCTCCTTTATAATCTGTTCACCGATTTTTCTCTGCCTTTCGGTTATGTCCATATTGTCAATAAAATCTATAAGCGTGCCTATGGAACATTCCGTAACATCGGCAATATTTTTTCCACCTATCGTAACTGCAAGTATCTCAGGTTTAAGCCTTTTTCCTTTACATTCCTCACACGGAATGATAGTCATATATGCCTCATAGTCCTGCTTCATAATCTCCGCTGACGTCTCACGATATCTGCGCTGAACATTTTTGATAAGTCCCTCATAGGCAATCATATATACACCGCCGCCACGAGATCCCTGATATGATACTTTTATACGCTTATCACCCGTTCCATGAAGAATGACATCCTTTGATTTTTTATCCAAATCTTTAAATGGCACGTCAAGGGAAAAGCCGTATTCCTTTGAAAGTGCTTCAAGACAGGCATGTGTATAGCTTTTTTTATCACCGCTTGACTGCCAGCCTATAACAGAAATTGCTCCCTCATTAAGGGAAAGGCTTGTATCAGGTATCATAAGGTCAACGTCAAATTCACTCTTAAAGCCAAGTCCCGTACAGCACGGACATGCACCATAAGGATTGTTAAATGAAAAACTTCTCGGCTCTATCTCATCTATACTTATTCCACAGTCAGGACACGAAAAGCTTTCGGAGAAAACAAGAGTGTCACCGCCAATGACATCACATTTAAGTATGCCTTCTGACATCTTAAGCGCTGTCTCTATAGAATCGGCAAGACGTCCTTCAATGCCCTCCTTAACTGCCAGTCTGTCAACAACAATATCAATATTATGCTTTTTATTTTTATCAAGCTTTATATCCTCAGATAAATCGTACATGCTGTCGTCAATAATGGCACGTACAAATCCACTTCTCTTAACCTGTGCAAGGAGCTTCGCATGCTCGCCCTTCCTGCCTCTTATAATCGGCGCAAGTATTTGAAACTTTGTTCCTGGCGCAAGTTTCATAATCTCATCCGTCATTTGGTCTGCTGTCTGCTTCATAATTTCCTTGCCACATTTTGGACAGTGAGGTATTCCAATTCTTGCGTAAAGAAGCCTCAGGTAATCGTATATCTCTGTAACGGTACCCACAGTAGACCTTGGGTTTCTATTTGTTGATTTTTGGTCTATGGATATGGATGGGGAAAGACCTTCTATTTTTTCCACATCAGGCTTTTCGGCAAGCCCCAAAAACTGTCTTGCATATGAGGAAAGAGACTCCATATATTTCCTCTGCCCCTCAGCATAAATGGTATCAAATGCCAGCGAGGACTTACCTGATCCTGAAAGCCCCGTCAAAACCACAAACTTATCCCTCGGTATCTTAATATCAATGTTTTTCAGATTGTGCTCCTTAGCACCCTTTATTGTAATATACTTATGCTCGCTCATGTGTATCCGCCTATCTTATGTTACTTTGTTCTTTAACAACAGTCCTTACATGCCTTTTTAAATTCCATGCTTTTTATCTTTTCCATGTACTTCTTCATAGTATTCTGCATGTCAATCTTCTCTTTTTTATCCAAAATATAAAGTGCAAATGCAGCTCCCATAATAAACACTGTTGCAAAACAAATGCTGATTATACATTTTTTCTTTTTTCTGCACTTACATTCCTCATCAAAAATTTCGTCCTGCTCCTCAAGGACCTCCTCAACTGTTTCCATAGGAATATCACATCTCATGGAAATCTCTGCAACCATCTCATCTCTCAACATAACCTTGTCCTCCTTTTAATATTTTAAATAGTTTTATAATATGAATTGCTACACTGTTATACAGCTTACGCAATTCTAAAAACATTTGTATTATATAGTATACAACATTTTAGGCATCATAATCACGCATAATAATTTTTAATTTTTTAAGCTCATCCCTGAGAACTGCTGCCTCCTCAAAATTAAGCTCAGCAGCCGCCTTGTTCATACGCTTGGTAAGTCTTGCAATTTCCTCCTTAAGCTCCTTCATAGTCATGGATTCAGGGTCCTTTTTGTTTTTGTCAGCCTTTTTCTCCTCTGCCTCATCGGAAATCTCAAGGGAAATTATATCCCTTACCTCCTTCCTTATTGTTTCCGGAGTGATACCATGCTCTTTATTGTAAGCGTCCTGTATGCTTCTTCTTCTGTTTGTCTCATCTATGGCCCTTTGCATGGAGCCTGTAATCGTATCGGCATACATAATAACATGACCGTCTACATTTCTTGCGGCACGTCCTATGGTCTGTACTAAAGATGTCTCCGAACGGAGAAAGCCCTCCTTATCGGCATCAAGAATGGCTACAAGTGTAATCTCCGGAATATCAAGTCCTTCACGAAGGAGATTAATACCCACGAGAACATCAAAAACTCCCATTCTAAGGTCACGGACTATCTCTATACGCTCAAGTGTATCTATATCGGAATGGAGGTATTTAACCTTTATGTCAAGCTGTCTCATATAATCCGTCAAATCCTCAGCCATGCGCTTCGTAAGTGTTGTAACCAGCACCTTATGTCCCTTGGCTGTCTCATTATTAACCTCTGCAACAAGGTCATCCACCTGACCCTTAACGGGTCTTACATCAACAACAGGGTCAAGAAGCCCTGTAGGTCTGATTATCTGCTCCTCAAAATTCTCCTCATGGGAACGCTCGTACTCGGCAGGTGTAGCCGACACATAAAGTATTTTATCAACACGCTCCTCAAATTCCTCAAAATTAAGGGGACGATTGTCAAGTGCAGACGGAAGCCGAAAGCCAAAATCAACAA
This sequence comes from uncultured Bacteroides sp., assembly GCA_964635615.1. Lineage (GTDB taxonomy): Bacteria > Bacillota > Clostridia > Lachnospirales > Lachnospiraceae > Coprococcus_C. Next base: position 5,137 of record CAZWNL010000034.1, read on the forward strand.
GCGTCTGTTTCCTTGCCCTGTCACCGGCATACATACCGCGAACCTGCGGCAGCGTCATATGGGACTCATCTATAATAAGAAGATAATCATCATCAAAAAATTTGAGAAGGGTATTAGGGGTAGCCCCCGGCTCAAGTCCTGCAAGAATACGTGAATAGTTCTCCACACCTGAACAAAATCCCGTTTCTCTCAGCATCTCTATGTCAAATTCCGTTCGTTCAGCTATCCTCTGTGCCTCAAGAAGCTTGTCATTTTCCTTGAAATATTTTACTCTCTCGTCAAGTTCCCTCTTAATCTCCACAAGTGCCCGTTCCAACTTGTCCTCTGCAACCACATAGTGGGAAGCAGGAAATATACATGCAAAATTAAGCGTTCTCTTTATCTCGCCTGTAAGAGGGTCAAACTCTATTAATCGGTCAATCTCATCCCCGAAAAATTCTATTCTTATTCCCGCCTCAAATGTGGAAGCAGGAAGAACATCAACAACATCTCCCTTAACTCTGAAACAGCCACGTGAAAAATCCATGTCATTTCTTGTATACTGAATGTCAACAAGCTGTCTTATAACCTCATCCCTGTCCTTAGCCATGCCCGGACGAAGGGAAAGCATCATGGATTTGTAATCCTCAGGGTCACCGATACCGTATATACATGAAACAGAGGATACAACAATAACATCCTTTCTCTCAATAAGTGCAGCCGTAGCACTGTGGCGCATCTTATCTATCTCGTCATTTACGGATGAATCCTTGGCAATATATGTGTCAGTAGAAGGCACATAAGCCTCAGGTTGGTAATAATCATAATAG
>CAZWNL010000035.1:0-4851 GCA_964635615.1 uncultured Bacteroides sp.
ACATTACTTATAATGGTCAGGATATTACGTCACTTTCTAACAAGCAAAGGGAGACACTTAGAAGGAATGAATTTGGTTTTGTCTTTCAGAAGCATTATCTGGTTCCGTATATGACTGCAATGGATAATGTGGTTGTTGCAGGAATAAATAATGATAAGGAATTAAAGGATAAGGCAGCAGAATACCTTTTGGCTCTTGGTCTGAAGGAAAGAGAATTTAACAAGAGGCCTTCAAAGCTTTCTGGAGGACAGTGCCAGAGAGTTGCAATTGCAAGGGCAATGATAAATAATCCAAATGTAATTTTTGCGGATGAACCGACAGCATCACTGGACCACGAAAATGCATTTAATGTAATGAAAATTTTGAAGAAATATTCGGAAGACAGGTTAGTTATTGTAGTAACGCATGACAGGTCTATTCTGAAGGATGTAGATATTATTGTAGAAATGTGGGATGGAAAGCTAAGCAACAGCTCATTATAGGAGATAATGAATGGGCTGATGTTCAAAGCCAGAAAGGAAAAAGTATGAAAAATATAAAGCCATTTTCGGCACTTTATTATATGAAAGAGAACAGAGGAAGGGCAGTGCTTTGCATTTTCATGATGTTTTTGGCAACCCTTATGTTCCTTGCAGGCAATTACATTCACTCAGAGTTGTATACTTTTGAAAAGGAATTTGAATATTCGGATAAGCTGGTATTGGTGAATGCTCAAAGTACGGATGAAGAGTTCAAGGATTTTGCAGACTTTAAAAAAGCTGTTGAAGAGGATGATAAACTGGGGATGGTTCTGTCATCCGGTCGTGGATTTGGCGCCATGCAGCATGGAACTGTGATTAACCTTGAGATGGGTGGATGGCGTTATGTATTTAATTCTGTTCAGGATATGCAGAAGGTATTTGACCATCTGGGTATAGATGGAGATTTTTCAAAGTGTAAGCATAGAAGTATGATAATAAGTCAGGATTTTGCAAAGGATAGAGGAATTAAGCTGGGGGATAAGGTTGACGAAGCCTTTGATAGAAATCTCAATGGAGAGTATACCGTAGATGCCATTATAGATGACGGAAGCTTTTGTACATTTTATATTTATGAGGATGATGATAATCTGGGGCGTCTTTATATTTATAGTGATACAATGGAAGGGGAAGAATTATACGATTATGTGAAAAGTCTGGCAGGGGACAGAAAGGTGCAGGTTAGTGAGTCTGAAAGAAGCAGTACTTTGCCGGAATTCTATATATTTTACGTTCTTTTCTATTTGATTGATTTTTTGATTGCAATCGTTCTGGCAGTTACGATTAATTCTGTTGTTACAGGCCAGTATCTGAAAAGAACCTATGAATTTGGCATTTACAAAGCTCTTGGAAGAAGCAGAAAAGAAGTGAAGGCAAAGGTGGCTGCTGAAGTGTTATCTATGAATCTCATTGCCTGTGTTATAGGCTTTGCAGTTATTTTCCTGTTTACATATCTTATGAATGAGCTGGTATATAAACCAAAGGGACTTTACTTATTATATTCATCCAATATAGGAATTATCGGATTTATTATATGTGATATCCTTATTGTAGTTCCGTTGATACTGTCTAAAGGAAGACTGATGGCTAAGGCGGATGTTACGGAGTTTTAATTGACATTTTCATGTGAATCTGATAGGATGATAGCAAGTACTTGCATGGAGGTGGAAAAATGGATGAAACAAGCCAAAAAATTATTGATGCAACCATGTTACTAATACGTGATAAGGGGTATGTTGCTACTACAACAAAGGATATTGCACGATTAGCCGGAGTGAATGAGTGTACTCTGTTTAGAAAGTTCCAAAACAAAAAAGATATCGTATTACAGGGAGTTGCACAGGAAAAATGGCGAGCCAATGTTACACCGGATATTTTTCAGAATGTGCAGTGGGAACTGGAATCCGATTTAGAAATGTTTATGAATGCCTATATGGAGAAAATAACACCGGATTTTGTTAATTTATCTATTGGGTTGAGGGCACCGCAGCTTTATGATGAAACGGCACCCCTGATTATGAAGGTGCCACAGGCATTTGTGTCATCCCTGATAGAATATTTTAAAAAGATGGAGGAAATGGGAAAGATAGGGCACTTTGATTTTGAGAGTCTGGCAATGACTATTTTTTCTTCAACTTTTGGATATACGTTCCTAAGTGCATCTTTTAATCAAAACCTTGCAAAAACGAGTAAGGAAGAATTTATAAAAAATAGTGTGAAAATTTTTGCACAAGGTATTTCGGAACTGTAAAAAAATGGCACCAATAAAAAGTGCCATTTTAAATACACTAAATGCATGCAAGTACACGCATACAAGGAGGTAAACAATATGGATATAACAGGAGCAGAATTATTTGTAAAAGCACTAAAAAAAGAACGGGTAGATACGATTTTTGCATATCCCGGAGGACAGGCGATTGATTTGTTTGATGCTTTATATGGGGAAGATGACCTTAATGTTATCATGCCAAGACATGAGCAGGGCTTAGTTCATGCTGCTGACGGATATGCACGTTCAACCGGAAAAGTCGGTGTATGCCTAGTTACAAGCGGACCTGGTGCAACAAATTTAGTTACAGGGATAGCAACTGCAAACTATGACAGTGTGCCGCTTGTTTGTTTCACCGGACAAGTACCGACGGGACTTATTGGGAATGATGCTTTTCAGGAAGTGGATATTGTGGGAATTACAAGGAGTATTTGTAAATATGCAGTGACCGTCCGTAAAAGGGAGGATTTGGCAGTAATTATCAGAAAAGCGTTTTATATTGCACGGACGGGAAAACCGGGAGTTGTAGTAGTTGACTTGCCAAAAGATATACAGCGGGAATACGGAAGTGATGAATACCCAACAAACATAGAAATCAGAGGATATAAACCGAATAATTCCGTTCATATCGGGCAGATAAAAAAAGCTATGGATCTATTGAATCATGCACAAAGACCAGTTTTTTTAATTGGTGGCGGTGTAAATATTGCTCATGCCAATATGGAAATGCTTAAACTTGCAGAGATAACAGGAGTACCGGTTATTACTACTATTATGGGAAAAGGAGCTATCCCTACCACGCATGACTTATATGTGGGGAATATCGGTATACATGGCAGCTATGCAGCCAATACGGCAATTAGTAAGTGTGATGTGCTCTTTTCTATCGGAACAAGATTCAATGATCGAATTACGGGAAAACTTGACCAGTTTGCTCAAGATGCGGTAATTATTCATGTTGACATAGATGCTGCTTCAATTTCTAGGAATATTGCTGTTGATGTTCCGATTGTAGCAGATGCAAAAATGGCAATAAGTAAATTGGTTGAAAAAGCAAAGCCCTTAGACATAAAAGCATGGGTGGAACAGATTGGGGAATGGAAAAGGCAGTACCCTATTACTATGAGAAAAGAGGGGATGACACCGGAAAAAATTATACGGTCTATCAACCAGGTTTTTGATAGTGCTATCATCACGACGGATGTAGGACAAAATCAGCTATGGGCAACACAGTTCCTTGATTTAAATGAGAGAAAGCAAATGCTGACTTCTGGTGGTCTGGGAACGATGGGATATGGTTTTCCGGCAGCAATTGGAGCAAAAATAGGGAATCCTGAAACAGATGTCGTGGTAATTTCCGGTGATGGCGGCATGCAGATGAATATACAGGAAATGGCTACTGCTATTGTATATGAACTGCCAATAACAATCTGCATTTTAAACAACGGATATTTGGGCAACGTCAGACAGTGGCAAGAAATGTTTTTTGACAAGCGTTATTCAAGTACCTGTATGCGATATAGAAAAAGCTGCATTGCAAACTGCAATGTCCCAACGGAATGTTGTCCCGAATATACACCTGACTTTATAAAATTAGCGGAAAGTTATGGCGCAAAAGGTATTCGGGTAACTGATGAGAAAGAAATTATTATGGCACTGGAAACCGCAAAGAATAACAGAAAAGTTCCGACAGTTATTGAGTTTATTATTGATAGGGAAGAGAATGTTATGCCGATTGTTCCACCTGGAAATGCTTTGAATGATATGATTTTAGAAAGTGAGGGTAATTGATATGAAAAAGAGATGGCTTTGCTTGTTTGTTGAAAATGAAATTGGCGTGTTGGCTAAAATTTCAGGTCTGTTTTCAAGTAAATCCTATAATTTGGACAGTCTGACCGTAGGTGTTACGGAAGATGTAACTGTTTCACGCATTACAATTAGTTTGACGAGTGATAATCAGACTTTTGAGCAGGTGAAAAAACAGCTCAACAGAAGTGTTGAGGTAATAAAAATAGTTGATTATACAGATGTTGCTATTCACATGAAAGAGCTGATGTTTGTCAAGGTAAGCGGATGTTCTGAAAAGGATATAGAGGAAATATTTAGAATATCACAGATTTTTAACATTACGGTAATTGATTATAACCGGGATGCTGTGCTCATAGAAAGTGTAAAGACGGAAAATAACAATAATGATTTGATTGCCTTATTGGGGAAATGTTTTGCAAATCGTATTGAAATAGTGAGAGGTGGTAGTGTTGCTGTAGAAGCGTTAAGTATACCGCAGATGCCATTTATAAAGCTCCTGAAAGATTGAATAGCTATTGCTTTCACAATGATGGTGTGTTATAAGTTATGTGTAATATTAAACACTCCGCCTTGTCGTAAAATCGGAGTTTATATAATTGGAGATAGAGCTATGATTGAGTATAAAATGATAAAAAACTTTGAGGAACAACAATTAAAAGAGTTGTTTACATCAGTTGGATGGATTTCTGCAAATTATAGTGACCGTTTAGTCAGAGCATTATCGCAGTCAGATACTGTTATATCTGCATGGGATGG
>CAZWNL010000036.1:0-4163 GCA_964635615.1 uncultured Bacteroides sp.
GTGGAGAAGTTTGATTACCGCAAGGGATATAAGTTTTCAACCTATGCCACATGGTGGATAAGACAGGCAATTACAAGAGCCATTGCCGACCAGGCAAGGACTATCCGTATTCCTGTACACATGGTTGAAACAATAAATAAGCTTATTCGTGTGTCCAGACAGTTGCTTCAGGAGCTTGGCAGAGAGCCGCTTCCTGAAGAGATTGCAGAGGAGATGGATATTCCTGTTGAGAGAGTTAGAGAGATACTTAAGATATCACAGGAGCCTGTTTCCCTTGAAACGCCTATCGGCGAGGAGGAAGACAGTCATTTAGGAGATTTCATTCAGGATGAGAATGTACCTGTCCCTGCGGAGGCAGCCGCATTTACACTTTTGAAGGAACAACTGGTTGATGTGCTCGGTACCCTTACGGAGAGGGAACAGAAGGTCTTAAGACTTCGCTTTGGTCTTGATGACGGCAGGGCAAGAACACTTGAGGAAGTGGGAAAAGAGTTTAAGGTTACAAGAGAGAGAATAAGACAGATAGAGGCTAAGGCTTTAAGGAAATTAAGACATCCGAGCAGGAGTCGTAAACTCAAGGATTATTTGGAGGATAACAGCTAGTTTTTGGTGATTTATTATGTCAAATGTAAAGCTTTCAAAGCGTATGCAGACCGTTGCGGATTTAGTGGATGAGATAAGTGTGGCTGATATTGGCTGCGACCATGCCCATGTGGCAATATGGCTTGCTATGCACGGCGTTAAACATGTCGTGGCTATGGATATTAAAAGCGGACCGCTTAAAATCGCAGAGAAAAATGTCAGGGCGTACGGGTTGGAGAAGATTATAGAGGTAAGACAGTCTGACGGCATGTCAGGGCTTAATTTAGGGGAAGCTTCATGTGCCATAATCGCTGGAATGGGCGGTGAGCTTATAACAAAAATTCTTGATAAGGGAAGGGCGCACCTTAATAAGGGAATACACCTTATCCTACAGCCTCAGTCTGAAATACATAAGGTACGTGAGTTTTTACTTAAAAACAAATATATTATTACCAAGGAAAAAATGCTTGTTGAGGAAGAAAAATTTTATAATGTAATGAAAGCGCTTCCTGCTATGGAGGCAGACAGTGTAAGAAAAACACCATACTCGGAGCTTGAAATCATGTACGGACGGATTTTGCTTGAGGAGAAAAATATTGTCCTGAAATGTTTTCTTACAGATGAAAAGCGTAAGCTTTCTGACATAAATGACAGACTTAAGGGTGTATATACGCCTTCATCGTCTCATAGACTAGATATGATAGGTCAGGAAATTGCATTGATAAATCAGGCACTTGAAATGCTGTAACAAATTTTTTTGTTGGAGGAAATGTATGCTTTGTAAGGATATTATAAGAATACTTGAGGCACAGTCACCGTCGGAATATGCCGAGGCTTGGGACAATGTGGGTCTTCTTGTGGGACGTAAGAATAAAAATATTAAAAAAATAATGCTTGCGGTGGATGCCACATATGAGGTCTGTCAGGCTGCCATAGAAGGCGGTGTTGATATGCTCATTACCCATCATCCTATGATTTTTTCCAAAATGGACAGGATAAATGATGATACGATTCTTGGCAATAAAGTACTTGCCCTTGTTGAGGCAGGTATCGTCTGTTATGCAATGCACACTAATTTTGATACGAAAGGTGGCATGGCGAAGGAGGCGGCAGTCATGCTCAGACTTAAAAATGCAGAGGTTCTTCAGGAAACACATAATGGCGAGGGTTTGGGACAGATTGGAATTTTAAAGGATGCCGTACCCCTTGATGAGCTTGCATGTGTTGTCAAGGAATGCTTTGACATTGAAAAGGTAATGGTGTATGGTAAGGCTGATAAGTCAGTTGAAAAGATAGCCATATGTCCGGGTTCGGGAAAAAGTGTTATAAAAACAGCCATAGAAAAGGGTGCGGACTGTCTCATAACGGGGGATATAGGACATCATGAGGGCTTGGATGCCCTTGAATTGGGACTTACCATTATAGATGCATCACACTACGGTATTGAAAAGCTTTTTATGACCTTTATGTATAACTATCTGAAGGATTTTTGTCCGGATGTTGAGCTTTCTATTGCAGATGTGGGAGCACCATTCCGTGTAGTTTAGAAAGGGGGATTTTATGGAAAAAATTGATGTTACCGTTGAAGGAAATACATACAGCATTGACAGATTATCAACAATTGAGGATTTTATAAAGCAGCACATGCCAGAGGAATATCTTAAAATCATATTGGCATTTAGGGATAAAAAGCTCTGTGAGCTTAGAACCATCTTAGATAAAAGCTGTGAGCTTGAGTTTGTTACCGCAACAAGCGTTATCGGATATGACACCTACAGACGAAGTCTAAAGTTTCTTATGCTTAAGGCATTTTCAGATATTTTGGGAGGTTTTACAAAATCAAGAATTAATATAATGTACACCTTGGGTAAGGGACTTTACTGTAAGTTTATTGGTGATGAGGTGGCTGTTGATAATGAGCTGATTTGCAGAGTTAAGGCGCATATGCATGAGCTTGTTGATAAAAATATTGATTTTATAAAAGAGAGCGTAACAACCGATGAGGCTATAAAACGATTTAAAAAGCAGGGGATGGCTGACAAGGAAAAGCTGTTTTCCTTCAGACGTGTCTCAAAGGTTAATATATACAGCATGGACGGCTATGAGGATTATTTTTATGGTTATATGGTTCCGTCCACCGGTTATCTTAAATATTTTGATTTACTTTTGTATGACGAGGGCTTTTTGCTTATGTGCCCTTCCAAGGAGCAGCCGGATGTAATTCCTGCGTTTAAGTCCCAGGAAAAGCTTTTCAATGTGCTTAAAACCTCGGATATGTGGAGCAAGATGCTTGACGTAGATAATGTTGGCGATTTGAATGAGACTATAACAAAGGGAGACATAAGAGAGCTTATGCTCGTGCAGGAGGCTCTTATGGAAAAGCAGATTGCTCAGATTGCTGACATGATTTTGCAGGGGAACAAGAAGATTGTTCTTATTGCAGGACCAAGCTCATCGGGCAAGACTACGTTTTCACACAGATTAAGCGTACAGCTTAGAGCCCATGGCTTAAGACCTTATCCTCTTGCACTTGATAATTATTTTCTTGAAAGAGAGCTTACCCCGAAGGATGAAAATGGAAACTATGATTTTGAGTGCATTGAGGCTATGGACCTGAATCTGTTTAATTCCGATATGATAAAGCTTCTTGACGGGGAGGAAATACAGGTACCTACCTTTAACTTTACCATCGGGAAAAAGGAGTATAAGGGAAAAACACTTAAGCTCAATGACGGTGATGTTCTTGTTGCAGAGGGAATACACGCATTAAATCCGCTTATGACAAGCAAGCTTCCTGATGAAAGCAAGTTTAAGGTTTACATAAGCGCACTCACACAGCTTAACATTGATGAGCATAACAGGATTCCTACAACTGACGGAAGACTTATAAGGCGTATTGTGAGAGATGCAAGAACAAGAGGAAACGATGCAAGGGCTACAATCGGTATGTGGCCTTCTGTAAGACGGGGCGAGGAAAAGTATATTTTCCCATTTCAGGAGCAGGCGGATGTTATGTTTAATTCTGCACTTATATATGAGCTGAGCGTTATTAAACAGTTTGCTGAACCGCTTTTGTTTGCCGTTCCGAGAGACTGCCCTGAATATTATGAGGCAAAAAGGCTTCTCAAGTTTTTGGATTACTTTTTGGGACTTGATGTTACGAATGTACCTGACAATTCCATACTAAGGGAGTTTGTAGGGGGAGGCTGTTTTGATTTGTAGCTTTGTTTTTTGATGCAAGTCGGACTGTAAGCCGGGTTATGTCGAGAGTGATTATCTATCTAGGCATTATGTTACCATAATGCTCAAGCGACCTACCTTAAGACCCAGCGGGCAACTGCATTGTCTTATGTTTGGTCTTGCTTCGGATGGGGTTTACAGAGCCTGCACTGTTACCAGCACAGCGGTGAGCTCTTACCTCGCCTTTCCACCCTTACTAATATCATAAGGAGGGACCCGGCAAAGCAGGGGGGATTCCATATGATGGACCCGCGGAGCTTTGTCTGGTATTGCCTTATAATAATTAGCGGTATATTTCTGTTGCACTAGCCTGGGAGTCACCTCCACCGGACGTTATCCGG
>CAZWNL010000037.1:0-3453 GCA_964635615.1 uncultured Bacteroides sp.
TGCAAGGGGGCAGGTAATAGCATATGCAGGAAGTACGGGATTATCGGAAGGACCGCATTGTCATATAGCTGTTAGAATTAATGGAAGCTATGTCGACCCTCTGCCGTATTTACGGTAATTGGAAGTAAATATGTTTAAAATGTGAAATATTTGGGAAATGCATATTTTTATGCATTTCCCCTTTTTTTTTTTTTAATTTTAATGTAAAATACATTATGTATACTAAATGATGAGAAAGTCATATTGAAAAAGATAGAATTTCTTAGAATTATGTACATATTTGAAATAAATGAATTGACAAGATATGGCACAATTGCTATAATCAAAATGTAACAAAATGTAACATTTTTGTAACAAATAAAGGGGTGATAAAATGATTTCAAATCAGATACTACAGGATACCATAGATGGTATCAAAAATATTACGCGTACTGATTTGTGTGTTATGGATACTGAGGGGAAAAATCTTGCGTCTACAATGAGAGAAACCGAGGATTATGAGGAGGCGGTTGTGTCATTTGCCGAATCGCCTGCTGAAAGTCAGGTTATGCTTGGATTTCAGTTTTTTAAGATTTATGATGAGAATGAGCTTGAATACGTGTTGCTTGCCAAGGGCGAAGCAGATGAGGTTTACATGATTGGAAAGGTGGCTGCCTTTCAGATACAAAACCTTCTTGTGGCATACAAGGAGCGTTTTGATAAGGATAATTTTATTAAGAACCTTTTGCTTGACAATCTGCTTCTTGTTGATATATATAACAGGGCAAAGAAGCTGCATGTTGAGACGGACGCAAAAAGAATCGTATTTATTATAGAGACTAAAAATGTCAAGGACACAAATGCTTTGGAGACAGTAAGGACGCTGTTTTCAAGTAAGACAAAGGATTTTATCACTGCCGTTGACGAGAAAAACATTATTCTTGTCAAGGAGGTTAAGCCTAATGAGACATATGACGATATGCAGAAAACTGCAAAGGTTATAGTGGATATGCTCAATACAGAGGCTATGTCATCCGTAAATGTTGCATATGGAACGATTGTGAATGAGATTAAGGAAGTTTCGCGTTCCTACAAGGAGGCAAAGCTTGCCCTTGATGTTGGAAAAATATTTTACAGTGACAGAAGGATTATTGCATACAGCAATCTCGGCATAGGAAGGCTTATTTATCAGCTTCCGATTCCTCTTTGTAAAATGTTTATAAAGGAGATATTTGACGGAAAATCTCCTGATGAATTTGATGATGAAACACTTACTACCATAAATAAGTTTTTTGAGAACAGCTTAAATGTATCTGAGACCTCAAGACAGCTTTACATTCACAGAAATACTCTTGTGTACAGGCTTGATAAGCTGGAAAAGAGTACGGGTCTTGACCTTAGGGTGTTCGAGGATGCCATTACCTTTAAGATTGCCCTCATGGTAGTCAAGTATATGAAATATATGGAATCCTTAGATTATTAAATTATAGCACGCAGGTCCGTAAAGGTCTCCTTTGGAGCTGCTTTACGGACATATATTACAGGAGATTATTATGATATCACTAGAGAATGTTAAAATGAAGTACCCGGGCGGAAAAAGCTATGCTTTAAACGACATAAACATAAAAATTGAAAAGGGTGAGTTTGTATTTATTGTCGGTGCCAGCGGTTCGGGAAAGACAACGCTTATGAGACTTCTGCTTAAGGAACTTGACCCTACAAGCGGCAAGATAAATGTGGCAGGTGTTGATTACAACAAGCTGAAAAGGAGAAATCTTCCCAAGCTCAGAAGAAAAATGGGAATCGTGTTTCAGAACTTCCGCCTTTTGAAGGACAGAACCGTATACGAAAATGTTGCATTTGCGCAGAGAGTTATAGAGGTTCCAACAAGGTTCATAAGGAGACAGGTGCCTGCAATGCTTACACTGGTGGGTCTTGCGGATAAGTATAAGTCTTATCCGAAGCAGCTCTCAGGTGGTGAGCAGCAGAGGGTTGCCCTTGCAAGGGCGCTTGTGAATAAGCCGGAGCTTCTTCTTGCGGATGAGCCGACAGGTAACCTTGACCCCAAAAATTCATGGGAAATAATGAAGCTTTTGGAGGATGTAAACAAAAAAGGAACAACCGTAGTTGTTGTTACGCATAATAAAGAGATAGTAAATATGATGAAGAAAAGAGTTATTACCCTTAAAAAGGGTCAAATAATAAGTGATGAACAAAAGGGTGGGTATATAGATGAGGATTAGTTCAATGGCATACAGCATCAGACAGGGGTTTAAGAACATAAGAAGAAACCTTTTGTTCTCTTTGGCATCAATTGGAACAATCGTTTCCTGTCTGTTTTTATTTGGAATATTTTATTGTGTTATAGTAAATTTTAGGACGGCAATGACCGACCTTAAAAACACGGTGTCAATTTCAGTTTTCTTTGATGAGGGTATTTCGCAGGATAATATAGCACTGATAGGGCAGCAGATAAGACTTAGGGAAGAAATAAATACAATGGATTTTGTTTCCGCAGACCAAGCATGGGAGGAATATGCAAGGAAAAATTATGAGGATTATGAGGCTGCCATGGAGGCATTTGCGGGGGACAACCCACTCAAAAACAGCGCTTCCTATAAGATAACCTTAAAGGATTTGGATAATCAGGCGGAATTTGTCAATTATTTAAAGGAGCTTAAGGGAGTAAGAAAGGTGCTTACCTCTGAGGTTACTGCGGATGGTATAGCAGCACTTAGCAGCGTAGTTACATATGCATCTGTAGGAATTGTTGCAATACTCCTGTTGGTATCAATATTCCTTATCAGTAATACAATAACTATAGGTATTACAGTAAGAAAAGAAGAAATTGCAATTATGAAGCTGATTGGTGCAACCAATTTCTTTGTCAGGGCACCGTTCATTGTGGAGGGTGTAACCATAGGCTTGATTGGTTCGTCATTACCGCTTGTATTAGTATATTTATTATATGATAATATAGTGGATTATGTTATAGGAAGATTTGCAATCGTGAAAAACCTTTTTGCATTTGTTCCTGTTAAGGATTTGTTTATGGTGCTTATTCCTATATCAGTTGCAATCGGAATAGGCTTAGGCTTAATAGGCAGTATAATTACAACAAGAAAACATCTTAAAGTTTAAGGAGGTATAAAATGCGCAAAAAAATTCTAAGGTCATTTCTGGTGCTTTTAATTGTTGCCGCTGTCGGTATTACGAATTTTACATATGTTAATGCTTCAGAGATTCAGGAGCTTGAGGAAAAAAAGAAGGAAGCGCAGAGCAAAAAGGATGAAGCACAGGGAATTTTAGATCAGCTTACAGCTGAACAGTCAGACATTATAGCTGCTATAAAGGAGCTTGACTCAAAGGTTGAGGATTATACGAACCAAATAGTTGATCTTGAGGCAAAAAAGGTGGATCTTGAGGCTGATATTGAGGTGACAAAGGAGGAGCTTGCAACGGCGCAGGCAGATG
>CAZWNL010000038.1:0-3151 GCA_964635615.1 uncultured Bacteroides sp.
TATGTTGTTAGTATCACTGTTCTTTGCCCTTAGCAGACTAACCCATTCTATTCCTTGATTGTTCACTAACTACTGTTCTATTTTCCCACAGAAACAATATTACAGATATATCCCTGCCACTTTAGCAAAATTAGCTTTTCTTACAATAAGTTCCGACTGTTTTTCTTTTGACAAACTCTCAAATATGCCTTTGTAGCCTTTCTCCAACAATGGAGTACCTTTTGCCAGCAAATACAGCTTTGTATTCAGCCATTCCTCCCACAAGTCTTCAAATAATGCTACGCTGTCCGTAAAGGTTAATGCATCCTCAAAGCCATGTGGCGACTTGTAATATTTCAGCTCAACAAAACCGTACCTACCAACGTCAAGCACCACGATATTTTCTATCTCATACAGCTCTGCAAACGCATCAACCACCTTTTGGCACTTTATCCGTTCCTCTTCTGTGATAAAAACCTGCTTTTCCATATTGCTTTACCTCGTTTCTTCTAAGATTGTACCATATTCATCCAATAAGGGCTATCTACATACACCGGATTATCACCTTGCTTATTTTTCCCAAATTTCACTTTACTCACAATTTACACCTATAAGGTATTCTTTCGTAAAAATGGCAAGGGTACTAATCCACAGGAGAAGTTAAGGTTTTATTATTTACAGGATACGGATATTCATATTGGAACAATATTCACTCTTAAAGGTGAACAATATCTTGTAAATAGTCAGGATGGCGTTGAGAGTGATATATATTATACCAGTATGGCAGTTAGATGTGATACGGTGTTCAGTGTTTACTCAAACGAAGAAAAAAGATAGGTCAATGTTCCATGTGCTGTTGTATCAGACAAATACACATTAACTCATAACAGTACAATCAGTATGATTTCCGGGAGTGTTACAGTGTATACTGGATTGAACACATATGCAGAGCAGATGGAGATAAATAATGCGTATTATAACTTTTGTGGATATTACAAAGTGGGCAATGTTTTCTAAAATAATGGACTTGCCTATATCTACATGACCAGAAAAGCAAAACCTGCTGATATATACTCTCTTGTATATGATGGTGTAACTTCTTTAGATTTGTCTACTGGCACATATCAGTTATCATACACAGCAATTAAAAATGGAATTGTTGTAAGTAATCCAACACTTTCTTATACAGTCAGTGATGATACTATTGCTGCTGCTTCAGATACAGGATTATTAACCATGATTGCTGCAGGAAATATTACTGTAACTGCTATATGGGCAGATGGAAATAATACGACTTGTAAATCTGCAATTACAATTGCAGATACAAATAATCCTAATCCACCTGTGTCTACTGGCATAACAGCTATAAGTGGTAATACGAATTTAAAAGATAGTTATAGCCGTACCTATATAGCACGTTTTTATGATTTGTCTGATAATGAAGTTACTAATATACGTGTAAGAGTTTGTCCCAATTGTCAGAATATAATAATGGAAGAAAACAGAAAACTGATTGATTTTCAAAATTTTTGGGAAGGTTCTGAGCCAGAAAATTCAGTGCCGAGAATTTGTGATTATTGTGGTGCTCCGTTTTGGAGAAACAAGCAAGCAACAAAAGCAATATATTGTCCTGAATGTGCTGAAATAATAAAATTGCGTAAGACAAGAGAGAGGGTAAAGATAACCAATAAATCTAATTTCAGCTAAACCTATTTTCTTTACCAACATAATGTGCCACTTAATGTATTGAAATTAAGCACTAATTGATTTAATATAGTGATTATAGAAAGTAATCTAAACAAAACAAACAGCATCCGTTAGACGGTTGGGTCATAATTTGGTCGATTATGGCTAATAAATTTAAAAATCAGATTATTAACACAAAAGTAAGCGCTTTACTTCTCATGGCGGTTATTTTTGTGCGTAAATCTATCTACGAGGCGTACTATGTAAGCTGTAAATACTCCGCTTACAATTCTGCCAAGAATTCCAACAATAAATTCTACGACAATTGTCACTTCTTCTATCGCCCTCCTTTCATAGCAAGGGTATCTATCCGATAAACAGAACATCACTGTTTTGACGTGACTCAACCGCCTAACCGTCTTATCTAGCCAAATAAAACGTGGATGCTGCTTGCAATTATTATTCTAAATGCTATGGTCAATCGATTTTGCAAAGTTAGGTCAATTTAGAAATTGATGCTTAATTTTCAAACCTACTGTAGATCGAAATTTAAGTTACATACGAAGAGGTGAATTATCCAATGAAACGACAGATTTATCGGGTAAATATAGATTGTCCCGCGAGGTTCAACCAAGTTGAGCAGTCCATTGGTAATGGACGAAAATTTCACTCAAAAATTTTTTCAGTCGTAAATAACGCATTTTGGTCTGTTTCGTCAAGACAAAAAAGTGTGAATTTGAAATTTAGTAATTTCCACTCTGAATATCCCTCAAAATCATGCGTTTTATCTAATCCTGCAAGGTTTCCCTGCTCGCTTCGCTAAAGTGACAGGTCACAAGGTAGGTCGTTTTGCCTATGGTCTTTACAAGATGCGGCTTGCGTTCTTCCGTCTGCTTTGTTTCTGTGTTCTCTGACATATCTTATATTCTCCTTTACATGAAAAAAGGACATACAGAGTAATCTCCATACGCCCTGTGTTGACAGTGGCTGTTTCTTCTCTTATCCGCATAAAATTGACATTGCGATTTATGACATATATACTTTTTACTTACCGTCAAATAAAAGGAAACCATGACAGAAAAAGTTGTTTAAGTGCAACGGATAAGTGAGGTAATGAACATGGGAAAAATGATAGTGCTGACATTTAAGGACAGTGAGGAAACAGTCTTTCAAGGGGTGGTTTCCCTCTTGGCAGACGAATTTCAGATTGAAGCGGAACAACAACCTGTTTCCCCGTCTGTATTATCCTTTCAAGGTTTGGAAATATGGCAACATCAGCATAGAGTGCTGCGGGATAGGAGAGATGTGCGCCTTACCCGTCTTGAGTATGGTACGCTTGTCTTTCTTGCTTCCAGTCCGAACAGGGTATTCACGCAGTCGCAAATCTTTGAAGCTGTTTGGAGTATGGAAAGCGATAGCTGTCATTCAAGCGTCGTAAATGTGATATATAATTTGCGGAAAAAGATTGAGCCGGACAGTAAAAACC
>CAZWNL010000039.1:0-2568 GCA_964635615.1 uncultured Bacteroides sp.
CACAGATCGTTCTGCTGAAGCTTTATCCGAAGGAAAAGCATGGAACAATTATGGGCGCATATTCTATGGCAGCAATGGTATCCTCGGTTGTGGGACCTACATATGCAGGACTTATTCTGGATTCATTTGGGTGGAAAGGCGTTTTTGCATCACTGTGTATTGTTGGACTCCTGATTATCATATGCGGTATCATATTTATGAAAAATATTACGGATAAGGAAGATGCAGATTTGAATATCCTGTATGTATCACTTTCTTCATTCGGATTTGCAGCGTTTCTTATCGGTGTGAGCAATATAAGCGGAGGTCTTTTTTCTATAAAGGGTGGAGGGCTTATATTTGTGGGACTTCTGCTTCTTGGTATTTTTGTAGTTTTGCAGTTAAAATCCGAAAAACCTATGTTGAATTTGCGTGTGTTCAGGAATGCGGGATTTAGGATAGCTGTTATACTAAGTCTTTGTATGTATCTTATTTGTATGGGAAATGCAATGATATTACCTATTTTTTCAAAAGTAATCAGAGGCTTTTCCGATACTGCATATGGACTTGCCACAATCGTAGGCTCGGTTTTATCGGTTATTACAACGCTTTCCGCAGGCAGGTTGTACGATAAAGTTGGGATTAAACCGATGTTTGTTGCAGGAACAGGTTTATTTGCAGTATATTCGGTAATGGGCTTTTTATTCTCGCAGAATACGTCAATTATATATATAGCTGTTGTCTTTGCAGTACAGACGATTGCCATGTCATCTTTGAATTCACCGACAACCGCAATGGCTCTGAGTGGGCTTGAAGGAAAGGAACGAGTTGACGGCAGTGCAATCTTTAACACACTGAGGCAGATTTCAAGTTCGCTCGCCTCCACGCTCGCTGTGCTGATTTATACATTGGCAGGTAGCAATATGATTGCTATTCACGGTGTATATGTATATTTCGGGCTCGTAACGGTAGCCATTGCTACGGCGATAATTTTATATTTGAAAGCCGAAAGTAAATAAGATATATTTTTAATGTTAGGAGAGACTGACAAATTTGAGTTTGAAACTGTTAAAATCTTAGAATGTTACCACCCGCTATAGGTTGATATTAAAATCCTCCAAAAACGTTGAAAACAAAGGGTTTATCGCAGTTCGCTTGCAAAATTTGATAACAAGCTATAGCAAAGTGTGATAATGGAAAAACAACGCCATATGTTATGGTAATTCATAAATAGAACTATGGGAGCGATTTTATGAAAACATTGATTCTAAATGGTTCGCCCAGAATAACGGGGGATACATCTCAACTTATTGAAAAAGTAACAGAAAAATTGTGGGGTGAATATAGGATTGTAGATGCTTACAGGTGCAACATTTCACCCTGTATCGATTGTAGATATTGTTGGGGAAAACGAGGGTGCGCAATAAATGATGAGATGCAAGAGATATATGGATATATTCAAGATTGTGATAATGTTCTAATTGCTTCACCCATCTATTTTTCAGAGTTAACTGGGAAACTGTTAGATGTAGGAAGTAGGCTTCAAACCTATTGGTGTGCCAGATATTTTAGAAAAGAAGAACCTGTTATGAAAAAAAAGGCGCAGTTATTTTAGTGGGCGGAGGCGATGGCAACATAAATAAACCTTACGACACAGCATGTACTCTTTTACATCATATGAACTGTTATAATATACATGAAGTGGTATATAGTCATAATACTAACGAAAGACCTGCGATCAAAGATAAAGTGGCCCTCTCAGGAATAAATAGTATCCTGGATTTTTTTAATAATTGAGTCTTAACAATGGTGTGTTAATTCCTCACAAGACGAAATATCTTGAGTACATACCGCAGGTTTGTGCGAGGGGTGTATTTCGCTCTCAAACGCCGAGGGCGGTTTACCTCCTGAGAAAGAGGTTAGACATTCGGACAAATGATTTTCCCTGTTTCGGCTCGTATAGTCAAAAATAAGGGAAAATAACATAAGTTTAGCGCATTTAACAGGCGAATCGCTTTGAAAACACAGGGTTTTCAGAGGTTGGCTGAGATAAATCAGAATTTACAGAGGAGACATTTATGAAGCAATATATCGTTGATGCTTTTACAAACAAAGTATTTAGTGGTAACCCTGCCGCTGTTTGTGTTATGGATAAATGGCCGGAAGAAACATGGATGATGCAGCTTGCAGCTGAAAACAATTTATCGGAAACTGCTTTTATCGTAAAAGAAGAAGTGGGCTATCATCTACGTTGGTTCACACCGGGAACAGAGGTGGAATTGTGCGGTCATGCTACCTTGGCATCTGCCTTTGTGATTCTAAATTATTATGAACCAGATGCAAAACAGGTGGAATTTAACACTTTAAGCGGTATGCTTACAGTTGTTCGCAAAGGAAATTTATATGAGATGGATTTCCCAACCTATGAATTAAAAGAAATTCCAGTCACAGATGATATGGAAGCGGCTTTTGGCAGTCGTCCAATCAAAGCAATTTTGGGACTTGATTTGATTTGTGTATTTGAGAATGCTGAGATTGTTCAAAATATGAATCCAAACCCAAGTTTACTTATGAAAATTGAAGGCAGAA
>CAZWNL010000040.1:0-2518 GCA_964635615.1 uncultured Bacteroides sp.
ACCGTTTAGTCAGAGCATTATCGCAGTCAGATACTGTTATATCTGCATGGGATGGATCAAAACTTGTTGGTTTGATCAATGCCATAGATGATGGGGAATTAACCGCATATGCTCACTATTTACTGATTCGTCCTGAGTACCAAAATTTGAAAATCGGGAGTAATCTCTTAATGAAGTTGAAAAAGGTGTATGAGGGATATCTGTATCTGATTTTGACCGCAGAAAATGAAAATCTATTTCCATTTTACCAAAAGATGGGCTTTAAAGTGGTTGAGGGTGCGTTACCTATGATGTTGCAAACATTGTAATTTATAAAATTTAAATTTATCTAATTCAAAACTAAATAATAATCACTAACAAAGTAGCGGTAAACCTATTACAGATTTACCGCTATTTTTATAACAAAATGGCTCTGTGCTGAAAGTTTGATGTATTTATAGGGAAACATTAATTCGTTGATTATTGAAGAACTATTAAGTATAATATAAAAAAATTTGTAAGGAGATATAAACATGAAGGCAGCAGTCATTTTTCCGGGAATCGGATATCATACAGATAAACCTCTTTTGTACTATGGAAAGAAGCTAGCAAAAGAGTCGGGGTATCAGATAATAGAGGTTAATTATACAGGATTTCCCTCAGATGTAAAAGGAAATGAGGAAAAAATGAAGCAGTCTTTTGAGATTGCGAGAACACAGGCAGAGGAGACGCTTTGTGATGTGAATTTTCAAGAATATGAGAGCGTGTTGTTTATTTCAAAGAGTATCGGAACCGCTGTGGCGGCAGTCTATGATAATGACCATGCTGTCAATGCGCAGCACATTTGTTTTACTCCTGTACCACAAACATTTTCTGTTCTTAGGGAGAAAAGTGGCATTGTGTTTCATGGATTAAATGATCCGTGGTGTGAATCTTCGGTTGCAGAGGAGAACTGCAAAAAGTTAAATCTTAAGCTGAAAACCTTTGAAGGTGCAAATCATTCATTGGAAACGGGTGATTGCTTAAGAGATTTGGAGATTATGAGTATGGTTTTTGACAGTCTGAAGGATAGCATCTGTCTATTATAAAAATGTTTGTCTTTCGGACAAGGGTGGTTTTGATTTGTATGAGAAACATGATGTGGCTAAAATATTCTCAAAAATTGAAATACTAAATATACATTTAAGATGGAAAAGGCATTGAAGAAACTGGATTTTTCGGAGGTAATTGTGATATGAAGCGATTGGAGCCGGAAATTATTGATTATTATAATCAAGAAGTGGTCACCATGATAGTCGATAAGTATGGCTATAGTTCCATGGATGCTTTGCGTGAGTTTATCTTTTCTCAAACGCATGCAATGTTAGAAGATGAAGAACATGGTTTAAGTGCATATGGAGCAGGGGCAATTTTGGAAATGTGGGAAGCTGAAAAAATTACAGGTAATCCATGTAACTCGATTTATATTAGAGGTGAGTAATATGACGGTTGAAATGCAATTTTTTATGTATCTACTCGAATACTATGCCGATTATAAAAATAAGAAAACGGCTGATGTTTTGAGAGAGTGGGATACATGTGGCATTACGCAGGAAATATATGACAATTATTGGGGCTATCATACAGAACGGATAGAAAATGCTTTTATAGATATTGATAGCTTGCTTACTACAGAACAACACGCTTGCTAAAGTTCAAAAAATCGCTTGTTTTAAACTGCCCTTTGTGCTGTAATTGATATCATAGAAGAATGAATCCCATTCAATTGAAAATTAACAGAAAGCAATTTAAATGGCTGGCATTCAATGTAAGGAGGTCCCATAATGAAAAAGAAAGTATGCTTATTATGCAGTATATTGTGTGTGATGTGTCTGCTTGTGGGATGTGGGTCCACAGGTTCTTCAGGCAATGCATCAATAACAGATAATTGGCAGTTGGTAGAAATGACAGTTAATGGAAAAACAGAGAAATTTATAGATGTACCGCCTGACAGTCTTGCACCACAATTTTCCTGTACGGATGGAACAAACTTTACATTTTCGTCAAATGGAAAGAGTCATAGTGGTATGCTCACAGAATCCGAAGGTGTATATATATTAAATTATAATGATAGTACAAAACCAATGAAAGCAAAAATATCCGGGAACAGGTTGACGCTTACTATGGCTGATAGTGATGCCATGGAGCTTATATTTGAAACAAAATAAAACTATCGGAGGGAAAACTATGCTGAGACTAAGACCATATAAGGCTTGTGATGCCCAGATCATAACGAAATGGTTAAAAAGCGAATATGCTTTTCGGCAATGGAGTGCAGACCGTTATGAGAAATATCCGATTACTGCCGAAGATATGAACTTATATTACGATAGAGATAAGGACAATGAAAAAATCTGGGGTATGACGGCTTTTGATGATACCGGAATCATAGGACATTTAACAATGCGTTTCCCGAATGAGAATAATCTCGAAGAAATACGGCTTGGTTTTGTGATTGTCGATGATACGAAACGTGGAAAAGGCTATGGAAAAGAAATGG
>CAZWNL010000041.1:0-1552 GCA_964635615.1 uncultured Bacteroides sp.
TCCGTACATCGGCGTAGCTGTCAAAATAATCAGCATATCTTTTCAACATTCCCAAAGGATTTTTGAGGATTTCTTTTGCCCGTTCGGCTGGGGTACCGGAGTGCCTGTACCAGAATTCATAAGCGGAATATTCCCATGCTTTCTTGTTCTGAATCCGATAGTTATTGTGTTTTTCTAACCATTCTTCCACCATTTTGTAGACCTCCAAAGGGATGATTATATTATTTTATCTCTTAATATCTTTTGTGTCAAATTTCTGTCACTTGACATTATGTTGAATACAACATATACTAAGTAAAGGGGAGAAAACCAGAATGTATGAAATTGTGTTTTATGCTAAGGAAAGTGGAGAAGAACCTGCGAAGGAATTTATTTTCAGCCTGGATGCTAAAATGAAAGCAAAAATACTAAGAATTTTAGATTTACTTGTGGAAAAAGGTCCGTCATTGAGGCTTCCGTATTCAGGTTCATTGGGAGACGGGATTTTTGAAATACGTGCGATTCAAGGCTCTGACATTACAAGAGTGTTATATTTTTTTGTTCAAGGTGAGAAAATAATTTTGACAAATGGATTTGTGAAAAAAACACAAAAAACACCAAGGGAAGAGATGGCGCTTGCGAAAAAATATCGGGCTGATTATGAAAGGAGAGGTGGGTCATGACAAAATATGAAGATTTTAAAAGAGAATTGTTAAGTGATCCAGAGGTGAAAGAAGAATATGATGCTTTGGAACCGGAATTTGACATTATACGAGCATTGATAGATGCCAGAAAAGAACAGCGGCTTACGCAAGAGGAATTGTCGAAACGAACCGGCATTACTCAGGCAGATATCAGCAGGATTGAGAACGGGACGAGAAATCCCAGCCTTGACATGATTAAAAGGCTGGCAAAAGGGATGGGGATGCGGCTGCGGTTGGAATTTATCCCTGAACTTGACAGACATTAAGGGTACACATCCACCACACCGGAGGCTCTGAGGAAACGATGATTTAATCAGCGTTTCCTTAGAAAAAGAAGCGGATCAAGACAAAAGATATTAAGGAAGGATAGGAAAACTATGTGTAACAAGTCTTATAAGCCCTTTATTTGTAAATAACTGCTGTAAAGTAAGAATAAAATCTGATTTCATCTGGCAGAGGCGTGCCTCTGCTTAGTTTAGTGAACCCATTTTTTCAATTCTTTCTTTACAGTATTTTTATGCCCAAATATTGAAAAAGAAAGGATATTAATGATATGGGAAATAAATGGGAAGCGTCTTCCTTTTTATTTGCGTGCCCTCTGTGTGGGAAGCAAATGAAAGTTTTAAAATCAAGTATGGTCTGTGAAAAAAGCCATTGTTATGATATTTCAAAAAGAGGATATATAAATTTTGTACAAAAGGCATCTTTGAAAATTTATAATGCGGAGTTATTCGAGCATAGACGTTTGGTATACGATAGCGGGTTCTATGAGGAACTTATGGAAACAATGAATTCACTTGTAACTGCGCATATTTGTCACCAAAGTGAATGTACTATAGTTGATGCAGGATGCGGAGAGGGTACATTTC